>NZ_CP059399.1:0-1389985 GCF_013744875.1 Nocardia huaxiensis
GTGGTAGCTAGCAGAAGACTGTGCACTGTCGGGGCCGCGACCGGAGTGCTCACCGCACTCGCGGTGCTCATGCCGGGAGATGCCCGCGCGCACGGATATGTGGACAGTCCGGCGAGCAGGCAGGCGCAATGCGCGCAGGGGCTCGTGGCCTGCGGGGAGATCAAGTACGAGCCGCAGAGCGTGGAGGGACCCAAGGGACTACGCAGCTGCAGCGGCGGGGTCGGGCGGTTCGCGGAACTCGATGACGACAGCAAGGGCTGGCGAGTCCAGAACGTCGGGCGCACAGTGACATTCAGCTGGAAGTTCACCGCGCAGCATCGGACGCAGAACTGGGAGTACTACATCGGGGGCACGCGGGTCGGGATGGTGGAGGGGAACAATCAACCGCCTTCGCAATCCGCCTCGCACACAATCGATCTCGGGGGATTCACCGGGCGGCAGAAGTTGCTGGCCATCTGGAATATCGGGGATACGGCCAACGCGTTCTATTCCTGCCTCGATCTGAACATCAGCGGGGACGGCGGCCCGACCACTCCCCCGGCGACCACCACGAACCCGCCCACCACGAACCCACCCGCGACGACCACACATCAGCACACCACCACGCCGCCGACCACCGAACCGCCGGTCACCACCACACCCCCACCGGTCACCACGACGACCCGGCCCGCACCCGCCGGTGAGTGGAAGGTACAGGCGCAGTACGCAATCGGCGATGTCGTGACCTATCAGGGCAGCCGCTACCGCTGCCGTCAGGCGCACACCGTCCACGACCCGAACTGGACGCCACCCGCCACACCGGCGCTGTGGGAACGGCTGTGACGCAGCGTTAGATTCCCGCCGGACCCGAGTTGGGCGCGCAGGGGATGGAACGCGGCTGGTCCGGATCCAGCCCCTGCACTGCCAGGTTCACCGACCGCGGATCGCTGGACAGCATCAGATGACCGGTCAGATTCTGCGGACATCCATGCTGCAGAACCACATTCGTCGCATTCGGGGCGTCCACCCAGCCATTGGTGAACGGCACCACCTGCCCGTCCACTTCGGTGAGAACCGAGTAGTAGCGCACCTCGTCCGAATAGACACCGCTGGCCGTCAGCCTGTCGATGAACGCCGAGCCGGTGAGCACATCGACGCAGGCCCCGCACGGCGGATTCATCGCGGCGTACACGCTGTTGTAGATGCCCAGCGAATTGGCACTGTTCGTGGTGCTCTGCGCAACCTGGGTGCCCTTCCACATGGGGGCCAGCGACACCTGGGCGTCGACGGTCCGATCACCACCGAGGAACTGGATATAGGCGGCACCGACCACCGCCCCCGCCGACCAGGTCAGCAGCTTCACCTTCGGCGCACCCGTCACGGCCAGCACCTGATCGACATACCGGGCGAGCTCGGCACTCGAATCCATGATGGGCGTCCGCCCACCCACGCCCGCCCACCATCCGCTGTCACCCGGATAGGTTCCGTAGGTGAGGGCGAAGACGCAGTAGCCCTCGTTCTTCAACAGCGGAGAGATCGTCTGCCAGCTGTTCTCGCCATTGCCCGACAGACCGGTCACCAGCACCACCGGCAGTGGACGCTCCGGGCCAGGTCTGCAGGTCCAGTCGTTGCCGCCCGGCGGGTCGTAGGGTGCGGTAGCCGTCAGGATGGCATTGACGAACGGCCCCATCCCGTAGACCACCGGCAGCCCATCCGCCGCTGCCGTACCGGGAACGGCAACGGTCACAGCCAGTGCGCCGGACAGTCCGGCGAGCAACAGCGTCTTGATTCTCCTGAGCAGCATCCGGACAACGCTCCTTGGCACTCGTCATTCCGGCGGGCTCGGCCGGAATCCGTCGTCGCCCGGCCAGCACCAACAGCGTGGATCCCGGCCACGAGCATGCCGGGATGACGGGGTTGCTGCTATCCCACAGCAAACCGAGGACGTGCGGTCACCGTACTCGGAATCATCCATTCACCAGCGGATTCCGATCAGCACAGCGTGTCAGGGCCGGGAGTGTCGACCGTGCCGCGGCGCATCCGGCGGGTTGTCGTCCGGCGGCACGATCGGCATGCCGGTCGGCGGGGTGGCGTCGTCGTCCCAGGCCGGAGCCGGGTCCGAGAACGCATCCCACGAACCGGTCGTCGTCGCCTCGTCCCCGTACTGCGGATCTCGCGAGCCGGAAGGTGCGGAGACGGAGGGGAATTCGCCGGTGCGGTATCGACTGGTGTGCGGAAAGTGCTGTGCTTCACCGGTTCCGGGCGTCTGCCCCGAGTCGCCCGGCCCTTCCGCGGATCGAGGCCGCTCACCGGTACCGGCGACCTCCGGTGCGGACGGCACGCGCGGGGCCTCCCCCGTTCGCGATCCGGAAGCCCTCGGCACCCGCGCGGTTTCACCGGTGCGCGGTGCATTGGGTCCACCGGCTTTCGGGCGCGGGCCGCTCGCACGAGCGCCACCCACGATCGCGCCGGAACGCGCCGCACGGGAGGAACCCGCCGCCCGCTTGGCCGCTGCGGGTTTGCTGCCGAATGGCCGGGCCAGCATGACGGCGATGGCAGTCGTCAGCGGTACGGACAGCGCGAGGCAGATGCCGCCGACCGCGGACCGCGCGATCTCGATGCCCACCGCATCACCGACGAGCACATCCCGGATCGGCCGATTCGCCACGCTGAACAGCAGCAGCAGCGGCAGCGCGCCACCGGCGTAGGCGAGCACCAGGGTGTAGACGGTGCTGGCGATGTGGTCGCGACCGACCCGCATGGCCGCCGCGAAAATGCCTCGGCGCGTAGCTTTTTCATCCAGCGCCGCCAGCTCGAACGCGGCCGACGCCTGGGTGATGGTGACATCGTTGAGCACACCGAGCGAACCGATGATGAAGCCCGCCAGCAGCAGCCCGGTAATGCTCACATGCTGGAGATACGTTGCGACAGTGGTGTTCTGCTCTTCCGACAGACCCGTCAGGTGCGTCATTTCGAGGGTCACCCAGGACAGCACGGCCGCCAGCACCATCGAGGCCAGCGTGCCCAGCAGTGCCGAACTGGTTCGCAGATTCACCCCGTGCGCCAGGTACAGCACGGCGTAGAGGATCAGCGCACCCGCCACCAATGCCACTGGGATGGCCGGTTTTCCGTCGAGCAGCGCGGGCAGCATGAACACCACGAGCACGCCGAACGCGAAGATCAGGCCGATCAGCGCGCGCAGGCCGCGCCAGCGCGCCACCGCGATGATCACCACCGCGAACACGATGGCGATGATGGTCAACGGCAGCCCGCGCGCGAAATCGTCGAAGCCGTACATGGCCTGCCCGGTGGGATCGACCTGCCGCACGATCCGAATGTGGTCGCCCACATGCAATTCGGGCTGACCCGGCCCCGGGGCGATCTCGAACAGCGTCTTGCTGCCCTCGTGCGGTCCGGAGTCGATGCTGATGATGCTGCGCGTGCACTCGTACGCCTTGGTCGGCGGCGCCTGCGGCTGATCCGCGAAAACCCGGCCCTGCGAAGCACTTCCACACGGTCCCAGATCCTGCGAGATCACGGTGCCGGCTTCGGTCTGCCAGGCGCCGCCGGTCGCGTTCTGCATGGGTAGCGGAATGTCGATCGATTGCTTGCTGGGCCACAACCACACCAGCCCGACCAGCACGGCGACACCGATGACGGCGAGCAGCCCGATGACGACACGGGCGGCCGTAGCGCTGATGGCTATCGGCCCCGAATGATCATGATGGTGGTGATGGTGATCGCTCACCCGAGGCAGCCTAAACGAAAACGATTCTCTGTCGCGCACAAGGGCGACAACGCGTTTCACGAGGCATTTCAGCAGAATTCTGAAAATACAAACACCCCGTAACGGGGGCCGGGGGCAGCGCCCCCGATTCCGGGGGTCCGGGGGCAGAGCCCCTGGGAAAAGCACAGAATCCCTGGGAGGGGGCGGCGGAGAGCAGGGGGATGTCTCCGCCGCCCGGGGGCCGGCGGCACAGGGGGGGTATGCCGGGCCGACCCAGGGCTGGACGGCCCAGGGGGGGTAGGCGGTCCAGCCGGGGCACTTGAAGTGCCGAGGACCACTGTACACAAAAGTCGGTTCTTTGCGCTAGCTAAGTCTCTAAAAACCCAACTTTTTCGTACCAGCGGTTTGTTTTTGAACCGAATCCCCGGAAAGCAGCTGGTCAAGCGACCAGCATGCCGATCGGGCCCCGAAGGTGGTGTGCGTCACTGCCGATAGCTCGACAGGAAGTTGCCGAATCGCTCGATCGCGACCGACAGATCCCGCGCCCACGGCAGCGTCACGATCCGCAGATGATCATGATGCGGCCAGTTGAACCCCGTGCCCTGCACCATCAGGATCTTCTCCTGCAGCAGCAGATCCAGCACCAGCTTCGAATCATCGTGGATCTCATGCACTTCCGGGTCCAAACGCGGAAACGCGTACAGCGCGCCCTTCGGCTTCACACACGAGACGCCCGGAATCGTATTCAGCTTCTCCCAGGCCACATCCCGCTGCTCCAGCAGCCGGCCACCCGGCAGCACCAGATCCTCGATCGACTGATGCCCGCCCAACGCCACCTGAATCGCATGCTGCGCAGGCACATTCGGGCACAGGCGGGTCGAGGCGAGCAGATCGATGCCCTCGATGAACCCTTCCGCATGATCCTTCGGGCCGGTGATCACCAGCCAGCCGGAGCGGTAACCCGCCACCCGGTACGCCTTCGACAGCCCATTGAAGGTGAGGCACAACAGATCCGGGGCCAGCGTCGCCAGCGAGACATGCTTGGCGTCGTCGTAGAGGATCTTGTCGTAGATCTCGTCCGCGAGCAGCAGCAGCTGATGCTTGCGCGCCAGGTCCACGACCTGCTGCAGCACCTCCGCCGAATACACCGCGCCCGTCGGATTGTTCGGGTTGATCACGACAATGGCCTTGGTCTTGTCGGTGATCTTCGATTCCATGTCCGCGATGTCCGGCTGCCAGCCATTGGACTCGTCGCACAGGTAGTGCACCGGGGTGCCGCCGGCCAGCGAGGTCATGGCGGTCCACAGCGGATAGTCCGGCGCGGGGATCAACACCTCGTCGCCATTGTCCAGCAGCGCCTGCATGGTGATGGTGATCAGCTCGGACACGCCGTTGCCCAGGTACACGTCGTCCACATCGAACTGCGGGAAACCCGGGACCAACTCGTAGCGGGTCACGATGGAACGCCGCGCGGGCAGGATGCCCTTCGACTCCGAGTAGCCCTGCGCGTACGGCAGCGCGGCGATCATGTCGCGCATGATCACGTCCGGGGCCTCGAAACCGAACGGCGCGGGATTGCCGATATTCAGCTTGAGAATGCGATGACCTTCGGATTCCAGCCGTGCCGCATGTGCGTGTACCGGCCCCCGGATCTCATAGAGAACGTTCTGAAGCTTGGTCGACTGCTCCAGGGTGCGCGGGGGCCGATGCGGTAGGTGACTGGAAGGGCTCACCCGACCAATGGTGCCATCCGCCCGCATGCCGGCTCGTGCACCACCTGGTTTGTCCCTCGGGCCCCCAACTGCTACCGCGCTGTATCAGGAGGTAACAGGCTCTTGGCGGCCGTCGCTCCGCAGAACTCCTCGATCCTTTCGTCCAGGTGGCGGCCCTCGGCGGCATCGCGGAACTCCGGACCGGTGAGGCGCTGACGCAGGCCCGTGAGGCGCTCCTCCAGCTGGGCGATGCGCTTGTCCTCGTCCAGCTGCAGCACCGGCTGCAACGCTTCGGCGGCACCGTCCAGGCTGCCGTTGATCAGGTGCGCGGCGGCACTGTCCACGCGGGCCAATGCCTCGGCACCGTACGAGCGCTGCTCGGTCGGGCCGTTGGCGTACAGGTCGATGGCGCGGGTCGTCGCCTCCAGCGCCGGCTCGGCCTGACCGAGATGGATGTAGGTGGCGCCCGCGTAGTACTGGCTCTTCGGTTCCTTGAAACCGAAGACGCCGCCGACCTCGTCGTGCAGGGTGTCGCTGACGTCGCCGCTGCGCGCCTCGTCCGCGGCACGGATGCAGCGTTCGGTGTCCTGCGTACTACCCAGGCGCGACCAGATACGGGCCTCGATATTGAGTAGTCGCACCCGCGCGGTCGCCGACTCCGCGTACTGCTGCCCGCTCTGGGCGAGGAGCACCGCGCGGCGTGGACGTTCCGACCAGTATTCGATGAGCGCCTGCATGCCCCGCGTCCACGCACGTAATCCGTTGTGCCCGCACAGTTCCGCGTAAGCCCAAGCGGCCCTGCCCTGTTCGCCCGCCGCATCGAAATACCCGAGATCGGTGCTGGCATTGGCGAGCAGTCCGGACAAGGTTCCGGCGAGTAGGTACAAATGCGACGTATCGGCCGGGCGCTGATGACCCTCGAGCAACCGGTACACACGACGCCGCACCCGCAGCATCTCCACCATCATGGGCACCGGGGGCACATGCACGTAATCGTTCGCAATACGCATGACATCGGCGTCGAGCTGCTCCAACGTGGTCGCTCCCACATTGGTGCTCTCCGCCCGCCCGGCATGCTCACTTGCTTCATGGGCAGCCGCCATGATCAGATCCCTCTCCGAAATCGCCGCTAACGCATCGCCTCTCATTGCACCCGTGTCGACGAGTGCCAGCAGTTCCGCGTCGCTGGAATAACTGGCTTGCACCGGACGGTCTTGCCGCTCAAAGGTTTTGCCCTGAAAGGCACCGTTGTGGTGCACATCGAAACCGGGTACGGCGGGGCGGTCGATCAGGGGTTGGTCGATCAAGGCCGCGAACCGTGCCCGCACAACATCGTCGGACCTGGCGAGGGAGGTGTCGAGGGCGGCCTGATTGATGGGGCGCGGATGCACCCGGATCCCACCGGCTTCCCACTTCGAGACCAAGCGCTCGTGCACACCCAAATGTGCTGCGAACTCCCGGATACTCATCCTTTTGGCATCGCGGAGGGCACGGGCCTCTTTACCTGACCACTGCCGGACCACGATGTCATCCCTTCCGAACGAACTCCGATGTCCAGGGTACGAGCGCTGCGTGACTGCGGCCACAGCCGAAACACAGCTGGTATCAGTCGGTATCAGAGTTGTACGCGCCGGTAGTAAAGGCAGCGGAAGGGCAGCGCAAGGCGGGCGCGCGGGCGTTTTCACACTGCCCCCGCAGGCGCGACCCTTGAAATCGGGAGGCTCCCCGTCATTTTCGGGAGTGCAAGGAGTCGGATGTTGAACGCGGACAAGCTTCGGACGGTGGAGGACTGGGTGTCCTTCTACCGGCACGAGTTCGGCCTGCCGGTAGCCGAACGCGGCGGGTTCGTCATGCTCCCGGTAACCGGGCAAATCGGCGTCGTCCATCTACCGGTGGCACGCGCCGAAAAGGTCCGCGACGCAATGCAACACCAGCAGACGCCCGCGCCCGCCCTCGCCCGGCAGATCCGCTGGAGCTTCCTCGTCGACCCCGACAGCCGCCCCGGCGACCAGATCATGGAGGAACTCAACCGCCTCGACATCGGCATACCCGCCATCGGCAGCGCCGTCATGCTCCCCACCGGCCTCGGCCGCTGGACGCGCGAAGGTTGCTACTGGGTCGTCCCACCCACCCGAGATCTCAAACTCCCACCCCTGTCGTCGCTCATCACGACAGCTCTGGCGGTGGGAATCGAAAGCGAGGGCTGAAACGCAGCCGGCCCTCGCCCCGGCGTCCCGTACGCCGGGACCCACCGAGTCCGCCCCTCCTGGCAGTCGACGGGGCGGACTCGGCGGGTTGGACAACTCTCGTAACTCTCAGGGGCTTCGCCCCCGAACCCCCAAAGGCGAAAGCGGGGGCTAGCCCCCGGCCCCCATAGGGCTGCGCCCGGTAATCCCACCCGTATAGCGGAAGCTCGGGACACCACTTGGCCTCGCCCAACTCTCGTAAGGGGGTTCGGGGGCGAAGCCCCTGAGAAGTCTGAATAGTTCAGACTTTCAGATCACGGAGCCGGAGCGGCTGGGAAGAGCGGCGGAATGGTGGGCACCACGATTGGCGGGAGGCCGGGGATCACGGTGATCGTGTTGGGGCCCTGCGTGGGTGGGGCCTCGGTGGTGGTCGTCTGGTAGCGAGGTTGCGGTACCGCCAGGGCGTCGTTGGTGGGGTCCGTGGTGGTGGGGGCCTCGGTGGTGGGGGCGGGAGCCGCCGAGGTGGTGGTGGGGACTGCCGTGGTGGTCGCGACGTCCTTGCTCTGGGAATCGTGTTCCAGGACTTGGGGGCCCCAGCCGAGAGTGGTGCCGATGGCGGCCACGACCACGAGGGCGCCTACCGCTACGCCGGCGACGCTGATTTCGCGGCGGCGGTTGGGTTTGTCGGGGTCGGAGTGGTTTCCGAGCCAGGCGGGTTCCGGGTCGGGGCGAACCTGGGCGGGGTGGTCGTCGTGGAAGGTCGACGGGAAGGGCGCGGGGGCCGGGCGCTGGTGGGCGGGACGGGCCAGCATGACCGCGCCGCGGGCGGCGACCGTGTCGGGGGCGGCGGCGACAATGACGGGGACGCCGAGCCAGCGGCGGAGAACCCTTGCCACCAGGGGGATTTGGGCGCAGCCGCCGATCAGGGCCACGGCCTGCACCGGTTGTTCGGAGCGCAGGATGACGTCTCGGGTCATGCGGGCGGAGGACTCGACGGCCAGCATGATGAGGGCCTCGAAGTTCTCCTGGGAGAGCAGGACCAGGCCCTCGGGGGAGGGCAGCGCTACCGCGCTGCTGGTGGAGAGCTGTTCTTTCGCGGTGCGGCACAGGGCGTCCAGGGCCGCCAGGCCCGCCGGATCCGCGGGGTGCGCGATGCGGCCGGAGGCGATCTGCTGTTCGCGGATGAGGGAGTCGAGGTAGTCGCCGCTGATGTCGCTGGTGCGTTCGCTGGCGCAGATCTGACGGGAACCGGTATCCACAACGGTGACCGAAAGGCCCGAAGCGCCCAGATCGTAGAGGGCGACGGTGCCGAAACCCTGGAGCTCACCGGCGTTTTCGAGGAACTCCAGCGCCGCGATCACATCCGGCACCAGCTCGTAATTGGTGAACTGGCGGCGCGCGAGTTCGGCGCGAATACCGCGGGCGTGCTGTTCGTCCCGATACGCGATGGCGGTCGCCGCGATCTGCGGATCGGCGGCCAGCACGGCGCCGATCGCATCCGCGACCAGCTCCTCCGCGCGGCGCTCCTCGACCGGAATGCCCTGCACGTCGAATGCGTCCGGCGCGGTGTGGAATCCGGCCGGGCGCGGCTCGGCGGAATTCCCGGCGTGTGGACGTGCGACGCGAACCGCGCCCGCCCCCACCGAAACTCCCAATACCGAACTCATCTGCAGCCCATCTCGATTCCACACTCCCCGACACATGGGAGCGAGCACTTGCCTGGTGCAATCGGCGGGTGTCGCGTCCCAACGGGTGGGGTCACTGTACCTGTCGGGGTCACCTTACGGCCTGACACGGGTTCCGTACACCCGGGGATTCACTGATCGGGCGACACATTCACGCCACATTTGTGGGCTGTACGAATCCACACCCGAAGCGCACGATTGCGATCGACATGTAGCGCGATCGGCGAGAGGGATCTCATGTCGGGCATACCGGTCACCGTGCGAATTGCCGCGCTGGGCATAGGCATTCACGCGATCAATCACATCATCGTCCTGCTGACCTCACCGTTCAGCTGGAATGTCGGCACCGTCTACCACCTGCTCGGCGCACCGATCTACGCGGCACTGATCCCGCCGATCCTGCGCGGGCGCAACTGGGCCCGCATCACCATCACCGTGCTGCTCGTCTGCCAGTTCGGCGGACGATTCGTGGTGTGGGCGCTGTGGCCCAGCGAAGGTGTGCGCGCGGCACTGGTTTTCGGCTGGGTGCTGTCACTGCTCGTCTTCGTCATGCTGTGGGCGCCGCGCGGTTCGCGCGCCCACTTCAGACCTCGAGTGGAAAGTTCAGGTACGCCCGCGACGGAGTAGGACCGCGCTGGCCCTGATACTTGGAACCGGCGGCGGCGCTGCCGTACGGGTGCTCGGCCGGGCTCGTCAGACGGAAGACGCAGAGCTGACCGATCTTCATGCCCGGCCACAGCGTGATGGGCAGATTCGCCACATTCGACAGCTCCAGGGTGATGTGGCCGCTGAAGCCCGGATCGATGAAACCGGCGGTGGAGTGGGTGAGCAGGCCGAGACGACCCAGACTCGACTTGCCCTCGAGCCGGCCCGCCAGATCGTCGGGCAGCGTGCACACCTCGAGGGTCGAGCCGAGCACGAACTCGCCCGGATGCAGGACGAACGGCTCGCCCTCCTTGGGCTCGACCAGCGAAGTCAGTTCGTCCTGACGCTGCGCCGGGTCGATATGGGTGTACCGGGTGTTGTTGAAAACCCGGAACAGGCTGTCCAACCGCACATCGATACTCGACGGCTGGACCAGCTTCTCGTCGAAGGGCTCGAGCGCGAGACGCCCAGCGGCGATCTCCGCACGGATGTCACGATCGGAAAGCAGCACTGTGCCATTTTGCCCTCCGCTTCGCTCCGGGCGGGCCGCGGCCCCCTCGGTCGCGGTTTTTGCGTTATTGCTTCGGGGCGGATTCCTTTTCGATTGCCTTCTTTCTCCGGCCTCCCCAGCCCACTTCGGCTTCGGTGCGCATGCGGTCGATCATGTGCGGGTAGTGCAGTTCGAAGGCCGGGCGTTCGGAGCGGATGCGCGGGAGTTCGTAGAAGTTGTGCCTGGGTGGCGGGCAGCCGGTGGCCCATTCCAGCGAGTTGCCGTAGCCCCAGGGGTCGTCGACGGTGACGACTTCGCCGTAGCGGTAGCTCTTGAAGACGTTCCAGACGAACGTGATCATCGAGAATCCGAGCACGAAGGAACCGACGGTCGAGATGGTGTTCAGGGCCGTGAACCCGTCCTGCGGCAGATAATCCGCGTACCGCCTCGGGAACCCCTCGTTTCCGAGCCAGTGCTGCACCAGAAATGTGGTGTGGAAGCCGACGAACGTGGTCCAGAAGTGCAGTTTGCCCAGCCGCTCGTCCAATAGCCGGCCGGTCATCTTCGGGAACCAGAAGTAGATGCCCGCGAAGGTCGCGAACACGATGGTGCCGAACAGCACGTAATGGAAATGCGCCACAACGAAATACGAGTCAGACACGTGGAAGTCGAGCGGCGGGGAGGCCAGCACGACGCCGGACAGGCCGCCGAACAGGAACGTGATCAGGAATCCGATGGACCACAGCATGGGCGTCTCGAAGGTGAGCTGCCCGCGCCACATGGTGCCGATCCAGTTGAAGAATTTCACCCCCGTCGGCACGGCGATCAAGAACGTCATGATCGAGAAGAACGGCAGCAGAACGGCTCCCGTCGCGTACATGTGATGTGCCCACACCGCCATCGACAGCGCCCCGATGGACAGCGTCGCGTACACCAGCGTGGTGTACCCGAACACCGGTTTCCGGCTGAACACCGGGAAGATCTCGGTGACGATGCCGAAGAACGGCAGCGCGATGATGTACACCTCGGGATGCCCGAAGAACCAGAACAGATGCTGCCAGGCGATGGCCCCGCCATTGGCCGAGTCGAACACGTGCCCGCCCATGCGCCGCTGGATCTCCAGCACCAGCAGGGCCGCGGTGAGAATCGGGAAGGCAAGCAGCACAAGCACACTCGTCACCAGGATGTTCCAGGTGAAGATGGGCATGCGGAACAGCGTCATGCCGGGTGCGCGCAGGCACACGATGGTGGTGATGAAGTTGACGCCGCTGAGGATGGTGCCGAGGCCGGACACCGCCAGGCCCATGATCCACAGGTCCCCGCCGACGCCGGGTGAGTGCATGCCGTCGGCCAGCGGCGTGTAGGCCGTCCACCCGAAGTCGGCCGCGCCGCCCGGGGTGAGGAATCCGGCCGTGGCCATGCTGGCCCCGAACAGATAGAGCCAGTAACTAAGGGCATTCAACCGGGGAAACGCCACATCCGGAGCCCCGATCTGCAGAGGCAGCACCGCATTGGCAAATCCGAAGACGATCGGTGTCGCATAGAACAGCAACATGATCGTCCCGTGCATGGTGAACAGCTGATTGAACTGCTCCGGTGAGAGCACCTGCAATCCCGGCCGCGCCAGCTCCACCCGCATCAGTAGCGCCATCAGGCCGCCGATCAGGAAGAATGTAATGGCCGTGAACATGTACATGATCCCGAGCACCTTGGGATCGGTGGTGGTGACGGCCTTCCAGAAGAAGGAACCCTTGGGCCCCATCCTGCGTGGATACGGCCGCACAGCCTTCAGTTGCGGAACGTCCTTGGCGGGCACAGCGGTCATAAGTCCTCCTCGACCCCCGAGCAGGAAGCACCGAACCCGCGCCAGCAAATGTTCAGCGCATCCAAAATCCCTGTGGTGGACGGGTTTTCGACCCTGCCCGACAGTCTACGACCGCCCGTAAGAGGAACTTCCTACTTCAGCGAAACAACCCCGCCGATCTTCGGCGCGCCGCCCCGACACGTCGACAACCCCCTCCCCCGCACCCCCGAAATATTTGCGCCCGCCCGCCCGGCGTCTGATAGAGTCGCGGACGCGCCTAGCGCACTGCCGGTGTGGTGTAGTGGCAACACGCTACCTTCCCAAGGTCGAATTGCGGGTTCGATTCCCGTCACCGGCTCCAGCAGAAAGGCCCTCCGACCAGCAAATCTGGTGGAGGGCCTTTTTCGTGTCGCGCGGCCGGACCGTCAGTTGCATTCGGAGACGACGCGGGCGGTGGCCTTCACGGCCTTGGGGATGTCCGAGGTGGTCAGGCCCAGGTCGGAGACGTTGAGGGTGCCGGTGGTGGAGTCGCTCTCCAGGATTTTGCGGAGGCCGGGCTGGGAGATGCCCTCGTCGATGTAGATCTCGGCGATGCAGTTGGCGGTCTTGGCGTCGAGACTGCCCTTGTCCTGCAAGGCTTTCGAGATCTCGGCCGCCGTGAGCGGGGCGCCGGAGACCGTGGTGGTGGACGTGCCGGTCTTGACCGTGGTGGTGGGAGCCGCGGAGGTGGTGCCCGCGGTGGTCGTCGCTGCCACCGAGGTTGCCGCGGCGGCCGAAGTCGACGGGGCGGTGGACTGGTCGCTACTGCCGCACGCGGCCAGCAGCGGCAGCATCGCCAGGGCTGCCGCTATCAGGGTTTTCCTCATCGCAATCCTCGAATCCGTTGGGCGACGGGATGATCGCCGTCTCGTACAACAGAGTGGAGGGCCGCGCTTGCAAATTGCCTAACAGCTACTTGAGGCACTCGCCGACGATGCGGTTGGTGGCGCTCTTCGCCTTCTCCGAATCGTCCTTGGTCATGCCGAGGGCCTCCGGGTCGGTGGCGGAGGCGGTCCGGCCGTCGTTCTTGATCATCAGGCGCAGGCCGTCCTGCGAAATGCCTTCGTCCACATAGATTTTCGCGGCGCAATCGGCCAGCTTGGTGTCCTTCAGGCCGCCGTCCTGCAGGGCCTTGGAGATCTCGGCCGCGGTGACTGCCGGAGCGTCGTCACCACCACCACAGGCGGTCAGCAGCGGGAGCGCGACGAGCGCGGCGGCGATCAGGGAAATCCTCACTGGTTCCTCTATTCTCGGCGGTCAGACGGGTTGTGCCGCAGAGACGATCTCACAGATCCATGGCAGCGCGCAGCGCGGTGTCGATCCGCTCCGCCGTCTCGATGTCCACCGTGCCGACATGCCGCGCCAGCCAGCCGCGATAGATGCGGCCCAGATTGCCGGCGTGAATCCAGCCGTGACCCGGAATCGACACGGCCAGAATGTCTTGCGGATCGTCGTCGAGCACCTCGGCGGCGATCAGCCACGGGCGCGGCGACTCGTTGATGCCGTCACTGCTGATGAGAATGATGTTGCGAAGCCGGGGGGCGTCGCCGTGCGGGTGGTAGAGCCAGACTTCACCCTTGCGCACGCAGCTCCTCCTCGGCGGCGGCCAGCTCCGCCTCTTCCGTCGCGGCGGACGCGGTCTGATCGGGCATCGGGCCGCAGCCGGTGCGAATGGCTTCGCGCCGAGCGGCGCGGGATATCCACGCCGAGGGTGACATGCCCGCGCGGGCCGCGGCTTGTTCGGCATAGGACCAGGCCGCCGCGTCGAGCGACAAGGTCACCTTCCTGGTAGCCATACCTTTTATCCTACTTCCGAGGTGGGCGTCCGGGTTGGCCGAATTGCCCTGTTGGCGGCATGTCAACCGCTGATAGGTTCAGCCGCGTGACGAAGTTGAACCACCACCGCACCGGGAGCGGCGAGCCGCTCGTACTCGTGCACGGCGTCGGCAGCCTGTGGCAGGTGTGGGAACCCGTCATTCCCGCGCTCGCCGAATCCTTCGATGTCATCGCCGTGGACCTACCCGGTTTCGGCGGCAGCGAACCGCTCACGCACACAACGGTTTCCACCCTCGCCGACGCACTGGTCGACTTCTTCGCCGCCGAAGGCGTCGAAAACCCGCATCTGGCAGGCAATTCCATGGGCGGCGGCATCGTGCTCGACCTGGCCGCGCGCGGCCTCGCCCGCTCGGTCACCGCCTACTCCCCCATCGGATTCTGGGACACGCCCGGCCGCATCTGGTGCCAGCAGGCACTGGCCCGCGCCAAAGACCTTGTGCGCGTGCTCGGCCCGAATCTGAGCGCCGGCATCCTGGGCACCACCGCGGGCCGCACCGCCTTCACCGGCCTGGTGTTCGGCAAGCCCTGGGACATCAGCCGAGAGGTCGCCATCGCCACCGCCGAAGGGCTCATGAGCGCCCGCGGATTCGACGCCGCCCTGGCCTCCTTCACCGACTTCCGGCTCCCCGACCGCACCGCCGTCGAAACCATCCCGGTCACCATCGCCTGGGGCAACCGTGACATTCTGCTCACATACGCCACCCAGGCCCGCCGCGCCCGCGCGGTACTGCCCGGCGCACGGCATGTCACGCTGCACGGCAGCGGCCACACGCCGTACTACGACGACCCGGCCGGCTGCGCCCGGCTCCTGCTGGACCAGCTGGGTTAACCCAAGGAAGTACGCAGTGAGCAGCAACAACAACGTCACCCTCAGCTTCGACGGCGACCGCGCCCACGTCACCCTGGACCGGCCGGACAAGCACAACGGCCTGACCATCGACATGCTGCGCGAACTGGTGAAGGTCGCCGGAATCATCGGCAAGCGCGGCGATATTCGCGTGGTCATCCTGTCCGGCAACGGGCCCAGCTTCTCCAGCGGCCTGGATATCGCCCGCGCCATGCGCAATCCGCTCGACGTGGCGCTGGCGTTCGTGCCGCTGCCGTGGAAGGGCACCAATGTCTTCCAGGAGGCGTGCTGGGCGTGGCGGCGGCTGCCGCAGCCGGTGATCGCCGTCGTGCACGGCAACTGCTTCGGCGGCGGCCTGCAACTCGCGCTCGCCGCGGACTTCCGGTTCGTCACGCCGGACGCCGAATTCTCGGTGATGGAAGCCAAATACGGGCTGATCCCGGACATGACCGGGGCAGCGACTTTGTCCCGCCTTGTCGGCGTCGACAAGGCGCTGCTGCTGACCATGACCGCCGACACCGTGGACGCCGCCTACGCCGAGAAGATCGGCCTGGTGACCGAAGTCACCGCGGACCCGCGGGAGGCCGCCGAGAAGCTCGCCGATCGCATCGTGGCGCGGCCCGCGCCGGCCGTCGCCGCGGCCAAGAAAATGTTCGATCGCACCTGGCAGGCGTCGGTGCGGCGGACCCTGGCCGTGGAGCGGGCGACACAGCTGCCGCTGATCGTCCGGCAGGCCCTGAATCGTGGTATCAATTCAGGAAAGTAAGCCAATTCACGGCAAACAATCCGGTTTGGAACCCCACCGGTTCCGGTTCCGCTGTTAGCATTTTCACACTTTGCCAGCGAGCTGAACACTTTGTGCGGCCCGTCACATACCGTGTGGTCCGCTCATTAAGTCGGCGAGAACCGGAGGGCCCACGCGTTGAACAAGTCCGCTTCCCTGCTGCTGTCCGCAATCGCAGGAGCCTCGGCCTTGCTCCTCACCGTGACCACACAAGCCTCGGCCAACCCCAACGCCATCAACCCCATCCCCGTGCTCAACGGCACCAACGGCCTGCCCCAACTCCCCGGGCGCAGCAAGGCCGTCTTCCAGGTGACCGGCATGCAGAGCCCCAACAACACCCAGACCTACAACGTGCTCGGCACCGACCTGGGCATCATGTGGGACAACGGGCACGGCGAAATGCTCACCGCCTTCGGTGACACCGCGGGCCTCGGCTTCCCCAACCTGCTGGTCGGCAGCACCTGGGCGTGGCGGTCCAACATTCTGGTGCGGTCACACACCCAGGACCCGTCCAACGGCATCTACTTCGACAGCGTGGTGCGCGACGTGTTCGGGCAGGCGCGCGACCTCATCCCCAGCCCCAAGATTCCATTCCTGGAGATCAGCCGGATTCCCACCGCAGCCATCTCCGTGGACGGAACCCAGTACATGAGCCTCATGTCGGTGAAGACCTGGGACGACGTCGGGCAGTGGACCACCAACTTCTCCGGGCTCGCCGTCTCCGGCGACAACGGGGAGAACTGGGTGGAGTTGCCGGCCACCCGGCGGCCCGACGAGGGCGCCAACGGGAACTTCCAGATGAACGCCTTCCTCAAGGCGGGCGGGTTCGTCTACGAGTACGGGACCGCGTCCGGACGCAACAATGCCGCGTATGTGGCGCGTGTGCCGGAGCAGGCCATCGCCGATCTCGGGGCGTACGAGTACTGGAACGGCGACAAGTGGGTCAAGGGTGATGTGAACGCGGCCGCGCCGGTCATCGGCGGCGGGGTGTCGGAGATGTCGGTCATGTGGAACGACTACCTCGGGCAATACATCATGCTGACCACCGATCCGTGGAACTCGGTCGTCATGTACACCGCACCCAGCCCGGAAGGGCCGTGGAGCGCGCCGTCGGTGCTGATCGACACGCGTGAACTGCCGACGGCCTACGCGCCCTCGATCTTCCCGTACCAGACCGGGCGTGACCTGTACTTCCTCACGACCGTGCACAGCCAGTACAACGTGATCCTCATGAAGACCACTCTCTAACTCTCAGAGGGGCTCTCAGGGGCTTCGCCCCCGAACCCCCAGGAGCGGGGCTCCAGCCTTCCGCCCCTGGCGCTCGAGGACCGCGGACTTCCGACTCCTGGCGCTCAGGGGCCTCGGCCGCGAACACAACGGTGTTCGCGGCCGATTCGCGTTTTCGGGGAGCTCATACACTCGTGGGCATGGATGCCGCGGCTTGGGACGAGCACTACTCACGCACCGAATTGGTGTGGGGTGCACCGCCGAGCGACACCGTGGTGGAGCAGGTGTTCGGGCTGGAGCGGAAGTTGCCGCTCGGCGGGTTCGGGATCGGGGAGCCGCGGCCGGAGTTGCCGCGGGCGCTCGACCTCGGGTGCGGGGAGGGGCGCAACGCGCTGTGGCTGGCCACGCACGGGTGGCAGGTGGACGCGGTCGACTACTCGCAGACCGGGATCGACAAGGGGCGGACGGTGGCGTCGCGGCTGTCGCGGTCGGTGCGGGGGCGGATCCACTGGCACTGGGCGGATGTCACCGCGCTGGAGAGTGCGGGAATCACCGGGCCGTACGAACTGATTCTCCTTGCGCACGTGCATATTCCGGCTGCGGAGCGGCGGGCGCTGTTGTTGCGTGCGGCCGAAATGCTGTCACCGGAGGGCACTCTCGTGGTGCTCGGCAACGACACCCTCAATATCACTGAAGGTTATGGGGGCGAACAGGATCCGGCGATCACCTTCACGCCCGAGGACATCCTCGCCGATCTCGGACCGGCCGAGGAACTCACCATCCGGGTGGCGGGCCGGGTGCAGCGGCCCACCGAGGATCGCGATGCCATCGACGCGCTGGTGGTCGCGTACAAGCCGGCGCCGGACGTTCCGCCCGCACAGCCGCTCGCACTCGATCCGCCCATCGAACCGCCGGCCCTGGGCCCGCAGTTGTGAACCGCGCCCGGGCTTATCCGGGCATCAGGGTGGCCGCTACCGAATTCGCAACTGTCGCAGTAAGTTCCGGCAGTTGCTCCGGATCGCCCTGGAACACCTGCAGCCACACGAAGATCGGCCCGAGCACGAGGGCGTGCACCGTCATCGGGTCCGGCAGCGCCGCCAATTCGCCACGGTCACGGGCACGTTCGAGAAGTTCGGTGATCACCTCGCGCTGCCGCGCCAGGAAGGTGCCCGAGAACCGTTCCCCGAGAGCCGAATCGGCGTAGATGTCGGCGAGCAGCCCGTTGACCACATCGGTCGGTGCGCTGGCGAGCTGTCCGGCGACCGTCGCGGTGAGCGCCGCGAGATCGGTGCGCAGCGAACCGGTGTCCGGCGGCGCGACCTCCCGCATGTCGTGGATGACGACGGAGAAGATCATTTCCTGCTTGGTCGCGAACCGCCGGTAGATGGCCGCCTTGCCGATGCCGGCGCGGGCCGCGACCGCATCCACGGTGAGGCCCGCGTAGCCGCGCTCGCCCAGTAGCTCCCGGGTGGCGCGGGCAATGGCGTGATCCACCTGACTGTCGCGGGGGCGTCCGACTGCTTGTTTCGGTTGCGGCACGGCCCTACTATACGGAACCAGAAGTATCGAAACTATCAGTTCCGTATTAGGAGTTCCGATGGTCAAGTGGGCAGGTCGCATCCTCGTTTTCCTCGGAGCCGCGCACACCGCGCTCGGACTCGCACTCACGGCCCCGCACCACGCCGGCGCATGGTTCGGCTTCGAACTGTGGACCGTGAGCGACAGCATTGCCGAGATGGACTCGAGCACCGGCGCGTTCTGGATGTCGGTGGGCAGCTTCGGAGTTCCGCTCGCCCTCGTCGGCGCGCTCGTGCTGTGGATGGACAACCGCGGCATCGTGCCGCCGCCGTTCATCGCCTGGACGGTCGGGCTCTGGATCGCGGTCGCCGCTGCGATCGCCGAACCGGCGCCATGGCTGGTCGCCTGGGTCGCGGTCGGGCTGCTGCTCGCGGCCGATCGTCAGGCCAAGCCCGCCCAGCGGGAGAGCCAGGGCATCGCGGCGCCGGCGATTTCGTCGAATCCCGCACGGTAGGAATGCGCCTGGCCCTGAACGACATGGACTTCCGCGGCATCGGCGGCATCCGGGATGCCGAACGGGTCGCGGGAGCCGTTGATCACGAGCACCTCGATGTCGCCGGGAGCCAGGAGTTCCTCGCGGCGCGACTTCTCCGGCTTGCCGGGCGGATGCAGAGGGAACGAGAGGGCGAGAACGCCGCGCGCCCCGGCCTCGCGGGCGGTCCGGCAGGCCACGCGGGCGCCATTGCTGCGGCCGCCCTGTATCAAAGGCGTCTTGGTGAACTCTTGGCGCAGCGCGGCGATGATCTCCAGCCAGGCGGCGTCCTGCACGTCGGCCTTGCCGGGGGCGCGGCGGCCCGCGACCCGGTAGGGCTGGGTCACCAGCGCCACCGCACCACCCAGCTCGACTGCGGAATCCCGCACGGCGAGAAGGTCTTTCGCATCGACTCCGCCACCGGAGCCGTGCGTCAGGACGAGCAGGAACTTCGGCTTCTTTTTCCCCGGCCGGTCGATCTCCACCTCAGCCGGACCGGCACTCGTGTCGATGCGCATAGCGAACGGTAACCAGCGCCGTCGCCGAGTCGTTCGCGCGGTCGCCGAATCCTCATCGCCGCAGCTCCCGCCCGGTGAGGACGGGCGCTAGCTGCGGCTTCGGGATCCCCTTGGGCGCAAGGGGTCTGCGACCTGCGGGCAACCCGCGTGCTTTCGATCACATTCGGCCGAGATCGCCTTGGCGGAGCCCCTACCGCTCGGTAACATGGCGCATAAGTTACCCGCCAGTAGCACTGCTTTACGGTGTCTACACGGTGGAGACCTGACGGGCGGGAACGGGACACACCGAACCGCACCCATCCTCAATGGAGAGTGAGTACGACCATGGGTCACTACAAGGCCAACGTTCGCGACCTCGAGTTCAACCTCTTCGAGGTCCTCGGCCTGGGCAGCCTGCTCGACAGCGGCGCCTACGGCGATCTCGACACCGAGACCGTGAAGGAAATGCTCTCCGAGGTGCGTCGCCTCGCCGAGGGCCCGCTCGCGGACTCCTTCGAAGACGGCGACCGCAACCCGCCGACCTTCGACCCCGAGACCCACACCGTCACCCTCCCCGCCTCCTTCAAGAAGAGCTACAAGGCTCTCGAGGACGCCGGCTGGTCCAAGGTTCCGGTGCGCGAGGAGCTCGGCGGCCTGGGCGCCCCCTCCGTCATCGGCTGGGCGCTGGGCGAAATGATCCTCGGCGCCAACCCGCCGGCCCAGATGTACGCCGCCGGCGCCGGTTTCGCGCAGGTCTTCTACAACAACGGCACCGATGAGCAGAAGAAGTGGGCTCAGATCATCGCCGAGCGCAACTGGGGCGCCACCATGGTGCTGACCGAGCCCGACGCGGGCTCCGACGTCGGCGCCGGCCGCACCAAGGCGGTTCAGCAGGAAGACGGCTCCTGGCACATCGAGGGCGTCAAGCGCTTCATCACCTCCGGTGACTCCGACGACCTGTTCGAGAACATCATGCACCTGGTGCTGGCCCGCCCCGAGGGCGCCGGACCGGGCACCAAGGGCCTGTCGCTGTTCTACGTGCCGAAGTACCACTTCGACTTCGAGACCGAGACCCTCGGTGAGCGCAACGGTGTCTTCGTCACCAATGTCGAGCACAAGATGGGCATCAAGGTTTCGGCCACCTGTGAGGTCACCTTCGGCGGCCACGGCGTGCCCGCCAAGGGCTGGCTGGTCGGCGAGGTGCACAACGGTATCGCGCAGATGTTCGACGTCATCGAGAACGCTCGAATGATGGTGGGCACCAAGGCCATCGCCACCCTGTCGACCGGTTACCTGAACGCGCTGGAGTACGCCAAGATCCGCGTGCAGGGCGCCGACCTGACCCAGATGACCGACAAGGCCGCGCCGCGCGTGACCATCACCCACCACCCGGACGTGCGTCGCTCGCTGGCCACCCAGAAGGCGTACGCCGAGGGCCTGCGCGCCATCTACCTGTACACCGCCGCGCACCAGAACGACGATGTGGCGCAGCTGGTTTCGGGTGCGGACCACGACCTGGCGCACCGCGTCAACGATCTGCTGCTGCCGATCGTCAAGGGTGTCGGCTCCGAGCGCGCCTACCAGTACCTGACCGAATCGCTGCAGACCTTCGGTGGCTCCGGCTTCCTGCAGGACTACCCGATCGAGCAGTACATCCGCGACGCCAAGATCGACTCGCTGTACGAGGGCACCACCGCCATCCAGGCGCAGGACTTCTTCTTCCGCAAGATCGCCCGCGACCGCGGCGTGGCGCTGGCCCACGTGGCCGGCCAGGTGCAGAAGTTCATCGAGCGCGAGGGTGGCAACGGCCGCCTCAAGGCCGAGCGCAAGCTGCTCGCCACCGCCCTCGAGGACGTGCAGGCCATGGCCGCCACCCTGACCGGGCACCTCATGGGCGCCCAGCAGGACCCGAAGGAGCTCTACAAGGTCGGCCTGGGTTCGGTCCGCTTCCTGATGGCCGTCGGCGACCTGCTCATCGGCTGGCAGCTGCTGCAGCAGGCCGAGGTCGCCATCAAGGCCCTCGACAACGGCTCCACCGAGCCCTTCTACCAGGGCAAGATCGCCACCGCGCAGTTCTTCGCCCGCAACATCCTGCCGGAGCTGACCTCGGTCCGCACCGTGCTGTCCAACCTGGACAACGACATCATGGAGCTCGACGAAGCCGCCTTCTGAGGCTAGAGCGAACTCTCTGAGATCTCCCGGCCCCCGCACCTTTTCGGTGCGGGGGCCGGACTCGTATGGAGGGGTGGGCAAACCGGCCAGGCTGCGGTCATGGTGCTCGGTACGAGGCGCGGATAGCGTTGAGGGAGCTGCGGCGGACTTTCTGAGGCCGGGTTGGATTCTGGCGAATATGGACCGTTATGGGGTGCCGCGGTCTTGGCTGCCGTGGCTGGGGAGTGCGAAAACTGTTGGGGCGGTGGGGTTGCTGGTGGGTTGCGACCACCTGTGGTTGTGGTGATGCGGGCGCGGGTGTACTCGGATCTTCCGTATCCGGTGTTGTTCGTGGCGCCGGTGATCGTGGCGTTGGTGCTCGGGGTCAGGGGCTGAGGTGCGCGAGGGGGTCTGCGCGAAATCTCCACAGTTGTCCCAAGATCTGTCCACGGGCTGTGGATAGCGTTGGGGCGTGGGGTATTTCCGGGGAATTGCCTATGGACTGCAGGTTGCGGGGACGTGGATTGCGGTGGCGGGCTGGGGACGAATCGGGATGGGGCTGTGGACAACTCGGCCGACTGCGGATCCCCTGCGGGATCTCGAAGGGGGCGGGTCCTTCGCGGCGGCCGTCCAGGTCTATCTGCCGTACCTGGTGTTGAGTGCGTGTGTGGCCGGGCTGGCGGTGGCCGGGCTGACGCCGGGGCGGGGAGCGGTGTGGGCATCGGTATGGGGTTCGGTACTGGTCGCAGCGTTCGCGGGGTGGGTGCTGAGCCGGGGGTATCTGCTCGACTATCTGCCGGGGCTGCATGAGCAGCTGCTGTGGACGCTGCCGCTGAGCGGGTGCGCGGCCGGGGTCGCGGCAGCGTCCTGGGGTGTCGATGAACTTCCGGCAGGGCGGCGGGAAAGGGCTACTCGCACTTGACGACCGGGATGGGGTCGTATTTGACGGTGCGGGTGGTGCGGGAGATTTCCTTGCCGGACTTGGAGTCTCGGATTACGCGGGTGTCGGAGGTGGTGAAGCCGGGGGCGCCCTCGGAGGCTATGCACTCCTTGCCCTTGGGGAGGGTGATCTCCTTGGGGTCGGTGGGCTTGGTGCGGTCGCCGGTGATCGACTCGACCTCTACGGTTTTGGTGCTCCACAGGCGGACGGTGACGTCGGAGCCGGTGGTGACGGTCTCGATGAAGACGCCGTAGGGGGTGTTGTTGCGGAATTTCAGGTCGATGGCGCCGTCGAAGACGGTGGCCTCGCGCGCCGCCGGATAGCGGGAGATGTAGTAGCTGTGCTCGGTGTGGCCCGCGTCCTCCATGCCGGCGAAATAGGCGGCGTTGTAGAGGGTGGTGGCGAACTGGCTGATGCCGCCGCCGACCGCGGTGCTGGGGCGGCCGTTGTTGATGATGCCGGATTCGACGTAGCCCTGTTCGACGCCGCGGGGGCCGGTGAAATCGTTGAGGGAGAAGGTGTCTCCGGGCTTGACGACCGCGCCGTCCACCTTCTGCGCGACCGTGCGGATGTTCACGCCGGAGGGACCGCTGAAACCACTCGTGGTGAACGAGCCGACAACCTGTGTGACACCGAGCTTTTCGGCGTCCTCGGTGACCAGTTTGGGCTTGACCTGTTCGTAGACGACGGTCTTCGATCTGTCCGAGGGTGAAAGCAGCAGGGCGGGAAGACCTTCCAGGGTCTTGTCCCACTTGATGGTGTCGCCCACCACCGACGGCACCACGGTGGCGCGAGTGCCGGACACGTTGAAGGTGGCGTCCTTCGGCTCGATCTCGGTGCTGTGCAGCTGGGGTTTCAGTGCGGCGATCAACGCGTCGTTGTTGTACGAAGCGGCAAGTCCGCCTTGGCCGTCGGGCGCGAAGGTGAGCGCGGCGGCGATCTGCGCGGGCTCGAGCACGCCATTGCCGCCCTTGCCGGTGAAGGTGACCGCGGCGCGCACGGCGGGCTGCGCCACCTCGCGCAGGGTGCGGTCCACGGCGGCCTGCGTCACCTGCGCCTGGGTTTCCACGGCGGGCAGTTCCAGCACCGAGCCGTCGGCCCAATGTTCGGACAGCACAGTGCGAGCTGCCGGAACGTCCAGCACCCGGCCGGGCACCGGGTACACGCCCACCGGCCGCGCGTCCTCGAAAACGATTCCGCCCTCGACGGGTTGGCGGTCGTGCGCGCGCAGCGCGTCCAGCTGGGCGGTCATGGCGGAGTCGGCAATGACGGCCGCGGGCTCCACATTTCGCGTGCTGAAGAAGGAGGCCAGCCGGGTGAGGGGGTTCACGGGCTGGCTGCCGATGCGCTCCCAGGTGCCGTCCCAGTCCACCGACAGGCCCGCGTCGCGCGGCACCAGGGTGGCCTGCACATCACCGATCTGCACCGTCAACGGTTGTGCCACACGCTGATTCAGCTCGGTTTCCAAACGGGTTTGCGCCTGTGCCCGCTCCAGGCCGCCGATGTCGATACCGGCGACCTGCACTCCGCGCGGCACATGCCCGGACGATAGCGACCAGTCCGCCGCGAAAGCCAGCCCGCCCGCAGCCATCAGCACACCTGCGGCGATTCCCGCCCGACGCGCCGCCGTGGAGTTCAGAAACTGCTGTGCAGGCGCCGAATTCCGATCCGGCTGACGCTCACGCGCGTGACGCCCGGGACTTCCGCTGGTCACGAACCATCCTCCCAAATGGCTGATCGTGGACTCACAGGGCGCGAATCCACCGCCCACCATAGTGGGCCGCACCGACAACCGAAGTATGCCCAGGCCGACAGCAAACTCTGTGCAACAGGTCGTCCGGGAACGAAGAGAGCTCCGTGCGGTTGCCGGGTCGGGGGTCTGGCAACAGCACGGAGCCACCCCGTCTATCGGGTGGTCCGGCGCGGCGTTACACACCTCTTTCACAGATCCGGAAAAATTTCCCGTAAGCCTCGACTGGGACAATGAAGCGAGAGGTTTCCGAAGCTCGACACGATTCGAGGAGATGAGTATGCAGCTCGGAATGATCGGACTCGGTCGGATGGGCGCGAACATCGTGCGCCGCATCGTCAGGGACGGGCACACGGCGGTCGGGTACGAACGCCATCAGACCAATATCGACGACCTCGCGGCCGAGCTCGGCGACAAGTTCTCCGGGACCACCGATCTGGCCAAGTTCGTGGCATCCCTCGACGCACCGCGGGTGGTGTGGGTCATGATTCCGGCCGGGGCCACCGGGGCGGTCATCGACCAGCTCGCCGATCTGCTGGAGCCCGGCGACATCATCATCGACGGCGGCAACAGCCGCTACCACGAGGACATCGCACG
The DNA here is from genome assembly GCF_013744875.1 of Nocardia huaxiensis. Taxonomy (NCBI): domain Bacteria; kingdom Bacillati; phylum Actinomycetota; class Actinomycetes; order Mycobacteriales; family Nocardiaceae; genus Nocardia; species Nocardia huaxiensis. The sequence goes on from NZ_CP059399.1 coordinate 24,947, forward strand.
GGCGAAGACCTTGCAGCCCAAGGGCATTCACTACCTCGACATCGGCACCTCCGGCGGCGTGTGGGGGCTGGAACGCGGCTACTGCCTGATGATCGGCGGCGAAGCCGCACAGGTCGCCCACATCGACCCGCTGCTGAAATCCATCGCACCCGGCGTCGACGCCGCGCCCCGCACGCCCGGCCGCACCGGCGAACCCGCGCAGTCCGAACAGGGCTACCTGCACTGTGGTCCCGCAGGCGCCGGGCACTTCGTGAAGATGGTGCACAACGGCATCGAATACGGGGCCATGGCCGCCTACGCCGAGGGCATGAACATCCTGCACAAGGCCAATGTGGGCAATCAGCAGGACGAGGAGCATTCGGCCGAGGTCACACCGCTGGAGAATCCCGAGTTCTACCGCTACGACATCGATATTCCGGAGGTCACGGAGGTGTGGCGGCGCGGGTCGGTGGTGGCCTCGTGGTTGCTGGACCTCACCGCGGAGGCGCTCTACGCCGATCCCAACCTGGATTCCTTCGGCGGCCGCGTCTCCGATTCCGGTGAGGGCCGCTGGACCCTGGACGCCGCCATCGACGAGGGCGTGCCCGCGCCGGTGCTGTCCGCGGCCCTGTTCCAGCGCTTCTCCTCACGCGGCGAATCGCTGTACGCGGACAAGGCGCTGTCGGCCATGCGGAAGGCGTTCGGCGGGCACCACGAGCTACCGCAGCGGTAAGCGGCTACCGTCGGTGCATGCGCATTGTTCCGGGGATAGTGCTCGCAGTCACCGCGGTCGTGCTGACCGCTTGCTCGGGGAGTAGTAGCGGACCGTCGCAGGGCTCGGCGTCGAGCAGCACCGACCCGGGCAGCACGACGGCACCCGTCACAACCCAACCGGCGCAACAGGATTGCAAGGCCGGCTATCTGGCGCAGTTCACGCTGCGGCAGAAGCTGGCCCAGTTGCTGACCGTCGGTGTCACGGGCGCGGACGATGCCGAGAACGTGGTGCGGACCGAGCAGATCGGCGGCATTTTCATCGGCGGCTGGACCGATCGGGCATTGCTGGCCAACCAGCAGATAACCGAGGTCACCAAGGCTTCCCGCACGCCGCTCATGGTGACCATCGACGAAGAGGGCGGGCGGGTCTCACGACTGGGCGCGCTCATCGGGACGGTGCCGTCGGCGCGGGAGATCGTGGCGAGCGGCATCTCGCCCGAGCAGTACTACCAGGACAGTCTGGTGCGGGCGCGAAAGATGAAGGCGCTGGGCATCACCGTGGATTTCGCCCCGGATGTGGATGTCAGCAGCCAGCCCGACGACAGCGTGATCGGCGACCGGTCCTATTCGAATGATCCGGACGTGGTGGTGGAGTACGCGGACGCGCAGATCCGGGCGCTGCAGGACGCCGGGATCGGCGCGGTCATGAAGCATTTCCCGGGCCACGGTTCCGGGTCCGGCGACTCGCACACCGGCGCGGTGCGCACGCCGCCGCTGGCGCAGTTGCAGGAGAAGGACCTGGTGCCGTATCGGGCGCTGGTCGGGTCGGGCGCGGCGGTCATGGTCGGGCACCTGGACGTGCCGGGGCTCACTACGCCGAACGTTCCGGCCAGCATCAGCCCGGAAGTGATGGATCTCCTGCGCAAGGGCACCGGGTACGGCGCGGCACCTTTCGACGGCGTGATCTTCACCGACGATCTCGGCGGCATGGCGGCCATCACCAGCCGCATGAGCATTGAAGATGCCGTGGAAGCGGCCTTGGTAGCGGGTGCCGACAACGCGCTGTGGATCACCACCGACGCGGTGTCGAGCGTGCTCGATCGGCTGGTGTCGGCGGTGGAGGCCGGCCGTCTACCGGGAAGCCAGGTGGATGCCTCGGTGCTTCGCATGGCAAAGTTCAAAGGCACCGCTCCGCAGTGCTGAATTTTTCCCAGGGGCTCTGCCCCCGGACCCCCGGAATCGGGGGCGCTGCCCCCGGCCCCCGTTACTGGGTGGGAGTTTCTGGGGGGTTTCCGGGTTGATGGAGTGCGCTTCTAGCGAATGCGGGGCAATTGGCGGTCTTGGAACTTACCTTGGAGTAAGATAAGGGCTTCAACGTGTCCTAGGAGAGTGAATGGCAGGCGGAACGAAACGGCTACCTCGCGCTGTGCGCGAGCAGCAGATGCTCGACGCCGCCGTAGAGGTCTTCTCGCTCAAGGGGTATCACGACACCTCGATGGACGCGATCGCCGCCGAGGCGAAGATTTCCAAGCCCATGCTCTACCTGTACTACGGCTCCAAGGATGAACTGTTCCGCGCCTGCATCCACCGCGAGAGCATCCGGTTCATCGAGGCCGTCGCGGTGGCCGGCAACCCCAAACTGACGCCGCACGAGCAGTTGCGCGCCGGGCTCGAGGCGTTCCTGTCCTATGTCGACAAGAACCGGCTGTCGTGGCAGGTGCTGTATCGGCAGGCCATCAATCAGCAACCGTTCGCGTCGGAGATCGCCAACAGCCGGGAACGGATCATCGAGCTCACCGCGAAACTGCTCGAATCCAGTGCGAAATACGCCGAGCCCGGCACCAATTTCGAAGTGGTGTCGGTGGCGGTGATCGGGGCCGGCGAGGCCATCGCCGACCGGGTCGCCAGCGGGCAGGTCGAGATGGCCGAGGCCGTCGACCTGCTGGACAACCTCGCCTGGCGCGGTCTGTCCGGCAAGAAGAAGGACGCGTAGGCCCTTCCCCCTGGGTGAGCGTCCGCGTTAACCTCCTGCCACAGTTCGCACGATTTGTGGTGTAGGACGGCCGGGTTGGACACGGCCGGGGACGGGGAAACGCGAATGTTCGGCTTGCTGAAGCCCTGTGCGCACAGCGCGGCGGAGTACGGGATCGACGCCACCACCTGGCAAACCCATATGTGCGGGCTCTGCCTGGGCCTGCGCGACGGGCACGGGCAGTTGGCGCGGGCGGCCACCAATACCGACGCGCTCGTGCTCGGCGTGCTCACCGAAGCGCAGCAGCCGACCGAGGCCGAGCGCACGACCGCCGCGCCCTGTCCGCTGCGCGGCATGCGCCGGGTCCCGGTGGCGACGGCCGGCTCCCCCGGCGTTCAGCTCGCCGCCACCGCGTCACTCCTGTTGGGGGCGGCCAAGATTCGCGATCACGTGGACGACGGGCAGACCGGGCGGCTGTCGACCCGTCCGATGCGCCGGGTCTCCACGCGCTGGCGCACCCAGGCCCGCGCGGCGGCGGCTCCGATCGGGCTCGACATCGAACCTCTCATCGCCGCAATCGATTCCCAGGCGGAGCTGGAAACCCGACTCTCCGGGGAGCTCGAGCTGGATCGGCTGACCGCGCCGACGCAGGTGTGTGCGGCGGAGTTGTTCGCGCACACGGCGATTCTGGCGGGGCGGCCCGAAAACGCTGAGGCGCTGCGGGAAGCCGGGTGGCATTTCGGGCGGATCGCGCATCTGGCGGATGCGATCGAGGATCTGGACGAGGATCGGGCGGCGGGGCGGTTCAATCCGCTGGCGGCCACCGGGACCAGCGCGGAGGACGCGCATTCGCTGCTGCGGGAATCGAATTCGGCCCTGCGGGCGGCCTTGGCGCGGGTCGCGCTGGAACGAGTGGCCACGGTGCGGTGGATGCTGCTCGACCCGCTGAACGGGGTGGTGCGGCGGATCTGGCGGGTGACGGGGGCCGTGCGGGCGTGCAGCGCGCACGCGTGCGGGAACGATCATGCGGCGCAGTCGGAGGACGGCGTGGTGGCCGTCGTCCGCGGTGACACCACGAAGCCGCCGCGGCACCGGAAACCCGGCCTGCTCGAGGGGATCGGAATCATCCTCTCGCAGTACTGCACCGGATACGCGTGCTGCAAGGACCACACCCGGCCGTGTAGCGGGCATCGCCGCAACGCATGGGTGGACCGGTGCAATTGCCGTCGCCGGTGCAAGAACTGCTGTGACGCGTGTGATTGCTGCAGCGGTTGCGGTGACGATTGCTGCTGCGACGGCTGCTGCTGCGACTGCTGAAACGACAGGGTCGCGCGCTGATTCGGGCCGGATGTCGACACCCCTGCGAGACCACATACGACGGCGGACCAGTGCGCGACCCTTGGCCCCACCCACCTGGGGATCGTTACCGCCCCGCGGTCCGGTCGCGAACGGCCGGCGTGCGGAGCAGCCAACTGAGCACGGTACCTGTGTCCCAGTCACTTCGGGAAGGATCCACAGGAAGTTGGCAAGCCTCGTCAGTCAGCAGGCAGGCTACGGCCCACAAATATTCGTGCAGCCCGGACAGTCGCACGGCGGGTCGCGAATACGAAAGAGCCGCGCTCCGATTCGGCCGGATGTCGAAACCCCTGCCAAGCCACATACGGCGGAATCGGTGCGCGGCTCTCGTCCCTCCCTGTCCGGGAGACCAACTCTGTGTGAGAGCTGTTCAGGTTAGCGGATGGTCGCGGTGAAGTGGGGGAAACCCTTCTTCGGATGCTTCAGGGACAGGTCCCAGCCGCCCGCGACCTGATCCGCGTACAGGTTCACGGTGGACGGCAGGAAGATCGGCTTGCCGAATTTCACCGTGTACGTGGCCTTTTCGGGGATGCGCCCCTCGACGGCGCCGAGAATGGCGGCCGCCGACCACATGCCGTGCGCGATGGGCTTCGGGAAGCCGAAAGCCTTGGCGCCCAGGGCCGAGGTGTGGATCGGGTTGTGGTCACCCGAGGCGTTGGCGTAGCGGTTGATCATCTTCTGATCGACGCGCAGCTGCCGCAGCGGGGGCGGCGGCACCTCGTCCGGCTTGGGTTCCGGCTTCGGCCCGCCCGACAGCGAGGTGCGCTGCTGGTGCAGGAAGGTGGTGACCTGCCGCCACACCAGTTCCCGGCCCACACTCACCTCGGTGATGGCGTCCACGAGCAGGCCCTTCGGGTGCTCGCGCAGGTTCTCGATGTGGGTTTCGAAGTCCAGCGGCTCCGACACCGAGATCTCGCGGGTGCGTTCGATGACGTTCTCCGCGTGCACCGCGCCGACCGCCACGAACGGGAAGTCGCGGGCGACGACCAGCTGCATGGCGAGCGGGAAGCTGAGCACGAACGGGTAGGTCAGCGGGAGCGCGTCACTGAACCGCAGACCGGTCGCCCGGCAGTAGGCGGCCAGGTGATCGGGATCGACCTTGAAGCCCTCCAGCCGCACCTTGCGGTCCGGGATCTTCGAGCCGCGGGCGTTCAGCGGACCCGGCACCGGCACCGCGCCCAGCGCGGCCTTCACGAACAGCCCGGAGTTCTTGGGCACCTCGGTGAGGTTGATGGTCTGCGACATCATGCTCCGATCAGGGCCTGGCCGCAGACGCGAACCACATTGCCGGACACCGCGTTCGACGCCGGGGAGGCGAAGTAGGCGATGGTCTCGGCGACGTCCACGGTCTGACCGCCCTGCAGCAGCGAGGACAGCAGGCGGCCGGCCTCACGGGTGCCGAGCGGGATGGCGGCGGTCATGGCGGTCTCGATGAAGCCGGGGGCCACCGCGTTGATGGTGATGCCCTTCTCGCCCAGCTTCGGGGCCTCGGCGTTCACCATGCCGATGACACCGGCCTTGGAGGCGCCGTAGTTGGTCTGGCCGCGGTTACCGGCGATACCGGCGATGGAGGACACGTCGATGACGCGGCCGCCGGCCTTGAGCGCGCCCTTGGCGACCAGGCCCTCGGTAATGCGGTGCGGGGCAGCCAGGTTCACGTTGATGACCGAGTTCCAGCGGCCCTCGTCCATGTTCGCGAGCAGCTTGTCGCGGGTGATGCCGGCGTTGTGCACGACGATGTCGATGCCGCCGAAGCGCTCGGTGGCGAATTCGGCCAGCTTCTCGGCGGCGTCGGGGGCGGTGACGTCGAGGGCCAGGGCGGTCGCGCCGACCTTGTTGGCGGTCTCGGACAGCGCCTCACCGGCGGCCGGGATGTCGGCGACGATCACGGTCGCGCCGTCGCGGGCGAAGACCTCGGCGATGGTGGCGCCGATACCGCGGGCGGCACCGGTCACGACCGCGACCTTGCCTTCCAGCGGCTTGTCCCACGAGGCCGGGGCGGTGGAGTCGTCCTTGCCGACGCGGAAGACCTGGCCGTCGACGAAGGCCGACTTGCCGGACAGGATGAAGCGCAGGGTGGATTCCAGACCCGTTGCGGCGGAAGCGGCTTCGGGGTGCAGGTAGACCAGGTTGGCGGTGGCGCCGCGCAGCAGCTCCTTGCCGACCGAGCGGGAGAAGCCCTCGAGCGCGCGCTGGGCGATCTGCTCGTCGACCGACGCGGACAGCTCGGGGGTGGTGCCGATGACGAGCACGCGGCCCGACGGGGCGATGCTGCGCATGGCGGGCTGGAAGAACTGGAAGAGCTGCTCGAGCTCCTCGATGGTCTTGATGCCGGTGGCGTCGAAGACCAGCGCGCCGAACTTCACGCCGGGGGTGACGGAATCCACAAAGGTGTAGTCCGACAGCAGGTTCCGCACCGAATCAGCTACGCGGCCCTTGCCACCGACGAGCACCGGGCCGGGGAGGGCGGGCTCGCCGGCCTGGTAGCGGCGCAGGGTTTCCGGCTGCGGCAGGCCGAGTTTGCTGGCCAGGAACGCGCCGGGGGCGGAGTGGATGAACGATCCGTACAGGTTCGGAGCACCCTTGCTCTTGCTGGCTGCCACTGTTCCTACCTTCTCTGAGTCGGTTTGCGTTTCTTTGCCATCCCCAGGGCGGTGTTGCGCACACGGGCGGGGTACGGTGTCGACAAATGAACTTACTCCAGAGTAAGTTTAATGTAAACCGACTGACGCCGGTCCCGCGGGACCACATAAAGCCGGAACCAACCGACGAGACACTGGAGACTCGAGTGACCACCAAAGCCCGTTCGGCGAAGACCGCGGCCAAGAACACCAAGCAGGCCCGCCCGGTTGCCATCCTCGGCGGTAACCGCATTCCGTTCGCCCGCTCCGACGGCAAGTACGCGCACGCCTCCAACCAGGACATGTTCACCGCGGCCCTGAACGGCCTCGTCAGCCGCTTCGGCCTGCAGGGCGAGCGGCTGGGCATGGTCGTCGGCGGCGCGGTGCTCAAGCGCGTCGGCGAGCACGGCATGATCCGCGAGAGCGTCCTCGGTTCCACCCTGTCGCCGTACACCCCGGCCCACGACCTGCAGCTCGCCTGCGGCACCGGCCTGCAGGCCATCCAGACCGTGGCCGACGGCATCGCGCTGGGCCGCATCGAGGCCGGCGTCGGCGGCGGCACCGACACCACCTCCGACGCGCCGATCGGCGTGAGCGAGAGCATGCGCGAGTGGATGCTCGACGCCAACCGCGCCAAGAACAACAAGGACTACGTCAAGCTGGTCGGCCGCCTGCGGCCGTCCATGGTCGGCATCGAGATCCCGCGCAATGCCGAACCGCGCACCGGACTTTCGATGGGTGAGCACGCCGCCATCACCGCCAAGGAGTTCGGCGTCTCCCGCGAGGCGCAGGACGAGCTGGCCTACCTGTCGCACAAGAACATGGCCGCCGCCTACGACCGCGGCTTCATGGACGACCTCATCACCCCGTTCCTCGGGCTGACCCGCGACGACAACCTGCGTCCGGGCTCGACCATCGAGAAGCTGTCGACCCTGAAGCCGGTGTTCGGCGTCAAGGCCGGTGGCGCGACCATGACCGCCGGCAACTCCACCCCGCTCACCGACGGCGCGTCGGCCGTGCTGCTGTCCACCGACGAGTGGGCCGCCGAGCGCAACCTGAAGCCGCTTGCGTACCTGGTGGATTCGGAGGTCGCGGCCGTCGACTACATCCACGGACCGGACGGCCTGCTCATGGCGCCGACCTACGCCGTGCCGCGCATCCTGGCCCGCAACGGCCTGACCCTGCAGGACTTCGACTACTACGAGATCCACGAGGCCTTCGCTTCCGTGGTGCTCGCCACCCTGCAGGCGTGGGAGTCCGACCAGTACTGCAAGGAGCGCCTGGGCCTCGACGGCGCGCTGGGCTCCATCGACCGCTCCAAGCTGAACGTGAACGGCTCCTCGCTCGCCGCGGGCCACCCGTTCGCCGCCACCGGCGGCCGCATCATCGCCCAGACCGCCAAGCAGCTGGCGGAGAAGGGCGGCGGCCGCGCCCTCGTCTCCATCTGCGCCGCCGGTGGGCAGGGCGTCGTGGCGATCGTCGAGCGCTAAAGACCCCGGGGCTCAGGCCCTTCGGAACGCCGAGGGCGGTGCCCGGTTCGAGGACCGGGCACCGCCCTTCTCGCTGCCATAAGAAATATGGGCGTTTCAATTCGGGGCGATCTTCCTAGGCTGGCGGCCGCCCCAGGAAGGCATGCTCATGAAATACCGTCTCGCGCTGACCGCTATCGCCCTCGGACTTCCCCTGCACGCGGGAGCGGGAAACGCTCACGCGGAAGGCATTCCGCTCGAGCCCGTCGCCGTGGACTCCGGTTCCGCGCTGCTCGATACCGATCTGGCCACCCAGCTCGGCACCGGGTCGGGGCAACTGGCCAGGGCTTTGCTGACCGGATCCAGCCAGTTGCAGCGCGGCTCCAACGCCGACATCGCAGGCAGCGGATCCGGCGATCTGGCGAGCTCCGGATCGGCGCTCGGCAATGACGTTCTGACCACAGGCTCGGCGCAGGCCCTCATCGGACCGGGCAGCGCACTGTCCGACCTCGTGCTCGGGGTCATGAGTTCGGGCTCGGGCAAAGGCTGGCTGCAGGGCTTCGGCTCACACGCACCGGTGGGCTGAAAACCCTTTGGCCCCCAATCTGTTACGCCGATAGCATCGTGATCGGCTGCGGAGTTCGGTTCCCACCTCCATGACCTATCCGAATCTCACCGCCAGGTCGCGGGTGCGACCGGCGAGATCGGAAATACTGCTGCCGTCGTAACCGGTTACGGCGCTGCGTAATCGGTCGTGCAGGGGAGCGGTCCACCGGGCAGGGATTCTCGATGCGCCGGTGAGAATGCCCGCCACGGAGCCGGCGGTCGCTCCGTTCGAGTCGGTGTCCCAGCCCGCCTGTACGGTCAGACCGATGGTGCGGGTGAAATCGCCTTCGCCCCAGAGTAATCCGGCGGCGATGCAGCAGGCGTTGCCGATCGCGTGCACCCAGTTGTAGCGGCCGTAGCGGGCGCGGATGGCGGCGTTGGAATGCTCCCACGGGAAGCCGCGACGGTGGTCTTCCAGGACCTCCGAGAGGCCGGCGGCCAGGCGGGAGCGCTCGGGGACGAACCGCTGCGCGGTGGTGAGGGCCGTGTGCGGGGAGTCGGCGGTGAAGGCGGCGGCGACCAGGGCCGCCGCCCACTGGGCGGCCCATGAGCCGTTGCCCACGTGGGAGATCGAGGCATCGCGGGCGGCCAGGGCGGCGGCGCGGGCGGGGTCGCCGGGGTTGGTGTAGCCGTGGATGTCGGCGCGGATGAGCGCGCCTATCCACTCGCGGTAGGGGTTTCGGAAGGTGGCGGTGTCGGGTGGGGTGTAGCCGTCGATGAGATTGCGGTAGGCGACGCGTTCGGCGGTGTAGGTCTGCAGGAAGGGGAGACGCTCCAGCCAGAGGGACGCCACATCGTCGGGGGTGAAGTCCGGGCCGTGCTGTTCGAGCAGGTGCAGGCCGAGGATCGTGTAGTCGAGGTCGTCGTCGCGGGGGCAGCCGTCGATGCGGTCGCGGGTGGATTCCGGCCAGGTCCAATGCAATTCGATGCCTTCGGGCATGGGATCGCGCACCGGGACGTAGTCGCGCAGGGGATAGCCGCCGGCCGGTTCGAGATAATCGCGGATGCGGGCGGGGGTCCAGACGAAGCCGTTCTCCAGCGGCTTGCCCAGGGTGCAGCCGGCGCAGCGGCCGAGCCAGCCGCCGTGGATGCGGTCGAACAGCTCGTCCGGCGGAAGGGCGGGTGCCTCAACCCGGGGACGCGAATCATCCACAGCGCCCGGCGCATTCACGTCCCGCCACTCCACATACGGCCAATCAGGCAGGGGCGCAGCGGATTCGATGCGCTCCAGCAGCCGCCAGCATGCCTTCTCCAGCGGTCGTTCGACGCGGCTGAGTTCGTACACCTCCTCGGTGAAGTCGTCTACCGCATAACCGGATTCACGGCGCTGACACCACTCGTAGAACAGCAGGGCACGCGGATCGGCCTCGTGATGGCCGAAGAACGCCGACTCTATCGATCCCACCGCACCCTCACAGGACGGCCATGGTCGCGTCCACCACCTCCGACAGCAGCGGCAGGGACTCGTCGCGCTGCGGCGCCCGCGCCCACCATCGGCCCTCGTGGGTGTGCCGGCCGAATCCCGTGGGCAGGATGACATTGCTGCGATGCGGGCCGATGTCGACGCTGTTGCGTTCCATCCGCTCGATGAACTCGTCCGCGGGATACCCGTCGAACACCGCCAGGAACGTGCGGCGCGGCGGCTGATCGCGCACCAGCACCGGGCCCGGGATGCCGCGCACCGTGAGTTCGCCGAGTATCAAGGCGCCCAACGGTTCCGGCGTGTTCAAGGCCGCCACGGTGTCCTGCAGCGACAGCACCACGAAACCCGGGGTGGTCACATGCACGTGCGGCAAACCGAACAGGGACCGGTACACCAGTGCCCATTCCTGCGGGGTCGTCAGCTCGTCCAACCGCACAATCCACCCCTCGTTCGGGCCCAGCTCCAACGACGGCGATGTCGATCGTCGGCACGAGCCGACCCTTTCCAGTGAAAACCGGCCGGGCCGTCGACGCCATCGGTTTGGGTGAATCGTTCGCAAACGGTTGTATCAATGCGCGAAACTCCCAGTGGCTGTACCCACCACGTGTCGAGCTCACGTGATTCCGCACGGCGCGGGGGTAACCTCGGTAACGAGACAGACACTCCGAACTGGAGGTTTCGTCATGCCGTGCGACTTGATGCTGATCGCCTACGACGGGTCCGAGAACGCCCGGCGCGCCGTGGAGTACGCGGGACGGTTCCTGGCCGCCGACAGAGCCGTGGTGCTCACCGCCTGGGAGCCCATGGTGCGGCAGGCGGCGCGCATGTCCGGGCTGTCCGGGGTCATGCAGCCGGAATGGGTGACCGACGAGGAGATCGAGGACGTCGCCTTCGTGGACGCCAAGACCATCAATTCCGAAGGGGTCCGGCTCGCCAAGCTGGCCGGACTCAATGCCGAAGCCCGCACCGTGGAATGCACGACCACCATCTGGAACGCCATCGTGGAGGTGGCCGACGAACTGGACGTGGACATCATCGTCGCGGGCACGCGCGGCGCCACCGGCATCCGGGCGCTCATGCACTCCAGCGTCGCGGACGCGGTGCTGAAGCACTGCCATCGGCCGGTGCTCATGGTGCCGCCCGGACGCGAACCCGACTCGAAACGCTGACGCCGCAACAGCATTGAACCCGCAGGTGCGGCAGGGTGACGAGAGCGACTGAGATCTGCGTCGCTCCCCCGCCCCCACGGCTCGCGCGGCGGACTAGGGTCGGAAAGACCATGGACGGATTTCTGCTCGCGACACCGGACGGGGTCCTACGCACGACCGGAACCCGCGCCGCGTACGACACCGCGCAGAGCGCTGCCGCCGCCCTGCGCGACGGCGCCGCCGACCTGATCGTCGGCGCACTGCCCTTCGAACCCGGACGGCCCGCCGCCCTGCGCGCGCCCGCCGAGGCCCTCCACACCGCCGGACCCTGGCGGCCCGCCGCGGTGCCCGCGCTGCCCGCCGTGCGCGTGGTCTCCGAAATGCCCAGTGCCGCAGAACATGTGGCGCGGGTGACGAAACTCGTCGAACAGCTCGGCGACCCGGCGCAGCCGCTGCGCAAGGTGGTCGCGGCGCGCTCCCTGCTCGCCGAAGCCGAGGAACCCCTCGATCCCGAGGTGGTGGCGGCGCACCTGGTGACCCGGCATCCGCGAGCCAATGTGTTCGCCGTGGACCTGACACCCGCCGGGCGGCCGGGCGACACACTGCTCGGCGCGACACCGGAAGTCCTGGTCGCCAAACAGGGCAATACCGTGACGCTGCGCCCGCTGGCCGGCACGCTGCCCCGGCTCGCCGATCCGGAGGCGGACCAGGCGCAGGCGCGAGAACTGTTGTCCAGCACCAAGAATCACGATGAGCACGCCTTCGTCATCGCATGGATCCGGGCGCGGCTCGAGACCGTGTGCGGTGAATTGACGATCCCGGACGCGCCGGAACTGCTCGGCACCCCCGAGGTCTGGCACCTGGCCACACCCATCAGCGGAAAGCTGAACGACCCGGGCATCTCGGCCCTGGACCTGGCCGTCCTGCTGCACCCCACACCTGCCATCTGCGGCACACCCACCGACCTCGCACTCGAAACCATCCTCGAGATGGAGGAGGATCGCGGCTTCTACGCGGGCGCGGTCGGCTGGTGCGACAGCCGCGGCGACGGCGAATGGGTGGTCGCCATCCGCTCCGCCGAACTCTCCGCCGACGGGCGCTCACTGCGCGCCTTCGGCGGCGGCGGCATCGTCGCGGCCTCGGACCCGCACACCGAACTGGTCGAAACCACCGCCAAGCTCCGCACCTTCCTCGGCAGCCTGAACTGCGCAGTCCCGAACTAGACGGGTTTCAGCCGGGCAATCGGTATGTGCATGATCACGTCAGGGCCGTCGACCTGCTAGGTTGGCTCGAGTTACGCACAAGCGTCGATGTATGGGAGTTCCGCGATGAAGTTTGCCGTCCCGGGTGCAGCAAGTGCTGTCGGTGGAGCCTTGGTCGGGCTGGCCGCAGTCCTGGTCATCACGATGGCGGCGTCGCAGGACAAGCGACCCGATATCGACCGCAGTGGCGACGCCTCCTCGTCGCTGCTGAACAACGTTGAGTACGGCGCCCGCTGACGGGCTGACCAAGGATCCAACCGCGGCGACCGGTCCGGTGGACCGGTCGCCGAACACTGAACCGCTGGGCCGCCGCTGGCTGCTCGGCACCTTTCTCGCCGCGTTCCTGCTGACGTTCCTGCAGGCGCCCGGCCGCACCGTCGCCGACACCAAATACGACCTGGCGCAGAATCCGCTCGGCTTCCTCGAGCGCGCGTCACACCTGTGGAGCAGTCAGGCTCCCATGGGACAGGTGCAGAACCAGGCGTACGGGTACTTCTTTCCGCACGGGGCGTTCTTCTCGCTGGGCCACCTGCTCGGCCTGCCCGCGTGGGTCACCCAGCGCATCTGGTGGGCGCTGCTGCTGCTCGCCGGCTGGTGGGGAATCATCAAACTCTGCGAGGTCCTGGGGATCGGCAGCCGCGGGTCGCGGATCATCGCCGCCACCACCTTCGCGTTGTCGCCGCGCGTGCTCACCACCCTGGGCTCGATCTCGTCGGAGACGCTGCCGATGATGCTGGCGCCGTGGGTTCTCCTCGGCCCCGCCGCGCTCGGGGTTGCGCTGCGGCGCAAGCGAAATGAGAGCCATCCGGCCTCAGCGCACACAATCGCGCGGGAAACTGCCGAAACGGCGGAATCAGAGCCGGAAGTGTGCGCTCAGGCCGGATCTCCCCGCTGGGGTGCGGCGACCCCGGCGGGGAGCGCGCTGGCACTGGCACTGATGGGGTCGGTCAACGCGGTGGCGACCGCCGCGGCGTTTCTGCCCGCCGCGCTGTGGTGGATCTCGTTCCAGCCGAATCGGCGATGGTGGCAGTTCACGCGGGCGTGGATTCCGCTGCTGGTGCTGGCCACCTTCTGGTGGGTGGTGCCACTGCTGTTGCTCGGCAAGGTGAGTCCGCCGTTCCTGGACTACATCGAATCGTCCGGGGTGACCACCCAGTGGGCCTCGCTCGGGGAGGTGCTGCGCGGGACCGACAGTTGGACGCCGTTCGTGTCGCCGGAGCGGATCGCGGGGGCGGTGCTGGTCACGCAGCCTGCCGCCGTGCTGGCCACCGGGATGCTGGCGGCGGCGGGCATGGCGGGATTGGCCATGCGGTCCATGCCGTATCGCGGACGGCTGGCGCTGATCCTGGGCGTGGGACTGGTCGGCATCTGCGCCGGATACGCCGGGCAGCTGGGCGGGCCGTTCGCCGAGCAGGTGCGGCTGTTCCTGGACTCCGGCGGCGCACCGCTGCGGAACGTGCACAAGCTGGAACCGCTCATCCGGCTGCCGCTGGTGCTCGGACTGGCGCAGCTGCTGAGCCGGGTGCCGCTGCCCGCCTCGGTGCCGATGCCGGTGTGGCGCAAAGCCTTCGCGCATCCGGAACGGGATCGGATGGTGGCGGTCGGGGCGCTGATCCTCACCGCGCTGGCACTGTCCACCTCACTGGCGTGGACGGGGAAGCTCGCACCGCGCGGGGATTACGACAAGGTGCCGGACTACTGGCACCAGACCGCGGACTGGCTGGCGCACAACGCCTCCGACACCCGCGCGCTGATCGTGCCGGGCGCGCCGTTCGCCAGTCAGGTGTGGGGACTGACGCGCGACGAACCCCTCCAGGCGCTGGCGAGCACCCCGTGGGCGGTGCGAGACGCCGTGCCGCTCAACCCGCCCGGAGCGATCCGGGCCATGGACTCGGTGCAGCGGCTCATCGCGGACGGGCGGCCCTCGACCGGGCTCGCGGCCACCCTCGCCGCTCAGGGCATCGGAATCCTGGTGCTGCGCAACGACCTCGACCCCGACACCTCGCGCTCCACGCGGCCGATGCTGGCGCACCGGGCCATCGAGGGATCGCCGGGGCTGACCAAGGTCACCGAATTCGGCGATCCGGTCGAAACCCCGAAAGCCGAAGGACTCGTCGCCGACAACGACCTACGACCCGCGTACCCGGCGATCGAGATCTACCGCGTCGAAGCCGAACCACCGGGCACGCCGGTCGCCGGACAGGGCGGGAACGGCGACGCGGCGCGTGCGAACGGCGATCCGGGCAGCACAACCGGCGGCGACGGTGGCTCCGCCGAGTCGGGCAATGCGGCGATCGAGGTGCGCAGCGGAACCGGTGCGCCCCAATCATTTCCCGGTGCTTACACGGTGCCGCTGGACAGCGTGCCCGTGGTCGAGGGCGGGCCGGAGGTGCTGGAGCGGCTGCGCCGGAATCCGGCCACATCGAACGGGCCCGTGCTGCTCGCGGCGGATGCGGCGGCGGCCGGGCTGCCGGTGCGCTCCCTCACCGTCACCGACACACCCATGGATCGGGAAGCCGACTTCGGGCGGGTGGACAACCACAATTCGGCGTTGCGGGCACCCACCGACGCCCGACGGACACACAATCTGGTGCCCGACTATCCGGTGCCCGGCGCGCAGCTGGTCGAAGGCGAATGGTCGGGGGCGACCGTCACCGTGTCGAGCGCTGCCGCCGATGCCACCCAGCTCGGCGGGGCCGCACCCGGCAGTTCGACCGCGGCGGTGGTGGACGGGGATCCGGCCACCGCGTGGATCAGCAACGGCACCGAACACGCACTGGGGCAGTGGCTTCGGCTGGATCTCGACAAGCCGGTCAGCTCGGGGGTGCTGCGGTTGACCACGAGCGCGGCCGCCATCGGCAGCCCGGTGAAATGGGTGGAGGTCGAGACCTCCAAGGGGACGGTGGCCGGGCGCATCGCCGAACCCGGTACGCCGGTGTCGATCTCGCTGCCGCCGGGGAAGACCGACTGGGTGAAGATCACCGCCACGCGCACCGAGAACGGCACCGCCGGTGGGCAATTCGGAATCGCGGAACTTCAGCTCGTCGACTACGCGGACGGCGACAATCCGGCCCCGATCGACATCCGGCATCGCACGGTGCTGCCGCCTACACCCGCAGGCGCGGAAGTGCTGGGCTGGGATCTCGGGCAGGAATTCCCCGGCCGCGGTGCGTGTTTCGACGCACCCGACCGGGTGCGCTGCAGCAAGGGGCTGGCGCTCGCCGCCGAGGAACCCGGCCTGTTCGAGCGCACGCTGTCCGTGCCCCAGCCGGTCACCGTGACACCGGAACTCACCGTCCGCACCCGGCCGGGTCCCGCGCTGGACGCGCTCATCACCGATCCGAATCGGCCGATCGCACGCGGACAGGCCGATGTCGGCGATCCGCGCGGGTCGGCACTCGCCGCCACCGACGGTGACCCACGCACCAGCTGGATCGCACCCGAAACCACGGTGCGCAACCCCACCGGGCCGAAACCCACACTGGTCATCGAACTTCCGGAACCGACACTGGTGACCGGACTGGAACTCACGCCGTCCCTGGGCGATCTGCCCGCCCATCCGACCTCGGTCATGGTGAATCTCGGCGCGGGCCCGCAGGTTCGCGAAATGGATGCGGACGCAGGCAAACCCACTCGCATCGAGCTGTACCCGGCCGTCACCGACCGCATCGAACTCAGCATCCAGTCGTGGAAGCCGGTGCTGGACCGCACCGCGCTCGGTTTCGCGCAGGATCAGCCCGCCGGGCTCGCCGAGATCAACGTCCTCGGCCCCGAATACCCGGCACCGGCCGATCCCGACCGGCTCATCACCATCGACTGCGCGCACGGCCCCACCATCGCCGCGGCCGGCCGCACCCTGCACACCACGGCCACCGGCACCGCAGCCGAATTGCGTTCCGGCGCACCGCTGCCCGCACAGGTCTGCGCGATGGACGACGCCGCCGACTCCACCTTCGACCTGCCCTCCGGCCGCATCGACGTGACCGTCGCACCGACCGAGCTGTTCAGCGTCGACGAGCTCCGGCTGCAGCGACCGGCGACACCCACCATCGCCGACGATCCGAATGCGGGTCTCGCCGAGTCGGATTCCGAGAGTTCGGGTCTCGACGCCGGGAATCCCGGTCGCACGCACGTGAATCCGGAGGACGCCCCGCTGTCCCCCTCATCGGTGCGGGCGCCCGAGGGAGCGCAGCTGCTGGTGCTGCCGCTGAGCACGAATGTCGGCTGGAAGGCCGAGACCGCCGACGGCCGCACCCTCGACCCGGTGGTGATCGACGGCTGGCAGCAGGCGTGGCTGGTGCCGGAGGGCGCCTCCGGGCCGATCACCGTCAGCTTCCCCGCCGACCGCTGGTACCGGGCGGCCATCTTCGGCGGCCTGCTGCTGCTCATTCCGCTTGTGGCGCTGGCCTTCCGGGCGGGAACGCGGCGCGTGCGCGATCCGGGTCCGGCGCCGCGCGCCTGGCAGAGCCGCACGGTCGGCGCGGTCGCTGTGACTGCCGCGGCCGGTCTGATCGGCGGGCCCACCGGGCTGGTGCTGGCGGTGGCGGGACTGCTCGCGGTGCGGTTCGCGCCCGGCAACTGGTCGCGCATTCTCGTCTGGACCGCCGGGCTGGGGACCGCCGTCTGTGCGGCGGCCCTGTCGACCGGGCCGTGGCGCTCACCCGAGGGATACATGGGCGGGTCGCTGTGGACACAGTTCCCGGCCTTGGTCGCGATCGTCGCGGTGGGGCTCGCCGCACTCCCGGCCCGCGATTCGGACTGAGGCTGCGGCGACTCCCTCGCAGGCGGTCGAACCCTGGGCTGCGAGAACCCCTATCCACCCCTTACCGATTCAGCCGAAGCGGCGGCGCGTCCACTGCCGGACCGGCTCTTCGACGAGCGCGAAACTGGCGGCGGCCAAGGGCAGCGTGAAGGCGACGGTCAGCACATAGACGATCACGAAATGCCCGCGGAACGGGACGATTCCGAACACCGGGAAAATGATCGACAGCACCGCCAGATGCCAGATGAAGATGCCGTAGGACCAGCGCCCCAGGGTCGCGGCTGTGCGGCTCTCCAGCCACCGGTGCCGGGTTTCCGGCCGCAGCACCAGCGGCGCCAGCAGGCTGAATCCGATGATCATGCCGAAGACGATCTTCATGACGTACTGCCACGGTTCACCCCGCGTCAGGCCGCGCAGGCCCGCGAGATCGGTGGCCGACAACAGCAGCGCGGTCACCGCGATCGGCCACATCAGCCACTGGTTGCCGACGATGCGACGCAGCCGCGGCACCGCCAGATCGGCGAGTTCGGCCAGCAGCATGCCGGCCGCGAACCACGGCAGATAACCGGGCAGCCAGTTGTCGGCGTGCGTGGCCTCCGGCGTCGGAATCGGCAGCAGGTTCCAGGTCAGGAAGAGCAGCCCGAACGCGAGCACCGCCGGAACCCGCCAGCGGGCGCGCGGGCCGCGCAACCACGCGAAGGCCAGCGCGATCAGCGGAAGCACAAGGTAGAAGGCGACTTCCACCGACAGACTCCACATCTGCGTGAGCCCGTCGGTGAGCGTGTACGACACGAACACCTGCGCCAGACCGAGATTCGCCAACCACACCCGCAGGCCCGCGGTGTGCGCCGCGCTCGGCAGCAGGATCAGCACCGCGACCACCACCACCCAGTACGCGGGCAGAATGCGCGCGGCGCGATGCAGGAGATAGCGCCCCGCGCTCGGGGCCGCGCCGAGTCCACGCGCCGCCGCAGCGTGCGGCCGCCACAGCAGGAAACCCGACAGCGCGAAGAACACCGCGACCGCCATATCGAAGCGCTCCCACACGCGACCCAGGACGGGGTGCGCGGTCGCGCCGGTCTGGAAGGCCACATGGGTGAGGACGACACCGAGCGCCGCCATCGCCCGCATGCCCTCGAGCGAGGGGACGAACCTGCCCAGGCGCGCCGCCGGCGGAACGTCGGTTCCGGCTGTTGCGGCCGGTTCGCGGGACGGGTGCAGGGTCGTGCTCATCGCGTCCAGTGTGCCTGGTACCTCCCGCGAGTGAGCATCTCGTGTTTGACTTACGGGCGTTTCGCGATGTTTTCCTGCCTCAGCGAGACGATGTATGGGCCCGGACTGTTAGTGTCGGGGCTCACGAGTGCGGCGCGGCGACCGCAGCACTCACAAGAACAACCTGTTCGACGACGAGGAGAACTTGCATGGCACTGAGTGCCGGTACCAGAAGGACGGTGGCCTGCCTGCTCGTGGGGCTGGGTGCGATGCTGCTCGTCGCCGCGATCCTGATCCCCACCTACACGGTGAGCCGACTCGCGAAAACACCGCTCGACCTGGAGATCACCACCGTCGCGGCCAACACTCCGGGATCCACCAGCGAGGTGCTGGACAGCAAGTCGCTGACCTCGCCGACCGGTTCGGCCACGGTCGACAAGAACGTCCCGCTGATCTCGCAGCGCTACCTCACCGTCGAAGAGCCGGCGAACGCCGAGGAGCTGACCGTGCAAGCCGGTCAGACCCTGCGGCGCACCGACAAGCAGGGCGACACCGGCCTGCTCACCGCCACCATCGACCGCGTGACCATCGACCGCAAGACCGGCATGCCGGTCGACGAGGTCGACGGCGGCCCCAACGGCTCCATCGCCGTCACGGTCAACAAGCAGGGTGAAGCGGCCATGGAGCCGGTGCAGCACACCGGCCTGCAGTACCGCTTCCCGATCGGCACCGAGAAGAAGACCTACCCGTACTTCGATCTCAACGCGCGCAAGACCTTCGACATCAACTTCGTCGAAGAGACCGAGATCAACAGCATGAAGGTCTACCACTTCCAGCAGTCCGTCCCGGTCACCGACATGTCGGCCGTGGTCAACACCCCCACCAACAAGCTGGCGCTGCCGGCCGCCAAGTGGGGTCTGGAAGGCGACGAGACCGTCACCATGACGCGCTTCTACACCAACACCCGCGACATCTGGGTGGAGCCGCAGACCGGCACCGTCATCAAGGGCGGTGAGCAGATTCACCTCTACTACGCCCGCCAGGGTGACAAGCCCGAGGTGACCGCGCTCAAGGCGAACATCGTCTTCGACGAGAACACCATCGAGTCGCAGATCGCCGTGGCCAAGGAGAACATCGACAAGCTGTCGCTGTACGGCCGCATCATGCCGATCATCCTCGGCGTCCTGGGCGCCATCGCCCTCATCGCGGGCCTCGTCCTCGGCTTCCTCGGCGGCAAGAACGACACCCCGGTCCGCCGCGTCGCCCCCGCCGGCGGCAACCCCTACCGCGCCCCCGGCGCCGGAGCGGGCAACGCCGACGCCCCGACCGAGCAGATCGACATCGGCAAGACCCAGCAGATCGACATGAACAAGGACAAGTAGTCCCCAGTCGAGACAAGCGGCCCCGCACCTTGAAGGTGTGGGGCCGCTCCCATTGCTGGGCAATCCCAAGGAGGGGCCTTCAAGATCACGGAGCTGTATTGGCGGGAATTTGTCCGTTCCGCCGCCACCAGAGCTCCCTCACCGAAAGCCGCGCGGGTGTAGGGGTGGGCGGAGGGGGGTGGGGTGGGGGTGGGAGCATTGCGGGCGTGTCCGTTGTACGCCGTCTGCCCGTCGTCGCGGATTTGACGTTGGTGACGGCGGGGGCGATGACGGCGAATGTGGCGGGGTATCTGCTGCAGCTGCTGGCCAGCCGGTGGTTGGGGGTTACCGGGTACAGCGAGTTCGCTAGCCTGCTGGCGGTGCAGTCGCTGTGTGCGGTGCCCGCCATCGCATTGCAGAACGTGGTGGCGCGGGAGCTGGTGCGGGGGGCGAGTGTCGCGGTCGCCCGGCAGTTGACGCTGCGGTGCGCGGCGCTGGTGACGGTGGTGGCGGCGCTGCTCGTCCCTATCGTGGCAGCCGTTCTGAAGGTCGGGGTCGGAGCCTCGGCGGCTGCTCTGTGCATGACGCCGGTGCTGGTGATGCTGTCCGGGGAACAGGGAATCCTGCAGGGTCGCAGCCGGTTCCGGGAGCTCGCCTGGGTGCTGGGTGGCGCAACCATCGCGCGCGTCACCCCGGCGCTGGCCTTGCTCGCCGCCGGAGCCGGAACGGCCCCGGCACTGTGGGCGGCTGCCGCCGGCCTCGGTGTGGCCACGGCCGTCGCCCGCCGCGCCACCGACACCCACCAGACATTCCGACGGCCCACCGGAAATTCCGCCTCCGCATCGGCTGTCGGCGTGCAGGACACAGGCACCGGACGCTCCCGGCGTTCCCATCCGACGGACAACCACCATCCGGAATCCGGCGAGCACGAAGCCGGAACCACCACGAATCCGACCAGCGCGGGCGACGCGCTCGCACCGTCGGTCGAGTTCGATTCGCTTGCCGACGAGGCAGTTTCGGCAGTCGTGCGGGCACCCGGTGCCGGAGTCGCGGGGCGGGTGCGGGCGTATGCGGCCAGTGTCGGCCCCGTGATGCGGGCCGGGCAGGTGCAGGCGGCGTTGATCGCCCTGTCGTCGGCGGATTTGATCGTGTCGCGGATCGTGCTGAGCGAGCAGGACGCCGGACTGTACGCGCTCGGGGCCATCGCGACGAAAATTGCTTTCTGGTTGCCGCAGGCCGTGGGAGTCGTGCTGTATCCGCGGATGGCGGAGGCCCGGCACTCGGCTCGGGCGGTGCGCGCGGCGCTCGCCGTCCTGACGGCGGTGGGGGCGGTGGCGGTCGCGGTGGCGGCGGCAGCAGCGCCACTCGCGCCGATGCTGGCGGGACAGGACTACGCACCCGTGCAGGGGCTGCTCTGGCTGTTCGCGCTCAACGGGGCGCTGCTGGCCGTACTGCAGGGAGCGCTGCTGTCGGCCATCGCCACCGACCGGACAGCGCCCGCCGCGATCACGTGGATCGGGTTGGCCGCCGGTGTGGCCGCCATGCTCGCCTGCGCACAGTCGGTGGCCGGGCTGATCGGAATCGCCACGGCCACAGCCGCAGTCACCACAGCGGTGATCGCCGCGATCGCGGTGCGGACGGTGCGCAACTCCAACAAAAGCAGCAGCAACGCAGTCGACAGCGGCAACGCAGGCAGCGGCAACGTCGGCGACAGCAGCAACGCGAACAGCAGCAACGTCGACGACAGCGGCAACGTCGACGACAACGGCAACACGAACAGCGACAGCGACAGCGGCAGCTCCGACAGCCGCTGGGCCGATGGGGGTAGCAGTGGCGGCGGCGATGGAAGTGATTCCAGCGTCCCCGGTTTCGAGGCACGTGGAACGTAGGGTGCCCGGTGTGAGTGCGGAGGGCCGCGAGCGGCGGTGGATCAGGTTGGTACCTGCGGGATACAGCCTGGTGCTGGCGCTGCTCGTGGTCGGGCCGCTGCTGGGACCCGGATATCTGCTGCTGCGCGACGCGGTGAGTACGCCGCGCTCCTATCTCACGGATTCGGCGCTGGGGCTGGGTGACGCCGCGCCCCGCGCCGTACCGCAGGATGCGCTGATCGCCGTCCTGTCGACGGTGATCGACGGCGGCCTGATCGTCAAAACCATTCTGGTGGTGGCGATCTGGCTCGCAGGCTGGGGCGCGGCAGTCCTCGCACGTGAACTCCTGCACGTCTCCACCGCGCCGCAACTGGTCGCATCCACCGTGGCCATCTGGAACCCCTATATCGCCGAACGCCTGCTGCAGGGCCACTGGAGCCTGCTCACCGGCTACGCATCCCTCCCGTGGATAGCCCTGCTGGCCAACCGTTTACGCACCACCGACCGCCCCTTCCCCACCTGGGCGGCCCTCACCGGCTGCCTGGCCGCCGCCGGTCTCACCCCCACCGGGTCCCTGCTCGCCGGATGCGTGGCCGCACTGCTCGTCGGATTCCGCAAACTCCCAGGCGTAGTGGCGATCTGGCTCGCCACCTCCGCCCCCTGGCTGGTCGCCACCGCCCTGTCCGGAGCCGCCTCCGCCCCCTCCGACCCCGCAGGCGTGGCCGCCTTCGCCGCCCGCGCCGAACCCGGCCTCGGAACCCTCGGCAGCCTCGCCGGATTGGGCGGCATCTGGAACAGCACCGCCGTACCCGGCACCCGCACAACCCTGTTCGCCCTGATCGGAACGATCATCCTGCTCGGCTTGGTCGCCACCGGACTGCGCGCGGTCCTCGGCCACCCCGTGGATCGTGCGAAGACCGGCGGCGCATCCACAACGCGACCTTCTGGTGACTCGAACCCGCCGCCCAATACTGCAGCGGCATTCTCGTCATTCCGGCGCGCTTTTGGCCGGAATCCACACGATCTGATGCGGCACTACAGCGGTGGATCCCGGCCAAAACCATGCCGGGATGACGGAGGACGAGCCGAGCGCCGTCGCAGTACCGACCGCGAAGCGGCTGCGTCCGCCGACTCCGGAGCGCACGGTCTGCCGCGCAGAACCGTGCAGGGCGGCGACTTCACCGCCTCCGCGCATTCGCCGGCCGATCACGATGCGCGAGGCGTTATCCCCGGCGGCCGCGGGGCGGGCTCCACAGGTGGGGGCGGGCGGATCGCCGAATCCGCTGCGCGACATACTCGCCGGGTATTGCTCGGCGTGGCGGCGGTGGCGATCGTGGTGGCCGCGGCGGGCGCGACGGGCTGGGGCCTGTCGATCGGCGAGTGGCTGGTCGCGCACGTCCCGGGGGCGGGATTGCTGCGGGATACGCAGAAGTATGTCGCGCTGGCCATGCCCGCGTTCGCGCTGTGCGCCGCCGCCGGATGCGGTGTGATCGCCGCCCGGATTCGATCGGCCGCAACACTCGAAGCCGATGCTGCGGACGCCGTCGATGCCGAACGCACCGGCGCCGGCCGCGTGCCTGGGACCGACTGCTCAGCGCTCGATCGCAGCGGCGACAACGGCGATGCGGATGCCGTCCGCATGCGCGCTGAGGACGGTCCACGCAACGGTTTCGGAGATGCGGATCGCGAGACTCTCAGTGGCGCTGCCGCATCCGTGATGGTGACGCACTCGGTAGCAGGACAGCCTGCCTACCGGGGCCGAACTGCCGGTGTTGCAGCTGTTTTCATTGCGCTGCTGTTCGTGTCACTGCCGGATCTGGCGTGGGGTGTGGGCGGGCAGGTGCGGGCCGTGGAGTATCCGGCGGGGTGGGAGCGGGTGGCGGGGATGGTCGAGGGGCCGGGGGATGTGGCGGTGCTGCCGGGAGGGATGTTCCGGAAGTTCCGGTGGGCGGGGGACGCGCCCGTGCTGGATCCGGCACCGCGGATATTGCCGCGGGATGTGTTGCAGACCGGGGAGCTTCCGGTTCGGGGTGGGAGCGTGGCCGGGGAGGGGAATCGGGCGCGAGAGGTGGAACAGCTACTGCTGCACGGGGGTTCGGCGGCCGAGCTCGGGCGGCTCGGGGTCGGGTGGGTGCTGGCGGAGAAGGGCACGCCGGGTCCGGTCGGGGATTCGAAAAGCACACTGGGACAGTTGAATTCCGTGTACTCGGACTCGAGTCTGGAGCTTTACCGGGTGCCCGGGGAGATCACCGGGCACGACGCTTCGGCGAGCGCGCGGCGCATCGCGGGAGCGGCTCACTTACTGTGGGGGGCACTGCTTTTCGGGGGATTGCTGGTGGCGGCCGGGGCCGGGAGGGTTACTCCTTCGGGAATCCCACGTGGAATCCGTACGCGATGATGACTACGGCGACAGCGGATATGGCCGCGATGCTCCACATGCCGGGAGCCTACGACGATGCGAAAAGCCATGTGCGCTAATTGAGATAGTTCGCGGCGAACCACAGTGCGCCGCTCCGACTCTGAAACGCCAACGGGCCCGCAGGGTTGCGACGGTCGAACCCGGAACCGCTACTGCTCCACCAGGCGGGGGCGGCCCGGAGCTGAATTACTAGTGCTCCACCAGGGCGGCTGCGACCAAGCCGGAGACGCGGTCGCCGCGGGCTACCGCCGACAGCACCTCGTAGACGCCGTTTCCGGTTTGCTCCCAGGAGAATTCGCGGGCGCGGGCGCGGGCCTTCTCGCCCAGGACGGTGCGGGCTTCGGGGTCGTCGAGGAGGTCGCCGACGGCGGAGGTGAGCTGGGCGGGGTCGTCGACGAGGAGGCCGGTGACGCCGTCGACTATGGAGTCGGTGAGGCCGCGGGAGCTGCGGTAGCCGACGGTGGGTACGCCGTGCTGGGCGGCTTCGATGACGGCCAGGCCCCAGCCTTCCTTGCGGGAGGGCATGACGTGGACCCAGGCGCGGGCGAGCAGTTCGTGTTTGCGGTGCTCGTCGACGTGGCCGTGGAAGGTGACGGCGTCGGCGATGCCGAGGTCGCGGGCGTGTGCGCGGAGGTTGTCGGACCACCAGCCGTCGCCGATCACATCCAGGTGCAGACCGGGGATGCGGGCACGCAGGCCGGCGGCCACCGCCATGGCGTCCTCGATCTGCTTGTGCGGGACCAGGCGGGAGAGGACGACGATGCTGGGGTGCGCGGTGCGGGTGCTGTCGTCACCGGCGGGGAGGTCCGCGGGCAGCGGTTCGGCGCCATTGCGGACGACCGCGATGCGGGAGCCCTCCACGCCCAGCGCGGTCAGTTCTTCCGCCGAGGGTAGGGAGACCGTCAGGTACTGGTTGTTGCGGTGGACGCGCGGGGACAGCCGGGATTCGATCCACCAGCCGATGCGGCCGACCAGTTTGCCCGCCACCGGCCACTGCTCACGATGACCGTGATGCACGAGCACCACGGTCGGCGCCTGTGAGGCCGCGCGCGCGAAGAAGGGAATGCCGTTCTGGGTATCGATCACCGCGTCCGGTCGCACATCCCGCAGCGGGCCGAGGCCGAGCCGCCCGAGCGCGATGGCCGCCAGTGCCCGCGGATAAACGGTGTACCGTCCGCCGCCGCGACTGATGTCGATGCCGTCGATGCGTTCCCGCTTGGCCGCTCCCGGATACCGGGCGGTCCGCAGCGTCACCTTCACACCCTGGGCCGCCAGTTGCGCACCGACCTGCTCCAGATACCGCTCACTGCCCCCGCCCTGCGGATGCCCGGTGTCGCGCCAGCACAGCAGCAGCACTTCACGCACGGGCGGATCTCCAGGGTTCATGCACGGGGGCGACGGACAATGGGCTCCACCATATAGCCCGAATGCTGTCTATGGACCAGCAGTGGTCACATGACCTGGTCAGTCACCACTCTCGTGAAAGCTCTCAGGGGCGTTGCCCCTGAAACCCCTGAGGCCCCGGGAGGTCGTCTGCGCAGCCCGTCATCCCAGCGCAGCCCCGCCATCCCGGCGCGCTTTTGGCCGGGATCGACACGGATAGCGTGCGTCGCTCTGTGGAACCCGGCCAAAAGCATGCCGGGATGACGGGAGTGGCATCGCGGAATAGGTGTCGCTGGGGGTGCGAGAGTGCGGTCCGAAGGGTGGGGTGGGCGGCGGCTGTGCGAGACTTTCCGCCGTGCTTCGAGCCGAGCAGACCCTTTCGAGCGGGGCGGTCAACCGTCCGCGCTTCGCCCGTCGCGCCACTTTGCGGCGGTCGCTACGGCTGCTGGGCAGTTTCAAATACGCGCAGACGGATCCGGCCGTGTTCTACGGCGGGGTGGCCAGCGATACCGCGGATCTGGTGGGCGATTTCTATCGGGATCTGACGGGGCGGTCGTTGAACGGGACGATCGTGCTGGATGTGGGCGGCGGACCCGGGTATTTCGCGGACGAGTTCGGAAAAGTGGGGGCGCGGTATCTGCCCGTGGAGCCGGATCCGTCGGAGATGCACGCGGCGGGGTTGCGGGTCGCGGGGGCGGTGCGCGGGTCGGGGATGGCGCTGCCGTTCCGGGACGATGCGGTGGATGTGTGCATCTCGTCGAATGTGGCCGAGCATGTGCCGCGGCCGTGGGTCATGGCCGACGAGATGCTGCGGGTGACGAAACCCGGTGGGCTCATGGTGTTCTCGTACACCGTCTGGCTGGGGCCGTTCGGTGGGCACGAGACCGGCCCGTGGCATTACCTGGGTGGTGAGTACGCGGCGCGGCGGTATCGGCGCAAGCAGGGCCGGGAGCCGAAGAATCGGTTCGGGAAGTCGCTGTTCGCGGTGAAGGCGTCCGATGGTCTGCGCTGGGCGCGGGAAACTCCGGAGGACGTGGAGATTCTGTCGGTCTTTCCGCGTTATCACCCGCGTTGGGCGTGGTGGCTGGTGCGGGTGCCGGGCCTGCGGGAACTGCTGGTGAGCAATCTGGTGGTGGTGGCCACCAAGAAACCCGGTGCGGCCCAGGCGGATTCGACCGTGCGCGGTTCAGCGTTCGAGATGGCCGCGGCGCCAGAATCGGCGTAATCCATTGGAGCGGACCGGTTCGCTCCACGGTGACTCCTGGGTAGCCAACCCGACGGTCTCCATTGCGGTCAATCCGACCTGTCCGGCCAGAGCATTCACCGCAGCAACCGCTTCCGCGGCTTGCAATGCGGCCGTTGCCTGTTCGGTGGTGAGGGTGCGGCCGGGCAGGAAGGAGACGACCCATCCGCCTATGCCGACGCTTTTCGCCTGATGCGGGGTGAGATCACTGGTCATCAGCGACCGACCGACCACTTGCACCGCCATGACTCGGACTCCCCTGTGCGGTAACGGTTCAATTATCGAGCGAGCTATCCACGGTAGCTATAAAGCATGCTCGCTACGCCTGCCGAATGCAATAGTGCGTTCAGCGAAAAGCGAACCGACAGGTTGGGATTCGATTTTCCGGAGTGCTCGCAATTAGCCACCGGTATGCACGACCCTGCGTACCCGGCGAAGGTCAGAGATCGGACATGACCAGACGTAGCGCCGGCTGATCCTTGCGGCCGGGGCGCGGTGGAACGGCGACGACCTCCACGCGCCAGCCCGGCGGCAGCACCTTCTGCAACTGGCTCGCAGCCCGATGCATCGGCGTGCTCGCGGGCGCGGGCGCCAGTCCGGTTAACTCCGGGAGAATGAAAGCGTCGATGTCCACATCGGTCATGCCATTCGCCTACCTTTCGCGTATCGAACCAGCACGTTCGGCCGATGACCGGAAAAGCGCGGTCCAGCGGCCGCGGTAAAGAACATACCAACAGCTAATTTGAAGCAACCGACCAGAGTGGCGGCGAGACGAAACCATGCAGAGCATAAGCCACCGGCAGGCAAACGGAATTGCGAACCGCAATCCGAATGCGGAGTCTGCGAATCGAATTGCAAACCACCGAGTCGAATTGCACCCGGATCCCGGTGGCCGGGATCTGTCCGGAAGATGCCACGAACAGGAACCGGCCAAAACTGTAACGTGTTCTCATGGAGTACCCGAGCCTGTTCATCGGCGGTAAGTGGACCGCACCCGCGAGCGCCGACCGCGTCCCCGTGGTCTCGCCCGCCACCCTCGAAACCGTGGGCAGCGTGCCCGCCGTGACCAATGCCGACGTGGACGCCGCGGTCGCCGCCGCGCGCCGCGCCTTCGACAGCGGGCCGTGGCCGTCGACGCCGCCGGAGGAGCGCGCCGAGGTGCTCACCCGCGTCTCCCAGCTGCTCGATCAGAAGGTCGGCGACCTGGTCACGGCCCTGTCGGCGGAGATGGGCGCGCCCGCGCTCGCGGCCAATACGCTCAACTACTTCCCGGCCAAGGCGACGCTCGATTTCTTCGCCGGGCTCGGGAAGTCGTTCCCGTGGACCGAAACCCGCACCGGCATGTTCGGCACCTCGCGGGTATCGCGGGAACCGGTCGGCGTGGTGGCCGCGGTGATCGCCTGGAATGTCCCGCTCTTCCTGGCCATCAACAAGCTCGCGCCCGCGCTGCTGGCCGGCTGCACCGTGGTGCTCAAGCCCGCGCCGCTGACGCCGCTGTCGGCGAATATCGTGGCCGAGCTATTCGCCGAGGCCGGACTTCCCGAGGGCGTGCTGTCGGTGCTGCCGGCCGATGCGGAAGTCTCCGAATACCTGATTTCGCATCCCGATGTGGACAAGGTGACGTTCACAGGGAGCACGGCTGTCGGTCGCAAGATCGCCGCCATTGCCGGAAAACAACTGAAACGCTGCTCCCTCGAATTGGGTGGCAAGTCCGCAGCAATCCTGCTGCCGGATATGGACATCGCGGATATCCCCAAGCTCGCCTTCGCCGGTCTGATGAACAGCGGCCAAGCGTGCGTGGCCCAAACCCGCATTCTCGCGCCGCGCACACGGTACGACGAAATCCTCGGCGCGCTCACCGAATCCATCGGTGCGCTGCCCGTCGGACTGCCCAGCGACCCGGCCGCACAGCTCGGCCCGCTCATCTCCGAACGACAGCGCGAACGCGTGGAGGGATACATCGAGAAGGGCAAAGCCGAAGGGGCACGGCTGATCACGGGCGGCGACCGGCCGGACGGTCTCCCCGGCTGGTACGTGAACCCGACCGTCTTCGCCGACGTGTCCAACTCCATGACCATCGCCCGCGAGGAAATCTTCGGACCGGTCCTGTCGGTACTCCCCTACGACACCGAGGACGAAGCGGTCGCCATCGCCAACGACAGCGACTACGGCCTGGCCGGTTCCGTCTGGACCACCGACATCGAGCACGGCATCGAAATCGCCTCGCGCGTAAGGACGGGCACCTACGCCATCAACTGGTACGCCTTCGACCCCTGCGCCCCGTTCGGCGGCTACAAGACCTCCGGCATCGGCCGCGAGAACGGACCCGAGGGCCTCGACGCCTACTGCGAGCAGAAGTCCGTCCTCATGCCGATGGGCAGCTGAACTTCACGAGAAGGGCTCGCCCACATCATCATTCGTTCATGGTCGGTCGGCCACCCTACTGGCCATGAACGCGTACCACGCCGCCCCGCAGCAGAAGACCAACACGCTCGCCATCGTCACCCTGGTGACGGGCATCCTCGGCCTCTGCCTCATCCCGTGGATTCTCGGCGCCATCTCGCTGGGCCAGATCAAGAAGTCGGGCGAGAAGGGCCGCGGCATGGCGATCTGGGGCATGGTCATCGCCGTGGCCTGGACGATCATCGGCATCATCGTCGGGGTCGCCTCCGCGATGAACGCCGAGTCCGCCGAAACCGTCGAGGGCCTGCGCCTGCTGACCCAGACCGTGGCCTGACAGTACGAAAACGGCCCGCCCGCACCGGATTCGGTGCGGGCGGGCCGTGTCGTTTCGGCTGGGGACTAGCCCAGGCGCTCCTTGAGCGCCTCGAACTCGTCGCGCACGCCGGAAGGCAGCCTGTCGCCGACGAACTGGAACCACTCCTCGATCATCGGGATCTCGCGCTTCCACTCCTCGACGTTCACCACGAGCGCCTCGTCGACATCGGCCGGGTCGACGTCCAGGCCCTCCAGGTCGAGGTTGGCGGCGTGCGGCACGGTGCCGATCGGGGTGGCCTCGCCCTCGGCGGTGCCTTCGATGCGACCGACGATCCACTGCAGCACGCGGGAGTTCTCACCGAATCCGGGCCACAGGAAGCGGCCGTCCTCGCCGCGGCGGAACCAGTTGACGTAGAAGATCTTCGGCAGCTTGTCCGCGTCGGCGTTCTTGCCGAGCGAGACCCAGTGGTTCATGTAGTCGCCGACGTGGTAGCCGAGGAACGGCAGCATGGCCATCGGGTCGCGGCGCACGGTGCCGACCTTGCCCTCGGCGGCGGCGGTCTGCTCGGACGACATGGTGGCGCCCATGAACACGCCGTGCTGCCAGTCGAAGGACTCGGTGACCAGCGGGACGGTGGTCTTGCGGCGACCGCCGAACAGGATGGCCGAGATCGGCACGCCCTGCGGGTCGTCCCACTCGGGGGCCAGGGTCGGGCACTGCGACATCGGGGTGCAGTAGCGCGAGTTCGGGTGCGCGGCCAGGGTTTCCGACTCGCGCTCGTACCAGTCGTTGCCCTTCCAGTCGATCAGGTGATCGGGCTGGCCCTCCAGGCCCTCCCACCACACGTCGCCGTCATCGGTGAGCGCGACATTGGTGTAGACGGTGTTGCCCGCGTCGATGGTGGCCATCGCGTTGGGGTTGGAGGAGTGGTTGGTGCCCGGCGCGACGCCGAAGAAACCGAACTCCGGGTTGACGGCGTAGAGGCGGCCGTCCTCGCCGAAGCGCATCCACGCGATGTCGTCGCCGAGGGTTTCGGCGCGCCAGCCCGGGATGGTCGGCTGGATCATGGCGAGGTTGGTCTTGCCGCAGGCCGACGGGAACGCGGCGGCCACGTAGTAGTTCTTGTTCTCCGGCGAGATCAGCTTGAGGATGAGCATGTGCTCGGCCAGCCAGCCCTCGTCGTGCGCCATGGCGGAGGCGATGCGTAGCGAGTAGCACTTCTTGCCCAGCAGCGCGTTGCCGCCGTAACCCGAACCGTAGGACCAGATCTCGCGGTCCTCGGGGAAGTGGGTGATGTATTTGGTCTCGTTGCACGGCCACGGCACGTCGGCCTGGCCTTCGGCGAGCGGGGCGCCCACGGAGTGCAGGGCCTTCACGAACGCGCCGTCGGTGCCGAGCTTCTCCAGGGCGGCCTTGCCCATGCGGGTCATGACGCGCATGGAGACGACGACGTATTCGGAGTCGGTGATCTCGACGCCCAGCTTGGGGTCGGCGGCGCCGAGCGGGCCCATGCAGAAGGGCACCACGTAGAGGGTGCGGCCCTTCATACAGCCGCGGTACAGCTCGGTCATGGTGGCGCGCATCTCGGCGGGATCGACCCAGTTGTTGGTCGGGCCGGCGTCGGCCTCGTCACGCGAGCAGATGTAGGTGCGGGATTCGACGCGGGCGACGTCGGAGGGATCGGAGAGCGCGAGGTACGAGTTGGGCTTCTTCGCCTCGTTCAGCTTCTTGAAGGTGCCGGCGGCGACCAGCTGCTCGGAGAGGCGGACCGCTTCCTCCTCGGACCCGTCCGCCCAGACCACGCGGTCGGGCTGGGTGAGTTCTGCGACCTCCTGTACCCAGGCAAGCAGTTCCTTGTGCTCGGTGGGCGCGGTGCCATCGTGAAGACCAGGAATGGTCGCTGAGGTCATGAAAACTCTCCTGATGTGGGTGGCCCTCGGCGGCTCGCGACACCGGGTGCCACCAAATTGCGGCAAGGCACCCACCCGGCTTGCCGGTAGCACGTCCCGGCTGGACGGCGTACAAGGACCAAGCGGACGCCCAGGTTCCTGCCATAGAGGTTAACGCCATATATCCCGAGGTATGGAATCGGGTTGTCCAGTCGGTATCGGGTCGAAACCCTCGACCTGCGGTTATGCGAATTCGAGTGCAGCAAGGTCACGTTCGCATGCCGCCGTCAAGGCGGGTCGCCGCTGCGCCGCCTGACGTAACTGCGCCTCCAATTCCCCTACCCGACGGTCTGTTTCGACCATGCGCTCGGTGGTGGCGCCCACCACCTCTTCGGCCAGCCGCTCCTCCGCCTCGACCAGCGCGGTGGCCACCCGCTGCTCCAGTTGCGCCTTCACGTTCACCAGCGTGTCGGACACCCACTGCTGCACGTGCGCCCGCTCGGCGAGCTGTCCGCGCGCCCGCACCACCCACCACGCCACCGCGGCACCCAAAACCAGACCGACCGGCACGATTGCCCAGTCGAACGCCTCGAACACCGCCAGCGGCGCCACCACGAACCGCCCCAGCCCGAACCCCGCCGACGCGCCCAGCGCCACCATCAGCCGATCCTCGAGCCCGCGCCGCCGCCGCTCCGGCCCCGCCCCCACGCACGGCTGGACGACCCGCGCCGCCTGGCACGCCGCCTCCGCGATCTCCCACCCCGAACCACCGGCCGACACCTCGACCTGTGCGCTCAACTCCTCCACCCGTTTCCGGATCACGCGATCCATCTCACGTGTGAGATCTTCCACTGCACTCGCCAAACGCCCGAAATGCCCGATATCAGCCCTATTCGGCCGACCCTCGGCCTCCGCACGCGCCTCCATATTCAGCGCCCGCACCCGCGCACCCACCTCATGAACGAGATCGACTCGCGCCAACTGCAATCGATTCCGCAGCGTCGACATGGCCACCCCGCGACCGCCGTCGCCCACCGCCAGCAACGTCGCCCGCTCCTCCCGTAGCGCGACCACATCACCACTGCCACGCAGCTTCTCCAACTGCCCCTCGATCCGGGCGCGCGTCTCGTCCACCACCCGGTCCCGCACGATCACCCCCTGATCCACCAGCGCACCCGCACCCACCGCCGCCACCAGCCGCGCATGCAACAGCCCCAGCCCCGACCGATCCAGCAACGCCCCGTCCACACCCACCCGCGCCACCGCCGCCATACGCGCGGACACCGGAACAACCTCGACATCCGCCAGCGCCGCCCCACCCGACAACGCGATATCCCGCTCGAGGGTCAGCAGCGCGACATCCCGCTCGAGCACCGCCCGCCATTCCCGATGCGCATGAATCCCGTCCAGCGCGAACACCACCCGCGTCCCGTCGGCCCACAACTCGTGCACAGCCTGCAGACCGTCCCCGCCGATCGGCGACCCCGCGTCCAGCACGACCAACGCCACCGGCACCGGCCGTCGTCGGATTCCGCCGTGCTTCCCGTCGCGCCCAAGGGTTTCCGCGTCGCCCACGGCAGCCCTGTCCGAGACATCCGCACCGAGCGCCTCGTCACCGGACGACGGACCGTCCACAGCGGCAGGCCCATCCGCCGCTGTCCGCGGCTCCACCATGTCCACGTGCGGCTCGAACCGGGACAACTCGACGCGCAGCAGCATCTGGTTCACATCACCGGAACCGACCAGCGTCACCGCTGCCGCCGCCTCCTCGCCATCCCAGCTCATCGCCCGCAGCAGCGCGAGACCGTGTGGATTCCAGCGAGCCACAACCGCTTCCGCCGCATCGGAGATTCCGCCCGCACCGGCGAACGACGGCCCGGACACCGGATCGGACGGAGCGGTGGCCCCGCTCCCGCCGGTCGGCGCGTGGTTCGACCCGATCGACCGCCGCTCCACAGCAGGCAGGTTCAAGGCCGGCCACGTTCGGGCATCATCCTGCGCGCTCATGCAACTCCTACCGGTAAGAGCGGATTCGGCCTCCGAGACCGGCTGCGGCACAGCGATATCGGACCGCGCCGCAAAACCGGCGGGTCGTACGCATCCGCACACCGTGCGGGCGGGCAATCGTGGTCCACCGATGATCATTCGTTTCCGACTGTGGGAACGGCTGGCCCGATCACGAATTCGGGGGCACTCGGCCGTGGCGGCGGCGCGTGACCGGCGTTCGAGCACCGTTGCGGCGTGTCAGCCGCGCGGGCCCTGCTCGTAACGGCGATGCAGTTCCTCGTACAGCGCGTCGATACCGCTGGCGCAGTGCAGGATCTGCAGCAGGGCGTGCGGGGTGAGGGTGGGATCCATCCGCAGGGCGGTGAGCGCGCAGGCGACACCGTGCAGATCCCAGTGCTCGAGCAGCGTTCTCCTGTCGTCCACATCGGGTCCGAGGTCGGGGGAGGTGAAGAGCTCGGGGGCGAGGGCGAAGGCGGGGTCGTTGCGAGTGCGATGGCGCTGCAGGGTGCGAAGATCCGCGGTGGTGAAGGTTCCGGAGCGGGTGCGCGCGGCCAGGCTCGCGACGACCGGGTAGACGGGTACGCCGAGTATCTCGGCGTAGCGGGCGGCGGCCGCGGCCGCATCGGACCAACGGGTCCCTATTGTTTCGGCCTTGTTGAGGGCCACAAGTGTTCGCTCGGCTGTCAACGCTGCTGTGAGCTGTCTGTCCGTAGGTTGTGGACAACCGGTGAGTACATAGATGATCAGGTCGCCGTCGAGCACCGGAGCGGAACAGCCGGGTTGGTCGACCGGTTGGGTTTCTTCGGCGGCGAGGAGGGACAGCGCATTTCGCAGGGTGGTTTTGCCGACCTTGGAGCGGCCGGTTATCTGGATGCGCAAGGGTCGGCTTGCCGGCACAGGGGCAGCCTAATTGTTCATGGGGAGATGCGCGCAGGGTTGGGCAGGTGCGGAGCAGGCGCCCGGTGAGTGGGACGGCGCAGCGCCCCTGCCACTCGGGTCCAGCTGTGCGGCAGCACAATTCGGTGCGACTGCTCTTCACACACACTCCTGTTTCACCTAGTGTTTCGATCCGGTCGGCTGTGCGGCCGATGTGCGGTGTGACGGTGTGACCCCCGAAAGGTCCGGCCGCGCGCCGGAATTCGTGAGGAGGTTGCGATGACTGTCACCGCCGACGTCATCGGAGATGCGGAGCCGAGTGGCAGACAAGCCGCTCCGGACCGGCCGGTGCCACCGAGCCGGGACCCGTTCTTCCGCGCGCCCTCCGGGTTCGCCATGCACGCGCCGGGGACGATATTGCGCAGTCGCACAGTGGAATTGGCGCTGTTCGGCCTGGTGTCGCAGCAGGTGACGGCCTGGCAGCTGCTGTATCGGAGCAATGATCTGCACGGCCGGCCGGAGGTGGCCGTCACGACCGTGCTGCTGCCGAAAGGCGCTGCACCGGACCGGAATCGGCCGCTGCTGGCCTTCCAGTCGGCCATGGACGCGGTGACCGACCGCTGTGCGCCCTCCTACGCGCTGCGCAAGGGCGCGATGGCCCCCGGATCGATCACGCAGCTGGAATGGCTGCTGGTGGCCAATGCGCTGCGGCGCGGCTGGGCGGTGAGCATCGCCGATCACGAGGGCCCGGACGGCGCGTTCGGTGCGGCCCGCGAGCCCGGGTATCGCGCGCTGGACGGTGTGCGCGCCGCGCTGCGTTTCGCCCCGATGGGTCTGCGGCCGGAGACCAAGGTCGCGGTGTGGGGGTATTCGGGTGGCGGCATGGCCAGTTCCTGGGCCATCGAGATGGCGCCCGGGTACGCGCCGGAGCTGAATATCGTGGGCGCGGTGCTGGGCGCACCGGTCGGCGATCCCCGGCACGTGTTCCTGAATTTGAACGGTGGCCTGTTCTCGGGTTTCCCGGCGATCGTGATCGCGGCGCTGCGCGGTGTGTACCCCGCGCTGGCCTCGGTGGTGGACAACGACATCACCCCGGAGGGCCGCCGCATGCTCGACCGCATGGCACGTCTCGGCCCGATCGCGGCGCTGCCGCTGCTGGTGGGCCGGGGCATGGACAACTATCTGCATCGCCCGCTGACCGAGATCCTCCCGGAGCTGGAGGACATGTTCGACGATATGCGCCTGGGCAATTCGACGCCGGAGTGTCCGGTGCTGGTGGTGCAGCCGGTGAACGACCAGGTCATCCATGTGAAAGGCATCGACGGTCAGGTGGATCGCTACCGCGAGGGCGGTGCCGCGGTCTGGTACGTCCGCGATCGCCTGAGTGAGCATTTCTCACTGCTGCCGCTGTCGACGCCGATCAGCCTGGATTGGCTGGCCGATCGCATCGCGGGCAAGCCGCTGCAAGCCCCCACGACAAAGACCGTCTGGTCGGTCGCATTGCACCCGGCCCGCTGGCGCAGCATGGTGGAAATGGCAACTACCGCAATGCGAGTCACGCTCGGAATGCCCCTGAGCAGGGAAGCCGAGCAGCCCGCCGACACCGCGTCGGGCCTGGCAGCTTGACCGATCGCTGGGATCGGTAGGCGTAACCGATTGATGCGCTAAAGATCCAATACTGGACAATGGACGCCGTGAACGACGCCGACGCAGCCCGTCCCACCGGCAACCGCCTCTACCCTCGGGTGACCAGCTTCCGCGCGCGCCGCGGCGCGATTTCCCCGACGCGGCAGGATGCCTGGGATCGGTTGTGGCCGGAAATCGGCCGCGACGTCGCCGACGAACCCCTCGACGCCGACACCTGGTTCGGCCGCAAGGCGCCGGTGATCGTCGAGATCGGCTGCGGCACCGGCACGGCCACCGCGGCCATGGCGCAGGCCGAGCCGCAGTTCAATCTGATCGGCATCGAGGTGTACCGCCCGGGTCTGGCACAGCTCGTGCAGCGCATCGAACGGGAAAACATTCCGAATATCCGCCTGCTGCGCAGTGATGCCGTGGACGTTCTGGAAAACATGGTTGCTCCCGGGTCGCTGACGGGCGTCCGCGTGTTCTTTCCGGACCCGTGGCCGAAGGCTCGCCATCACAAGCGGCGGCTGTTGCAGCCGGAGACCGTGAAACTCATCGCGGATCGCCTGATGCCCGGTGGCGTTTTGCACGTGGCGACCGATCACGCTGATTATGCGGAGTGGATTGCCGAGGTCGGAGCAGGAGAACCCCAGCTCATCGGCCTGAACGAGACCACCGGGGGGCGTTCCGAGGACTGGAAAGAAACCGCACCGATCGGTTTCGAACGTCCGATTACCAAATTCGAGAACAAAGGACTCCGCGCGGGTAGCGCCATCCAGGAGTTCATCTGGGGGAAGATCGAATCATGAGCGTCAGTGAGATGGCCCGCGACGTCGCGGAAGTTGCCGAAATAGTGCACGGCACCTCGTCGACCGAACTAACGGGCACCACGAGCTTGTCCAGTAGCGTCCCCGATGTGCGCCGGGTGCTGCTGGTCTGGGACGCCCCCAACCTCGATATGGGTCTGGGCGCGATCCTCGGCGGCCGGCCCACCGCCGCCTACCGCCCGCGCTTCGACGCGCTGGGCCGCTGGCTGCTGGCCCGCACCGCCGAGCTGTCCGTCGGCAGCCCGACCCGCGTCGAACCCGAGGCCACCGTCTTCACCAATATCGCCCCCGGCACCGCGGACGTGGTGCGCCCGTGGGTCGAAGCCCTGCGCAATGTCGGTTATGCCGTCTTCGCCAAACCCAAGATCGACGAAGATTCCGATGTCGACAGCGACATGCTGGCCCACATCGAGCTACGCCGTCGCGGTGCGGGACTCGCGGGCATCATGGTCGCCTCGGCCGATGGCCAGGCCTTCCGCGCGCCCCTGGAGGAAATCGCGTCCAGCGGTGTCCCTGTCCAAGTATTGGGATTCCGCGAGCACGCGAGCTGGGCGGTCACGTCGGATATTCTCGAGTTCATCGATCTCGAGGACATCCCGGGCGTGTTCCGTGAACCGCTGCCCCGGGTCAGCCTCGACTCGCTGCCCGACGAGGGAGCCTGGCTGCAGCCGTTCCGGCCGCTGTCCGCCCTGCTCACCTCCCGCCCCGCTCAAGGAGTCGCTTAGTGTTCACCCGCTGGGGCGACCTGGTCTATCGGCTGCGCTACACAGTTCTCGGAGTTACCGTTGCCGCATTTCTCGGCCTCGGATATTTCGGGCTCGGGGTCAACGACCATCTCAGCTCCAGCGGATGGTTCGACCCCACCTCGGAATCGGTGCACGCCGCGATCCTCAAGGATCAGGCCTACTCGCGCGATCACAACAGTGACGTAGTGCTGCTGTACACCGCGCCCGACGGCAAGACCGTCGACGATCCGGCGTGGAATCAGAAGATCATCGACAGCCTCAATGCGCTGCCGAAGCAGTACCCGCAGATCAGCAAGGTCAATGTCGCGCCCTGGAAGACCGAAACAGGTCAGCAGGTGGCGCAGACGGTCAGCCCCGATCGCAAACACGCGTTCGCGACCGTCGCGCTCAACGCCAACAACGACACCGAGATGCTGCAGGCCTATGCCGCCGTGCAGAACGCCTTCACCGTTCCGGGCGTACAGGTCGAGGTCGGTGGTCTGCAGCCGATCGCGTACACCCTGAACAACACCATCGCCAGCGACGTGAAGCGCATGGAGATGCTCGCGCTCCCGGCCGTCGCGGTGCTGCTGTTCTTCATCTTCGGCGGCGTGGTAGCCGCCGCGCTGCCGCTGATCATCGGCGGTCTGACGATCATCGCCGCCAACGGCATGATCATGGCGCTGACCAAGTACACCGAGGTGAACTCGTTCGTCTCGGCCGTGGTGTCGATGATCGGCCTGGGCCTGGCCATCGACTACGGCCTGTTCATCGTGAGCCGCTTCCGTGAGGAACTCGCCGAGGGCTACGACACCAAGGCGGCGGTGCGCCGGTCGGTCATGACCGCCGGCCGCACGGTCACCTCCTCAGCGACCATGATCATCGCGGCCAGTGCGGGCATGCTGCTGTTCCCGCAGGGCTTCCTGAAGTCCGTCGCCTACGGCACCATCGCGGCGGTGCTGCTGGCCATGATCTCCTCGCTGACCGTGCTGCCGGCCATCCTCAGCATCCTCGGCCGACGCGTGGACAGCCTCAGCCTGAAGTGGATCAACAAGACCAAGACCGCCGACGAGATCGAGAACGGCTACTGGGGCAAGATGACCGCGTGGGTCATGAAGCACCCGCTCAAGGTCGCCATCCCGATCGTGATCGGGCTGCTGCTGCTCATCATCCCGGTGAAGAACCTGCAGTTCGGCGGTATCTCGGAAACCTATCTGCCGCCGGACAATCCGGTGCGCGTGGCGCAGGAGCACTTCGACGAGATCTTCCCGCTGCGCAAGGCGGATCCGGTGCAGCTGGTGATCGTCACCGACAACTCCAAGGACATCGGGCCGATTCTCGCGCAGGCGAACAAGGCTCCCGGACTGGTGAAGAACGCGCAGTTCGGCATCCCGTCCAAGCCGCCGAACGGCTCCAACGTGTGGGTCTCCGAGGCGACCGTCGAAGACAGCGCGCATCCGGAGGACACCGTCGACTATCTGCGGTCGATGGAGGTGCCGGACAACGCCGAGGTCATGGTCACCGGTCAGCCCGTCATGATGATGGACTCCATCGACTCGCTGCTGGCCAAGATGCCGCTGATGATCGCGCTGGTGCTGTTCATCACCACGGTGCTCATGTTCCTGACCTTCGGGTCGCTGGTGCTGCCGTTGAAGGCGGCGCTCATGAGCGCGCTCGGCCTGGGTTCCACGCTGGGTATCCTGACCTGGATCTTCATCGACGGTCATGGTGCGTCGCTGCTGAACTTCACGCCGCAGCCGATCATGTCGCCGGTGCTGGTGCTGATCATCGCGATCATCTACGGCCTGTCCATCGACTACGAGGTATTCCTGTTGTCGCGCATGGTCGAAGCGCGCACGCAGGGGGCCAGCACCACCGAGGCCGTGCGCATCGGCACCGCGCAGACCGGGCGCATCATCACCGCGGCCGCACTCATCCTGCTGGTCGTGACGGGCGCGTTCGCCTTCTCCGATCTGGTGATGATGCAGTACATCGCCTACGGCATGGTGGCGGCGCTGTTCATCGACGCGACCGTGCTGCGCATGCTGCTGGTGCCCGCCACCATGAAGCTGCTCGGTGACGACTGCTGGTGGGCGCCCGCCTGGATGAAGAAGATCCAGCAGAAGATCGGGCTGGGCGAGCCCATCCTCGATGATGAGCGGCCCGGCGGCGAGGAAGTGGTCGACCTGGTGAAGACCACGCCGATCACCGATCCGGTCACGATGCAGATCCCGATGCTGGCCGACGGCTCCATGCCGCGCAGCCGCAAGCCGCGCCGCACGGCCCGGAAGGTCGACGTCGACAGTGAGGCGCCCACCCAGGCGCTGAACGAGGTCGCCCCGGCCACCCCGGCGGCTGCGCCCGGAACTCCTTCCGGCCCTGCGCATCCCGCGCCGCCGTCGGAGCCCGCGAACGCCGGATTCACCGGTTCGCCGACGTCGGCGAACGCGGGTTTCGCCACCCCGTCCGCCCCCGCGAACACCGGATTCACCGCACCGTCGACGCCCGCCAAGACCGGATTCGCGGCCAAGTCCGATGGCCCGCACGGGGTTTCCGATTTCACCGCGTTCATCGGTACCGCGACGGGCGCCGCCACCGGCGATCCGGCCGCGGAATCCGGGGCCCCGCACTCCCCGGCCGCCGGCGTTGCCGGTGCCGACAGTGGTGCGCCGCAACGTGTTCCGGCGCCGCCGGCCCCGGCTGCCGGAGTGCCCCCGCGTTCCGATCGTGCCGCCGACGGCGCATTCACCCAGCCCGGATTCGGCACGCCGGCCGGACAGGATGTGGGGGTGCGTCCGGGTACGGGCGTCACCGAGCAGTCGACCTCGCGCGGCCAGGACGGTGCGTTCGCCCAGCAGGGCGGGCCCGCCGCGCCGCAGGGCCCGGTGCCCGCGGTCTCGCAGCCGGGTTCGGCTGCGCCGCAGGCGGATCCGCAGTCGCCGTCCGCTCCCGCGCAGCCGGTGGCCGGTGCGGAGCGGGTGCTGCCGCCACCGTCCATGAAGGTGCCGCCGCACCCGGCCACGCGCGCGCAGCTCTACCAGCCGCACGCCGAGCCGACGCAGCCGGTGGCGGCCGCGGAATCCGATGCGACGCAGCCCGTTCCGACGCAGCACGCGCAGCAGGAGGCCCCGCAGGGCGGGGGCCGCAACAGCATCGAACAGTGGATGTCGGACCTACGTTCGGCCCGTCGCCGCCCCGGCAAGGACGAGGAGGACGACGACGAGGGCAAACACCGTGGTGGTGAGGGCCGCACCGTCAGCGTGAACGAGCTCCTCCGCCGCCAGAACCGCGACTGACCGCGGCTCGATACACACGGCGAAAGTCCCGCACACCCCTTGCGTGTGCGGGACTTTCGCTTGTCGGGCGGAAGCGAAGGGTCTCGCTGCCGGGCACCGCGGCTGTCGCCGGGACCCCGTCCGCCCGCGGTCAGGGCGCAGGGGTCTCCCGGTCCGCGGCTTCGGCGAAGGCGCGCGCGTAGCGGGTGCCCGCCACGAGTAGGAGGACGCCGACCGCGAGGAAGGCGGCCGCCCGGACCAGGCCGTCGAGGGTGGCCAGGTCGAAGAGGAACAGTTTGGCCAGCGCGGCGGCGGTGACCAGCAGCCCACCGGCCAGCGCGACCTTCGCCTGCTGCGGTGTGCGCGCCAGGCGGCGCAGGCCGAAAAGCAGTGCCGCCGTGGCGGTCACCATCCAGATGATGGTGGCGATGCCGTGCCCCGCGAGGAATCCGTCCTTGTCGCCGGTGGCGACGCCGACCGACACCGTCAGCACGGTGACCGCGTACAGACCGAGAATCCCGGCCAGCACCGCGGCAGTCGAGGTGGTGTTCTCGCTGCCCAGCAACCCGATCCGGCGCGCGCACCACAGCGCGACCGCCACCACTCCCAGTGCCGCCACGGCCGCCAGCGCGGTCGAAACACCCAGGTGCGCTTCGGCGGAACGCTGCCCGGCCAGCATCCCCGGAGCCGCGATATCGAGGAACACCCCGGCCCCGAGTCCGGCGAAGGCGGCGCCGATCCAGGCCGCGACCTTCGAACGCTGTTGTGCTCCCACAGCGAGGAACCCCAGCGCCACCAGGAACAGCGCGATCGGCAGCGTCTCGAAGGTGGTGGCCCGGAAGCAGCCGATCAGCAGCGAGCACGCCCCGACCACCGCCGACACGATCGCCAGATGCCCCGGAATCCGCGCCGCCGCACCCAGTTTCGGCACCCACGGCAGCACGGCCACCGCGAACAGCACCACGGCGTACCCCACGGCGAGGCTCACCGCTCCGGCCCGCTCGAACATGGCCGTGGCCGCCACCAGCGGAATGCCCGCCGCCGCGAACGACACGCTCGCGGTGAGGTCACCGGCCCGCCGCCGCACCACCAGAATCGCCCCCGCGAGCCCGGCCACCGCGGCCACGATCGCCGCCGCGAGCACTTCCTCCCGAATGGACCCGCTCCTGCGCCCCTCGAACCCGACCGCGGCCACCGAGATCAAGATGGCCAAGGCCGCCGGAACGGTCCGCACAATGTGCAGATACGGCCAGTCCCGCCCCAATTGCACCGGCACAGCGGCGATTTGCAGCACCAGCAGGAACGCCAGCAATGCCATCTCGGTGGTGATCACCGGCGACAGCACCGCGGCCCCCAGCACGACCAGCACAGCCAGCGCCTGCGACCGCCACTGCACGGCCAGCCACACCCCCGCCGCAGCGATCCCGAACGCGACCGCCAATCCCGCAACCGGATGCACCCAGTCGTAAATGCTGGTCACCGCAACAACATCCAGATATCCCCCGGCGATACCCGTAGCCGCCAGCGCAACCGCACCCACATACCCCCCGGCCCGCCCGTGCACCCGCACCGCAGCGGCCACCAGCGCCCCCGAGAACACTGCCCCGGCAACAACTCTCGGCACCGGCCCGAAGAATCCGGCCTGCGCCGCCAGCACCAGCAGCATCACCACCCCGATCAGCGTGACCCCGACCCCGGCCACCGCCAGCACCCGGCTGATCACCCCTTCGCGCTGCCACCACGGCGGCCGCACCTCCCGAGGCGGCGCCATCCGCCGCTGCGGGATGCCCGGCATCGCCGGATAACCCTGGTACCCAGGCTGTCCCGCGGCCCCCTGCCATCCCGGCCGCGGCGCACCCGATTGCAGAGCGGGCGCGGCAGCGGCTCCCGCCGCCCACGGCGACGAATACGCCGCTGCCGCAGGGGGAATCCCCCCTCGAGGAGGAACCGGGCCCGCAGGCGGGATCGGCCCGACGCCGGGCCGGGCCGGCTGTGCGAACGAGCCAGGCATTGCGTGCATCGGCTGGCCGCTCCCCCAGGGCTGTGGTCCGGCACCCGGCGGAACCTGTTGCGCGGCAGGTGGAATCTGTTGTGCAGCAGGCTGAATCGGTTCCGCCGCCGGGGCGCTCTCGCCCGGCTGCGCGCTGACGGGCGGTGTCCGGCCGGAGGCCGGGGAAGCCGCACCTTGCGATGAAATCTGCTCGGCGGCAGACTTTTCCGCTCCGCTGGACGGCGCTTCCGGGCCGGCTTGCGGCTGGTTCGGGGCGACAGGCTGCTCCGCCGCTGTGCGCGGGCGCGAAAAACCGCCCGTCTGCTCGGCGGCGGGCGGTACAGGAGTGAAGGCGGCGGCAGCGGCGGAATGACGGTGCTCCGCGAGGACCTGGGAGTGCAGGGAGTCGAGATCGCGTCCGAGTACGCCCATCTGCTGTCCGAGCGCCGCGAACTCGTCCGACAATCGTGCGATCAGACGGGGGTCTATGGCGGTGTTCATGGGAGCCATACTCTCGGCCGGGGTGGGGCCGGGGCATGAGTAGAAACACGTGGGTGCGGGTCGATTCCTACCCGAATTCGAGCGGGCGGGAAGCACCCACCCGCAAAACCCCACCCGATAACGGGGGCCAGGGGGGTGAAGCCCCTGGGAAATCAGGCCGCGCGGGAGATGGTGGCGCGGATTTCGGCGGTGATGCGGGCGGGGTCCTCGAGCATGGGGATGTGTCCGAGGCCGGGAAGGGGGCGGATTTCGCGGGTAGGGGTTTCGACCAGCGGTGCGTAGACATGGGGCGGGAGGACGCGGTCGTGTTCGGGCAGCAGGATCGTCACCGGGACGTCGAGGGCGTCCATTGCTGTGAAACCTGTTGGCAGAGCGGGATCTTCGGCGATTTCCTCGACGATGGTGCAGTTGGCGGGTGCGGCGGCCATGGCCTTGGCGACATGATTGGGAACGATCGCGGGACGGTGGGCCAGCAG
Source organism: Nocardia huaxiensis (assembly GCF_013744875.1). NCBI lineage: Bacteria > Bacillati > Actinomycetota > Actinomycetes > Mycobacteriales > Nocardiaceae > Nocardia > Nocardia huaxiensis. Next base: position 68,656 of record NZ_CP059399.1, read on the forward strand.
GGGTAGGAGCAGGCTGCGGATGAGGGCCGGGCTGGTCGGCGGGGCGTCGGTGTCGAGGCCGATGAGCGGGCCGAAGGTGCGGAATTTGCGGAGCAGGGAGTCGGCGGCGGCCGGGTTGCGCCAGAGGCCGCCGGGTGCGATGGCGGTGACGGTGCGGGCGCGCCCGCGGGCGGCGAGTTCGAGGGCGAGCCAGCCGCCGAGGGAGTTGCCCGCGAGGTGGGCGGTGGCCCATCCGGCCTCGTCGAGGGCCTGTTCGGCATGGTCGGCGAGGGAGGCGATGGTGGCCGGGCGCTTCGGTTCGGGGCCGCCGTGATGGCCCGGGTAGGTGATCGCCAGCACGTCGTGGTCGGCGGCCAGATCGTCGAGGACGGGCAGCCAGGATTCCCAGGTGAGCAGCGCTCCGTGCAGCAGCAGGAGGGGTTCGCCGCGTCCGGTCCGCAGTTGGGGTTCCGGAGTGGTTCCGAGGGGTGCGCCTTTCACCATGTGCGCGACGATACCGGCCGGCGAAAGTCGGCGGCGCGGGCTGCTTTTCGCATCACAGCCGCTGTCGTGTCACAACCCGTTGAGGAAACGCTTCCAGTGCGCGCTGAACGGATGCCGGACGGTGACCGAGCCGAATCGGAACTGGCCGTGCACGATCAGATGCAGGGGTCCGATGGGCGGCCCGGTGCGCACCTTGTTGTTGATGCCGGCGCCCACCAGTTGCAGGCCGTTGGTGTCGACGGTGGCCTCGCCGGGCACGATGAGCTCCAGGGAGCCGATCTGATGCCGCACCCGGATCTCCACCACCTGTGTGGACATGATGGCCTGGGTGAAGTCCAGTTCCACCCCGGCCATGCTGCTGTCGATGACCAGCACCGGCGGCACCGTCCACCTGCCCTTGCGGGTCACTCCGGACATGCGCGCGCGAATCACATTGCCGGGCACGGCCGGTTGCGGGCCGGGCCCGAATTGCGGTGCGGCACCGGCTCCGAACTGCTGCGCGGCCCCCGGCATGAACTGTTGCGCGCCACCGGCGATGAACTGCTGTGCCCGCGGATTCTGCACGAATCGCGGCGGTTGCTGCGCCGGTTGCGCGGGCTGCCCGACCAGCCGGATCCCGGGCAGATCCACCAGCACCGCGTTCAGTTCCCCGCGTGTCTTGGCCGCGAGCGCGGTATCCATGCGTTCGGTGAATTCGCCCAGTGACAGCATGCCGAGCCCGACCGCGCGCTGCAGCAGCCGTCCCACGTGTTCGCGTTCGCTGTCCGACACTCGTAGGTCCCGGTCGCCGACCACAGCGGCAGGTTCGGCGCCGGACATCGCTTCAGGACCTCCCATGATTCGAGGCTAACCAGGGCACGGTGTCCGGCGCATCAGGGCAATCCCTGAACTCGGTCCTATTCGCCGTCGAGGCCCTGTTCGATGGCGTACCGGGTGAGCTCCACGCGATTGCCGAGTTGCAGTTTGCGCAGTGTGGATTGCACATGGTTCTCGACGGTGCGGTGCGAGAGGCTGAGCCGGGTCGCGATCTGCTTGGCGGACAGCCCTTTCGCGACCATGCGCAGCACTTCGGTTTCCCGGTCGGTGAGCGCGGGCCGGTGCGGTTCGTCGCGATCGGGTGGGGTGTTGGCGATGCGCCGGTATTCGCCGAGGACCAGCCCGGCGAGCCCGGGGGTGAACACGGCCTGCCCGGCGGCGGTGGCGCGGACGGCGTCGTAGAGCTCGGTGGCGGAGGCGCTCTTCACGAGATAGCCGATGGCCCCGGCCTTGATGGCGTCGAGGACGTCGTCGCGTTCGGCGGAGGCGGACAGCACCAGCACATGGGTGCGCGGGGATACGCGCAGCACTTCGGCGGTGGCGTCGGCGCCGTTGCCGTCGGGCAGCTGCATGTCCATGAGGACGACGGCGGGTTGCACGGCGGCGGCGCGGCGTCCGGCGGCGGCGACGCTGTCGGCGGTGGCGACCACGTCGAATCCGGCTTCGGCGAGGTCGCGGGCGACACCGTCACGCCAGATGGGATGGTCGTCGACCACCATGATCGAAATCCGTTCGGCCGCATCCTCGGCCATGGCCACCTCCTCGGTCACCGGTCGTTCTTCTCATTCTCGTGGGCCGCGCGGGATGCGGAACTCCCATTCCGCGCCCGCGCCCTCCTCGGCGGCGTCGTCGTCGGCGGGCAGCGCTTCGAACAGCAGCTGCGCGGTGCCGCCGATGGCGTCGATGCGGCCGATGATGGATCGTGAAACCCCCATGCGCCCTTGCTCTTCGGCTTGCGCGAGGCGGCCCGGCGGAATGCCCGGCCCGTCGTCGCGCACGCTGACGATGAGTTCGTCGCCGGTGTCCTCCAGCAGCACATAGGCTTTCGCGCCCGGTCCGGCGTGCAGGGCGGTATTGGCGAGGGCGGCGGCCACGGCGGCGGAAACCTCGCGCGCCTCCCAGTGGCCGAGCAGCACCGGTTCGCCGGGTGTGGACACGAAGACCGAGGGGGTGGCCTGTGCGGTCAGCAGCGGACGCAGATCCTCGTCGGCGCTGTGTCCTCCCATGTCGGCGCGGGCGCCCTGTTCGGAGATGAGCACCCGCAGCGCCACCTCCTGCTCCCCGGCGCGCTGCGCCAATTCGGCGGTGGGACCGCCGATTTCGGTGCCACGCCGTTTGATGTAGCTGAGCACCTGGAGCACCCCGTCGTGCACTTCGCGCGCGAGCCGTTCGCGTTCCTTGGCGGCGGCCGTGAGCCGCACGGCGCGTTGCAGTTGTTCCTGCGCCCGCTTGGCGGTATTGGTGGCGAGCCCGAGCGCCAGCCCGACCGAGAGCAGCACCGGCAGCGTGGCATCGCGCCAGACATCCAGTTCCCATTGGGATCTCGCGGTGATGATGGCGAAGGAGATGAGCAGGCCGGAGCCGATGCCGCCGAACGGCCCCCACAGGATGGCGGCGGAAATGACGGCGTTGGCGCACCACAGCGTGGTGGGCAGGGTCTGATGCCCGTGATACCAGTCGTAGTCGGCGACGAACCGGGTCGCGAAGATGAGCGCGATGGTGATCAGGTGGTCGCCGATGACCACGCACACCCGCAGCCACGGATGCTGCCGAATGTTCCACTGCGACAGCAGGATCGCCGAGACGCCGGACCACATCGCCATGACCGCGATGAGCGCCCAGCTCAGCCGCTGATTGGTGTAGTGCGAGACGGATGCGATCTGCTGCCCGACCGCGTACAGCAGGGTGACCAGCCGCAGCGCCTGCGCCGCCCGCCACAGTGGCGCGGTGGCGATGGTGCCGGGGTCGGGTTCAGTCCGCGGCGGGGTCACCGGCGGGCTTGCTGTCGGAAGTCGTTGCCGCACCGTCGGATCCAGCCTTGCCGGGCGGGGCGGCCCCGCGCAGGTAGGCCACCTCGTCGAAGTCGTCCTCGGGACTGTCGGGTTCGGCGCTGTACATGGGTTTGCTCGGATCCCCGGTGTGCAGCTCCTGATACAGCTCCTCGGGCGTATCCGCGAGCAGGGAGCGGATGGCCGTGTTCAGCACCGCCACGAACGGCACCGCGAGCAGACCGCCCGCGATGCCGGCCAGCACCACACCGGCGGCGATGGCGAGCACCACGGCCAGCGGATGGATGCGCACCGCGCGCCCCATCAGAAGTGGTTGCAGCACATGGCCTTCCAGCTGCATGACCGCGATGGTGATGCCCAGCACGATGAGCGCGGTCACGAACCCCTTGGTCATGAGTGCGATGAATACGGCCACCGATCCGGCGATGAAGGAGCCGATGATCGGAATGAACGCGCCGATGAACACCAGCGAGGCCAGGGGTAGGGCGAGCGGCACGCTCAGGATCGCCAATCCCGCGCCGATGCCGATGGCGTCGACGAGCGCGACCAGCACGGTGGCCCGCACGAATCCGGTGAGCGTGCCGAATCCGAGCTTGCCCGCGACCCGCACCCGCTCACGCTGCTCGGTCGGGATGATGCGGGTGATGAACTCCCAGATCTGATCCCCGCCGTAGAGGAAGAAGATGAGGATGAACAGTGTCAGGAAGGTGCCGGTGAAGAATTCGCCGATGACGGTGGCGGTGGTGAGCGCCCCGCTGGTCAGCGTGTCCTGATTCGACTCGATGGTCTTGACGATGGTGTCGCCGGCATTGCGGATCTGCTCGTTGCTCATGTGCGGCGGCCCGTTGATCAGCCAGTCCTGGATCTCGTGCACGCTGGTCTTGAATTCGTCGGACAGCTGCGGCACGCCGACCACGAACTGTTCCACGACGAAGGTCATGATCCCGGCCATCAGCCCGATCGACCCGACGAGCGCGACGAAAACCCCTAGCGATCGCGGCACCCCGAACCGCTGTAGCAGGTCCACCAGCGGATTGAGCAGCGCCGCGGCCAGCAGCGCGATGCTCAGCGGAATCATCACCGAGGACAGCCGGTGCGCGAGATAGGCCACGGCGAGCACCGCGAACAGGATCAGCAGCAACCGCCACGACCATTCGGCGGCCTCCCGAACCAGCGGATGCACCGCCTCGGCATCCCGCTTGCGCACGGTTTTCGGCGTCGCGTCCGGTGTTTCTCCTGCCTGCGCCTGACTCACGAGGGCGAGCCTACTGTCTGGTTTATCCCGTCGCCCGGCTCCACACGGCTTCGCACCCCCTGTCGCACCGAACTCCGCGACTGAATCTTCATGATCGGACCGCTAGATTGGTGGGCGTGTCAGCGCCACTGGAAGCGGTCAAACAGACCATGCGAACCCGCTGGCCGCTGTACCTCGCTTCGATGCTGGCGGCCAATGCGTTCGGCGCTGTCCTGGTGTGGGCGTTCATCCAGTACGGGCTGCCGGTGCCCGAGGGTGAGCTGAGCGCGACGCGGCAGACCGGGCTGGTGATTCCGGCGATCGTCTTCGCGACCTGTGGGCTGTTGAGTGTGACGGCGTCGGCGCTCATGCTGCGCCCGGTCATGCGCTGGCAGATGCGCGGCGGTCCGCCGAGCCGGCAGGAGCAGATGGCCGCACTGCACGCGCCGTTGCGGCAGGCCATCGTGCATCTGGCGCTGTGGTTCCTGGGCGGTGGCGTGCTGGCCTGGTTGATCATCATCCGGGCGCCGGAGCTGGCGGCGGCCGTGATCGTCACCGAATGTATGGCCGCCACCATCGTTTTCGGTTTCACCTACATGCTGGGGGAACGGATTCTGCGGCCGGTCGCGGCCGAGGCGCTGACCGTGGGCGCGTTCGATCACACGCTGACCCCGGGTGTCGGCACCCGCATGGCCATGACGTGGGGGATGGGCACGTTCGCCCCGGTGATCGCCATCGTGCTGCTGTGCGTCACGCAGATTTCCTCGCGCGTGCAGTTCTCGGCGCAGTCGCTGGCGGTGTCGATTCTGCTGCTGTGCGGTGTGGTGATCATGCAGGCGCTGGCGCTGTCCATGCTCACCGCCTCGAGTATCTCGGATCCGATTCGCCAGCTCAGCCAGGCCATCGATCGCGTGCAGGAGGGTGCGCGGGATGTGCAGGTGGAGGTGTTCGACGGGTCGGAGATCGGGCTGCTGCAGGTCGGCTTCAACCGCATGATGGACGAGGCGGCCAAACGCCGGGAACTGCAGGAATTGTTCGGTCAGCACGTCGGCGAGGATGTGGCGCGCCGGGCCCTCGAATACGGCACCGAACTCGGTGGTGAGACCCGGTTCGTGGCGGTGTTGTTCGTGGATATGGTCGGTTCCACCGCGACGGCCGCGGAACGCCCGCCCACCGAGGTGGTGTCGCTGCTCAACGAGTTCTTCCGCATCGTGGTGGATGTGATCGACCGGCACCACGGTCTGATCAACAAATTCATGGGTGATGCCGCATTGGCGATCTTCGGGGCGCCGCTGGATCGCCCGGACGCGCCCACCGCGGCTTTGACGGCGGCCCGGGAACTGCGCGAAGCCCTGCGGGAAGTGCCCGGCCTGGATATCGGAATCGGTGTCTCCGCCGGGCTCGCGGTGGCCGGGAATATCGGTGGCGCAAATCGTTTCGAGTACACGGTGATCGGTGATCCGGTGAACGAGGCGGCGCGGCTCACCGAATTGGCGAAGGAACGGCCCGAGCGGGTGCTCACCTCGGGCAGCGCGCTGTTTTTCGCCGACGAGTCCGAACAGTTGCATTGGGATACCGGCGATGAGGTCCAGTTGCGCGGGCGACGCCGGAAAACCCGCCTGGCCTGGCCGAAGGAAAGCGGCGACCCGATGGATGCAGACGAGGTCGAGGCGAGTTCGTTAGGCTGACCAACGTGAAGGCCCATCGCGACCTGGCCGGCGAACCCGCGCCGCCTGCGGAGAACTCGCGCCGTGGCAGATTCTGGTGGGCCAAATGGGTTCTCGGTGTCGCACTGCTCGCTCTGTTGATCGGGGAGGGCGCGTATCTCTATCCGCGCCTGCACGATTCTTGGAAGAACCTGACGGAAATCCATTGGGGATGGGTGGTCGCGTGCATCGTCATGCAGGCGATTTCCATGAGCGGTTACGGCCGTATTCAGAAACAGCTGCTGCACGCCGGGGGCGTGGCTGTGAGTCAGCGGAAATCGGTGTCGGTGGTGTACGGCTCGACCGGAATGGCTTTGACGCTGCCGGCCGGGCAGGTGTTCTCCACGGCGTTCACCTACCGGCAGACGCGGCGCTGGGGTGCGAGTCCGATCGTGGCGTCCTGGCAGCTGGTCATGTCGGGGGTGGTGGCGGCGGCCGGGTTGGCGCTGCTGGGCGTGTTCGGCGCGATGCTGGCCGGGGACCGGATCGGTCCGGTGAAGGTGGTGCTGTCGCTGGGCGCGGTGGCGCTGCTGGTGTGGGCGGGCAACTACGTGTCCGCGCATCCGGGCGCCATCGAGGGGGCGTTGCGGCGAATTCTGCGGCTGGTCAACAGGATTCGGCATCGGCCGGTCGATGACGGCATGGACAAGGTGGCCGAGGTCCTGGACCAGCTGGAGTCCGTGGATCTCGGTAAGCGCGATGGCGCGTGGGTGGCGCTGTGGGCGATCGTGCACCGGCTCGCGGATGTCGCGTGCCTGGGCGCGGCCTGCTACGCGGTGGGCGCGGACCCGCGGCTGACCGGGCTCATGCTGGCGTTCGCGGCCGGAAAAGCGGTGGGCACCATACCTTTCGCGCCCGGCGGCATCGTCTACGTGGATGCCACGCTGTGGGCGAGCCTGGCGACCTTCGCGGGCCTGCCGTTCTCGCAGGCGGTGGCGGCCGCGTTCGTGTACCGCCTGGTGAGCTTCATTCTGGTGGCGATCGTCGGCTGGATCGTCTTCCTGTTCCTGTACCGCAAACCGCAGGCCGACGACGCCGAGTACGAGAAGGAGTTCGAGGAGCTCCGCACCGCTCCCCCGCTGTCGGACACCCGTCGCCCCAATCCGCCCGCCGCCCAGGACAACCCCGGCCCGTCACCCGCGGTCTGACTGGCATCCGGCGGCCGGGAGTGTCCCTGCGCGCCGCCGTTCGGCGCGGCCGATAACCTTTGGCCGTGAAGAAACTGGTGCCGTTCGCCGTCGATGTCGTTCTGGTCGTCGTGTTCTGCATGCTCGGCCGCTCCAGTCACGACGAGGACGTGCTCGCGGGCCTCGGCCGCACCTTCTGGCCCTTCGGCCTGGGCCTGCTGCTCGGCTGGGTGATCGCGGTGGCCGTGGCCTCCGGCCGCGAGGGCGCCAGCGCCGCAAAGCGTTTCGACGGCCGCGCGGCCTGGCCGACCGGCGTCATCGTGTGGGTCAGCACTCTGGTCGGCGGCATGCTGCTGCGCGCCGTGTCCGGTCAGGGCGTCGCCTTCAGCTTCATCATCGTGGCAACCGCGTTCCTCGGCCTGTTCCTGGTCGGCTGGCGGGTCGCCATGAGCATTCTGCGTACGCGCTAGTCGTCCGGGCTGGCCAGGGACTGCAGCATCCGCGCCGCCATCCGCGCGGTGGCGTCACCGCTGTCGGCGTCGTCGATGTGGATGGCGAAGGCGAGATCACCCATGGTGGCGATGAGCCAGCCGCCGGAACCGTAGGCGCTGACATCGCGATACCGGTTGAGCGTGACCATCTCCGGCGACGCGGACCCCTCCTGCAGCATGGCGCGCAGTTTGTCGGTGGCATTGCCGGGCAGCGCGGGCAGGTCGGCCTCGGTGGTGGCGGGGCTGCCGATGGCGATCATCGGTTTCGGCACCTGGCCGCGCGCGATGGCGGCGGCCGCGATGGCCATGCCCCACGGGCTGGCGAGCAGATTGTCGGCGGCCTTGCCGTTGCCGACGTTCTCCGCGCCGTTCTTGCCGTTGGGCAGCCGGCCGGTGGTCTCGTCGAGGCCGGGCACGGTGAAGTCGATGCCGACGCCGAGCTGGGTGGCGGCCTCGGCCGCGTCGTTGACCGAGACGTCCTGCGGCGCTTTGTTCTTGGTGACGGCGGCCAGGTTCTTGAACAGTTCGATCATGCCGCCGACCGGGTACAGCCCGGTGAAGGCGACCGACCCGTGCGCGCTGGCCTGGCTGTTCTGCGCCACCGCCACGAGTGCGCCACTGGAGGGCTGGATGGCCACGACGGAGGCGGGCGTGCCGACGCTCACCACAGCGTCCTCGGCGGCGCGTTGCAGCCGCTGATCCATGGTGGCGGGAATGTCGGGACCGGGCGGGCCCTGTTCGCCGGCGAGCTGGGTGATGAAGGCCCCGTTCTGCCCGAACAGCTGGACGCCCCAACCGGAGTGCTGGTCGTTGCTGTCCTGCCAGACCTTGCGTAGCGCGTCGAGCATGGGCGACCAGACCCGCCGGTCGGCGGAGATGAGCCGGTTCTGCTTCTCCATCACCACGCCGGGGATGACGGCCATGCGGGATTCGAGGATGTTGAAGTCGCCGTCGCGCAGCTGCACGGCCACGATCGGCTTGCCCTGCGACGACGAAAGCTGTTGCATGAGCGTCGCTCCCGTGATGAGCGGGGCGACGGGTTCGATGGCGTCGGCGAGGGCGTTGGTGGTGCCGACCAGGTCACCGGTCTTGGCCGGGTCGACCTTGATGACATTGATGGTCTGTTCGGTCATGAGCGGCGCGCCGACGATGTCGTTGACCTTGGGCGACGGCGCGGCGTAGGTGCGCACCAGTTTGGCGGTGCGGGTGCTGTCGAGCTGCGGCATGACCAGGGCCGGATCCCACGAGATGCGCCAGCCGACACTGAGTTTGCGGACGGTGCCCTGCAGGTCGTATTTCCAGTTCTTCTTCTCGCCGAAGTCCCAGGCGCCGGTCATGCTGAACAGACCGGTGCTGCCGTCGAGGTTGATGAACTGGGTGAGTTCGTAGTCGGGTTTGCCCGGGTCGAGTCCTTCGAAGACTTGCTTCAGGGTTGCCGAGGCACCGTTCGGGTAGGACGTGAGCCGTGCCGCGCCCTCGTAGTCCCGCTCGTCGAGCAGGTTGGTGAATCGCTCGACAACCGATTCAGCACTATTGGTGCGTTCTCGGAACGCACACGACCCCATCGCAATCGCGAGGGCAGCCACCCCCGCGAGCGCGATTGCGCCCCGTACCCGGAAGCGGCGGGATCCCCACACATCCATATCGCCCACTCTTCACTCTTGCCACATCAGCAACAGGTCCACGGTACCGCGAATCAATTGCCCGCGGTTCTACCTTTCCACCAGGCGTACTCCTTCTGAGCATCACCATAGTGCCCGTTTCGGCCAGGAGGGGACAGTTACATGATCACCGGTCGGTTACATCCCCTGGCGTATACGAGACGTTGCGAACCGTCCAGTCCGTACTGGTGGCGCGGGTGCGCCGCATCCGCGCCAACCGGGGCGAACCCCGTTCTCCCAGAGCGCAATCCACCCGCGCCAAAACACCGTAACGTTGTAATCAGTATTACAACTCCATGCAGTAAGTGAGTGTGACCGCCATGCGACACGGACATCACGGACGCGGATTCGGACGCCCCGGAGGCTGGCAGCAAGCCGACCTCCCCGACGCCGCGGATGCCGAAGACTGGTTCGCCGGAAGATTGCCAGCTGACTGGTTCACCGGCCCGGCAACCCTCGAGATCGATCGCGACGAAATCGTCGTGGTCGGTGAACTCCCCCTCCCCGCACCCGAACCCGCCCCCGCCGACGAAGCCGACGGACCCCAGGACGCCGTCCCCAACGAGGTCCCGCGCGCCACCCGCGAGGGCCTCATCGCCCGCTTCCGCGAATCCACCCGCCCCGCCCGCATGCAGATCGCCCAGGAGGCGCAGGCACGTTACGGGCGCAGTGTGGCCTGGGGCGTGTCGGTCGGCGGCGAGCGAATCATGTTCACCCACCTGGCCGTTCCCGTCATGACGCGCCTGCGCCAGCCGGAACGCAAGGTCCTCGACACCCTCATCGACGCCGGCGTCGCCCGCTCCCGCTCCGACGCCCTGGCCTGGACGGTCCGCCTGGCCGGCAAGCACGCCGAGGAATGGCTCGAGGAATTGCGTTCGGCCATGCGCAAAGTCGACGACCTGCGCTCGGAGGGACCACGCGGGCTTTGACCAACTCTCGGGACTCTCAGGGGTTTCCCCTGAAACCCCTGGGTCCGAAGTGAGGCGGCTCCCCTCCGGGAGCCCTCCGGGTCGGAACTGGGGCGGTGTACGCGGGCATCGGGCTTCGGGCCGTTAGGCTCGGGTCATGACCGGTCCGATCCTCGTGCTCAACGGCCCGAACCTGAACATGCTCGGCACCCGCCAGCCCGAGGTCTACGGCGCGGACACCCTGGACGACGTGGTCGAACTGTGCCGCAAGACCGCGGCCCGGTTCGGCCGCGAGGTCGAGGACTTCCAGTCGAATCACGAAGGCGCCCTGATCGACCGCATCCACGCGGCCCGCGGCGTGAACTCCGCGATCGTCATCAACCCGGGCGGCCTCACCCACACCTCGGTGGCGCTACGCGACGCGCTGGTGATCCCGGAGGTCCCGATCGTCGAGGTGCACATCAGCAATGTGCACGCCCGCGAGGAGTTCCGGCACCACTCGTTCGTCTCGCCGATCGCGACCGCGGTCATCGCCGGCATGGGCATCCAGGGCTACGCGGCGGCGGTCGAATTCCTCTGCACCCGCTGACCCCAGAGCGGCGAACGGCCCGTGACCACAAGGTCACGGGCCGTTTTTCATTCCGGAAATAGCTTGTCCGCAGCAGAATGTAGTAGATATGCTACATCTGATCCAGTACTTACTACTTGGGGGCGAGATGACCGTCGACGGCGGCGTCGTACTCGACGTTGATCAACTGCGTATGCGATACGGCACCCGGGACGTTCTGCGGGACGTCAGCTTTCAGGCGCACCGGGGCGAAGTCCTGGTCCTGCTCGGGCCGAACGGGGCGGGCAAGACCACCACCATCGAAATATTGGAAGGCTTCCGGATGCGGTCCGCGGGACGGGTCGAGGTCCTCGGCACGGATCCAGCGCACGGAAGCGAGGAATGGCGGGCGCGGGTCGGGGTGGTGCTGCAGTCGTGGCGCGATCACGGCAAGTGGCGGGTGCGCGAACTGCTCGGCTATCTGGGCATGTTCTACGAGCCGTACTCCACCGAGAACATCCGGCGGCCCTGGGACACAGACGAACTCATCGCGGCGGTGGGGCTCACCGAGCACGCCGGCGCCAAGATCATGTCGCTGTCCGGCGGGCAGCGGCGGCGGCTCGATGTCGCCATCGGCATCGTGGGGCGGCCGGAACTGCTGTTCCTGGACGAGCCGACGGCGGGCTTCGACCCGCAGGCGCGGCGCGAATTCCACGATCTGGTGCACCGGCTCGCCGATGACGAGCGCACCACCATCATGCTCACCACGCACGACCTCGACGAGGCGGAGAAACTGGCCGATCGGATTCTGATCCTGGCCGGCGGCCGCATCATCGCCGACGGCTCCGCCGATCAACTGTCCCGCCGCATCTCCGGTGAAGCCGAGGTGAAGTGGACCCGCGACGGACAACGATTCGTGCACACCACCACCGAGTCCACCAAGTTCGTCTACGAACTGTTCCAGCAGCACGGCGAGGAGATCGACGAACTCGAGGTGCGCCGCGCCTCGCTGGAGGACACCTACATGACCCTCGTGCAGCGCTTCGAATCCGGACAGGGCGAATTCGACGTGCGCACCCTCGAGGAGGTGACCCGATGAACCCGACCACCGTCGCCGTACGGGCGGGGCTACGCCGCGGCCTGATCGAACTACGGCAGAATTTCACCAATGGCATGGATCTGTTCGGGCAGCTCTTCTGGCCGGTCGGCGTCATGGTCGCGCTGTATCTCATGCGCAACGGCACCTTCGAGGCGAGCGGGCTGGGACTCGGCGCGCTCGCACTGCCCGGGGTGCTCGGCATGCTGATCGCCTTCAACGGCCTGTTCGGCATGGCGCAGTATCTGGCCGTCGATCGCGAGGACGGAACCCTGTTGCGCGCCAAGGCGACTCCCAACGGCATGCGCGGCTACCTGATCGGCAAGATCGTGCTCACCGCGGGCACGGTGTTCGCGCCGCTGGTGCTGCTGCTGGTGTTCGGCATGGCCGTGATCGGCGGGGTCGAGCTCAACAGCGTGAGCCACTGGCTGACGTTCATCTGGGTGCTGCTGCTGGGTCTGGTGGCGTCGCTCCCGCTGGGCGCGGTGATCGGGTCGCTGTTCGAGAGCCCGCGCAGCATCGGGTTCATGTCGTTCCCCATCATGGGGCTGGTGGCGATCTCCGGCATCTTCTATCCGATCACCTCCATGCCCGGCTGGCTGCAGGGCCTCGGACAGGTGTTCCCCATCTACTGGCTGGGTCTGGGCATGCGCTCGGCCATGATGCCCGACAGCGCGGCGGCGGTGGAGATCGCCGGTTCGTGGCGGCACCTGGAAACCGCCGCGGTGCTGGGCGTGTGGGCGGTGCTGGGGCTGGCGCTGGCGCCGATCCTGTTGCGCCGCATGGCCCGCCGGGAATCGGGCTCGAATGTCGCGGCGCGCCGTGAGAAGGCGATGCAGCGTGCCTTCTGAGGTCATCTACAACCGGATCGCGATGCTGCGCGCCGAGCGCGGCATCTCGCGCCGGGAGCTGGCCGAGGCGCTGGGCGTGCACTATCAGACCGTCGGCTATCTGGAGCGCGGCGAGTACAGCCCGAGCCTGCACCTGGCGTTGCGGATCGCGCAGTACTTCGAGGTGCCGGTGGAGATCATCTTCTCCACCGCGCCTTTCCCGCGCATCGGCTCCGAAACCGCTTGAGGCCAACCCAATCCGTCATCCCGGCACGCCACCACCGTCATCCCGGCATGCTTTTGGCCGGGATCCACACGATGCGGTGGATCCCGGCCAGAAGCGCGCCGGGATGACGAGGGCGCGGGCACAGTTCGCGCCGGGAGCACCGGGCTCAGTTGCCGCCGCGAATCAGCTCGTAGGTGGAGACCGCTCGGCCCGCCTCCTCGCTGGCGGCAATGGCCTTGCGCCACAACGCCTGTGAGGTGTGCGAGAAGGTGGCGTCCACGCCGACCTCTTCGCTGGCGTCGATGATGTGCTGCGCACCGGCGTCCATCATCTTCAGGGAGGCGAGGGTGGCCCAGCCGCCGTTCTGGTTGGCGACCGAGAACTCCTGCATGAAGTAGGGGAACGCCTCGCTGGACCGCACCGCGAACGGAACGAACTGGGCGATATCGTGCCCGGACCGGCTGATCATCGCCGTCGCCTGGTCGAAGGCCAGCAGCCAGGGGTGGAAGATGGTGAGCAGCCCCTGGTAGAAGACCTGCGCCAAACCGTCATCCGCGCCCAGGTACTCCTGCGGGCTGAGCGGGCGCAGCAGTTCCGCGTGCGCGTCGAACACCGCGCGCGGACCGCTGTAGAAGATGTACGAGGCCGGATGCTCGATATTGTCGCCCGCGGACATGACTCCGCCGGAAACGAATTCGGCCCCGTGCTTGCGCACCCACGTGGCTCCGGCCCGCGCCTTCTCCGGCGAATCGGAGGAGAGATTGAAGATCACCTTGCCGTTCAGGTGATCGGCGGCCTGCTCCAGCACGCTGTACATGGCGGCGTAGTGGGTGAGGCTGAGCACCGTCACCGCATTGGCGTCCAGTGCCTCGGCGACGGTGGCCGCCTTCTTGGCTCCGAGTTCCACCATCGCATCGGCCTTGTCGGCGCTGCGGTTCCACACGGTGACCTCGACGCCTGCCTTCAGGAACGCCTTCACCATCGACTGCCCCATCGGGCCGAGGCCGATGACGGAGACAGAACGCTGCTGCTGAGACATGTTTCGTCCTTGCTGTTGATCGTGTGTTTCGGTGATTGGCGCCTGAGAAGAGAGTGCTCCGATCGGTAACCTCGGGGAAGACCGCACGTTCGCGTGGGGTTGCTTACCTCGAGGTTGGGATTCAGGTCAGGAGGCCGCGATGGAGTCGGACAGTGGTGCGGATCACGATGTGTGCGGCATGTCCGTCGCCATCGACGTGGTCGGCGGCAAATGGAAACTGCATCTGATGTGGGTGCTGGGCGAGGGCCCACAGCGCTTCAGCCACATCCGCCGCCTGCTGGCCGGTGTCAGCGAGAAGGTGCTCGCCGAAAACCTCCGCCAACTGGAAGCCAGCGGCGTGGTCCACCGCGAGATCTACCCCGAAGTCCCACCCCGCGTGGAGTATTCGCTCACCCCCCTGGGCGAGGATCTGAACCGCGCCCTCGCCCCACTGGAGCAGTGGGGCGAACGCAACCGCGACCAGATCCTCGGCCGCACCCCGGTAGCAGCCGCGAGTTAGACCAGCTGTTCGCCGACCCGCTCGAGCAGGGCCGCCGCATTCGCCATGCTCCGAGCGGGATCGGGTTCGAGATCGGAAAGGGCGTGGGCGGCAGCGAATCCCGCATCGCGGAGTTGATCTCGGGACAGCTGCAGGCGTCCCACGACGGCGACCACGGGAATACCGGCCCGATGTGCGGCGGTCGCAACTCCCATGGGGGCCTTGCCGTTCAGGCTCTGCGCGTCCATGGACCCTTCGCCGGTCACCACCAGGTCCGCCCCCGCGATCCGCGCCGGGAAGTCGACCAGGTCCAGCACCACCTGGATGCCGGAGCGTTCGACCGCGCCGAGCACCGCCATGGCACCGAATCCGGTGCCGCCCGCGGCTCCCGCGCCCGGCTCATCCGCCCATTCGGCTCCGACGAGGTCGGCCCAATTCTTCAGTGCGGCTTCGAGAATCGGGATCTGGTCCGGCGTCGCGCCCTTCTGCGGGGCGTAGACGGCCGCCGCGCCGGAAGGTCCGAGCAGTGGATTGTCCACATCACTGGCGAGGGTGAAACTCGTGTCCGCGACGGCGGGATGCAGACCGCTTCGATCGATCCGGGCGGCCGTCGCGAGTCCTTCCGCACCACCCGCCGATTCGTCGAGTTCTTTGCCATTCGAATCGAATATGCGCAGGCCGAGGGCTTGCAGCAGGCCCGCGCCGCCATCGGTGGAGGCGCTGCCGCCGAGGCCGAGGACGATGTGCCGTGCACCGTGATCCAGGGCGTGGGCGATGACCATGCCCAATCCGTAGGTGCTGGCGTGCAGCGGATCCGGTTGTCCGCCAGGTAGTTTCGCGAGCCCGACGACGGCGGCCAGCTCGATGACGGCGGTGTCGCTCTGGACCGCGTACTCCGTGGCGACGGGTTCCAGCGTCGGCCCGACCGAATTCACCGGCACCCGCTCCCACCCGGCCGCGAGGAAGGCGTCGACGGTTCCGTCCCCACCGTCGGCGATGGGTAGCTGCCGCACCTCGGTTGCGGGCGCGGCGCGGGTGATGCCGGTGGCGAGCGCACCTGCCACCTGGGCGGCGGTGAGCGATCCCTTGAACTTGTCCGGGGCGAGGATCACCAGCCGGGGGCGCGCGTCGGTCATGCTCATAGTGTGGCTGCTGTCCGCAAGTGCGACACGCCGAGCCGATCCTTCGGCAATACGGACAAATAGCTGTCAGCGGAGGGTTAGCGTCGTCTCATGCCGAGTGAAACGATTGAGGTCCGCAAGAACTCCGCTCTCGATCGCTTCGAGCTGTATGTGGACGGCTATCTGGCGGGGGTGGCCTCGTACCAGGACACGGCCAGTGAGCGGGCGTTCGTGCACACCGAGATCTACCCGCAGCACGAGGGTCTCGGGTACGGCCGCAAGCTCGTGCAGGGTGCGCTCGACCAGACTCGCTCCGAGGGGCTGGGGATTCTGCCGATGTGCCCGATGGTGCATCACTTCGTGGAGTCGCGGCCGGATTACCTTGCGCTGGTGCCACAGTGGTCGAGAGGGCGGCTCGGACTACCCCAGGCGTGAGCCCGGAGCAGCCCGCGCCGGGGTTGTCCGCGTAGATCAGATTGTCTCAGTAGGCCGCGACGGCCCCGTCGAGCGCGATCTGCAGTTCGTCCCGCACCACGCGGGTGATCTCGGCCGGCTTGAGCGGCAGTTCGGGGACCGGCACCCCGAAGTAGAAGCTCGCCGACCGCGCCTCCTCCTTCGAGGGCTCGATCTTCGGGTCCGGCCGCGGCCCGTAGCTCAGGCCCAGGCTCACCAGCACCGGATCCGCGCCCAGTTTGCGCGCGCGGAAAGCGATGTGCCCGATGCCGGTTCCCACCGCCTGCACCTGGGTGTGGTCGACATCGTTGCAGGTTCCCTCGGGGAAGACCGCGACCCCGTCGCCGCGCGCCATGCGCTCGGCGCAGATGTCGATCATGCGCTGTCCGGCAGCATTGACCGCGCGAATGCCGTGGTCCTTGCCCCGGAAGACCGGGATCCCGCCCATCATGTCGATCTTGCGCCGCTGTTCGGGTTCCTCGAACAGTTCGTCCTTGGCCAGCACCCGGGTGCGCCCGATGGCCGGTCGCAGCGCGCTGTTCCAGGCCGCGGCGGCGACCGTGTAGGGGTCCTGCTGGGACAGATGATTGATGGAAATCAGCAGCGCCCGCCCCTGAGAGATGTACTCCCGCAACTTCTCCCGCGCCCCGGGCGCATAACCGACCCGAGCGCGGAAGCGACGATTGAGCAACCAGTAGGCCGCCTTCGCCTTCACCAGATTCTGCTGGTGATCGCGGTAGTAGTCGTACACGGCGTCACTGTTCTCGAGGATCACCTCGGGCGGTTCCATGTCGCCACCCTAACCCCGCCGCAAACCTTCCGCTCGGCGGTGGATACATCGTCTGGGACAATGCAATTTCCGTACCTTCCGGCACGGCACTCGCCCGGGTCCACGCGCGGATTCGGCACGCAAACGGCGCAATTGAGCACCTTGACCAATTAAGCACAGCAAATGACCTGTGCCAGTGCGATGATGGCGGAGTGGCACGCGCAGAGGAACACGGTGACCGTTCTCGACGCGAATTCCGGCGCGAGGACCAGGTGGTACGGCCTGGGACTCTGCTGGTCTCGGCAACCGATCTGACGGAGCCGTCCTTCCGGCGCACGGTCGTCTACATCGTCGAGCACAATGACGCCGGCAGTCTCGGCGTGGTGCTGAACCGGCCCAGCGACACCGCCGTGGCCGATGTCCTCCCGCAGTGGGCCGACCTGGCCGCCGACCCGCGCACGCTCTACATCGGCGGGCCGGTGAAACGCGATGCGGCCCTGTGCCTGGCGACCATGAAGGTGGGCGTCGCCTTCACCGGCGTGCCGGGGCTCAGACGCGTGGACGGCCGGGTCGCCCTGGTGGACCTGGACTCCGACCCGGACACGATCGAACCCCTCGTCGAGGGCCTGCGCATCTTCGCGGGCTACGCCGGCTGGACCTTCGGCCAACTGGAAGGCGAACTGGATCGCGGCGACTGGATCGTGCTGTCCGCCCTGCCCACCGACCCCCTCGCCACCCGCGCCGACCTGTGGGCGGCAGTGCTGCGCCGCCAGCCGCTCCCGCTGTCGCTGCTGGCGACCCATCCGATCGAACTCGAGCGCAACTGAACCGCCGCGCGTGCTGTGTCGTGCCTTGGTGCGGAGGTGAATGATGCCCGACGATCAGGCGGCGTTGCTGCGAGCGATCTACGAGGAGCACGCGGCCGCGTTATGGCGGTATACGTTCGGCCTGGTCGGCGATCCGGGGCGGGCAGAAGACATCGTGCAGGAGACGCTGCTGCGCGCCTGGCAGCGTCCGGCCATCCTGGATCAGTCCACGACCTCGGCGCGGGCGTGGCTGTTCACCGTCGCACGTAATCTGGCGGTGGACGAGCATCGCAGTGCGCGCAGCCGCCGCGAATTCCGCACCGACCATCCGCCGGAGCAATCGCAACCGGATCAATCGGATCGGGCCCTGGACGGCTGGCTGGTGGCGGATGCCCTCGCTCAGCTGAGCCGCGATCATCGTGATGTCATCGTCCGCGCCTACTACCGGGGCCTGTCCACGCATCAGATCGCGGCGGAACTGGACATCCCGGAGGGCACGGTGAAATCCCGTATGCACTACGGCATGCGGGCCTTGCGTTTGGTGCTGCAGGAGATGGGGGTGACGAAGTGACCGAAAGCCAGGAGCTCTGCGACGCCTATGCGACGTGGGACGGCGCGTATGTGCTCGGCGCTCTCGCCCGCGACGAGCGCCGCGAATACGAGGATCACCTGGTGGGCTGCGACCGCTGCAAGTCGGCGGTGACGGAACTGGCCGGCCTGCCGGGACTTTTGGCGCTGGTGGACGAAGAGACCGCGGTTTCGGTTGCCGCGCAGGAGGATCCGCCGTCCACGGTGCCGCCGCCACCGGATCGGCTGCTGCCGAAGCTGGCCGAGGCGGCCGACCGGAAGCGGCGGCGCGGCCGGTGGCTGGCACTGGGCGGCGCGGTCGCGGCCGTCGCCGCGGCGGTGGCCGTCGCGATCCCGGTGACCGCGGACATCGTGAGTCATCGCCCGCCCGCGCAGGAGGTGGTGGCGGAGGGCTCGTTCCAGGCGAATGTCGACACGACCATCGTGGCCACCTTCAAAGTCCTTGCGGTGGACGGGCAGACGCGGGTGGACATGTGGTGCAGCTACCCGCCGTCGAACAGCATCTACGCCTGGCAGCTGTCGCTGTGGGTGGTGCGCCAGGACGGCACGCAGTCGAAACTCGCGGAGTGGACGGCGAAACCGGGCGAGGTGTACACCCCGGACGGAACCACCTCGGCCGCTCCCGGCGACCTGAAGACCGTCGAGGTGCGCAACGCCTCCGGCAATGTCCTTCTCTCGGCGGGACTTTGACGCACACCTCGTCCGTCATCCCGGCATGCTTTTGGCCGGGATCCACACAGGTAGGTGGATCCCGGCCAAGAAGCGCGCCGGGATGACGAGGGCGGTGCCTACCGGGTCTTGCGGCGGAACAGGGAGGTGGACCAGAAGAAGCCGCCCACCGCGATGGCCAGACACCACGCCAGGGCGAGAATCCCGTTGTGCCCGATCTCGGTTCCCATGAGCAGTCCGCGCAGGGTTTCGGTGATGGGCGTGAACGGCTGGTATTCGGCGAACTGCTTGACCCCGTTCGACATGGTGTCGGTGGGCACCAGGCCGCTGCCGAGGAACGGCAGGAACAGGATCGGCATGGGCATATTGCTGGCGCTCTCCGGCGTCTGCGCGATGAGGCCGAAGGCGACGCCGAGCCAGCTCAGCGCGAAGATGACCAGGCCGATGAGGCCGAAGGCGGCCAGCCACTCCAGCGGATTGGCGTGCGGCCGGAATCCGATGAGCAGGGCCACCAGCGTCATGCCGAGCACGCCGAGCATGCCCATGATCCAGCTGCCCAGCACCTCGCCGGTGAGCAGCGCCGACTGCGAGATGTGCATGCTGCGGAACCGGTTGACGATGCCCTTGGTCATATCGGTGGAGATCGAAACCGCTACGCCCGCAACCATGTACGCGGGAATCATGAGCATCATGCCGGGCGTCAGATAGTTGATGTACTTCTCGCCGGTGGGCGCCCCGAGCGCGCCGCCGAACACGTAGTTGAACAGCAGCAGCAACATGACCGGCATGACGATGAGCGCGAACACCATCGACGGATAGCGCTTGGCGTGCAGGAGATTCCGCATGAGCATGGTCTTCACGTCCGCGAGCGGGTGGGACTTCAGCGGCGCGGCGAGCGGGGTGCCGGTGATCGTGGTCATCGCGCGATCTCCTTCTCGGTGGAGGCGGTGGCGGCCGGGTTGGAACCGGTGAGGGCGAGGAAGACGTCGTCGAGGTCGGGGGTGTGCACGGACAGGCCCTGCGGTTCGATGCCGACCGTGTCCAGCCGGTCGATGACCTCGCGGACCGAGCGCACCCCGCCGTCGCTCGGGATCGCGAGGGTGAGCTCTCCACTGGACTGCGCGCAATCGCCGAGAGCCCGTGCGGCAGCGATGAATTCACCCGGTTCGGCGAAGTCGAGCTTGATGTAGCCGCCCGGCACCAGCCGCTTGAGCTGATCCGCGGTGCCCTCGGCGACGATGCGCCCGCCGTGCAGCACGGCGATGCGGTCGGCCAGCTGATCGGCCTCCTCCAGGTACTGCGTGGTGAGGAAGATGGTGACGCCCTCCCCCACGAGTCCCCGCACGATGTCCCACACCGCGCGGCGGCTGCGCGGGTCGAGGCCGACGGTGGGCTCATCGAGGAAGATGATGCGCGGGTCGCCGACCAGGGTCATGGCCAGGTCGAGCCGGCGGGTCATGCCGCCGGAGTAGCTGCTCGCCACCTTGTCGGCGGCGTCGACGAGGTCCAGGCGTTCCAGCAGATCGGCTGCGAGCCGGACGCTTTCGCGGCGCGGCAGGTGGTGCAGGTCGCCCATGAGGACGAGGTTCTCGCGGCCGGTGAGCAGTTCGTCCACCGCGGAGAACTGTCCGGTCACGCCGATGGTGGAGCGGATGCCGTCCGGCGCGGTGGCGAGATCGTAACCGCCGACGGTGATTTCGCCGCCGTCCGGGCGCAGCAGGGTCGAAAGGATTTGCACGGTGGTGGTTTTGCCCGCGCCATTCGGGCCGAGGAGCGAAAAGATGCTGCCCTCGGGCACTTCGAAGTCGATGCGGTCGAGCACGATGTGCTCGCCATAGGATTTGTTGAGGCCGGTGACCGAGATGGCCGACGAACGGAGTTCGCTGTACACGGTGTCCCCTTTTCGATAAATTAATATGCATGAATGCATGCGTCATCCAGGCCGTGACCGCCGAGGCTCGCGGTCAAAGCGTCCGGTTGTGCGTATTCAGTTGTGGTGCAGTGCTATTGGAATCAGATGTCGAGGTCTTCGACGATCGGACCGCCGCTCATGCCGACGACGCGGGCGTAGACCTGTGGCGGAACCAGGGCCTCGACCTCCTCGACGGTGTCGACCACGTCGAGGTTGAAGTCGCCCCACTCCTGCTCCCCGAGCCCGAGGAAGCGACGCCAGCTGGTCATGTCCTTCCAGTTCTTGAGGATGTTGACGTCGGTCGGCATCTCGCTGAAGTTGGAGAAGTGGCTGTGCACCGCAAAGGCGCCTTTGCGAGTGCGGTACACCCGGATGTCCTCGATGCGCTCGTTGGTCACCTGGTGCCATTCGGTCAGCAGCTGACCGGAGAAGCGGACCTGCCGCACCCCGTCCCGGCCGACCTTGAGGATCACCTCGTCGTAACCCTCTACGCGGCCTTCCTCGAGCTCGATGAAACGCCGCAGCGCCGTCACGATCGCGCCCGACAGATTTCCCCCCACCAGTTCCTGCGCGCGCTGAAACAGCTTCAGGTCTTCATCGGATACGTAAATCGTCTTGTTCGGCATGAGCCAACTATACGTAGACGTATACATACATGGCAAGAGGGTGTCGCAACTCTCGGAGCTCTCAGGGGCTACGCCCCGACACTCCCGGGTTGCGCAGCGTGAGCGCCAGCGGTTGAACCGGCTACCGCTCACATTCGTATTTCGGGTAACGAGACTCGGGCAATCCTGTGTGAAGCACCGAAAGGGGCGCCCATGCACAGTGGTAGTAGGGCAGCAGACTACCTGGTCCAGGCCATTTCCACGCTCGGCGTGGGGCATATCTTCGGCGTCGGCGGCGCGAACATCGAAGATCTCTACGACGCCGCCTTCGATCACCGCCAAGCCCTGACGGCGGTGGTCGCCAAACACGAGTTCTCGGCCGCCACCATGGCCGACGGATACGCCCGATCCACCGCCGGCCTCGGCGTCGTGGCCGCCACCTCCGGGGGCGGGGCCATGAACCTGGTGGCCGGGCTGGCCGAGTCCTATACCTCCCGGGTGCCGATCCTCGCCCTCATCGGGCAGCCGCCGACCGCGCTGGAGGGCAGGGGCGCCTTCCAGGATTCGAGCGGGCGGGCGGGCGCCATCGACGCGGTGCGACTGTTCTCGCCGATCTCGCAGTACTGCGCCCGCGTGGAGCATCCGTCCCGCCTGCCCGCCCACCTGGCCTGCGCGGTGGCCGCGGCGCAGCGCGGTGGTCCGGCAGTGCTGTTGCTGCCCAAGGATGTTCAGCAGGCCGAGCTGAGCGCGCCGCCGTTCCAGCCGCCGGTCCGCGGCTACCGCCGCGATATCGAGAACCTGTGGCGGGTGGTCGATGCCGTGCGCAGCGCCCGCGCCACCGGCAAGATCGTGATCATCGCGGGTGATCAGATCGCCCGGGACGACGCGCGCGACGAATTGGCAAGGCTGGCAGCGGTACTCGATGCCGCCGTCGGCGTCGCCCCCGACGCCAAGGACGTCTACCACCACGCCGATCCCGGATTCTGCGGTGTCGCGGGCAGCATGGGCCATCCGGAACTCGTCGACGCGCTGCACAATGCGGCGCTGTGCCTGCTGGTCGGCACCCGCATGCCGGTCACGGCGCGCGCGGGGCTGGAGGATTCGCTGGCCGGGGTGCGCATCGCCAGCCTGGGCGCGGAACCGCCGTACCTGGCAGCCGTCCACGCGCACACCAACAATCTGGCCACCACGCTCGGCGAGCTCATCACGCCCGCGTTCGAGGAGGAGGGCGAGCAGGCCGCCGCCCTCACGCCGCTGGCCGTGCCGCCCTCGGATGGCCCCGGGCTGCGGTATCGCGAGGTGGTGGAGACCATCAATGCCGAATTACCGGAGGGCGCGGACGTTTTCGCCGATGCCGGGAACACCGGCGCGGCGGTCGTGCACCATTTGCGGCTGCCGCGCGACGGCAGGTTCACCGTGGCCCTGGGGATGGGTGGCATGGGCTATTCGTTCGGGGCGGGCATCGGGTCCGCGTTCGCGCGCGGCCGACGCCCCGACGGCAGCCCGCGCCGCACCTTCGTCATCGCCGGGGACGGCGCGTTCTTCATGCACGGCATGGAGATCCACACCGCGATCGAGCACAACCTGCCGATCACCTTCCTCGTCTTCAACAACAACGCACACGCCATGTGCATAACTCGCGAGCAGGTCTACTACGGAGACCGCTACAGCTTCAACAGGTTCCGACCGGCGCATCCGGGCGCCGGCGTCGCCGCCATGTTCCCGGATATGTGCGCCCACGCACCCACCACAGTCGCCGAACTCGCCGCGTCGCTGCGGCATTGCGTCGGCCGTCCCGGTCCGTCGTTCATCGCGGTCGATTGCGATCCCGACGAGATCCCGCCCTTCACACCGTTTCTGACGGCCCCCAGGAGGTAATCGTGACAACCAGCGCCCTGCCCGCACTCAGCGACATCCCCGAGGAGGTGGTGCCCGGCGTGCTGCGCATCGAGAACTCCGACCGGGAGGCCACCACCCCGATCATCCTCGACATGCTGCGGTCGGTGTATCCACACGACCAGGTCTTCGGCGAATTCTGCCCCGTACAGGGGTATATCGACGCGCCGCCCCGGGAACTGTTCGAATACCTTTCGGACACACGGTCTCTGGAGGAGTGGACATACAGCCTGCGCGGCTTCGAACAGACCGAGGAACCGGGGCTGTGGGTGTCCTACGACCGGCTGGGCCCCAATACCCGCATCTACACCCGCACGGTCGCCAACCCGGAATCCATGACGGTCGACTACCACTGCGCCTGGGATCAGGGCGAACACCTGTGGATGATCTACCTCATGCGGGTGGTCGACGCACAGGTGGTGTTCGACAAGCCCGGGTCGGTGGTGCTGTGGAACAACTGCCATCACCCGTTCTACGACAAGAACCCCTACCAGGACACCGCGCCCGAGGGCCGCAAGGTGTGGGTGGGCGACTTCTGGGAGATGTTCTCCGCGGGCCACCAACTGGAACTGGACAACCTCAAAGCCATTGCCGAATACCGGGTTTCGCACGGACTGCCGGTCAAGCCGGCCTGGATGGATTGAGCGCCGATCATGGATTTCACCGACCCGAACCTGCGGACCGTGCCCGTCAGCCTGGTGGACGTTTCCAGCTACCTGCCCGGAAAGCCGGTCGGCACCGAGTATTTCACCCAGTTCTCCCGCTCCGAACGCATGGCCAAGAATGTCATGTTCCGGGCGCCCAAGGCTCGCCACCACGTGCAGCGTGACGAGACGGCGGTGGACATGGCCGAGCGCGCAGTCGCCGGCCTGATCGAACGCCATGGGGCGCAGGAGATCTCGAATATCGACGTGCTGCTCACCCACACCCAGCTGCCGGACAATCCGGTGCTCGGCTGCGGCCCGGAGGTGGCGCGGCGGCTGAACATGCGACCCGGCTGGGTCTTCGACGTGCACAACGGCGGCTGCGCGGCCTTCGTGCACATGATGTCGCTGGCCCGGATGATCCTGCGCACCACCGATGCCCGCACCGCGCTCATCGTGACCGCGCAGAACTGCGCG
Organism: Nocardia huaxiensis; assembly: GCF_013744875.1. Classification (NCBI taxonomy): domain Bacteria; kingdom Bacillati; phylum Actinomycetota; class Actinomycetes; order Mycobacteriales; family Nocardiaceae; genus Nocardia; species Nocardia huaxiensis. Next base: position 93,247 of record NZ_CP059399.1, read on the forward strand.
GGGCCGGTGTTCACCCAGACCGAGATCCGCGGGCTCGCTCAAGCACCGGTGCCCGGAGACGGTTGCGGCGCAGGACTTCTCGTGAAGAACAACGACGCGCCGATCCTCGACATCGAATGCCGCACCTATCCCGAATTCGCGGGCGACATGGATTTCAGCACCGGATCCGACCGCAAGTACTGGGAGCCCGGAGAGGGCCAGGGCTGCGTCACCTTCAGTGAATCCAAAGTGGCCAAGGTGTTCTCGCGCGGCAACCGCCTCGTCCCGGAGGTGGCGCTGACCGTGTGCGAGCGCATCGGGGTGAAGAGCCGCGATATCGACACCTTCGTCACCAATCAGCCCAACCGGCTGTTCCTGCGCAACTGGCACGACGCACTGGAACTGCCCGCCGAACGCCATCCCGACACCTTCGACGACTGCGGAAACCTGTTCGCCGCAGGCATTCCCGTCACCCTCGACACCGAGAACCGGGCGGGCCGGCTGCGCAATGGATCCATCGTGCTCATGTCGGCCTTCGCGCACGCCGGAGACTTCGCGGGCGCGGCGGCCGTGCGGTGGGGCGCGGCTCGATGACGCCGCAGCCGGGGGCGGATGTGGCGGCGGCGGAGGCGCACGTGGCGGCACAGCGGGACGCCTCGGTATCCGGCTCGCCGCGCTTCGACGCGGTGCGCTACGACCTCACACTGAGCGAGAACCCTTTTCCGCCTTTGCCTTCCGTGCGGGCCGCGATCGAGGGGTGCCTGGCACGGGCGAACCGCTACCCGGAATTCCTGCCGCGCCTGCTGCCGCAGGTCATCGCCGAACACCTCGGGGTGGAAGCCGACCACATCGTGGTGGGCGCGGGCGCGACCGGGGTGGCCATGCAGATCATGCAGACGCTGCCCGCGCGCGGCAGCCGATTCATTTTCGCCACACCGACTTTCGACGGTTATCCGATCCTGGCCAACCAGGTGGGCCTGCACACCGTGCAGGTGCCCCTGGACGGGTCGGGGCGGCAGAACCTCTGGTCGATACTGCGGGCGGTGGACGAGCGCACCGGGCTGATCGCCGTCTGCCGCCCGCACAATCCCACCGGCACCGTGGTCCCGGCCAGTGAACTGAAGGGATTCCTGTACTCGGCGCCATCGCACATCCCGATCATTCTCGACGAGGCGTATGTCGAATTCCTCGGCGCGGCAGATACTCTGGATCCGGTCGAGCTGGTGCGGCGACATCCCAATGTGATCGTGCTGCGCACCTTCTCCAAGGCGTACGGCCTGGCCGGACTGCACATCGGCTACGGCTTCGGCTCGCCGGAACTGCTGGCCCGGGTGCGGCGGTTACAGCTGCCGTTCGGCATGCCCGAGGCGGCCATCGCGGCGGTGCGCGCCTCCTATGCGGCCGAAGCCGAACTGGGCGAACGCATCCTGCGCATCACCACGCAGCGGGAGGTGCTGCGCACGGCCCTGCGCCGCACCGGCATACGGGTGCCGCGCAGCAGCGGCAACTTCCTGTACCTGCCCGGCCGCGATATCGCGGCGACGCTGACGCACGCCGGCATCGCGGTGAAGCGCTACGCCGACGGCAGCGCCCGCATCGCGGTCGGGGACCCCGAGGCCGATCGCGCGGTGCTGAACGCGCTCGCGGCGCCGGTCGATCCGATCTCCGGGGAGGACAGCCACATCCTGTCGCTCACGCTGCGGTCCGGGCCCAGCGCTGTGCGATCGCGGCACAGGTGATCAGCTGGATCTGATGGAAGATCATGAGCGGCAGCACGATCAGGCCGACCGGTGAACCGGCGAACAGCACGGTGGCCATCGGCAGACCGGTGGCCAGGCTCTTCTTGGAGCCGCAGAACACCACCACGATCCGGTCGGCCCGATCGAACCCCGCCGCCCTGCCGATGAACACCGTCGCACCCAGCACGATGGCCAGCATCACCGCGCACACCCCGGCCACCGCCAGAATCCGCCACGGCGACAGCGAATGCCAGATGCCCTCCACCATGCCCGCGCTGAACGCCGCGTACACCACCAGCACGATGGATCCGCGATCCACCAGCTTGGTGGGCTCCGCGTAGCGCCGCAGCCAGCCGATCACCCTGGGCCGCAGCAACTGCCCGACGAAGAACGGCACCAGCAGCTGCAGCACGATGTCGAGGATCGCGGACGGATCCACCTGCGCCTGCCCGGTGGTGTTCATCAACAGGATCACCAGCGCGGGAGTCAGGAAGACGCCCAGCAGATTCGACACCGTCGCGCTCACGATCGCGCCCGCCACATTGCCCTTGGCGATGGAGGTGAACGCGATCGACGACTGCACGGTCGATGGAATCAGGCACAGGAACAGCACACCCGTGTACAGGTCGTCGGTGAGGATCCCCGGCACCAGGACGTGCGCCGCCAGGCCGATCAGCGGAAAGAGCACGAATGTGCAGGCCAGCACGGTGACGTGCAGCCGCCAGTGCTTCAACCCCGCCAGCGCCTCCTGCGGGGACAAACGCGTGCCGTACAGCAGGAACAGCAATGCGATGGCGATTTTCGTCAGCCAGTCCACCGCCGTCGCCGCCTCGCCGCGTGCCGGGAAGATACTGGCCACGACCACAGCGCCGAGAATCGACAGGATGAAACCGTCGATATAGAACTTGCTGAGAAATCGCACGATTCACCCTAAACACCCCAATTTATTTGGATTAACACCGGACCCGTGCGACGGCGATACTGGTGGTGATCGACCGTCCAGACGACTCCGAGGGGGAATCGCCATGGTCACCTGGATCCTCGCGGCCGGAGCCGACGCCCCGGCCGCCACCGTATGGGCCGCCGCGGACAACCCGGCCGTCGCGGCGGCCACCTGGGGCATTCCCGGCCGCACCTTCCTGGGGCTGTACCTGATCGTCGCGCTGCTCGCCGCCGGGTACGGATTCACCCAGCGCGCCAGGATCATTCGCGACACCGCGCACACCCGGCCGCACGCGCATCCGCTCACCGTCACCGAAACCGCCATGCTGTTCGACGACCGCCGACCGGTGCTTACCGGGCTCGCACAGTTGCGGGGGCACGGGCTGATCACCTCCAGCGGCACCCCGACCGGCAGTCCGCACCGGGGTGCCGAGCAATCGCTGGACCGGTTCTCCCAGGCGCTGCTCGGCTACCTGCGCACCTCGCACAAGAAGCATGTGCTGGCCATGTCAGGCGCCTCGCGCGGGCCGCTGAAGACGTTGCGCAAGTCGTTGGAGGACCGCGGCTACCTGCTCAGCCGGGAACAGCGCAGGGCACTGCTGCTGGCGGCACTTCCGCTCGACGCCGTCTTCGTGCTCGGCCTGGTGCGCGCCGTCGCGGGCTCGTCCAACGACCAGCCGATCGGCTTGCTGATCCTCGCCATGATCGGCGTCTTCATTCTCGCCGTCCTGGTCCTGCGCCCCGTGCGCCTCACCCACCAGGGCCGCCAGGCCCGTCAGGAAACCGTGCGGCGCAACAGCCATCTGCGCCCGGGCAATTCGCCCGCCTACACCTCCTACGGCATGGACAGCGCCGCCATGGCCACGGCCCTCTTCGGCGCCCTCGTCCTCTGGCAGCTCGACCCCGAACTGGCCGGCACCACCGGCATGACCACCGGCGGCGGCAGCAGCGGCAGCTCCGGCAGCAGCTGCTCGGGCGGCAGCGGGGGCAGCAGTTGCAGCGGGGGCGGAGGCGGAGGCGGCGGTTGTGGCGGCGGAGGCGGGTGCGGCGGATGAGCACCCCGAACCCGCTGTCCGACGGCATCCCGGACAGCAACACCCCATCCCACGGCACCGGCGGCCCACTACCCGCCGGTGCGCTGGGCATCGGCTGGCGGCGCGAAATCTGCGGCATCATCGCCGGTTTGGACGGAATCTCGTTCTGCGAGGTGATCGCCGAGTCACTGCCTCGAACCACCCCGCGTGGACAGCGCGCAGTACTCGGCCGCCGCCGGAGCGATCCTCGATTCGAGGTGACGGTTCCGGACGAGCTGGAGGCCCTGCGGTCGACGGGCGTTGCCGTTGTGCCGCACGGGATTTCGCTGTCGCTGGGGAGCGCGGAAGAGGTGGACGCGGCGCGGGTCGCGCATATGGCGGCGTGTGCGCGGGCGCTCGGGTCGCCGCTGGTGAGCGAGCACATCGCGTTCGTGCGCGCGGGCGGCATGGAGGCCGGGCATCTGCTTCCGGTGCCGCGGACCCGGGAAGCGCTGGATGCGCTGGCGCGCAATATCTCTCGGACACAGCGTGAACTGGAGGTGCCGCTGGCGGTGGAGAACATCGCGGCACTGTTCGAGTGGCCGGACGCGGAATTCAGTGAGGCGGAGTTCCTGCGGGAGCTGGTGGAGCGCACCGGCGTTTACCTGCTGCTGGATATCGCCAACGTGTACGCGAACGCGCGCAACAGGTCTCAGGATCCGCTGACGGAACTGCTCAGCCTGCCGGCCGAGCGGATCGCGTACTGCCATGTGGCCGGTGGACGTGAAGCAGGCGGGCGGTATCACGACACGCATGTGCATCCCGTGCCGGACGAGGTGCTGGGGCTGGTCGCCGAATTCACCGCCCACAATCCGGTGCCCCTCATGCTGGAGCGGGACGGAAACTATCCGCCCGCAAGCGAACTCGTCGCCGAACTGTCCGCCATCGCGCGGGCGGCGGGTCGCCCGGCGATCACGCTGCGGCCGGAAGCGCCCGTGGCATGAGCGAATTCGACAGCGCGGTCCCCGCCGGGCCGCAGGAGCCACCGCCGCCCGCACCGGACGGTGGGCGCGGGTCGCTGGCTCAACGGCAGGAGGAGCTGGTGCGCGCCCTGGTCGCCGGGGGTGAGGTGCCTGCGGGTTTCGATCCGGCCGCTCTCGGCGCGACCGCGCACGCGCTGCTGCACAAGCGAGCCGAGGAGGTCGCGCACCGGTTCCCGCGGCTCGCCCATGATGCGGGACCGGAGTACACGGCGAAGTACATCGCCTGGGCGCGCACCCGGCCGAAGGTGAGCACGGCCGCCGATGCCGAGGCGTTCGCGGCCGATCACGACCTGCCGCCGCGACCGCCGCGCCGCCGCCTGCGTGACCTGTTTCGCTGATCCGTGACGGGTAACCCCGGGATTGCCACTCGGGCCAATTCATGCACGAGTGCTAATGTCCGAAATAGTTAGCCGAGAAGTCACCGAATCCTCGAGAGGAACCGTATGACCACGCTCGAGCACGCAGTACACACCGATCACGATCATGTTCACGGCCCCTCCTGCGGGCATGTCGCCGTGCCGCACGGCGACCACGTCGACTACGTCCACGACGGGCATCTCCACCGCTCGCACGACGGCCATTTCGACGAGTGCGAACCCACCGGCCACGTCTCCTGCGAACACGCCGACCACACTCACGGCGAGGGTTGCGGGCATGTCGCCGTCCCGCACGGGGACCACGTCGACTACATCCACGACGGGCACCGGCACGCCTCCCACAACGGTCACTACGACGACCACTGATCCACCGCGCAGGACCGTCGCCGAGGCCACGAGCATCGGCGCGGTCGCACGATGCCGCGTACCGAACGCCGCGCAAGAATACGAAAGTGCCGTTCTTCCGAGCTGACCCGTCGCGCGGCTTCCGCCCGAACGCCGCACCCGCCGTCGGCACCGCCAGCCGGGTGCTGTTCCGCCGCACCCTCGCGGGCCGCGAATTCGTCCTGCGCCAGACCGTCATCGAACCGGGCGGCGACAGTGGCTGGCATTTCCATGACGGCACCCTGTTCGTGCTCGTCACCGGCGGCGATCTCGACCATCCGGGCCTGGATTGCCTGCCCGTCACCAAGCGTCGCGGCCGCGTCTTCCGCGAGCCGAGCGGCCGCGAGCACGCCCACCTGGCCCGCAACGGCGGCACGAAACCGGTGAAACTGACCGTCCTCTATATCGATCCGCCCGGCAGTCCGCTGTCGCGTTCGGTGCCGCCGCCACCCTGCGCGACCGTGCCGGACTCGGGTGACGCCGCGCACTGAGGCATGCTGGCCTGATGATCGAGGTCGTCACCGTAGCCACCGAACAGGAACTATCCGACGCCTACGCCGTTCGCCTGCAGGTGTTCGTCGAAGAGCAGGGCGTGCCGGAGGAAGAGGAACTCGACGCCCTGGACGCGACCGCCGACCACTTCCTGGCCCGCGTCGACGGGCTGCCCGCCGGCGCCGGACGCATGGTCGTCCGCGATGGTGTCGGCGTGCTCGGCCGCCTGGCCGTCCTGAAGGAGGCCCGCGGCACCGGACTCGGTGTCGCGCTGGTGCGCGCGATCGAGGACAAGGTGCGCGAGCGTGGGCTCGATGCGGTCGAACTGCATTCGCAGACCCACGCGCAGGGCTTCTACGAGCGGCTCGGATACCAGGCGTACGGGGAGATCGGCATGGACGCGGGCATCCCGCACATCTGGATGCGCAAGGTGCTCGACGGCCGCTGAGCCGTCCGGGAATTCGAGGTCAGTGCGCGGTTTCGCAGGTGCTGCGCAGCGAGCAGGAACCGCAGGCACTGCCGCAACCGCCGACCTGAGCCTTGGCCGGGAACGCCTTGTCGATGGCGGAACCCGCGGCGGCGGCGCCCGCACCGAGGGTGAACACGGCGACCACCACGGCCAGCAGCGGCACGATCCAGGAGACGACGCCGCCCGACATCAGGGCGACACCGGCGCTGGCGGCCAGCAGCACGCCCGCGACGAGCGAGGTGGGCGCGGCGACCTTGTTGGCCAGTTTGTAGGCGTCCTCGGAGCGCATGGCCTCCTCGGTGTGCACGCCGACGAAACGATTGGGCGGCAGGGTCCCGGTGAGTCCGAGCACCCCGGTGACCACGGCCACCGCCGACAGAGCGAAGAGAATCAAGGCCACCACAAGCACCATTGCAGGCTACTGCACCACGCCAGGGGTCCTGCGTCACACTCGGTTCCGCAACCCGCCGAAGCGGGCGGGGGTGCGGGACTCGACCCTTTTTGGGCCGTGGGGTGGGCACGCTTTACCCTGGTGAGCGACCTTATCGGGGATCGCACCAGCAGAAGGCAGGACCGTGCAGGACACTCGTGCAACCGACACATCCGCAGCGAGCGCGGCGGCGGGCGGCGACGTGCCTGCACACCGTTACAACGCCGACCTGGCCGGTCGTGTCGAGAAGAAGTGGCAGCAGAACTGGCAGGAGCGCGGCACGTTCTTCGCGCCGAATCCGGTGGGGCCGCTGGGTGGTGAGATCCCCGCGGACAAGCTGTTCATCCAGGACATGTTCCCGTACCCGTCCGGCGCGGGCCTGCACGTCGGCCATCCGCTGGGCTACATCGCCACCGACGTGTTCGCCCGCTACCACCGCATGCACGGCCGAAATGTGCTGCACGCCCTGGGTTATGACGCCTTCGGCCTGCCCGCCGAGCAGTACGCGGTGCAGACCAACCAGCATCCGCGGGTGACCACCGAGTCCAATATCGCCACCATGCAGCGGCAGCTGGACCGGCTGGGCCTGGGCCACGATCGCCGTCGCTCCTTCGCCACCACCGATCCCGAGTACTACAAGTGGACGCAGTGGATCTTCCTGCGCATCTACAACGCCTGGTTCGACGAGGGGCAGGGCAAGGCCCGCCCGATCTCCGAGCTGATCAGCGAGTTCGAGTCCGGTAAGCGCGCCGCCAACGGCCACGAGTGGTCGCAGATGTCGACCTCCGAGCGCAATGCCGTCATCGACTCGTATCGCCTGGTCTACCAGACGGATTCGATGGTCAACTGGTGCCCGGGTCTGGGCACGGTGCTGTCCAACGAGGAGGTCACCGCCGACGGCCGCTCCGAGCGCGGCAACTTCCCGGTGTTCCGCAAGCGCCTGTGGCAGTGGATGATGCGCATCACCGCCTACGCCGATCGCCTGGTCGACGATCTGGACGAGCTGGACTGGCCGGAGAACGTGAAGTCCATGCAGCGCAACTGGATCGGCCGATCCCGGGGCGCGCAGGTGAAGTTCGAGGCCGGCAGCGATGTGGTCGAGGTGTTCACCACCCGCCCCGACACCCTGTTCGGCGCGACGTACGTGGTGCTGGCCCCCGAGCACGAACTGGTGGACCGCCTGGTCGCCGCCGCGTACCCGGCGGGCACCGACGCGCGCTGGACGGGCGAGGGCGCGAACCCGGTGGAGGCCGTTGCGGCGTACCGCAAGTCGATTGCCGCCAAGTCGGATCTGGAGCGTCAGGAGAGCAAGGAGAAGACCGGCGTCTTCCTGGGCTCCTACGCCATCAACCCGGTGAACGGCGCGCGCCTGCCCATCTTCATCGCCGACTACGTGCTGAGCGGCTACGGCACCGGCGCCATCATGGCCGTCCCCGGTCACGATCAGCGCGACTGGGAATTCGCCACCGCCTTCGGTCTGCCCATCCTGGAAGTCATTGCGGGCGGGGATGTCTCGGAGTCCGCGTACTCCGGTGACGGCGCGCTGGTGAACTCCGGCTTCCTGGACGGCATGGATGTCGAGACCGCCAAGGCCGAGATCATCGCCAAGCTGGAGGCCGACGGCCACGGCACCGGCAAGATCCAGTACAAGCTGCGCGACTGGCTGTTCGCCCGCCAGCGCTACTGGGGTGAGCCCTTCCCGATCGTCTACGACGAGGACGGCGCCCCGCACGCGCTGCCGGAATCCATGCTGCCGGTGCTGCTGCCGGAGATGGAGGACTTCGCCCCCGTCACCTTCGACGCCGACGACGCGAACTCCGAGCCGTCCCCGCCGCTGGCCAAGGCCACCGACTGGGTGCACGTCGAACTGGATCTGGGCGACGGCCCGAAGAAGTACCGCCGCGACACCAATGTCATGCCCAACTGGGCGGGCAGCTCCTGGTATCAGCTGCGCTACGCCGATCCCACCAACACCGAAGCCTTCTGCGCCCCGGAGAACGAGAAGTACTGGCTGGGCCCGCGTACCGCCGAGCACGGCCCGAAGGATCCGGGCGGCGTCGACCTGTACGTCGGCGGCGTGGAACACGCCGTGCTGCACCTGCTGTACGCGCGCTTCTGGCAGAAGGTCCTGTTCGACCTGGGTGACGTGTCCGGCTACGAGCCGTACCGCCGCCTGTTCAACCAGGGTTACATCCAGGCGTACGCCTACACCGACGAGCGCGGCGCGTACATTCCGGCCGCCGAGGTTGTCGAGCGCGACGGAAAGTTCTTCTGGACCAACCAGTCCGGCACCGAGATCGAGGTGTTCCAGGAGTACGGCAAGATCGGCAAGTCGCTGAAGAACGCCATCTCCCCGGATGAGATGTGCGATCTGTACGGCGCGGACACCTTCCGTTTCTACGAGATGTCGATGGGTCCGCTGGACACCTCGCGTCCGTGGTCGACGAAGGATGTCGTGGGCGCGCACCGCTTCCTGCAGCGCGTCTGGCGGCTGGTGGTGGATGAGGAATCCGGCGCGGTCAAGGTCACCGACGCCGAGCCGACCCCGGAAACCCTGCGCCTGCTGCACAAGACCATCGCCGGCGTCGACGACGACTACGCCAACCTGCGCGACAACACCGCGGGCGCGAAGCTGATCGAGCTGACCAACCACCTGACCAAGGTCTACCCCGCCGGCGCCCCGCGCTCGGTGGTGGAGCCCGTGGTCCTGATGCTGGCCCCCATGTCCCCGCACATCGCGGAGGAACTGTGGGAGCGCCTGGGCCACACCACGGCCCTGGCCCACGGCCCCTTCCCGGTCGCGGATCCGGCTCTGCTGGTGGCGGATTCGGTCGAGTACCCGATCCAGGTCAACGGTAAGGTCCGCAGCCGCGTCAGCGTCCCCGCCGACGCCGACCAGGCAGCGGTACAGGCCGCCGCCCTGGCCGACGAGAAGATCGCGGAACTGCTGGGCGGCAAGGACCCCCGCAAGATCATCGTCGTCCCGGGCCGCCTGGTGAACATCGTCGCCTGACAGCCGGACAACGAACCCCGGGCCGGGTGCACAGCGGTGCGCCCGGCCCGCTTTCGTTCAGCCGCAACAGTCCTCAGCGGCACCAGTCCAGGAGCATCGCCCAAGGAATGACCACGCCCCCGTCATCCCGGCATGCTTTTGGCCGGGATCCACACTGTCGGTGCCCCACGTCATCCTGATGCGATGGATTGTCGGCAACCCTGCGTCTACATCCTGGCCAGCGAGCCGAACGGGACTCTGTACGTAGGCACTACAAGCAATCTCGCCGCGCGTGTTTGGCAGCACCGAAACGACGTCGTGGCCGGGTTCACCGAACGGTACGGCGTGCACAGTCTCGTCTGGTACGAAACACACGAAATGATGCAGTCAGCCATCATCCGTGAGAAGCGGATCAAGCGGTGGCGACGGGCATGGAAGATCCGGTTGATCGAGTCCGTGAACCCGGAGTGGAACGGCCTTTATCCGGCGCTGCTCTGACAGGTGGATCCCGGCCAGAAGCACGCCGGGATGACGAAGGTGCACGCATCCACGGGAGAACTCCAAGAGCATCGGATTCTCCTACAGCCTCGGCGGCACGCGCTTCTACTGAGCCGCAATCGAATCCGCGGGGCCGGTCAGCGAATCGCCGCGCCCGTGGCGTCGATCAGATACCAGACGCCATTGACGCCCTGACCGGCCGTATCACCCGGGTTCTTGTCTCCCGCAAAGTAATACAGCGGCTTGCCCGCGTACGCGGCCTGCATGGCGCCGTCGGGGCGGGTGATGGCGCCGAACTTGGCGGCATCCAGACCCGCGCCGGCGGTGGCGGTGGCAGGCACCGCGGGCCACTTGGCGAGGCAGTCCCCGGCACAGGTGGAGGTGTTCGGGGTGTCCTTGGTGAAGAGGTAGAGGGCACGGCCCGACGCGTCGGCCAGGGCGTCGCGACCACCCAGCGAACGCACGGAGATGGCACCGGCCGTGGCCGCCTTCGAGGTGGTGGCCCCACCGGTCGGCGCGGCGGAGACCGGCGCGGTGGACGAGACCGGGCCGGCCTCGTCCTTGGTGTCGGAACCGCAGGCCGCGAGGGTGATCGCGGCGGTCAGCGCCATGGTGCTGGTCAGCAAGCGTCGCAACATCATTGGTGAAATCCCATCGGTGTCTTGTGGACAATTCCGAAGATGGGACGTTTCCGGGTGGGTGCGCGGTTCAGATCAACCACCCGAATATGACCTGAGTCACTATGTGGGTGGGAGCAATACGTCGTTCAGCGTGACCATGGAGAGGTTGCGTTCGCGGATGATGTCGGCCAGCTGGTCGTAGCAGTGCGTGACGGCGGGGGCGTTGGCGTGGCCGATGACGATGGTTTGGGCGTTGAAATACTCTCGGGCGCACTGCAGGAGGTATTCCTCGGTGATGACGCCGGAGTCGGACAGCGAGCCGTACCACATGGTGGGGACGGTGTAGCCCTGGTCGGCGGCGATGGCGTCGACGGCGGCATTGTGGCGGCCGAAGGGTGGGCGGAAGTACGGGGTGCCGTCCACGCCGAAGTTGTTGCGCAGAAAGGTTTTCGCGCGGTTCAGCTGATCGGCCACGCCGGTGCCGGAGAGGGCGGTGAGGTCGGCGTGATCCCAGGTGTGGTTGGCCAGCTGGATCTGCCCGGACTCCACCAGCGGGCGCAGCGCGTCGCGGTGCGTGGTCCAGGAGTCGTAGTAGGCGGTCACGAAGAAGGTGAAGCGCGCGCCCGTGTCGCGGGCGAACTTGATGTACGCGCCGACCACCTCGGGGCTCGCGCCGTCGTCGACGGTGAGGGCCATGCTGGTGCCGGCCCCGGGCAGCGCGGTGATGGTGCCGGCCGGAATGCGGGTCTTGGGTCCGCTCGGCGGTGCGGGCAGGGTCTTGCCGCCGCCACCCGAACCGGACGGGAAGTTGTCCGGCAGTTCGAACGGCTGACCGCCGGAGGAGCCCGAGCCGATCGGGTCGCTGTGCGCTTGATTGCAGCCGGTCAGGGCCACCGCAGTACCTGCGGCCAGCAGGGTGAGCAGACCTCTTCTATCCATCATGGGTGTTCGTTCACTCCGAATGTCCGGACCCGCGCACTGGGTCACGCCTCGTCTTCCGTGCCTCCCTCGCACGGCCTCACCGTTATAGCGGCAAATGGTGAACCCGGCACGACAGCCGTGCGAAACGATCGTAATCGCGGATGGCCGGTCAGCGTGGGATGGGACGCAGCACAACCTCGGTGGGATGCGCGTCGCGCGGCGTCTCCACGGCATTGCGGACCGCCCGCGCCACGGTCTCGGGGGTGAGGAATTCCCGCGGCTGGTAGTCGCGCTGCTCCCCGGCGATGATGGCGCGCTGCATGTCGGTGTCGATGCGGCCCGGGTGCACGGAGGTGACGCGCAGATCCGGTTCCTCCAGCCGCAGCGCGTCGGCGAAGGCACGCAGGCCGAATTTGCTGGCGGCGTAGGCGCTCCAGCCGGCATTGGCGCGCAGTCCGGCGCCCGAATTGATCAGCACCACATGGCCGTTGGCGGCGCGCAGGGCGGGCAGCAGCAGGCGGGTCAGTTCGACCACGGCTATCAGGTTGGCTTCCAAGGTATTCCGCCACTGCGCGACCGAGGAATCGGCTATGGTGCCCAGGTCGGCGATCCCGGCATTGTGTACCAACACGTCCAATCGGTCGATCGGTTCGACCGCGCGGGCCACCGCCGCGTAGTCGGTCAACTCCACCGGCCACCCTGTGGCACCGGGCAATTCGCCCAGAATCGGTTCGAGCGCCTCGGGCGTGCGCGCCCCCAGCAGCAGGCGATGGGCCGGGGCGAGCTCACGGGCGATGGCCGCCCCGAGACCGCGACTCGCGCCGGTCACGAGCGCGGTCGGCTGGACGCTGCTGGACTCCGCGGAATTCGGCATGCGATCACCGTAACCGGGCGGCCGATCGCGGCGATGCTCCGGGCGAGGCAGCCGGCGCTCGCACGGGGAAGCGAGCGCAGCGCTCACACGCACCGGCGACGGTGCGCCACACGTGATTGTCGAAGCGGATTCACGAAGAAGGCGAACACAGTGCAATCTGGCGACCAGGCGCCGTCCCCCAACCGCATAGAGCCCTACGACAGCTACACCGACCCGCTCCCCCTCGACGCCGAGTTCTATGCCGCCTACCGCGACCCGCTCTGTGCGGAGAGCGAGTTCCGCTCCGCGTACGGCGACCCACCGACCGCCGACGACGAATTCAGTGCTGCCTGTGGTGAGCCCTCCACGACCGAGACCGAGCTCACGTCCGCCGGGGACGACCTCGATTTCGCCGCGCCCGAGCCGATCATCACAGGCCGCGCCCACCGTACCCAGCGCGCGTACCTCGCGGTCCCGGCGCAGAATAAGGCGATGACTCAGCCGGGATTCACGCCCACCCAGCTCGCGGCGCGTGCCGCCTACCTGCTGCGCGGCAATGACCTGGGCACCATGACCAGTGCCGCGCCCAAGCTGTATCCGCACATGTGGAGCTGGGACGCGGCCTTCGTGGCGGTCGGTCTCGCGCCGTTGAGTGTGGAGCGTGCGGCGCTGGAACTCGACACGCTGTTCTCGGCGCAGTGGCGCAACGGCATGATTCCGCACATCGTGTTCGCCAACGGGGTGGACGGGTACTTCCCGGGCCCGTCGCGCTGGGAGTGTCGGCGACTTGCCGCCGACGCGCCGGACGGGCCGGACACCTCCGGCATCACCCAGCCGCCCGTGCATGCCATTGCGGTGCAACGGATTCTGGATCACTCCCGCCGCCATGGCCGTTCCACCCGGGCCGTGGCCGAGGATTTCCTGAACCGGCGCTGGCCCGATCTCATGCGCTGGCATCGCTGGCTCGCCTACGCCCGCGACCCGAAGCAGAACGGCCGCATCACGCTGTACCACGGGTGGGAATCCGGCATGGACAATTCGCCGCGCTGGGATCGCGCCTACGCCAATGTGATTCCCGGCCCGGACCTGCCGCCGTATCAGCGCGAGGACCTGCACGTGGTGGGCGACCCGACACAGCGGCCCAGCGACCGCGAATACGACCGCTACATGTGGCTGGTCGAGCAGATGCGCCGCGCCGGCTACGACGACTACCAGCTCGCCTCCACCATGAGCTTCGCCGTCGAGGACGTCTTCGTCACCGCCATCTTCGCGCTGGCCTGCGATGTGCTCGCCAATATCGGCGAGGACTACAAGCAGCCGCTCGCCGATGTGCGCGAGCTGTACCAGTGGGCCGACTACTTCCGCGCGGGCGTCATCGCCACCACTGACGCGCGCACCGGCGCGGCCCGCGATTTCGATGTGCGCGAGGACAAGTGGATCGACACCGAGACCCTGGCCTGCTTCGCGCCCCTGCTGTGCGGCGGGCTCAGCCGTGACTCGGAGCGACGACTGCTGCGCCTGTTCGAGGGGCCGCGCTGGTGCGGGCACCCGGATCTGCGCTACGCGCTGCCGCCGTCGACCTCGCCGGTGTCCAAGGACTTCCGGCCGCGCGAATACTGGCGCGGACCGGTGTGGCCGGTCATGAGCTGGCTGTTCTCCTGGCTGTTCGCCCGGCGCGGCTGGGCCGAGCGCTCGTTCATGCTGCGCGCGGAGGGGCTGCGGCAGGCCAGCGACGGCACCTTCGCCGAGTACTACGAGCCGTTCACCGGTGAGCCGCTGGGCAGTATGCAGCAGTCCTGGACGGCCGCTTCGGTCTTGGATTGGCTGGGCTGAATCAGCCAGTCGGTCACCATGTAGCAAACACCACACCGGGTGTGCCACGCGCATGACTCCGCTGGGCTTACTGTCCAATGACATGTACCTAAGCCGGAATCGGTCCCCGAAGGCTCGTCGCAGGTACCTGATCGCCCCTGCCCTCGCAGTGGCGGGCACTCTCCTGGCTACCGGAGTCGCCGCGGCCGAGGAGGGCCCCGACGTCTCCTCCTGGCAGCATCCCGGCGGCAGCGGCATCAACTGGTTCGCGGTGCGCGGCGCAGGCCACCGCTTCGCCATGGTGAAGGCCACCGAGGGCCTGAACTACATCAACCCGCACTTCGTCCCCGACAGCCTGCTCATGCGAGCGGCCGGAGTAGCCAGGGGCACATACCATTTCGCTCGCCCCGCCCTGCTCCCCGAAGCGCAGGCCGCCTTCTACTCCGCAATCGTGCTGGGGCAGAACGGACCCCTGGACCTGCCCCCGGTCCTGGACCTCGAGGACTCCGGCGGCCTACCGGCTCCGGCGCTCATCGACTGGACCCACCGCTACCTGAACACGGTGCAGGCGTTGACCGGTCGCGTCCCGATCATCTACACGGGCGTCAACTTCTGGAAGACCGCCATGGCCAACTCGAACGAGTTCACCCGCTACCCCCTGTGGATAGCCGACTACCGCGGAAACGACGACCCGGAGGTCCCCGGCGGCTGGCCCGCCTGGACCTTCTGGCAGTACACCGACTCCGGCAGCATCCCCGGCATTCCGGGCGCGACCGACATCAACGTATACAGCGGAGCCCAGGGCGATCTCGCCCGCTTCGCCAATATGCCGTCGTCGGGCAGCGCGGGCAGCAGCTGACCTCGGCCCGGCCGCATCCCGTCGTCATCCCGGCGCGCTTCTTGGCCGGGATCCACAGGGTGCAGTGCCGCACCTGAGGGTGTGGATCCCGGCCAAAAGCATGCCGGGATGACGAGAGATGTTGCCACTCCCGGAGTAACGAGAGGCGTTGTCTAGACGCCGATTTCGCCGTTGGTTTTCCAGACCACGACCACGGACGGGCGCGGCTGGGAGGTACCACCGTCGGGCCAGTGCGAGCCCGGCTTGTCGGCGCTGGCGCCGTCGAGCTCGCCCGGGTGCTGGACGGAGACCAGGACGCGGTCCTTGGTCACGATCGGGCCGCAGGTCTCCGCGCCGATCGGCACGGTGAGGAACTGCTTGGTCTCGCCGCGGTTCGCGCCCTCGAGCACCACCGAGAACAGGCCGTCATTGGACTTGAGCGCATTGCCGTCGGTAGAGATCCACAGGTTGCCGTGCGGGTCGAAGGCCAGGTTGTCCGGGCAGGAGATCGGGCTGACCTTGGTCTTGTCGAAGCCGGCGAAGTAGGTGTCGGCTTCCTTCGGGTCGCCGCACACCAGCAGCAGGGACCAGGTGAACGAGGTGCCCTTGTGGTCGTCGACCAGTTCGAGGACCTGGCCGTTCTTGTTCTGCTTGCGCGGGTTCGCCTCGTCGACGACGGCCTTGCCCTCGTCGCCGCGGTTCTTGTTGTTGGTCAGCGCCACGTACACCTTGCCGGTGAACGGGCTCGCCTCGAAGTCCTCCGGGCGGTCCATCTTGGTGGCCCCGGCCTTGTCACCGGCGAGGCGGGTGAACACCGCGACCTCGGCGGCGGTCATGCCGTCGACCAGCGAGCGGCCCTTGCCGTCGGCGCCGGTCTCCAGGATCGGAATCCACTGGCCCTTACCGGTGAAGCCCTGCGCGGACGGGACTTTGCCGGTGCCGTCGATCTGGTCCGGGTGGTCACCGGTCAGCTTGGCGACATAGAGGGTGCCCTCGTCGAGGATGGTCATGTTCGCCTTGCGCGCCGCGGCGGTGTCACCGGGCTGGATCTTCTTGCTGGAGACGAACTTGTACATGTACTCGAAGCGTTCGTCGTCACCGGAGTAGGCGACGACGGTGCCGTCCGCGGTGACGAAGATATTGGCGGCCTCGTGCTTGAAACGGCCCATGGCCGAATGCTTCACGGGCGTGCCGGCGGGATCCCACGGGTCGACCTCGATGATGTAGCCGAAGCGGTTGGCCTCGTTCGGCTCCTGCGCGGTGTCGAAGCGCTTGTCGAAAGTCTCCCATTTGCGCGGCATTTCGCCCTGGCCCGCACCCGGATGGCCGAGGCCGTAGCGCTTGCCGCGCGCCTGCCCGGTCTCGTCGGCGATCACGCCGGCGAAGTACTGGTTGAAGTTCTCCTCGCCGGAAAGGACGGTGCCCCAGGGGGTTACGCCGCCGGAGCAGTTGTTGAAGGTGCCCAGCACCTTGGCGCCCGTCGGATCCGCGGAGGTTTTCAGGAAGTCGCTGCCCGCGGCCGGGCCGGTCACCGTGAACTCGGTGGTGCCGGTGATGCGGCGGTTGTACTGGCCCAGCACCGGGGTGAGCTTGCCGCTGCCCTGCTCGCCCTTGACCTCGACCACCGAAAGCCCGTGTGCGGCAAGGGCGATCTCGAACTGTTCCCGGGTGGGGGCGTCGGCCTTGTACCCCGCGAACATGGCCGGCTCGGTGGTGTACTCGTGGTTCGCGATCAGCAGGAAGGAGTTGTCCTTGCCCGCGATCGGCAGCAGCGCCGAGTAGTCGTTGTTGAAACCGAACTGCTTGGCCTGCGCGGCGGCGGTCTGGTTGGCGAAGTCGAACTTCGGCGCGTCGGGCAGCACCGGGTCGCCCCAGCGGATGACGACGCTCTGCTCGTAGCCCTTGGGGATGACGACGGCGTCTTCCTTGTTCGGCGCGACCGGGTCGAAGCCGGTGCCGACGCCGGTGCCCGGGTTCTGCACCGCGGCGGCCTTCTCGGTGTCGTCGCTGCCGCAGGCGGCCAGCGCGCTGCCCGCACCGGCGGCGAGCACGACGGCGGCACTGCCCTGGAACAGGCGGCGGCGCGAGATGCCGGCGACGATGTCACCGAAGTACTCGTTCTTCGAGGTGTTGGGAACCTCGTGGAAGCAGGCGTTGCCGCACTTGTACTGGCAGGTCACGGAGGAGCGTGCGGACGCTCCATCGTGCTTCACGAAGAGGGCAAGGGGTTTGATGCTCACAGCAGGCTCCTGATTCTTCTGTCGCGCCGCACCGTAAACGGGCGAGGAAAGCGAAAGGAGACCCAAAAGTGAACATCCGACCAATTAGGTTGCCCTTAGTTAGCCGGGCAAACTCCCCGTCACCTCGGAGTGCTACAGGACCTGCGAAAGGAACTGCCGCAGGCGCGGTGTCTCGGCACTGTCGAACAGGGCCTCCGGCGTGCCCGTCTCCACCACCTGACCATGATCCATGAACACCACGCGGTCCGAAACCGAACGGGCGAACCCCATTTCGTGGGTGACCACGATCATCGACATGCCGCCCCGGGCCAGCTCGGCCATCAGCGACAGGACGCCCTTCACCAGTTCCGGGTCCAGCGCCGAGGTGGCCTCGTCGAAGAACATGATCTGCGGCTTCATGGCCAGGGCGCGGGCAATCGCCACGCGCTGCTGTTGCCCGCCGGACAGATTCGCGGGCCGGGCATCGGCCTTGCCCGAAAGTCCCACCGCCTCCAGCTGTTCCAGCGCCAGCGTGCGGCCCTGCTCCTTGGAGAGCTTGTGCAGCTTCACCGGACCGAGCGCCACATTGTCGGCGACGGTCATGTGCGGGAACAGATTGAAATGCTGGAACACCATGCCGATGCGCTGGCGCAGGGCATCCGGGTTCTCGGCGAGCACCGATGTGCCGTCCAGCAGAATGTCGCCCTGCTCGGGTTCGTGCAGCCGGTTCAGCACCCGCAGCAGTGTGGACTTGCCGGAACCCGACGGCCCGATCACCGTCGTCGTCTTGCCCGCGTCCACATGAATGTCCACCCCGCGCAGCACATGATTGCGCCCCAGCGTCAGATGCAGGCCCTTACCCGTCAAGGATGCGCTCATGCCCCACGACCTTCCGTGATCACGGCCTGCTCGACCGGGTCGATCGGCTGTTCCTCGCGGCCGGTGCGCAGCCGCTTGTCGATGTAGTTCACCAGGTGCGTCAGCGGCACCGTCAGCAGCAGGTACATCAGGCCCGCCGCCACCAGCGGCGACAGATTCCCGGTCTGCGCGTTGAGGTCACGGCCGACGGCGAACAATTCCCGTTGCGTGGCGAGCAGTCCCAGGAAGTAGATGAGCGACGAGTCCTTGATGAGCGCGATGAACTGGTTCATGAGCGCGGGCAGCACGCGGCGCACGCCCTGCGGGATCACCACCAGCGTCATGGCCTGGCGGTACCCGAAACCGATGGCGCGAGCCGCTTCCAGCTGGCCGGGCTCCACGGACTGGATGCCGGAGCGGAAGATCTCACCGATATAGGCGGCGGCCAGCAGCGCCAGCGCGACCGCGCCCAGCCAGTACGGGTTGTTGCCGGTGATGTTCTTGACCACCGGGCCCACGCCCAGGCCGATCAACAGGATGATCACCACAGCGGGCAGGCCGCGGAAGATGTCGGTGTAAACCCGTGCGGGCCAACGCAACCAGCGCGTGCGGGAGATGCCCGCGACGGCCAGCAGCATGCCGAGCACGGTGCCGAGCACGCCCGACACCAGTGCCAGGATGAGGGTGTTCGGCAAACCGGTCTTGATCAGATCCGGGAACGCCTTCTTGTACAGCGACCAGTCGAAGAACGTGTCCTTCAACTGCTGCAGCGTCGACTTCGGCTGCGCCACAGCCACATCCGCCGGGGCGTTGGCGGCATTCTCGGCGGCGATGCGCGCGAAGTCCGGCAGCTGCGGCACCGGCGCGGCCTTGGATCCCGGCTTCCAGCCCGGCGGAATCTC
Source organism: Nocardia huaxiensis (assembly GCF_013744875.1). Taxonomy (NCBI): domain Bacteria; kingdom Bacillati; phylum Actinomycetota; class Actinomycetes; order Mycobacteriales; family Nocardiaceae; genus Nocardia; species Nocardia huaxiensis. Next base: position 112,628 of record NZ_CP059399.1, read on the forward strand.
GCGCGGCACCCACTGTTCGTACAGCTTGGCGTAGGTGCCGTCCGCGATCACCGCGTCCAGGGCCGAATTCAGCGCATTGGTCAGCGGCTGATTGTCCTTGCGCACCGCGTAGCCCACGAAGTTGTTGAGGCTGAAGGTGTTCTGCACGATCGAGGTCGCGTCACCGGGCTTGATCGCGCCCTGCGCCTGCGCCGACGGCGCCACCCAGGCGTCGATCTGACCGGTCTTCAGGTTCGCGTACGCGGTGTTGTAGTCCGGGAACTTCACCGGATCCAGGTGCAGCTCGTTGACCACATAGTCGTCCTGCACCGTGCCCTGCACCACGCCGATGCGGGTGCCCCGGTTCAGATCCGAAAAGCCTTTGATGCCACTGCCGTTCGGCACCACCAGCGAGAAGTAGCCGAAGTCGTAGCCGTTGGTGAACCCCACCAGCTGCCGGCGCGCGTCGGTGGTGGTGATGTTGGAGGAGCCGACGTCGAAGCGGCCATTGGCCACCTGCGCCAGCAGGCCGGAGAACTCGGTGCCCACGAACTCGATCTGCAGGCCGAGCTTGTCGGCCATGGCGCGCAGCAGTTCGTTGTCGAAACCGGTGAACGCGCCCTTGGAGTTGACGCAGATGCTCGGCGGCGCGTCCGAGAGCGTGCCGACGCTGAGCTTGCCCGCGGTGAGCAGGCCCAGCTTGCTCTTGTCGATGCGGTCGAGCGGTTCGGTGGTGGCCGTCGTGAACTTGTCCGACGCGGCGGTCGCGGTGCCGGTCGCCAGGTTCGGCGGGAGCGCGGTCGCGGCGGACAGGCCCGGCGGGGAACACAGGTCACCGCTGTCGGGTGCGGCGACGGCCGGGCCCGCGCCGAGGGTCAGCATTCCTGCCAGGGTGACCAGCAACACTCCCGCGAGAGCCGATATGCGTGGTCGCCGACCGGATTGGCGGGCGGTGGCCGTGCGCAAGCAAACCATGGCGAATGAGCCTAGTAGGACGAATGCGCGAAACCAGACTTGCGGTCGGCGTGAGCGCAGTTCAGGCGATGCCGGTGACCGACTCCGGGTTGAAGGAGTCGCGCCAGGCGATGGCCTCGGCCACGCGGCTCAGGTCGTATTCGGGACCGCCTACGCCGACGGTGAACAGGGTCGCACCCGCCGCCACGAAGGCCGCGGCTTCATCCGATCCGGGCCAGCTCACCGACTTCTCGATGCCCGCCGGGTCGGTGCCCACCTCCGCGCAGTGCTCGGCCAGGATGCCCGACTTGCGCCGCAGCACCTCGAGATCGGCGAAGCTGTGCCAGATGTCGGCGTACTGGGCGACCAGTCGCAGCGTCTTGCGCTCGCCGCCACCGCCGATGAGGATCGGAATATCGCGCACCGGTTGCGGATTCAGCTTGGCCAGCCGATCGGTGATGCGCGCCATGTAGTCCTTCAACAGCGCGAGACGTGTTCCGGGCGTACCGAATTCGTAGCCGTACTGGTCGTAGTCCTTCTGGAACCAGCCCGCGCCGATGCCCAGGATCAGCCGGCCGCCGGAGATGTGATCGACGGTGCGGGCCATATCGGCCAGCAGGTCCGGGTTGCGGTAGCCGCCGCCGGTCACCAGCGCGCCCAGCTCCACCCGCTCGGTCTGTTCGGCGATGGCGCCGAGCATGGTCCAGCACTCGAAATGCGCGCCCTCCGGATCACCGTAGAGCGGGTAGAAGTGATCCCAGTTGAAGACGATGTCGACGCCCAAATCCTCTGCGCGCCTTACCGCGTCACGAATCAATCCGTACTCGGGCGCGTGCTGCGGCTGCAACTGGACTCCGATTCGAACAGGGCGGCTCATGGTGGCTCTCCTCGTCGCGACGGGACTTCCGGCTCGATCACCGAGGCTACCGAGACCCGGAACCGTTCGCCTAGCGAAATACTCCGGCCCTCCCCTCAGCATCACTCATGCATACATTCGCATGTATTGATGCTACGGTGAGGTCATGAGCACAACGGCGAAAGCTCGGCCCGGCACCGCGGGCCCCACCCGCCACAGCGCGGACGACGGACACGGACATGGACACGGCGGCCTGCTCGGCCCGCGCGCCGAGATGGTCTTCGCCATCACCTCCGGCCTCACCTATGCGGGCGGCATGCTGGCCCGCTACATCTTCGACAGCCCGCCCTGGCTGGCGACCACCCTGTTCCTCGCCACCTACTTCTTCGGCGGCTTCTTCACCGTGCGCACCGCGGTGCACACCGTGCGCCGCGGACGCTTCGAGGTCGACTTCCTCATGCTGGTCGCGGCCGTCGGCGCGGCGGCGGTCGGCAAATGGGCCGAGGGCTCGGTGCTGCTGTTCCTGTTCAGCCTCGGCCACGCGCTCGAGGAATACGCCATGAGCCGCGCCCAGCGCTCCATCTCGGCGCTCGCCGAACTGGCCCCGCGCACCGCCTTCATCCGGCGCGGACCCGACACCGTCGAGGAGATCGACGTCGACGCTCTCACGGTCGGCGACGTCATTGTGGTGCGGCCGAACTCGCGACTCAGCGCCGACGGCATCGTGGTCGCGGGCGTGAGCGCCGTCGACGAATCCGCCGTCACCGGCGAGAGCATGCCCGTCGAGAAACAACCCGCCCCCGACCCGGGCGCGGCCCTGACCAGCAACACGCCGCTCCCCGAAGCACAGCGCGTCTTCGCGGGCACCCTCAACGGCTCCGGCGTCCTCGAGGTCATGGTCACCAGCCGGGCGTCCGACTCCACCCTCGCCCGCGTGATCGCCATGGTGCGCGACGCGGAAACCCAGAAATCCCCCACCCAGCGCTTCATCGACCGCTTCCAACTGTTCTACGTGCCCGCCGTCATCCTCGGCGTACTGGCCGTGATCGCCTTCGGCGCCTGGGTTCTCACCGAGCCCTTCACCGACAGCTTCTACCGCGGCATGGTGGTGCTGGTCGCCGCCAGCCCCTGCGCGCTCGCCATCGCCACTCCCAGCGCGGTGCTCGCCGGCGTCGCCCGCGCCGCCCAGGCGGGCATCCTGGCCAAGGGCGGCGGGCCGCTGGAATCCCTCGGCCGGGTGAAGTCCATCGCCTTCGACAAGACCGGCACGCTGACCTGGGGTCAGCCCCGTGTCACCGATATCGAGCCCGCCCGGCCGGAACTGCGCGAGCAGCTCGTCGCCACCCTGTACGCGGTGGAATCCTTCAGCGACCATCCGCTGGCCTCCGCCATCACCCGCGACCTCGCCCCACTGGTCCCTGCGGAGCCGGAACTCACTGCCACCCAGGTGAATTCGGTGACCGGCCGCGGCGTCACCGCGCTCGTGAACGGTGTCGCCACCGAGATCGGCAACACCACGATGTACTACGAACTCGACCCCGACGGCCTGCCCACCGCCATCCTCACCACCGTCGACCGCCTGCACGCCGCCGGACGCACCACCATGATCGTTCGCAGCGGCGGCGTCTACCTCGGCGTCGTCGGCGTCATGGACACGCCACGCGCGGAAGCCGCCGCCGTCATGGATCACCTACGCGCCCTGGGCATCTCGGATCTCATAGTCATCTCCGGCGACAATCAGCGGGTGGCCGACGCGGTGGCCGACGGCCTCGGCCTGGACGCCGCCCACGGCGGCCTCCTCCCCGAGGACAAGGTCGACATGATCGGCCGCCTGCGCGCCGAGGGCGGCACCGCCATGGTCGGCGACGGCGTCAACGACGCCCCCGCCATGGTCAACTCCTCGGTCGGAATCGCCATGGGCGCAAGCGGTTCCGCCGTCGCGCTGGAAACCGCCGACGTCGCCCTCATGACCGACGACATCGGCCGCCTGCCCTTCGCGGTCGCCCTCAGCCGCCGCACCGCCGCCATCATCCGCCAGAACCTGACCGTGGCCCTGATCATCGTCGCCGGTCTCGTCCCCGCCACCCTGATCGGCCTGCCCATCGGCCCGGCCGTCTTCATCCACGAGGGCTCCACCCTCCTGGTCGTCTGCAACGCCCTCCGCCTGCTGCGTTTCCGGCGGGGCACCGAACATGCGGGCATCGACCACGAGTCGCGCCCCGGCAGCTGATCCCCTTAGGATCGAGCCGACCCTCTACTCGGATCGTCCGGCACGTTCCTGCCGGTGAAGGGATGTATTCAGCATGGCTACGGTCACTTTCGACAGCGCCACCCGGCTCTACCCCGGGGCCACCACCCCGGCCGTCGACGCCTTGAACCTCGATATCGAGGACGGCGAATTCCTGGTCCTCGTCGGACCCTCGGGGTGCGGCAAATCCACCTCACTGCGCATGCTCGCCGGGCTCGAGGAGGTGAGCACCGGGCGCATCCTCATCGGGGACAAGGACGTCACGCACGCCGAACCCAAGGAACGCGATATCGCCATGGTCTTCCAGAACTATGCGCTCTACCCGCACATGAGCGTGGCGGAGAACATGGGATTCGCGCTGAAGATGGCGAAGGTGTCCAAGGCCGAGCGGGAACAGCGCGTGCTGGAAGCCGCCAAGCTGCTGGACCTCGAGCAGTACCTGGGCCGCAAGCCCAAGGCGCTGTCCGGTGGTCAGCGGCAGCGTGTCGCCATGGGGCGCGCGATCGTGCGGCAGCCGCAGGTGTTCCTCATGGACGAGCCGCTGTCCAACCTCGACGCCAAGCTGCGGGTGCAGACGCGCACCCAGATCGCGCAGTTGCAGCGCCGGTTGGGGACCACGACCGTGTACGTCACACACGACCAGGTCGAGGCCATGACCATGGGTGACCGGGTCGCCGTGCTGAAGGACGGGCTGCTGCAGCAGTGCGCCTCGCCGCGAGATCTGTATCGGAATCCGGCCAACCTGTTCGTCGCCGGGTTCATGGGGTCGCCCGCCATGAACCTGTTCACCCTGACCGTGGAGAACGGGGCCGTGGAACTCGGCGGATACCGGCTGGCGCTGCCGCGCACGGTCGCCGACGCCACCGATGGCACCGTGGTGGTGGGCATTCGGCCCGAGCACTTCGAGATCACCGGGGGCGCGAACGGGCTGAGCAAGGAACCGACCGGCATCACCATGGAGGTGGACGTGGTCGAGGAGCTCGGCTCCGACGCCTACGTGTACGGGCGGGCGCTCGGTGCGAACAGCCAGGAAAGCATTGTGGCGCGGGCGGATTGGCGTAATCCGCCGGCCAAGGGCAGCCGGTTGGTGCTCACCGCCGACACCGAGCACATCTACTTCTTCGCGCCCGCCGACGGGCGCCGGCTCAACTGAATCGCGGTGGTGGCGTAAGCCGTCGAGTCCCTCAGGACCCGGCGGCTTTTCGTTTGCGCCGCCACGCGTCGTTGACGCGGACGCGCAGGTGCTCCGGGGGGACCTCGCGGCCCGAGGCGCTGCGCAGTTCCACCCGGACCGGTTCGCCGGTGGAATCCTCCAGGCGTTCCAGGGGTGCGACGCCGTCCTGGAGGTATTTGTCACCCCACTGCCAGAGGCCGACCACGACGGGGATCAGGTCCAGGCCCATCTCGGTGAGGATGTACTCGTTGCGGGTGCGCTTGCCTTCCTCCTGGTAGGGGCGCTTCTCCAACAGACCGGCCGCGGTGAGTTTGCGCAGGGCGCTGGAGGCGGCGGCATCGGTGACGCCCACCCGCGCGGCGAAACCGTCGAAGCGGGTGGTGCCGTAGTAGGCCTCGCGCAGGACGAGGATCGCCGAGCGGGTGCCCACGATGTCCATGGCCTTGGCGATCGAGCAGCCCTCCGGCTTCCAGCTGCTCAGATCACTGAGGGGTCCTTCCAGCACGAATGACATGACGCTCATCATACATGCGCTGACTTGCCTCTACTATCGCCAGGGCATACCCTGACTTTAGAGCAACGAAGCCAGGCAACTCCTCGAAGGACACAGCCATGAGAGACGCAGTCATCGTCGAAGCGGTCCGCACACCCATCGGCAAGGGCAAGCCCACCGGCGCCCTGCACGGCATCCACCCCGCCGACCTGCTCGCCCACAGCCTGCGAGAAGTGGTGCGGCGCAGCGGAATCGACCCGATCCTCATCGACGACGTGATCGGCGGCGTGGTCACCGCCGTCGGCGAACAGGGCAGCAATCTCACCCGGCGCGCCGCACTCGCCGCCGGATACCCGGAATCGGTGCCCGCCACCACCGTGGACCGGCAGTGCGGCAGCAGCCAGCAGGCCATCCACTTCGCGGCCCAGGGCGTCATCGCCGGGGCCTACGACATCGTGGTCGCCGCCGGAGTGGAATCCATGAGCCGAGTTCCCATGGGCACCAACCTGATCGGAGCCGAAGACGTGAGCGGGCTCGGCTTCGCCGAACGGTATCCGGACGGGCTGGTGCCGCAGGGCATCAGCGCGGAACTCATCGCGGCACGGTGGCAGCTCAGCCGGACGCAGCTGGACGAATTCGCGCTTTCCAGCCACGAAAAGGCCGCTCGCGCAACGAAGAACGGGTCGTTCGAAGCCCAGATCGCGCCCATCGCAGGGGTGAGCCTCGACGAGGGCATCCGCGTCGGCAGCACACTGGAAACGCTCGGCGGATTGCGGCCCGCGTACTTCAGCGAGGAGATGGCGGCGCGGTTCCCGGAGATCGGCTGGAACATCACCGCCGCCAATGCCAGCCAGATCAACGACGGCAGCTCCGCGGTGCTCATCATGACCAGTGAACGCGCCGCCGAACTGGGATTGCGCCCGCTCGCCCGGGTGCACAGCTTCGCCGTCGCGGGCGACGACCCGCTGCTCATGCTGACCGCCGTCATCCCGGCGACCCGGAAAGTATTGCAGCGCGCCGGACTTCAGCTATCCGATATCGACCTCTTCGAAGTGAACGAGGCGTTCTCCTCGGTCGTGCTGGCCTGGGCCCACGACACCGGGGCCGACCTCGGCAAGGTCAATGTGCACGGCGGAGCCATCGCCCTGGGCCACCCCCTCGGCGCCTCCGGCGCACGGCTGGCCACCACCCTCGTCCACGCACTACAGGAAACCGGCGGGCGCTACGCGCTGCAAACCATGTGCGAGGCAGGCGGTCTCGCCAACGCCACCATCTACGAGCGGCTGTAACAGTGCTAAGAGACCGCCACCATCGCGACCAGTAGCCCGGCCAGCCACGAGAACGCCAGCATCGGAAACGCCAGCAGGGCTGTGGGCCACGCCCGCTGACCCAGCCGAATGGCATGCAGCGTCCACAGCGGCACCAGCATGAGCGTGGCGATGATCCCGAACCAGCCCACGGCGTACGCGAGCGGCAGGTACCGGTCCCGGCCCGTATCGGCCACGAGCGCACCGTATTCGGGCACGAGCAGGGCCGCGAACCAGGCCGCGCCGCACGCCAGCACGTAGATCACCGTGGCGACGACGAGATCCAGCGAGCGTCCAGGCGGACGCCACCACTCCACCATGTCTCCGGAATGCCCCGTAACGACCGCGGCCATTCACCACCGACCGGTCGGTGCTATCCCTTGTCCCGCAACCCTTTCAGCTCACCGCCCCATTCACCAGGAAGTACCCGGCCAGCCCCGCCACCACGATCACCGGAAACGCCACAGCCGTCCACAACCAGGCATTTCGTCGCGTCACCGCCGCCACCGAGGCCAGCACCAAAGCGGCCACCAACGCCAAAGAGATTCCGCCACCAGCGATCAACAACCCGAGCAAGCCCGACGTGGGCGGCCGGATCACATCGCACTGCACCGAGAAATCCCGCTTCGCCGTACACCGATTGTGAATCAGCCCCGACAGCTTCCCCAGCACCAGATACCCGAGCACGAACGCCGCCACCACGTCCGCGGCGTACACCGCCACCGCGATCAGCACATTGCGCTTCCGCAACGGCCCCGCACCGACGGCCACGCCACTGCCCGCCTCCGAGCCCTCCGGCACCGACAGCGGCCGCTTGGCGGTCTCGACATCGTCCTCGGTCAGAACCGACGTCCCACCGAAACTCCCCGCGCTGGAGCGGTTCTCCGCCCCGAACGGTTCCATCGACCCATCCGGCCCGAACGACCCGGCGGGCACAGCGAACTCACCCGACCGAGGCCCCATCGGCATCGGAAACTCGCCAGATCGCGGCCCCGGCTGCTCGTACGCGGGCGGGAAGAACCCCGAATCATGCTCCTGCCCAGTGCTTCCCGGCCGATACGGCGGTGCCGGGACACCCCGGCCCGACGGCTGCGCCGGAGCCGCCGGCTCCCGCCGCCCCGCCCCCGGCGATCCCGCGTCCCCCGGCCACTGCGAGCGCCCGGCGCCGCCCTGCCGATTCGACTGGCCGGGTGCGCCGGCCGAGGCGGGCTGCGCCGGAAATCCCTGGCCCGCTGTTGAAGTGGGTGCGTCAGGATTGCGCGCCCCCTCCTGGCCGCCGGGCCGATACTGCGGTGCCGGATCTCCCGGACCAGGTGCTCGCCCCGGAACCGGATGGTTCGGTCCGGAGGGCTGATCGTCGGGACCGCGCCCAGGACCACCCGATCCGAACGGTCGCGCGGGTCCCCCTGGAGCAGATGGCCGGCCCGCACCGCCGGGGCCGAACGACTGCGCGGGTCCACTCGATCCGTGCTGCGGCCCCGCACCGCCGGAACCGGTCGGTGGCAGCGGATTCCGCGACTGCGCCGCACCGGCCGGATCCCGGACCGGCCCCGGTCCCTCCGCGCCCGGCTCTCGTCGTGGTCCCGGCCCGCCCGGTTCGAATGGCCGGCCGGGTCCGGCCTGACCGAATGGCGACGGCGCTTCTCCCGCGCGCGGCGGCTGACCTGGATTGCGCGACTGACCCGGTCCGCCCGGAGCCGAGGGCTGGCTGGGTCCGCCCACGCCGGGTTGCCCGAAACCACCCGGCCCGGCCGGGGCAGGGCCGCGCGGGCCGGTGGGACCGCCCGGTGCGGGCGCTTGGCCCGGCCCGGCCGGGGGGTGCGGTGGCAGCGGGCCCGCGCCCTGCGGCTGGGCGGGGGGCGTGAAACCTGGTGGTGGGAGAGGGTTTCGCGGTTGCGAACCGACCGGTCCGGGCTGCGCGCCCGAGGCATCTCGGGCCGGTGCCTGGCGGTCGCGGTCGCGCGCTTGCCCGGCGTTGCCGGGCGGATTGTCCTGCGGGGCAGGTCCGCTCGATCCCGGCGGACGGCCCGGAGGTCCCGAATGTCCCGATCCCTGCGCGGGATTCGACTGCTCTCGATCCTTCGGCGGCATTGGTGGCTCCCCCTGTCCAGTGGTTCGCCCGGCCTCGTCGGGGCCATTGGGCGGCACCATGTTCCACGTCTGTGTCATGCCGCCCGGCGTCGGCGGGCGCGCCGGTTCCGGGGGCGGACCGGATTCCGGGGCGCGGCGTCCAGGCTGATCTGGCGAATTCATGGCGCTGGCTCCCCGGGTCGATCGATGCTTTCTCCGAATTCTCTCCGGGTGGGAGATCCAATGCCACTCCGATTCCCGCGCGGGCACGGTGAGTAGGGTCTCCGATGTGAGTGAGCGCGTGGATACGCCGGACTTCGCGGGCGCGGTCGTGTACGCCATTCCACTGCGGACGCGGTTCCGTGGAATCACCGTGCGGGAGGGGATGCTGATCCCCGGACCCGCAGGCTGGGGCGAGTTCTGCCCGTTTCCCGAGTACGACGATCGGGAGGCGGCGGGCTGGCTGGCGACCGCCGTCGAACAGGCCACGATCGGGTGGCCGCGGCCGGTGCGGGATCGAATCCCGGTGAACTGCATCGTGCCCGCCGTGGGGCCGGAGCGAGCGCGCGAGATAGTCGCCGCCTCGAGTTGCCGCACCGCCAAGGTGAAGGTCGCCGATCATCCGGACTCCCTCGGTGCAGACCTGGAGCGTGTCGCGGCGGTGCGCGACGCGCTCGGCCCGGACGGCGCGGTGCGCATCGACGCCAATGCGGTCTGGGATGTGGACACCGCCGTCGATCGGATCGAGCAGATCGACCGCGCCGCAGGCGGATTGCAGTACGTCGAACAACCCTGCCGCACCATCGAAGAGCTGGCCGCCGTGCGCCGACGAGTGGACGTCCCCATCGCCGCCGACGAATCCATCAGGCGCGCAGCGGATCCGATGCGCGTCGCCGTCGCGGGCGCGGCCGACATCGCCATCCTGAAATGCACCCCGCTCGGCGGCGTACGCCGCGCCCTCCAGGTGGCCGAGGCCGCCGCCCTCCCCTGCGTCGTCTCCTCGGCCCTGGAAACCAGTGTGGGCCTCGCCGCCCAGATCGCCCTCGCCGCAACCCTTCCCGACCTGGATTACGCCTGCGGGCTGGGCACCCTCTCGCTCTTCACCGCCGACGTGGTGACCGATTCCCTCCGCCCCGTCGACGGCTGGCTGCCGGTTCCGCAAACCCCACCGGAACCCGACCCGGAACTCCTCGCCCGATACCTGCATCCGGATCCGGAGCGCACCGAATGGTGGCGGCAGCGCCTCGACCGCGTCCGGAAACTGCTGGACTGAACGCTCAGATCCGGACGCCGCAATCGAACATGGTGGTGCGCATGAGAAGTGCGGCTTCGGGTCCGACCACGCCGTCCAGCAATTCCAGATAGCGGTCGCAGAATTCCGGACCGTGCGCCGCGGAGTCGCCGGGATTCGGGTCCAGGTGATGGGCGATCTCGTGCAGGACCACCAATTCTCGTAAAGCCCAGGCGGTTCCGCGCGCGTGCAGCGGGACCGCCAGAACCGCACCCTCGCATTCGTAATGCGCGGCTTTCGTTCCCGCGCGGGAGCGCACGGTGATCGGCGTGGCGGCCCGCTCCCAGCGGGCCCGGACCCAATTCAGCGCAAGCACTCGATTCACGTAGTCCTGAATGGAATCCACCGAGGCGAAACGCCGTTCTATCGGCAGCGTCAGCTGTGAGCCGTGCAGCTCGACTGTTCGCGCACCGAATTCGTCGGCGCGCTCGAACATTCCGCGCACGAGACCTTCCGCGTCATAAACACGCGAGCGCTGCGAATCACGAACCATCGGTCAATTTTGCTCGCGCGGCACCCAATTCAGGTGCGGTGCCGAGACGGGCGGCGCGACCCGCGCGATCACCGGCGCGGCGCGCGGCCGCCGAGTAACCGGCGGAAGCCTGCGGCCCGCGCCAGGTGCCGCGCGCCTCCGAGGTGGATTTGTAGAAGTCGGTGAGTTCGAGTTCTTTGTTGCGGAGGGCCAGAGCGGTACCGGCGGAGGCTTTTTCGGCGGGATCGGCGCGCACGGCCTCGGCCTCCACGTCGGCCTTCACTTCCGAGAGGCGGGCGCCGATGCGGGACGCGAAGGCCATCTGGAAATTCAGGCGGGCGGTCACCGCGGCGACAGGCGCTTGAACCTTGCGCTGCACCTTTCGGCCCCAGCGGGTTTCGGTCACCAGTTTCGGGGTGGTCGCGGTCTTGTACGACCCGGACTTGATGTACTGATCCGACGCGCGCACCATCTGCACCAGCAGGCTGGCGTACAGCGCCTCGCAGGTGTCGATGTCGGTGTCGAAACCGTAGGCGTACACCGTGGTCGAGGTGCGGGCGACGTCACAGCGGACGTCATTCGCGTGGGCTATGGCCACGAACAGTTGCACGTAGGTGCGCAGGCCCTTCTTGCCGGGCTCGCCGATGGGGATGACCCGCTGCACCGGGGTCGGGCGTTTCTCGCGATTGGCGATGTGCGAGCGCGCCACCGCCAGGTCGACGGAGGATCGCGTGGCCAGCCGTTGGGCGGCCGCCAGGAACGCCTCGGCTTCGTGCTCGTTGTCGGTCGACTCCGCCTGCCGCAGCAGTCCCCCGATGCGGGTCAGCATCTTGTCCTGAGAAGACATCGAGAACCAGGGTAACCACAACGAAGATCACCGCGCTCAGCTGCAACGAGCGAGGTAGTTGGGGCGCGAGGAACATCCACCATGTATCTTCCTGTGTGCAAACGGCTGAGTGTGCCGCCGCTCACGTCTCGACCCTGGAGTTTCCGCGATGGCTTTGAAGAAGGTGTCGTCCCTACGATCGTCGCTGGTGCCGCGAGCGGCCTTCGCGGCCGCCTCCGTGGCGCTGCTGACCGCGACGTTCGCGACCGCCTGTTCCAGTGACAGTGGCAGCAATGCCATTTCGCAGAACCTGACCGGGCGCGGGCCGATCACCTACGTCGAGGGCAAGGACACCACCGAAACCGGTGCGGTCAAGCAGCTCATCGAGCGTTGGAACGCCGCGCACCCGGACGAGAAGGTCACGTTCAAGGAGCAGTCGAACGACGCCTCCCAGCAGTACGACGACCTCAAGCAGCACCTGAAGGCCAAGTCGGCCGACTACGACGTGTTCGCCATGGACGTGCCGTGGACCGCCGAGTTCGCCGCCAGCGGCTGGATCCAGCCGCTGAAGGACTCCTTCGCGCTGGACACCGGCACCCTGCTGTCCCCGCCGGTGGAATCCGCCAAGTACAACGGCACCCTCTACGCCGCACCGCGCAACACCAACGGCGGCCTGCTGTACTACCGCAAGGACCTGGTCACCGAGGCCCCGAAGACCTGGACCGAACTGCTGGCCCAGTGCCCGAAGGCCAAGGAAGCCGGAATCGGCTGCTACGCGGGCCAGTTCGCGCCCTACGAGGGTCTGACCGTGAACACCGCCGAGGTCATCAACGCCTTCGGCGGCAGCTTCGTCGGCCCCGACGGCAAGACCCCGACCGTGGACTCGGCGCAGTCGCGCGCCGGCCTCGCGACCCTGGTGGACGCCTACAAGAACGGCGACATCCCGAAGGAAGCCATCTCCTTCAAGGAGCCGGAGTCGCAGAACGCGTTCGTGACCGGCAAGCTCATGTTCATGCGCGGCTGGCCGTCGTCCTTCGGTGACGCCGGATCCGACGCCTCGGCGGTCAAGGACCGTTTCGCGGTCGCCCCGCTGCCCGGCAAGGACGGCATCGGCGCCTCGACCCTGGGTGGCTACAACGCCGCCATCAGCGCGTACTCCAAGAACAAGGCCACCGCGCTGGACTTCCTGCGCTTCCTGATCAGCGAGGACGCCCAGCACATCATCGCCACCGGCGCGTTGCCGTCGGTTCGCGCGTCCGTGTACGACGACCCGGCGCTGATCGCCAAGATGCCGTACCTGCCCGCGCTCAAGGAATCCATCGCCTCCGCGGTGCCGCGACCGGTCACCCCGTTCTACGACGCGGTGTCGAAGGCCGTGACCGACAACGCCTATGCTGCGTTGACCGGCACGAAGTCCGTCGACGACGCCATCGTCGGGATGCAGAAGGGCATCGAAACCGCCGGATCTCGCTAGCCGACGGCCCGACCGCCCATCCCGTAGGAGAGAGAAACGGTGTCACGTCCTTCGGGAGCGACCGAGTTCGCGCCGCCCGACCTGACCGACATGAAACCGCAGTCCGCCCGACCCAAAGGCCGTGCCGCACTGAGCGACACGGCCAAGGGCTGGCTGTTCGTCACCCCCGTGCTGGTCGCACTGGCCGTGGTGATCGGCTATCCGGTCGGCCGGGCGCTGTACATGTCCTTCCAGAAGGACGCCGGACTCGACCCCGCCACCGGCATGTTCGTCGAGGGCGGCAGCGCCGGTTTCGACAACTTCAAGCACTGGCTGCTGCAGCAGTGCACGAACTCGCTCGGCGAGACCGTCAGCTGCCCGACCGGCAATCTCGGTTCGCAGTTCTGGCTGGCCATCGGGGTCACGCTGTTCTTCACCGTGATCACCGTCGCGCTCGAGGCCACCATCGGCCTCGGCATGGCCGTGATCATGGGCAAGACCTTCAAGGGCCGCGCCCTGCTGCGCGCCGCCGTGCTCATCCCGTGGGCCATCCCCACCGCCGTGACAGCGCGGCTGTGGGAGTTCATGTTCCAGTACGACGGCGTCGTGAACCGCATCTTCGGCACCCACATCCTGTGGACCGCCGACGAATGGCCCGCCCGTTTCGCCGTCATCGCCGCCGACGTCTGGAAGACCACGCCGTTCATGGCGCTGCTCATCCTGGCCGGGCTGCAGGTGATTCCGGAGGACGTGTACGAGGCCGCGCGCGTGGACGGCGCGTCCGCCTGGCAGCGGTTCTGGCACATCACCATGCCGCTGCTGAAACCCGCACTGCTGGTGGCGGTCCTGTTCCGCACCATGGACGCGCTGCGCATGTACGACCTGCCCGCGATCATGACGCAGTCGAACCCGAACACCCGCACCATCTCCATGCTGGTGGTGGATCAGGTGCGCCAGGGACCCAACAGCGCCTCGGCGCTGTCGGTGCTCACCTTCCTGCTCATCTTCGCCGTGGCCTTCCTGCTGGTGAAGGTGCTGGGCGCCAATGCGGTTCGCACCCAGGAAGAACAGCGGGAGGCGCACTGATGATGAGAAAGCTCGCCAGCGGGCGCGTCTACCTGGGCGCGCTGATCGTGCTGATCTGGGGACTCGGGCCGTTCTACTGGATGGTCGTGACCGCCTTCCGCGATCCCGACTACCAGTTCGAGAACACGCCGTGGTTCACCCACGTCACCTTCGAGAACTTCACCAATGCCTTCGACACCAGCCGCGGCAACGACTTCGGGAAGGCGCTGATCAACAGCGTCATCATCGGCACGTTCACCACGCTGGCGGCGCTGCTCATCGGCGTCATGGCGGCGTACGCGCTGGCGCGGCTCACCTTCAAGGGCAAGTACGTGGTGTCCGGGCTGATCCTCAGCGCGTCCATGTTCCCCGTGGTCGTGCTGGTGACTCCGCTGTTCCAGCTGTTCACCAATCTCGGGTGGATCGGCGAATACCAGGCCATGATCATCCCGAATATTTCGTTCGTGCTGCCCATGACGGTGTACATCCTGGCGTCGTTCTTCACCGAACTGCCGTGGGAGCTGGAGGAAGCCGCGCGCATCGACGGTGCGTCGCGATTCCAGGCGTTCCGGCTGATCATGCTGCCTTTGGCGGCGCCGGCCGTATTCACCACGGCCATCCTGGCTTTCATCGCCTCGGTGAACGAATATCTGCTGGCGCGACTGCTTTCCAGTGACAAGACCGAACCCGTGACCGTGGCCGTCGCGCGATTCTCCGGCAACAATCCGCTGGTGCAGCCGTATGCCGCGATCATGGCGGCGGGCACCATCGTGACGATTCCGCTGGTGATCATGGTGCTGCTGTTCCAGCGGCGGATCATTTCCGGTCTCACCGCCGGTGGCGTGAAGAGTTAGGAATACGGGGGCCGTGCTCCCGGCCTCGCTGTAGCCGAAAGCACGGCTGTCAATTGTCTCGTCGTGGCCCATGCGTCCATTAGCATGGGCCACGCCGCATTTCGGGCCGCGGCATTCCCCCGTACGCAAGGCTTTTTCGAACGCTCCGGAAGGAGATGCTCGTGAGCTCTTCCCGAAAACGGCAGCGTGGCGAACCGGCTCCGTACGCCACGATGGCCGGGTGGAACGAGCTCGCGGCCGCGAACTCCCGGCGGCAGCCTTCGCACAGCAGGCCCCGGCGACGTCAGAAACCGCCCAAAACGTCCAAGCGGCAGGAGGGTTCGCGGCGGCCGCGCGCCTCCCGGGGGCGACGGGTCTTACGGGTGTTCACCATGCTGTTCGTGATTTTCGCCGTGATCCCCGCGCTGCTCGTCGGCCTCGCGTACTGGAGCGCCGAGATCCCGGACCCGAATGCGGTGCAGACCAACCAGATCGCCACCATCCTCACCGCGGACGGCCAGAACGTCATCGCGAAAGTCGTTCCCCCGGAGGGCAATCGCGTCCCCGTCCCGCTCACCGACGTGCCCGAACCGGTGCGCCTGGCCATGCTCTCCGCCGAGGACCGCAACTTCTACACCAACCCCGGCTACTCCACCTCGGCCTTCGTCCGCGCCGCCCGCGACAACCTGATGGGCAAGGAGGACGCCGGCGGCGGCTCCACCATTACCCAGCAGTATGTGAAGAACGCCTTCCTCACCTCCGAGCGCACCATGAGCCGCAAGATGCGCGAACTCATCATCTCCGCCAAGATGGCGCGCCAGTGGAGCAAGGACGAGATCCTCGAGGCCTACTTCAACACCATCTACTACGGCCGTGGCGCGTACGGCATCTCGGCCGCCGCGCGCGCGTACTTCGCGAAATCCGTTCCGGAACTGACCCTCGCCGAGGGCGCGGTGCTGGCCGCCGTGGTGCGCACCCCGTCCATCCTCGACCCGGAAACCCACCTGGACGCCCTGCAGAGCCGCTGGCACTACGTACTCGACGGCATGATCGAAATGGGCGTGCTGAACCGCTCCGAGCGCGCCGCCACCCAGTTCCCCACCATCGTGCCGGTCACCGAGGTCGCCGATACCGCCCCGCGCGGCCCGGAGGGCCTGATCCGCGCCCAGGTGCTGCGCGAACTGCGCACCTCCGGCATCAGCGAGCACGAGTTGAACACCGGTGCGCTGCAGATCTTCACAACCATCGACACCCGCGCCCAGCAGGCCGCCCTCGACGCCGTCGGCGACAACCTCGACGGCCAGCCGACCGAACTGCGCACCGCGGTGGTGTCCATCGATCCGCGCTCGGGCGCGGTGCGCGCCTACTACGGCGGCCCCGACGGCATCGGCTTCGACTTCGCGCAGGCCCCGCTGCAAACCGGTTCGGCCTTCAAGACTTTCGCGGTGCTGGCGGCCCTGCAGCAGGGCATCTCGCTGTCCTACAAGATCGACAGCGGTCCCATCACCGTCAATGGCGAGAAGATCCAGAACGTGGGCGGCGAGACCTGCGGCACCTGCCCGCTGTCCGAGGCGTTCAAGCGCTCGCTCAACACCAGCTTCTACCGGCTCAGCCAGGCCCTGTTCGAAGGCCCCAAGGCCATCGCCAACGCGGCGCACCAGGCCGGCATCCCGGAATCGATTCCGGGCGTGGGCAAGACGCTCACCGAGGAGGGCGGGCCGCCGCTGCCCGCCATCGTGCTCGGCGCGTACTCCGTGCGCCCCATCGACATGGCCTCGGCCTACGCCACCCTCGCCGCCTCCGGCGTGTACCACGAACCCTATTTCGTGCAGAAGGTCGTGACCGGCGACGGCCGGGTGCTGCTGGACCGCGGTGAACCGGGCCGCGGCGAACAGCGCATCCAGTCCACTGTCGCCGATACCGTCACCTCGGCCATGCAGCCCATCGCCGCCTACTCCAACGGCCACGCCCTGGCCGGGAACCGGCCGTCCGCGGCCAAGACCGGCACCACACAGCTCAACGACACCGACAGCAACAAGGACGCCTGGATGGTCGGCTTCACGCCTTCGCTGTCCACCGCCGTCTGGGTGGGAACCGAACAGTCCCAGCCGATTCGGACCGCGCGCGGTTCCTCGATCTACGGATCGATGCTGCCCGCCGACATCTGGAAGGCCACCATGGACGGCGCGCTGGAAGGCACTCCGGTGGAACAGTTTCCGAGTCCCGCACCGATTGCCGGAGCGCCGCCCGCCGACGGCAATTGGGACATTCTCAATCCCGGAAACGGCGCGCAGCAGGATCCCGTCGTGGTGATTCCGCCCGCACCGGAGCCCAAGCAGGTCGAGATCTTCCCCGGCCTGTCCATACCGGTTCCGGGTTAGCCGGAAGGCAGCTGTTGATCATGAATCAGCACTACCCGACCCATCCGAGCCCGGCTGTGGATATTGTGGAATCCGCCACCGATGCCAGCGACTCCGGGCAACGGTGGCAGGATGCGGGTGAGAGCAGGGTGGGGTCGGAGACAGCACGAGACTTAGGGGCGACGCCGGTGGATTTCCATGTCGTTGAACGCCACGAGACGCTGGTGGCCGGAACGGTGCTACGCAGCCCGGCACTCGCGGTCGAGGGACCGCGCCGTGTGAAGGTCGAGGAAGCCTGGAAGCGCAACCTCTCGCGCACGCTTCCCGGACCGCCCGCGACCGCCTATGTGGATCACGCGCCGGAGATCGGCTCGTACCTGACCCACATCGTCGGGTACCGCTGCCGCAGCCTGGACGACCTCGTGGCCGGCGATGTCCTGGCCCGCATACCGGCCGGCAAGTTCGCCCTGTTCACCCGCAGCGGCGACAATCTGGGCGACACCATCGCCTCCATCTGGCGCACGGTGTGGGATCTGGAAGCATCGGGCACGCTGCAGCGCGCCTACACCGGGGATTTCGAGCGGTACCCGGATTCCCGGACCGTGGAGGTTTACGTCGCGCTGGATACGAGCGCGGAGGGGTAGGGGCAGAAGTGGACTTCGAAATCATCACCATGGATCCGTTCCTGGTCGGCGGGCTGACCATCCCGCTGGCCGGGCGCGAGGTCACCGCCCGTGACCTGGACCTGGTCAACTTCACCTGGGACCGCTACCTGGCACGGGAGAAGAAGGTCGAGCGGGTGGCGGCCTACATCGGGCAGAACGATCACGCGGTCGCGGTGCTCGGCTACGAGCTGAAGAGCCTCGACGATCTGGACTACGGTGACGTGCTCACCCGCATCCCGGCGGGCCGCTACGCGAAATTCGTTGTCTCCGACAAGCCTTACGACCTGCTGCGCACCGCGTGGGCCAAGGTCGCCAAGGCGGAGAACGCGGGCACCATCACGCGCAGCCACACCGCGGAGATCGAGCGCTACACCGGGCCCACCTCGGTCGAGGTCTACGTCTCGCTCGACTGACCCCGTCATCCCGGCACGTTTTTGGCCGGGATCCACACCCGCAGTGCCCCAACAGGTTTCGTCATTCCGGCCACAAGCACGCCGGAATGACGAAATGGAGCCTCCCACAATGCGAAAGCCCGGCCGGAGCATCCCCGGCCGGGCTTCCCTCATCCATGCGCCGAATTACTCCGCGTCGATGATGAACGCCTCGAGCTGGGCGCGGGCGATATCGTCGGCGATCTGCTTCGGCGGGGACTTCATCAGGTAGGCCGAGGCCGGGATGACGGGTCCGCCGATGCCGCGGTCCTTGGCGATCTTCGCGGCGCGCACGGCGTCGATGATGATGCCGGCCGAGTTCGGCGAGTCCCACACCTCGAGCTTGTACTCCAGGTTCAGCGGCACGTCACCGAAGGCGCGACCCTCGAGGCGGACGTAGGCCCACTTGCGGTCGTCGAGCCACTCGACGTAGTCCGACGGGCCGATGTGCACATTGCGGTCGTGCACCTTGCCCGCCAGCGGACCCTCGAGGTTGGAGGTCACGGCCTGGGTCTTGGACACCTTCTTGGACTCCAGGCGATCACGCTCGAGCATGTTCTTGAAGTCCATGTTGCCGCCGACGTTCAGCTGGTAGGTGCGGTCCAGCGTGACACCGCGGTCCTCGAACAGCTTGGCCATGACGCGGTGCGTGATGGTCGCGCCGACCTGCGACTTGATGTCGTCGCCGACGATCGGCACACCGGCATCGGTGAACTTCTTGGCCCACACCGGATCCGAGGCGATGAACACCGGCAGCGCGTTGACGAAGGCCACGCCCGCGTCGATGGCGCACTGCGCGTAGAACTTGTCGGCCTCCTCCGAACCCACCGGCAGGTAGGACACGAGGACATCGACCTTGGCATCCTTGAGCGCCTGCACGACGTCGACCGGCTCGGCATCCGACAGCTCGATGGTCTGCGCGTAGTACTTGCCGATGCCGTCCAGCGTCGGACCGCGCTGCACGGAGATGCCCGACGGCGGCACGTCGGAGATCTTGATGGTGTTGTTCTCGCTGGCGAAGATCGCGTCGGCCAGGTCGAAGCCGACCTTCTTGGCGTCGACGTCGAACGCGGCGACGAACTTCACGTCGCGGACGTGGTAGGGACCGAACTTGACGTGCATGAGACCCGGCACGGTCGAGTCAGCGTCGGCGTCCTTGTAGTACTGCACGCCCTGGACCAGGGAAGAAGCGCAGTTGCCAACGCCGACAATGGCCACCCGTACTTCGGTGTTGATGTCACTCATGGCCGATATTTCCCTCTTTCTGTGGTGCCGCCTTCGTCGATTGCTCCGCAGCAATCAACTCGTTGAGCCAGCGCACTTCGCGCTCGCTTGATTCGAGACCGAGTTGATGGAGCTGGCGGGTGTAGCGATCCAGCTGCCCGCTGGCTCGTTTGATCGCCTCCCGCAGTCCTTCTCGGCGCTCCTCGACCTGTCGCCGCCTGCCCTCCAGGATTCGCATCCGCGCTTCCGCGGGGGTGCGGCTGAAGAAGGCGAGATGAACGCCGAAGCCGTCGTCGGTGTAGTTCTGAGGTCCGGTATCCGCGAGCAATTCGTTGAACCGCTCCCGGCCGGTGTCTGTGAGGTTGTAGACCCGCCGCGCCCGGCGCGTGGCCAGACCCAGCGGTGCTTCCTCGGCGATGAGGCCGTCGGCCTGCATGCGCCGCAGGGTCGGATACAGCGACCCATAGGAGAAGGCACGGAACGGACCGAGCAGGCCGGTGAGGCGTTTGCGCAGTTCATATCCGTGCATCGGAGATTCGAGGAGCAGCCCGAGGATTGCCAACTCGAGCACCGGGCCTCACCTCCCTGACTGTTCTCTACAGACCTAACCGATGGATGCAGCTCCAAACTATATCGCCGCGATATAAACGCGCTACATTTCGACCCCCGTGGGAACCCTGAGAGTTCATCCGGGGAGTGCAAGGGTCGTACCCCCGCAAGTACTCTGGGTCGCGTGCGAATACAGCGGCAGGTAGTGGACTATGCGCTCCGGCGCCGGTCGCTGCTGGCCGACGTCTATGCGGGCCGGGTGGCGGTCGCCGAGGTGTGCGATGCGAATCCCTACCTGTTGCGTGCGGCCAAATTTCACGGCCGCGGGAGCGAGGTCACATGCCCGATCTGCAGGAAAGAGCAGTTGACCCTCGTATCCTGGGTCTTCGGCGACGGGCTGGGGCCCGCCGCCGGCTCCGCCCGCACACCCGAGGAGTTGCTTCGGATGGCCGAGGCTCGCGAAGAGTTCTCGGTTCACGTCGTGGAGGTGTGCCGGACCTGCAGTTGGAATCACCTGGTGCAGTCCTACGTGCTGGGCCACGCGCCCGCGCCGACGGGACGCCGCCGCACCGGGACCCGGCGTTCCGCCGCCGAGTGAAAGGCCACGCAGACTGCTGATCCGCGGGCGCGTGCGTGCCCGCAGCGGTGAACGTGACCGCGTCGAGCCATCAGGACCGTATTTCGAGTAGTTATTGGAGAGCCAGGCTGTGAATTCGCC
Organism: Nocardia huaxiensis; assembly: GCF_013744875.1. Lineage (NCBI taxonomy): Bacteria > Bacillati > Actinomycetota > Actinomycetes > Mycobacteriales > Nocardiaceae > Nocardia > Nocardia huaxiensis. The sequence continues at coordinate 133,596 of NZ_CP059399.1, forward strand.
CTATGACGACGGACCGCGCGGCGGCCGCCCCCGTGGCGGTTCGCAATCCGGCCCCGGCGGCTACCCGCCGCCTCGACCGGCAGGCCCGCCGCCCGGCGCACGACAGCCCGGTGGCCCAGGACCCGTTCCCGGCGGCGCGCCACGGCGCGGCCCGGCGCAGAACGGCCCCGGCGGGCTGCCGCCACGCGGCCCGCAGCCCGGCCGCACTCCCCTACCTCAGGGCGGACGCGCCGGTGACGCACCGCGCCGGCCCGCGCCGCAGGGCGGTCAGCCCGGGGGCGTAGGCCCCGGCGGCACCCGCAAGCTACCCCATCCGGCCGCGAATACCGGTGGGCGACAGGCGGTTCCGGAGCACATCCAACGGGCCGCCACCTCCGATCGCGCCCAGCGCGCCGCCGAATCCGGCCGCCGCGCGGGCACCGCGACCCGGCCGCGCCCGGCCGACGACCGCACCCGCCCGCCGTCGGGCGCGCAGCCGGCGTCCCGGCGGCCGCAGGGCGACGCTCCGGCGGGTCCGCCGCCGCGTCGGCCCGGTGGCGGGTCCGGCGGGTCGGGTGGTTCCGGCCGCGGGCCGGGCGGCAAGAAGAAGACCTCGCCGTGGAAGATCATCCGGCGGGTCTGCTACATCACGCTGGCGCTGTTCATCATCGCGCCGAGCACCGTATTCCTGATCGCCTACTCGACGGCCACCGTGCCCAAGCCGGGCGACCTGAAGACCAACCAGGTGGCATACATCTACGCCGCCGACGGCACCACCGTGCTGTCGAAAATCATTCCGCCGGAAGGCAATCGGACCGATGTGACCATCGATCAGATTCCGCCGCAGGTGCGCAACGCGGTCATCGCGGCCGAGGACCGGTCCTTCTACACCAACCCGGGCTTCTCGATCAGCGGCTTCATCCGCGCGCTGTGGCGCAATGTGCGCGGCGTCGAGGACGCCGGTGGTGGTTCGACCATTACGCAGCAGTACGTCAAGAACGCCATGGTCGGTAACGAGCACTCGCTCAACCGCAAGCTCAAGGAGCTGGTGATCTCGGCGAAGATGGCGCGGCAGTGGTCCAAGGACGACATCCTCACCGCCTACCTGAACACCATCTACTTCGGTCGTGGCGCGTACGGCATCGACGCCGCGTCCAAGGCCTACTTCGGCAAGCCGGTCGGCGAGCTGAACGTCGCCGAGGGCGCGGTGCTCGCGGCGGTCATCCAGCAGCCGTCCAACCTGGACCCGGAGAAGAACCCGACGGGCGCCAAGGACCGCTGGAACTACGTGCTCGGCGGCATGGTCGACATGGGCAACCTGTCCGCGCAGGACAAGGCGAGTATGCAGTTCCCGCAGGTGATTCCGGCCGCGGACGCCGCGGGCGAGAACACCACCGACAACGGTCCCGAGGGCCTGATCAAGCGGCAGGTGCTCAAGGAACTGACGGCGGCGGGCATCTCCGAACGCCAGCTCAACACCGAGGGTCTGTCCATCACCACCACCATCGATCCCACCGCGCAGCAGGCCGCGGTCGACGCGGTGGCCAAGTACATGGACGGCGAGCGCGAGAACCTGCGCACGGCAGTGGTTTCCGTCGATCCGAAGTCCGGCGCGGTGCGCGCCTACTACGGCGGCAACGACGGTTCGGGCTTCGACTTCGCCAATGCCGGTCTGCCGGCGGGTTCCTCGTTCAAGGTGTTCGGCCTGGCCGAGAACCTGGAGCTGGGCAAGCCGCTGTCGACGCTGTACGACTCGGGTCCGGTCTCGGTGAACGGCATCAAGATCACCAACGTGGAGGGCGAGCAGTGCGGTAACTGCACCATCGCCGAAGCGCTCAAGCGCTCGCTGAACACCAGCTTCTACCGCATGATGCTCGACATGCCGGGCAACGGCCCGCAGAAGATCGCCGACATGGCGCACAAGCTCGGCATCCCGGAAGAGATTCCGGGCGTGGGCAAGACGCTCACCGAGCCGGACGGCAGCGGCCCCAACAACGGTGTCGTGCTGGGCCAGTACCAGGTGCGGCCGCTCGACATGGCTTCCGCGTACGCCACCCTGGCGGCCTCGGGCGTCTACCACGCACCGCACTTCGTGCAAAAGGTCGTGGCCTCCGACGGCAGCGTGCTGCTGGACCGCGGCGAGGTCGCCGGCGAACAGCGCGTGTCGGCGGCGGTGGCGGACAACGTGACCGCGGCCATGAAGCCCATCGCGGCCTGGTCGCGCAACCACAATCTGGCCAACGGTCGCGAATCCGCGTCCAAGACCGGCACCCATCAGCTCGGCGACACCGGCAACAACCGTGACGCCTGGATGGTCGGGTACACGCCGTCGCTGTCCACCGCGGTGTGGATCGGCACCGAGCAGGGTGATCCGATCCTGACCCCGGGCGGCGGCCTGATCTACGGTTCCGGCCTGCCCTCCGACATCTGGAAGGCCACCATGGACGGCGCGCTGAAGGGCACGCCGAACGAGACCTTCCCGAAGCCGGGCGCCATCGGCGGCCAGGCGGGCGTGCCGTCCTGGTCCGCGCCGTACACCGCGCCGTCGAGCACCGCGCCGACCATCGCACCGCCGGTGATCACGCAGAGCCAGGTCGAGATCCTGCCGGGCATCACCATCCCGGTTCCCGGTCTCGCGCCGCAGAATCAGCAGCAGCGGCAGACCGAGGACGAGGACAGCGGCGGCAACACCGGTCCCATGCCGGGCCAGCCGGTCGCACCGTCCGACGGGTCACCGCTGACCACCACGCGACCCGCGCCCACCACCGCCAACAGCGGCGGTGGCACCGGGAACGGGAATGGCAACGGCAACGGGTCACCGCGGTCTCGGTAGCCTTCTGCCGTGATCGAGCAGGAACTGGAACACCGGCCGGCCGCCGCGGGCGCGCCGGCCGGTGCCACGGTGGGGACAGGGGAATCGGTGACCGAAGACGCTGGTGCGGCACGCGATTCGGGTGAACCACACGATTCCGCGGACCTGTACGTCTCGCCCGCACCGCTCGCCGCGGATCAGCGGTCGCTGGACGACCGCGACGAACCCAGCCGCACCGACACCCTGACCGCGCAGCTGTGCACGCTCGTCGGCGGACCCGTCGGTGACCACGCGCTGATCGGCCGGGTGCGGTTCTGGACACCCATGCGCGTCATGATGGCGTTCGCGCTGCTGTTCCTGGCCTTCGGCTGGTTCGGCAAGGCCGGCTGCATCCAGCAGACCCGCGACGCCGACGGCCTCATGAGCCTGGACTGGAACAACGGCCGGCAATACGTGGCCATGTGCTACTCCGACACCGTGCCGCTGTACGGGGCCGAACACCTCAACGAGGGCGCCTTCCCGTACAAGAAGCAGTGGACCGACTTCGACAGCGACGGCCGGCCGCAGGTGCGGTACATGGAGTATCCGGTGCTGTCCGGGCTCTACCAGTACGGGGCCATGGGAATCGCCAAGGTGTGGAAGGCTTCTCCGCTGCCCGGCGGGCTTGAGGTCGTCATCTACTTCAATGTGGTGGCGATCGGACTGGCCATGGCGTGGCTGGTGACGGTGTGGGCGTCGGCGCTGCTGGCGGGCCGCCGCATCTGGGACGGGGCGCTGATCGCGCTGTCGCCACTGGTGGCGGTGCACGCCTTCACCAATTTCGACGCTCTCGCAACGGCTTTCGCCGCCGGAGGGCTGCTGGCGTGGGCGCGGCGACGCCCGGTGCTGGCGGGCGTGCTGCTCGGGCTGGGCGGGGCGGCGAAACTCTATCCGCTGCTGCTGCTCGGCCCCATCCTCATCCTGTGTCTGCGCGCCCACTGGCAGGAACCCCCACCCAGTGACGGGGGCCGGGGGCAGAGCCCCCGATTCCGGGGGTCCGGGGGCGGAGCCCCTGGGAGTACTCTGCGCAGCGCCGGGTACACCATCGCGGCGACGGCGGTGACCTGGCTGGCGGTGAACGCGCCTATCGCCATCCTGTACCCGAACGGGTGGTGGGAGTTCTTCCGGCTCAATACCGAACGGCACGCCGACCCGGATTCGATCTACAACGTGATCACCTCGTTCACCGGATGGGGCGGCTTCGACGGACCGCTGAACCCGGGTGAGACGCCGTCGATTCTGAACCTGGTGTCACTGCTGCTGTTCCTGGCCGCCTGCGCCGGAATCGGCTGGATCGGCCTGACCGCCGCACGCCGACCACGCCTGGCGCAGTTGGCTTTTCTGGTGGTGGCGGCCTTCCTGCTCACCAACAAGGTGTGGAGCCCGCAGTATTCGCTGTGGCTGGTGCCGCTGGCCGTGCTCGCACTGCCGCAGCGACGAATCCTGTTGGCGTGGATGACGATCGACGCCCTGGTGTGGGTGCCGCGCATGTACTACTACCTCGGCACCGACCGCAAGGGCCTGCCGGAGGAATGGTTCACGGGCACAGTGGCTCTCCGCGATATCGCGGTAATCGCACTGTGCGTCCTGGTGATCCGGCAGATCTACCGGCCCGCCGAGGACGTGGTGCGCCGCGACGGCCAGGACGATCCGTCCGGCGGCGTGCTGAACCACGCCCCCGATCCCGAAATCCCGTGGCTCCCACCGGCACTGCGCCCCCGCGCGGTGGCCGCCGCAACCTGAGCGGCAGAAAACCTTTCGTCATCCCGGCGCGTTTTTGGCCGGGATCCATACTGTCGACGCGGACGCCATGACAGTGTGGATCCCGGCCAAAAGCATGCCGGGATGACGAGCGGTCATGCCGGGATGACGAGGGCGGTCAGGAGACGAAGCGGCCGAGCTGCGGTAGCGCCTCACCCGGATGCTTGGCCTGGAAGCCTTCGCCGATGGCCTCCATCTTCCAGACGCCCCCCGCGCCGTCGCGCGAGAGCTTGGCCATGGCCATGGCCGTGGTGGGCGTGCCGCCGTCGAGGGTGTAGCGGGCCAGCTCGGCATTGCTGGTGCCATCGACCAAGCGGCAGAACGCATTCGCGACCTGCTGGAAGGTATGGCCCTTGTAGGAGGTCACCATGAACAGCAGGGTGGTGACGTGCGAGGGCACCCGGGTGAGGTCGACGAGAATGACCTCGTCGTCGCCCGCGCCCTCACCGGTCAGGTTGTCGCCCTGATGGCGCACCGAGCCGTCCTTGGAGGAGAGCGCGCCGTAGTAGACGACGTCGACCGGACTCATATCGGCGAACAGCGCCACCGACGCATCCAGATCGATGTCCACGGCCCGGTTTCCGAACATCCCGCCGCGCTTGACCGGATCCCAGCCGAGACCCATCTTCACGTAGGTGAGCGAGCCGCCGCCCTCCTTGCGGAGGTTGACGCGCTGCCCCTTCACCAGGCTGACGGTCTGGCCACCGGCCGGCAGGTCACGATCCCCGGCGGGCGCGGGCTGCCCGTAGCCCGGTCCCCCGGCAGGCGGGTAACCGGCCTGCGGCGGGTACTGGCCGCCGGGCGGCGGCGGATAGCCCTGTCCGCCGGGCTGATTCGGCGGCGGATACCCACCACCCGGCCCGTATTGCCCGGTGGGCGGCGGCGGATAACCACCGGTCGGCGCGTACTGGTCGCCGGGGCCGGGCTGGCCGTAGCCCGGCGCGGGCGGCGGGTACCCCGGTCCCCCGGCGGGCGGATAACCCTGTCCGCCAGGCTGATTCGGCGGCGGGTAGGCACCCTGGCCACCGGGCGGCGGCGGGTAGCCCCCCGCCGGTGCGGCCGGCTGCGGCGGTGCGGGCTGCTGCGCGGCGGGCTGCGGGGATTCGTTCACCGAGACGCCGTGATCGGTGACCAGTGCCGCGAATCCGCCCGCGTAGCCCTGGCCGACCGCGCGCACCTTCCAGCTGCCCTGCCGCCGGTACAACTCCAGTGCGATGACGATGGATTCGCTGCTGAGCCCCTCGACCCGGTACTCGAACAGCACATTGCCGCTGCCGTCCGCGATGCGGGCGGTGGGTGCGGGGATCCGGCCGAAGTTGTTGCCCGGATCGTCGAGGGTGATGACCGCGCGAATCTGCGCGATATCGGCCGGCACCCCCGGCAGCGAGACCACCAGTGCGGCGGGCTGTCCGGGCGAGGGCTGCAGATGCACCCCGGGCCCGCTGGGCTGATTGAAGAAGACGAAGTCGGCGTCCGAGCGCACCTTGCCGTTCTCGGTCACCAGGAGCGCGGAAAGGTCGGCGGGAGCGGCGATCTCCACGCTGATCACCACGTCGTTCACGTCGAGAGGGCCGTTCTGGCCCTTCACCAGTGCTGTGGACAAGGCTGACCCTTCACTCTCGCCGATGTTGTCGTGGCCCACTCTACGAGAAAACAACGACACCAGCGGGCGGCCGCATCGGTTAGGGTGGCGGCAAAGTTCGAGTGCAAGGCGACAGATGGCGCAGCTTTTCGAGAAATCGAAGAAGGTGATCGAGGCTCAGCTCGCGGGGACAGGTGTCCGCGCGATCTCCGGGTCCATGGTCGCCTATGAAGGCAATGTTCAGTTCAAGAGCGCCGGTTTCGGCGGGGGTGACGGGGTGCTGGCGGGCTTGAAGCGCCGCGCCACCGGCGAATCGCTGTCGCTAATGGAGTGCAACGGCCACGGCAAGGTCTACTTCGCCGTGAACGGCCAGAACGTCACCGTGGTGGATCTGAACAACGAGACCCTGCAGGTGGAGTCGCAGCAGTTGCTGGCGTTCGCCGGAAACCTGCGCAGCAGTGTGTCTTTCGCGGGCCTGCGCGGGGCGACCACGGGGGCCGGGCTGTTCACCACCACGGTCACCGGCGTCGGCCAGGTGGCGCTGCTGTCGGCGGGCGGCCCGCTCATCCATCTCGAGGTGTCCCCGCAGTTCCCGCTGGTGGTGGATCCGGACGCGTTCGTGGCGGCGCGCGGCAATCTGAATCAGTCCTTCGTCACCGACGTGTCGTGGCGCGATGCCATGGGTCAGGGCGGTGGTGAGGCGTTCTCGCTGCGCTGGGACGGGCAGGGCGTCGTGCTCATCCAGCCCGCGGAGCGGTAGGGGGACAGCGTGTTCGAACAGGTCAACAGCAAGGTCGTGAAGGTGAACGTGGGCCAGGCGGGCGGCGTGGTCGCCCGCACCGGCGCCATGCTGTTCTACACCGGCGACGTGTCCTTCGCCCCGCATCAGGTGCCGGGCGCGAACCAGATGGGCGGCATGGGCGGTCTCGCCCGCATGGCCGGTCGCATGATGGCCGGTGAGCACGAGCGCACCATGCTGGCCACCGGAATGGGCGAGGTGCACTACGGTTTCGCGGGTCTGGAGACCCAGGTGGTGCACATGCAGCCCGGTGCGTTGCTGCGCGTGGAGGCGTCGCGGCTGCTCGCCAATACCGCGCATCTGCAGAGTTCCATTGTCTCCGTGGCCAGTTCGGGCGGCGGCGGGGGCGGGCGCGGCGGCGGCCTGATGGGCGCGATCCGCGGCGCCGCCACCGGAGTGCTCACGGGCGCGGGCATGTTCACCACGCAGCTGTCCGGTCAGGGCAGTGCGGTGCTGCTGGGTCACGGTGGTTTCCTCGAACTCCAAGTGGGCGGCCAATATCCGGTGGTGGTCGACCCGCAGGCGTTCGTGGCCGCCTACGGCAATGTGCAGACGGAATTGAAATCGGCGCTGAGCTGGCGGGACGCGGTGGGCAAGGGCTCGGGTGAGGCCATGCAGCTGCACTGTGTCGGGCAGGGCGTGGTGTACGTGCAGGCCAGCGAGGAGAAGCTGTGACTCAGATTCTGAATCCGATGAATCTCGGTGACAGCGACAATGTTCCGGGCAACGACTACGCGTACTGCATCGATCTGCGCAAGCCGTGGTTCATGCGCAAGGGCGCGATGATCGCCTACTACGGGCAGATGCAGTTCAACGCGCTCTCGCACGGCCTGCACGGCGGGCTCATGCACATGGTGGCGCAGCAGTTCTCGGCGCCGCTGTTCTCCGGCGACTACGTGGTGGCCGAGGGCCAGGGCAAGCTGATCATCGGCGACCGCGGCTACAACATCAATTCCTTCGACCTGGACAATGGCAATCTGACCGTGCGCGCGGCGAATCTGCTGGCGTTCGAGCCGGAGCTGGCGTTGAAGCAGTCGATCGTGCCGGGCTTCCTGACGCTCATCGGCACCGGCCGGTTCCTGGCCTCCTCGAACGGCCCGGTCATCTTCGCCGAGCCGCCGTTGCGGGTGGATCCGGAATCGCTGGTGGGCTGGGCGGATTGCCCGTCGCCGAGTCATCATTTCGATCAGCGCTGGGTGTCGAGTTTCCTGGCGGCGGGCGCGGCGCGCTTCGGCGTGAATTCCGGCGAGGAACGCCAATTCGATTTCACCGGTGCCGGAACCGTGCTCATCCAGTCGAGTGAGAAGGTGCTCGACGACGCGCATCTGGTGCGCACCATCGAGGGCCAGTTGCAGACCGGCATCACCCCGCCGGGCTTGCAGCGCTTGCAGGGCGTGATCATGCAGCAATTACAGGGCCAGCAGCAGAACTATTGAGCTGCGGACCCCACAACGGGGGCCGGGGGCAGCGCCCCCGATTCCGGGGGTCCGGGGGCGGAGCCCCTGGGAGAAACACTGCCAGCAAATGCTCAGCATTCACCGGTCGGCCGCTCCCCCGTGGCAGGATCGGCCTCGTGAGCGACGGTGAGGTTGATCCCGCGGAAGCGCACGAACAGTATCTTCGAGCCTTCCGGCATCCCGCCGTGTCCCGCGACCAGCTCGAGCATCTGCTCGACGCGGTGAACGGATTCCTCGACACCATCACGCCCAAGGATGGCGAGTTCGTGCCGAACGGCGGCTGGGCGCCGGAATCCACGGCCATGGCCTTCCAGATCGGCCGGGCCGTCGAGCAGGTGCTGGCCGAACGCAAGTCCGCCGAGCGAGAGGTGCAGCACCGGCGCGATATTCGCGATCGCCTGGTCGCGGCGCTCGATGCCGTGCTGGACTGTCTGCGCACCCTGCCCGATCTGGCCGAGGCCGAGATCTCGCTCGGCACAACGGCTGTCAACGAGGGCTTCCAGGTGTTCGAGGACGGCTCGGTGCGCACCACGCCGATGCAGGAGGCGCACGCCGACCTCGGGGCCCTGGAAATGCGGCGCGCGGAACTGGACGAGCAGATGACGGCCGCGGTCACCCGGCGCACCGAACTCGTGGACGACACCACCGATCTTGTCCGGGAACGCCTCGGCGTGGCCGACGTGGGCATTCCGTGGGTGATCCTGGAGGCCACGCAGGGCGGCCTGGACATCTCCGAGCCGTTCGAATTCGCCGCGCACCACCTGCCCTCGGGTGAGTTGCGCGAGCTCATGGTGCAGCTCGTCACCGATATCGAACTCGCGCGATCCCTGGAGGACGGCGCTCCCGAATAAGAACGGTGGTTCACCCACCCTCCGCACCCGAAAAGTCCGAAATCTCGGGCGGACCGGGGACGGGGGTGTCACTCTGACCTGTGAACCCTTACGGCCTTGCGAGGGGAGTTCTCGGTGAAAAAGCTGATCAACGATCCGGGCGAGGTGGTGGACGCCGCCCTTGCGGGCCTGGCGGCAGCCCATCCCGACCTGCGGGTCGACGCCAAACAGCGCATCGTGGTGCGCGCGGACGCACCGGTCGCGGGCAAGGTCGGGCTGGTCTCCGGCGGCGGCTCCGGGCATGAACCGCTGCACGCCGGATTCGTCGGCCACGGCATGCTCGACGCGGCCTGCCCGGGCGAGATCTTCACCTCCCCGGTCCCCGATCAGATCCTGGCCGCCACCACCGCCGTCGACGCGGGCGCGGGCGTACTGCACATCGTGAAGAACTACACCGGCGATGTCATGAACTTCGAGATGGCGGCGGAACTGGCCGCCGACTCCGGCGTCGAGGTGCTGCCGGTGGTGGTGAACGACGATGTGGCGGTACAGGACAGCCTCTACACGGCCGGTCGGCGCGGCGTCGGCGCCACCGTGATTGTCGAGAAAATGGCCGGGGCCGCCGCCCAGCAGGGCAGGCCGCTGGCCGAGGTCGCCCGCATCGCGGAAAAGGTGAACGCCGAATCCCGCAGCATGGGAATGGCTCTCACCTCGTGCACCACCCCCGCCGCCGGGCGGCCGACCTTCGATCTCGGCGAGCACGAGATGGAGATCGGCATCGGCATCCACGGCGAACCCGGCCGCATGCGCGTACCGCTGGCCGCCGCGCACGAGGTGGCGGCCATGCTGGTCGAGCCCATCCTCGCGGATCTGCCGTTCTCCCAGGGGGATCGGGTGCTCTGCTTCCTCAACGGCATGGGCGGCACCCCGCTGCTCGAGCTGTATCTCATGTTCGACGAGGTGTCGCGCATCCTGCGCGGGCACGGCGTCGAGATCGAACGCGCTCTGGTCGGCCCCTACATCACCGCCCTGGAGATGGCCGGCTGCTCGGTGACCCTCACCCGGCTCGACGAAGAAATGACCACGCTGTGGGACGCGCCCGTGCGGACCCCGGCCCTCCGATGGGGAATGTGATGACGGCCATCGACGCCGCGGCCTGGATCCGCGCCTTCGCCGCCCTGGTAACCGAACGCATCGCGGAGCTCACCGCGCTCGATTCCGCCATCGGCGACGCCGACCACGGCGCGAACATGAAGCGCGGTCTGGACGCGGCCGTTGCGGCCCTGCAGGATTCGACCGCGAGCGGACCGGCCGCCATCTGCAAGCAGACCGGGACGGTGCTGGTCTCCACGGTCGGCGGGGCCAGCGGCCCGCTGTACGGCACGTTCTTCCTGCGCTGCGCTCCCATGCTCGAAAACGGCACGGACATAGCCACTTTCGCCAAGGCGTTCCGCACCGGGGTGGAGGCGGTGGCCGAGCGCGGCAAGGCCGTGCCCGGCGACAAGACCATGATCGACGCCCTGCTGCCCGCCGCCGACTGCCTCGACAAGCAGGTGGCGGTGGGCTCGTCCCCCGTCACCGCCCTGGAAGCCTCGGTGGCCGCCGCCGACAAGGGCCGGCGCGCCACCCAGCCCCTGCAAGCCCGCAAGGGCCGCGCCTCCTACCTGGGCGAACGCAGTATCGGCCATATAGATCCGGGCGCCGCGAGCGCGGTCCTGCTGGTGCGAGCAGCCCGGCAGGCGCTGCGTTGATCGGCCTGGTGGTCGTCTCGCACAGTCGCGCCCTGGCCACCGCGGCGGTGGATCTGGCCACCGCCCTGCTGCCGAATCCGCAGGCCCGCATAGTGATCGCGGCGGGCCTGAGCGAAACCGCCTACGGCACAGACGCCGTCGCGGTGGCCACCGCGATCAAGGCCGCCGACTCCGGCGACGGCGTGCTGATCCTCATGGATCTCGGCAGTGCGGTGCTGTCCGCCGAAACCGCCCTGGACCTGCTCGATTCACCGCATCGAGTACGGCTGTGCGGCGCGCCCCTGGTGGAGGGCCTGGTCGCCGCACTGGCAGCAGCCGACGGCGGCGCCGACCTCGACAAGGCGGCCCACGAAGCCGACCGGGCCCTGGACGGCAAGCGGGCGCAACTCGGTGAACCACCAACGCCCCCAAGGGAAGAACAGTCGAACGACGCGACGACACCGATGCGGGCGACCGTCACGGTGACCAATGAGCACGGCCTGCACGCCCGGCCGGCGGCCGAATTGGTCTCCGCGCTGCGGGATCTCGACGCGGACATCCAGCTGCGCAATGCCACCACCGGAACCGGCCCCGTTCCCGGCGACAGCCTGACCCGCGTGCTCACCCTGGGCGTGCTGCCCGGCCACCAGCTCGAAATCTCGGCCGACGGCCCCGATTCCGCAACCGCGATGGAGCGCATCCGCGCCGTGGTCTCCAGCCCCTAGCCGTGGTCTCCAGCCCACAGAAAGTACAACCCCGTCATCCCGGCATGCTTTTGGCCGGGATCCACACCACTGCGGTGGATTCCGGCCAAAACGCGCCGGAACGACGAAGGGACGGGAGGCACTCAGGAGGCGATCGTCGATTCCTGCTCGGATTCGGGGGTGGAGCGCATGAACCAGTCGATGATCTCCTCACCGGCGCGGATGCCGGAGGTGCGGGTGACCGTCAGATTGGGGCTGGTCCAGTTGAGCTGCTCGAGTTCGCCGTGCCGGGGGCGGATGGCGGAGTCGGCGGTGCGCAGCATTTCCGCGTCGAGCGCGCCGTCGCCGGCCGCCAGCAGGCGCGCGCCGGGGGCGAGTTCGGCCGATTCCGTCAGGCGGCGGCGGACTTCCGCGACCGCGCGGGATTTGCAGACCGCCAGCGGCATGGTGTAGATCTTGCGGCCCTGCTGGGAGGCGGACCAGCCGCGCGGACGGCACCAGGCATCCCATTCGGCGAGGAAATCGGCCGGCACCGCCTTGGGCTTGACGACCAGATAGCAGAAGAGATGATCCGCGATCCGGAACTTGCTGACGAAGGAATCGTCTATGCGGGACCGCAATTCGGCGCTGACCTCGGACAGGGTGGCGGAGGTGGAGCGCACCTCGGCGTCGAGGTCGATGCGCCAGCGCATATCGGGAATGCCATTGACCAGGATATTGCCCCCATTGCTGGTGACGGCGTACCGCCAGGGGGCGCCGGGTAGTCGAATCCGGTTGAACTGCTTGATGGTTCGCGTCGTGGTGGGAATGACCGCGGCCGGTTCGGTGAGGGTCCGCATGCGGTCGGCGGCGGCGATCGTCATGAACGACAGCGGCTCGCCCTCCAGATGCTCCACGCACACCGTCGGCAGTTCGGTGTCGGCGCCGATGGCATTGCGGGAGTAGATCATCGTGCGATCGAGATCGGTCGCGATGAGCGTGCGTCTTCGCGACAGGCGTCTTCGGTCGAGCATTACTTCTTCACGTCCTTGATCAGTCCCATACAGGCGTATGCCAGATCGGGCACGACTTCCACCGGCACCCCGCGCGCCGCGGCCAGCATCCGAATGTGCGCGTGCTCGGGTGCGTCGGCGTCACGCACCAGCACCTTCCACGGCACCCGGCGCAGCAGCACCCGGGTCGTCTCGCCCACACCGGGTTTCACGAAGTTCACGCTGGAGATGCCGTACTCGGCGCGCACCGCCTCCACCGACCTCCAGCCCGCCCAGGTCGGGGAGCGATCGGAATCCCGCACGGCGGCAACATGTTCGGCCACCAGCGGGCGCACGGTGTCGAACTGCGCGCTGACGGCGTCGAGCAGCCTGCCCGACACGTCGTCACCGGCGAGTTCCCGGTAGAACTTCGCGCCGTGGAAATCGCCCGGACCGATCAGCGTGTCGTTCAGCACCGTGCGCGAAACCAGCCCCGACACAGTCGAATTCAGGCAGGCCGAGGCGATCAGGAAGTCATCGCGCGTCCCGTAGGTGCGCACACAGCTGCCCGGATCGGCCAGCACCGCCAACTCGTCGTTGAACCGCGCCCCTCCGGCGGCGTGATACGCGTCCAGGGCCTCGGTGAGTTCCCGGGTGATCGCGCCCTTCCCGGTCCACCCGTCGACGAAGACGATGTCCGCCGCATTGTGATGCCGCGCAAGGTAATCCAGTGCGACCGGATCGATCCCCCGGTCCCGCACGATGGACACCGCATAGTGCGGCACATCCAGCCCGCGCGTGGCCAGCCACCGCCGCATGAGCACTCCGACCGGCGTCCCCGCTCGCGCAAGCGACACCAGCACGACATTCTCACCGCGCTCGGCCACCACGATTTCCGACACGGTCGCCACCGCCAGCGCCAACCGCTCCGCGCTCTCCGCGAGCACCTTGTCGAACAGTTCCCGATAGGCCGCATCCGGCTGATACTCGATCGGCAGCGACTCCGCGTAATGCGCGACCCCCGCCTGAATCCGCGCTTCCCGCTCGGCCACATCGGCTTCCAGATCCGCGTACGACAGATCCTTCAGCAGCCACGCCACCTCATCCGGCGCATACGACCCGAAGTCAGGCCCCCGCAATGGTTCCGGCAATTCGCCACCCCCCGTCATCCCGGCGTGGGTGCCACCCACCGTCATCCCGGCGTGGGTTTGGCCGGGATCCACACTGTCGTCGCCATCCTGGTGCAGTGGATTCCGGCCAAAAGCACGCCGGAATGACGAAGGCCGGTCTCCCTCCTCGCGGTTACGCTGCGCGTGCAATGCCCGCGGGTCGGCTCCCGGCAGAACCGCCAGGACGACGTCGGCCCCCGAAGCGGTCAGTACATCGACGAGGCCACCCGCACCCGTGAGCCGCTCGTTGTCGGCGGGTTCGTCCACGACCACGAGCAGGATCGGATCGACCTCGCTCGGTTCGGGCCAGTGCGCGTTGTAAACGAAGCGAGGCGCTTCGTCGTCGAATTCGGGTGCGATGAACCGGAATCCGCGACGCAGCGGGTAGCCCGGCTCGTCGAGTACATACGCCGGTGAGCGCGTAGTGGTCTGATACCGCGTCGCCACGCCACTGTCCGCGAGCGCCGCCGCCAGCCGCAGCGGCAGGTACATGAGTTCCTCATGCCCCAGCACCACCACCGGGCGCAGCGCGGTCGGCCCATCCTGACCGAAGGCCGCACCCGGCGCACCGGGCTGCGCATCGACGCTGCCCCAGGCCAGCGCATCCAGTTCGCGCCACAGGGTTTCGGTGGTCTGTGCCAGTGCGGCCTCGAAAGCGGGGGCATCGGCGGCGAGAGTGCCGTGCCGGCCGCCCTCGGGAACGTCGCTGGGCCAGGGGAGTTCGATGCGTGCAACGTGGCCGCGCGCGGCGGCGATCGGGTTCAGTTCCGGATCCGGCAGGGCGGCAACGGAATCCACCAGGCCCTCCGGCAGCAGGGTGGAACCGGAGGCCAGGCAGACGGTATCGATGCGCGCGCCGAGTTCGGCAGCGGCGGCTGCGAAGGCGGCCTTGTCCGCCTCGGTGCGCATGTCCACCAGCGAGGCCAGCACGTAATGCGAGCGCGGCAGGAATTCGTTCAGGGCGCGGATGGCGTCGATCGCGGTTGCGCCGGTGGATATTTCGTCGTCGACCAGGATCATGGGCAGGTCGTTGAGGAAGATGCCGGCGGGGGCGGGCTGGAGCAGGTGCGAGGTGGCGTGCGAGTGACCCTCTTCGAAACCGGTGAGGGTTTCGGCGGTGGGGACGTCGCGCCGCGTCGAGTGCAGGTAGCACTCGGCCTCGATGCGGGCCGCCACACAGTGGCCGAGTCCCGTTGCGGTTTCGGCGAATCCGAGCACCACCACCGGTCCGGAGACGACCTCGCGAACCAGGTCACCGAGCCGGTTGCCGGCCTCGATCACGCGGTGCGGGTCGGTGGGCAGGTGCTTGCCGAGCACCGTGGACACCAGCAGGTGCGCCCGGCGCGGGTTGCGACGCAGACCGGGTTCGATGAGCGCGGCAATATCCCAATCAGCTTCCGCCACAAAGGAATTCTCGTGCCGAAGGCCCAGTCCCAATTCGCGGGTAGCCCAGGGCTCGGTGACGGTGGTGCCGTCCGAGCTCGCTCCCGCCACGCCGCTCGTGCGTGTGCTCTCGGCCATCAGGCGACCAGCGCCTTCAGCAGGTCCACGAAGGAGACTCCTTTATTGGTGACGCCGAAAACTCGTGCGCGCAGCAGGGTTTGGCGGGCCCAGCTGCGGTGCGGCTTCATCTCGTTCATCTTGTTGCGGTATTCGGAGGCGGCCACTCCCCCGGCTTCGCCGCCGAGCACATCGAGGGCGTCGGAGTATTCCTCGTGCGTCACCACCGACATGGCGTGCACGACCGATACGTGCGAGGGGTGGATCACCGTCTTGCCGTGGATGCCGTTGGCCCGGTCCAGCGCGATCTCCCGCAGCAGCCCGTCCAGATCCCGGCTGACCAGGTATTCGCGGAACGGCACGGCGTCGACCTCGGCGAACGGTGAGGTGCGCAGCAGCGGCCGGAACATGCGCTCGTGGTCGGCGAAGTACTCCCACACCGGTCCGGTGATGGTGAAGCCGGTGCCGTCGGTGCGGCCGAGGTAGTTGACGATGTCGGCGATGACGTCGGCGACCACGCGCACGTCGTAGATGGTGAGGTCGCGGTCGCGGCGGATGCCGAAGGTGGAGCACATGTCGGTGGCGCCGATGCGCACGGCCAGGATGCGGTCGCGGTGCTGGGTGAGCATGTCCTGGATGCGATGCAGTTCCAGGTCCCGCGTCTGCCGGTGCACCAGCGACGGCGATTCGAGCACGGGCATGCCGAAGACGGTGCGGCCCAACCGTTCCGAGGCCGCTTCGAGCGCGTCGAGGTATTTCGCGCCGGACACGCTGTCGAATTTGGGGAAGACGAATCCGGTGAGCACGCGCGCCCCGGGCCCGATCCAGTCGATGATCTCGCCGATGGTGTCGGCATCGCGCACGCGCACGAACAGCAGCGGATACAGGCCGGTGCTCTCGCCGAGTTCGTCCAGGGTGGCCACGGCCTGGCGTTTCCCGAATTCCAGGTCGTCGTCGGCGACGGCGTCCTCGAGGTCGATGACCATGGAGCACACGCCGGTTTCGGCGCGGCGCACGATGGTGGCGGTGAGGTCGGGGCGGGTGGCGGGCACGTAGAGGGTGGCGCCGAGGGCCATGGCGACCAGTTCGCGGTCGGTGAGGTCGCCGAGCGGTTCGGGGGCGCGGTGGAACAGCAGGCGTAGCTCCGGGCCCGGTACCTGCCGGTGGTGGCGCATGGGTAGGCGCTTGTGCAGCGATACCTTCGGCTGCGATACGGGGGCGAACAGGCCCGGATCGGTGGTGACGACTCCGGTCATCGGCCCCCATCCTTCCTAACTAGTCGGTCGGTTTATCTATCTGTGTTTCGCATCCGTTCGACAACACCCGCGACGAAATTCGAGATGGCATCCAGTTCGGACACGTAGGCCCAGTAGTCCGGGTGCCGGCCCTCGAGGTGGCCGGTCACCCGATCCAAGCGTTCGGCCTGGGCATCCAGTACCGAACCCCATTCGGCGACGAGGCCGTTGTTCACGGCCAGCATCTGCGCGTCCCGCAGTTTGAATCGAACGGCTTTGGCTTTGTCCTGTGGCTTGTCACGGACCTCTCGCAGCAGGGCAAGCCGGTCGGTGATGGCGTCGGCCTGTTCCTCGGCGGCGGCGAGGTGCGCGCGGGCGGATGTGGTCAGCTCGAGTGTTTGCTCCGGGTCGTTGTTCTGCAATGCGGCCCGGGCTCGGGACAGCTCCGCCGCGGCGGCGTCCACGGCTCGGTGGGCTTGCTGCCCATTGTTGGTCAAATCCGACGAACTCGCAGCGTTGAACTCCCGGAGCAGGGTGGACATGGCGGGTCCGGTCCGCTCCAGCCGGTGCTGCGCCGCGGCTAGTCGAGTCGCGGCCGAGGATAGTGCGGTGCTTGCCGAATGCTGTTTGCCGGGAGCATCTTCCAGGGCCCTTGACAGTTCGCGGGTGAGTGCTTCCAGCCGGGTCGCGGCCTCCCGCACCGCACCCGTGGCACCCCCCGCGACCGCACCCTCGAGTGTGATCAGTCCCTCATCGACGGCGGCCGTCGCGCGCCGGATCGACGGGTATCCCGCGTACGGCGACGCCTCCGCCGCCTGCCGCGTCTCCCCCGCCGCGGCCCGGACCTGGGCCGCCAATTGCGGCACCGTGTTGTACACGGCGACCGCGTGCTCCAGATGCGCCTGATTACCC
The DNA here is from genome assembly GCF_013744875.1 of Nocardia huaxiensis. Taxonomy (NCBI): domain Bacteria; kingdom Bacillati; phylum Actinomycetota; class Actinomycetes; order Mycobacteriales; family Nocardiaceae; genus Nocardia; species Nocardia huaxiensis. The sequence continues at coordinate 151,076 of NZ_CP059399.1, forward strand.
CGATAGAACCGATCGACCCCGCCCGCGGCCTCGCCCAGCCGCCGCACGATCGTGTCGATCTCCTGCTGCGGCACCGTCGTGTCGTCGCGTTCGGCCTGGTCGAGCCGCTCGTTCAAGGCCAGATACGCCCCCGCGGCGTCATAGCAGCGGGCCCGCACCGGCTCCCACTGCGCCGCCATCCCCTTCTCCGGGAACATCTGCGCGGAGGCCGCCACGGCCGTCTCGGCGATGCTCTGCCGGGTATCCATATCCAGGAAGGCGGCCGTCAGCGTCTGCCGGGCCTGTTGCACCCATTCGTTGTTCCGCGCGCTCCCCCGGAACCATCCGCGTCTACGGCCTGCCACGCCCCGATGTTAGGAGACTGTTCACGCCGGAGGCGACTGTCGCGATCCCTCCGGTGACATGTCGCGTGACAGGCTTGTCCCGTCCATGTCCTCGGTTTGTTCCTGCACAAGGTCCGCGAAAGCTACTAGGGTCGAGGTAAGCGGACCCGGCAATTCGGACATGCCGCGATACAGCAACGCTAGAAACACTTTCCAACGGAAGGGATTCCCGCATGGGTGTCAGTTTGTCCAAGGGCGGCAATGTTTCGCTGACGAAGCAGGCTCCGAACCTCACGGCCGTGGCCGTCGGCCTGGGCTGGGATGTGCGGACCACCACCGGGACCGACTTCGACCTGGACGCGAGCGCGATCGCGACCGGCGCCGACAAGAAGGTCGTGTCGGACAAGCACTTCGTCTTCTTCAACAACCTGTCCTCCCCGGAAGGCAGCATCGTCCACGCCGGCGACAACCGCACCGGTGAGGGCGAGGGCGACGACGAGGTCATCAATGTCGACCTGGCCAACACGCCGCCGACCATCGAGTCCATCTTCTTCCCGGTCTCGATCTACGACGCCGAAACCCGCAGCCAGTCCTTCGGCCAGGTCCGCAACGCCTACATCCGCGTCGTCGACCAGGCCAACGGCGCCGAGCTCGCCCGCTACGACCTGTCCGAGGACGCCTCGACCGAGACCGCCATGGTCTTCGGCGAGCTGTACCGCAACGGCGCCGAGTGGAAGTTCCGGGCCATCGGCCAGGGCTACGCCTCCGGCCTGTCGGGCATTGCACGCGACTACGGCGTCAACGTCTAGCAGTTTCGCTCCACGCCGAGGGGGCTCGGATCGACCGGGCCCCCTTCGGCATACTCACCCCCGACAACCGTCGCCCGATATCACTCATGAAAGGCCATAGCCGGTGCGAATATTCGGCCTCTCCATAGCTGTCACGGTCGTGTCTTTGATCGTGGCGGCCGCGTATGGCGCCCAAGGCTCCATGGGCGCACTGAAGGCGCTCGCACTGTGCGCCATTCTGGGCATCCTCGAGGTGTCGCTGTCCTTCGACAACGCCGTCATCAACGCCACCGTGCTGCAGCGGATGAGCGAGTTCTGGCAGAAGATCTTCCTCACCATCGGCGTGCTGATCGCCGTCTTCGGTATGCGCCTGGTCTTCCCGCTCGCCATCGTGTGGATCACCGCGGGGCTGAACCCCAAGGAAGCCCTCGACCTGGCGCTGAACCCGCCCACCGACGGCAGCCCCACCTACGAAAGCCTGCTCACCGCGGCACATCCGCAGATCGCGGCCTTCGGTGGCGCGTTCCTGCTGCTGCTGTTCCTGAACTTCATCCTCGAAGAGCACGAGATCACCTGGCTCAGCTGGCTGGAGAAGCCGCTGGCCAAGCTCGGCAAGCTGGACATGCTCGCGGTGGTGCTGACCCTGGTCGCCATCGTGCTGGCCGCCGAATTCGCCGCCTCCGAGGAGGAGCGCTCCACGGTGCTGCTGGCCGGCATCCTGGGCGCGGTCACCTACATCGTGGTCGACGGCCTCGGATCCATGTTCCACACCGAGGAAATGGTCGAGGAGGCCGAGCACGCCGGACCGTCGGAACTGGCCAAGGCCACCGGTAAGGCAGGCTTCTTCCTGTTCCTGTACCTGGAAGTCCTCGACGCGTCGTTCTCCTTCGACGGCGTCATCGGCGCGTTCGCCATCACCTCCGACCCGATCATCATCGCGCTGGGCCTGGGCCTGATCGGCGCCATGTTCGTCCGGTCCATCACGGTGTACCTGGTGCGCAAGGGCACGCTCTCGGAGTACGTGTACCTGGAGCACGGCGCGCACTGGGCCATCGGCGCGCTGGCGGTCATCCTGCTTGTCTCGATCGGCCCGCACGTGCCCGAACTGGTCACCGGTCTCATCGGCGTCGGCTTCATCGGCGCGGCCTTCATCGCCTCCATCCTGCGCAACAAGCGCGAGGGCGGCGAGGAGAGCATCGAACTCGAGAAGGAAACCACACCGGTCGGCTGAACAGCCGAGTAGTGTGGTCGGCGAAGATACGCCGACTTCCCGCGCCCGCCACGAGAATTCGCGGCGGGCGCGGGTCGTTTCGGAACCTCTTTCGAAAGCCTGTGTGCAGAACCCTGGGGAGGGAGTTCGATCATGACCTATCAGCAGCCCGGCGGCGTGAATCTCGGCAAGGTGACCCTGGACAAGGCGACCCCGTCGGTCAGCCTCACCAAACCCGGTGACCGCCAAGGCGTCATGCGGGTGAACCTGAACTGGTCGCAGGGGGTCAAGCGCGGACTGTTCCGCCGCTCCAATGCCGTCGACCTGGACCTCGGCTGCCTGTGGGAGCTCAACGACGGCCGCAAGGGCGTCATCCAGGCCCTGGGCAACAGTTTCGGCAATCTGCAGGCCCCGCCCTACATCCAGCTCGACGGCGACGACCGCAGCGGCTCGTCCACCGGCGGCGAGAACATGCACATCAATCTGGATCAGCCGGACTTCTTCCGCCGCATCCTGATCTTCGCCTACATCTATGAGGGCGTACCGAACTGGGCCTCGGCCGACGGCGTGGTGACCCTGTTCCCCACCGCCGGACCCCAGGTCGAGGTCCGGCTGGACTCCCCCGTCAACGACGCCCGCTCGTGCGCGGTCGCCCTGCTGGAGAACATCGGCGGCGGACTCCAGGTGCGGCGAGAAGTGCAGTACATCAACGGAAGTCAGAGCGCCATCGACCGCGCCTACAACTGGGGCCTGAACTGGACCCCCGGTCGCAAGTAATTCACAGCATGCGGCGCGGCGCGATCATGTGCCGCGCCCGCCACACCGACACCCGCGACCACACCGCCTGCTGAATCGCGAGCGTGGCCCAGCCCGCCAGAGCCATCCCGGCGATGTTCAGGAACAGCTGCGCGACACTGCCCCACACCGTGGAACCGTCCAGGAACGCCACGCCCAGCGCGATATTGCCAGCGGCGGGCACCGTCGTCACCGAGATGAAAACCCCGGCCAGGCCCAGGGCTTTCGCCGAGGTGATGGCCAGCACGCCCGCCGCTCCCGCGACCACCGCGACAATGAACGACCACTTGTCGGGCGTGTAGATGAAGGCCGTGCCCGGCCGCGGCCCGTCGATGTCCTCGAGGGTGATCCAGCCCAGCCCGCGGGCGATGATCGCCAGCACCAGCGTCAGCGCGATCGCCACCACGAAACCCACCACCAGGGTGCGAAGCGCCAACTGCAACAGGGTGAATCGCCGTCGCACCAGCGCCACACCCAGCGCGGCGATCGGGCCGAACTCGGGCCCCAGCACCATCGCGCCGACCACCAGAATCGGCGCGTCGGTGATGATGGCGATACTGGCGATGATGGTGGCCAGCGTCATGAAACTCAGGTAGGTCCAATTGAGTTCGGTGTCGTCGTAGGCGCGCTGGGCGACCTCGGCCCACACCACGGCATCCGAACTACTGCCGGGCGTGCGGATCTCCGCGTCGAAAGCCCTGCGGGACAACCAGGTATCGACCCGCTCGAGTTCGACACTGCCCTCCTGATGCACCCGCATGGCACGCAACTGCTGCACGATGTCGTTCGCGCCCTCCCGCGCGACCTGCGCGGTGATCATGTCGCCGGGCGGGCACACCCCCACCCCGCGGAACACCGCCAGCCCGGACACCGCCTCGTCGCAATCGAGAATGCCGAGGATGTCGTCGGTCATCTTGTCCGGAGCCATGATCCGAAGGTGCAGCATGGGGACAGTCTGCACGGCTCGCGCCGCGGTAGCGGGTTATCGGCCGGGCACCGGCGCGGATGTCGTGTCCCGGGCGATCCCGGCGAGCGCGTTGAAAGGGTAGAGCTCCACGAATTCCCTACGTGCGGCGCCGAATCCGCGCACCCGCGGCTCGGCCCACAGGAACACGAAGAAGAACACCACCAGCAGCGCGGCCCGGCCCCACACGCCGAACAGCACGATGTTCTCCTCCACCTCGGCCGGATAACCGGAGCCGAGCGCGTAGAAGTAGCGGAACACCCCGATGCCGATGGCGGCGTCGGCCAGCAGGTACACCGCGATCAGCGGCCAGCGCACCCGCAACAGCACCAGGAACGGAATCAGCCACAGCGTGTACTGCGGCGAATGCACCTTGTGGAACAACAGGAATCCACACAGCATGGCGCCGCTCACGCCGATCCACGGAAAGCCGCCGGTGGCCAGATACCGCCTGCACCCCAGCCACACCGCGAGCCCGAACGACACCAGGATGAGCAGCGGCGAAATCGTCGACACCAGATCCTGGAACGCCTGCTCACCATGCTCGGAGGCGTCGAACATGGGCCGCAGTCCCCAGTACCAGATGGAGTTGGTGGTGATGTCGGCCTGCCGCAACTGCTGGAAGGTGATCGACGCCCGCCAGCCGTCGTAGCCGGCGACCGCGAACGGCAGATTGATCGCCACCACGGTGCCGATCGCGGCCAGGGCCACCGAGACCGCGCCGCTCACGTCGAAGCGCCGTTCCTCGCTCGGATATTCGTCCTGCTCACCGAGGAGCACGTAGATCATCAAGGGAAGCACGAAGATTCCCGGATACAGCTTCAGGCAGAAGCCGACACCCAGCAGCACCGCGGCCGCGATTCCCCTGGCGCGCAACGAATACCGGGTCAGCGCGGTCATCACATAGAACGCCGCCACCGCCGTGCAGACCACCGGCAGTTCCCAATTGTGGAAGGCGTACAGCACCAGCGGCGGGCCCGCCGCCCACAGGAAGGCCGCGCGTCCCGCCATCCGGCCCAGCATCCACGCCGTCAGCAGCGCGAACGGGGCCAGCAGCAGTGCGGTGTCGAACAGGAACATGGCGTCGTTGTCCGCGCCGAGCGCACCCGCCCACATGAACAGTCCGCTCAGCACCGGGTATTCGACCGCACCGCCGGTCAGGTAGCCGTCGGCGGTGATGCCGCCACTCACATAGGGAAAGACATGCTCGTCGATGCCCCGCCCGAGCCACAGGTACTGGATATCCGAGTAGCAGACGCTCGAGTCCTTGATGACGTCGAACTTCAGGCTGCGCCCCGAACTCTCGAACGGGCCTCCCGCGCACCGCGCCTTGTTCAGATATCCGAGGAGCAGCGTGAGCGCGCACACCAGCACACACCAGAACGCCGCCGTCGCATGCCAACCCGCTGCTCCCGCACGACGCCCGGTTTCGGACTCGCGGGAGACGGGTCGGTTCGACATGCGCACCACCCTAGGCGGCAACCCTGCCCGGCGGCTCCCTTTGCCCGGTCGATGGGCTGATTTCACCCCGAGGGTCAGGCGGTTTCACCCCTGGGTCGCGCCCCCTGTAGTCTTGTCGGGTTGCTGACGCAACGAACCCTCCTGCCCACGGAACGTCCGTGGGCCGTTCACAGTCCACAGGAGGTGATGAGGTCCGTGCGTCATTATGAAGTGATGGTTATTCTCGATCCGAGCCTGGACGAGCGCACCGTCGGCCCGAACCTGAACAACATGCTTGGTGTTGTCGGGTCCGAGGGCGGCAAGGTCGACAACGTCGACATCTGGGGCCGCCGTCGTCTGGCTTACGAGATCAACAAGCAGGCCGAGGGCATCTACGCGGTGGTCACGCTGACCGCCGAGTCCGCGACCGTCAGCGAGCTCGATCGCCAGCTGGGTCTGAACGAGTCGGTGCTGCGCACCAAGGTGCTGCGCCTCGACAAGAAGTAAGTCCAGTTCTCCCGCACGTGCACACGTTGAACGTCGGTCCCTTTCTCTAGGCTGACTGACAACAGACGCGTGCACTGCGGACTGCACCGGAGTAGCAGGAGGAACCATGGCAGCAGGCGACACGGTCATCACCGTCATCGGAAACTTGACGGCCGACCCCGAGCTTCGATTCACGCCCGCGGGCGCAGCGGTTGCGAACTTCACCGTCGCATCCACTCCCCGTGTGTTCGACCGTAATTCGAATGAATGGAAAGACGGCGAAGCGCTTTTCTTGCGCTGCAACATCTGGCGGGAAGCTGCGGAGAATGTCGCTGAAAGCCTGACCCGGGGCTCGCGAGTCATCGTGAGCGGACGACTGAAGCAGCGCTCCTACGAAACCCGTGAGGGTGAGAAGCGCACGGTCGTCGAGCTCGAGGTCGACGAGGTCGGTCCCTCCCTGAAGTACGCGACCGCGAAGATCAACAAGACCACCCGTGGCGGTGGCGGCGGAGGCTTCGGCGGTGGCGGCGCCCAGCAGGGCGGCGGCAACTTCTCCGGTGGCGGAAGTGGCGGAGGTCGTGGCGGCCAGAGCGCCGGCGACGACCCGTGGGGCAGCGCACCCGCGGCCGGCTCCTTCGGGGGCGGCCAAATGGACGACGAACCGCCGTTCTAGACAACGGCTTTCATATGAGCTCTCCTCCAGGCTGGGCTCGCGAAATTACGGAGTAAGACCATGCCCAAGGCACCGGCACGCGAAAAGGTGCTCAAGAAGAAGGCCTGCACCTTCTGCAAGGAAGACAAGGCCGGCAAGAAGAACAACACGGCAGGCGCCAAGATCGATTACAAGGACACCACCTTGCTGCGCAAGTACGTGTCCGATCGTGGCAAGATCCGCGCTCGCCGGGTGACCGGCAACTGCGTTCAGCACCAGCGCGACATCGCCGTGGCCGTCAAGAACTCGCGTGAGGTGGCCCTGCTGCCCTACGTGTCCACCGCTCGCTGAGAAGGGAAGGCACAGCAATGAAGCTCATCCTCACCGCTGATGTCGACAACCTCGGTGCGCCCGGCGACACCGTGGAGGTCAAGGACGGCTACGGCCGTAACTTCCTGCTGCCCCGCGGTCTGGCGATCGTTGCCACCCGTGGCGCGCAGAAGCAGGTCGAGGGCATCCGCCGGGCGCAGGACGCCCGCAAGGTGCGCGACCTGGACCACGCCAACGAGCTGAAGCAGGCCATCCAGGGCCTGGAGTCGGTCTCCCTGTCGGTGAAGACCGCGGGCACCGGCAAGCTCTTCGGTTCGGTCACCACCGCCGACGTCGCGGCCGCCCTCAAGGCTGCCGGCGGCCCGGTCGTCGACAAGCGCAGCATCGAGCTGCCGAAGGCGCACATCAAGACCACCGGCAAGCACGGTGTCGTGGTGCATCTGCACCCGGATGTGGCCGCCAAGTTCGACCTGCAGGTCAACGCCGCCGAGTAATTCGGTATGGATCGGAGGCTGTTCTCGTGCTCGGGAACGGCCTCCGATTCTGTTTGCCAGGGTGTTGATCGCAGGTTGTGGATTACGCAGTGGGCCAATCACTCCCGCTGTGCCGCAGGTCACCTGCCGGTTCGGCGCTGTTCACCCAACACGCCCGAAAGGGCATGTCCAGCGACACGCCGCACCGGATTGATCCACAGTTGCACACAGTGAGAAATAGCCCACTACCTGCTGCTCGACCAGCACTGACGACTGTTGTCCCCAACCTATTCACAGGGGGTGCACAACAGTTGGTGAACAACACCCAGTTTGTCCACAGATGTGTGCACAGCTCGGTTTGGCGGGTCCCCGCACGGTCGCCTAGGTTCGCATGACGGGTTTGCCGAACCTTGTGCCGCAACCGGATTCCGCCGCCGCGTCGCTGCCTGAACCTGTCGGTGCACAGGCGTAGAAACAAGACGTCGGACCGGGCGCGAGAAGAGAGGACGGTCGAGCCGTATGGCAGTCATCGACGATCGCGGCCACAACGACGACGGCCCCGCCGAATACCCCGACGCCCCCGGCGAAGACTTCGGGCGCCAGCCCCCACACGACATGGCGGCGGAACAGTCCGTCCTCGGCGGCATGCTCCTGTCCAAGGACGCCATCGCCGACGTCATCGAGGTGGTCCGCCCCGGCGACTTCTACCGCCCCGCCCACCAGGCCGTCTACGACGCCATCCTCGACCTCTACGGCCGCGGCGAACCCGCCGACCCCGTAACAGTTTCCGCCGCCCTGGACCGCAAGGGCGAGCTGAAGCGCATCGGCGGCCCGCCCTACCTCGTCACCCTGACCCAAACGGTCCCCACCGCAGCCAACGCCGGCTACTACGCCGAAATCGTCGCCGAGAAGGCGATCCTGCGCCGATTGGTGGAGGCGGGCACCCGAATCGTCCAATTCGGCTACGCCGGCGCCGACGGCCAAGACGTAGCCGAGGTCGTAGACCGAGCCCAGGCCGAAATCTACGAGGTCACCGAACGCCGCTCCTCCGAAGACTTCGTCCCCCTGGAGGAAATCCTCCAGCCCACCATGGACGAACTCGACTCCATCGCCTCCCGAGGCGGCATCTCCCTCGGCGTCCCCACCGGCTTCACCGAACTCGACGAACTCACCAACGGCCTGCACGCGGGTCAGATGATCATCGTCGCGGCGCGACCCGGTGTTGGAAAGAGCACGCTTGGTATGGATTTCATGCGGAGCTGCTCGATCAAGCACGGCCTCGCCAGCGTTATCTTCTCCCTCGAAATGAGCCGCACCGAAATCGTCATGCGTCTGCTATCGGCCGAGGCGAAAATCAAACTGGGCGATATGCGTTCGGGGCGGATGAGTGATGACGACTGGAGCAGACTGGCCCGTCGAATGAGTGAGATCAGTGAGGCTCCGCTGTTCGTGGATGATTCACCGAACCTCACAATGATGGAAATTCGGGCAAAAGCACGACGATTGAAACAACGCCACGATCTTCGGCTTGTTGTTGTAGACTACTTGCAGCTGATGACCTCCGGAAAGAAGGTCGAGTCTCGACAGCAGGAAGTTTCAGAATTCTCACGAAGCCTGAAACTCTTGGCTAAAGAGCTTGAGGTTCCGGTTATTGCGATTTCGCAGCTCAACCGTGGTCCTGAGCAGCGAACTGATAAGCGCCCGATGGTGTCCGATTTGCGTGAGTCGGGATCGCTGGAACAAGATGCTGACATGGTCATTCTTTTGCATCGGCCGGATTCAATCGAGCGCGACGATCCTCGCGCCGGCGAGGCAGATATTATTGTCGGCAAGCATCGAAATGGACCTACTGCAACGATTACCGTTGCACATCAGCTGCATTTGAGTCGATTCGTCGATATGGCCCGCGGTTAAGAGAAAAATTCGAGAGTTTCTCGATATGATTCGAACATGCATTCGATGCGAATCCTTCGGGCGGACACGGGACGTGAAGTAGCGGTCAGCGAGCTGGCCGGCAGTATCACGCAGATGGAGGTTTGGTCGCTGGCTGCTCGCCTGCGAATGGTCGCGCGACCGATCACCCTTTCATTCGCGGGACGTACGGCCTTCTCTCGGCTTCGCTTCGCGTCCGGACTCGAGATCGAGTTGCCGCCACACACTCAGCTACTGACCGTTGACGGTTGGGTACCGGTCGACAGCCTCGAAATCGAAAGCCGTGTCGCGGTTCCTCGTTGGATTCCGGAGCCGACCCACGCTGCGGAAATGGCCGACGCCGAGGTGATTCTGTTGGCACACATGATCGGTGATGGATCCTGCGTCAAAGGGCAGCCGATCCGCTATGCCAGCATCGACGAGGAAAACCTCACAGCAGTGACGGATGCGGCAACACACTTCGGCGTCACTGCAATACGTGACGAGTACGCCGCTGCCAGGGTCACCACCCTGCGCTTGCCCGCACCCTATCGACTGGCGCGCGGGCGGCGGAATCCGATCGCTGCCTGGCTCGACGAACTGGGTCTGTTCGGACTGCGCAGTTATGAGAAGTTCGTACCTGAACCCGTTTTCACGCTGCCGACGGATCAAGTCGCGCTCTTTCTTCGTCATCTGTGGGCCACGGACGGCTCGATTCGTTGGGATGAGCGCGGACGCCAAGCCAAGATCTACTACGCGTCCACCAGCCTCCGCCTTATCCGTGATGTTGTTCAACTGCTGCTGCGACTCGAGATACATGGACGGATCAAGCGGGCACGCAAGCCCGGCTACCGCGACTGCTGGCATCTGACCATCGACGGGTCGGAGAACCAGCAAACGTTTCTGGAAGACGTAAGCGCTCATGGCGCACGAGGAGTCGCTGGCGAAGCCGTGCTCCTCGAACTCCGGAAAATGACGGCCAACCCGAACGTGGACACCGTTCCCAAGGAGGTTTGGAGCAGGGTTCGAAGCCTGCTCGCGCACTTCGCGGTTGGCCATCGCGAATTCCAGGCCGCCATGGGTAGCCGCTATTGCGGCTCCACAATGTGGAAGTACTCACCCAGCCGTGCTCGCCTCGCCCAGGCAGCCACCATCCTGCAGGCTCCCGATCTCACATTGCTGGCGAGGAGCGACATCTTCTGGGATCGGATCGTCGAAATCAGTTCTGCTGGTGAGCAAGACATCTACGACACCCGAGTGGAGGGGACACACAATTTCGTCGCTCACGGGGTTCTGGTGCACGACTCGACGGAGCCCGCTGCCATGGTCAGGTGGTGAGCGGGGGTGCGGGGGATTGGTTAGCATCTTCGGGTGACCAGCGGCACCATCACCGAGGCGGAGAGGGCCGGGGCTGCGATCTACGGCTATCGGGCGCTTCGCATCTATGACTTTGTTGTGCTTCGGGTTTCGAACTCGCTGGTGTGGCGGTGCCCGAGTCGGCGGATGCTGGCGAGCTATGACGCTCAGGTGTCGGGGGATCATCTGGATATCGGGCCTGGGTCGGGGTGGTTTTTGCGGGAGGCGCGGTTTCCGGTGGGGGAGACCGCGGTGACGCTGGTGGATTTGAATCCCGCTGCGCTGGAGATGAGTACGCAGCGGTTGCTGGGGCGGGGGATCGAGCCGTCCTGCCGGATCGGGAGTGTGGTGCGGCCGTTGCCTGTCGAGCGGCGGTATCGGTCGGTGGCGGCGAATCTGGTGATGCACTGTGTGCCTGGGGGTTGGGCGGAGAAGGGGGTGGCGTTTCGGCATATTGCCGATGTGATGGCTGCGGATGGGGTGTTTTTCGGGAGTACGGTGCTGGCGCGCGGGGTGCGGCAGCATCCGGTGGCGCGGTGGCTGATTCGGTTCTACAACCGGGCTGGGGCCTTTCAGAATGCGAGTGATGATCGGGCCGGGTTGGAGGCGGCGTTGCGGGGTGCGTTCGCGGAGGTGAAGGTGGTTGTGGTCGGGTCGGTGGCGTTGTGGGAGGCCCGGGCGCCACGCGGGGCGGCGGAGGTCTAGGCGGGCCGGTGCCTTCGGTCCACGGTGCCCGGATCGCGGACGGCTCGCCGAGGGCGCGAGTTAGGGTCGCGGGGTGAGTTTCGCGGTGCGCGTGGATATTGCGGGTGCGGTCCGGATTGTGAAGACCGCCGCGAGATTCGGGTGGGTGTGGGACGCGGGGGATGTGCGGGGGTTCGCGCGGCAGTTGGCGTGGGCGGCGCCGCAGCCGGTGGGGACCATGCGCAGGGGGGCGTTGTTCTCGCGGACGGGTTTGGGGGTGTGGTGGGATTCGGTGATGTTCTGGGGGAACGGTCATGGTCTCGGCTATGTGCGCGTGACTGTTTCGGATTGTCTGGGGCCGGGGGAGTTCGGGTCGGCGGAACTGTTGCGGGGCGCGCTGGAGAAGCTGACGGCCCGGTTCACCGAGCTATGGGGCGAGCCGGAGAGTGGCGGGGCGGGGCCGGAGTCCGGTCCCGCGTGGGTGTTTCCGAGCGTGGTGGCGGGTTTGGCGCTGGGTCCGGCGACGGTGGATCTGCTGCTGGTGAGTCCCGCGGAGCAGAAGTATTGGCGGGACCGGAAATACGGTGCCGCGCGCGCTCGGACGGGACTGGGAGCGTGGGGCCGGTTCGCGGAGGATCTGGCCGGTTATGTGGAGGCGCTGCCGCCGGAGTCGATTCTGGTGCTGAGTGCCCGGGGCGGCCGCTATGTGCAGTTCTCCACCGATGAGGAGCATCTGCACGGCGAGTTGAGCCGCAGTGAATTCGTCGATCCGACTTGGCGTTACGGCGAGGAGACGGGTGCGGCGCTGCGTGCGTTGGGCTGGTCGCCGCCACGCGAGTCGAACTGGTGGCGGATCCAGCCGCGTCGGGCCGTGACGCCGGCGGTGAGCCGTTTCGCGGTGGCGGCGGTGGATGGTTTGCGCACGCTCGGGGTCGAGTCTCCGGGTGATCTGTTCGCCGATGCGTGGGTGGAGGGCGGCGACGATCTGGACATCGCGCCGCTGGGCATTCCGCTGAATTCCACGTCCCGTTCCAAGCGGGCCGAGTACCTGCTGCACTATGCCGCCTACCCGGCCGATTCCGAACCGCTGCGCACCGATATTCCCGGCGGCATCGGGATCGCCCGCGCCGCACAGGCTTTCGCGTGGTCGTGGACGCGCGAGGATGCGGAGCGTTTCGCCGGGGCGGCGGGCTGGCGGCCGCAGCGCGCCCCGGCCCCGTCCGCACGCACCACCTGGATGCAGACCGGTTTGCGGGTCGACACCCCCACCGCGGTCTTCACTTTCGACGGCGATCGTCTGGAGTCGATCTGTGTAACCCTCAGCGACAGCATCGAATCCCATCTCTACGAGGACGGTCTGCCCGCCGATGTGCAGGCGCAGCTGACGGCCGCTTTCGCGCGCGCCACCGATGGTTTCCGCACCGATCTGGGCCCGCCGGTGCACGGTGTGCTGTGGCATGCGCACGGCCCGGTGTGGGCGTCGGCGAATCTGCTGCTGGGTCTGGTGGCCGACACCGACACGGTCGATCTGTTCCTGGTGAATCCGGCCGAGCGGGCCCGCCGTCTGATCATCGAGCAGCAGCAGCTGGCGCTGCGGGCCGCGGATCACGAATGGCGGCAGTATCTGGACGATCTGGCCGGGCTCGCGCACGGTCTGGCGCCGGGCTCGCAGTTGATCATCGACAGTCGCGAGCACGGTTTCGCCCGCCTGGACCGCGCCGAGCGGGAGTTGCGGGTGGAGCTGGTGGGCGTCACCGGCCCGCAGCCGCAGCCGCAGGTCGCGGAGGTGATGTTGCGCGATGGCTGGCGGCATCCGGACGAGGTGCGCCCGCGCTGGCGCAATGCCTTGCCGCTGCCGGCACTGCGCCGCGATTTCCGCTGGTTCATGCAGATCGTGCTGTGGCCGCTGCGCACCGAGATGACGCCGGAGACGGAATTGCATGTGCGCGTGGATGGCTGGGATCAGGGCCTGCGCACGCCTCCGATCGGTGCGCCGCTGTCCTGACGGGCCGAGTTTTCCGCCACCGCCTACAGTCGGTGCGGTGAGCGAGAGTGCTGATGTGCGTGCCACGCGGCAGGCGTACGACGAGATGGCCGAGCTGTACTCCGATTTCGTGCATCGCCATCTGGAGTCGAGTCCGTTCGATCGGGCCATGCTGGATGTGTTCGCGGATGTGACGCGCGGTGCGGGCGAGGTGCTGGAGGTGGGCTGCGGTCCGGGCCGTATCGCGGGCTATCTGCATGCGGCGGGGCTGCGGATCTCCGGCTTGGATCTGTCTCCGGAGATGATCCGTATCGCACGAATCGCGCTTCCGCACTTGTCTTTCGAGGTCGGCAACCTGGAGCGGCTGGATCGCCCCGACGCGTCGCTGGCGGGGATCGTGGCCTGGTACTCCCTCATTCACACGCCGCCGGCGCGCATCCCCGCGGTGCTGTCCGAGTTCGCGCGCGTGCTGCGTCCCGGGGCGCATCTGTTGCTCGGCTTCCAGGCGCCGGCGGCGGGACCGTCGGGGCAGAGCTACGACCACAAGGTGGCGACCAGCTACCTGTGGACTCCGGACGCCATGTCGGAGGCGCTGGCGGGCAATGGTTTCCGCGCCACCGCCACGCTGTCCCGGGAGGCGCGCCCGGACGAGCGCACCCCGCAGGGTTACGTCCTGGCCGTACGGCTCTGACTCGCCCCGATACTTCCTGGCTACCGGGACATCGTCTCTCCTGACCGCGCGTCCACGCCTACCCTCGACCGCAGACGAGTGCAGGGAGTTGCGGTGACGGTCTGGAACGAAGAGGTCGATGTGCTGGTCGCCGGTTCGGGCGGTGGCCTGTCCGGCGCCTATACGGCGGCTCGGGAGGGCCTGTCCGTGGCGGTGGTCGAGGCCACCGACAAGTTCGGCGGCACGACGGCGTATTCGGGCGGTGGTGGCGTCTGGTTCCCGTGCAATCCGGTGCTCCGGCGGGCCGGGGTGGACGACACCATCGAGGACGCGCTCGCCTATTTCCGTGCGGTGGTGGGTGATCGCACGCCCGCGGACCTGCAGGAAGCCTATGTGCGTGGCGGCGCGAAGGTGATCGAGTATCTGGAGCGGGACGAGGCGTTCTCGTTCCAGGTGTTCCCGTGGCCGGACTATTTCGGTAGGGCCCCGAAGGCGCGCCTGGACGGAAAGCGCCACATCATCCCCACTCCGCTCCCGGCCGCCGAGCTGGGTGAGCTGAGCACCGCCGTGCGCGGCCCGCTGAGTACCGATCGCCACCGGGCTCCGCAACCGGACTATCTGGTCGGCGGCCGCGCCCTCATCGGTCGCTTCCTGCTGGCACTTGCCAAGTACCCCAACGCTTCGCTGTCGTTGAATTCGCCGCTGGTGGATCTGGTGGTGGAGGACGGCGGGGTCGTCGGCGCGATCGTGGAGCGTGCGGGCGAACGCGTCGCCATCCGCGCCCGCAGGGGAGTCCTGCTCGCGGCGGGCGGTTTCGAGGGCAATGACGAACTGCGACAGCGCTACGGCGTTCCCGGCTGCGCCCGGGACACCATGGGCCCCTGGGGAAATATCGGCCAAGCCCACGAGGCCGGCATCGCCGCCGGAGCCGCCACGGATCTGATGGATCAGGCGTGGTGGTCGCCGGGCCTGATCCACCCGGATGGCCGTGCCGCCTTCGCGCTCTGGTTCACGGGCGGTATTTTCGTGAATCAGCGCGGTGCGCGTTTCGTCAACGAGTCCGCCCCGTACGACCGCCTGGGCCGCGACATCATCGACGCCATGTCCGAAGGCGCTGTCTCCCTGCCCTTCTGGATGATCTACGACGATGCGGAGGGCGCGGTCCCGCCGATCAAGGCGAGCAACGTGCCCATGGTCGACGCGGAACAGTATGTGGCCGAGGGTCTTTGGCACACCGCCGTCACCGTGGAAGAGCTGGCGGCGCTGATCGGTGTCCCCGCGGATGCGTTGTCGGCCACCGTTTCCCGTTTCAACGAGATGGTAGCCGCGGGCGTGGACACCGATTTCGGCCGCGGCGACGAAGCCTACGACCGAGCCTTCTCGAACGGTGCATCTCCGCTGGCCCCGATCGTGAAGGCCCCGTTCCACGCCGCCGCTTTCGGCATCTCGGATCTGGGCACGAAGGGCGGCCTGCGCACCGACACCGCTGCTCGGGTCCTCGACGCCGACGGCGCCGTGATCCCCGGACTGTACGCGGCGGGCAACACCATGGCCGCGGTCAGCGGCACGACCTACCCCGGCGGCGGCAATCCGATCGGGGCGTCGGTTCTGTTCAGCCATCTGGCCGCCTTGGATATGGCCGGTCGCTAGCTTCCGGCCTACCGTGGTCTCATGACACCCGAGAGCGGCGCCACCGCCTGGGTCCCGGACGCCTGCACCCTGCCGACGGTCGAGCAGCCGTTGCGCACACTGGAATTCGCCACGTTGCTCGGTGAGACGGCCCGTCGCGTGCACCGTCGTTCGGCGACCCGTCTGGAGGTGGTCATCCCGGCCGCCGCCGAGTCCGCCGCCCGCGATCTGGCGCGCCGCGAGTCCGAATGCTGTGCTTTCTTCGCCTTCAGTTTCGAGGGCGACGCGGACGACACGGTCATGGGTATCGAGGTTCCGCCCGCCCACAGCGACATTCTGGACGCCATGCAGGCCCGCGCCGCGCGCTGACCCGGTGCGGCGGCGCGACCCGCACGCGCCGCGCTTCTACAGTCGGTACATGAGCGACTCCGAGAGGCACCCGCGCCCCCGCCGCGACCGGTACGACGTGGTGATCGTCGGCGGCGGCCACAACGGCCTGGTGGCGGCGGCCTATCTGGCGCGTGCGGGCCGTTCGGTGCTGCTGCTGGAACGCGAGCCGCACACCGGCGGCGCGGCGGTGTCGGAGCGGGTGTTCCCCGGCGTCCTGGCCCGCCTGTCGCGTTTCTCGTATCTGGTGAGCCTGCTGCCGGAGCTGATCGTGCGGGATCTGGGTCTGCGCTTCGAGACCCGCAAGCGCCGGATCTCCTCGTACACGCCGGTCGGTGAGCACGGCCTGCTGGTGGACAACGCCTCGGTGGCGGGCACCCGGGACAGCTTCGCCCGCGTGACCGGTTCGGAGCGGGATTTCCTTGCCTGGCAACGCTTCTACGCGATGACGGGCGAGCTGGCGCGGCGCGTGTTCCCGACCCTGACGCAGCCGCTGCCCTCGCGGGCCGAGCTGCGCCGCCGCGTGGGCGATCCGGCCGCGTGGGAGGCGGTGTTCGAGCGCCCGCTGGGTGAGGTCGTGGAGGCCACCTTCGCCGACGACACGGTGCGCGGCGTGGTCCTCACCGACGCGCTGATCGGCACGTTCGCGCAGGCGCACGATCCGTCGCTGCTGCAGAACCGCTGCTTCCTCTATCACGTGATCGGCGGCGGCACCGGCGACTGGGATGTGCCGGTGGGCGGCATGGGTGCGTTCACGGACGCGCTCGCGGCGGCGGCGCGTGCGGCCGGCGCGGAGATCGTCACGGACTGCACGGTGACCGGGCTCGAAACGGACGGCGGCACAGCGGAAGTCCGCTTCACCCTCGGTGATGCCGTCGCGGGGGCGGTCGCCGCCCGTCATGTCCTGGTGAACGCGGCCCCCTACGTACTGGCCGGGCTGTTGGGGGAGGAGGCCGCGAAACCCGAAGGCGCCCAGTTGAAGATCAATATGTTGCTGCGTCGCCTGCCGCGCCTGCGCGACGCATCGGTCGACCCGCGCACGGCATTCGCCGGAACCTTCCATATCGCCGAGTCCGCGACCCAGCTCGACAAGGCGTATCGGGAGGCGGCAGCGGGCCGGATTCCGTCCGCGCCGCCGTCGGAGATCTATTGCCACACCCTCACCGACCCGTCGATTCTGGCCCCGGAACTGATCGAGCAGGGCATGCATACGCTGACCTTGTTCGGCTTGCACACTCCGGCACGGCTTTTCGCGACCGAGCCGGAGTCGACGAAGGCTCGCCTGGTGGATGCCACACTGGCGCAACTGGATTCGGTGCTGTCCGAGCCCATCCGCGACTGCCTGGCCCTGGACGCCGACGGCAACCCCTGCCTGGAGGCCATGTCCCCGGTGGACCTGGAAACCGAGGTGCATATGCCCGGCGGCCATATCTTCCACGCGGACTTGGCTTTTCCCTTCCACACCGAGGACGGCGACCCGGCCACCCCGGCCGCGCGCTGGGGTGTCGCCACCGCGCACGCCAATGTCTTCCTCTGCGGTGCGGGCGCGGTGCGCGGCGGCGGCGTCAGCGGCGTGGGCGGCCACAATGCCGCCATGGCGGTGCTGGAAAGCTGACCTGCCGAACAGATTCCGACACACGCGCGCATGAGGCCGGATGAGGTGGCCGTCCTCGGCGACGGCGACGAAGCACCGCAGCTTTCGCGGGTCGATGTCCGCGGGTCCGGGTCAGGAAGTGCGCCGGCCGTCTCCGGCCTGCTGGCCCATGATGTCGGTGCAGCAGCGAATGAAGTACCGCACCACGGCATCCGATTCGGAGGCGTCCGGCCACACCAGCGCCACCCGGGTGGGTCCGATGCCGTGCACGGGCCGGAACACCACGCCCGGATAGGCGTTGGCGCGCACGGTGGAGGACGGGGTGAAGCTCACCCCGAAACCGTTGGCGATGGCACGCAACCACTCGTCGGTATTGCGTGCGATGGCGCCGATGATGGCGGTGTCGGCGGGCCGGGAGTCCAGGCCCATCCAATAGTCGCGCCACCACCCGGTTTCGGCGGGTGAGGCGACATACGGTTCGTTCCAGAGTTCGCGGAAGGCGATGTCGTCGCGTTCGGCGAGCGGATGGTCGGCGGGCAGTGCGATCCAGCGGGGTTCGGCGAACAGTTCCCGCAGGTGGTATTCGTCCTGGCCGGGGAACGGCAGGCGCAGCAGGGCGACGTCGACGTCGCCTTCGTCGAGACCCGCGGTGGGGTCGGTCCAACCGCCCTGGTGGATATCGACCTGCCAGTCGGGGTGCAGACGGTGGAAGACGCGGATGATCTCGGCGATGTGCTCGTCGGCGGTGTTGTGCACGCAGCCCAGCCGCAGCACGCGCGACGCGCGGCTGGCGTCGCTCTTGGTGTCGCGCAGGATGCGGTCCCAGGCGGCGAGCAGGCTCGGCACGGTGGCGGCCAGCACCTTTCCCGGTGCGGTGAGGGTCATTCCGGCCCGGGACCGGATGAAGAGCTCCACTCCCAGCTGCTGTTCCAGCTGCTTGATCTGCGTGGCGAGCGCTGGTTGCGCCACGTGTAGCCGCTGCGCTGCCAGGGGCAGGTGCTCGGTTTCCGCGACTGCCAGGAAGTAACGCAGCAGTCGCGTGTCGATATCCATCCCCCCAGGGTATGAACGGACTTGCCGATAGGCATAGCTGTGTCTCATTTCCCTCGCGCTTCGCTGCGCGTGGCGGCGTTTGTTAGCGCGCGTTCTCCATCGGAGGTGGGACGGCGTGTCCGACGCGGCTCGGCCTGTTTGCCGCACGGTTGCTGTTTGCTGATGGGGGAGTAGAACGGTATGCGGGGAACGACGGTGAAGGAGGCGGATGAGCAGGCCCGGCCCTCGGCATCTGCGCTCCCGGCCGCGGCCCGCGGGTGCGAGTGTCGCGGCGGTCGGGAAGCGGCTGACCTATACGGCCAAGCGGGCCGGTGGCGTGTTCGACGACTGGCTGGTGCGGCGGGTGGTGAATCGCGCGGGCGCGCACGAGCTGCATGATCCGCCGCCGCCGGAGGAGCCGCCGGTGTCCGCGGACCTGCTGAATCTGCTGCGGCTGCTGGGCGTGATGCTGATCGGGTCGGGTGAGACCACCGGGCGGGTGCAGGAGATCCTCGACGACACCGCGCGCCGCTACGGCGCCAATGAAGTGCAGTTCTTCGTGCTGCCCACGGGAGTGTTCGTGCGCGTGGAGGATTCGCGCGGGTCGGCGGTGGATCTGCAGGCCGCGTTCACCGATACGCTGCGGCTGGATCAGATCGCGGCGCTGTACCGCGTGCTGGACAACCTGAAGCACGAGCTGCCGTCGCCGGTGGAGGTGACCGAGCAGCTCGAGGACATCATCGCCTCGAAGCGGCCGACGGCCGTCTGGCTCATGCTGCTCGGCAATATGGTGCTGACGGTCGGTCTGGGCCTGATGCTGAATCCGACCGTGCACGCGCTGGCCGGATACGCGGTGCTCGGCCTGGTGGTGCAGTTGCTGATCCTGCTGGCGGACCGGATTCCGCTGCTGTCGCTGGCGCTGCCGGTGACCGCGGGTGCGGTGGTCACCTTGCTGGCCTTCGGTTTTCCGCACGCCCTCGGT
This sequence comes from Nocardia huaxiensis, assembly GCF_013744875.1. NCBI lineage: Bacteria > Bacillati > Actinomycetota > Actinomycetes > Mycobacteriales > Nocardiaceae > Nocardia > Nocardia huaxiensis. The sequence continues at coordinate 170,766 of NZ_CP059399.1, forward strand.
GGCGGGCAGCCGTCGGAGCTGCTGATTCCGGCGGTGGCGAGTCTGCTGCCGGGTGCCATGCTCACCAATGGCGCGATCGAGCTGGCGACCGGGTCGATGGTGGCGGGTTCGAGTCGCACCATCGCCGGGCTGAACAAGCTGCTGCTGCTGGCTTTCGGCATCTATATCGGCCTGCAGTTCCTGGGCCCGCAGCCGCCGGATGTCGCCGATACGAGCCAATTGGGTTGGTGGGCGCCGCTGCTCGGTGTGCTGCTGATCGGTTTCGGGCATTCGTGGCGGTCCAGCGCGCCGCCGAAGTCGCTGTTCTGGCTGTTGCTGGTGTTGTACGCGACCTATGCCGCGCAGCGCTTCGGCATCCAGACCGGCGGGGCGCTGCTGGGTGCGTTCCTGGGCGGGCTGACCGCGGTGCCGACCGCATATCTGGTGCAGCGCAATCGGAATGCGCCGCCCACGCAGGTGGCGTTCCTGCCCGCGTTCTGGATGCTGGTGCCCGGCGGTATGGGGTTGACAGCGGTGTCGGAGCTGGTGACCAGCAAGGGCGGCAACGGACTTCAGGTGCTGGTGAACGTACTGCTGTCGGTGCTGGCCATCGCCCTGGGCGTGCTGGTGGGTTCGGGCCTGACCAATACCCGCAAGCCGGGCGCGGCGTCGATGGTGGATTGGCTGCTGCCGCCCGCCGATCAGCATCCGGCGGGGCAGCATGCCACCGGGCAGCGCGCCGAAGGTCAGCGCACGACAGGCAGATCCGAGCCGGGATCGACGAGCCAGAGCAACCAGTGCGGGACGAGCGAGTCGGCGAATTCGTCGTAGCCGACGGCGCTGGGGTGGTAGCCGTCGCCGGCGCGAATGTCGCGCATCCAGGTGGTGTTCTCGCGCAGGGCCTGATGGGCGCGGACGTAGGGGACGCCTGCGCTCTCGCAGCAGTCGGCGAAGCGCCGGTCGAGTTCGGCGATGCGCTTGTTGTGGTCGTCGTGGATATTCGGCGGCGGCGACACCACGAGGGTGGTCCAGCCCTTGTCACGGGTGCCGTCGAGGATGGCCGCGAGGTTCGCCACGGACTGGTCGGATTCCACTCGGGGACGGTCGTTCTCGACCATGGTGTCGTTGACGCCGGTGGAGATCACCACGCGCGCATCCACTCCGGCGGGCAGCCGGAGCGTGCATTCGGCCTCCCAGCGGTCCCGTAGTTCGGTGCTGGTCTCGCGTCGAATCCCGAGGTTGTAGTAGTTGAGCGGCTGTCCCGCCGCGATCGAGCGCTGTGCCAGCCGACCGGCCCACCCGAGACACTTCTCGTCACCCACCCCCGCGACGAACGATTCCCCCAGAAAACAAACACGCAGATCGAGCACCACGTCCTGATCCTCGCACAATGTTGTTCCCAGGGGCTCCGCCCCCGGACCCTCGGAATCGGGGGCTCCGCCCCCGGCCCCCGTTGCGGGTCTTGAATTTGCGGGGTGTACCGCGGTGAGGGACACGCCGGACGGCGGTGCGGGGGCAGGCTCGTCCCACTGCCGGGTCGCGACGGGTTACGGTAACCGCGTACCGAGAACCGACCATGGGACCGTACCCGTTCCCACGATCCGAAAGCGCCCATAGGACATGCGAGTCGACGGACGGGAGATCCCCGTCTCCGGCAGTCTGCTGCAGCCGCGGATCAGGCGGACCAGCGACATTCTGCGCGTCGTGCTGTCCGCACTCGCGGTGGCGATCGTGATCGCGGGTTCGCTGATCACCCGTCCGCAGTGGGAGAACCTGGAGAAGTCGGTGTCCGGCATCGTCGGATTCCTGACGCCGGAGCAGTCGGATCTGGTCTACATCCTCTACGGCATCGGCATTCTCGCGCTGCCGTTCGCGATTCTGGTGCGCACGGTGTGGGAGCGGCAGTGGAAGCTGCTGGGTGGCTTCCTCGCGGCCGGGTTGATCGCGGTGCTGCTCTTCTCCATCACCCCGACCGGTCTGAACGCGCCGCGCTGGCATCTCGCGGAACCGGATCAGGTCAATACCTTCCTGTCCCAGTTCCTCGACGATCCGCGCTGGATCGCCATGCTCGCGGCCATGCTGACGGTGGCCAGCCCGTGGCTGCCCGCACGCTGGCGGCGCTGGTGGTGGACGCTGCTGCTGGCCTTCGTGCCGATTCATCTGGTGGTGAGTCTGGTGGTCCCGGCCCGCGCGCTGCTCGGCCTGGTGGCGGGCTGGTGTGTGGGCGCGGTCATCGTGCTGGTGGTGGGCACGCCCGCGCTCGAGGTGCCCCTGGACGCCGCGGTGCGCGTGCTCGCCAAGCGCGGGTACCGGGTGAACGCCTTCCGTGTGGTTCGCCCCGGTGGGCGGGGACCGCTGACCCTGTCGGCGAGCACCACCCCGACCGCGCCCGCCGACCCCGAATCGGGTCTGGCCACCGCCGCTGCGGCCGATACGCCGAACGGGGTCGGCGCCAAGCGCGGCAAAGCGCAGCGGCTGGCCGCGGCAGCGCGCGAAACTGTCTCCGCGGCAGCCGGATCCGCGTCCCGTGCGGCACCTCCGCGCGCAACGCTGGTCGCGCCCGCCACGGCGGCCGATCCAGCGCCCGAGGCAGACACGCTGCAGCAGACCCCCACGCGGGCGACGTCCTCCGGTGCGCCCGCTGGTCCGCCGGTGGGGGTCGAGAACAGCGCCGCCGCAGGCGATCTCACGCCCATCACGCCGCCGGAGAACGAGCTGATCGTCGAGCTGTACGGAGCGAATCAGCGCAGTCGCGGTGCGCTGCAAGCCTTCCGGCGCTGGCTGACGATTCGCAGCGGTGAATATCCGGCGCTGTTCGCATCGATGCGCCGGGCGGTGGAGCATCGGGCGCTCATGGGCATCGCCATCAGCGATCTGGGGTTGGGCAGCAACAAGCCGCTCACCGTCGCCGCGCTGAATCGTGGCTGGATGCTGTACGCACACACGGTGCCGCAGGGCGAACCGCTCACGGCGGCGGCCGGCACGAAGGGACTGGAGCAGGTGTGGCGGGCGCTGCACACCATGCATCAGGCGCAGATCTCGCATGGTGAGCTGCGGGCCGAGGAGGTCCGGCTGGTGGACGGCGAGGCGCGCTTCGGCGGCTTCATCCAGTCCGAGTTCGGCGCCTACGACACGCGTTTCGAGTCCGACAACGCACAGTTGCTACTGTCCACCGCCGCCCTGTACGGCACGGAGACGGCGGTGCGGACGGCCATCGACGTGCTGGGCGAGCAGTCGGTGCTGGCCGCGTCGCGGCGCTTGACGAAGACGGCCATCCCCGCTGCCGTGCGCAATTCGGTGCCGGACGCCGGTGAGCTGATGAAGTCCACGCGGGCGGAAGTGGCCTCACAGACCGGGCAGGACAAGATCGAGGCCGCGCAGATCACCCGGTTCTCCCGGAATCAGATCATCCAGCTGGCGCTGCTGATCGGCCTGGTGTACGTGGCCTATCCCTACATCAGCGCGGTCCCGACCTTCTTCTCCGAATTGCGCAGCGCCAATTGGGCTTTCGCAGCGCTCGGGCTGGCGGTGTCGGCGCTGACCTACGTGGGCGCGGCGATGGCGCTGTGGGCGTGCGCCTCCGAGTCGGTGAACTTCCGCAATCTGCTGCTCATGCAGGTCGCCAATACCTTCGCGGCGACCACCACCCCGGCGGGTGTGGGTGGTCTGGCGCTGAGTGTGCGGTTCCTGCAGAAGTCCGGGCTGGGCGCGGTGCGGGCCACGGCGGCGGTGGCGCTGCAGCAGACGGTGCAGGTGATCACGCATCTGGTGCTGCTGCTGTTCTTCAGTGTGGCGGCGGGTGTTTCGACCGACCTGTCGCATTTCGTACCGAATGCCACCGTGCTGTATCTGGTCGCGGGTGTGCTCGTGGGCCTGCTGGGCGTCACCACATTCGTGCCCAAGGTGCGCAAGTGGCTGCTCAACGAGGTGCGCCCGCAACTGGCGGATGTGCTGGGCCAATTGAAGGATCTGGGCCGCAGTCCGGGCCGGCTGGCCATGATCGTCGGCGGCTGTGCCACCACCACGCTGGGTATGGCGCTGGCGCTGTGGGCCAGTATCGAAGCCTTCGGCGGCAGCACGACTTTCGTGACCGTCACCATTGTCACCATGATCGGCGGCACGCTGGCCTCGGCCGCGCCGACGCCGGGCGGTGTGGGTGCGGTGGAGGCCGCGCTGATCGGTGGCCTGGCGGCCTTCGGTGTGGCCGCGAGCATCGCGGTGCCCGCGGTGCTGCTCTATCGGGTGCTCACCTGCTGGCTGCCGGTGTTCTGCGGCTGGCCGATCATGCGCTGGCTGACCCGCAAGGACATGATCTAGACGGTCAGCCGTTCGAAGACCTGCTCGGCGGCCAGGCTTCCGCCCGTGGCCAATTCGAGGTTGGCCAGCGACGCCTCGTGCACCGGGGGCGCGAAGGTGGCCACGCAGTCGGAGATCACGTGCACGTGGAAGCCGAGATCGGTGCCGTGTCGCGCGGTCTGCTCGACGGTGAGATTGGTGGCGACCCCGGTGATCAGCAGGGTGTCGATGCCGTGCCCGGTCAGCCACTCCGGCAGTGCGCTACCCGCCAGCCCGGACAGCTTCTGATTGTCGAAGACGACACCGGCGCGCGCCTGCTCGGCCAGCTCCGGAATGATCTGCGCGCCGGGCGATTCGGGCCGGAACGCGGCCTGCGCCTCGCCGACCGAGTGCATGAATCCGGTATTGCGGACCAGTTCGCCCTCCCCCTCCGGGATGGTGAACCGGGTGAACACCAGCGGCACCCCGGCCGCCAGCGCCTGTTCGTGAAATGTGAAAGCCCGCCCCACCACGCCGCTCGCGGCGACGGGTGCGGCGAGCAGCCCCCCGAAGAATCCTTCGGGCTTGATGACATTGACCTGCCAATGCAGGGCGAGCACCGCGGTGCGCTCCAGGCTCATTGGCCCATCCTGCGCCCGAATCCACTGTGTACGGTCACTTTTCGTGAATCCGCCCGGCCGGTCGGCGCGTCTGCGCCATGACACGGCACACCGGGGACTCGCCTGCGAATCCCCGGCTACCGCCCGGCTCAGGAGGCCGCGAATTCCTTGCGCAGGTCGACCTTCAGCACCTTGCCGCTGGCATTGCGCGGCAGTTCGGTGACGATGATCAGGTCCTTGGGGTGCTTGTAGCGGGCCAGGCTGTCGTTGAGGTACGGCTCGAGTTCGGCGAGAGTCAGTTCCTCACCGGGCAGCAGCGCCACCACGGCGACCGGGACCTCACCCCACTTCTCGTGGGCGCGGCCGATCACCGCGGCCTCGTGAATCTTGGGGTGGGAGAACAGGACGTTCTCCACCTCGGCGCAGTAGATGTTCTCACCGCCGGAGATGATCATGTCCTTCTTGCGGTCCACCACCCAGACGAAGCCGTCCGCGTCCTGCTTGACCAGGTCGCCGGAGTGGAACCAGCCGCCCGCGAAGGCTTCCGCGGTGGCCTCGGGCTTGTTCCAGTAGCCGGACATGAGCGTCGGCCCGCGGTAGACGATCTCGCCGATCTCGCCGGGCGCGACGTCGTTCATCTCGTCGTCGACGACCCGCGCCTGGATGGTCGGGACGGGCTTGCCCACCGACCCGAGCTTGGACAGCGCGTCCTTGCCTTCGAGCACGCAGGTGATGGGCGACATCTCGGTCTGCCCGAAGACGGCCACATTGAACGCCTCCGGGAAACATTCGGCCATCGCGCGCAGCACGCTGTCCGAGGCCGGCGCCGCGCCCCAGCACAGCGACCGCAGCGCCAGCTTGCGGGACTTGATGGACGGGTCCTCGCAGATCATCTGCCACTGCGCGGGGACGCAGAACGCGGTGGTGGCCTGCTCGGCCTCGACGGCGTCGAGCCATTCGGTGGCGTTGAACGCGCCCAGCGGATGCAGGATGGTGGTGCCGCCGAGCAGGAAATACGGTGTGAGGCTGCCCAATCCGGCGATGTGGAACAGCGGCGAGGTGCAGAAGCCGATGGAGTCGGGGGTGATCTCCATGGCGCGGATGCAGGTGAGGCCCTGGGCGTTCATGTTCGCGTGCGAGAGCACCGCGCCCTTGGGGCTGCCGGTGGTGCCCGAGGTGTACATGATCAGGCAGGGCGTGTCCTCCGGAATGTCCAGCGGCGCATGCGGTTCGCCCGCTTCGGCGAGGAGGTCGTCGTAGCCGATGACGCCCTCGCCGGTCTGCCCGTTGATCACGACCACGGTCTCGACCGTCGGGACCTGCGCGGCCACGCCGACGGCCAGCGGCTGTAGCAGCGAGTCGGTGACGATGGCCTTCGCGCCGGAGTCTCCCAGGATGTAGCCGACCTCGGGCGGGGTGAGCCGGAAGTTCACCGGGACCGCGATGGCGCCCAGGGCATTGGTGCCCATGACGGCCTCGATGTACTCGGTGTAGTTCAGCGCGAGGATGGCGACGCGGTCACCGAACCCGACCCCTCGACGGGCGAGCGCGTCGGCGAATTTCTCCGACCGCTCGTGCAGCTGCTTCCACGTGGTGTCCACGCCCTTGAACCGGAAGGCCACCTGGGCGGGGCGCATGGCCGCGTGGGTCGCGATCTGGTTGACCCAGTGATTGCGTCGCGACCGGATCGGTTCGTCGAGCGGCTGGAAGCTCATGCGGTGTCCTCTCTCGCTGTCGAGCGTGAGAATAGCAACTAACTTTTTGGCGTGACAAGGGTTACAGAGAAGGTTCTGTCGAAATTTTCTCACTCGTTCATTCAGCAGCTCAGAGCCATCATATTGACCTTGACCAAGGCGCAGCCGCCGTCCGGTTATCCACAGATCACCGACCTCGGGGCCTTAGAGTGTGCAAACTGCGGCTTACATGAGGGTTGAACCCCCATATGCAACTATGCGAGTATCGAGCCGTTCGCGAGAGGCAAGAAAGGGGCAGCCGGATGGCGCTGCGTACCAGGTTCACCGAGACCTTCGGGGTCGAGCATCCGATCGTTCAGGGCGGCATGATGTGGGTCGGTCGCGCGGAGCTCGCCGCGGCCGTGTCCGAGGCCGGCGGTCTGGGCATCATCACCGCCCTCACCCAGCCCACCCCCGACGATCTGCGTCGCGAGATCGACCGCGCGCGGGAAATCACCGACAAGCCGATCGGCGTGAACGTGACGATCCTGCCGTCGATCAACCCGCCGCCGTACCAGGACTACGTGAAGGCGATCATCGAGTCCGGCGTGAAGATCGTCGAGACCGCGGGCAGCAACCCCGAGCCGTTCCTCCCGTACTACAAGGAGGCCGGAATCAAGGTGCTGCACAAGTGCACCAGCGTCCGGCACGCGCTCAAGGCGCAGAAGATCGGCGTGGACGGCGTGTCCATCGACGGCTTCGAATGCGCCGGCCACCCCGGTGAGGACGACGTGCCGGGCCTGATCCTGATCCCCGCGGCCGCCAAGGCCCTCGACATTCCGGTCATCGCCTCCGGCGGCATCGCCGATGCGCGCGGTCTGGTCGCGGCGCTGGCGCTGGGCGCGGACGGTGTGAACATGGGCACCCGCTTCATGATCACCCAGGAATCCGCGGTGCACGAGAACGTGAAGAACGCGGTGGTCGAGCGCACCGAGCGGGACACCCAGCTCATCTTCCGCACGCTGCACAACACCGCGCGCGTGGCCGCCAACGAGATCAGCGCCAAGGTGGTCGAGATCGAGAAGGCCGGCGGCACTTTCGAGGACGTGAAGGATCTGGTCGCGGGCGCTCGCGGGCGCCGGGTCTTCGAAGAGGGCGATCTGAACGCGGGCATCTGGACCGCGGGCCAGGTGCAGGGCCTCATCGACGACGTCCCGACCTGTGCCGAGCTCATCGACCGCATGGTGTCCGAGGCCGAGGAACTGATCAAGTCGCGTCTGGCCGGAATGCTGGCCTGAGCCGTCGAATTCCGGTAGTCCGGATGGGAAGCGCCCCAATGCCCTTGGCATCGGGGCGCTTTCGTCGTATTGGTCCGGAAACGTAAGGCCACTTGCCATTTCCACCCGGAAGCACCGCCGAATCCGTCATGCTTTCACTACCGACGACGTGGCGGAGGTGGCCGAAATGGCAATCACTCGAATCTATCTCGACGACGCGGCGCTGCGGCGGACCATGGCGATCTCCGGAGTTCACGATGAACAGGACGCGGTGAATCTCGCATTACGATTCTTCACCGCGCACGCGACTCGCTCCGACTACGAGGTGCCGCTGACTTCGCTGCCCTCGCAGCGCTAGCGAACCGGCTGCACGAAAGCTCTTCTGGCCACGGCGAATTCTTGGCAGAATCGCCGGAGGTACCTCGACGACCCGGCAACGCTGGACACGGGAGGGCATTCCTGTGCGGCACGCTTCGACAGCAGCAAACGATCCCACCCCCGTCCCCCGGGTGTCGATCGTCGGTGCCGCCTGCCGCGAAACCGCCTCGACCAGCTTCGACAGCACCTGGTTCGGCCTGACCGACCGCCGGCTCGCAGCCCTGGATTCGCGCCAGCGCACCACCCTGGAGCTGGCGGTCGAGGCCCTCGACGATTCCGGCCTCGGCCATCTGGCCCGCGGCACGAACGCGGCCGTGGTGTTCGGCGCGGCGGGCAGTGGATCGGCGAATACCGCCCGGTACGTCTCGCATGCTCTCGACCTGCACGGCCCCAGCCTGGCGGTGGACAGCGGCCACACCTCACCGCTGACGGCCGTGGACACGGCGGTCCGGCTGCTGGCCGACGAATCGATCCCCTTCGTCCTCACCGGCGGCGCGGATCTCGCACTGCTACCCGACATTTCAGGCATCGAGTGGTCCGGAGCCGATCACACCTGCACGGTCATGGTCCTCCAGCGCACCGCCGACCTGCCCCGCACCGGCACCCGCGCCCACGCCGAGATCACCGGCTACAGCACCGGACTCGGCGGAGCCGATCCCGCCGCCACCCGAATACCGCTGCGCGCAACGGATACCCGCGACATCGAGATCGGCAGCGACGAAACACCGAGCGACACCAACATGACGTCCCCCGCCCCAGCGCAGCACAACCGTGTCGCCTGCAGTATCACCATGCCTCGCCAGGCCGATTCCCTGCTCGGCCGGGATCGTCACGGCACCGAGCGGTCCGCCCTCGGCGCCACGGCATTCCGCGACCGCACCCGATACGACACCGGCGACGATCCACCGATCCTCATCCCGCTGAGCGGCCAGGACGCACGCTCCGTACAGGAACTCGCGACCCGATGGGCAGCGCGGCTCGGCGACTACCGCACGGTACGAGAGTTCGCGACAGCCGTCGCCCGGCTGGTCCCCGGACCGGCGCGCGCCGCCCTGCTGGTGCGCGATCGAGCCGATGCCGCAACGCAATTGCGCACACTGACCATGCGGGAAGTGAAACTGCCAATGCAGGCGGCACCACCACCCCTGCGGGAAGCAACACCACCCACCCGGCAAGCGGCACCTCCCGCGCCGGAAGCGACACAACCGGCGCAGGAAACGACTATGCCCGCGCGAGGAACGACACCGCCCGCGCGGGAAGCGATTGTGCCTGCCCAGGCCGGGGCGCTGACCCCATGGGAACCGACACTGCCGACAGGGGCGGCGATACGGCCCGGCGGGGGAGTCGCGACGGCGGACGGCCCGGGCGGGGTGCTGTTCCTGTTCTCCGGTGGGGGTGGGCATTCGCGCATGGGGCGGTCGCTCGCCGCGCGGTATCCGGTCTTCGCGGAGGCGGTGACCGCCGCGGCCGATGCGATCGCGGAGGCGGGCGGGCCGCGGGTGTGGACGCCCCGGCACGGCTTCGGAACTCTCGACGGCGGAGCGTATTTCGGTCAGCCCGCGCACTTCGCCTTCCAGGTCGCGCTGGCGGAACTGCTGGCGTCGTGGGGTGTACACCCGGATGCGGTGAGCGGGCACGGCGCCGGTGAGGTCGCGGCCGCCGTGGTGAGCGGTGCGCTGACGCTGGCCGACGGCGCACGCGTGATCGTGGCACGTGGCCGCCTGCTGGCCAAGATCGGGGAGCCCTGTGCGGCAGCGGTTCTGGAAGCGACCCCCGCCGAGGCCGTGCGCCTGGTCGAACCCATGCGCGCGGAGGTGGGAATCGCGGCGATCGACGGCCCCCGCTCGATCACGGTGGCGGGCGACCCCCGCTACATCGACGCCCTGGTGCGACGAGCCCACCGCCGAGCCATCTTCGCCCAGCGCGCCGACAGCGATACCGCCACGGGAAGTGCGGCCACAGCACCGCACATTCCCCGGGCACGTGACCTCGCATCCGAACTGACCGCTGAGCTACAGGACATTTCGCCGAGAGTTCCCGACTGCACCGTGTACTCCACCACCGTACGGGGGTACGCGGTCGCACCCCATGCGGCCGGGGCTGATGCCGGCGTGCCGGGAGGGAACAGGCTGTCGCCGGACGCCCGCAACGGCACGCCCGGCGGCGCGTCCTCGTCCGTAACCGACACTGTGCCAGGCGCTTCCGGCTACAGCGGGCAGCAGCGCGTCCCTGCCCCCGCGTTCACGACTACCGACCTCTCCGGGGCCACGTCCCGCGGCCTGCCGGGGACCACGTCCTTCGAGCCTGCGGCCGCAGTTGTCGCCGGGTCCACCGCCGCACAGGGGGCCGCGGCGACCGTGGACGCGGCCTTCGCTGCCGCGTACTGGGGTCGGAATGCGGCCGGGCCGGTGGAGTTGGGGGCCGCGCTGGAACTGGCTGCGGGGGACGGGGTCTCGACGGTGCTCGAGATCTCGCCGCAGCCCGTGCTCACGCGAATCACACGGCAGCACAGCAGGTTTCACGAGTCGACGTATCCGGTGAGCTCGCGCGGCGATGAGGCCGCGACCTTCCTGCGCGCCGTGGCGCGATTGTTCCTGGAGGGCCGGTGGATCGACTGGGCGGCGCTGGGGCCGTTCACCGCCGCACCGCCGCAACGGCATTGGCGGCGAGAACTTCCGGCGCCGCGGTTTCCGAAGGTGCCCATTCGCGCCGACGGGACCTATGTGGTGGCCGGGGGGCTGGGAGCGCGTGGGGCGGTCGCCGTGCGCTGGCTCATCGATGCCGGGGCACAGGATGTGGTGGTGCTGACCCGCGCGCCGCGACCGCTGCCGCCGCCGCTGGACGGGATGGAAGATCGGATCGTGCTGGTGCGGTGCGATGCCTCGGACCGCACCGATCTGGCCGGGGTGCTGCAGGACATTCGCGAGTGCGGGTCCGAGATCAGCGGAGTCGTGTATGCCGGGCGGGGGCCGGAGTCGGTGACGGCCGCCAATCTGGTGGAGTTGACGGTGGGGGATCCGATCGAGTTCGTGGTGTTCCATACCGAATCCGGCGTGTCGCAACCATAGGGTCGCGTTGATCATGATGATTGCGGGATGGCCGATCCCAAGGTGGCAGTGAAGTGGAAGGACCAGCCGGACGAGCACGACTATCCGGCGGCGGCGGACTACCTGGAATTGCTGGCGAATGCCGATGTGGTCGACACCGTGGTCGAGGAGCTGCGCAAAGCGCCCGTCACCAAGAAGAAGGCGAAGGACCTGCTGCGGGCCTCCCAGCTCGATCTGGCCACACCGGACAATCCCTATGTGCGACGGGATCTGGAGAAGATTCTGGCGGGCAAGGCGCTGTCGCCGATCCTGGTGGTGCGCGGTGACTTCCGCAAGGGCGTGCCATTGACCATCGCGGATGGTTATCACCGGGTGTGCGCGATTCACTTCGCGGACGAGAATATTCAGATTCCGGTGAAAATCGCCGCGCTGCCGTGAGTTTCGATACCCTCGCGCTGATCGTCGCGCTCGGGCTGGCGGGCCCGCTGCTGGCGTGGCGGCCGTCCTGGCACGTGCCGGTGATCCTGGGTGAGCTGCTGGCCGGAATTCTGTTCGGCAGCACCGGATTCGGGATGATGGATCCGGAGGATCCGACCTTCACCTTCCTGGCGGACATCGGGTTCGCGGTGGTCATGTTCGTGGCGGGAACCCATGTGCCGGTGCGTGATGCGTCCATTCGCGCGGCGCTCGGGATGGGCGTGCTGCGGGCGGCGCTGGTGGGCGTGCTGGCCACCGTCGCGGGGGTGGCGATCGCGGCGGCCTTCGACATCGGGCATGCCGCGCTGTACGCGGTACTCATCGCCTCCTCCTCGGCGGCGCTGGTGCTGCCGATCATCGACGCGCAGAGTCTGAGCGGAAAACCGGTGCTGCAGTTGACCGCTCAGGTCGCCGTCGCCGATACCGCGTGTGTGGTGGCGCTGCCGCTGGTGATCGATCCGGGCCATGGCGCGCGGGCGGCGGTGGGCGCGGTGGCGGTCATCGCCGCGGCGGTGGGGCTGTTCTTCGTGCTGCGGTATCTGGAGGAGTCCGGGTTGCGCCGCCGCCTGCACAAGGTGTCGGAGGAACGCAATTTCGCGCTGGAGCTGCGCGTGAGTCTGGCCCTGCTGTTCGCGCTGGTCGCGCTGGCCACCACCACGCATGTGTCGATCATGCTGGCGGGCTTCGCCTTCGGACTGGCCGTGGCGGCGGTGGGGGAGCCGCGCCGGGTGGCCAAGCAGCTGTTCGCCATCAGCGACGGGTTCCTCGCGCCGCTGTACTTCGTCTGGCTGGGCGCACGCCTGAACCTGCGCGAGTTCGGCGACCATCCCCGCCTGATCCTGCTCGGCCTCGCGCTGGGCGCGGCGGCGGTGCTGGCGCACGCACTCATGCGCGGCACCGGTCAGCCGATTCCCTACGGCGTCCTGGCTGCCGCGCAGATCGGCGTGCCGGTCGCGGCGGTCACGGTGGGCACGCAGCTGCACGTGCTGGAGCCGGGCGAGCCCGCGGCGCTCATGCTGGGCGCGCTGGTCACGATCGCGGCGACGGCCTGGGCCACGATGCGCGCCGCACGCCGGGCGGCGCATTCCGCTGGAACCTCGTAAACCGCTGCCCCGGCGCCGATTTCAGGCGTCGTCGCGCCCGAGCAGCCGATCCGTTTCGCGCCGTTCGCGTTTGGTGGGCCGCCCCGAGCCGCGATCACGCCGCGGCATGGCGGCAACCAGTTGCGGGTCGGGCGGCGGCGGGCTCTTGTCGATCATGCACTGGGCGGCAACGGGTGCGCCGACCCGTTTGGTGATCAGCAGCTCCACGATGACGATGCGCTCCAAACCATTGACGCGCATACGGATCTCGTCACCCGGCTTGAGATTGTGCGCGGGTTTCACCGGCACCCCATTGACCCGGACGTGCCCGGCCCGGCAGGCCGCGGCGGCCGCCGATCGGGTCTTGAAAAGCCGAACGGCCCACACCCACGAGTCGACGCGGGCCTGGGCCGGTTGGCTGGAAACAGGAAAGTTGGTGGAGGCGGAAGCCACGCGTCACTATACGACGCGGCGAGCGGTGACCACCATGTCGGGGCGCAGCGGGGTGTAGGAGACGGGGGTGCCGGACTGCACGGCGTTCAGCAGCTGGTTGTCGCCGGCGTAGATGCCGACGTGGCCGCCGCCGTTGGTGATGACGATGTCGCCGGGCTGCAGATCCTGGTACGCGACCGGGGCGCCGACGTGCGACTGCTCGAAGCTGGTGCGCGGCAGATCGACTCCGGCCTGCTTGTAGGCCCACTGGACGAGGCCGGAGCAGTCGAAGGAGTAGGGGCCGGAGGCGCCCCACGAGTACTGCGCGCCGAGCTTGGTCTCGGCGGCGTTCAGCGCGATGTTCGCCGGGGAGGAAGGCTTCTGGTCGAAGGGGTTCGCCAGGCTCGGGAGCTGCCACTGGCCGCCCTCGGGGGCCGGGTTGGCGCCGACCTGGAAACCGTTCTGGGTGACGCCCTTGACGGCCTCGTTGAACTGGTCGACCTGCGGAGCGAATTGGTCGGGCACGTCGAACTTTCCGATGCCCGGGATGTCGACGGTCGCGGCCGTGGCCGTGACTGCCGGGAACGCGCCTGTCGTCGTGGCGGCCATCGCGCCCATGACGATGGCACCCTTCACGGAATTCGGGAGCCGAGATTCCTTTTGCAAGCTGTGCTTACCCACCGCGCCTGATCTCCATCTTCCTGTGTCCTGCCGCCGACCGGGTTAGCTGACGGGTTCGGGCCAGGAAGTAGGCCCTACCCCAACGGCCTGGTGGCCGAAGGAGATTCACCCCGAAGAAACTGGGTCCCCGGTACGGGACGAGTTGCTTGCTCGTTCCGATTAGGCGGTAACGTCGCGGGCCGCCTCTCCGATGAAGCGACAGACTCCGCTAAGTCACGAGAAGATTACGGCTACGCGGCTATGTTGTCCACCCCACACGCCCGGTGTGTTGCGGTGTGGCACAAACTCCCCGGCAGAATGCCGAATTCCGGTCCGGCACGCCGGATCACGAGACGGTATACCTGATCGACTCCGGCGTTATGAAACGACACCTTCCCAGGGGCTCTGCCCCCGGACCCCCGGAATCGGGGGCGCTGTGTTTTTCCCAGGGGCTCCGCCCCCGGACCCCCGGTATCGGGGGCGCTGCCCCCGGCCCCCGTTACGGGGTTTGACGTACCCCCTGTGCTCGGATTACCTCCCGGCGACAGTCCGTTCCAGTTCCTCGATGCGCCGGCGTGCGTCGGCGAGCTCGACCTCGAGTTTCCCCAGCGCCATCACCAGCGGACCGACCGCGAGGTCGGCCACCAACTGCGGATCGTCGTAGCCGCGCTCGATGGCGACGAGAATATTGCTCCGGATCCGGCCGGCCACGATGGCCTCCTCCGGCACGTTCCAGGATTCGACCACCTCCGCGACGGTGGGCACCACTGCTTCCTCCGACATGACCCTCCTCCGCTCGTTCGCGAATCCCGACATAAGGGTAGAGAACCCAAGGGACACAACAGACATGTATGCCCGTTGATTGCTGTCGATAACCCTGTCTAGGACCTTCGATAGATGCCCTGATAATCCCGGATTCTCCGGCTACGGTTGGCGGGCATGGACCCCGTGAGGAATCCGTACGCCCCCGGTGCGGGCCAGCGCCCGCCCGAACTCGCGGGCCGCGACAAACAGCTCGACGCCTTCGACATCGTGCTGGAGCGCATCGCGCGCGGCCGACCGGAGCGCAGTGTCATGCTCACCGGCCTGCGCGGCGTCGGAAAAACCGTGCTGCTCAACCAGCTTCGCTCGGCGGCCCGGTCGGCCGGGTGGGGCACCGGCAAGTTGGAGGCGCGCCCGGATCAGGAGCTGCGCCGCCCACTCGCCTCGGCGCTGCACATGGCGGTCCGCTCATTGGCTGTGGCACACCGCAATCCGGAGCAGGTGGACGATTTCCTCGGAATTCTCAAGGCTTTCGCGCTGCGCGCCACCGCGGACAAGGGCATGCGGGAACGCTGGAATCCGGGCATCGACGTGCCTGCGGTGACCGGCCGCGCCGATTCCGGCGATATCGAGATCGATCTCGTGGAGCTGCTCATGGAGGCCGCGCAGGTGGCCCGCGGCGGCGGGGTCGGCATCGCGATATTCATCGATGAGATGCAGGATTTGGGCGCGGCGGATATTTCGGCCATCTGCGGGGCCTGCCACGAACTGAGCCAGGACGCCGCCCCGCTCATCGTGGTGGGCGCGGGCCTGCCGCACCTGCCCGCGGTGCTGTCGGCCTCCAAGAGCTACTCCGAGCGCCTGTTCTCCTACCACCGCATCGACCGGCTCGATCGCGGTTCGGCGGATCAGGCCCTCATCGCGCCCGCGGACCGGGAGAACGTGAAGTACAGCGAGGAGGCCCTGCAGGCGCTGTACGTGAAGGCCGACGGCTACCCGTATTTCGTGCAGGCGTACGGCAAGGCGACCTGGGACATGGCGGCGCAGAGCCCCATCACCGCCGAGGATGTCGAGCTGGCCGCGCCGGTCGCGGAGGAGGAGCTGGCGGTCGGCTTCTTCGGTTCCCGCTACGAGCGCGCCACCCCGGCCGAGCGAGAGTACATGCGCGCCATGGCCGATCTGTCCGGTGACGACGGTCCGGTGGCGACCTCGGCGGTGGCCAGCGAGCTGGGCCGCAAACCGGCGTCGCTGTCCCCGGCGCGCGACGGGTTGATCAAGAAGGGCCTGATCTACTCCGCCGAACGCGGGACGATCGGTTTCACCGTCCCGCATTTCGGGCGCTACCTGCGCAGCGTCAGCTAGGAGCGCTTGAACCAGCCGCGAATTCCCTTGCCGCCCGGCTTCTTTCCGCCCGTGGGCGCGCCCTGGCCGGGCAGGCTGAGCCGGATGGCCTCGGAGAAGTCGCGCGGGGTGGCGTACCGCTGTGCCGGGTCCTCGGCCTGCGCCTTGGCGATGACCGGGGCGTAGCCGCTGAGCGGATCACCCGAGGGCGCACCGGGCGGCGGAGGCGGTGGCGCGACATCGGGCCGGGGTGCGGGCGGCGGCGGGGTGCGGCCGGAGAGCAGAGCGTGGAAGATCGCGCCGAGCGAGTACACGTCCGAGCGCGCGCTGAGCGGCGCACCGGCCAGCACCTCCGGTGCGGTGTAGCCGGAATTCTCGGTGGCCCAGTGGGTTTCGATTCCGTCGACGGCTCCGCCGAGCAGTCCGATATCGGTGACCCGCACCTGCTCGGTCGGCCCGGACCCGGTGACGAGGATGTGCGCCGGCGTCAGATTCCCGTGCAGCACCCCGATTTCGTGCAGATGGTGCAGTGCGGTGGCGGCCTCGCTGACGATGCGCGCCGCGCGTTCGACGCGCATGCCGTGCCCGGACCCCGCGAGCACGCTCGCCACATCGGCCCCGTCGACGAGCCGCGTTTCCAGCCACAGCGATCCGGCGTCGTATCCGGCGTCGATCACGGTGACGATATTCGGGTGCGACAGTTCGCGAATCCGGTCGGCGGCCTGTTCGAAATACTTCCGATACTCGGGGTCGGCGCTGTATTTCTCGTCGAGCACCGCGAGGGCGACGGGCTCGGACGTGCGGGGGTGCGCAGCCTTGTACACGGTGCTCAGCCCGCCCGCAGCCAGCCGATCCAAGATCGCATACCCCGCGAATGTGTCTCCGGGCAACAGTGTCATGAGCCCATTCTGTCGCACGCTCCGGCACCAAGATCATTGGCTATCAATGTTTTTCGATCTTGACCAGCATCTACCGATGGGTAACAAACACTCCTACACTCGGATGTGATTCTCATCACCTCCGAGGAGGAGACCATGGCGACCACAGCGAAAGTCGACGCCACCGAAGAGCAGGCCCGGGCGCTCGTCGAAGAATCCCGCGAAACCACCTGGGCCAAACCATCCTTCGCGAAGGAGATGTTCCTCGGCCGCTTCCGGCTGGATCTCATCCATCCGTTCCCCCGGCCCGGCGCCGAGGACGCGGCCAGGACCGAGGCGTACCTGACCAAGCTGCGGGCGTTCTGCGAGACCATCGACGGCCAGCGCATCGAGGCCGAGGGCCGGATCCCCGACGAATACGTCAAGGGGCTGGCCGATCTCGGCTGCTTCGGCCTGAAGATCCCGCCCGAATACGGTGGCGTCGGCCTGTCCCAGGTCGGGTACAACCGGGCCCTCATGCTGGTCGGCTCCGCGCACGCCAGCCTCGGCGTGCTGCTCTCGGCGCACCAGTCCATCGGCGTGCCCGAACCGCTCAAACTGGCCGGCACCGCCGAGCAGAAGCGAGAGTTCCTGCCGCGCTGCGCGAAAGGCGCGGTGAGCGCGTTCCTGCTCACCGAACCCGACGTCGGATCGGACCCGGCGCGCATGGCCTCCACCGCCACGCCGACACCCGACGGCGAAGCCTACGAACTCAATGGCGTGAAGCTGTGGACAACGAATGGCGTTGTGGCGGAACTGCTTGTCGTCATGGCGCGCATTCCCAAGAGCGAGGGCCATCGCGGCGGCATCTCCGCGTTCATCGTCGAGGCCGACAGCCCGGGCATCACCGTGGAACGCCGCAATTCGTTCATGGGCCTGCGCGGCATCGAGAACGGTGTCACCCGCATGCACAATGTGCGCGTGCCCAAGCGCAATCTGGTGGGCCGCGAAGGGGACGGCCTGAAGATCGCGCTCACCACGTTGAACGCCGGCCGCCTGGCGATTCCGGCGATGTGCACGGCCGCCGCGAAGTGGTCGCTGAAGATCGGCCGCGAGTGGAGCGCCACCCGCGTGCAGTGGGGCCGTCCGGTCGGCGAGCACGCCGCCGTCGGCGCGAAGCTGTCGTTCATCGCCTCCACGACCTTCGCGCTCGAGTCGGTGCTGGATCTGTCCGCCACCATGTGCGACGAGAACCGCAACGACATCCGCATCGAGGCCGCACTGGCCAAACTGTGGGCATCCGAGATGGCCTGCGCGATCGCCGACGAACTGGTGCAGGTGCGCGGCGGCCGCGGCTACGAGACCGCGGCCTCCCTGGCCGCCCGCGGCGAAAGAGCCGTCGGGGCCGAGCAAATGGTGCGGGATCTGCGCATCAACCGCATCTTCGAGGGTTCCAGCGAGATCATGCGGCTGCTCATCGCCCGCGAGATGGCCGACGCGCACATGTCGGCGGCCGGCGCGCTGGTGGATCGCAATGCCGAACTCAAGGACAAGGCCAAGGCGGCGGTCGGCGCCAGCGGTTTCTACGCCAAGTGGTTCCCGCAGTTGACGGTCGGCGCGGGCACGGCCCCCGTCACCTACGGCGAATTCGGGCCGCTGGCACGGCATATGCGTTACGTGGAGCGCATGTCGCGCAAGCAGGCGCGCGCGCTCATGTACGGCATGGCGCGCTGGCAGGCGAAGCTGGAGTACAAGCAGGGCTTCCTGGGCCGCATCGTGGATATCGGCGCGGAACTGTTCGCCATGGCCGCGACATGCGTTCGCGCGCAGGCGCTGCGCGTGGAGGGCGGGCCGAACGGCATTGCCGCCGAGGAACTGGCCGAGGTGTTCTGCCGGCAGTCGCGCCTGCGGGTGGAGCAGTTGTTCGACGGCCTGTGGGCCAACACCGACGAGTACGACACGCAGCTGACCCGCGGCCTGCTCGACGGCCGCTACAAGTTCCTGGAGGAGGGCGCCCTCGATCCGAGCGAGGGCACCGGGCCGTGGATCTCGGATTGGCAGTTCGGACCGTCGACCGAGGAGAACCTGCTGCGTCCGTTCCTGCCGTCGACGCGCTCGGATGTGACGACCTAGCGCGGCGGCCGGACCGATAACCGACTCTGCCCCTGTCTAGCCCACGCGCTAGACAGGGGCAGATTTACGTCGCGGACCTCGTTGTCAGCGCTATCTATCTATTTCTAGGGTAATTGCTAGATTTATCTAGAAATACCAACCCGGCAGCATTGTCATAAATATCCAGCGGCATCTAGTCGGCTCGCGGGACTTCCCGAGATCCAGCTGACGATCCGCACATGCCTGACCGGCGGCAGTTACGCAACTTGTGCATAACGCCAGGTGTGAGCAGTTAACGCGCGGGCTAATTCCATCGACAACCGGGCAAGAGCGGACTCTCCAGGAGGACGTCATGTCCACGCCTCTGCGCCGACCGAACGACCACGACGAGCCACACCGCACCGTCCTCGCGGACGACGGCGTCCCCATCGCGGTGCGCGAATTCGGTTCTGCCGACGCCCCTCTCACCGTCGTATTCGCGCACGGCCACTGCCTGCGCACCGAATCCTGGGAACTGCTGCGCGGACACCTCGTCGGCTACTGGGGCGACGACCTCCACCTGGTCTTCTACGACCATCGCGGACACGGGGATTCGGGCGCGGGCGACCCGGCCACCTACACCATCGACCACCTGGCCCAGGATCTGGACGCGGTGCTGCGGGCCGTCGCACCCACCGGACCCGTTGTGCTGATCGGGCATTCGATGGGCGCCATGACGATCCTGGCCTACGCCCGGCTGTTCCCGGAGACCATCGGCTGCCGCATCATCGGCGTGGGCCTGCTTGCCGGCGCCGCCAGCAGCGTCACCCGAGTCGGACTGGGCCGCTTCCTCAGCGCGCCCGCGGTGACCTCGCTGCAACTGGCGGTACGCCGCGCACCCCGCGCCATGGCGGCCTCGAAGCGGCTGAGCCACCGCATCTTCGAGCCGCTCATGCGGGAGGTCGAACAGGGCACCCGCAAGGTGAGCCCGCGCCTGGCGGCGGTGGCAACCACCCTGCTCAACGACACCTCGCTACTGACCATGGCCATGTTCCTGGACTCGCTCATCCGCTTCGACGAGATGGCGACGCTGCACCGGCTGGGCGCGATCCCGGCCCTGGTGCTGCACGGTTCCGGCGACATCGTGATCCCGTTCGCGCATTCGGTGGTGCTGGCCTCCCAGCTCGACGACGCCGAACTGGTCCGGCTCGACGGGGCCGGGCACAGCGTCATCGCCGAGCGCGCCGAAGAGGTGGCCGCGGCCGTCGTCACCCTCGTCGACCGGGCGCTCGCGCGGCTGCACGGGCGGGATCCCGACTGCGGTCCGGAGTACGCCATCGCCGGCTAGAAGTGCGTCGGAAGCGGGTCACAAGACTCGCGAGTAACCTGAAGACAGATCCATCTACCTGCGAATTTCCCTTCCGGACGAGACGTATCCAGCTTGATCACGTACTGTGTTGTAGATCACGATGTGTGGTCTGTCACACGGCTCGAGGAGGTTTCGATGACACGCAGCGATATTGCGGAACTCCGCTACGCGGTCGGCCAGCTCCGGCAGTGCGTCAGCGCTCTGCGTTCGCACTACGGCGAGGCGAATATGGTCCGCCGGTTGGAGAACGACCTCGAAAGGCTCGTCATCGACGCCGACGAGTTCGAGCAGACGCCGCCGCCGGAAGCACCAGGCAAGCAGCAGCAGACCATCTACGTCCCGGACTCCAAGTCCGACGAGGCCGCCTGGATGGGCGCCCAGGACGAGGGCTTGGGCTTCCACAGCAAGCCCCGCACCAAGTAAGAAAGCTTCCTCCGGAAAGACATTCGTCATCCCGGCATGTTTTTGGCCGGGATCCACACCTGCGGCTGATCGGTCGCCTGTGTGGATCCCGGCCAAAAACGCGCCGGGATGACGGCGGTGCGGCTAGGCCCGGTGGCGGCCGAAGCGGCGCGGGCGAGCGCCGTGGAAGCGGGCGCCGCGCGGGGTGGCGGCGATCGGGACCGAGTGCGGCGTCTCGAATAGGACCGCCAGGGCCTGGTTCGCACCCGCGGGCATGGTGGCCAGCCCGTATCCGCCTGCACGGCGGGACAATTCGTGCAGCAGCGTGGTGATCACGCGCAGTCCGGCGGCCCCGCCCGGGTCGCCGAGAGCAATGGCCCCGCCATTGACGTTCAATCGTTCGTCGGCATCGAATTTCGTGCCTTCCGACTCCCAGAAGCGGGTCAGGGCAAGCACTTCCACGGCGGTGGTCTCGTCGATCTCGACCAGATCCATATCGCCGACCCGGAAATCACCGGGGGACAGCACTTTGTCCACGGCCAGGGCGGTCGCGGGCACGGCCACCCCGGGATTGCCGGTGGCGGTGGTCCAGCCGAGCAGATAGCCCATCGGCTCCAGGCCGAGATCGGCGAGGCGTTCCTCGGCGACGACCAGGCAGGCGGATGCGGCCAGGGTCGGGGCGCTGCTGTTGCCGGCGGTGCCGATGCCCTCGGGCGCGAGCGGTTCGAGCACGGCGAAACCACGGGTGGAGACGTCGTCGCGCAGGGTCTCGTCGTGGTCCACCAGTTGCCGCACAGCCGAATTCGGGTCACCGGGATCGAGATTGACCACCACCGGGGCGGTTTCGGCGCCGAAGATGCCCTGCCGGTAGGCGCGGGCGGTCCGGCGGTGACTGGAAGCGGCCAAGGCGTCGGCGTCGGCGCGGGTGATGTCGTAACGCCGCGCGAGCGCTTCCTGGCCCGCGAATTCCGGCTGCTCCGAAGCGATTTCGGTGCCGGCCCCGACCACCGCGACCACGTCGGCCGCGCCGGTCTGCACCATCATGGCGGCGGTGACGAGGGCGCGCAGACCGCTGCCCGGTCCGGGACCGATCGCGAATTCACTGACGGCGGGCGAGAGTCCGGCCAGGGGCAGCGCGGCGGACACGGCGGCGGAGCCGTCCACGGCGGACACGACGTGGTCGACGCGCGCGGGGTCCAGGCCGCTGCGGCCGATGGCGGCGGACAGTGCGGTGGCGATCAGCCGGTGCGGAGCGACCGCCGCCAGGGCACCACCTGGCAAACCGACCGGTGTGCGCATCGGCATCACAATCGCGGCTCTTCTCATCACCGGCACCCTCTCTCAGCTCCGGTTCCCGTGCGGGATGTACAGCTCCGATGACAGGGCACCACAGGGTTGTTGCTGCCGTATGACGTGGATGAAGCCAAGAATTGCCGCATTCGCCCGCTTCGGAGCTGCGGTTCGCGAATCGCCCTGCGGGGCCGCCGGGTTCGTGAAGTTGCCGTTCGTTCACCAAGCAAACGACTCACCGAGGCGGCCGGGAAATGTGGCGCAAATCACGGGTTCGCGAAATGGCCGTACGCGGCTCGAGCGATAGCAGCCCTGTCGTAAGGTGCTCACCATCACATTCGATGCCGGAGGTAACGATGACGTACCACGGAGTAGAGCAGCGAGGCAGGCAGCAGTGAGCGCCGCACCGTCCAAGGCTCCCGAATCGGGTGCCGCAGGGGTTTTCAGCAGGAGCCGCGCCGCTATCGCGGCCAAGACGCTGCGCACCGATCGGTGGTGGGTGCCACCGCTCATCACGGTGCTCGGCCTGAGCGTGTTCGTGATCTATGCGACCGTGAGATCCTTTCAGAACAACTGGTATTGGGTGGAGGAATACCACTACCTGACGCCGTTCTACTCGCCGTGTCTCAGCGACGCGTGCGTCCCCGGCTCCAGCCACTTCGGCACGCCGATTCCCAAGCTGCCCAGCTGGATTCCGCTCGGCTTCCTGGTGCTGCCGTTCCTGCTGCTGTTCCGGCTCACCTGCTACTACTACCGCAAGGCCTACTACCGGTCGGTGTGGATGTCGCCGCCGGCCTGCGCGGTGGCCGAGCCGCACGCGAAATACACCGGAGAGACGCGACTTCCGCTGATCATTCAGAACGCGCACCGGTACTTCTTCTATGCCGCCGCCCTCATCGCGGTGATCAACACCTATGACGCGGCCATCTCCTTCCACGGGGCGGACGGGGGCTTCGGCATCGGCCTGGGCTCGCTGATCATCACCGTCAACGCGACGCTGCTGTGGGCGTACACGCTGTCGTGCCACTCCTGCCGGCACATCGCGGGCGGGCGGCTCAAGCACTTCTCGCAGCACCCGGTGCGCTACCGGTTCTGGACCGTGGTGTCGAAGCTGAACACCCGCCACATGCAGCTGGCGTGGACCACGCTCGGCACCCTCATCCTCACCGATCTGTACATCGCACTGGTCGCGGCCGACAAGATCAGCGACCTGCGCATCATCGGCTGACCCATCCCCGTGGCTCCAAAACCACTGTCTGTCAGGAGTATTCGGTTCCATGCCTGAAGTCGAGCGGCACAAGTACGACGTGGTCGTGATCGGTGCCGGTGGCGCCGGCCTGCGTGCGGTCATCGAGGCCCGCGAACACGGGCTGTCGGTGGCGGTGGTGTGCAAGTCCCTGTTCGGCAAGGCGCACACCGTCATGGCGGAGGGCGGCTGCGCGGCCGCCATGGGTAATGCCAATGAGAAGGACAATTGGGAGACCCATTTCAAGGACACCATGCGCGGAGGCAAGTTCCTCAACAACTGGCGCATGGCCGAACTGCACGCGCAGGAGGCTCCCGACCGGGTGTGGGAGCTGGAAACCTATGGGGCGCTGTTCGATCGGACCAAGGACGGCCGGATCAGCCAGCGCAACTTCGGCGGCCACACCTACCCGCGGCTCGCGCATGTCGGCGACCGCACCGGGCTCGAGATCATCCGCACCATGCAGCAGAAGATCGTCTCGCTGCAGCAGGAGGACTTCGCCGCCACCGGTGACTACGAGGCGCGCATCAAGGTGTTCGCCGAATGCACCATCACCGAACTGCTCAAGGACGGGGACAAGATCTCCGGCGCGTTCGGGTACTGGCGGGAGTCGGGGCGGTTCATCCTCTTCGAGACCCCGGCGGTGGTGCTGGCCACGGGCGGAATCGGCAAGTCCTACAAGGTCACGTCCAACTCCTGGGAGTACACCGGGGACGGGCACGCGCTGGCGCTGCGCGCCGGAGCCACGCTGATCAATATGGAATTCCTGCAGTTCCATCCGACCGGCATGGTCTGGCCGCCCAGTGTGAAGGGCATCCTCGTCACCGAGGGCGTGCGCGGCGACGGCGGCGTGCTCAAGAACACCGACGGCGAGCGGTTCATGTTCAACTACATCCCCGCCGTGTTCAAGGGGCAGTACGCCGAGAGCATCGAAGAGGCGGACCAGTGGCTGAAGGACAACGACTCCGCAAGGCGCACACCGGATCTGCTGCCGCGTGACGAGGTCGCACGCGCCATCAACGAGGAGGTGAAGGCGGGTCGCGGCACCCCGCACGGCGGCGTCTACCTGGATATCGCCTCGCGCCTGCCGGCCGCGGAGATCGTGAAGCGGCTGCCGTCCATGCATCACCAGTTCAAGGAGCTGGCGGATGTGGACATCACCAAGGAGCCCATGGAGGTCGGGCCCACCTGCCACTACGTCATGGGCGGCATCGAGGTGGATCCGGATACCGGGGCGGCCACGGTGCCCGGATTGTTCGCCGCCGGTGAGTGTTCCGGCGGTATGCACGGCTCCAACCGGCTCGGCGGTAACTCGCTGTCGGACCTGCTGGTGTTCGGCCGTCGCGCCGGACTGGGCGCGGCCACCTATGTGGAGCAGCTGCCGGGCCGGCCCAAGATCTCCGACACCGATCTGGCGGCGGCCGCGAAAAGTGCTGTGGCGGCATTCGATCCGCCGTCGGACGGACCCGCGGAGAATCCGTACACGCTGCACATGGATCTGCAGCAGACCATGAACGATCTGGTCGGCATCATCCGCAAGGAACACGAGCTGAAGCAGGCCATCGAGAAGCTGGCCGAACTGCGCGAGCGCTACGACCACGTCCAGGTGGAGGGACACCGGCAGTTCAATCCGGGCTGGCATCTCGCACTGGATCTGCGGAACATGCTGCTCATCAGCGAATGCGTGGCGCAGGCGGCCATGCAGCGCACCGAGAGCCGGGGCGGCCACACCCGCGATGATCACCCCAAGATGGACTCCGCGTGGCGCAACAAGCTGCTGGTGTGCCGGATCGATCAGGACGAGATCGGCTTCTCGGTGCCGTCGGTGACGGTGACCCCGGAGCAGCAGCCGCCCATGCGGGCCGACCTGCTCCGGTTGTTCGACCTCGCGGAACTCGAAAAGTATTACGGCCCTGCCGAACTCGAACCACTGCGGGGTGAGGGCGAGCGCACCGTCGTCCCGCCGAGCGGCTCCGCCGACATCGAAGGGGAGTCCTAGCCATGGGCTACGAAGCCAAATTCAAGGTGTGGCGCGGTGATCTCGACGGCGGCGGCCTGCACGACTTCACCGTGGAGGTGAACGAGGGCGAGGTGGTGCTCGACATCATCCACCGGCTGCAGGCCACCCAGGCGCCGGATCTGGCGGTGCGCTGGAACTGCAAGGCGGGCAAGTGCGGTTCCTGCTCGGCGGAGGTGAACGGGCGGCCGCGGCTGCTGTGCATGACGCGCATGTCCACCTTCACCGAGGACGAGGTCGTGACGGTGACGCCGCTGCGCACCTTCCCGGTAATCCGGGACCTGGTCACGGATGTGTCTTTCAACTACGAAAAGGCGCGCGAGATCCCGTCCTTCACCCCGCCGATGGACCTGAAGCCGGGCGACTACCGGATGCAGCAGGCGGATGTGGAACGGTCGCAGGAATTCCGCAAGTGCATCGAATGCTTCCTGTGTCAGAACACCTGCCACGTGGTGCGCGATCACGAGGAGAACAAGGAGTCCTTTGCGGGTCCGCGATACCTGATGCGTATTGCCGAGCTGGAAATGCATCCGCTGGATGTGGCGGACCGGCGCGAACTCGCCCAGGGCGAAGCGGGTTTGGGGATGTGCAATATCACCAAATGCTGCACCGAGGTCTGCCCCGAGCACATCAAGATCACCGACAATGCGCTGATCCCATTGAAGGAGCGGGTCGTGGACCGCAAGTACGACCCGCTGGTTTGGTTGGGTAACAAGCTTTTCCGCCGCTAGGGCGCGACCGACCCTCCAACCATCAGGGGGTTTACGGGGGATGCCCCCGTAAACCCCCGAACCGTTCGGAGGCGGAAGCCTCAGGTCATAGGATGGCGACCACGCCGAGCGCCACGGCACCGACCAGCACACCCACGGCCAGTGCCGGAAGAAATGCTCCGGTGAGTACGTACACGCCCATCGCCGATACCGCGAAGAGCATCCCTACGATCAGCCGTTCCACCCAGTCGTCGGGACCCAATTTCCGGTACCGGGGACGATAATTCCTGAGTCCTCGGTCCACATATTCTTGGTTACCCATGCTTAGCCGGGGCAAACATGTTTTCGTTGCGAAACAGCTACCGAGTCGTGATCTCTCACGATGGACCTCCAGCAGGAGGGTGGCGCGGCGCAAGGTTCGCCGCGCCATTCGCGCTCAGCGTTCGAATACGCCGCTCTCGATACCTGTTGTGAATGAATCCCATTCGCGGGCATCGAATACGAGTGCGGGCCCGGTGGGATTCTTGCTGTCCCGTACGCCCACGTGCCCCGCGGGCAGGAACGCCACCTCCACGCACTCCTTGCCGGCGCCGCTGCGGCTGCTCTTGAACCACGCGGCTCCGGCCAGATCCATGCTCATGCTGAGTACCCTTTCGCTACCTGCCGCAGCAGGATTCTGCTGTCCTGGACGTCCAGCGCGCAGCGTTCCAGACTCTCCTGCGCCTGGCGATAGCGCTGAACATCGCCCTGTCTTTCGAGATACAGATCTCCCGTGAAGCCCTCCACATACACCACGGGAGGTTCCACCGGCTGCCCTTTGCCGTCGGTGCCGAACTCGAGGATCACGAACGGGCCGGTCGAAAGTCCCAGCGGGACACCGGCTTCGAAGGGCAAGATGCGCAGCGCGACATTGGGTCGGGTGCTGAGCTCCGCCAGGTGCCGCACCTGCGCCGCCATCACCCTTGCACCTCCCACCGAGCGGCGCAATACCGATTCGTCGAGCACCATGGCCACGGATGCCGGGCGAGTGCGGCGGGTGATCAGCGCCTGCCGCTGCAGCCGCAGCTGAACGCGCCGATTCAGTTCCGCCGGACCGTCTTCCGGATATCCGAGGCGGTTCAGGGCCCTGGCGTAGTCGGGCGTCTGCAGCAGTCCGGGCACGAGTTCGTTCTGGTAGCAGGACAACTGCTGCGCGGATGCCTCGAGCCCGACGTAGACGTCGAAGTTCTCCGGAATGAGGTCGCCGTAGGAATGCCACCAGCTCTTGACGGCGGCCTGCTGCGCCAAACCCTTGAGCCCGTCGGCGATTTCGCCCGGTATGCCGTAAATGCGGCACAGTTCCTGGATGTCGATGGTGCGGATGCGGTCGGCATTGCCCTTCTCGAGCCGCTGTAGGGTGCTGGCTCCCCATTCCATGAGTTTGGCGGCCTCCGCAATGGTCAACCCTGCCTGTATGCGCCAGTCGCGCAAATAGCGCCCCAGCTGGCGGCGAGGCAGGGTAGACCCGGGGACTTCGGACACAGCGCGCTCCGTTCTCGGTCGCGGCACGGACGATCGCCGGCAACGGTGCGCTACGCTGCGATCCACCGGCTCCCGCCCGGACACACACTTCGGTACACACTTCATCAGCAGGGGTGTTCGTCCACTCTGGATAATCCTGCTCCCCCAGGCGGATTCGCTGCTGGGGATTCGCGCAATTTTGCGTTCTCATCGTCGATTTTCGCCCGCCGGGCGTCTGCCCGTGGTGTGCTGGATGTGTGCCCGGAGAGGTGTTGCTAGGCCCCTTTCCTTTCCTGAAATCCTCCGGGCACTTCAGGAATCTCGTGGGAGGCGTTGAGATGCAACTGACTTCACTGAACATGCACGTGGCCGGTTTGCTGCAGTGTCGCAACGATCCAGGCATGCTGTCAGCCGAACAAGCCCATGCCGCAATGCAATTGCACCTCGATTGCACGGTGGAGACATGTTCGGTGCGACGCCGCGCGCGGACCACACTGGTGGAATCGGGCCGGTGCGTACTCGACGAGCGCGCCCTGCCCTGACGAGAAACGGCCGGGGGCGAGCCGGGGAAGGCCCCTCGCCGGTATACCGCTGCCGCACAGCGTGTTCGACATCGCACCACCTCCCTCCGGGTGGTGCGATCAGGGCGGTCCGCCGCCCGCGAACTCGTCCCGACGCGTGCCGCAGCGCGGTTCGGCCCGTCCGCTCCACAGACGGCGGCCGGGTCGAACCGCACCCGGGAATCATCCGCACGCCGCGATGTCGATGCGCCGAGTTGCATCAGAGTGCCGGTAGCGTCGCATTTCATGAACCGGAGGGTTCGCCGCGCCGCGGCCAGTTATGCCCTGCTGCTGCCCAGCCTCGTCGGTGTCGGCGGCTTCCTGCTCCTGCCCATCGCGATCGTGCTGTGGCTGAGCGTGCACAGTTGGAATCTGCTGGGGCCCGTGGAATTCACCGGATCGAGCAATTGGCGGTCGGTGCTGTCGGATGGGGAGTTCGGGCATTCACTGGTGGTGACGCTGGGGCTGACGGCGCTGGTGGTGCCGATTCAGACAGCGCTGGGGTTCGCGGTCGCGGCGCTGCTGGCGCGGCGCGGGCGGGGTGGGACGGTGCTGCGGGTGGTGTACGCGCTGCCGTGGATGTGTGCGCCGGTGGCGGTGGGGGTGGTGTGGCAGTGGATCTTCGCGCCCAGTGATGGGGCGTTGAATGCGGTGCTGGGGCGGCGGGTCGAGTGGCTCAGTTCGCCGGGGCTGGCGCTGCCTGCGGTGGTGGCGGTGCTGGTGTGGATGAACGTCGGGTATGTGGCGCTGTTCTTTGTCGCGGGGATTCGGGCGATTCCGGGCGAAATACTTGATGCGGGGGCGTTGGACGGGGCCACGGGGTGGCGGCGAACGCGGTGGCTGGTCCTTCCGCTGCTGCGGCCGACCATGTTCTTCGTGCTGGTCACGGGCGTGCTGACGGTCTTTCAGACATTCGACACCGTGTACGCGCTGACGCGGGGCGGGCCGGAGCATCGGACGGATGTCGTTGCCATGCGGATGTATTCGGAGGCGTTCGAGGCGGCGCAGCCGGGGCGGGCGGCGGTCATGGCGGTGGTGGTGTTCGCGATCATGTTCGTGATCACGGTGGCGCAGTATCGGTATTTCCGGGATCGGACCAGCTATGAATACTGAAATGCGCGGGGGGATGGGGCGGTCCGTCGTCGCGTATCTGATTCTGGTGGCGGGGGCGCTGCTGACGGTCGCGCCGCTGGTGTTGAGTGCGGTCACGGCATTGAAGACGCCGGGGCAGTTCGCGGGTGAATCCGCTTTGGCGCCACCGCATCCGGTGACAGGCGACAATTTCGCGACCGTGCTCGGGCAGGGGCTGGGGCGGGCCGTGGTGGTCACCGCGCTCATGACGGTGTTCATCACCTGCGGGCAGCTGCTCACCTCGATTCTCGCGGCATATGCGTTCGCGCGCACCGAATTTCCCGGGCGAGAGGCGCTGTTCTGGGTGTATCTCGGCACCATGATGGTGCCGCCCGCGGTCACGCTGATTCCGCTGTATCTGATGTTCGCGAAGGCGGGCTGGCTCAATACCTTCTGGGCGCTGGTGCTGCCGTTCGTGTTCGGGTCGCCGTACGCCATATTCCTGCTGCGGCAATACTTTCGCTCCATCCCGGGGGAGATCGTCGACTCCGCGCGGATGGACGGAGCCAACACCCTCGACATTCTGGTGCACGTGGTGGTGCCCATGAGCCGGCCGATCCTGGCCACGCTGACGGTGATCACCGTTGTCACGCAATGGAACAGCTTCATGTGGCCGCTGGTCGCGGCCAGCGGGCCGAAATGGCAGGTGCTGACCGTGGCGACCGCCACTATGCAGACCCGGTACAACGCACAGTGGACGCTCGTCATGGCCGCGACCACCCTCGCCATCGTGCCCCTGGTGGTGGTGTTCGTGGTCTTCCAGCGGCAGGTGCTGCGCTCCATCGCGTGGACGGGGCTCAAATGAGGATCAAGGATTCGACGCGGGCCGTGCTCGGGGTGCTGGTGGCGCTCGCACTGCTCGTCGGAGCGGCCCTGTGGCTGGGGCGCGACACCGGGGACGGTGGGCGGACCGTGGTGCGGCTGCGCATCTGGGATCAGAGCTTCGTACCCGCCTACCGGGACTCGCTGGATGAGTTCCAGCGCGCCAATCCCGACGTCGAAGTGCGAATCACGCTGGTGCCGTGGGCTTCCTACGCGCAGAAACTGCGCCTGGATGTGGCGGGCGGGATCGCCGACGACCTGTTCTGGACCAGCCTGTACGAGGACTACGCCGACAGCGGGCATCTGATGGATATCGGTGCGGCACTCGGTGGCGACGCGGCGCGGGCGTGGGATCCGGCGGCGGTCACCCAGTTCACCCGTAATGGAACCCTCTGGGCGGTACCGCAATTCGTGGACGGCGGGACCGCGCTCTACTACAACCGGGATCTGCTGGAGCGGGCCGGAGTCGATCCGGGCACGTTGGCCGGGCTGCGCTGGAGCAGCGAGGAAGGCATCGACACCTTCCGGCCGCTGCTGCGCCAGCTGAGCGGCGTCGCGCCGTGGCCGTACAACGCCGCCAACGACTTTCAGTCCATTCTGCTGCCCTACCTCGGCTCGGCGGGTGGACGGTTCCAGCAGGACGGACGGTTCGCCTTCGCGAGCGAGCAGGGCCGCGACGCCTTCGGCTACCTCACCCGTCTGATCGCCGACGGGCTCTCACCGTCGGCCGCCGACACCAACAATTCCAGCGACTTCGCGAAAAACGCCTTCCTGCAAGGCCGTATGCCGCTGTTCCAATCCGGCACCTTCAACCTCGCGACGGTGCAGCAGAGCGCCGGCTTCCGCTGGGGCGTGGCCCTGATTCCGGCCGGCCCCGCCGGGCGGGTGAGCGCCAACAATGCCATCGGCCTGTCCGGCAATACCGCCACCGCGCATCCCGAGGCGGTGCGGCGGGTCCTGGCTTGGCTCGGCAGCGCCCAGGGCAACCGCTATCTCGCGATGGACGGCAACACCATTCCGGCGGTCGTCTCCGAACAGCAGCTCTACCGCGACTACTGGGCGCAGCGCGGCATCGACGTGTCACCCTTCTTCGATGTGCTGCGCGGCGAACAGATCTCGGCGGGCGGCGGCGCCGGATTCCAGGCCGCGATCCAGGCCATCTTCCCCGTCTTCGACGAAATGTTCCTCGGCCGCATTCCCGTCACCGATGCCCTGGATCGGGCACAAGCCGTGGGCGACAAGGCAATCGACCAGCAGTGATCAGATCCGGCTGTGATCGGTGTACGGCGTGCGCGGCCCGAACTTCGGCTTGTGCGCGAACCCCGCCAGGCCGAGCAGTCGCACGGCCCGATACCGGTGCGGCCGCAGCGGTTCCAGGTATTCCACCATCGCGTCATCATCGATGGGCCGCCCCAGCAGCGTCCACCCGACGATCGACGCGAGATGAAAATCCCCCACCGACAACGCATCCGAATCCCCGAACGCCCGCTGCGCGATCTCGGCCGCCGTCCACACCCCGATCCCCGGCACCGTCCGCACCCGCCGCTCGGCCTCCTCCCGGCTGAACCCCGCCGCCTGCTCCAGCTTCGGCGCCACCCGCGCCGCCAGCACGATCGTCCGGGACCGCTGCGGCTCCACATTCGCCCGATGCCACACCCACGACGGAATATGCCGCCACGTCTCCGCGTCCGGCATCACCCGCAACCCGTCGGGCGCGGGCCCCGGCGCGGGAGTCCCGTACTTCCACACCAGCTTCCGCCACGAGGCATGCGCCGTCTTCGTATGCACCTTCTGCTCCAGCACAGCGGGCACCAGCGCCTCGAACACCAGCCCGGTCCGCAGCATCCGCAATCCCGGATTCAGCCGATGCGCCTCCACCACCTTCGGATGCTCCGGCAGGAAATCGCCGAGATCCTCGTCGAGGCACAGCATGGATTCGAGCCCTTCGAGAAACTCCTCCGCCCCCGGCCCCCACGCCTTCGCCTCCACCGCACACCGATCGACCTGCTTCAGCCGATAGGTCACCACCCCGCTCGGCATCCGCGACGCATGCCAGTGCCCGCCGTCCGGCGTCTCCCTATGACACGGATCCCCATACCCGCGTCGCAGCGGCTCGACGGTCGCGGCGAGATCGATCGGCCGCTCCGACCGCACGATCCGCACACGAGCGGAAGCGGTCGGCACGGAAGTCACCGCGCCATTCTCCTCGACGGGCTCCCCGGCGCGGCCGGAACCCACACGGGAGGTGACTCGGCGCACAGGAGCCTACGGATCGAGGAGGAACTGGGCCAGGTGGCGGAAGGTGCGACCGGCCAGCTGGTCGGCCTGGGTGCGGCAGGAGAATCCGTCGGCCAGCAGAACCGCGTCCGGGGGAGCCGCGCGCAAGGCCGGGAGCAGGGACGTTTCCGCCACCGCCACCGAGGTTTCGTAATGGCCGCGCTGCATGCCGAAGTTCCCGGCCAAGCCGCAGCAGCCGGAGAGTTCGGTGATCGTCGCACCGGTGCGCTCCAGAATGCGCCGGTCCGCGGCGAATCCGAGGACCGCGTGCTGATGACAGTGCGGCTGCACCAGCACCGTGGTTCCGGTGCGGTCGGGCGGCTGCCAGCCGGGCTGGGTTGCCAGGAACTCGGCGAGGGTGCGGACCGCTCGGGCCACCTCGGCGGCACGCGGATCGTCCGAGAGCAGGCGGGGCAGGTCTTCGCGGAGCGCGGCCGTGCAGGACGGCTCCATGCCGACCACCAGCCCGCCCGCGCCGACATGCTCGGCGAGAGCATCGACGGTGGCGCGCAGGCGTTTTCGCGCGCCGTCGAGCTGGCCGGTCGTGATCCAGGTGAGCGCGCAACACACGCGCCGGTCGGGCAGCTCGACCGGGCAGCCGGTGCTTTCGATCAATTGCACTGCGGCAGAGGCAATTTCCGGATCGAACGCATCGGTGAAGGTGTCGAGCCACAGCAGCACCGGAGGATTCCGCGTCTGGCTGAAGCCCGCACCGGAATCGTGGTCCCGCCAGATCCGGCGGAAGCTTCGGGAGGCCAGCGGCGGGACGGGACGGCGCGGGTCCATGCCGCCTGCGCGCAATCCGATTCGCCGCAGCGGTCCGAACGCGGCGAGGCGGTTCGACATGCGAGGGGCGCGGGTGGCGGCGCTCAGCCACTGCGGGAGGCGGCCGAGGGAGTAGTGGTCCAGCGGGCGGATTCGGCCTCGGAAGCGGCGGTGCAGAGTTTCGGATTTGTAGGTGGCCATGTCCACGCCCGCAGGGCAGTCCGAACCGCACGCCTTGCAGGACAGGCACAGGTCGAGGGATTCGGCGACCGCGTCCGAGCGCCAATCCAATTCGCCGCGGACCACCTCCTGGAGGACTCGGACGCGGCCGCGGGTGGAGTCCTTCTCGTCGGCGGTGGCCAGGTAGGAGGGGCACATGAAGCCGCCGGAGGCGCGGGTGTCGGCGCGGCATTTGCCGACGCCCACGCAGCGGTGGACGGCGGTGGCGAGGTCGCCGTCGGCGGGGAAGGCGAAGCCGTCAGCCGTCGGCAGCGGTCGCAGGCCGGCCAGGCGCAGGTCGGTGTCGATGGGGTTCGGGTGAACTGCCACACCGGGATTCAGGACATCGTCGGGGTCGAAGAGGGATTTGAAGCCGGCGAAGGCCCGTAGCGCCTGCTCGGAGTACATGAAGCGGAGGAGTTCGGAGCGGGCCCGGCCGTCGCCGTGCTCGCCGGAGAGGGAGCCGCCGAAGCGCACCACCTGGCGGGCCGCGTCCTCCAGGAAAGCTCGGAAGCGTTGCGGCGCATCCACTATCGGGAGATCCAGGCGGACGTGGATGCAGCCGTCGCCGAAGTGACCGTAGAGCAGGCCGTCGACACCGTGCTCACGGGTGAGATCGGCGAATTCGCGCAGATACGCGCCGAGGCGATCCGGCGGCACGGCGGCATCCTCCCAGCCGGGCCAGGCGGGATGGCCGTCGGGGGTGCGACCGGCGAGTCCGGCTCCATCGGCGCGTATGCCCCAGAGTGCTTGGGCCTCAGCCTTGTTCGTCACCACGCGGGAATCCAGCGCGGTGGCCGACGACGCGAGGAACTCGGCGACCTCCCGCGCCTGCTCGGCCGTCTCGCCCGCGATCTCCACCAGCAGCCAGCCGCCGCCGCGCGGCAGCTCCGGGACGGCGCCGCGATGCGATCGCACGACATCGACCAGCCGGGCATCCATGCCCTCGACGGCGATCGGGTGGGCGGCCGTCACCGCCTTGATATCGTCTGCGGCCGTGGGCATGTCGGCGTAACCGAGCACCACGAGCACGGTGGCGGCGGGCACCGGCACCAGATCGACCGTCGCCTCCAGCAGCAGCCCGCAGGTGCCCTCGGTGCCGACGAACGCCTTCGCGAGCGACGAACCCCGTTCCGGCAGTAGATGTTCCAGCGCGTACCCGGACGCCTGGCGTTCGAAGCGCCCCAGCTCGGTGCGGATCACCGCCAGATTCGCGCGGGTGAACTCGGCCAGCCCCGGAATTTCCGCCAGGTCCTCACGTAGCCGACGCTCGACCCCGCTGCCGTCGAGAATCAGCAGTTCACGCACCGTATCCGAGGTTCGTCCCCAGGCGACGGCGCGCGGCCCGCAGGCATTGTTGCCGATCATCCCGCCCAGCGTGCACCGGTTCTGCGTCGAAGGATCGGGCCCGAAGCGCAGTCCGTGCCGCGCGGCCTCCCGCTGGAGCGCACCGAGCACGACACCGGGCTGCACGCGCGCGATCCGCCGTTCCGGATCCAATTCCGGAATCCCGTTCAGGTGCCGGCTGAAGTCCAGCACCAGGCCGGGCCCAATGGCATTGCCCGCCACCGAGGTTCCCGCCCCGCGCGCGGTCACCGCGAGCCCCTCGCCCCGCGCGATCCCGAGCGCCGCCGCCACATCGCCCGCGGTGCGCGGAAACACCACGGCCGCCGGCAGCACCCGATAGTTCGAGGCGTCCGAGGCGTACTCGGCCCGCCGGCGCGCATCGGTATCGACCTCCCCGTCGACCGCAGCGCGCAAGGCCCGCTCCCATGATCCGCGCATCCCCCAACCCTAGATGCCGCGTCCAAGGCCCCGGAGTGACCCGGGCCCACCAGATCCAACACGAACCCAGCCAGCCGCCCAAGCGGCTCGACGGGTCGATACTGCAATGGCACTCGGTTCACCGGCCCGACGAGGTCGGCTGGAGTCCGAAGCCCTGCCCACCCCAGGGGGTTCGGGGGCGAAGCCCCTGAGAACCCCCGAAGAGTTCGGGCTATCCGACCTTGATCGAGCTCGTACCGCTCGGCAGCTGGTAGCCGTTGTACACGGCGTCGTGGCCGGCGTAGGTGTACGCCCAGCTCGCGTAGTTGTAGTCCTCGTAGAGGTTGACTTCCTTGCCGGAGCGGTTGCGCATGGAGACGGCCTTGTTGTCGGCGTTCCATTGACGCAGGTCCAGGCTGCCGATCTTGAACTTGTACATGTTGCCGGTGGCGTTGGGGCCGTCGAACAGGCAGACCCAGGTGTCGGGGCACTGGTTGTAGCCGACGGCGTGGTCGTTGTGCACGGTCAGTGAGCTGATGTCGAAGTCCGGGGTGTCGTCGAGCTGATCATTGGGCTGGATGGCGTAGCTGATGCCCTTGTAGTTGCGGTCGGTGAACAAGCTGACTTCCGCGCCGGTGCGGTTGTAGAGGGAGCGAGTGAAATCCTCGGCGCCCCATTCCGCAAGGTTGGCGGAGCCGATGGCGAACTTCTTCATCGTGCCCTCGCCGTCCGGCCGATCGAAGAGGCAGATCCAGCCGGTGGGGCAGCGCTCGTACCCGGTGGCGGCCTGTGCGGGAGTGCTCCCGGCCAGGGTGGATGCGAAGGCGAGCAGGCCGATTCCGGCCAGACCGGCCAGGCGAGAACGGAGGGACATGATGAGTTCCTTTGTGCCGAACGTTGTTTCAGCACACGGTCCGATATCCGGCCAATTGTTCACCAACAGCGAACCAACGGTCCGGTCGGAAGCACTTGCCCTCAACCTTTGTTGAGGTCTTACTGTCGGTGGTCCGGGGTTCGATGAGACTCCGAGCGGTGAGGAGTGCGGGATGAGTATGGAATCCGTGGCGTGGAATCAGCTGTACCGGCAGATGAACGCGCCCACCGAGCAGCGTCCACTGCGGCTGGCCACGGCCAAGCGGATTCTGGCGTTCGCGCGGCGGCACCATCGGCGGCTGGCGTGGTTCCTGGTGCTGAGCATCGGGTCGGCGCTGCTGGCGGTCGCCACACCGGTGCTGGCCGGGCGGGTCGTGGACACCATCGTCGGCGGCGGGCCGGCGCGTACGGTGGTCGTGCTCGCGGCGATCATCGCCGTGGTCGCGGTGCTGGATGCGGGTCTCGGGCTGGTCATTCGCTGGCTGTCGGCCCGCATCGGCGAGGGCCTGATCTTCGATCTGCGCACCGCCGTCTTCGATCACGTGCAGCGCATGCCGGTGGCGTTCTTCACCCGCACCCGGACCGGCGCACTCGTCAGCCGGCTCAACAATGACGTGATCGGCGCGCAGCGGGCCTTCAGCTCCACCCTGTCCGGTGTGGTCACCAACGTGGTCACGCTGGCGCTCACCCTCGTGGTGATGCTGCGCCTGTCCTGGCAGATCACGCTGCTGGCCCTGGTCCTGCTGCCGGTGTTCGTGCTGCCCGCCCGGCGGATGGGGGAGCGGCTGGCCGGAATTCAGCGCGAGGCGTCCGGTCTGAACGCGGCCATGAGCACGCAGATGACCGAGCGTTTCTCCGCGCCCGGCGCCACCCTGGTGAAGCTGTTCGGCCGCCCGCAGCAGGAATCCGCCGAATTCGCCACGCGCGCAGGGCGAGTACGCGATATCGGCGTTCGCACGGCCATGCTGCAGACCGTGTTCGTCACCGCGCTCACGCTGGTGTCGGCGCTGGCCCTGGCGCTCGTCTATGGGCTCGGCGGCTACATGGCACTGCGCGGGCAGCTGGATCCCGGTGCGGTGGTGGCGCTTTCACTGCTGCTGACCCGGCTGTACTCACCGCTCACGGCGCTGGCCAGTGCGCGCGTGGATGTCATGTCGGCCATGGTGAGCTTCGAGCGGGTCTTCGAGATCCTGGATCTGAAGCCGCTCATCGAGGACGCGCCGGAGGCGAAGCCGGTGCCGGAGGGTCCGGTCGCGGTGGAGCTCGACCACGTGCGCTTCGGCTACCCGTCCGCCGACAAGGTGTCGCTCGCCTCGCTGGAGGATGTGGCCACGCTGGACACCCGCGGCGGCGAAGAGGTGCTGCACGGTGTGTCGCTGCGCGCCGAACCCGGGCAGCTGGTGGCCCTGGTCGGCTCCTCCGGCGCGGGGAAATCCACCATCGCCCAACTGGTTTCGCGCCTCTACGACGTGGATTCCGGGTCCGTGCGGCTCGGCGGCACCGATGTGCGCGAGTTGACCGGGCGTTCCATTCAGGACACCGTCGGCCTGGTCACCCAGGACGGGCATCTGTTCCACGACACCATTCGCGCCAACCTGCTGCTGGCCCGGCCCGAGGCCACCGAGGACGAGCTGTGGGACGCGCTGCGCCGCGCCCGCCTGTTCGAGCTGATCTCCGCGCTGCCCGACGGTTTGGACACCGTGGTCGGCGAACGCGGCTACCGGCTCTCCGGCGGCGAGCGGCAGCGGCTCACCATTGCCCGGCTGCTGCTCAAGCAACCGCGCGTGGTGATCCTGGACGAGGCCACCGCCTCCCTGGACTCGACCTCCGAGGCAGCGGTGCAGGAGGCGCTGGCCGA
This sequence comes from Nocardia huaxiensis, assembly GCF_013744875.1. Taxonomy (NCBI): domain Bacteria; kingdom Bacillati; phylum Actinomycetota; class Actinomycetes; order Mycobacteriales; family Nocardiaceae; genus Nocardia; species Nocardia huaxiensis. Next base: position 208,520 of record NZ_CP059399.1, read on the forward strand.
GGCGCTCGACGGCCGGACCGCGCTGGTCATCGCGCACCGCCTGTCGACGATTCGGAACGCGGATCAGATCGTGGTGCTCGAGCACGGCACCGTGGTGGAACGCGGCACGCACACCCAGCTGCTGGCGGCGGGTGGCCGGTACGCGGAGCTGTACCGGACCCAGTTCGCCGACGACAGCACGCCGGCAGCGGCCTGAGATCACCGGAAGCCGCACGGGAGCAAGGTTTTTCGCTCTTGTGCGGCTTTCTTTTCGCGGCTTATTATGACTGAACAGTCAGTCATAATAAGCGAGGTGCGCATGTCACCGAAGAGGGTCGACAAGACCGCACGGCGACAGGAGATCCTGGCTGCGGCCGTGCGGGTCTTCGCCCGAAAAGGCTTCGCCGCCTCCCGAATAGACGATGTCGCCACCGAAGCCGGCATCGCCAAGGGCAGCGTCTACCTGTACTTCGACAGCCGAGATGCCTTGCTGGCCGCGGCATTCGAGCAGTACAGCGGAGATTCGCAGGCCATCGTGCGCCGGATCCTGGAGAGCGACGCACCGCCGCTGGACCGCTTCGCCACGCTGGTGCGCGAAGTGCTCGGCGCACTGGCCACGACTCCGGACCACGCCCGGATCCTGCTGGACCTGTGGGCCACCGACTACATGCGCGAGGTCTATCAGGAGCATCGCGTACTCATCACCGGGTTGCTGCGCGAGATCCGGCCCGATCTGGGCGAAGCACACGCCACCGTGATCGTCGGCGTCATCGAGGGCGTGCTGCTGCAATGGCTGGTCGATCCCGAGGTCCCGGTAGGCGAACTGGCACAACCGATTCTGGACATCTGCATCGACGGACTGCGGGAGCGAACATGACCACCCTGACCCTCAACGAACGGCTCATCGCGCCCGGCGCGACCACGGGGGAGAGTCTCGCCTGCTACCTCACCGCCGCGGCGGGAGCCATCGGTGCCGTGCTGCTCGCCCTCGACGCGGAGCTGCCCGGACTCGCCGTCGCGGTGATCGCGCTTGTGGCCTTCGATCTGTGTGGTGGGGCCGTGGTGAATTCGACGTCGGCGGCGAAACGGCATTTCCATCGGCCGGGGCGCACGCGGTGGCATCACCTGGGGTTCGTCGCGATTCATGTGCAGCCGTTCCTGCTCGCCCTCGTGGTGCCGGGATTCGGCTGGGCCGCAGCGGGATTCGTGTACGCCCTGGCGCTCGGCGGAGCGGTCGCGGTGCTGGCCGCGCCGGTGCGGCTGCGCAAACCGGTGGCCTTCGCGTGGGTGACGCTCGCCATGCTGGCTCCGATCGGACTGCCCGCGGCCCTGGTCTGGGTGACACCGGTGCTGCTCATCAAGCTGCTGCTCGCCCATCTCCAGCCCGAGTGAGCCGACACGTTTGCCGAATCGGCAAAAGAACTTGCCGACGTCTCGGTGGGCCGAGCTAGCGTCGTTCCCATGGGAACGCACTCGCACGGACATTCGCACGGTCACCAGCACGGCAACGGTCACAGCCACGGGCATGGGCATGGGCACACCCACGACAACATCGACTGGTCCACCATGCTCGAGCGGCTGCGCCAGGACGACTCCATCGAGGCCGCCACCCAGGCGCAGATCGCGGAGCGACTGGTCGGACTGCTCACCCCTGAGAACGATCAGCCCACCGTCCTCGATATCGGCGCGGGCGCGGGCGGCCAGAGCGTCGCCTTCGCCCTCGAACTCGCGCGGCGCGGCGGCGGCCGGCTCGTCATCGCCGACGCGGTCCCGGAACTCCTCGAAGCCGCGCGCGAGGCGGTGCTGACAGCCCTGAACGGCGACGATCGAGTGAAGGTCGACACCGTCCGCGTCGACGCCGCCTCCGACGAGATCTTCGACGTGGTGCCGCTGACCGATCTGGTCTGGGCCTCCCGCATGGTGCATCACCTGCCCGACCAGCAGGCCGGCACCTCGCGCCTGGCCCGCCTGGTGCGGCCCGGCGGCTGGCTGGCCCTCGCCGAGGGCGGGCTGCAGACCCGTTGCCTGCCTTGGGATCTCGGTGTCGGCGCACCCGGCCTGCAGGATCGCCTGCTGGCCGCCCGCGATGCGGGCTTCGCGCAGATGCGCGCCGAGATCGACGGTTCGGTGCGCATGCCCTACGGCTGGAATGTGGCGCTGACCAAGGCCGGGCTCTCCGAGGTGACCTCCTTCAGCGTGGTCACCGACCATCCCGCCCCGGTGTCGCCGGAGGTGCGCGCCTCGGTGACCGCATGGCTCGTCTGGCTTCTGGAGCGGACCGCCGAGCGGTTGGATGCGGACGATCGTACGGCCGTCGGTACGCTGCTCGATCCGTCCTCCGACGCGTATATCGGTGCGCGCGAAGATGTTTACCTGCTGGGCGCGACCACCGTCTACCTGGGACGTCACTGAACGAATGTCCAACCGTGACCGTACCGTTAGAGTCCGGACGTCCGAAATATCCTGCAGTCAGACATAATTCAACTCCCCGTGGCAATCCTGAGGTTGATTGCCTGGTTGTTTTCAGGGGAGGAGCTCTGGTGTCCCAGTCCAACGAGAAGCGGTCGACGGCTGCGGTGCGCATCGACGACCTCGAACGGACGCTCACGGCGCGGCGACTACAGCACGCGGTCGGCGAGGGACGACTGGACCTCATGGAACTGGACCGGCGCCTCGGTGCGGTCTACGCGGCCCGCACCAACGCCGAATTGTCCGCTGTCACAGCGGATCTGCCGGATCACAATGCCGAGACGCTGGACCTGCGCGTGGGCAGCGGCACCAAGCGGGTGGACGGACAGTGGGAGGTGCCGGATCGGCTCACCGCCGAGTGCGGTTCCGGCACCATCCACATCGACTTCAACAATGCCTACTGCGCACGCCGGCAAATCACCGTGAAGGTCGAGATCGGTTCCGGAGCGGTCGTGCTGATCGTGCCGCGCGGATGGCGCGTCGACCTCGATCGGGTGCAGTGCGGCAGTGGCAGCGTGGTGAATCGCGTGAAACTGCCGCACTTTCCGGGCGCGCCGATACTGCGGGTCGAGGGCAAGGTGAACTCCGGCGCGGTCAAGGCCCGGTACCGCTACCGGTCGCCGTGGGCGTGGCTGAAGCGATCGCACACCCGCTGAGTCGTTCCGGTTCGACCACCCCGAATTCCGGCATTTCATCCAGACCATGCGGTATGACGGAGGGGTGAGGCGTTGGCTCCTGCACGTCGACCTCGACCAATTCCAGGCCGCGGTGGAATTCCGGCGGCATCCGGAGCTGCGCGGGCAACCGGTCATCGTGGGCGGGAACGGCGATCCCGCCGAACCCCGCAAGGTGGTGTCCTGCGCGTCGTATCCGGCGCGGGCCTACGGCGTACGCGCCGGAATGCCGCTGCGCACGGCGGCGCGGGTCTGCCCGGACGGGGTGTTCCTGCCGCAGGACCTGACCACCTACGCCGAGGCGTCCGAGGAGATCATGGAGCTGCTGCGGACCTTCCCCGGGCGTGTGGAGGTGCTCGGATTCGACGAAGCCTTCCTGGCGGTCGACACCGATGATCCCGAACGCCTGGCTCAGGAAATCCGAAGTGCCATAGCGGAATTGGATCTCACCTGCGCGGTCGGCATCGGGGACAACAAGACTCGCGCCAAACTCGCCACCGGGTTCGCGAAGGCGGTCGGCAAGACCGGCGATCAGGCGAACCCCGGAACCGGAACCTTCCGGCTGACCTCGGACAACTGGGCCGAGCTCATGAACCATCGGCCCACCACCGCGCTCTGGGGCGTGGGTGCGCGTATCGCGAAACGGTTGAGCGCCTTGGGAATCGAAACCGTCGGCGAACTCGCCGCCGCCGACCGGGACATGCTCGCAGCCGAATTCGGGCCCAATACCGGGCCGTACTTCTGGGTGCTCGGGCACGGCGGGGGTGACACCGATATCTCGGCGCCGCGAGAACCGGTGGGGCGCAGTCGATCCGAGACGTTTCCCGCCGACCTGACCGAGATCGCCGACATCGACGACGCGGTCACGCGATTGGCCACCCAGGCGGCGGAGGAGACCTTCGCCGAAGGACGCGCCATCGGACGCGTCGGAGTCACCGTGCGCACCAAGACCTTCTTCACCCGCACCAAACAGAAGAAACTGCCCAGGGCCTGCACCGATGTCGACGAGATCGTGCAGACCGCGCTCACTGTGCTGCACGCCTTCGAGCTGGATCGGCCCATCCGGCTGCTCGGGGTGCGAGTCGAATTTGTCATGCTGGGGCCAGACATTGCGACGGAAGGCAGCCGCGGATGAGCGACTACGAGAACATCCTGTTCGAGCACAACGGGCCCATTGCCCGCATCACCCTCAACCGGCCCAAGGCCGCCAATGGCATCGACCAGGCGCTCGCCGACGAGCTGGCACGGGCCGCCGCGTACTGCTCGGAAGATCCGGCGATCAAGGTGGTCGTGCTGACCGGCGCCGGACGGTTCTTCTCCGCCGGCGGCGATGTGCGCGCCATGGCCGACAGCCCCGACACCGGCGAGTTCATCGAGAAGCTGGCCGCCACGCTGCACCACGCCGTCTCCTCGTTCGCGCGAATGGACGCGCTGCTCATCGTCGGCGTGAACGGCACCGCGGCCGGTGCGGGACTCAGCCTCGCGGTCGCCGGTGACCTGGTGGTCGCCGCCGAATCCGCCTCGTTCACCATGGCCTACACCAAGGTCGGGCTGAACCCCGACGGCGGCGCGTCCTACTACCTGCCGCGGCTCATCGGGCTGCGCAAGACACAGGACCTCATGCTCACCAACCGCGTGCTGACCGCCGCCGACGCCCTCGACTGGGGCCTGCTGCACCAGGTGGTCGCCGACGACGAGCTCACCACCACCGTCGAGACCCTGGCCCAGCAGTTCGCCGCCGGGCCGAAGCTGTCCAACGCGCACGTGAAGAAGCTGCTGCTGGTGTCTTCACAGCACACCCTCGAAGAGCAGCTGAACACCGAAGCCCAGTTCATCACCAGCTGCGCGCGGTCCGCCGACGGCCAGGAGGGCATCGCCGCCTTCGTTGCCAAGCGGGCCCCGAAGTTCGCCTGAGGCAAGGGTTTTCAGCCCGTCAGGGATTCGGGAATACCGACGTCCACCGGGGCCGCGGGCAGGCGGTGCTGCCGGGGATTCGTGGCCGAAGAACATCGTGACCAGCGCATCGGCACCTATGCTCGGTCCATGGAGTTCCAGGCGATGGTGGCACACGAAACAGACAGCGGGATCACGCTCGTGCGCGAGACGGTCGGCGACGACTTCCTCGGCCCCGGCAATGTGACGATCAGGGTGCAGTATTCGAGCGCCAACTACAAGGACGGGCTCGCCATCACCCCGCGCGGCGGCGTGGTGCGCGCGTACCCGATCATCCCCGGCATCGATCTCACCGGCGAAGTCGTCGAATCCGAGGACCCCGATTTCGCGCCCGGCGATCTGGTGGTCGCGCACGGCTACGACATCGGCGTCGCCCACCACGGCGGATTCACCGAATACGCCAAGGTTCCGGGCGAATGGGTGGTGAAACTCGACGGCCTCACCCCGCGTGAAGCGGCCGCCCTCGGCACCGCCGGCTTCACCGCCGCCATGAGCGTGCAGGCGCTGCTCGACCACGGCCTCACCACCTCCGACGGCCCGGTCCTGGTCACCGGCGCCACCGGCGGCGTGGGCACGGTGGCGGTCGACATCCTGGCGGGCCTCGGCTTCGAGGTGATCGCCTCCACCGGCAAGATCGGCGCCACCGAACTCCTCGAAACCCTCGGCGCGAAAACGGTCATCGGCCGCCTCCCCGCCGAGGGCGAGAAACTCCGCCCCCTCGGCAAATCCCAGTGGGCCGCCGCCGTCGACAGCGTGGGCGGCGAATCCCTCGCCCACATCCTCTCCACCACCAACTACGGTGGCGCGGTGGCGGTCTCGGGCCTCACCGGCGGCCCGTCCGTCCCCACCACGGTCATGCCCTTCATCCTGCGCGGCGTCTCCCTGCTCGGCATCGACTCCGCCCACTTCCCCATCGCCAAACGCCGCGACCTGTGGGCCCGCCTCGCCAAGGACCTGAAACCCCAGCACCTCTCCCTCCTGGAGAACTACGCCCCCATCACCGAAGCCGAATCGGTACTGCGCTCCATCCTCGAAGGCACCCACTCCGGCCGCACCGTCCTCGGCGTGGCAGGCGAGTTCTAGCCCACCACCGCCCGCACGAGATTGTGGTCGGACACCCCGGCCACATCCTCGACCACCAAGTCCCGCACCGTAACTCCGCGCCCCGCCACATGGTCGATGAACTGCGACTTCGTCCCGGAGGTGCGCGGCCTGGTCGGAATCGAATCGGCAGGAAACTCGGCAACCTCGAAGTCCCCGCCGAGCGCCGCCGCCACGGTGCCCCGATCGACATTGAAGTCCCCGAGCAGCACTGCCCGCCGATCCGCTACCACCTCGGCGAGCCGCACGAACTGGCTCTCCCGCCGCTCATCACCGCTCACATGCGTCGCAACAACCAGTAGATCCTCGAATTCCACAGCGAGAAGCCCATTCCCGCGATCATTGGCGAAATTCTCGGCCGCCACCACCTTGCTCGACCCATCGCTGACGATCACGAGATTCTCCGAACGGTCCCGGAGCGGATCAGGCAGGCGTCGTGGCGTCGGAACACGCGGATAGCGCAGCACATGAACCGTCCGGTCCGGCAGCGCCTCACGAAGACTCTCCACCTGATCGCCGCTGACCTCCTGCAGCGCAATCACCCGCTCCGGAAGCTGAGCAATTGCTGCAGCGACGGACGCGATCCGATCCGCCTCGCGTGGCCACCGCTCGACAGTGTCACCGGCGTAGTTGTCGGCATGGACGCGGTGGAGGACATTCCAGGTGGCAACTGCAATCACAGGCCGACTCTACGAGATGCCCTCAGCCTCTGCAGGTTTCGTTTCATGTGAAACATGTTCGCCCGACGGTAGCGAACGTTCTGACTGTGCGATCGACTCGAGCAGGTGGCGAGTGTTTGCAGGAGTGCTGAGCAGGTAGGCGGTTTCCCGCCGCGACTTGTACTCGCGCCACCAGTTCACGGAATACATTCTGCTGCAGCACCCTCCTATGCGGAAGCCGTGCATGCTCGGGGAGCGTGCACGGCTTCTCGGGTTGGGTTATGCGGTGGCGCTGAGGGCCGGGCCGGAGTAGGCCGGTTCGGCGACCGGTTCGATGGCGTAGGCCAGGATTTCTGCCACGTCGGCGACGGGGCGGACGTCCAGGGCGGCCAGGACTTCGGTGGGGACCTCGTCCAGGTCGGGCTCGTTGCGGGCCGGGATGAAGACGGTCTTCAGGCCGGCTCGCTGGGCTGCCAGGAGCTTTTGCTTGACCCCGCCGATGGGGAGGACACGGCCGTTGAGGGTGACCTCGCCGGTCATGCCGACATCGGAGCGGACCTGGCGGCCCAGGGCCAGGGACACCAGGGCCGTGACCATGGTGACGCCGGCCGACGGGCCGTCCTTCGGGACCGCGCCTGCCGGGAAGTGGATGTGGATATTGCGATCCAGCACCTTCGGCTCGATGCCGATCTCCTCCAGGTGGGAGCGGACGTAGGTCAGGGCGATCTGCGCGGACTCCTTCATGACGTCGCCCAGCTGACCGGTGAGGGTCAGGGAGCGGTCGCCCTCGGCGGCATTGGCCTCGATGTAGAGGACGTCGCCGCCCGCGCCGGTCACCGCCAAACCCGTTGCGACACCGGGGACCGCGGTGCGTTCCACCGAATCCGGGGTGAAGCGGGGGCGGCCCAGGTACTCCTTCAGGTCCGGCAGGTCGATGACCAGGGAACCGGTGCGCGCGACCTCGTCGTAGCCGAGATCCTCGTCGTAGCCCAGGGATTCGGGCTGCGGCACGAATTCACCTGCTATGACGCGGCTTTCGGCGTCGGCCAGGTCGGCCTGCTCGGACAGTTTGGTGGCTGCCTTGCGCAGGGCCTTGGCGACCAGGCGCTCCATCTGCCGCACGCCGGCTTCCCGGGTGTAGTTGGCGGCGATCTCGCGCAGGGCGGCGTCGGTGACCGAAACCTCCTCCGCCGTCAGGGCATTGCGCTCCAGCTGGCGCGGGACCAGGAAGTCGCGGGCGATGGCCACCTTGTCGGCCTCGGTGTAGCCGTCGACCGTGATCAGCTCCATGCGGTCCAGCAGCGGGCCGGGAATCGTCTCCATGACGTTCGCGGTCGCGATGAACAGCACGTCCGACAGATCCAGGTCCAGGTCCAGGTAGTGGTCGCGGAAGGTGTGGTTCTGCGCGGGGTCCAGCACCTCGAGCAGCGCCGCCGCCGGATCACCCCGGAAGTCGGAGCCGACCTTGTCGATCTCGTCCAGCAGGACAACGGGATTCATCGAACCCGCCTCCTTCATGGCGCGCACGATCCGACCCGGCAGGGCGCCGACGTAGGTGCGCCGGTGCCCGCGGATCTCCGCCTCGTCGCGCACGCCACCCAGGGCGACCCGCACGAACTTGCGGCCCAGCGCACGAGCCACGGACTCACCCAGCGAGGTCTTGCCCACACCGGGCGGACCCACCAGCACCAGCACCGCGCCGGAGCCGCGACCGCCCACGACCTCCAGGTTGCGCGCGGCCCGCCGGGCCCGCACCGCCAGGTACTCGACCATGCGGTCCTTCACCTCGTCCAGCCCGTGGTGGTCGGCGTCCAGCACGGCGCGCGCGGCCGAAACATCGGTGCTGTCCTCGGTTTTCACCGTCCACGGCAGTTCCAGGACGGTATCCAGCCAGGTGCGGATCCAGCCCGACTCCGGGCTCTGATCGCTGGACCGCTCCAGCCGCCCGACCTCGCGCAGCGCCGCCTCCCGGATATCGTCCGGCAGCTCGGCGTTCTCGACCCGGGCGCGGTAGTCCTCGGCCCCGTCGGGCTCGTCCTCACCCAGCTCCTTGCGGATCGCGTTCAACTGCTGCCGCAGCAGGAACTCCCGCTGCGTCTTCTCGACGCCCTCGCGCACATCCTCACTGATCTTCTCCGAGATCTCCGTCTCGGCGATGTGTTGCTTGGTCCACTCGATCAGCTTGCTCAAACGCGTTGCGGTATCGACGGTTTCGAGCAGCTCCCGCTTCTCGGCATTGCTCAGGTAGGAAGCCCACCCGGCCGCATCGGCCAGCGCGGAAGGATCCTGCAGCTGGTTCACCGCGTCGATGACCTGCCACGCCTCCCGCCGCTGCAACACGGCCACGACCAGCTTCTTGTATTCCGCCGCAAGCTCTTTGGTCTTGCCGTCGGCGGCGGGGACCTCGACGGCCTCCGCCTCCACCCACAGCGCGGCGCCCGGCCCGGTCACCCCGTGCCCGATCTTCGCGCGCTCCTCGGCCTTCAACACGGCCGCCGGCGCACCCCCGCGCATCCGACCCACCTGTTCGATGGTGGCGACGACGCCGTAGGTGGCGTACCCCTCGTCGAGCCGAGGCGCGACCAACACCTGGTTGACCTTCCCGGCACGCGCGGCATCGATTGCGGCCTGCGCGGACTCGTCCAGCTCGACCGGCACCACCATGCCCGGGAGCACGATCGGATCGGTCAGGAACAGGACCGGCAGGTTCTGAGATGTAGTCACTCTTCGACCCCTTCCAAGGTTGAGCTATGTCCACTCAACCCACCCCTTGCCGCTCTTGTTCCGCCCGTTCGCCGCCAGCGAAACTCCCCAGGTCACAGCCCGATGTCATACGATGGCGCGGGATTGGGCTGTGCCGTACACCACTAGGAGTCGATGATCATGCTCGCTGCGCGACTGCACCTCGGAAAAGAACGACGACTGGAATTGGACGAGGTGCCGGTGCCCGAGCCGGGGGCGGATCAGGTACTGATCAAGGTGGAGGCCGCGGGGGTCTGCCTGTCGGATGTGCACCTCATCGACGGGATGCTTTCGCCGCTGTTCCTGAAGGGCGACGTGGTCACGCTGGGGCATGAGGTGGCGGGCACGGTGCACGCCCTCGGGCCGGGGGTGACCGCGGCCAAGGTGGGCGATCGGGTGCTGTTGCAGGCGGGGGAGGTTCGCGGGGCGGCGGTCTACACGCGGGGTGTGGATTACGACGGCGGGTGGGCGGAGTACACGCTCGCCCGCGTCGACACGCTGGTGCCGATTCCGGATGATCTGCCGTTCGAGCAGGCCTGCTTCATTCCGGATGCCGTTTCCACGCCGTGGGCCGCGATCACCGCCACCGCCGAGGTGAAACCCGGTGAACCGGTGGGGGTTTGGGGTGTCGGCGGGCTGGGGGCGCATGGGGTGCAGTTGTTGCGGATGGTGGGGGCCGCGCCGATCATCGCGGTGGATCCACTGCCCGCGGCTCGGGAGCGGGCGCTGGAGTTCGGGGCGGACTTCGCGTTCGATCCCGCTGATCCGGATCTGCGGCGGAAGGTGTTCGCGGCCACGGGGACCGGGCTGGCGGCCGCGTTCGACTTCGCGGGTGTGGCGGCCGTGCGGGAGCAGGCGGTGGTTTGTCTTGCGCCGCAGGGGCGGCTGGTGCTGGTCGGGCTCACGGACAAACCGATCACCATTACCGGCGGGACGGCATTCAGCTTCTTCCAGCAGCAGTTGCGCGGGCATTACGGGTCGCAGCCGGAGCATGTGACGCAGCTGGTGAAGTTGCAGGGGCTGCACCGGGTGGACTTCTCGCGGTCGGTGAGCGCGGTCATGCCGCTCGCCGATGCCGCGAAGGCCGTGCATGCGCTGGATGCCAAGGAGGGCAATCCGATTCGGATCGTGCTCAAGCCTTGAGCAACCAGCGCAACGGAATCAGGCCAGGCGACGCTGGAAGACGTTGACGGGCTGGGGGTTCGACGGGTCCACCGTGTAGACCCCCAGGTCGGCCGATGACGGGTTCAGGTCCAGGACCATGAAGCCGAGGTCGGTGAAGGTCTGGAACAGCGCCGGGTTGCGGTCGGGGTGGCCGCTGCTGGTTTTCGCAGCGGCACCGGAGATGATCTGGCGGGTGCCCTTGCAGTCCGTGGTGGGCTCGAGCACCTGCAGATTGTGGTCATGGCCGGAGAGCAGGAACTGGCAGCGGCCCAGGACGTGCGCCTCGAAGAACTTCTTGACCTCGCTGCCGTTGACGAGATCGATCGGCACCCCGTCGTATTCACCGGCATTGCCGTGCGAGCCGTTGCTCAGGTAGGGGTGGTGGGTGAGGGCGATCTTCCACTTGGCGGGGGACTCGGCCAGGGCGCGATCCAGCCAGGCGGCCTGCTCGGTCATGAAAGTGCCACCGGCGGACCAGTATTCGTTGAACAGCGGGGGCAGGTAGGCGGCGATCGGGTTCAGGTCGAGGATGAAGAACTCGACGATGGGCTGCTCGTGCGGGATGCGGACCGAGTAGTAGCGCGACGGCATCCACCAGCGGGCCGAGCGGGCGTGATAGGCGACCTCGTGGTCGCCGCGCAGCAGCCAGCCGCCGTCGCCGGGCAGGATCGAGCTGTTGTCGTGATTGCCCTGCACCATGATCCAGGGGATGTCGAGGCCGTTGTTGGGGTCCTCGAACTTGGCCTTGAACTGGGCGTCGTCATCGGCCCAGGGGCCGGATTCGTAGACATTGTCGCCGAGGCCCAGCGCCAGCGAGAAGGGTTGGCGCGCATGGAGGGCGCGGGCCGCGTCGGCCACCGCCCACTGTGGGCGGGCTCCGGTGCCGGCGTCGCCGGTGACCAGGATGCGCAGGTCCGTGCCGGTCGGGAAGGGGAACTTGGGGACGCCGTCGGCCACCGCGGGGACGGGTGCGGCCCAGGCGGGGCCGGCGGCGGCCAGGGTGGTGACACCTGCGGCGGCTGCCGCACCTGCGAGAAAACCACGGCGGTCGACGGTCATCGAGATCTCCCTAGCCCTTCCATGTTGGTCGGTTGACCAGTATTGCCGGTCGAGTGAAACCCTGCACGATATGAGACATTAGGGAGCATTATTTCTCACCATCGGCTCGGCCATAGGGGGACCAGCTATGACGACAGTGGCGTCGGGAATGTTCCTGGACTGGGAACAACTCACCGGACAGCCCAAACTCGTCGTCGATCTCATCAGCTTCCCCGTCTTCAGCGCCATCGCCGGCCTGCTCACCAACTGGACCGGCGTGCTGATGTTGTTCTGGCCGGTCTACTTTCGCGGCATCCGGATCCCGGGACTCGAGATCCTCTACCCGTACCTGCCGCGCCGCGTGCAGGTGCTGCCCATCTTCTCCGAGGACGGCAGGCAGTTCGGCTTCCAGGGCTTCATCCCCGCGCGCGCCGAGAAGATGGCCAGCATCTGCGTGGACAAGGCGCTCATGCGGATCGGCAGCCCCAAGGACTTCATCCACGAACTCGACCTGGACGGCATCGCCGACTACATCGCCGCCATCGGGCGCAAACAGGTCGAGCCCATCGTCGACGGAATCATGAAGCGGGAGAACCCCGAACTGTGGGCCGTCGCTCCGAAGGCCGTGAAGAACGTGCTCTACCAGCGCGTGGAACGCGAACTGCCGAACCTCGCGCGCCGCTCCTTCGAACAGCTCGGTGACAATGTCGACCAGCTCATCGACATCAAGAGCTTCGTCATCCGCTACCTGCGCGAGAACCCCGAGATCCTCAAGGATCTGACCACCACCATCGCCGCGCCGGAACTGCGGTTCATGATCCGCGTCGGCCTGCTGGGCGCACCGTTCGGCGTGCTGCTGGCGCTGTACATGGAAGTGCACCACAGCATTCCGATCATCGGCTGGATTCCGGGCTGGCTGGTCATCCTGGCCGCGGCGGCCGCCATCGGCGTCATCGTGAACATGATCGCCGTGAAGGTGGTCTTCGAGCCCGGCGATCCGCAGCCGCGCTACAAGTACCTGTGGAAGCAGGCGCTGCTGGCCAAGCGGCAGCCGCAGGCCGCCGCCGACCTCGCGACCATCCTGGCCTATCAGGTGCTGACGCTGCCCAATCTGGCGCGCGAACTGCTCGAGGGGCCGAACGGCGACAAGACCCGGCTCATGCTGGAGAAGCTCATCGCCGACGAGATCCACCGGCAGCTCGGACCCACCCACACCATGGCGCGGGCCGCGTTCGGCAAGCGGCAGTTCGACAATCTGAAGGTCGGCGCGGCGGGCGCGGCGGTGAACCTGGTGCCCAGCCTCGTGGAGGACGAGGTCTTCGCGGCCGAACAGGCCAAGAAGATCGAGGAGTTCGCGGCGCGCAAGCTGCAGCAGCTGACTCCGGGCGAGTTCATGGAGATGTTCTACGCGTCGGTGGAACAGGACGCCTGGCTGCTCTACCTGCACGGAGCCCTGCTCGGCCTGGTCGTCGGCGGAGTACACCTGGTTCTCTTCGGCTGGTAGCCGAAAAGAAGGGGAGCGGGGGTAAACCCCCGAGCCCCCTGCCCGTCAGAAAATACAAGCACGCGTGCTTGCATTTTTCTGGGGCGGCTGAAATGCTGGCCCAATGGCCGATCTCGAGGCACTGTTCGCCGACCTGACCGCCGAAGGCGACGAGCTGGATCGGCTGGTCGCCGACCTGGAACCGGCTGCCTGGCAGACCGATACCCCGGCGGCCGGATGGACCATCGCCCATCAGATCGGGCACCTCTACTGGACCGACAAGGTCGCCGCCATCGCCGCGACCGAGGCCGGAGAATTCCAGAAACTCGTGGAAGCGGCCCTGCCGAAGGCGCTCACCTTCGTGGACGAGGCCGCCGAGGAAGCCGCCACCATTCCCGCGCCGGAACTGCTCGCCGCCTGGCGCACGGAACGCACCGCACTGGTCGAGGCGCTGCGCGGCGTTCCCGCCGGCACCAAGCTGCCGTGGTTCGGCCCGCCCATGAGCGTGGCGTCCATGGCCACCGCGCGCCTCATGGAGACCTGGGCGCACGGGCAGGACGTCGCCGATGCGCTCGGCGTCACCCGCACGCCCACACCGCGGCTGCGGCATGTGGCCCATCTGGGCGTGCGCACAAGGAATTTCGCGTATATGACGCACGGCCGCAGCGCGCCCGCGGAGGAATTCCGGATCGAACTGACCGCCCCGGATGGCAGCCTGTGGACCTGGGGCCCGGAGGCCGCCGCGCAGCGAATCACCGGACCCGCCTTGGACTTCTGCCTGCTGGTGACCCAGCGCCGGCACATCGACGATCTCACGCTGGCGGTACACGGGGCGGATGCGCTCGAATGGCTGGGTCTGGCACAGGCTTTCGCCGGCCCCCCGGGAAGCGGCCGAACGGCAGGCCAGTTCCTCTGACCTGCCGTCGATCCCGGCCTCCGACCCTGGAAAGTACTTTCCGACCCTGAAGAACGGAGCGGACGAGCGCCTACCGTGGGTGCGCCGTGCCTGGTGCCCACCCGGACGACATTGGCCGGAGGTCTTCGATGGCAGTCGAGTCGGCGCTCGCCGCTATTCCGTATTTACCCCGCCTTTCGCAGCCGGAAACCTCTCGATTTCATTCATGGCGTAGGTGTGATCCTGGTCTCATCCACGACATGTGTTACCGCGCGCCACCGTAACCTGGACGCGCGTACGACTTTCAATGGTGCGGGTCGTGGCGTCCGAAAGGCGCAGGGGGACAGGGGAGAGGAAGGAACGCACCACCATGTCGCATCAATCGGCGACGAGTGCTGCCCGGACATTCCGGCGCACGTCACAGGTGCTCCGTTACAGCGCTGTCGTCACCGCATCCATGGCGAGCATCGGGCTCACCGTTGCCGCCGGGTCCTATATCAGCAACGAGATCGCCGGAACCCAGAAGTCCGGCAACATTTTCGCAGTCCCGGCCGCCCCGGGCGGACCGGCCTACGAACGCGAGCTCGAGGGCGGGGAGCTGTCCGTCGATATCGCGGCCGTGGCCGAAACCACCTCGGTGAACACCCTTTTCCACACCTGGGGAGTGGAACGCGGTGCACCGGCGACAATTTCACCCGTCCGGCCGGCGGAGCCGGGCACGAGCACGCCCATCGCGGGGCAGCTGCGGCTCGGCGACACCTTCGTGGGCGCGCAAGTGTTTCCGGTGCAACGTAATTCGCTGACGGTCACGGTGGACACCAATGTCTTCGCGGCCGTCGGCTCCTGGCTGCTGTCCGGCCCGATCGGGGAACGGCTCGGCCTCACCGCGGATCCGAGCGCCACCACCCAGGTGCGCACCGAGCTCGACACCCGCCGCGGCGACGTCAAGCTCACCATCACCGATCCGGCCATCGGCGACCTCGGCCTGCAACTGGCCCGGCATCCCGCTCCGGCGGCGACTGCGGCCAACGAGGAGGGGTCCAAGGACGGGCAGGCGGTGACCGGCGACGCCACGACGGCGCCGGTGCATCCGGAGGACTCCGCCACCACCGCTGTGTGAGACTCGCTGGTGTGTACGACTACTGCGTGATCGGCGGCGGCATTGTCGGGGTGGCCACGGCCCACCGCATTCTCGACCGGCATCCGGGCGCGAGCCTGCTGCTGGTCGAGAAGGCGGGCGAGCTGGCCGTCCATCAGACCGGGCACAACAGCGGGGTCATCCACTCCGGGATCTACTACGAACCCGGCAGCCTGAAGGCGCGGCTGTGCGTGCGCGGTGCCGAACTGACCAAGGAGTTCGCTGCCGCGCACGATATTCCGTTCCAGGTGTGCGGAAAACTGCTGGTGGCCACCGATTCCGCGGAGCAGGCGCGAATGCTGGCGCTCTACGAGCGCTCGGTGACCAACGGCGTCGAGGTGGAGTTGCTGGACGCGGCCGAGCTGGTGCGGCGCGAGCCCCGGGTGACCGGCGTCGGCGCGCTGTTCGTGCCGGGCACCGGCATCGTCGACTACACCCGCGTCACCGCGGAGCTGGCGCGGCAGGTGCGCGCGGGCGGCGGCGAAATCGTGCTGGGTGCGGAGATCACGTCGATCAGCGAAACAGCCGATGCCGTAACGGTTTCCGGCCCGTCCGGGAGCTGGCGGGCGGCGCGGCTGGTGGTGTGCGCGGGCCTGCAGGCGGATCGGATGGCGCGGCTGGCGGGCCTGGACATCGATCTGCGCATCGTGCCGTTCCGCGGCGAGTACTACCAATTGCCGCCGCACCGCAAGGATTTGGTGCGCACCCTCATCTATCCGATTCCGGATCCCGAATTGCCGTTCCTGGGTGTGCATTTGAGCCCCACCATCGACGGCGATCTGACGGTCGGCCCGAACGCCGTGCTGGGCCTGGCCCGCGAGGGCTATGCCAAGGGCAGCGTGAACTGGCGGGATGCCCGGGAGATCCTGGGCTACCGCGGTTTTCACCGGGTGGCCGCGAACAACGTGCGCACCGGCTTGCGGGAGATGCGCAATTCGGTGTTCAAACGGGGTTATCTGGCCGAGTGCCGACGCTACTGCCCGGAGTTGACGGCCGCGGATCTGCTGCCTCGGGAGGCGGGCATCCGGGCGCAGGCGGTGCTGCGGGACGGGACGCTGGTGCACGATTTCCTGATCGAGCGCACGCCGCGATCGGTGCACGTCCTCAATGCGCCGTCGCCGGCCGCGACTTCGGCGCTGCCCATCGCGGAACACATCGCCGCGCAATTGGACAGTTGACCGAATTGCTCACAACTCGCAATTTCGCTGCGAGTTCGCCCATTGCTACAACTACTGGGACAAGTTGGGACGGGGTATTCGTTCAATAAATAGGATGTCTGTAGTACTTTTGTTGGCAGCCGTGGGACAGGGAGCACCTATGGGCCACATGAAATACGCGAGCGACGTCGGGGCACCGGTGGAGGTCGCGTTCAGCTACACGGACAACCATCAGTTCGTGCCGGACTGGGCCTTCGCCGTCGCCGGTTTCGAACCGCTCGGAGATATCGACCACGGCCTGGGCGCCGTCTTCGACACCACCCTGCGGATCGGATTCTGGCATCCCACGGTCGAGTGTGAGATCACCGACCACCGCCGCAACGCGGTCATCGAATACACACTGCGCCGGCGCCGGAAGGGGAAGCCGGCGCCGGCGAGCACCCCCCTCGCGGTCATCACGCTGCGGTTCGACCCACTCGGGTACGGTCGCTCCGTGCTGACCTCCGAAGCCGAGTACTGGGCCCCCCGCGGCCTCAGCCGCCACCTGCTCTCCCGGATGCTCACCGCGGCCGTAGAATCGGCCGTGCGACGCACCGAGTCGCAATTGCGAAGGGAGATAGAGGAATTCCACGGAACGGATCTTGTCGGCCGGATTGCGTAGGGTAGGCAGCATGATCATCGTGAGCACCGACGGATCGTGCCTGCGTAACCCGGGTGGTGCCATCGGCTGGGCCTGGGTGAACCACGCCGGCTCGTCGTCGGACAGCGGCGGTGCGCCCTCGGGCACCAACCAGATCGCGGAGCTACGCGCGCTGCTCGAAGCCGTCCGCGCCCATCCCGGTCCCGAACCTCTGCTCATCGAGAGCGATTCGCTCTACGCCATCAAGTGCGCCTCCGAATGGATCAACGGCTGGCGTGTGAACGGCTGGCGCACCTCCACCGGCGGCCCGGTCAAGAACGTGGAACTCATCCAGCAGATCGACCGCGCCATCAACACCCGCTCCGGACCCGTCCGCTTCCGCTGGGTGCGCGGGCACGTCGGCAACTACTTCAACGAGCAGGCCGACGCACTGGCCGGTCAGGCCGCCCGCAAGGTCGCCGCCTCCGGAGCCACCGAGCCCGCGAGCGACCCGGCCCCGTACGACCCGATCACCGAGCCGCTGCCGGTCGAACCGGCCACCGAGCCCATCCCGGTGACCCCGGCCGTGGATCGCGCCGCGGAGAAGATCGTGGCGGCCACCGCGCCCGCGCCCGTCGCGCAGCCCGCACGGCGGCGCGCCACCACCGCGAAAGCGCCTGCTGCCGACGCACTCACGCTCTTCTGAGGACCACATCGGATTCGCTCACGAATAGTGAAGGCCCCCAGCAGTGTTCACACTGCTGGGGGCCTCTCCGAATCGTGCTCAGTTACCGGGCGCGGGCGCTCCGGTGGTCGGGGCCGGGGCGCCGGTGCTCGGCTGGCCCGCCTGCGGGGCGGTGGTGGTGCCGCCGCCGGTGGCGCCGCCGGTGCTCAGGCCCTTCAGGGCCGGGGAGTCGAAGTTGGCCATCAGCCACTTGCCGTCCTTCTTCTCCAGCTCGGCCACGACCGGCAGGGTCAGCCGGTCCGGGGACTGCATGAGCGAGTTCTGCCGCACCTGCGAGATGAGCATGATGACGGTGGCCTTGTTCTCGTCACCGGACTGCCAGGCGCAGTGGATCTCCGCGAGCGAGGATTTGCCCTGCACGCTCACCATGACGTCCTTGAGGGCGTCGGCGGTGCTCTGGAAGTTGTCCAGGAACTGACCGGTGGAGCGTTCCTTCACCTGGCTGATGAAGTTGTCCATGGACTTGTCGTCGTAGATCGAGACGACGCGGCCGAAATCGCAGGCGGCCTCGGTGGCGCTGTCGCGTTCGCTGAGCTGGTTGCCGCGGCTGTGCGACTGCCAGCCCAGGGCCGCGGCGGTCGCGATGGCGGCCACCAGCAGGACACCCGCCACGACGGCGGCCAGCATGGGGACGGTGATCTTGCCGCCGGGCAGGCCGGAACCGGCTGCCGCCCCGGTCTTTCCGTCGCCGGACTCGGCCGGCTTCGCCGCCTTGGCGGGCTTGTCGGCCTTGGCGGCGTCGACCTTGGCGGTGTCGACGGCGACCGGCTCGACCTTGTCGATCTTCTCGGTCTGGTCGTCGCCGGACTTCTTGGTCAGTTCCGGCTTCGCGGCAGCGGCCGCCTTCTCGGTCTGGTCCGCGTCGGCGGTACCGCCCGGCTGGTCGGCGTCGGCCGCGGCGGGCGTGCCGGTCGTGGCCTCGTCGTCGTTCTTCTTGTCCTGGGCGGCGTCATCCGACATTGGATCGATCCCCACACTTTCCCGGCGCTGCGGGCGCCGTATCGGTTCAGTCAGCGAGTATGCCGGGGCCGGCGGCAGCGCGGCGCCGCCGGTCCCGGATTTGTCTCACCGCACGGCGGTGGAGTTTGTGATCGCGTCAGCGAGCGGGCGGAAGGGTCCGCTCGTTCGGATCGGCGCCGGCGGGCGGAAGCGCGCCGTTGTTCGGAACATCGGGCCGGGGTGCGTTGCCGGAACCGCGAATCTGCTGATCCGCGGGCGGGTTCGCGCAGTAACCGGCCCACTTCGGGAACTCGTTGTCGGTGACGACCTCGTTCGCGACCTTCTTGGTGACGTAGTCGCAGAAGGGCCGCGGCCAGATGTCGACGACGGTGAAGAACTCGTTGTCGTGCGCCGGCACGCCGATGGCGGAGCTGCCGACCACCAGCGACGGGAACAGGGCCCGCAGTGCCGGGGTGCGCAGCTGCGCGGCCTTGGTGATGGCCACGAAGTTGCTTGCCAGACTGGTCATCGGGTCGGCGGTGCGGTCCAGCACCGCGCCGAGGGTGGCCATCTGTTCGGGCGCCTGCTCCAGGATCCGCTGCAGCTCGGCATTGGCATCGTTGAACTGCTGGAACAATACGCTCGAATTGCGGGTCAGCGTGGCGAGATCCGGCTGTGCCAGCGAGGTCGTCGAGTTGATGGTGCGCAGGTTGGCCAGCAGGTTGGTGGTCTGCGGCAGCAGATTGTCCAGACCCGTTGTGGCCAGGCTGATTCCGTCGATGAGCGAGCGCAGCTGGTCCTGTCCGCCGGACAGCGCCACATCCAGTTCGCTGAGGATGACGCTGAACTTGTCCGGGTCGATCTGCGCGATGAGCGCGCTGGAGTTGTCCAGCACCGACCACACCGGGGTGGGCGTCTTGACCTTGTCCTTGTCGAACTTGATCACCGAGCCGTCGCCCAGGTAGGGCGCCTGCTCGGTCTGCGGCCGGAAGTCGATGTACTGCTCGCCCGCGCCGGAGAGCGCGCCCACCGACACCAGGGTGTCGACGGGAATGCGGTACTTGGAATCGATTTCGACGGTGGCGGCCAGCGCGGCGCCGTTGTCGACGAGCTCGATGCCGGTGACCTTGCCGACGCGGTAGCCGCGCAGCGTGACGTCATTGCCGGACTGCAGACCGCCGGAACGATCCAGATTGACCGTGACCGTATAGGTTTCGCGCAGCGGGTTGACCCGCATGACGCTCACCGCCAGATAGGTCGCACCGACGACGAGCAGCATCGCCAGCGCCAGGTTCGACATCAGGTTCTTGTGGTTCTTCAGCCAGCTCATCGGTGGCCCCCCTGCACCCGGCCCTGGATGATCTGCAGCACCTGGATGAGGCTGCCCGCGAAGTCGCCGAGATCCTTGAGATCCGGGAACTTGCTGTTGGCCGGGTCGGTCAGCAAGCCGATGTCGAGCATGGAGAGCGTGGCGGCGACCGCGAGCGTATTGCCCTTGAAGGAGGCTTCCACGCCGGGCCGCACCTCGTGCAGCGCGTCCAGCGCGGGGCCAAGGTCCTGTTCGGTCTGCGCCAGCGCGCCCATCAGCTGCTTGACATTGTCGAGCAGGCTGGCCAGGTCGGCGGAGGTGGTGTCGGCGTAATCGCCCAGGGCCGCACTGGTTGTCGAGATCTTGGTGAGCAGTTCCCCGATGGCCTGGTTGTTCTCGGCGATGGCGCCGATCATGCCGGGCAGGGTGTCGGCCACCTGGCCGAGCTCACTGTGGTTGGCCTCCAGCGTGTTCGCCAGCGAGCTGAACCCGCCCAGCACGCTGTCGATGCGCTGACTGTTGTTGTTCAGCGCGGTCATGACGCTGGTGAGCTGGGTGAGCACGCTGCCCAGCTGGTCGCCGCGCCCGCCGACGATGGATTCCATCTCGGCGGTGAGCTTGGACAGGCTGGCGATGCCGCCGCCGTTGAACAGCAGCGAGATCGACAGCAGCAGTTCCTCGACGGTGGCGCCCGCCGAGGTGTGCTGCAGCGTGTCGCCGTTCTTCAGCATCTGCTGGCCCGGTTCGGCTTTCGGCTTGGACACCGCCACGAACACGTCGCCGAGCGGGGTGGCCTGGCGCAGTTCGGCGGTGCTGTTGGCCGGGAGCTCGATGTCCTTGCGGATGTCGAGGTCCACGATGGCCTGATAGTTCCTGGTCTCGATCTTGGTGACGACGCCGACGTCGGAGCCGCCGATCTTGACCTTGGCCTGGTCCGGCAGGTTCAGCGCGTTCTCGAAGACCGCGTGCACGGTGTAGGTGTCGCCGCCCGCGCCGGGTTTGGGCAGCGGCAGGCTTTCCACGGTGAGGCCACAGCCGGAGGCGCCGAGCGCGGCGGTGACGGCCAGGGCCAGCACCGCGCGCCGGGCCTTCTTGGCCTTGCGCAGATCCTTCATCAGTCGGTTGCTCATTTGCTCGTCAGCCCCAACATCGCTGCGGTCAGACCGAAATCGGGTCCGAAGTCCTCGATCTTGCCGGTGCGGCAGCCGTCCGCCCGCATCTGGATGCGGCTGCAGAACAGGCTGATCAGCTCGCCCGAGAGCGCGGTGCCGATGAGGCCGTGCAGGCGCACGAACCCGCCCTGGCGGTTGACCGACCGGTCCAGGTTCTGCATGAGCAGCGGCGCCACGTCGACGATCTCGGTCACGCCCGCGGCATTGTCGCGCAGCTGCTGGGTGACATTGGTGAGGCCGGTGAGGGTGCCGTTGAGCTGATCCTGGTACTGCGCGAACGCCCCGGAAGTATTGGCCAGGAAGGCGTTCAGCTGATCCAGGGTGGCCTGCAGACCGGGCGCCTGCTCGGCGAGCAGACCGCTCATCTGGGTGAGCTTGTCGCTGAAGCCGCGCACCGAGCTGTCGTTCTCGGCCAGCATGGTGGTGAGCTCGTTCAGCTTGATGATGATGGTCGAGACGGCGTCCTTGTTGTCGACGCCGACCTTCAGCGCGCCGGACAGCGAGTTCAGCACCTCGCGCATCTTCTCGCCGTTGCCGTTCATCATCGGGTAGAGCACGCGACCCGACAGCGGGCCGATGCCCTCCTGCCCGTCCTTGGGGCTCAGCGCGGCCGCGAAGGTGTCGATGGTCTTGATCATCGTGTCCAGCTCGACCGGGGTCTTGGTCTGCTGGGTGGTCAGGTGTGCGCCGTCCTTCAGGACGTCGCCGCCGGTGTACACGGGCGAGAGCTCGATGTGCCGGTCGGTCACGATGGACGGCGAGATGAGCGCCGCGACAACGTTTCTCGGGATCTTGATGTCGTTGTCCACGGTCATGTGAACCTCGACGTACTGCCCCTTGGGAATGATCTTGTCGACCTTGCCGACCTCGAGCCCGAGCACGGTGATCGGGTTGCCCTCGAACATGCCCGCGATATTGAGGAAGTCGGCGGTGAAGTGCTGGGTCTGACCCACCGCGTCCTTCACGCCCAGCGGCACGATGGAGCAGCTGCCCACCGCGAAGGTGACCGCACCGACCATGGCCGCCTGGGTGATTCGCTTCATCAGGCTCATTACTGGCACCCCTCAGCCACGTGCGCGAAGCACAACCAGTTGTCCGGGAACAGCCACGGGAGGGCGACCTCGCCGTAGTTTCCGTTGCCGAACGCATTGTTGAACTGCCGCAGCGACGGCGGCATGATCGACAGCAGCTTGTCCAGGTTGTCCTTGTTCTTCTGCAGGCCCTCGGCCATGGTGTTGAGCTGTTCGAGGGTCGGGCCGAACTGGCCGTCGTTCTCGGTGCCGATCTGCTGCAGCTGCAGGCTCAGCGTGGAGATGTTGTCCAGCAGCGACTTCAGCAGGCTCTGCCGCTCCATCACGCGATTGGCGATGGCCTCGCCCTGGGTGATCACCAGCAGGATGCTGTTGCGGTTGTCGCCCAGCACACGGGTGACCGTGTCCAGATCCTTGAGCAGCTGATCCACCGCGTCCTGGCGGTCGTTGATGGTCTTGGCCAGCGCGCCCATGGAGTCCAGCGCCTGCACCGTCAGCTCCGGGGTGTCACCCAGCTGCTGGTTGATCAGGTTCAGCGACTCGGCCAGCTTGACCGTGTCGAGCTGCTCGAACTTGGGCGTGCCCTCCTGCACCACATCGGCCAGGTTGTACGGAACCGAGGTGTTGGACTTGAGGATTCGGCCGCCCTTCAGCCCGGAGCCGTCACCCGGATCCAGGTCGATGAAGCGGGCGCCCAGCAGGGTCGCCATCTTGATCGAGGCGTGCGCGTCCGGGCCGAGCTTCACGCTGTCCTTGACCGACAGCGAGATCAGCACGTGGTCGTTCTCGAGCTCCATATCGGCCACGGTGCCCACCGGCACGCCGGAGACGTCCACCTTGTCGCCGACCTTGATGCCGGCGGTCTGGGCGAACTCGGCCTTGATGGTCTTCTCACCCACGCCCACCGCGCGGAACACGGTGGACGCCAGCAGCAGCGCGCAGATGATGACGACGCCCAGCACGCCGAGCCAGAAGTTGCGGTTGGAATCGAAGCGGGACTTGAGTTTCGCGATCATGGCCGGCACACCGCCGAGTGGGAGTTGCCGCCGATCTGGTTGAACAGACCGCGCGGGAAGAGGACACCGTAGAGGGAGACATCCAGGCTGCACACGTACGCGTTGGCGTAGGCGCCGTTCTGGGTGAACTTGCCGAGCGCGGCCAGAATGGCCGGCAGGTCGACGGCCGCCTGATCGAGCTTGGCGCCGTTGGCCAGCAGCAGCGTCAGCGCGTCCCGCGTACTGGCCTGGGCCAGCGACAGTTTCGGCTGGATCTGGGTGATCATCGAGACCAGCGAGCTGGTGGCGTCCGCGATCTGCACCGTGGAAGCCTGCAGCGACTGGCCCTGCTCGTACAGCCCGCCGATGAGGGCGCGGGTCTGCGTCACCAGGGTCTCCAGCTCACCGCTGCGCTTGGCCAGACCGGACATGACCGCCGACAGGTTGGTGATCACGTCGGCCAGGATGCCGTCGCGGCGCTGGAAGTCGCTGGCCACGGCCGCGGCCTGGGTGACGAAGGCGCTCAACGAGACTCCGTCGCCCTGCAACGCCTGGATGAAGGTGTTGGACAGGCTGTTCACCTGTTCCGGCTGCAGCACCTGGAACAGCGGCTGGAAACCGTTGAGCAGACCCGAGATGTCGAAGGACGGCTCGGTGCGCTCGACCGGGATGGTCTCGTTGTTCTTCATCGGCACGTGACTGCCGGTGCTCTTCTTGTCCAGCTGCAGCGCGATGTAGCGCTGTCCGATCAGGTTCTGGTAGCGCACCAGCGCCTTGGTGTCGGAGAACATCGTCTGGTTGTTCTGGACGATGAAGGTCACCACGGCATTGTTGGTGCCGTCGAGTTCGATCTTCTCCACCTTGCCGACGCGCACGCCCGCCATGCGGACGTCGTCGCCCTCTCGCAGGCCGAGCACGTCGGTGAAGACGGCCTTGTAGGTGTTGGTCGAGCCATCCACCGTGCGCGCCAAGGTGTTCCAGATGACCGCGGTCACCAGGATGGACACGATGGCGAAGAGGCTGAAGCCGATCAGCGGTTTGCGAATGCTCATCGGCCGGCACCGCTTTCGGTGACTTGCAAGGTCCCACCCTTCATGATCGAGCTCAGCAGCAGGTATTCCGCCGCGTTCGGACGCCGTCCGAGCAGCGCGACGATGGCGTCGTCGCCCTGGTAGGAGATGGCTCCGGCGGCCGGGGTCTCACCGGCCGGCTGCTGCGCCGCCGGGGCGGAGGCGCCCGGCACCGCGAGGCTCGGGAACAGGCCCTGCAGCGGGGTGCCCGCGAACGGGTTCTGCTCGGTGGCGCCGCCCGTGGTCAGGCCCGGGATGCTGATGCCCTCCGGCAGGGTCGCCGGCGGCAGTCCGGCCGCCGAGTCGACGGCCCTGGGCCGCAACGACTCCGGCAGCGTGCCCGGATCCGACTCTGCGGGCGCGGTGCCGCAGCTCGGGCCGGCCAGCTCGCCGTAGCGCGGGCAGTCCGCGACGGTGTACGGCTTGTACGGCGTGAACGTGATGCCCATGTTCCACACCATCTGCTTCTGCTCACCCCAGTGGAAGGTGGAGCCCAGCTTGCGCACCGAGTTGTTGAGGTTCGCGATGGCGATCGGAATGGCGTTGGGGTCCTCGGAGATCGCGCCGAACAGGGCGCTGGTTCCGGTGGTGACCTCCTTGCCGACATTCGGGTTGCGGGCGAACAGCGAGTTGATCTTGTCCACGGTGGCGGAGGTGCCACCGATGAGCGAGACCAGCTCGGCGCGGCGGTTGGAGATGGTCGCCGCGGTCTGCACCGACTCCGACAGCACCGTCATGAGTTCGGGCGCGGACTGATTCAGTGCGTTGAAGGAATTGGAGAAGTCGGTCAGGAACCCGTCCACATCCGGCACCGCCCCGCGCACCTCGCGCAGCCAGCGGTCCACCCGCTCCACGGTGGAGCCGGGCATGCGGCCGCTGCCGTCGAGGGCGTAGGACAGGGTGCCCAGCACCCGGCCGAACTGGATGGGGTCGATCTTGCCGAGGATGTCGCGCACCGTGGTGAGCGTGTCCTGCAGCGCGATGGTGCCCTGCGAACGGTCCTCTTCGATCTGCGAACCCTCGCGCAGGTGCGCGGAATCCGGTCCGTTGTAGACCAATTCGACGGAGGTGACGGCGAACAGGTTGGACGGCACCACGCGGGCGGTCACCGTCGCCGGGATGCCGGAGACGTACTCCGGCTTCATCTCGATGTGCACCTGCTGCAGCTCACCCTTGGCGGCCACCGACACATCCTTGACCACACCCACCAGCACGCCGCGGAACTTCACGTCCGCATTGGACGGGAGACCGTCACCGGTGGTGGTGAGATTCGCTGTGACCTTGACCTTTTCGACGAAGTACCCCTGGTACCGCGCCATCAGGAAGGCCAGGATGATCGCGAACACGGTAAGTCCGCACACGCCCGCGATCAGCAGCTGCCGCATCGTCGGGCCGCGCCCGCTCGGATCGATGATCATGCTGTGCGCCCCCTATCCCGAGATCCGGATGCCGGGGTCCACGCCCCAGATCGCCAATGTCATGAACAGGTCCGCGAACACCACCGCGATGATGCAGAGCTTGATCGCGCGACCGGCCGCGACACCCACGCCCTCCGGGCCACCCGAGGCGAAAAAGCCGTAGTAGCACTGGATGAACGTGGTGATCGCGACGAAGATGATCGCTTTCGCCAGTGAGTACAGCACATCCTGTGGCACCAGGAACTGATAGAAGTAGTGCTGGAAGGTGCCTGTCGCGGTACCGCCGATCAGGGCGATGGTCAGCGAGCAGGAGATGTAGGCCAGCGGCAGCGCGATGCAGTACAGCGGCACGATGGCGATCATGGCCGCGATCATGCGGGTGCTCACCAGGTACGGAAGCGGCCGGATGGCAACCGATTCCAGCGCGTCGATCTCCTCGGAGATGCGCATGGCGCCCAGCTGCGCGGTGAACCGGCAGCCGGCCTGCGCCGCGAAAGCCAGTGTGGCGAGCATGGGTCCGAGCTCACGAGTGGTCGCGAACGCCGAGATGGCGCCGGTGAGCGGGCTCAGGCCGAGCAGGTTCAGCGAGGTGTGGCCCTGGATGGCGACGGTCATACCGCCGAACGCCGACAGGATCAGCACCACGCCGATGGTGCCGCCGCCGACGACGAGATTGCCGTTGCCCCAGGTGACGTCGCGCAGCAGGCGCCAGACCTCATTGGGGTAGTGCTTGAACGCGGTCGGCATGCCGGCCAGCGAGCGCAGGAAGAAGAAGACCTGATGGCCGATGCGGGCGAGCCAGTCGCGAGGCGAGGTCGCGACACCCCGCAACTTCTGGAAGGGCCGCAGTACCGGCGGAACATACGTTGCTGACACGGCCTCAGACCATCTGTGGGGGGAACAGGGAGTTGTAGATCTGGGTCAGAGCCAGATTGGTGCCGAAGAGCATGACGGCCGACAGCACCACCGCGGTGTTCACCGCATTGGCGACGCCACCCGGGCCGCCCTTGGCGTTCAGTCCGGCGTCGCAGGCGATGATCGCGGCGAACAGGCCGAAGATGAGCGACTTGAGCAGCGCCACGAACAGGTCCATGGTGACCGCGAACGAGGAGAAGGTGCCGACGTAGGAGCCCGGCGTGCCGCCCTGCGCGAAGATATTGAAGATGTAGCCGGTCAGGAAGCCGACGAAAACCACGAAGCCACACAGCAATACGGACACCAGCATGGCAGCGCCGAGGCGCGGGGCGACCAGGCGGCGCATGGGGTCCACGCCCATGACCTTCATGGCGTCGATCTCCTCGCGGATGGTGCGGGAGCCGAGGTCGGCGCAGATGGCCGAGCCGACCGCGCCCGCGATCATGAGCGAGGTGACCAGGGGCGCGCCCTGCTGAATGATGCCGAGGCCGTTGGCCGCGCCGATGAAGGAGGTCGCGCCGACCTGCTGGGCGACCGAGCCGACCTGAATGGAGACGATGACGCCGATCGGAATTGCGACCAGCAGAGTAGGTGCGGCTGCCACATTCGCCATGAAGGCGCACTGGCGGATGAACTCGCCGAAGGGGAATCGCTTCCGGAAGATCGCGATGAAAAGCTCGGCGACGGCCGACACGCCCATGGCCATCATCCGGCCGCCGGTCTCCAGCGACCGCTTGGGATGATCTTGCCAGTACCCCTTGGCCCAGTCCACGGCCGTATTCATCCGTGATTCGGGTGGACTCCCCTGTCCACCCGGACTCTTGGTCAACTGCACTGACTACCCCTCTCGACGCCGGGTTACCCGCCTCCGGCGACTGTTTGCTTGACGCACCTTACTACGGAGTTAGGAAAAACACACCACGGCCATGTGGCTACCGTCATAGAGCCGGATCACTTTTGTTTTACGTTGTGAACAGCCACAAGGAGTTGGTTTACAAGCTAAAGAACCTGATAGATATCTAGAACCTGTTCTAATATCAAGTCACAGTGTCGGTAGATGTGAAGTCCTACCGAGTAACAATTAATAGGAATAAATTTATCGTAAATCCATAGCGCTTGTGCATTATTCCGATAAACCCATCCAACTAGGTAACCGTCGCGAACCCGTGCAGGACACGGCTCGGCAACACGTAGCAGTACAAGACGCGTAGCGATACGAATACTGACAGGATGAGTCCAGCACGTCGTTTCGAGCGGCTTCCGACACCTGGAGGGACATGATCAGGAAATTTGCCGGGGTGGCCGGCGCGTTCGCCGTAGCCCTGAGCACCGCGCTGCTCGGCGCGGGAGCCGCGAGCGCCGACCCCGCACCCGCTGTCATCGGCGGCGGCTCCGGAATCATCATCGACGACATGTTCGAGTGCACCGTGACCACCATCGGTCACGACGGCGCCGGACGGCTCGTCGGCCTCACCGCCGGACACTGTGGTGACCCCGGCGCCGAGGTCTACGCGGAAGCCTCCCGCGGCAGCGGCCTGATCGGAAAGTTCGTGTACTCCAATCACGATCTGGACTACGCGGTCATCCAGTTCGACCCCGCCCGGGTCGTGCCGGTCAATCGGGTCGGCAATGTGACCATCACCGGCATCGGCGGCCCGCCCAACTTCCCGATGATCGTCTGCAAGGAGGGCCGGACCACCGGCAACACCTGCGGCATCTCCTGGGGCGACGTCTTCGGCACCAATATCGAGACCTGGAGCCAGATGTGCGTGGTCGAAGGTGACTCGGGCGCACCGGTGGTCGTCGGCAGCACGCTCGTCGGCATGGTGAACGCCTACCTGGCCATCGCCTGCTTCGGCCCCGAGGTCGGCACCAATATGAGCACCATCATGGGCGACCTGAACGCCCGCGGCGGCATCGGATCCGGGTACTACCCGATCTAGACCGCGAAAGACGAAGCGCGGGGCGGGATCCGATCGGATCCCGCCCCGCGCTCGTTTAAGTCCCGGTCAGAGGCTGAACACGCAGACGACCTTGCGGCGCTCCTCGTAGACGTAGCCGCCGTCCTCACAGCCGTTGATATCGGTGGTGCCCTGCAGGATCTTCTCCACCTTCACGCCCTCGATGGTGCCGGGCGTCGTGCAGGAGATGCGCTTGGGAATCCCGTTCAGCTCCATGCACTCGCCGACGATCCAGTCGATCTCCAGGCAGATCGCGCCGGTCTCGATACCGTTGAGCGTCTCGTAGTAGACGTGGTCGGTGTCGGCCGGGCAGGAGTCGCTGTTGCGGGCCTTCGCGACCACCTTGAAATTGGAGTTCGCACTGCCGCAGGTGGCCTTGTCGATCTCGGCGTCGGTGTCGGTGCCGCCGAGGTTCACGCAGTCGCCGATGGCGGCCTGGAAGTCGGTGCGGCCGCCACCGGGTTTGGTGGTCGTGGGGGAGCCCTTGCCGGTCGGGGCCTTCGTGGTGGTGGGGGATTTGGCGGTGGTCGTGGCCGACGGGCCGCCGGAGGCGGCGACGGGCGTGCCGTCGATGGTGGAGCCACCGCACCCGGCCAGCAGCAGGGCTGCGGCGGCGATCAGTGGGGCGGCCGTGCGGGCGAACATCTGCTGACGCGACACAAGCAGTCCTAAAATTTCGGGAACGACATCGAACTTCGCCCATGCATACACGACTCGTCCGACGCCCTCGAACCGAGCACTTGGTCAACTCGTATAGGGAGGCATGAACAGCACTGAGCGACTTCGGGAACCGCGGCCCGTACTGCTGCACGCGGCGGCCGCCGGGGTCGACCTCGGTCGCTATCTGCGCTGGCGGCGGGAACGGGAGGGGGATCCGTTCCGGGTGGCGTTCCCGCGCTTCGGGTCGGCCGTCTTCACCGGGACACCCGCCGGGGCGCGCGAGCTGTTCCGGGCGCCGGTGGAACTGCTGGAGCCGCCGCTGCCCAATCCCATCGAGCCGCTGGTGGGGTCCGCCTCCTTGATACTGTCGCGCGACGGACGGCATCGGCGGGGTCGGACGCTGCTGGCGCCGGCCTTTCATCGTGGTCGAATCAGCGCGTACGGCAACATTATTCGCGATGCCGCAGTGGCGGAGATGGCGGGCGGCGGGACCGGATCACCGTGGCGCAGGGGATCTCGGGTCGATGCACGGGCGGCGGCGCGGGCGATCACGCTGCGGGTGATCCTGGCGGCGGTGCTCGGGGTGGACGATCCCATCCGGCGTAGTGAATTCACCACGGCCACCACCGAATTCCTGAACGCATTCGGCGGACATCTGATGCTCGTTCCGGCCTTGCGGCGCAGTATGTTCGGAATGTCGGGATGGGATCGGTTCGTCGACGCGCGGGACCGGATGGACGAACTCATCGACGCGGAGATCGAGCGGCGGCGGGCGGAAGTCGAGGGCGGAGAGGACATTCTCGGATTGCTGCTCGGCTCTCGATACGAAGACGGCAGCGCCATTACCGATTCCGACCTACGGGATCAATTGCGCACGCTCCTGGTGGCGGGGCACGAAACCACCGCGACCTCACTGGTGTGGGCGCTGTACCGGCTGCACCGGGAACCGGACACGCTGCGCCGCCTGCGGGCCGAACTGGACGAGGCCGGGGATGGACTCGATCCCGCGGAGCTGGTGAAGCTGCCGTACCTGGACGCGGTATGCCAGGAATCCCTGCGGTTGCATCCGCCCGTTCCGATCGTATTGCGAAGGCTCACCGGTGATTTCACCCTGCGCGGGGCGCCGCTCGTGGCGGGGGACACCATGGGCCTCGCCGTGCAGCTGCTGCACTCCGACCCGGCGGTGTGGGCGCGGCCACTGCGCTTCGAACCCGAGCGGTTTCTCGAACAGCGGTACGGCCCATTCGAATTCGCGCCGTACGGGGGCGGGCACCGGCGGTGCGTGGGCGCGGCGCTGGCCGACTACGAACTGCGTATCGTGCTCGCCACCATCGTCCGGTCGGTGGGGTTGCGGTTGTCGCCGCGGTTCGCCGGCGGGCGGGTGCCGCACACCGTGCCACACAACATTGCGACCGGTCCGCACGCCGCCATAACCTTCGATGTCATTGAAGCCTGAAGCGCCATCGGTGATTTCGATCACAACCGGGTTTGAGCCCGCATGCCGGGGTATCGCCGACGCGCGACCGACGGGCGCGGGAAACGCCGATCTGAACGGCACATACCCGCAGTGCCGGTCCACTGCCGCCCGTCCTGTGACGCATCCCACACCATCGAGTCGGTATGCATAAGTGCCAGAACGCAATTGGCATGACTCGCATTGCAATGTAGGAATGAATGCGGGGTTGGGACCTAGCGGGTGTATCTGTGCCCGCATTCTGCGTGTGAACGAGGATCGAGAGGACCAAGCTGTGCGCCATACCCGGTACCGCAAAACGGGACTGACCGTTCTCGCCGCTGTCGCGGCGACCGGAGCCGTGGTGGCAGCACCAGCACAGGCCGCACCACTATGGCCGGGCGGACCGGACGTGCCTGGCGTGCCGTCGGCCGTCATGCCGCAGCCGGCGCCGGGCGACCTGCCCACCGCGCCCGGCGCGAGCTCGCCGCTGCCGCCCGCCAACTTCGACGCGCCCAATATCAATGTGGGCGACGGCGAGGTCGTCGGCGTGGCGCAGCCCATCATCATCACCTTCAAGGAACCGATCTCCGATCACGAGACCGCCGAGAAGGCCATCCGCATCACCTCCACCAACAAGGTGAGCGGGCACTACTACTGGTTCGGCGACAAGCAGGTGCGCTGGCGGCCCGAGAGCTTCTGGCCGGCCGGGTCCAAGGTCACCGTGAAGGCGGGCGGCACCGAGGTCGGGTTCGAGATCGGTGACGAGTTCATCGCCACCGCCGACGACACCACCCACCAGATCACCGTCACCCGCAATGGCGAGGTCGTGCGGGTCATGCCCACCTCCATGGGCAAGACCGGGCACGAGACCCCCAACGGCACCTACATCGTCAGCGAGCGCAATCGCAAGATGATCATGGATTCCTCCACCTACGGTGTACCGGTGACCGCTCCCGAGGGCTACAAGCTCGAGGTCGAGTACGCCACCCGCATGTCCAACAGCGGCATCTTCGTGCACGCCGCGCCGTGGAGCGTCGCCCAGCAGGGCAAGTCGAACGCTTCGCACGGGTGCTTGAACGTGAGCACCGAGGACGCGAAGTGGTTCCAGGAGAACGTGAAGCGCGGCGACCCGGTCATCGTGCAGAACACCAAGGGCGGCACGCTGAGCACGTCCGACGGCTACGGAGATTGGAACTGACGCTCACGCTCTCTCCGAGCTCTCGAATGCCCCGCCCTTTCGGGCGGGGCATTCGGCATTCGGGGGAGTAGGGAGGCTCTCGGGAACCGGGGCAGCCCGTAGGCGGGAAATTCGTCCGCTGATTCCGGTCTCGAAAGGTACTGGGCGGCCGTACTATTCGGCGCATGTCCGCGCTACCAGCGGGTGAAGTCGATGAACAATCGGTGAAACCAGCCCGCCGACAGTTCAACGGGACGGCATCCTGGCGTTACCGGCTATTCGTGCGCAACCGTCAGGCTGCGCGGGTGCGAACGCGGCCCGAACGAGTACTGCCGCAGCCACCCGGGCGTGGCTGGCGGGGAAGACCCTGGCAGGACTATGCCCTGTTCCTGGTGCTGGTCGTACCCAATCTGATTCTGTTGTCGGTCTTCGTTTATCGGCCGTTGGTGGACAACATCCGTTTGTCCTTCTTCGACTGGAACATTTCCGACACCACCGCCACCTTCATCGGGTTCGACAACTACACCGAGTGGTGGAGCCGCGACGATTCGTGGCAAATTGTCGGCAATACGGTGATTTTCACGCTCGCCGCCGTCGTCGGGAGTATGGTGCTCGGGCTGGCGCTCGCCCTGCTGCTCGACCGGAAGCTGTTCGGGCGCAATGTGGTCCGCTCCGCGGTGTTCGCGCCGTTCGTCATCTCCGGCGCCGCCATCGGTGTGGCCTTCCAGTTCGTCTTCGACCCCGGCTTCGGTCTCGTGCAGGATCTGCTGCACAAGCTCGGCGTGGACAAGACGCCGGACTTCTACCAGGACCCGAACTGGGCGTTGTTCATGGTGACCGTCACCTACCTGTGGAAGAACCTCGGCTACACCTTCGTCATCTACCTGGCCGCGCTGCAGGGCACCCGGCAGGACCTGATGGAAGCCGCCGAAATCGACGGGGCGAGCCGGTGGACCACCTTCACGCGAGTCCTGTTGCCGCAGTTGCGTCCTACGACGTTCTTCCTGTCCATCACCGTGCTGCTCAATTCGCTGCAGGTGTTCGACATCATCTACACGATGACCCGCGGCGGGCCGCTCGGCACCGGGACCACCACCATGGTCGTGCAGGTGTATCGGGAATCCTTCGTCAACTTCCGTGCCGGATACGGGGCGACCGTCGCCACCATCATGTTCGTGGTGCTGCTGATCGTGACGCTCGTGCAGGTGCGCATCATGGATCGGGCCGACGACTGATGCGTGACAATGCCTTCTGGGCCAAGGTTTTCGGCTACGCGGCCATGGTGTGCGTGCTGATCATGGTGGGCGCTCCGCTGTTCTGGATCATCATCACGTCGTTCAAGACGCGGCCCGACATCTATGTGCAGCCGGCCGTGTACTGGCCGAAACCGTGGCATCCGCAGAACTATTCGGACGCCACCACCAAACTGCCGTTCTGGACGTTCCTGCAGAACTCGGTCATCGTCACGGCCGTCGTGTCGGCGGTGAAGTTCGTGCTCGGCGTGCTGAGCGCGTACGGACTCGTCTTCCTGCGGTTTCCGGGGAAGAACATCGTGTTCCTGGTGATCATCGCGGCGCTCATGGTGCCCAACCAGATCACCGTCATCTCCAACTACGCGCTCGTCTCCCAGCTGGGCTGGCGAAACACCCTGGTGGGCATCATCGTTCCGCTGTGCGGGGTGGCCTTCGGGACCTTCCTCATGCGCAATCACTTCCTGTCGCTGCCGAGCGAGGTCATCGAGGCCGCGCGCATGGACGGGGCCGGATGGTGGCGGCTGCTCACCCGGGTGGTGCTGCCCATGTCCGGGCCGACCATGGTGGCGTTCGCGGTGGTCACGCTGGTGAACGAATGGAACGAATACCTGTGGCCGTTCCTCATGGCCGACGGGCAGGAAGTGGCCACGCTTCCCGTGGGTTTGACGCTGCTGCAGAACACCGAGAACCCGTCGGTCACCAACTGGGGTCCGGTCATGGCCGGGACCCTGCTCACCATGCTGCCGATTCTCGTCGTCTTCCTGGCGCTGCAACGTCACATGATCAAGGGCCTCACCTCCGGTGCGGTCAAGGGGTAAGTCCCAGAAGGAGATTCACGTGTCTGACCAACGATTCCCGAACCTGTCCCGCCGCGGGTTCCTCGGGCTGGCCGGTGCGGCCGCGGCCGGGGTCGCGCTGACCGCGTGCGCGGGCACCGGTGGCGGCGGCAAGCAGGAGGGCGACGGCAAGACCATCAAGTTCTGGTCGAACCACCCTGGTACGTCCAAGGATCTGGAACTGGAGCTGATCAACCGGTTCCAGGCGAAGTACCCGGATCTGAAGGTCGAACTGGTCGACGCCGGCAAGAACTACGAGGAGGTGTCGCAGAAGTTCAATGCGGCGCTGTCCGGTGGTGAACTGCCGGATGTGGTGGTGCTGTCGGATGTCTGGTGGTTCAACTACGCCCTCGGCGGCACCATCGAACCGCTCGACAGCCACTTCGCTTCCGCCGGTGTGCAACTCGACGACTACGTGGATTCGCTGGCCGCCGACTACCTGTTCAACGGCAAGCATTACGCGCTGCCGTACGCGCGCTCGACGCAGATCTTCTACTACAACAAGGATGTGTGGTCCAAGGCCGGGCTGCCGGATCGCGGACCGAACAGCTGGGCCGAATTCGACGAGTGGGGCCCCAAGATCCAGTCCGTGGTCGGCGCGGACAAGTGGGCGCACGGCTGGGGCGACGCCAAGAACTACCTGGCCTGGACCTTCCAGGGGCCGACCTGGACCTTCGGCGGCCGCTACTCCGACCAGTGGACGCTGAAGTTCAACGACCCGGCCACCATCAGCGCCGGAAACTACCTGCGCGACAGCATCAATACCAAGAAGTACGCCAGCGTGCGCACCCAGATCGCGGTCGACATCGGCACCGGCATCGTGGCCTCCGGCATCGCCTCCACCGGTGATCTCAAGGGCATCATGAAGAACGCCGAAGGCAAGAACAGCATCGGCACCGCCTTCCTGCCGCACCCGAACGGTCCCGGCGCGACCACCGGCGGTGCGGGTCTGGCCATTCCGTCGCGAATCTCGGACCAGCGCAAGGAGAATGCGCTCAAGTTCATCGAGTTCATCACCAATGCCGCCAATACCGCGTACTTCACGCAGGGCACCGGCTACATGCCGGTCCGCAAGTCGGCGTTGAACGACCCCAGCGAACTGACCTTCCTGGCCGCGAACCCGAACTCCAAGACCGCCATCGACCAGCTGTCGCTGACCCGATCGCAGGACTACGCGCGCGTCTTCCTGCCCGGCGCGGATCAGATCATCGGCACCGGCCTGGAGCAGATCGGCCTCCAGAACCGCGATGTCACCGCCGCTTTCGGCGATGTCACCACCCAGCTGCAGGCGATCTACGACAAGCAGATCTCCCCGAAGCTGCCCAAGTAGTAACTACCTAGGAGACCCGCCAGTATGGCGACTGTGCAGTTCGACGGCGTGAGCCTCACCTACCCGGGAGCTCCCGCCCCCGCGGTCGAAGACCTGAGCCTGGAGATCGCCGACGGCGAATTCCTGGTTCTGGTCGGCCCGTCCGGCTGCGGCAAATCCACCAGTCTGCGCATGCTGGCGGGCCTCGAAGCGGTGACCAGCGGCCGCATCCACATCGGCGACCGCGACGTGACGGCCCTCGCGCCCCGTGCCCGCGACGTGGCCATGGTCTTCCAGAGCTACGCCCTCTACCCCAACATGACCGTGGCCGACAATATGGGCTTCGCCCTCCGCAATGCCGGAATGTCCAAGTCCGACACCATGGTTCGCGTCCGAGAAGCAGCCGCCATGCTCGAACTCGAAGACCTCCTGGACCGCAAACCCGCCCGCCTCTCTGGCGGCCAGCGCCAGCGCGTGGCCATGGGCCGAGCCATAGTCCGCCGCCCCCAGGTCTTCTGCATGGACGAACCGCTCTCCAACCTGGACGCCAAACTCCGGGTCAGCACCCGCTCCCAGATCGCCGCATTGCAGAAACGCCTGGGCACCACCACGGTCTACGTCACCCACGACCAGGTCGAGGCCATGACCATGGGCCACCGGGTAGCGGTCATGCGCGACGGCAAACTCCAGCAGATCGCCGCGCCCCGTGAACTCTACGACGACCCGGTCAATGCGTTCGTCGCCGGCTTCATCGGATCCCCGGCGATGAACCTGCTCACCGCTCCGGTGATCGACGGCGCGGCCGTGCTGAACGAGCTGCGAATCCCGGTGCTGCGCAAGGACGCCCGCGATAAGGTGATCATCGGCATCCGCCCCGAATCCTGGGACGTCACCACCGACCCGACCGACGCCCTCGCGGTCGAGGTGGAACTCCTCGAAGAACTCGGTGCCGAGTCGTTCCTCTACTCCCACGGCATCACCGACCAGTGGTCCAGCCGCTCCGGCCGCATAGTCGCCCGGGTGGACCGCCGCTTCCAAGTTGCCCTCGGCGACCGCCTCTACCTGAAGCCCAAGCCCGGCGAAGTCTTCTACTTCGACGCCGAAACCGAACTGCGCCTTCGGTAATCGCCACCCCAGACCATTCCGGCGTATCCGAGCCCCTCGTCGTGCAAGCACGGTGGGGGGCTCGTGCCATACCCCGGTCTCAGGGCATTGGCCGCGCCTGGTCCAAGATCGCGTTCACGGTTTCGTCGACGGTGAGATCCGAAGTGTCGAGCCACAATCCGATGCGCGGGGTGGTGGAGTGGAGACCGGTGTCGAGGTCTTCCACGGTGTAGGAACCGTAGGCTTTCTTCGCACGTCCCGCTTCACGAGCTGCGACCACCTCCGGACGAGGAGCCAGGACGACGACGTAGCGAGGGCGGGTGCGGATCCGCTCGGCGAACCAGGGGAGGTAGTCGCCGAGGACCACGTCCTGGACGACGGCGGTGAAGCCGTTGTCCGCGTAGGCGTCCGCGGTCCGGGCAGCCAGTTGGTACCGGAGGCGGAGTTGGACGAGAGCCTCTTCGGGCGGGTCGGGGCGCATTTCCTCGCGGCCGTTCACGACGAAACGGCGGAAGGCGTCGCCACGCACGTGGGCCGTGCGCGGCAGACGCTCCGCCAAGGCTTGGGCCACAGTGGATTTGCCTGCGGCCTGGATTCCGGTGATGAGGTAGACGGCTGGGGTCACCAGATCTTCACGCGCTCCGCCGGGTCCAGGTAGAGGGAGTCGCCCGGCTGGACCTCGAAGGCTTCGTGGAAGGTGTCGAGGTTGCGGATGACGCCGTTGCAGCGGAATTCGGGCGGGGAGTGCGGGTCCACGGCGAGGCGGCGGATGGCTTCTTCCTTGCGGGCCTTGGTGCGCCACACCTGGGCCCAGCCGAAGAAGACGCGCTGGAGGCCGGTGAGGCCGTCGATGACCGGGGGCTCCTTGCCGTCGAGGGAGATCTTGTACGCCTCCAGGGCGATGGAGAGGCCGCCGAGGTCGCCGATGTTCTCGCCGATGGTGAACTCGCCGTTGACCTTGTGGTCGTCGGAGAGGTCCTTGGGGGAGAAGTCGTTGTACTGGTTGATGAGAGCCGTTGTGCGCTTGGCGAATTCGGTGCGGTCGGACTCGGTCCACCAGTCGACCATGTTGCCGTCGCCGTCGTATTTGGAGCCCTGGTCGTCGAAGCCGTGGCCGATCTCGTGGCCGATGACCGCGCCGATGCCGCCGTAGTTGGCGGCGTCGTCGGCGTTCATGTCGAAGAAGGGCGGCTGGAGAATGGCTGCGGGGAAGACGATTTCGTTCATGCCGGGGTTGTAGTAGGCATTCACGGTCTGCGGGGTCATGAACCATTCGCCGCGATCCACGGGGCCGCCGAGCTTGTTCAGGTCGCGGTCGTGTTCGGCGGCGTAGCCGTTGCGGTAGTTGCCCACCAGGTCCGCGGGGTCGATCTTGATGGCCGCGTAGTCGCGCCACTCGTCCGGGTAGCCGATCTTGGGGGTGAACTTCTCCAGCTTGGCCAGGGCGGCCTGACGGGTTTCGGGGCCCATCCACTCCAGCCGGGAGATATTGCGGCGGTACGCCTCCTGCAGGTTCTCCACCAGTTCGACCATGCGGGCCTTGGCCTCCGGCGGGAAGTGCCGGGCCACATACAGTTTGCCGACCGCTTCGCCGAGCAGGTCCTGCACCAGGGAGACGCCGCGCTTCCAGCGTTCCCGGTTCTCGGGGGCGCCGGTGAGGGTGCGGCCGTAGAAGGAGAAGTTCTCCTCGACCAGTTCGTCGGTCAGATAGGCGGCGCGGGCCTTCACCACGCGCCAGGCCGCCCAGGCCCTCCAGTCGTCGAGCGACTCCGACTGCCACAGCTGCGCGAAGGTGCGCACGTAATCGGGCTGGCGGACAACCAGTTCCGCGAACAGTTCCGCACCGGACCTGTCCACGCCCTCGGCGAGCGCCGAAGTCCAGGCGTTCCAGTCGAATTCGGGATTCTCTGCGGCGAGCGCGTCGAAAGTGGTGAGGTTGTAGCTCTTTTCGGCGTCGCGGCGGCGCACCACATCCCAGTGCCCGGCGGCCAGCTTCTGCTCCAGGTCGAACACGCGCTGCGCGTCGTGATCCACGCCCGCCAGTTCGAACATGCGGCGAATGTGCGCGACGTACTTGTCGCGGATCTCCGCGTATTCGTCCTTGTGGTAGTAGGACTCGTCGGGCAGGCCGATGCCGGACTGGGAGGCGTGCACCAGGTAGCGGGTCGAGTCCTTGTCGTCGGTGTCGACGTAGAAGACGATCGCGCCGCCGACGCCGGTGCGCTGCAACCGGCCGATGAGGGCCGCGAAGTCGGCGCGGTCGGACACCGCGCGGACGGCGGCCAGTTCCTCGGCGATCGGGGTCAGGCCCGCGGCCTGGACGGTGGCCTCGTCCATGAAGCTGTTGTAGAGGTCACCGATCTTGCGCTCCTCGCTGCCGGGGGCGGCATTCGAGGCGGCGGCGTCCTGGATGATCCGCTGCACATCCTTCTCGGCCTGGTCGTAGAGCGTGCGGAAGGCGCCGTCGACCGCCCGATCGGACGGTATCTCGTACGAGTCCAGCCATTTGCCGTTGACGTGCGCGAACAGGTCGTCCTGCACCCGCACACCCGCGTCCACGAACGACAGGTCGATACCGGAAGGGTTGTTCAGCTGCGAAGTCACGCAGTCCACATTAGGCCGAGTTCCGGTCTCCGGGGCCGGACGCCCGCTCGGCTAGGAGTGAACAGGAATCCGATCGAACTCGCCGTCGCGGACTCCGGCAATGAAGGCTTCCCACTCACCGGGGGTGTAGACCAGGGTGATCTCGCCGCGGCGCAGCGTGGTGTGGCCGTCGGCGGCGGTGTGGGCGGTCAGCTCGACGGGGTGCGCGGGCCGGCCGGTGAGGTGGTCGAGGAATGCCATCCATTCGGTGGCGGTGACGGTGATGACGGGTTCGGTCTCGGGTCGATTCGCGGGATCGCGGCGGTACTTGCTGTCGCGGATGTGCACCGTCGCGCCGTCGAAACGGACTTCGACACATTGATTTCCATTATTCGTGCGGGTGGAGGTGAACCACTCGCGGGAATCCGGGAAGTATTTCGCGTTGGTAATCATGTGGAGCATTTTACCGTTTTTCACGCGTCTCCTACCCTTGCGAATAATGTTTGATCAACTCCAAAGACTCTGTGCGGCTGAGAGATTGATCCAGGGCGCGCACTAATGCAAAAGCCAGATCGCGCACCAGCCCCGGATCGTCCACCGCGCCGCCGAATACTGAGCTTTCCACCCAGGCGAAAGTCGGCAGCGATTCTCCAGCGAAATCCAGCAGGTGAAAACTCGACCCGCCGAGAATCGCGCCGTGCGTCGCGGCGAACGGAATCACCCGCACCGTCACCGAATCCAGGTCTTCCAGCAGCTCCACCAGATGCTCGAGCTGACCGCGCAGCACCTTCGGACCGCCGATCTGCTGCAGCAGCGTGGCCTCACCCACCACCGCCGTCAACTCCACCCGCTCCGGGCCGCGCAAACGCTCCTGCCGGCGCATGCGCACGGCCACCAGCTGTTCCACCTGCACCGGCCGGATCATTACATCGGCACTGATGAGCGCGCGCGCATACTCCTCGGTCTGGAGCAGGCCGGGAATCACCAGACTGTCGTAACTCCGAATACTCTCCGCCCCGACCTCCATGCCGTAATACCGCTGCAGTTCCGGCCCCAGCAAGGCCGGCGATTTCGCCCACCAGCCGCGTTCCTTGCTCAGCGCCAGCAGCTCCTGAAGTTCCTCGCGCTCTTCACCATCCACCTCGAGCAACTCCAGCACCGGGCCGATGGTGTTCACGGTGAGAACCCGGCGGCCCTTCTCCACGTGCGACCAATTGGCCGGAGTGAAGCCGACGCGCTTGGCGAACGTCGCCGAATCGAAGCCGCGCTGCTCGCGCAGCTCCCGCAGGCGCAGAACCAGCTCCCACCGAGCAACAGTGGGCGAAACGGGTGCCATGAGTTGGGATCGTACGCCTGCGAACTCGCGGGCGTGTGACTATTGTCATAGCGTTTGCTGCGGAATAGGGTCGGTAGCAGGAGGTTCGCCATGAGCGCGCTGGACCCGTCCTCGTATACCGCCACCCAGGAAGCGCTGGCACGGTGCCGCCGCTACCGCAAGGAGCACGGCCTGTACGGCGTCGTCGACTCGGCGCTCGGACGGATCATGCTGGAGATCGGGGCCGTCGGCGCCGTCACCATGCCCGCCGATCTCGGCAAGAAGGTCTGTGACAGGTTGAAGTCCGGCCAGCGCTGCGGGCCCGTCATCGCCCATCCGCGTTCCGGCCGTTGGACTTTCCTCACCGGGCCCACCGACGACTCGTATCTCGACATGAGCCTGTTCTCGGATCTGTTCAGCGAGTGCGCGGCCGTCGCGCTGCCCGGTAGCCACATCGTGCTGCCCTCACCCACCGACGAACACAATGGCTACCGCGCGTGGATCTGCCCGCCGATCGGGGACTTCCGGCCCGATCTCGGCGAAGTCGTCAGTGCGACCCGTGAATGCCGGGTGCACTGAACGACTTTCGGCACCGAGCAAACGCTCGGCTCAGGGGGTCGGCTGCGGCGTCAGCGTGACGCTGAACTTGTCCTCCACGCGCCGATTGAACTCGCGCTCACACTGATCGAGCTTGGCCTGATCGCTGCCGGCCTTCTGCGCGCAGTCGATGTAGTCGGTGAACCCGGTCTCCTCCGCGGCGGTCCAGATGATCAGACCCCAGATGACCGAGCCGATGATGCCGATGATGCCCAGCACCACGCCG
Organism: Nocardia huaxiensis; assembly: GCF_013744875.1. NCBI lineage: Bacteria > Bacillati > Actinomycetota > Actinomycetes > Mycobacteriales > Nocardiaceae > Nocardia > Nocardia huaxiensis. The sequence goes on from NZ_CP059399.1 coordinate 249,662, forward strand.
GTGATCGCCATGCCCATACCGCCCGCGCGGCCACCGCGAATCTTGACGATGGCGATCAGGCCGAGGATCGCGGCGACGAGGCCGAGCAGAATGCCGCCGACAACCGTGAGAATGGCGGGCAACGCGATGATGCCGAGCACCATGGCTGTGATGGCCATGCCCTTGCCCTTCGGAGATTCCTGCCAGTACTGCTGACCGCCGCCGGGCGGCGGGGGCGAATACCCTCCGGGCTGCTGGGGATAACCGCCGGGCGGGGGCGAGGGGTACTGCTCGCCGTACTGGCCGGGGGGCGGGTATTGCGACATGGGGCGTCCTTCCGTCGGTGCTGCTCCCGGTATCGCACACGCGCGGACGAGCCGTTAACGTGCCCGGTTCGCCCGGAATTGCTGAGCTAGATGCTATTGCCCACCCAGCCGGGCATGCATCTCCCACACCAGAATCTCCGCGGGAACGTTCGCCGTGATGCGCTGCCCGCCGCTCCGGGCCATCCGCACCGCGTCCCCCTCGTACAGCGGACCCACACCTTCCATCTCCACCTGCCCCCTGGCCACGAAAAGATGCAGATAGGGGGCTTCCGGTAGTCGGATCTCGGTCGCCGGATCGGACATCCGCGCCACGTGCATGGCGGCGTGGGAACTGTTGATGGAGATGGCCGTCCGATCGCGATAGCGCGGCAGCCCCGACGCGACCGTCACCAGGCCGCCGGCGGCCAGCTCGTCGTCGACCTCCAGCTGCTGATAGCCGGGCGTCAGGCCGGAGTCGTCCGGCACCACCCACATCTGCACGAAATGCACCGGCTCGTCGTGTTCCGGATTCGCGCTGATCCGCCACGAATCGTTCTTCTCCGAATGCAGGATGCCGGTGCCCGCGCTCATCCGCTGCGCCAGACCCGGATAGATCACCCCGTTGTGCCCCAGCGAATCCTGATGCACCAGGCTGCCGCTCAACACCCAGGTGACGATCTCCATATCCCGATGCGGATGGGTCTCGAACCCCTCACCGGGCAGGACGATGTCCTCATTGTTCACGAGCAGCAGCCCGTGATGGGTGTTGTCCGGATCGTAGTGTTCCCCGAACGAAAACGAATGCTTCGAATCCAGCCACGCCACACGGGTTTTCATGCGGTCGCCGCCACGATGGACATCGATGTGTGGTGTCGTGAGCGTGGACACCGCCGTACTCCTCTCACCGGCGAGCACCGATCACATTCAGCGTAGGTGGACCTCCGGCACGTCTCGCTGAATTCCCGGTAAATTCTAACGTGCGGGCAGCACTGCTCCGTACGCCGCCGACCAGCCACTTCACCGCCGGCGGTCGATGCGGGCAAATGCCCGGCGCGTCAGCGCCACGCGAACCGTCCTCTCGGCGGGATTCGGACGGCGACCGTATCATGATGTGCCGCAAGTGAAACCGGAGGGAGAGCGAGGAATGCGACCCGAGGTACTCGCGGGCATCGAACGTGAACTCCGGCAGCAGGCCGATAGCGAGGGGATCGTCCACTTCGTGGTGGGCGTGGCCGTCTTCCAGGGAGGCAAACTCCTGGTCGTACGGCGTGTCGCAGACGACTGGCATGGGGGAATGTACGAACTGCCCGGGGGTGGAGTCGAATCCGGCGAAAGCTTCGCCGAATGCGTGGAACGCGAACTGTTCGAGGAAACCGGCTTACGGGTACGACGGATCACCGACGTACTCGGCGGATTCGATTACGCCACCCGCACGAAATCCCGCGTGCGGAAATACAGCTTCGTCGTCGAAGTGGAACCGGGGGAGGTATCGCTGGCACCGGGCGAACACGACCAATTCCAATGGATCGACGCCGACGGCCTCGACAGCCTGCCCATGGCCGAGGATATGCGGGCCGCGGTCTTCGCGCTGGTGACCACCCACCCGTCCCGGTGAACACACCCGCCTCGACCGGGCCGGCCCATTCCCCGCCGGCCCGGCGTTCACCGCGTGAATTCACGCGCCGCATACGCACCGTGCTGCGCGAGAGCCCGGGAGTGCTGCGGCTGACCACCATTCGGCTCGCCGGGCAATTCGGGGACGGCATGTTCCAGGGGGCGCTGTCGGGGGCGATCCTGTTCAATCCCGAACGGGAAACCGATCCGCTGGCCATCGCGGGCGGGTTCGCGGCGCTGCTGCTGCCGTACTCGATCATCGGGCCGTACGCGGGCGCGCTGCTGGACCGGTGGGACCGACGCACGGTGCTGCTGCTGGCGAACGTGCTGCGCGCGATGCTGATCGCGGTCACCGCCCTGGCCCTGCACGGCGGCGTGCGGGCCACGCCGCTGCTACTGCTCGCGCTGGCGGTGGTCGGCACGTCGCGGTTCCTGGGATCGGGTGTGTCGGCGTCGCTGCCGCATGTGCTGGCCCAGCACCGGCTGGTGCCGATGAATTCGATACTCGCGACCGTGGCCTCGGGCTTCACCATCGCCGGGGTGGGCACGGCATTCGCGATCATCAAAGTGGTGGGCGCGGGCGACTTCGGGTCGGCCGTGGCGGTGGCGGCGAGCACCGCCGGATCGGTGATCGCGGCGATAGCGGCGGCGGGGTTCGCACCGCATGCCCTCGGGCCGGACAGACCGGATAAGTATCCGGGGCCGGTGGCAGCGACGGAGATACCGGCGGTCGAGCAGCGAAGTGCGGTGCGCGCCATCGCGTCCGGGCTCCGGGCCGGGGCGACGGCGGCGTGGCAGTCGCGCGAGGTCACCACGGCGATGATCGGCATCGGGGCGCACCGCGTGGTGTTCGGGGCCGACACGCTGCTCATGGTGCTGGTACTGCGGCGCGGCGAGGGCGGGGTCGGCACGCACATGGCGAAATTCAGTGCGGCCATCTCGGCGGCCGGTGCGGGCATGGTGATCGCGGCCGTGGTCGCACCCATGCTGATTCCGCGATGGGGGCGGTCGAAGACCGTGGTCGCGGGACTGGCCACGGCCATCGTGGTGCAACTGCTGCTGGTCACGCCGATCACCTTCGCCACGGGGGTGGCCGAACGGTGGGCCGAAGTGGCGCTGCTGGCGGCCGCGTTCCTGCTGGGGCTGGCGGGGCAGACGATCAAGCTGACCGGGGACGCGGCCATGCAGATCGATATCGACGACACCCATCGCGGGCAGGTGTTCGCCCTGCAGGACACCGTTTTCAACATCACCTTCGTGCTGGCCATCGCGGGCACGGCGATGCTGATTCCGGCCGACGGGCGGTCGCCGGGGGTGGTGATCGCGGCGGCCGGGGTGTACGCGTGCGGGATCGCGGCCATCGCTCTCAATTCGCGCCGCACGGCCGGGCCGTAGCGGGCAGCCGCCACGCTGCCCGCGCGGTCCGGGTACCCGCCGCCCGGCGCGGTTTTCGGTCAGCAAATCGGATACGCACCTATCCGGGCCCGGGGTGGTGTTCGAATTTCCTCGGGGTCGGCCGACAGTGCGGTCGAGTCGGCCCGTCTTCCCCGCCGCAGCGGGTTCGTATCGGCTCGGTCACAACCGGCGCAGCGATCGGTTCCGCCTGACCTGGGTGTACGACTTGTCCGGTTACGGTGGGTCGATTCGATCTCGAGGAGACGCACACCCGATGGGACTCCGCCGACCGGCAGCTTCGACCCGCTCGGACAACCCTGCCGCGCTCGCGCTCTCGGGGGTCCTCACCCTCGGAGCCGTCCTGCTACCGGCCGCGCCGGCACACTCCGCGCCACACCCGTGGCAACCGCCACCCGTGAACAGCTGCGGGGAAACGGGATTCGATCCGCTCGCCCGGGAACGCGAACCCGGCACCACACCGCCGCCACCCGATACGACCGTTCGGATCGACGTGCCGGTGCCGGAGATCATCGAGGTGCCCGTCCCGGGACCCCAACCCGACAACACGCGCATTGTCGCCGAACCACTGCCCGCGGACCCGTGCGCGAACCCCTGCCCGGACATCCGCGACCGGCCGAAGCCACCCGATCCTGCGGATTCCGCCCTGCCGGAACAGAATCCGGACGACTCCGCTGCCCCGGATTCCGGCACCTCCGAACCCGCGCCTCCGCCGACCGGATCGGGCTCAGGTTCCGGCTCGGAGTCGGGGTCGGGGTCGGGTGGCGGCAGCGCGGCGATCCCGTGGCCGCACCTCGAGATCAACAAACAGACCGAACTCATCCCCATCCCGGTTCCGGGCGGCGAGGCACCCGAACCGCAGCCCGCGCCCGAACCCGCCTTCCAGGCAGCCGAACCCGCGCCCGTCGCCGCACCACCGGCCGTACCGGGTCTGGAATCCGTGCGAGTGGTCGAGCAGATCACCGGGCCGGGATCCACCAATCGCACGGATATGCGCTGGTCGGTGGACGGAACCGACCTGGGGCTCATCTGGGAGACCAAGCCCGGTGAGGTCGCGGTCGTGTTCGGCGACACCTTCGGCAAGGGCTGGGAACCCATCGGCGGCGGCACCGGGGACCAGGACTGGCGCAGCAACGTCCTCGCCTACAGCACCGACCGGGACCTGAGCGACGGGCTCACCCTCGACACCTTCGTGCAGGACAGCCGCTGCCACGCGGCGGAGATCCTGGACAGCCGCAAGATCAACAACTTCGAGATCACCACCATCCCCACCAGCGGCTTCACCCTCGGCGATCGGCAGTATCTGACCTACATGTCGGTCGCGCGCTGGAGCCGGATCCCGGGCATGTGGTACACCAACCTCGGCGGCATCGCCTGGTCCGACGACAATGGCAGCACCTGGACCAAATCCCAATGGGCGCAATGGCACAACCTGTTCGGACTCGGTCGCTTCCAGGTGTCCACCATGGTGCCGCACGGCGACCACGTCTACATGTTCGGCACACCCAACGGGCGCATGGGCATGATCGGCCTGGCCCGCGTGCCCCAGGACCAGATCCTCAACAAGACCGCCTACCAGTACTGGGTGAACGGCACCTGGGAACCGGCCAACGGGCCCGGCGAATTGTTCGCCACTCCACTGGTTTCCGGCACCGCCAGCGAACTCGCCATCCGATTCGACCAGGACAGCGGACTCTGGCAGATGATCTACCTCGACGTCACCCGCAACCAGATGGTGCTGCGCACCGCCGCCGAACCCCAGGGAACCTGGACGGAGCCGGTGCCACTGCTCAGCACCGACGACTATCCGACCGCCTACGGCGGCTTCATCCACCCGTGGTCCACCGGCAAGGACATCTACTTCACCATGTCCACCTGGAACGCCTACAACGTCTTCCTCATGCGTGCGACGCTGAACTGAATCCTGCTCCCGGGCAGTGGATTACGAGTCCGCACGATAGCGCAGGAACCGCACCGTCTGGCCCGGCCGGGCCTGCGCGACGGCGTCCACATCGGCATCGACCACGACACCGATGACGGGATAGCCGCCCGTGATCGGGTGATCCGCCAGGAAGACCACGGGCTGACCGCTCGGCGGAACCTGAATCGAACCCAAAGCCATTCCCTCGGTGGGCAATTCGCCCTGGATGGACCGTCGCAAAGGCGGCCCGTTCCGACGATCCAGGCGAGCGCCGATGCGGTCGGTGTCCTGCGAGACGGTCCAGTCGCCGTCGAAAAGCATTGCGGCATCGGTGAACCAGTCGTCCCGCGGGCCGAGCACGACGCGCGCGGTGAGCAGGCCGTCCAGCGGCGGTGCCACCGGAGCCACATCGATCGGCGAATAGGCGCGCGGAGGTGGCCCGATCGGCAGCACATCACCACTGCACAGCGGGGGCGGCCCAATTCCGGAGAGCGTGTCCCGGCTCCGTGAGCCCAGTACCGGTGCAATGTCGATCCCGCCCCGCACCGCCACATAGGCGCGCAAGCCGGACATTGCGTATCCGAGCCGAAGTCGTTGCCCCTCTTCAAGTTCCAGCACACTGGCGGCGCCTACTGGGCGGCCGTCCACGGTCGCCGGCGCGGACGCGCCCGTCACCGCGAGGGTCAGATGACTTTCCGCCAGGAGTTCCAGACCGCCCAGCAGCACCTCGATCGCGGCCGCGTCTTCCGAGTTTCCGACCAGCCGATTCGCCAAACGCAGCGAAGAACGATCAGCCGCCCCCGAAACACCCACACCAGACGTGAACCACCCGGGGCGCCCGAGATCCTGAATGGTCGCCAACGGCCCTACCTGCTCCACCCGAATCATTCGCACACCTCATGACGCGATGCCGACCCGACGTGCTCACCACAAGCCGCCGCGGCGAGACTCGGCACAATCCCTCCGTCTTCCCGGAGCGCTCTGGGCCGGGACCCACACCCGGGGCACTGAGCCGATCGCGGTGGATTCCGGCCAGAAGCATGCCGGAATGACGAAAACGGGCCGACTGGCCGGACTGACGCAAGTCGGGCGGCTCTCATGCCTGCGCCTCCACGGCACTGAATCGGACGCGTGTTCCGGCGGTGATGAGGGCGGGCGGGTCGCGGTCCACGTCCCACACGGGTAGGTCCGTGGTACCGATCAGCTGCCAGCCGCCGGGGCTGCGGCGGGGGTAGACCGCCGTGTAGCCGCCCGCCAGGGCGACCGCGCCGGCCGGAATCGCGGTGCGGGACTGGGCGCGGCGGGGGACGGTGAGGCGGCCGTCGGGGGATTCGAGGTAGCCGAAGCCCGGGGCGAAACCCACGAAAGCGCAACGCCATTCGGTGCCGGTGTGCTGGGCGATCAGCTCGGCGGGGGACAGGCCGAGCAGGGCTGCCGCCGATTCCAGGTCCTCGCCGTCGTAGCGGACCGGGATCAGCACCGGGTCGGCGTGGAAACCGTTGGTGGCCACCGCGTTGCCGGGACGATCGGCCTCGGCCGGACGCCAACCGGGATACTCCCGGGAACCGACCGCGACCCGTGCCTCGGCGGCGAGGCGAGCCAGTAGCGTATTCAGCTGTCGCCGAACGGAATCCGCTTCCTTCGGCGAAGACAGGGTGATCATTATCGTCTCGGCGGCGGGCAAGACGTCGACCACGCCCGTGAGACGGTCCCGCAGGGCTGCCACCAGATCCGCGAGCAGGGCCCGCGCGGGCGGGATCACCAGGAGGGCGCGGTCACCCGCCGCGCGGATCTCCCCTGTAACGTCTCGCCGATCGGACTCCCTCATAGGGCGCTCACCGAAACCTCATGCCGCATCCAGCGAATCTCATGGCGCATCATCCACCGAAAGCTCGGACCGGCGAATCAGATTCGTCCAGGACGGCGCGAATGCGCCGCGCCATTTCCACCGCTGCGGGCGAATCGCCGTGCACACAGATGCTGTCGGCCCGCACCGCTACCGTGCCGCCGTCCGTGGACTGCGCTTTTCCACTGCGCGCGATCGAAAGGGCCTGGGCCACCGCGGCATCCGCGCCGAGCACCGCACCCGGCGTTCCGCGTGCTGCGAGCAGGCCCTCGGGGGTGTAGGCGCGATCGGCGAAACCCTCACCGAAGAAAGGGGTTCCGGCTGCGAGCGCGGCGTTCTCCATCTCGGTGCCCGCCGGACCCAGCAGCGCCAGTTCGGGATCGAATTCGCGCATGGCCGAGACCACCGCGTCTGCCAGCGCGCGATCCGCGGCGGCCGCGTGATACAGCGCGCCATGGGGTTTCACGTAGCGGACGCGGTCACCGGCCGCGCGGGCGAAGGCCGCCAGGCTGCCGATCTGATACAGGGTCTCGTCGCGCAGTTCGGCGGGAGCGACCGTCAGGGCGCGGCGGCCGAAACCGGCCAGATCCCGGTAGCCGACGTGCGCGCCGATCCGGACGCCCTTCTCGACCGCGAGGGCACAGGCGCGGCGCATGATCGACGGGTCGCCGGCGTGGAAACCGCAGGCGATGTTCGCGCTGGTGACCACATCCAGCATGGCGGCGTCGTCGCCCATGGCGTACGCGCCGAAGCCCTCACCGAGATCACTGTTCAGATCCACACCCATATCCTCCCACCGCGAGAAATATGACGTGGCCCACATCGTTGAGCCGTCACGAGCGGAGGTCCCTACTTGTCCCATGGATATGAACGACACCGATAAGAAGGTTCTGCTGGCCGGTGCGAGCGGAGTACTGGGCGGCCACATCACCAATTCGCTGCGGCAGCACGGCTACCAGGTCGTCGCGCTCGGACGCGGCGCGGGAGCCGATATCCGGGCCGACCTCATGGACCGGGATCAGCTGCTGCGCGCCGTCGACGGGCTGCGCATCGACACCGTCGTGCACGCGGCCACCGCGCTGCGCAAAGCGCCCATGCGGCACAGAGACATGTACGCCACCGACGATCTGCGGATCGCGGGCACCGCCAATCTGGTGGAGGCCGCGAAAGCCGTTGGGGCCCGGCGCATGATCGCCGAATCCATGGTCTTCGGCTACGGGTACGAGGATTTCGGGGATCGGGTGCTCACCGAAGCCGACTCGTTCGGGCAGGGCGGCGGCAAGGGCGTGGCCCGGCATCTCGAAGGCATGCGGGTCAAAGAAGAACTCATGCTGAAAACGCCTGGCATCGAAGGGATCTCGCTGCGGTTCGGCATCTTCTACGGGCCGGGCGGCACCGAGGCCATCGTCGATATGCTGCGCAAACGGCAGTTGCCGGGCGTCAATGACCATGGACGGGTACTGCCGTGGGTCAACCTCGCCGACGCGGGCGCGGCCGTCGCGCTCGCCGTGGAAGGCGGGCGACCGGGCGCGGCCTACAACATCGCCGACGACACGCCGGTCGGGTTCGGCGGGCACATCCGCCTGGTCGCGGACACCTTCCACACGCCGAAGCCGATCACCCTGCCGAGTTGGCTGCTCACGCCCATGTCGTACGTGCACACCATCACCGGGGTGAACATGCGGGTGAGCACCGCGAAGGCGAAGTCGGAACTCGGCTGGAAGCCGCAGTACCCGGCCTGCGCCGACGGGCTGCGCGCACTCGCCGCCGCCTGACCAGCGAACTCGCGGGAATCGGACGTTCCCGTGTGATGTGGGTCGCAGCGAGACCCCTGGCGCTGTCACCCTCGGCCAGTACGCTCGAAGCAATCATGGCCACGTATTTCGATCCGAAGTCCTGGATGCCCCTGCGGGCGGTGGACATCGGCATGGACCTGGGGAAACGTCTGTTCGATCAGACGTGGGTGGATCAGTGGACCACCTTCACCACGGCGTGGCTGGACCCGGTCGCCGATTTCGGGGTCGGCACGGTCACCGCGCTCATGCCCGACGTGCTCATGACACTGCTGTCGGAGGGAATCCTCAGCCAGTTCGGCGGGCAGGAGGTGAACGCCACCCTCCTCGGACATGATCTGCGAGCCACGCTGCACACGCTCAAGGTGCGGCGGCGCGGGGCGCATTTCCAGACCAAAACCGTGCTGACACAACTGCATTGGAACCGGCATCCGATCGAAGAGCTCACCGTCATCGCGCACGGGGTGCGGATCATCCCGGGCGTACCGACCAAGATCCGGGCGGCGCAACTCGACTTCTCCGGGGTGATATCCATTGCGGCGCTGCTGGATTGGGTCAACACCTGGCAGCCGGACTGGGAATTGTCGCTCGGGCCGGACGGATTCGTGCTGGCCGAGCATCGAAGACGCCGAATCCGGGCGCTCGCCACCGCCGAGATCACCGACAACGTGCTCACCGTGAATGTGCACCGGGCACACTGGCGCAGAGTGCGGGCGCCGCGCAGCATGACGCGGCTCGATCCAATCCCGTTGACGGACCTACCGAATCAGCTCCGCATCCTGCGCGCCGAGCGCAACGGCGACTACATCGAGTTCGCGGCGGACGTACCCGGAATCACCGGCTCCTTCGACCTCGCGCAGATCCGCTCGGCCATCGTCGCCGGGACGACGCTGATCGTGTTCTGAGAGAACAACTCTCGCGGCTTACGGGGGCTTCGCCCCCGAGGCCCCAGGTAAGGGGGAGGCGGGGGCTAAGCCCCCGAACCCCCATAGGGCTGCGCCCGGCACCTGAGTGGCGCGAGTTCCCATAGGGCTGCGCCCGGCACCTACTTGGGCTGCGAGTTCCACCATTCGATGAGGGCCGCTTCGGCTTCCTCGCGGGGCATGGGGCCGCGGTCCAGGCGGAGTTCCTTGAGGTATTTCCACGCCTTGCCGACGTCCGGGCCGGGTTGCAGGCCAAGGAGTTCCATGATCGCGTTGCCGTCGAGGTCGGGGCGGACGCGGGCGAGGTCCTCCTGCTCCGCAATGCGGGCGATGCGGACTTCCAGGTCGTCGTAGGTGGAGCGGAGCAGGGCGGCGCGGCGCTTGTTGCGGGTGGTGCAGTCGGCGCGGACCAGTTTGTGCAGGCGGGGGAGCAGGTCGCCGGCGTCGGTGACGTAGCGGCGTACGGCCGAGTCGGTCCACTGGCCCTTGCCGTAGCCGTGGAAACGCAGGTGCAGGTACACGAGTTTCGCGACGTCCTCGGTGAACTGTTTCGGATACTTCAAGGCGCGCATGCGCTTTCGCACCATTTTCGCGCCGACCACCTCGTGGTGGTGGAAGCTCACGCCGCCGCCGGGCTCGTTCTTCTTGGTGGGCGGCTTGCCGATGTCGTGCAGCAGCGCGGCCCAGCGCAGCACCAGATCCGGATCGCCGTCCTCCTGGTCGATGGCCTGGCGCAGCACGGTCAGCGAATGCTGGTAGACGTCCTTGTGCTGGTGGTGCTCGTCGATCTCCAGCTGCATGGCGGGGATCTCCGGCATGACCCGTTCGGCCAGACCGGTCTCCACCATCACATCGATGCCGTCGGTCGGGTATTCGCCGCCGATCAGCTTGTCGAGTTCCACGTGCACGCGCTCGGCGGTGATGCGGTCGATCTCGCCGGCCATCGCCAGGATGGCGGCGCGCACACGCGGGGCCAGGGTGAACCCGAGCTGCGAGACGAAGCGCGCACCGCGCAGCATGCGCAGCGGATCGTCGTGGAAGGAGTCCTCGGGCGCGGCGGGTGTGTCGAGCACACCCTCGAGCAGGGCGTCCATGCCGTTGAGCGGATCCACGAATTCGAGTTCGCCCAGCGCGCCGATGCGCACGGCCATGGCGTTCACCGTGAAATCGCGGCGCACCAGATCACCCTCGAGGGTGTCGCCGAAGGTGACCTCCGGATTCCGCGAGACCCGGTCGTAGCTGTCGCTGCGGAAGGTGGTGATCTCCAGCTGCTGCCCCGACTTCGACGCGCTCACCGTGCCGAACGCCAGACCGCCGGTGTCCCACAGCTTGTCCGCCCAGCCGCGCATCAGCTCCTGCACGACCTCGGGACGGGCGTCGGTGGTGAAGTCCAGATCGGTGCCGAGCCGGCCCAGCACCGCATCACGCACGGTGCCGCCGACCAGGTACAGCTCATGGCCGTTGGCGGCGAACAACTCCCCGAGCGGAGTCAGGACGTCGGACAACCGGCCTATCGTGACCGCCGCGGCCGCCAGCAATCGGGTACGGCGATCCTCGCTTGCTACTTCGGACTTCGGCGAAACCACGACTGAGCAGCCTACCCAACTCTCTGGAAGTCTCAGGGGCTCCGCCCCCGAACCCCAGGTGAAGAGGGGCGAGGGCCAGGCCCCCGGACCCCCACAGGGCTGCGCCCCGCCCCTGCACGGGCTCCGCCGCGACACGGCTTCCTGGGACTGCGGGGCAAGGTCAACGCGGTAAAGGGGTCTGCGCGGGTCTCCCCGCTAGACTGACCCAGTGTCCCCGGCCGATCGCGCGAACAGTCGACGCCGCCAGCCCCGGCGCCGTGGTTCGGCCGGTAGTGCGGCGAAACCCAGTGGCGCCGCGAGCGGTGCGGCGAAATCCGGCGCTCCCGCGAAACCCCGTATGCGCACCGTCCGCGAGACCTCCGCGGGCGGCCTCGTCGTCGACGGTCTGGACGGGCCGCGCGAGAAGCGGTGCGCCGCGCTCATCGGGCGCACCGACCGGCGCGGCCGGCTGCTGTGGTCACTGCCCAAGGGACACATAGAAGAAGGAGAGACCGCCGAGCAAACGGCCATCCGTGAGGTCGCCGAGGAAACCGGCATCAACGGAACCGTGGTCGCCGAACTCGGCAGCATCGACTACTGGTTCGTCACCGACGGCCGGCGCGTGCACAAGACCGTGCACCACTATCTGATGCGCTCCCTCGGCGGCGAACTCTCCGACGCCGACGTGGAGGTCACCAAGGTGGCCTGGGTTCCCTTGAGCGAACTCGACTCCCGCCTCGCCTACGCCGACGAACGCAGACTCGCCGAAGTCGCGAACCGGCTGATCGATCGGATGGAGAACGGCAGACAATGACGCGTGCGGGGTCTGAGCGTTCTCGGATGGACACCGTGGCGGCACACACGACTCGAACCCGGAGGACGCTGCATCGCTGGCTGCTGTCCTTGGTCGCGGTGCTGTCGATCGTCTTGACGGCCACCCCGTTCGCGGCGGCCGCACCCACCGGAAACGGGTCGCCCGGTTCGCAATTCCTGAAGCTGTCCCTGGATTCGGTGACCCCCAATGCCGTCACCACCACCAGCGACCCCTACTTCGTGGTCTCCGGCACCATCACCAATATCGGCGACCGCGTGGTGGACGACGTGGCCGTGCGCATTCAGCGCGCCGCCGCCGTCACCGAGGCCAGCGGGCTGCGCTCGATCCTGCAACTCGACCAGATCAACTACGACATCAACGGCGAATTCCAGGACATCGCCGAACGATTGCAGCCGGGACAGCGCAAACAGTTCAGCCTCACCGTCGCCCTGCACGCCGGCACCGAACTGCCCAGCGGCGTCTCCTCGGTCGAGATCGACAGCCCGGGCGTGTACCCGCTGCTGCTCAATGTGAACGGCCAGCCCGCCTACGGCACCCAGGCCCGGCTCGACGACGCCCGCTTCCTGCTGCCCGTGCTCGGCGTTCCGGCCGCGAAACAGCCTGCCGCGCCGCCCGTTCCGGCCGCCCCCGACGCCGCGCCCGTCGCCACCACCATGCTGTGGCCGCTCGCCGACCGGCCGCGGCTGGTCGCCGGACGGCCCGGCTCACCCGACGGCGAAGCGCTGCTCACCGACGACGAACTGGCCGCGTCGCTCACCACCGGCGGACGCCTCGACCAACTGCTGTCCGCGCTGGAGACCGCCCTCGATCCCACCCGCACCCGCGACCGGAACCTCACCACCTCGCTGTGCCTGGCCATCGACCCGGACCTGCTGATCACCGTGTCCGACATGATCCACGGCTACAAGGTGCTCGCCAGCCCCTCCGACCCGGACGGATCCACCCGCCCCGGCACCGGATCCGACGCGGCGCAGTCCTGGCTGGACCGCCTGCGTGCGATCGCGCCCGGCATGTGCGTGGTGGCCCTGCCGTTCGCGCAGGTGGATCCGGTCGCGCTGGCCGCGGTCGGCGACACCACGCTCGCCGATCGCGCGCTGAACGCGCCCGCCGACCTGGTGGATTCGCTGCTGTCGGTGAAATCGGTACGCGGCGTGAGCCTTCCCGACGCGGGCACCATCGACACCGAGGCCGGGGCGCTGCTCGCCCAGCACGGCTTCACCACCGCGGTGCTCGCCGACAATGCCGTCACCGCGGCGACGGGGGCCACCTCGAACATCACCGGCGGCCGGCAGACCGGCAGCCCCGCCGGAACCGCCGACAGCCCGGAAATGGTCCGGCTGGAAGGCATCACCGGGCCGGGTGTCGCGGTCGGCGACACCCCGGCGCCGCCGGCCGGGCCCGAACTGCGGGCCGCCACCTTCGACATCTGGTCGGCCACCGCGCTCGCCGCCGTCGGATCCCATCCGCCCACACCGCCGTTCACGCCCGAGGCCGTGCGCTACGACGTCACCAACGACTCGCGGGCCGCCCGGCTGCAGGACGCGCTCGGCGCGCTGTCCTGGTCGGCCTTGAATCCGCAACCCGGACAACCCCGTTCGGCCCTGTTCATGCCGCCGCAGAACTGGGGCGCGAACCGTGACGAGGCCACCGCGCTGCTCGCCCAGCTGGACCTGCTGTTCCGGACGAACCTCGCCACCCCGCGCTCCTTCGCCGATCTGCTGGCCCAGCCCACCGATCCGCAGCCCTACGAACTCGACTATCTGTCCGAGGCCGCCGAGGACGGCGTGCCCGCCCACTTCGCCGAACCCGTACGGCAGCAGGCACATCGGATCACCGAACTGATGAACGCGCTGGTCGAGATCCCGCAGCAGGAACTCAGCCCGCGCGCCTTCCTCACGCCGCTGCGCGACGACCTCATCCGCACCCTCACCCTCTCCGATCGCCGCGGCGGCAATGCCTCGGCCGACACCGTCGCCCAGCGCCGGCTCGACCAGACCACCCGCACCCTCGACAAACTCTTCGGCTCGGTCACCGTGCTGCCGCCCGGCGGCGTGTACACCCTGGCCTCCGAACAGAGTCCGCTGCTGCTGGTCGCCCGCAACGACCTGCCGGTCGCGATCCGCATCCGATTCACCATCGACGCGCCCGCCGAGACGAACATCACCGATATCGGCGAACAGGTATTGCCCGCCAAGGGCACCCGGTCCTTCCAGATCCCCACGGAGGTGTCCGACAGCCGGAACCTGGTGATCCCCATCGCCCTTAGCACACCCGACGGCGTTCCGCTGGGCAATGCCGTTTCGGTACAGGTGCGGTCCAACGCCTACGGTCGAGTGTTGGCAATAATTACCGCGTGCGCTGGAGCGCTACTGCTCCTGCTGGCCGGACGCCGACTGTGGCACCGCTTCCGCGGGCAGTCGGATCCGGCCGATGAGGGGTTCGATCCGGGGACACGACGCAGGGTCAACCGGTACCGGCGCGCGCGGAAACGGGAGATGCGACGACAGGAGACGCGGTGACCAGGGAGCTCGGCAGGCCCACCGCGCCGACGGCGGCCCACCACTTCGGGACGCGGGAGGCGCGGTGAGCGAGTACAGCGGACCGCGCTCCGGTCGCCCCGACGGACCCGGACGTCCCGAAAACGCCGGGCGACCCGAAGACGCCGCGCGCGCCGGTCACCCCGGTGCGGACCGGCCGCAGGGGCCCGGTCGGCCCGGCATCCCCGGTCGCCGCATCGAAGGCCCGGGGTCGCCGCGCCCCGACATTCCGGCGCGGCGCGCCGACGCGCCGGGGCGTCCCGAGGGGGCCGAGAGTCCGAACCCGCGACGGGCGCCGTCCGCGCCGTGGGAACGCGGCGTGCAGCGACCCGCGCGTGCGGGACAGGGTGATGTGCGTGGGCCGCAACCAGGTTCGCAGGGGCCGGGACCGCGGGGCGGCGGTGTTCCGCCGGGTCGGCCGGTGAATCCCGGGAATCCGCAGGGGGTTCCGGGGCGGCCGCCATCAAGTCAACCATCCGGTCCTTCGTCGATGCCGCCCCAGCGACCGCAGCCATCCGAATCCGGGCCGATGATGCGCCGCCCGGGACCACCGAAAACCGGTCAGCCGCAAGGTCCCTCCGGCCGGCCCGCCCAAGCCTCCTCCGGCCGGCCCGCCGCCGAGCCGCCGTCGCAGGAGCGCTATCACTGGGGCCACCCCGAAGGCGCGAACCGACCGGCCGGGCAACCCGGCCGGCCCACCCCGCCCGGCGGCCAGCGCTACCCCACGCCACCGTTCTCCGGACCCCGCCCGGCCGCCGCCCCGGCGCGACCGGTCCAAGCGCTACCCCGGAAACTGCCCAGCACCGCCGAACATCCGGTGGCCACGGCCAAACCCGAGAACGCCAACGCCAAACTCGTCCGCGACTCCGGCTCCATCGCCATCGCGACCCTCATGAGCCGCATCACCGGCTTCGGCAAACAGCTCATGCTGCTCACCGTGCTCGGCCCGGCCATCGCCTCGGCCTTCACCGTCGCCAGCACGCTGCCCGCCATGATCTCCGAGCTGCTGCTCGGCGCGGTGCTCACCGCCATCGTCATCCCGACCCTCGTGCGCGCCGAGAAAGAAGACGGCGACGGCGGCGCGGCCTTCGTCCGCCGCCTGTGCACCGCCGCCTTCACCGTGCTCGGCATCGGCACACTGCTCGCACTCATCCTCACCCCCGTGCTCACCTCGCTGATCGTCTCCGACGACGGCGAAGTGAGCGCCCCGCTCACCACCGCGCTGACCTACCTGCTGGTGCCCGCCATCCTGCTGTACGGCATGTCGGCCCTGCTCATGGCGATTCTCAATACCCACCAGATCTTCAAACCCGGTGCGTGGGCGCCGGTACTGAACAATCTCGTGGTCCTGGTGGTGCTGTTCCTGTACTGGCTGCTGCCCGGTGAGATCAGCCTGAACCCGGTCGAAATGGGACAGCCGAAACTGCTGCTGCTCGGCGTCGGCGTCACCTTCGGCGTGATCGTCCAGGTCGTCAGCCTGCTGCCCGCCATCCGGCGGGCCGGGGTCGACCTGCGACCACTGTGGGGACTGGACCCGCGGCTCAAGCAGTTCGCGGGCATGGGCATCGCCATCATCCTGTACGTGCTCATCAGCCAGGTGGGCTGGATGGTCGCGACCCGCGTGCTGTCCAATGTGGACGAGGCCGGCCCGGCCATCTACCAATTCACCTGGCTGCTGCTGCAATTGCCGTACGGCGTCATCGGCGTCACCCTGCTCACCGCGATCATGCCGCGGCTGTCCCGCAACGCCGCCGCCGACGACACCCCGGCCGTGGTCGACGACCTCGGCACCGCCACCCGGCTCACCATGATCGCGCTGGTCCCCATCGTCACCTTCCTGACGCTGGCCGGACCGCAGATCGGATCCGCGCTGCTGTCCTACGGCCGCTTCGGCGCGGAGGACGCGCACCGGCTCGGCGAGGCCGTGTCCTGGTCGGCGTTCACCCTGATTCCCTACGCGCTGGTGCTGATTCACCTGCGCGTGTTCTACGCGCGCGAGCAGGCGTGGACCCCCACCTGGATCATTCTCGGCATCACCGGCGTGAAAATCGTGCTGTCCGTGGCGACTCCGTTCTTCTTCGCCGCCGACACCGTGGTGGTGGCGCTCGGCGCGGCCAACGGACTCGGCTTCGTGGCCGGCGCGCTGATCGGCGGCTGGCTGCTGCACCGCAGTCTCGGCGATCTGCGCATGACCAATGTCGGGCGCACCATCACCCGGGTGGGCGGCGCGTCCCTGGCCGGCGGCGCGGTCATGCTGATCGTGGACAAGGTCATCGGACTGCACCGGCTCACCGACTCCTTCGGCGGCGTCGGCTCGTTCGTGCGGGTGGTCATCCTGGCCGTCGTCATGTTCGGCATCGCCTTCGCACTCATGCGCCTGGCCGGCATCCCCGAGATCGTGGCCATCACCGTTGCCATCTCCCGCCGGCTCGGCATCACGCCGCCCGCCCCCGACCTCGGTCTCGAGGGCGTCCCCGGCGAGGAACAGCACGAAACCACCGTGCTCGCGCGGCCCGACATGCGCGCCGCGCCGTACTACTACCGCTTCGACCCGTACATGGACGCGCAGACCATGGTGCTGCCCGCCATTCGACCCGATGCGGTTGACATCACCGGAACAGGCGAGTTCCCGTACCCTGTTCGGCATAGAAGCGCAAGCGCGGAATCCGGCATGCCCGGACCCGCCGGCGCTCGTGCTCGCACCACATCGGATGCCGGGGAACCGCTTCCGGCACATCGGTCCTCGACACACCAGGGCGAAGGAGGAACCAGGGTGAGCGACGACGCGGCGGGCGGCGTCCCGTCCGCCGACTCTTCTGCGTCCGCCGGCGGCGGGCTCTCCACGGATGTCCCCCCGACTCCGGACGAGAAGAGCGGAAAAGCAGGCGGCACGGCCGAATCCGTCCCACCGTCCGCCCCGGGCGACGACGGCCCGGACGCCGACGAGCTAACCGGCGAGGAGACCTCGGGTCCCGAAACCGGTGTGTACGAAGCCGTCTCACCGCTGATGCCGCCCATGGGCATGGGCTCCACGACCAAGCGCGTGCAGCGCGGTCCCAAGCTCATGCCGGGCGCCTCCGTGGCGGGCGGCCGCTACCGGCTGCTGGCCGGGCACGGCGGCGCGCGCGGACTGCGCTTCTGGCAGGCCCTGGACGTGAAACTCGACCGCGAGGTCGCGCTCACCTTCGTCGACGCCGACCAGAAGGACGCCGACAACTCCGGGCACGACGGGCCGCAGGCCATCCTGTCGCGCACCCTGCGCCTGGGCCGGATCAACTCGCCGGGCCTGGCGCGCGTGCTCGACGTGGTGCGCGGCTCCTCCGGCGGCATCGTGGTCGCGGAATGGACGCCGGGCCGCTCGCTCAAGGAGATGGCCGAGACCGTGCCGTCGCCCATCGGCGCGGCGCGGGCCATCCGGGCGCTGGCCGCCGCGGCCGAAATGGCGCACCGCGCAGGCGGTTCGCTGTCCATCGACCATCCGGATCGGGTGCGCATCAGCGCCACCGGTGACGCGGTGCTGGCCTTCCCGGGCACGCTGTCGGATTCCGACGCGCAGTCGGACGTGCGTGGCCTGGGCGCGATGCTGTACGCGCTCATCACCGATCACTGGCCGATCCGGGCCGGTGGCATGACCGGGAGCGCGGCCACCGTGGGCGGGCTGCCGCTGGCCGATTTCGGGCCGGACGGCACGCCGATCGAACCCCGGCAGATCCGGCCGGAGGTGCCGTTCGAGATCTCGGCGGTCGCGGTGCGGTCGCTGGAGTCCAACAAGGGCGTGCGCACCGCGGCGACCGTCCAGCATGTGCTGGAGCAGGCGTCGGTGGTCGACCAGAAGACCGATTTCATTCCGGTGCTGCGGCTGGGTCAGCGCCCGCCGTCCGCGCCGGACGAATCGCTCGCGGATCCGGAACTGCTTGCGGCCGAGAAGGAACGGTCGCAGCGCATGATGTGGATCCTGGTCGGGCTGGGTGTGCTCGCGGCGCTCGTGGTGGGCGTGATCATCTGGTGGCTGCTGAGCGTCTTCGCGCCCGGCACCTCCGAGGCGCCGCTCAACGAACAGCGCAATATCGGGCTCACCACCTCGGCGGCGGCGCCCGCGACACCCGGGACGCCGCAGTCCGCGCCGGCCACCACGGCCGCGGGCGGCGTGCCGCTGCCGGTGACCGGCGCGACCGTGTTCTCGCCGGAGGGCACGCCGGACAATGTCGGTCAGATCGGGGCCGTGCTCGACAACAACCCGAGCACGGTCTGGCGCACCGACCAGTACTTCCAGCAGTTCCCGGCCCTCAAGAAGGGCCTGGGGGTGCTGTCCACCCTGGGCAGCCCCAGCAAGGTCACCAAGGTGATCATCGACTCGCCGTCCGCCGGGACGCAGGTCGAGATCCGCACCTCGCCGACCGCATCGCCGACCCTCGACCAGACCCAGCTGGTCGGGACGGCGACGCTGGCCGACGGCATCACCGAGATTCCGGTGCGGGCCGACCAGCCCGCCCGCTACGTGCTCGTCTGGATCACCGGACTGGGCAACAACGGGGGTCAGTTCCAGTCGGTCATCGCCGACCTGCGCTTCGAGGCCGCGCCCTAAACGCCTCCCGGTGCGACGTTCGCCCGGTTCGTTCGGTTCCTTCGAATCGCGAACTGCGGCATGCACTTTCTGTGTCACACGTTGCTGCCGAATCCCGGTTCTCGTTATGATCTTGCGAACTCCCGCCGATCTAGGGGTTGCAATTTGTCTGCGAACGAACACGGGGGAGCGGCAGCGCAATTCGCGCCGCCCAGAGGAGCGGTCGGCCGCACCCTCTCGCCGGTGCCCGAACCATCCGATCGGGATCTGCTGGCCGCCCACGCCCGAGGCGAGCGGCACGCCTTCGCCGAACTCTTACAGCGACATCGGGATCACCTGTGGCAGACCGCACTACGCGCCTCCTACGGCCCCGAGGACGCCGCCGACTCGCTGCAGGACGCGCTGCTGTCCGCGCACCGCAGCGCCGGAACCTTCCGCGGCGACTCCGAAGTCCGCAGCTGGCTGCACCGCATCGTCGTCAATGCCTGCCTGGATCGGATCCGCCGCAACAAACTGCGCCAGGCGGTACCGTTGTCCGACGAATCGGTGGCCGAACCCATCTACGCCCGAGACGAATTCGCGCAGCTGGAAACCGCGCTGATCGTCGACGCCGCCCTCTTCACCCTCCCCGCCGAACAGCGCACCGCACTGGTCGCCGTCGAGATGGAGGGCTACTCGGTCGCCGACGCCGCCGCCCTGCTCGGCGTCCCGGAGGGCACGGTCAAGAGCCGCTGCGCACGCGGGCGGCGCAAGCTGCTCGAATACATGAGCCGCCCACACACCGCATAACTGTGTTAACGCACGGCCTCGAGAAAAGTGGAACCGGAACCCACCTCCGGTTCGTCAGAAATAGCAGACCGACCAGCGAATCCGGACCCGATCTGGAGGGGCGATGAACGACACAGGAGGACCGATGGCCGCAGGGACGATTCCCGGTCCGCCGTTCTCCGTCGAGCTGCTCGCCGACCTGCACGCCGGCAATATGCCGCCGAGCCAGGCCGCCCAGCTGTGGCCGGAGGTCCGCCGCGACGCCGACGCCATGCGATACCTCGACTCGCTCGACGGCATCAACGGGCGGCTGCGCGACCTCGGCGGCAGCGAGCACATCGCGCACGCCATGCCCGACGACGTGTTCGCGCGGCTCGAAGGCTTCCTCGACGCCCTGGTCAGCAGCGAGCGCGACGACGCCACCGACCGGGTCGGCCCGGCCCCCACGCGCGCGCTCAACGGTATCGACCCCACCGAAGTCACCAGGCCCGCAAGGCATTCCGGCCCTGGCGTGCCGCCCCGGCCGGTAGCTCCGCGCCCTGACGCGGTCGAGACCACGCACCGGGTCGCCCCGATCGACCCGACCGAGGTCACCAGGCCCGTGAGCCCCGCCGACGTGGAACGCACCGACCGGGTCGACCCGCAGGCGCACGCGCGGCGCATGGCCACCGTGCATCAGCTGCGCAATCGTGACGCACACCCCGGCCCCGCCCAGACCGCGCCCATGCCCGCGCTCACTCCGTCCATCTTCGACACCGGCCGGCTCGACCCGCGCGATCTCGCCGACCACGAACCGGAGATCGACGACAACGAGCCGATTCCGCTGCGCCCGGCCGAACGCATGTCCACCCGCATGCGCTGGATCAGCGCCGCGGCCGCGGCCGTCGCGGTGCTCGCGGGCGGTGTCGTGGCGGTGGACGCGCTGCGCGGCGGCGGTACCTCCCCCCAGGGCGAGCCGGACACCCCGATCCTGCTCGATGCCAGCCTGCCCAGTTCCGTATTGCGCGGGGCCATGGGCAAACACGAGGTGAGCGGCCCACTCGCCCAGGGCGACGCGCTCACCAGCTGCCTGAAAGCCGCCGACCTGAACCGCACCCAGCTGGGCGCCCGCAGCGTCACCTACAACGGTCAGGAGGCTGTCCTGGTGTTGCTGCCCGCGGCCACCCCGCCCGGCATCACCGCCGTCGTCCTCGGCGTGAACTGCGCCCCCGGCAACCCACAGGTGCTCGCCACCGTCGACATCCAGTGACCCACACGACAGCGCATCCAGCGACGGACACGAGAGCCCGCACACGCGCGGCACAGCCCTCGAAGTGCCGGGAATTCGAGCGTTTACGCTGTTGTTGACCGACACGCTCGTTTCACAACTGCCTCGGAGGGCCCATTGAGTACGCCTCGCGACCTGATCATCGTCGGTTCCGGTCCGGCCGGCTACACGGCAGCCGTCTACGCCGCCCGCGCGGAACTGCAGCCCCTGCTCTTCGAAGGCACCCAATTCGGTGGCGCGCTCATGACCACCACCGAGGTCGAGAACTTCCCCGGCTTCCGCGAGGGCATCATGGGCCCCGACCTCATGGAGGAGATGCGCGAGCAGGCCAAGCGTTTCGGCGCCGACATCCGCACCGAGGACGTCGAGGAACTCGACCTGTCCGGGACCATCAAGAAGGTCACCGTCGGCGGCGAGGTGTTCGAGGCGTACGCGGTCATCCTGGCCATGGGATCGGCCGCCCGCTACCTGAACGTGCCCGGTGAGCAGAACTTCCTCGGCCGCGGCGTCAGCGCCTGCGCCACCTGCGACGGCTTCTTCTTCAAGGGCCAGGACATCGTCGTGGTCGGCGGCGGCGACTCCGCCATGGAGGAGGCCACCTTCCTCACCAAGTTCGCGAACTCGGTCACCGTGGTGCACCGCCGCGAGGAGTTCCGGGCCTCGCGCATCATGCTGGAGCGCGCCAAGAAGAACGAGAAGATCCGCTTCGTCCTGAACTCGGAAGTTGTTGAGGTGCACGGCGATTCGGCCGTGACCAGCCTCACCCTGCGCGACACCCGCACCGGGGAGACCAGCGAACTCGCCGCCACCGGCCTGTTCGTCGCCATCGGCCACGACCCGCGCAGCGAACTCGTGCGCGGCCAGGTCGAACTCGACGACGAGGGCTACGTGAAGGTCGAAGGCCAGAGCACCTACACCTCGGTGCCCGGCGTCTTCGCCGCGGGCGACCTCGTGGACCACACCTACCGGCAGGCCATCACCGCCGCCGGCACCGGCTGCCGCGCCGCCATCGACGCCGAACGCTGGCTCGCCGAGCAGGGCGACATCACCACGAACACTCTCGAACACGCCGGTCAGCCGGTAGAAGTGAACTGAGGAGCACCACCATGAGCGACGCCAAGACCTCCGCCACGAAGACCGTCACCGACGCCACCTTCGCCGACGACGTGCTGATCGCCTCGGGCGACAAGCCGGTGCTCGTCGACTTCTGGGCCGCCTGGTGCGGTCCGTGCAAGATGGTCGCCCCCGTGCTCGAGGAGATCGCCGCCACCAATGGCGAGAAGATCACCATCGCGAAAATCGATGCCGACGCCAACCCGGAGACCTCGAAGACCTACGGCATCCTGTCGTTGCCTACCATGGTCCTGTTCCAAGGGGGCAAGGAAACCAAGCGGATCGTCGGTGCAAAGGGCAAAGCGGCCCTCTTGCGCGAACTCCAAGAAGTTCTTTAACGACTCGCCGTAGGATGCCTGCACTCGACAGTTGCTGAAATTCGGTCCGGGTCTGAAACAATCAACCGACGCTCCGGTCGTGCGATGTGTGAACACACGCATGAGTGGGTACCCGGGTTGGCGGAAGGAAAGGGCTCTCACGCATGCACCGACTTCGTCACGGCGATACAGGACCAGCCGTAGCAGAGGTTCGGAGCACCCTCGCATCCCTCGGATTCCTGCACACCCACCCCAATACCGAACCCGGTAGCAACGGTGAGTACTGGAAGGACTCCGACGCCACCTTCGACCACGACCTCGACTCCGCGGTGCGCGCCTTCCAGCAGCACCGCGGACTCCTGGTCGACGGCGTCGTCGGACCCGCCACGTACCGGGCGCTGAAAGAAGCGTCCTACCGGCTCGGTGCCCGCACCCTCATCTACCAGCTGTCCGCGCCGCTGTACGGCGACGACGTCGCCACCCTGCAGCGACGCCTGCAGGACCTCGGCTTCTACGTACACCGCGTGGACGGATACTTCGGGCCGCACACGCACGATGCGCTGACCTCGTTCCAGCGCGAGATCGGACTGTCCGCGGACGGCATCTGCGGACCCGACACCCTGCGCTCCCTCGACCTGCTCGGCGCGCGCGTCACCGGCGGAAACCCGCACCGCATCGCCGAAGAGGAAGTGGTGCACCGCGCCGGACCGCAGCTCACCGGCAAGCGCATCGTCATCGATCCGGGCCTCGGCGGACCCGACAAGGGCGCGGCCGTCCCCACCGAATTCGGGGACGTGTACGAATCCGAGATCCTCTGGGATCTGGCCAGCCGGCTCGAAGGACGCATGGCCGCAACGGGAATGGAAACCTTCCTGTCCCGGCCGTGGGGCGCCAACCCCTCCGACGCCGAACGCGCCGAAACCTCCAACACTTTCGACGCCGACCTCATGATCTCGCTGCGCTGCGCCGCGAATCCGAGCGAATCCGCAAGCGGCGTAGCAAGTTTCCACTTCGGGAACTCGCACGGGTCCACCTCCATGATCGGTCAGGTGCTGGCCGGGTTCATCCAGCGCGAGATCGTCGCCCGCACCTCGCTGCAGGACTGCCGCACGCACGCGCGGACCTGGGATCTGTTGCGGCTCACCAAGATGCCCACCGTGCAGGTCGACATCGGTTACCTCACAAACGATTACGACTCCTCGGTACTCACCAACCCGCGCATGCGCGACGTGATCGCCGAAGCCATCCTCATCTCGGTCAAGCGGCTCTACCTGCTCGGCCAGGACGACCAGCCCACGGGCACATACACTTTCGCCGAACTGCTGGCCGAAGAACTGGCCGCGGCCGACCGTATCTAGGAACCTCGTGCAAAGGGGCCCGTGGCATTGCCACGGGCCCCTTTGTAGTTGGGGTTCGGGGGCGGAGCCCCTGAGAGATCCCAGAGAGTTGGGATTCCTCAGAGCGTCAGGACGCGCCCCGGAACCGTCATCGAGGCGGCGGCGAGCAGCTGATCCAGCGCACGCTCCACATCTTCCTTCCACAGGTGCTCATGATCGAGCTCCAGCCGCAGACGCGGGAAACGATGATGCGCGGCAACCACTTTGAAGCCCACCTCCTCGAGGAAGTCGGCATCGATCATGCAGTTCTCGGGGGAGCACTCCAGCGCGGCCGACGCCCCGCCCTGATGCCGCTGCGGGGTCGGCGCGATCCGCTCCAGCAGCATCATGGAACTGAAGCCGCGATCCGCCATCGCAGTTGCCGGTGGATCCCAGCGCAATCCGAACGCCTCGATGGCCCGCACGCCACGACGCATCAGATCGGCCACCACGGCCTGAATCAGCTGATGGGCTACATCGCCTGCGGTGGGGGCGAATTCGGCCCGCAGCGTGGTCAGCAGGACCGCGTCCGGGCTCACGGGGGAGGTGGGGAACAGGCCCGCCCGCGGCACCACATTCGGCGGGGCGTACAGCGCACACCCGGCCGGCTGCCCCTCCACGAAGGCCACCTGCCCGCACGAACCCCATTCGAGCATGACCGTGGAGAGCCAGGCCTCCTTCTCGAAGACCGGGTCACTGAATTCGCGGGAGTCCGCCGCCACCGCCGGATCGATCTCCCAGAACACACACCGCCTGGCATGTGCCGGTAGTTTGTCGAGTCCGCCGAGGGTCAGTGCGGTAACGCTGGTCGACACCGCTCTGCTCAGCCTCCAGCCTTGGGATTCATCCACACTCACGCCGCATCATCTGCTCGCTCGCAAGAATAAGCGATCAAAAGCAATCCGCCTCTCCCATGATCTCAGGACCCCGCACTCGGGTGCCGCTCAGGGGCCGAGGAGGCCCCGGAAGTTGGCCCGTCACAGTGACGTTTCCGCCCGGGATCCCGGGATGGGGTCGAATCAGAGCTTCGATTGCTCCATCAGGCTCACAATTCGTTCGAGATCATCGATCGAACCGAACTCGACCGTGATCTTGCCCTTGCGCTTACCCAGACTCACCGTGACCCGGGTGTCGAACGATTCCGACAATCGCTCCGCCACATCCTGTAGGCCCGGCATCTGAATCGGCTTACGCTTCGGAGCCGGGGGAGCGGCCGCGTCCGGATTCCGATTGGCCAGAGTGACGGCTTCCTCGGTGGCGCGAACCGACATACCCTCCGCCACGATGCGCGCGGCAAGAGCCTCCTGCGCTTCGGCGCCGGCCTCCAGCGCGAGCACCGCACGAGCGTGCCCGGCGGAGAGAACACCGGCAGCCACCCGGCGCTGCACCGGGATCGGAAGCTTCAGCAGCCGAATCATATTCGTCACGACCGGACGGGAGCGGCCGATTCGCGAAGCCAGTTCCTCGTGGGTGACACCGAACTCCTCGAGCAACTGCTGATAGGCCGCCGCCTCTTCGAGCGGGTTCAGCTGCACGCGATGGATGTTCTCCAGCAACGCATCCCGGAGTAGGGACTCGTCGGCGGTCTCGCGCACGATCGCGGGGATCGCAGCGAGTCCCGCCTCCTGCGAAGCGCGCCACCGCCGCTCGCCCATGATGAGCTGATAGCGCGGGGGAGCGGTCTCCACCTGACGCACCACGATCGGCTGCATCAAGCCGAATTCCTTGATGGAGTGCACCAGTTCGGCGAGCGCCTCTTCCTCGAAGACCGACCGCGGCTGCTTCGGGTTCGGCTCGATCTGATCCGGCGGGATCTCCCGGTACACCGCACCGGCATCCACGCCCTCGATCGCGTCCTCCGGATCGGGGACGCGATGCAGGTACGCCGACGCCGGCTGCGGGCCGATCGGATCCAGTCCGATGACGACATTCGCCGCGGCACTGCCGAGCCCCGGAGTGGCCGCCGGCCCGGTCGGGATCAGCGCGGCGAGACCGCGACCCAGTCCGCCCTTCTTCGCCTGACTCATCGGTCTACCGACCCCTCTCGTAGTTCACCCACACCGGACTCTCGAGCATGCACAGCACTGTCACCGGACTTGAAAATTCGTTATTCGGATTGTGCGTCGGAAGCGGCGTTCGATGCCGCAGGACGCGCCGCCGCGCGTGCCGCCATCTCCCGGCCCGCGTCGAGATAGCTCATCGCGCCACGGGAACCCGGATCGTAATCGAGGACGGTCATGCCGTAGCCGGGCGCCTCGGAAACCTTGACGCTGCGCGGAATCACCGACCGCAGCACCGCCTCACCGAAGTGGCCGCGCACTTCCTCCGCCACCTGATCCGCGAGCTTGGTGCGGCCGTCGTACATGGTGAGAACGACGGTGGAGACATGCAATTCGGGATTCAGATGCGACTGCACGAGACCGATATTGCGGAGCAGCTGACCGACACCCTCGAGCGCGTAGTACTCGCACTGGATCGGGATGAGCACTTCCTTGGCGGCCACGAGCGCGTTCACGGTGAGCAGTCCGAGCGACGGCGGGCAGTCGATCATGACGTAGTCGATGTCGTACCCGGCGAGGTTGGCCTCCTGGATGGCGGCCTTCAGGCGACCCTCGCGGGCCACCATGGAGACGAGTTCGATCTCCGCGCCCGCGAGGTCGATGGTGGCGGGGATGCACATGAGCCGCTCATTGTGCGGCGACTGCTGGATGGCGTCGCGCACCGAGCACTCACCGATGAGCAGCTCATAGGAGGAGGGGATGCCCGAGTGGTGTTCGATGCCGAGCGCGGTGCTGGCATTGCCCTGCGGGTCGAGGTCGATGACGAGGACGCGCATCCCCTGCAGGGCAAGCGCGGCAGCCAGATTGACGGTCGTGGTGGTCTTGCCCACGCCGCCCTTCTGATTGGCGATGGTGATGATGCGCTGTTCCCGGGGGCGCGGAATGCTCGCGTTGCCCGGGTGCAGAACTTGGCTGGCGCGCTGCGCTTCGGCAGCGATGGGCGTCTCTGCGGGGGAGATGTTCCCGAACGGGGTACGGCTGAACTCCTCCACGTCGAAGGCGCCGGTGTCGAGCATGCCGGGCACCCGAGACGTTGTTTCCCGTGAAACATTCGCCGGACCGTTGGACATACAGGCTCCTAACCCCGAGAACTTCAAGACACGTGGTCGAGCGGATTACGGCACGTGGCGACAGCACGCGACCGCGTTGTCACCGACGAGAGGGTGCGAGAGGCGAGACGATCGATTCCCATTCCGAAGCCGTTCCGAGCATCGCAGGCTCTGCGCTCACGCTCGACGCTCATAGCTTGCCAGTAGCAGACACAATACGGAAGTTGAACGGCAACTCTCACACCGCGACACGCGAAACTACCAAGCGGGCAAAGATTTCGGGCGATGTTTCACATGAAACAGGGGTAGCCCCGCCCCCGGGCGGATCAGGCACTCCCGCGATGTTTCACATGAAACACGAACGGGCGCGGTGGCAATCTGCCACCGCGCCCGAATGATTCGATATGTCCGCTGCTACTTGGACGAGCCGCTGAGGAGGCCGGCGAGTGGGTTCGATCCCGAGGAGCCGGTTCCCCCACCGGGATTCGTCGGCTTCTCCGTCACAGTGACGGTAACGGTCTTGGAGGAGATGAGCTCCTGGGTCGCCTTGATGTCATGGGATCCGGCGGTGGTGGGCGTCCACGAGATGCTCGCGGTGCTGCCGCTCGGCTTCACCTTCCCGATCTCGGTGCCGTTGTCGGTGAAGGTGACATCGAAGAGGAAGGACGTGATGGTGACGTCCGCGACGATCGTGTAGGTCGAGCCTACGTAGACGGTGCCGGACGGGCCGGTGATTCCGGTAACGAGCGCATTGGCCTGAGGGGCGGCAACGAGTGCCGCGGTGGCCAGTGCGCCCAGCAGTGCCGTGCCGAAGCCCGCGCGCCGAGTGATGCTCATCTGTACTCCTGTGCTCCTACCCCACACAGCGTGGGTGTGTGGGACAGTACCGACGGGCGTACGGCAATTCTGAAGTATGGATATTCCGAATCAATCGGCAACGAATCAGCGGCGTTTGGCGCGCGCCTCGGCCCGACGCTCCTTGCGGGGGAGCCGCTCGGCACTGATCACCACCGTGGGGGTCTCCAGGATCCCGACACCGCATTCGAGGACCTCCGCGTGGCCCGCACCGGCCTTGGTGAGTTCGGCGCGATCGCGCTCCAACTCCTCGGCCGCGCTGATCCCCTTGAGGGCGATCATCTTTCCGTGATCACGCACCAGCGGCAGGGACCAGCCGGCCAGCTTCGCCAGGGGAGCCACCGCGCGGGAGGTGACCACATCCGCGCCGCCCGCCTCCTTCCGCACGCCCGGCTGCTCGGCCCGCCCGCGCACGATCACCACATTGTCGAGCCCGACGGCCTCCACGAACTCGGCCAGAAAGATGGTGCGGCGAAGCAGCGGCTCCACCAAGGTGATTCGCAGATCCGGCCGCGCGATGGCGAGCGGGATGCCCGGGAGCCCCGCGCCGCTGCCGACATCCACGACGCTCGCACCCTGGGGGAGGAGTTCGCCGACCACGGCGCAATTCAGGATGTGCCGATCCCAGAGCCGGGGAACCTCACGCGGACCGATCAGCCCGCGCTCGACACCCGCGCTCGCGAGCACGTCGTAGTAGCGGCGAGCCATGTCCACCCGGTCTCCGAAGACGACCGCGGCAGCGGCGGGCTCGACAACTGGCTCGGTCACTTCGGCTCCTGGTTCCACGTGAAACATCCTTCCGCAATCGGCCTTGGATAAAGCGTAGGGCCCCCGGGATCACACTCCCGGGGGCCCTACGTTCAGTACTGTCCGCGTGTCACGCGGGGAGGACCACCACGCGGCGGCTGGGCTCCACGCCTTCGCTCTCGCTCACGACACCGTCGACGGCGGCGACCGCGTCGTGCACGATCTTGCGCTCGAACGGGGTCATGGGGGAGAGGGCTTCGCGCTCACCGGTTTCCAGCACGCGCTTGGCCGCCTCGGTGCCGAGCGCGCTCAACTCGGAGCGGCGCTTGGCCCGCCAGCCCGCGACATCCAGCATGAGCCGGCTGCGCACGCCGGTCGCCTGCTGCACGGCCAGGCGGGTGAGTTCCTGGAGAGCATCCAGCACCTCGCCACGACGGCCGACCAGCTTGGTCAGATCCTTGCCGCCATCGATGCTGACGACCGCGCGGTCGCCCTCCACATCGAGATCGATATCGCCGTCGAAGTCGAGGACGTCCAGCAGCTGCTCCAGGTAGTCGCCGGCGATCTCGCCCTCTTCGATGAGCGCTTCCTCGGAGTCGGTGGCCGGCTCCGCCGCCTCGGTCTCCGGTGCCGCCGTCGCAGCCGTCACTGTGGGGTCCCCTCCGTCGGTTTCAACAGTCATGGTTGTTTCCTTCATCTGGAGTTGTCAGTCGTGGAGTCTCAGCGCCGCTTCTTCTGGTTGGCGCGACCACGGTTGCCGGAGCGCTTCTTGGCGCCCGCCGGCTTGGCACCGGCCGCCGGCTTCGAACCATTCGTGGCGGCCTGCGGGGTGTCGGAACCGGTCTCCGCGTCGGCGTCCTGCGCCGGCTTCTTGCGGGTGTCGACGGTCGGCTTCGCGCCCGGCTTCGGAGCATTCGCGGCGCGGCGCTCGAGCGCGGCGGCCTTCTTCTCCTCCTCTTCCTGGGCCATGCGGCCGAAGACGAGGTGCTGCTGCGCATAGGTCCAGATGTTGTTGGACACCCAGTAGATCAGGATGGCGATCGGCAGGAACGGACCACCGACGAGCACACCGAGCGGGAACACCCACAGCGCCAGCTTGTTCATCATGGCGGCCTGCGGGTTGGCCAGCGCCTCGGGCGACTGCCGGGCCACGGAGGCGCGGGCATTGAAATGCGTTGCCAGACCGGCGATCACCATGAGCGGAATCGAGACGGCCGCAATGGCCACCTTGCTGGGGATGCCGCCGTAGTGCGCGAAGGAATCCAGCACCGCCTGCGGCTCGGTGATGTACGCCGAGAGCGGAGCGCCGAAAAGTCGTGCGGTGAGGAAGGATTGGACGTCGTCGGCATTGAAGACGTAGTTCGGCGTCTGCGCGTTCAGCTCGGGGCTCATGCCCAGCTGTCCGAACCCGTGGCCGGTGCGGTTGAACGAGCGCAGCACATGGAACAGGCCGAGGAACACCGGCACCTGCAGCAGCACGGGCAGGCAGCCCATGAGCGGGTTGAAGCCGTGTTCCTTCTGCAGCTTCTGCATCTCGAGCGTCATCTGCTGACGATCGTTCTTGTACTTCTTCTGCAGTTCCTTGATCTGCGGCTGCAGTTCCTGCATCTGCTTGGTCGTGCGGACCTGCTTCACGAACGGCTTGTAGAGCACGAGCCGGAGCGTGAACACGAGGAACACCACGGCCAGCGCCCAGGCGAATCCACTGTCCTTGCCCAGCGCGAACCCGAACACGCGGTGCCAGAACCAGAGGATCCACGACACCGGGTAATAAATGAAGTCGAGCACGGCTCTATGCACTCCCGTCGTTCGTATCGCCGGTCACCGCGGACGATGACCCTTCATAAGCTTGCGCCCCGTCCCGATCCCGCTCGGCGCGAGCGGCCTTGCGTTCGGGTACGGGGTCCCACCCACCAGGGTGCCAGGGCGCACATTTCACCAAACGGACGGCCGTCAATCCGAGTCCGACGAACAGTCCGCGGGTGCGCAACGCTGTCACCGCGTACTCGCTGCAGGTGGGCGTGAAGCGGCACACCGGCATGCGGGTGGGGGAGATATAGGTCCGATACAGCTCGATGAGGAATATCAGAGCTTTGGCCGGTATGCGGGCAGCCGCGCGGAGGGCGCTCATGAGTCCGTGGCGCCGAGTTTGCGGATGCCGCTGCGCATCTGCCGTTCGAGTTCGGCCGACGGGGCGTCCGCCGCGCCCGGCAGGGCGCGAATGACAATGTCCGCGCCGTCCGGCAGTTCGCCCGCCAGACTTGCGCAGATATGACGCAGGCGGCGAGCCACCCGGTGGCGAACCACCGCCGGACCCACCGCCTTGCTGACGATCAACCCGAAACGCGGACCGCCTGTCCGAATGGCAGGGGTCTGGGTGTCGGTTCGATCGTCGTGTAGCAGTACGTGCACAACGAGATCCCGTCTCCCGATCCGCCGGCCCTGGCGCACCGTCCGGGAGAAGTCGGTACGCCGATGCAGCCGGAACGGCTCAGGCAGCACCTGAGCGTCCGGTGTACGACGAAGGGATGAGGGATCGGCGACTACACGGCGTGCCGTGAGTCAGGCGCCGCATCCGGGATAGCCGGATCAGGCGGTCAGCTTGGCGCGGCCCTTGCCACGGCGCGCCGACACGATGGCGCGGCCCGCACGGGTGCGCATCCGGAGACGGAAGCCGTGGACGCGCGCCCGACGACGGTTGTTCGGCTGGAACGTCCGCTTGCCCTTGGCCACGGTCAACACTCCTCTAGGTGGTGGGCGTCCGGTGACGCCCGAAGTTTGTTCGGTGATACGTGCTCTCGGTGGATCGGGAGGATCCTCCGGCGCAATACCCGATCGGGCAGGGCAGCAGACAGCCGCCACCGCACCATTAGGGTGACTGTAGAAGGGTACTTACCGCCCTCTCGAGGGTCAAACTCGGGGGTCAGGGGGCGACTCGGGTGGCGCTTGCTGCGGGTTCGTGTCGCGGGGCGGGTTGTGTGTATGGTCCTTTCCTGGCCGTTGAGCTGTGCTTGTTTGGGGCACTTAGCAGGGCTCGCGAGCCGCCGCCGGAACTGTTGCCAGCTGTTAGCTGAAGAACCGCAGGTCCGCGCCCGATTCGGGGGATTCGACGCGATGTGACGCGCATCCCCAGGTTTTCCACATCTGTGGATAATTGTGTGGAAAGACCCCTGGAGTGGCATATTCGTAGGGCCGATCGCCTAGCTCCGGGGAGGACAACGTTCGTGGACGACGAGCAGAACGTACTGACTGCTGTATGGCCCGAGGTTATCGCCGAGCTCGCGAGCGGCAGCGCCGACGGGGAGATTCAGCCGGTCAGCAAGGCGCACAAAGCCTGGCTCGGCATCATCGAACCCATTACCTTCCTGCAGGGCTTCGCCCTGCTGTCGGTGCCCGGCACCATGGCGCAGGAGGTGGTCGAGCGTGACCTGCGCGAACCCATCCTGCGCAGTCTCGCCCGGCGCGGCCTGCAGGTCGAGGGCCTGGGCGTGCGCATTCGCGCCGCGCAGAACAACTCCGGCGACCGCGCCCCCGCCGCCCCGCGACACGCCCGCATGACCTCGCGACCCGAACGCCCGCGTGAGTCCGATCACGCGCCCATGGGATATCAGCCCGCGCCCGCGCCGCCTCCGGTCGAGCGCGCACAGGCCCACTACCAGGCGCCGCAGGAGTATGCACAGCCCCGCTACCTGCCGCCCTCGGACTACCCGGCCGAGTACGGCGAGCGCGAAGCTTATCCACCTGTGGAATTCGGGCAGCCTCCGATGGCCGAAGAGTTGCCGGTCCCCGTTCCGGAGCCCGCGGCAGCCCCCCGGCGACGCGAATCCCACCGGCAGCCGGCCATGCCGCCGGGCCAGGAGTCGCTGTTCTCGCCGGAGCCGGATCCCGAACCCGCGCCCATGCCGGCCCCCGCACGGCGGCCGGTGGACGACGACGAGCACGGCGACGAGGAGCCGGTGGTCAATGTCCGCAACAACTGGCCCACGTATTTCAACAAGCCGCCGGAGCGCGAAACCCCCGCGCCGTCGTCGTCGGCCAGCCTGAACGCCAAGTACACCTTCGAGACCTTCGTCATCGGCGCCTCCAACCGGTTCGCACACGCGGCCGCGGTGGCCATCGCGGAGGCTCCGGCACGCGCCTACAATCCCCTTTTCGTTTGGGGTGCTTCGGGTTTGGGCAAGACACACCTACTGCACGCCGCCGGGCACTACGCGCAGCGGCTGTTCCCGGGCATGCGGGTGAAGTACGTATCCACAGAGGAATTCACCAACGACTTCATCAACTCGCTGCGTGACGACCGGAAGGTGGCGTTCAAGCGCCGCTACCGGGAGACCGACATCCTGCTGGTGGACGACATCCAGTTCATCGAGGGCAAGGAAGGCATCCAGGAGGAGTTCTTCCACACCTTCAACACCCTGCACAACGCGAACAAGCAGATCGTCGTGTCGTCGGACCGGCCGCCCAAGCAGCTGGCCACCCTGGAGGAGCGGCTGCGCACGCGCTTCGAGTGGGGTCTGATCACCGACGTACAGCCGCCGGAGCTGGAGACGCGCATCGCGATCCTGCGCAAGAAGGCGCGCATGGACCGGCTGGATGTGCCGCACGACGTGCTGGAACTCATCGCCAGCCGGGTCGAGCGCAATATTCGTGAGCTCGAGGGCGCGCTCATCCGCGTCACGGCGTTCGCGTCGCTGAACGGGCAGCCGCTGGACCTGTCGCTGGCCGAGGTCGTGCTGCGCGACCTCATGCCGGACACCGCCACGCTGGAGATCACGGCGGCCACGATCATGGCCGTGACCGCGGAGTACTTCAACACCACGCTGGAAGAACTGACCGGTCCCGGCAAGGCCCGCCCGCTCGCGCAGGCCCGGCAGATCGCCATGTACCTGTGCCGGGAGCTCACCGACCTATCCCTACCCAAGATCGGTCAGGCCTTCGGCCGCGACCACACGACGGTCATGTACGCCGAGAAGAAGGTGCGCAAGGAGATGACCGAGCGCCGGCGGGTGTACGACCAGGTTCAGGAACTCACAGCCCGGATCAAGCAGAGATCCCGGTAATCCACAGCTAACAGGCCCCCACGTCGATTGACGTGGGGGTCTGCTGTTTTCAGGGGTGTGGATTCCTCGAGGAGTCCTCGAGGAAAGCTTGTGGAGTCCTCGAGGAATCCTCGAGTTATGCACCGGTTTGCCCCCAGGCCGCTACTCACAGCGGTGCACAACCGGTAGTGCACAGTTCCCACAGGTTGGTTCATCCTCGAGGGCTGACCTGCCCGGATGCGAGTTGTGCCCTGTGGATTCCTCGAGGAGTCCCTGTCGACTCCTCGAGGAATCCTCGAGTTGTCCCCGGTTTAACTCAGATGTGAGGGGATCGGGCAGGAATCGGGGAGCAACTCGAGGATGGCTCGAGGATGAATGTGGAAAGTGGCGTTGCTTCCACAGCCACTCCCGGTTCATCCTCGAGACACCCAACGGACATCCCCACGCCGCCACACCCTCCGACCTGCGGGGATCGGCGAAGTCCACAGAACTAACAGGACCTACTACTACTTCATTTCTCTTCTTCTGATTACTTCTTTAAAACAGGGTGTGTGGAAACTCGGGTCTGGGAGTGAACGGATCGACGGGTAGCTCCTCCCGACTCGAACGCGGCAGGGAGAAGAGGAGGGAGGGCTGTCCCAGCCGTCCGTTGCGCCCGGAGGGTCGGAGTAGGCGCTGACGCGGTGCGCGGGTACGGTTTGGTGTCGGCCCCGTGTGCGAGACTGCCGATTACTCAGATCCGTTTGATCGAGACACTGGAGAGGACAGACCGGGCGATGGAGCTTGCAAGCATGAAGTTTCGGGTCGCCCGCGAGGACTTCGCTGAATCCGTAGCCTGGGTGGCCCGTAGCCTGCCGTCGCGGCCTCCGGTCCCTGTGCTGGGTGGCGTTCTCCTCGTGGCTGACGAGGACGGCCTGACGGTCTCCGGATTCGACTATGAGGTCTCCGCGCAGATGCGCGTCGCAGCCGAAGTAGCCGGACCGGGTCAGGTGCTGGTGTCGGGCCGCCTACTGGCCGATATCACGAAGGCGTTGTCCAACAAGCCTGTTGATGTCTCCGTCGACGGCACTCGCGTGCTGATCCAGTGCGGCAGCGCCAAGTTCTCCCTGCCGACCATGCCGGTCGAGGACTACCCGCAGCTGCCCGAACTTCCTCCCCAGACCGGTGAACTGGGTGTGGATGTCTTCTCCGCCGCCGTCGGCCAGGTGGCCGTCGCCGCGGGCCGGGACGACACGCTCCCCATGCTCACCGGCATCCGGGTCGAGATCGAAGGCCCCAAGGTCGTGCTCGCGGCCACCGACCGCTTCCGCCTCGCGGTGCGCGAACTCGAATGGCAGCCCGGACGCGCCGATGTGGAGACCGCGGTGCTGGTCCCTGCCCGCACCCTGTCCGAGTCCGCGAAAACCCTCGGTGCGTCCGATCAGCCGGTGCAATTGGCGTTCGGTACCGGCACCGACGGCCTGCTGGGCATCGTGAACGGCGGCCGCCGCACCACCACGCGCCTGCTCGACGCGGAATTCCCCAAGTTCCGCCAGTTGCTCCCCAAGGAGCACACCTCCATCGCCACGCTGACGGTGAGCGCGCTGACCGACGCCATCAAGCGTGTGGCGCTGGTGGCCGAGCGCGGCGCCCAGGTGCGCATGGAGTTCTCCGATCAGGGCCTGCTGCTGTCCGCCGGTGGCGACGATGCCGGCCGCGCCGAGGAGTGGCTGGAGGCCGAGTTCCGCGGTGAGCCGCTGACCATCGCCTTCAACCCCGGCTACCTGGTGGACGGCCTGAACGCCCTGCACTCGGATCGCGCCATCTTCGGCTTCACCACCCCGAGCCGTCCGGCGGTGCTGCTGCCGGCGCCGGAGGAGGAGCCCGCGCAGCTGGATTCCGGTGCGTTCTCGGCGCTTTCGGGTAACTACATCTACCTGTTGATGCCGGTCCGGCTCCCGGGCTAGCGGCTACGGCCGACAGTCTGTGCACACTGTTGACAACCCTGTGAAAAAGTCGGTGCGACAGGGCAATTCGCCGCATTCCGGTGAAACGCCCCTGGTTGATCCACAATTGCACAGGGTTATCCCACGTCGCGCGATGGGCATGGTGGCGTAGATGTACGTCCGGGCGTTGTCGCTGCTCGACTTCCGCTCCTGGGAGCGTGCCGAACTCGAATTGCCGCCGGGGCGAACCACTTTCCTGGGCTCCAATGGCAACGGCAAGACGAATCTGGTCGAGGCCATCGGCTATCTGTCCACACTCGGTTCCCACCGGGTGTCGGCGGATGCCCCGCTGATCCGGATCGGCGCGCAGCGCGCCCGGATCGGCGCCACGGTGGTGAACACCGGTCGTGAACTGCGCATCGACATGGAGCTCAATCAGGGGGCCGCGAACAAGGCGCAGATCAATCGTTCGCCGGTGCGCCGGCCTCGGGAGATCCTGGGGATTCTGCATACGGTGCTGTTCGCGCCCGAGGATCTGTCGCTGGTGCGCGGTGATCCGTCCGAGCGCAGGCGCTTCCTGGACGAGCTGGCCACCGCGCGGCTGCCGCGGCTGGCGGGTGTGCGCGCGGATTACGACAAGGTGCTGCGGCAGCGCTCCGCCCTGTTGAAAACCGCTGGGCGCAATGCTCGTTCGGGCGCGCGGGGTGCGGAGATGAGCACCCTGGACGTGTGGGACGGGCATCTCGCCGCGCACGGTGCGGTGCTGCTGGCGCAGCGGCTGCGACTGGTGCACGAACTTTATCCACATCTTGCACAGGCCTATGGATCGATCGCCCCGGAGTCGCGACCTGCGTCGATCGCGTACCGAAGCGGTTATCTCCCAACAGAATTCCAGGATCCCGCACGTTCTCCACAGGCTGATGACGAAGCGGTGCTGGAGTCGATCCTGTTGCGCGAGTTGGGGAATGCGCGACAGAAGGAACTCGAGCGCGGCGTGTGCCTCGTCGGCCCGCACCGCGACGATCTGGAACTCATGCTGGGCTCCGCACCCGCGAAGGGTTTCGCCAGTCACGGCGAATCCTGGTCCTTCGCACTGGCTTTGCGGCTCGGCGCGTTCGAATTGCTGCGCACCGCGGGCACCGATCCGGTGCTGATCCTCGACGATGTGTTCGCCGAACTGGATCGCCGTCGCCGCACCGCGCTGGCCGCCGTCGCCGCCACCGCCGAGCAGGTTCTCATCACCGCCGCTGTGCCCGAGGATGTTCCGCCGGAACTCGAAGCCAACCCCCTGCGCGTGGAAACCACCGGGGAAGCCGATCGTCGCACCTCCCACGTGTCGGTGGGATGCGGCAGAATCACGGCAGGTAACGGGGCTGCGGAAGAGGGAGCTGTGGATGGCTGACCAGCCGGAGAAACAGGATCCGACCCCGGGCGCGTCAGGTCCGGAGGGGGAACTGCGCGGCGTCGATCTCGCGCGGCGCGCACTCGAGGAGGCCAGGGCCGCTGCTCGCGCCCGCGGTCAGAACGTGGGGCAGGGGAGGGCCTCGCCGCGCAAGGGCGGTGTCCGTGCCCTGCGCCGGCGTCGCACCGGCTGGTCGGGTGCGGGCCCGGACGACCGTGATCCGCAGACACTGTCGTCGCTGGCCATGGCGCTGGCCAAGGGCCGCGGCTGGTCCGGCAAGGTCGCCGAGGGCACGGTATTCGGACGCTGGGCGCAGGTGGTGGGGGAGGACATCGCCTCGCACGCCAATCCGGTCACGCTCGAGAACGGCGTGCTGAGCATCCAGGCCGAGTCGACGGCGTGGGCGACACAGTTGCGGCTCATGCAGTCGCAGATTCTGGCGAAGATCAATGCGGCGGTCGGGCACGGCACCGTCACCTCGCTGCGCATCAACGGCCCGACGGCCCCGAGCTGGCGGCACGGCGATCGGCACATCAAGGGCCGCGGACCGCGCGACACCTACGGATAGGGGCCGATGACGGGGGAGTGGTGCTGTTCGCGATCCGTCACGGTGACGCGTTGACGTTTCACGTGGAACGTCGCCCTGGCTAGATCGCGGCGAACTTCTGCGCAAACCCTGTCACCGCCACGCGCGGATCGCCCGCTGAAGCCCTCCGGACCCCCATCGCCCATGACCGGACCCGTCGATGGTCGATTTCACGCACCTACGACGCATTCAGGGGTGTCATAGGTGCGTTCCTTGTCGGTCCTACCAGTAGGATGGGGGAGTAACTAGCGGCGATACCTCCCGGCGCGTTTCGCGACAGCTCGCGCGTGGGTCCGTAATTCTCGAGCAGACATGGCTCACATGTCCCCGAGGGCCCCACGTGTGCCGTCCGCGCTGTGCCCGGAGGATCAGCAAGTAAGGAGAGCTACCGACCAGTGGCTGCCATGGACTCCAACGCAGACGGCTCGACCCAGCCCAAGTCAGGCAACGGCTACGGTGCCGACTCCATCACCGTCCTCGAGGGCCTCGAAGCGGTCCGCAAACGTCCCGGTATGTACATCGGCTCCACCGGTGAGCGCGGTCTGCACCACCTCATCTGGGAGGTGGTCGACAACTCCGTCGACGAGGCGATGGCCGGTTACGCCAGCCGCGTCGACGTGAAGCTGCTCGCCGACGGCGGCGTCGAGGTGATCGACGACGGCCGCGGTATCCCCGTCGCCATGCACGCGCAGGGTGTGCCCACCATCGAGGTGGTCATGACCCAGCTGCACGCGGGTGGCAAGTTCGACTCCGACGCGTACGCCGTCTCCGGCGGTCTGCACGGCGTCGGCATCTCGGTGGTGAACGCGCTGTCCACGCGCCTCGAGGCCGAGGTGGACACCGACGGTTTCCACTGGACCCAGGAGTACAAGGACTCTCGTCCCGGCAAGCTCGTGCAGGGTGCGGCGACCAAGCGCACCGGCACCACCATCCGGTTCTGGCCGGACGCGGAGATCTTCGAGACGACCACCTTCAACTTCGAGACGGTCGCGCGGCGTCTGCAGGAGATGGCGTTCCTGAACAAAGGCCTCACCATCACCCTCACCGACGAGCGGGTCTCCGAGGGCGATGTCACCGACGAGGTGGTGTCCGAGACCGCCGAGGCGCCCAAGCACGCCGAAGAGGGTGTGGCGGCCCCGGCCGAGCCGAAGGTGAAGACCCGCACCTACCACTACCCGGGCGGGCTCGAGGACTACGTCAAGCACATCAACCGGACCAAGACGCCGATCCACAATTCGATCGTGTCGTTCACCGGCAAGGGCACCGGGCACGAGCTCGAGGTGGCCATGCAGTGGAACTCGGGTTACTCCGAGTCCGTGCACACCTTCGCCAACACCATCAACACGCACGAGGGCGGCACGCACGAAGAGGGCTTCCGCGCCGCGCTCACCACGGTGGTGAACAAGTACGCGAAGGACAAGAAGCTCCTCAAGGAGAAGGACGGTAACCTCACCGGTGACGACATCCGTGAGGGTCTCGCCGCCATTGTGAGCGTGAAGATCGCCGATCCGCAGTTCGAGGGCCAGACCAAGACCAAGCTCGGCAATACCGAGGTCAAGTCGTTCGTGCAGCGCACCTGCAACGAGCACCTGACGCACTGGTTCGAGGCCAACCCGGCCGACGCGAAGACGATTGTCACCAAGGCGGTTTCGTCCGCGCAGGCCCGTGTCGCCGCGCGTAAGGCGCGAGAACTGGTGCGGCGCAAGAGCGCGACCGATATCGGTGGACTCCCGGGCAAGCTGGCCGACTGCCGTTCCAAGGATCCGAGCAAGTCCGAGATCTACATCGTGGAGGGTGACTCCGCCGGTGGCTCGGCCAAGTCCGGGCGCGACTCGATGTACCAGGCGATCCTGCCGCTGCGCGGCAAGATCATCAATGTCGAGAAGTCGCGTATCGACAAGGTGCTCAAGAACAATGAGGTCCAGTCGATCATCACGGCCTTCGGCACCGGCATCCACGACGAGTTCGATATCGCCAAGCTGCGCTATCACAAGATCGTGCTGATGGCCGACGCCGATGTGGACGGCCAGCACATCTCGACCCTGCTGCTGACCCTGCTGTTCCGCTTCATGCGGCCGCTGGTCGAGCACGGGCACGTGTATCTGGCTCAGCCGCCGCTGTACAAGCTCAAGTGGCAGCGGTCCGAACCGGAGTTCGCCTACTCCGACCGGGAACGCGACGGGCTGCTGGAGCGCGGCCTGGCCGCCGGCAAGAAGATCAACAAGGACGACGGCGTGCAGCGCTACAAGGGTCTCGGCGAGATGAACCCGAAGGAGCTGTGGGAGACCACGATGGACCCGGCCGTCCGGGTTCTGCGTCTGGTCACCCTGGATGACGCCGCCGCGGCGGACGAGCTGTTCTCGGTCCTCATGGGCGAGGACGTGGAGGCCCGCCGCAGCTTCATCACCCGCAACGCCAAGGACGTGCGGTTCCTCGACGTGTAAGTGGCGCGGGGCAGAGGGATTCGAACCCTCGGCCCCTGCGTGCCACCGCCCGAGAACCCCAAATGACCTCTTACGGAGACTGATTCATGACAGAGACCGAGTTGCCCCCCTCCGGCGGCGACCGCATCGAGCCGGTCGACATCCAGCAGGAGATGCAGAACTCCTACATCGACTACGCCATGAGCGTGATCGTCGGCCGTGCGCTGCCGGAGGTCCGTGACGGCCTCAAGCCGGTGCACCGCCGGATCATGTACGCGATGTACGACAACGGGTATCGGCCCGATCGCGGTTATGTGAAGTCCGCGCGCCCGGTCGCCGACACCATGGGTAACTATCACCCGCACGGTGACACGGCCATCTACGACACCCTCGTGCGTATGGCGCAGCCGTGGTCGCTGCGGTATCCGCTGGTCGACGGCCAGGGCAACTTCGGTTCGCGCGGCAACGACGGCGCGGCCGCCATGCGTTACACCGAGTGCCGCCTGACGCCGCTGGCCATGGAGCTGCTGCGCGAAATCGACCACGAGACGGTCGATTTCATCCCCAACTACGACGGTAAGACGCAGGAGCCGGTCGTTCTCCCGGCCCGCGTCCCCGTGCTGTTGATGAACGGCTCCAACGGCATCGCCGTCGGTATGGCCACCAATATTCCGCCGCACAACCTGACGGAACTGGCCGAGGCCATCTACTGGGCGCTCGACAATCACGAGGCGGACGAGGAGTCCACCCTCGCGGCGTGCATGGAGCGCGTGAAGGGCCCGGACTTCCCGACCGCCGGCCTGATCGTCGGCACCCAGGGCATTCACGACGCGTACACGACCGGCCGCGGCTCCATCAAGATGCGCGGTGTGGTCGAGATCGAGGAAGACAATCGTGGCCGCACCACGATCGTCATCACCGAGCTGCCGTACCAGGTGAACACCGACAACTTCATCAACTCGATCGCCGAGCAGGTGAAGGACGCGAAGATCGCGGGCGTCTCCGACATCCACGACGAGTCCTCCGACCGTGTCGGCATGCGCATCGTGGTGACGGTCAAGCGTGACGCGGTCGCCAAGGTCGTGCTGAACAACCTGTACAAGCACACCCAGTTGCAGACCAGCTTCGGCGCGAACATGCTGTCGATCGTCGACGGGGTGCCGCGCACGCTGCGCCTGGATCAGATGATCCGGCTGTACGTGAACCACCAGTTGGACGTCATCATCCGGCGCACGAAGTACTTGCTGCGCAAGGCGGAGGAGCGCGCCCACATCCTGCGTGGTTTGGTGAAGGCGCTCGATCAGCTCGACGCTGTGATCGCCCTGATCCGCCGCTCGGCCGACACCGAGACCGCGCGCACCGGCTTGATGCAGTTGCTGGATATCGACGAGATCCAGGCCACCGCCATTCTCGATATGCAGCTGCGCCGCCTGTCCGCCCTGGAACGGCAGAAGATCCTCGACGAATTGGCCAAGATCGAGGCCGAGATCGCCGACCTCAAGGACATCCTGCTCAAGCCGGAGCGGCAGCGCGCCATCGTGCGCGACGAGCTGGCCGAGATCGTCGACAAGCACGGCGACGACCGCCGCACGAAGATCATCGCCTCGGACGGCGACGTCCAGGACGAGGATCTGATCGCCCGCGAGGACGTGGTCGTCACCATCACCGAGACCGGGTACGCCAAGCGCACCAAGACCGACCTCTACCGTTCGCAGAAGCGCGGCGGCAAGGGCGTGCAGGGCGCGGGTCTCAAGCAGGACGACATCGTCCGGCACTTCTTCATCACCTCCACGCACGACTGGCTGCTGTTCTTCACCAACCTCGGCCGCGTGTACCGGGCCAAGGCGTACGAGCTGCCGGAGGCCAACCGCACCGCGCGCGGCCAGCACGTGGCGAACCTGCTGGCCTTCCAGCCGGACGAGAAGATCGCCCAGGTCATTCAGATCAAGTCGTACGAGGATTCCCCGTACCTGGTGCTGGCGACCCGCAACGGTCTGGTGAAGAAGTCCAAGCTGACCGACTTCGATTCCAACCGCTCCGGCGGCATCGTGGCGGTCAATCTTCGCGATGGTGACGAATTGGTCGGTGCGGCACTGTGTTCCGCCGAGGACGACCTGCTGCTCGTCTCCGCGCACGGCCAGTCGATCCGCTTCTCCGCCAACGACGAGGTGCTGCGTCCCATGGGCCGCGCCACCTCCGGCGTGCAGGGCATGCGCTTCAACACCGACGATGAACTGTTGTCGCTCAATGTCGTTCACGAGGGCGACGAATCGAACTATCTGCTTGTCGCGACGGCGGGCGGGTACTCCAAGCGCACGGCCATCGACGAGTACACGGCGCAGGGCCGAGGCGGCAAGGGCGTCTTGACTATTCAGTACGACGAGAAACGTGGCAGTCTGGTCGGGGCGCTCATCGTCAATGACGACGACGAGCTGTACGCGATTACCTCCGGTGGCGGCGTTATTCGCACCGCGGCGAATCAGGTTCGCAAAGCCGGACGCCAAACCAAGGGCGTCCGGTTGATGAACCTGGGCGGGGACGATACGTTGCTGGCGATCGCTCGGAACGCGGATGAACCCGACCAGGTTGCCGAAGACGACACCAGCGGTTCGGCGAAGCAGTAGTTTCACCACAGCAGCGGCGGCAGAACGAATCGAAGGATTCACCATTGACCACGAATCAGCCGAATGACCAGCGGGGTCACGCCAATGGCGTGACCGAGCGGATCGCCCCGTCCCCGATTCCGCCGCGGCCCATTCCGCGGCCGGGTGCCTCGAACGAATCGGGCGTGCCGATTTCGCCCGAAACACCGGACAACTCCGGCGAATTCGTGGAGAACGCGCACGATTCGGCGGCCGCCGCGGAGCCGTCGGATCAGCAGTCCGCCGGTTCGCCCTTCCAGGAGGGCTGGTCTCAGCTGCCGCAGCGCGAGCCGCAGTCCAACCTGTACCGGCCCGGTCAGTCGCCCACCACGGGGCGGCCGGCCGGCGGTGTGGGTCTGAACGCCGGTGTCTCCAATGCGCGCACCACGGCCGACCTGGCGGCCAAGGCGGCCCGCAAGGAGGCGGCCATGGTGAAGTCCGTCGGCATCGACGGACCGACCCGCAGCATCGCCCGCCCCGAACTCGTGAAGGATCTGCCCGATCTGTCCGAGCTGCGGCACCCGCTGCCGCCGCCGGAGCCGATCGCGCCGACCGGCCCGGTCTCGCCGTCCGCCCCCGCGGCGGTCGCGCAGGCCGCGGCCACCGGTGAGCCGCTGCGCGCCACCGTGCAGCTGCGCCACATCGACCCGTGGTCCACGCTGAAGGTGTCGCTGGTGATCAGCGTCGCCATGTTCTTCGTGTGGATGCTCGCGGTCGGCCTGCTCTACCTCGTGCTCGAGGGCATGGGCGTGTGGGAGCGGCTCAACAGCACCTTCACCGAAATGGTGTCGGACAGTTCGTCTTCCGCGCTCGTGGACGCCGG
Source organism: Nocardia huaxiensis (assembly GCF_013744875.1). Lineage (NCBI taxonomy): Bacteria > Bacillati > Actinomycetota > Actinomycetes > Mycobacteriales > Nocardiaceae > Nocardia > Nocardia huaxiensis. The sequence continues at coordinate 293,349 of NZ_CP059399.1, forward strand.
CACCGTGTTCGGCTACGCGGGCGTCATCGGCCTCATCAACGTGGTCCTGCTGACCGCGCTGTCGACGGTCGGCGTGTTCGTCTACAACCAATGCTGCGACCTCGTCGGCGGCATCCAGGTGACCCTGGCGGACCCGGACTAGACCTTCCAGGTCTGAAAGGGGTGTGGGGACCAAGTCCCCACACCCCTTTTTTGTGGGATCGGGGTGGCGCGGCCCCGCCGTACGGGGGTTCGGGGGCGAAGCCCCCGAGGGGCCCGGGAGCGGGTTTGACCTGCCGTTTTGGAGGTCGGAGGTTCGGTACGGTAATCTTTGGCCTCGGTTCGAGAGACACTCTCGGAACCGAGATGAGGGCCTATAGCTCAGGCGGTTAGAGCGCTTCGCTGATAACGAAGAGGTCGGAGGTTCAAGTCCTCCTAGGCCCACTCCCGAGAATCACAGTAGGGTGGGATTCATGAAATTTCTCCTCACGATCGGCCTGGTGGCCGCGGTGATCTTCGGAATCAGCAAACTGCGTCAGCGCAATGATGCCGACCTCTGGCACGAGGTCACCACTCGCTGATCGAAAACCTCGGGGAGATTCTCCCCGTCCGGGGCCTTAGCTCAATTGGCAGAGCACTGCCTTTGCAAGGCAGGGGTTAGGGGTTCGATTCCCCTAGGCTCCACTTCTTCTTGCTCCTCCGCTGTGACATCTCACCGATGTCGTCTGACACGAGAACTCGCAGCGAATTCCCGCATCATCACCACGTAAGGTGGCGATCATGGCCTCCCCCGAGATCTCGAAACTCGTTCAATCCGTGGTGGAGCCGTATCTGCTGAACGGCGAGCGCAAATACAACCGGCGTGAGGTGGCGGCCAAGAGTGGCGCGCCGACGTCGCTGACCAGACGCTTGTGGATCGCCCTGGGTTTTCCCGCGCATCCCGATGACGACGCCATCGAATACTCCGACGCCGATATCGCGGCCGCCAAAAGCTTCGGCCGGCTGAAAGTGCTGGCGGGCGCGGACATTCACCGCCAGACCACGGCCGCCCGCACGCTGGGGCGGTCCATGGCCCGGCTGGCCGAGTGGCAGGTGGATCTGATCACCGAGGAGATCCTGTACCGCACCGAGGCGCGCATGAAGGCCGATCCGGCCGCGAATCAGGAGGATGTGGCGCGGGTCGTCACCGAAGAGGTGATGAACGAGATCGAGGCGCTCATGACCTACGCGTTCCGCCGGCACCTGGACGCGGCGCTGGCGCGCTCGCTGGACGAGGGCTCGGTCGCGGGGGACACCATGCGGGTGATGGCGGTCGGGTTCGCCGACATGGTCGGGTACACGCGTCTCACGCGGCACCTGGAACCGGACGAATTGTCTTCTCTCCTCGAGGCATTCGAGGCGGCGACGAGCAATGCGATCATCGCCAACGGCGGCTGGGTCATCAAGAACGTGGGCGACGAGGTCATGTTCGCGGCCAATACCGCCGAGGAGGGTGCGCGCATCGCGCTGGCCGTCCAGGAGGCCGCCACGGCCTCGCACGGCGTCACCCAGGAGTTGCGGGTGGGTCTGGCCTACGGCGAGGTGCTGCAGCGCTTCGGGGACCTCTACGGGTCGGTGGTGAACGTGGCCGCGCGCCTCACGGGTGTGGCGCGTCCGGGCACCGTGCTCGTGGACGATGGCGCGGCGGCGGCGATAGCGGGCAACCCGCAGTTCGAATTGACCCATCTGCGTGGTGTGCGAGTGCGCGGCATCAACCGGCTGCGCGGGCATGTGCTGCGCCGCAATGTGATTCGTCCCCTGGTGTAGCCGGGCGGGAAACCTGCTCCGGATATGGGAGCGGGCCTCGGCGAAGGGGGGGAGTTAGCCGAGGCCCGCGTAAGGTCGGCCCGGGGGGGAGGGGCCGACGGGAACGATCCTACGCGAGATATGGCGTTTGTGTGGCCATCGCGGGTCCGCGTTCCAAGATTTTTTGCGGAGAAGATGTCGTACCCGGGTGGGACCATCGGGTCGTGCCGCAAAAAGTGATGCCGGACGGGCGAATTCGAGTAGTGCGCTACTCGCGATTCGGGCATCTTCGCGGGCGGATCATCGAATCGGCCGCATCCCGTACCGGCACCCCCGAGCACCGCCGGACCCCCAACGGGATGCGGCCTTTCCCGTGTCACAGGTCTTTCACTTCCGGAATTTCGGATGACTTCCACGCCCGAAATGGGCAATACTGGCCCGTAGTGTCCGGTCTTGTTCGCAGCGTTTATGCAGATCAGAGCCAACACGGCTCGAAATCTACGAGACATCAGGAGAATCATGCCCGACGCAATAGTCGCCGAGGGGCTGGTGAAGCGGTACGGCAAGTTGACCGCCTTGGACGGCCTCGACCTGTCGGTACCGGAAGGGACGGTCACCGCACTGCTGGGCCCCAACGGCGCCGGTAAGACCACCACCGTCCGCGTCCTCACCACCCTGCTCATCCCCGACTCCGGCAGTGCGACCGTCGCCGGGGTCGATGTCCTGAAGGATCCGCAGCTGCTGCGCTCGCGCATCGGCGCGTCCGGCCAGTACGCCGCGGTCGACGAATACCTCACCGGCTTCGAGAACTTGGAGATGGTGGGCCGGCTGTACCACATGGGCGTGCAGCGCAGTAAGGAGCGCGCCCGGGAGCTGCTGGAGCGTTTCCGCCTCACCGATGCCGCCGACCGCCCGGTCAAGGGCTACTCCGGCGGTATGCGCCGCCGGCTCGACCTGGCCGGCGCGCTGGTCGCGAATCCGCCGGTGCTGTTCCTGGACGAACCGACCACCGGCCTGGATCCCCGTGCACGCCTGGATCTCTGGGATGTCATCGAGGAACTGGTCGCGGGCGGCACCACGCTGCTGCTCACCACGCAGTACATGGAGGAGGCCGACCGGCTGGCCGATTCGATCGCCGTCATCGACCACGGCAATGTGATCGCCGAGGGCACCGCCGACGAATTGAAGGCCCTGGTCGGCGGCGACCGCATCGAACTCGTCGTGGAGCACGCCGATCAGCTCGCGATCGCCCAGCAGGCCCTGGAAGGGCTGGCACAGGGCGAGATCCGGCTGGAGCCGAGCCTGCGCCGCATCGTCGTGCCGGTGAACGACGGGTCCCAGGCGCTGGTGGACGCCATCGGCCAGCTCACCAAACACGAAGTGCGGCTGCACGATGTGGGGCTGCGGCGGCCGTCGCTGGACGATGTGTTCCTCTCGCTCACCGGGCACGAGGCCGAGGAACTGGTCAACGGCGCGAAGGAAGCTCAGGAGACGGTGGGAGGTGGAGCCCGATGAGCGCGACCCTGGCCGTGGCCGAAAAGCCTTCGTCGGCAGAACGATTGACGATGCTGATCAATGACAGCATCACGATCACCAAGCGCAATGTCATCAAGATCAAGCGCGTACCCGATGTGCTGATCTTCTCGACGCTGTCGCCGATCATGTTCGTGCTGCTGTTCGCCTTCGTGTTCGGCAATGCCATCAAGGTGCCGGGCCTGGAGGGCGGTTACCGCGAGTTCCTGATCGCCGGCATCTTCGCCCAGACGGTCGTCTTCGGCGGCACCTTCACCGGTCTGAGCCTCGCCGAGGACATGCAGAAGGGCATCATCGACAGGTTCCGCTCGCTGCCCATGGCGCCGGCCGCGGTGCTCATCGGACGCACCGCCGCCGATGTGGTGATCAACGTGGTCAGCCTCGTGGTCATGTCGCTGACCGGCCTGGTGGTGGGCTGGCGGATTCGCGGATCGTTCTTCGACGCCGTGCTGGCCTACATCCTGCTGCTGCTGTTCGCCTACGCGGTGTCGTGGATCATGGCCGTGATCGGCCTGATCGTGCGCGCGCCCGAGGTGTTCAACAACGCGGTGTTCATGGTGATCTTCCCGCTCACCTTCCTGGCCAACACCTTCGTGCCGCTCAACGACCTACCCGGTGCCTTGAAGGTGTTCGCCGAATGGAACCCGGTGTCGGCGCTCACCGAGGCCACCCGCGTGCTGTTCGGCAATACCAGCGACGCCTTCCCGCCGCCGGACACCTGGTCCATGCGGCATCCGGTGGCGACCACGTTCATCTGGATCGCGGTGATCCTGGCGATCTTCGTGCCGCTGGCGGTGCGGCAGTACAAGCGGTCAGTGAGCCGCTGAGTAATCCGGCGAAGGCGCGGAGCCGTTGCGCGAGTAACCCAGGCGCGGCGGCTCCGCGGCCGGAGCGGCCGGCTGGGGGCGTTTGCTCAGAAAGAACGCGACGACTCCGCCTGCCGCTGCCAGTAGTGCCGCCAGAATGACTTTGTTCCGCAATGGCCCCATGCAAACCACTCTGGCACAGCACCGAATTTCATTCCACTGTCACGCTCTTGGCCAGGTTGCGGGGCTTGTCGATATCGCGGCCCAGTGCGGTGGCGGTGTAGTAGGCGAGCAGCTGCAGCGGGATCGTCAGGATGATGGGGTCCAGTTCCGGGCCGACCGCCGGAACGCGAATGACGGCGTCCGCCAAGCCTTCCGGGAGATCGGTATTGGTGACCGCGATGACCGGGCCGCCGCGCGCCTTGATCTGCTCGATGGTGGTGATGTTCTTGGCGAGGAGTTCGTCATTGGGGACGAGGACGACGCTCGGCATCTCCGAGTCGATGAGCGCCAGCGGGCCGTGCTTGAGTTCGGAGCCCTGATACGCCTCGGCGTGAATGTAGGAGATCTCCTTGAGCTTCTGCGCGCCCTCGCGCGCGACCGGCCAGGCGCGGACGCGGCCGATGAAGAACATGCTGCGCGCCTTGGCATATCGGGCCGCGATATCGGCGATGGCGGCCTCGGCGGCCAGCACCGACTCGATGGCCTCGGGTAGCGCGCGCAGGCCCGACACGACGCGTTCGCCGGCGGCGGTCGACAGGTCGCGGACGCGCCCCAGCAGCAGCGCCAGCATGGCGAAGGAGACGGTCATATTGGTGAGCGCCTTGGTGGAGGCCACCGATACCTCCGGACCGGCGTGCAGGAACACGCCCGCACCGCATTCGCGGGCGATGGCGCTGCCCACCACATTCACCGCACCGATGACCCGGCCGCCCTTGCGCTGCAATTCCTGAACGGCCGCAAGGGTATCCAGGGTTTCGCCGGACTGGCTGATCGCGACGTACAGAGCGTCCGGATCGACCACGGGATTGCGGTAGCGGAATTCCGAGGCCGGTTCGGCCGTGGCGGGAATCCGCGCCAGTTCCTCCACCAGCTGCGCGCCCAGCTGGCCCGCGTAATAGGCGGAGCCGCAACCCAGGAACACCACCTTGCTGATGCCGCGCAGTTCCCGGGCATCCATGTTCAGGCCACCCAGGATCGCGGTCGCGAAACGCTCGTCCAGGCGGCCGCGCAGGGCGCGGCGCACCGCGTCGGGCTGCTCCGACATCTCCTTGCGCATGAAGTCCGGGTAGCCGCCGAGCGCGTAGTCCTCGGCCGCCATATCGATGGTGGTGGGAATCTTGTCGGTGCGGCGCGCCTCGAGTCCCAGTGTGCTGGTGCGGAATTCGCGGGCGCGCACGGTGGCCAGCTCGCCGTCGTCGAGGAACACCACGCGCTGGGTGTGGTGCACGAGCGCGGACACATCGGAGGCCACGAACATCTCGCCGTCGCCGACGCCGAGCACGATCGGGCTGCCGTTGCGGGCCACCACCAGCTCGTCGGGGCGGCGCGAATCCAGCACCAGCAGACCGTAGGTGCCCTCCACCCGATGCAGGGCGGTGCGGACGGCGTCCTCCAGGGTTTCGCTGTCGTCCAGGGCGGCGGCGATGAGGTGCGCGATGGCCTCGGTGTCGGTCTCCGACAGGAACGTCACGCCTTCGGCGGTCAGCGCGGCGCGCAGTTCCTCGGCGTTCTCCACAATGCCGTTGTGCACCACCGCGATCCGGCCGCTGCCGTCGGTGTGCGGGTGCGCGTTCGCGTCACTGGGTTCGCCGTGCGTGGCCCAGCGGGTGTGCGCGATGCCGACCGTGCCGCGCAGTCGCGCCGCGTCACCGTCCACCTTGGTGCGCAGATCCTGCACGCGCCCCTGGGTTTTGGTGATCCGCAGCTTGCCGCGATGCGGCACCGCCAGACCGGCGGAGTCGTAGCCGCGGTACTCCAGCCGGTGCAAACCCTCCAGCAGGACCGGAACGGCTTCGCGGTGGCCGATGTATCCGACGATTCCACACATGCGCGACTGACTCCTCTACCCGTACACGATTCGGCGCAGCTGTCGTTCGGTGAATGCGGGGGCGGCGACCGGGCGCTGTGCGAGCTCTTCCGCGAGCCGCTGCCAGATCTCCGCATTGCGCACCTGCCGCCGCTGCAGTTCGGCATGCCGGCGCCGGATGAACTCCTCCGCGGTCTCGTCGAAATAGCCGACGACATCGGCGACCACGCGGGCCGCCACCGCGGGCGGCAGACCGGTGGATGACGCCACATGGCGCACCAGATCTGCCGGGGTCCCGTCATTCACCCGACTGAGCCTGCCCTGCCGCGCCCGTTTCGACAACTTCTGTGCCCGATTTCGGGCAGGAGATCACAGGTCTTGGGGGCTTCGCCCCCAAACTCCCAGAAGAGGGGAGAGCGGGGTAGGGCCCCTAACCCTCATTGGCGGGGTTGAAGCGTGTGGCGTGTGCCGTGCTCCGGCAGACGGGGTGCAGCACCTATCCTGGGCGGCGTGACCTCACCGAATCAGACTGCCGTAGCCACGGTGCATACCAACCTTGGCGATATCAAGATCTCGCTTTTCGGTAATCACGCTCCCCGGACAGTCCGGAACTTCATCGGCCTGGCTGACGGGTCCGCCGATTACACCACCAAGAACGCCAAGGGCGCCGACTCCGGGCCGTTCTACGACGGATCCACCTTCCATCGCGTCATGGAGGGCTTCATGATCCAGGGTGGCTGCCCGCTCGGCACCGGCCGCGGTGGTCCCGGCTACGAGTTCAAGGACGAGTTCCATCCCGAGCTGCGATTCGATCGCGCCTATCTGCTCGCCATGGCGAACTCCGGACCGAACTCGAACGGGTCGCAGTTCTTCATCACCCTGGGCCCGCAGCCGCATCTGAACCGCAAGCACACCATCTTCGGTGAGGTGCTGGATCCGGATTCGCGCAAGGTCGTGGAAACGATCGGCGGCACCCCCACCGACCGCAATGACCGGCCCAAGGACGAGGTCGTGATCACCGGGATCACCATCTCCTGAATCAGGCCGCAGCCGAAGGACTTTCGCATGAACCCGCACCAGCAGCCCGCCCCGACCTGTTTCCGGCATCCCGATCGCGTCACCGGGCTGGGCTGCACGCGGTGCGGGCGTCCGGCGTGTCCGGAATGTCTCACCCCGGCGGCGGTCGGGCAGCAGTGCGTGGAGTGCGTCCGGCAGGGCCGCAACGAGACTCGGCAGGTGCGCAATGTCGGCGGGGCGGTGGCGTCGAATCATCCACAGCCGTACGTCACCTACGGGCTCATCGCGCTCAACCTGATCGTCTTCGCGATCACCGCGGTGCAGGCGCGCACTGCCATGGACATGAACTCCCGGAATTCGGAGCTGTTCTACGACTGGGTGCTGGTGCCGGTCGCGGTCGGTGAGGGGGAGTGGTGGCGGGTCCTGGGGTCCGGCTTCCTGCACTACGGGCTGATTCACGTGGCGGTCAATATGTTCGCGCTGTACGTGCTCGGCCCCTATGCCGAGATCGCGCTGGGCCGTGGCCGATTCGTGGCGGTGTATTTCGCCTCGCTGCTGGGTGGTTCGGCGGCGATCACCGCGCTATCGGAACCGCTGTCGGCGTCGGCGGGTGCGTCGGGTGCCATATTCGGCCTGTTCGGCGCGGTCGCCGTGATCATGCTGCGGACCAAACAGAACATGACGCAGATCCTGGTGCTGCTGGTGATCAACCTGATCATCACGTTCTCGGTGCCTAACATCTCGATCTGGGCGCACCTGGGCGGACTGCTCGCCGGAACCGTCGCGACCGCCGGGATTCTCTATCTGCCGCGCTGGCTGCATGCCGGCACGCCCAAGGCGGCCGCGCTGATCGGCTGGGGTGCGGTGGCGGCGGTGGTGGTGATCGCACTGGCGGTCACGGTATTCGGCGCGCCATCGCTGCCGACCGTGGTGAACACGCTCTTCAACGTGTGAATCGGCCTGTGCACAACCGGTGGTGAATCAGAGGTGGGCGCGCAAGGTGTCCAGGACATCGTCGGGGCTCGCGCCCAGATCCCAGCGGCCGAAGATCAGCAGTTTCTCTTCCCCGCCGTTGTCCACATCGATTTCGAGCATGGGCATGCGCCGTCCGAGCCGGCGGTAGTTCACCACGCGGGCCCGGGTGATCTGCCGGGAGCTGTAGCGCTGCGGCCCGGTCAGTCCGCGCACGACGAGCTGGGCGGGGTCACCGGGTTCGATGGATAGTCGCGGCCGCTGCCGCAATCCCAGACCCGCCATGGCCAACAGCCCGGCTGCGGCCAGGCCGATGAGCAGACGAGCGGGCGCCTCGTTCGACAGCACCGCCGCCCCGGCCAGCACGAGACCGCCGATTGCGCAGGTCACAAGGGCGGCCGGGGGTGTGGACCAGGAGAGTCGGGATACCGAATCAGTCGTCATGTCCCCAGCCCTTCCTCGAGTTGTCCACAAGGTCATCCACAGGTGTGCATGAATAACATGTCTGTAAGGCGATGCGGGTCACAGACACGCTGTCGATAACCCTTTTCTTGGGGGTTCGGGGGCGAAGCCCCTGCGAGTCCCGAGAGTTGGTTACCTCCAGCGCATGGTCATGATCAGTCCCACGACCATCAGACCGAAGCCGATCAGGAAGTTCCAGGCATTGAGGTCGTTCATCCAGGAGATCTGGTCCCCGGCCAGGTAGTAGACCAGCAGCCACACCAGGCCGGCGAGCATGAAGCCCAGCATGATGGTGACGTACCAGACCGGGGACGGTCCCGCGGACTTCACCTTCACCGGGGTACGGCTGGCCGGGTTGATGCTGTAATCGGTCTTCTTCCGGACCTTCGACTTGGGCATGACGTCCTCAATTAGGGTGTGTGGTCTGTGTTCAAGGTTATCCCAGGTCACCTGTGGACACCGGGTTGCCTCTCGGGCGGAACGACGGTATTGCGTGCGACTCGAGCGGGCGCGCCCACTACTCTCGAATCATGCGTGTTCTGGTCGTCGACAACTACGACAGCTTCGTGTTCAACCTGGTCCAGTATCTCGGACAGTTGGGTGTGGACGCGACCGTCTGGCGCAACGACGACGAAAGACTGTCGGATGTGGACAAAGTCGTGCAGGAGTACGACGGCGTCCTGATCAGCCCCGGACCCGGAACGCCCGAACGCGCCGGCGCGTCCATCGACCTGGTGCACGCCTGCGCCCGGCACGAAACCCCGCTGCTCGGCGTGTGCCTCGGCCATCAGGCCATCGGCTCCGCGTTCGGCGCCACCGTCACTCGCGCCCCGGAGCTGCTACACGGCAAGACCAGCGAGGTCTTCCACATCGGTGCGGGTGTGCTCGCCGGGCTGCCGGATCCCTTCATCGCCACCCGCTACCACTCGCTGACCGTTCTCGAAGAGACCATGCCGCCCGAACTGGAAGTGCTGGGCCGCACCGAATCCGGACTGGTCATGGCCATGCGGCACCGCACCCTGCCGATCCACGGCGTGCAGTTCCATCCCGAATCGGTGCTCACTCAGGGCGGGCATCGCATGCTCGCCAACTGGCTGGGCGTGTGCGGCGAGCGCCCGGCCGAGGGGCTGGTGGCGCAGCTCGAGGCGGAGGTCGCGGCATTGGTATGAGCGGGCCGACGAGACCGCATGTGCTGCTGTCGGTTGCGGTGAGCATCGACGGCTACATCGACGACGCGGGCCCGGACCGGCTGCTGCTGTCCAATGCGGCCGACTTCGATCGCGTCGATGCGCTGCGGGCAGAGTCGGACGCCGTGCTCATCGGGGCGGAAACGCTGCGCCGTGACAATCCGCGTCTGCTGGTCAACAGCGAGGAACGGCGGCTGCACCGGATCGCCGCGGGCAAGCCGGACTACCCCGTGCGCGTGATCGTCACGGCGAGTGGCGAGCTCGATCCGCGCCTGAAGTTCTGGCGTTTCGGTGGTGAAAGACTCGTCTACACAACCGATTCCGGCCGGGATCGGATCGCTGGCAGTCTCGACGGCCTGGCCGAGGTCGTATCCCTGGGCGATGCGGTCGATTTCGAGGCCCTGCTCGACGACATGGGCAAACGCGGGATGGAACGGCTCATGGTGGAGGGCGGCGGGTCCATCCACACCGCGTTCCTCGCGGCCGGGCTGGTCGACGAAATCCGTATGGCGGTAGCGCCTCTCGTGGTCGGTGACCCCGCCGCGCCGCGGTTCCTCGGCCCTGCGGATTTCCCCGGCGGACCGCAGCACCGCATGCAGCTGGCCGAGGTCAGCCGCATCGGCGATATCGCCCTGCTCCGCTATCTGCCGAAGGAGGATTCCGATGTCGGATGAGGCCCGTTCCGATCGTGGCTGGATGCGTCACGCCATCGGGCTGGCGCGTTTGTGCCCGCCGAGCGAAACCGCCTTCTCGGTCGGCGCGGTCATTGTCGGAGAGGACGGTGTGGAGATCATCCACGGCTGGTCCCGGGAAACCGACGACAAGGTGCATGCCGAGGAATCGGCCCTGAACAAGCTCGAACCCGGCGACCCGCGGCTGCCGCACGCCACCATCTACAGCACCCTGGAACCCTGCTCGACCCGCGCGAGCCAGGACCGGACGCCGTGCACCGACCGCATTCTGGCGTCGGGCATCCGCCGCGTGGTCATCGCCTGGCGGGAACCGGGCACGTTCGTGGAGAACTGCGTCGGCGTCGAGCGACTCCGCCAGCACGGCATCGAAGTCGTCGAACTACCGGATCTGGCCGAGGAGGCCATGTCCATGAACCGGCATCTGAAACTCTAGGGCCGCACCGGAAAACACGATCGCCACGCTCCCGAGGGAACGTGGCGATCATTCGTTGCCTATTCGGGCCTCACGGCGGGCCGATGGCGATGACACCGGTCGTGATGGTCACCGTGCCGTCCTTGGCGATCGACGACCCCGCGGTCGGCTGCTGCGAGATGATCCGGCCGATGTCCCCGCTGTTGAGGGTGCTCACCGTGTTCTGGCTGATCTGCCCGTTCCAGCCGCGCTGCCGCAGCAGCGTGACGGCCTCGGCGGGGGTCTTGCCGCGCAGGTCGGGCATGGTGATCTCGTCACCGGCGGACACCTGGACGGTCACCGACGAACCCTTGTCGACCATGGTCCCGGCTTCGGGGTTGGTGGCGAGCACGGTGCCCTTGGGCTGTGCGCTCTGCACCTCCTGCTTCACGATCTGCAGGCCGGCGCTCTTGGTCAGGGTCTGTTCCGCCACGTCGATGGACTGGCCGACCACATACGGGACCGCGACCTGCTCGGGCCCCTTGCCGATGGTGATCTCGACGGTGCTGCCCGAATCGATCCGGCTGCCCTCGCGCGGATCGGACTTGATGACCTTGCCCTTCTCCGCGGCGCTGGACCAATCCTGCTGTACCTGCGGATCCAGTTGCAGCCCAGCATTGATGAGGTTCTTCTCGGCTTCGGCCTGGGTGAGGCCGATCAGCTTCGGCACCGCCACCTGCTCGGGGCCCTTCGACACCAGCATGGTGACGGTGCTGCCCTTGTCGATCCGGGAACCGCCCAGCGGCTGGGTGCGGATCACATTGCCGATCGCGACCTTGCTGTCGGGGGTGTCCTGAATGGCCACATGGAATCCGGCGTCCTCCAGCGCCTGCTGGGCCGACGCCTTCGACTGGCCGGTCAGATCGGGGACCGTCACCTGGGTGAGCCGGGCGCCGGGGCCGATCAGCACCCACAGCAGGGCGGCGACCACCGCGACGGCCGCCGCGGCCGAGGCCGCGATGAGCGCGGTCCGGCGTCCGCCACCGCCACCGGCGGGTTCGACGATCTCCTGTTCGGTGGTGTCGTCGCGGCGTTCGACCGTGCGGTACGAGCGCGGCGGCGGGAGTTCGTCGTCGAGGAAGCTGGTGCGGTCCTCGTCGGTCATGACCATGGGGGCCGTGGGCTTCTGGCCGCCGAGCACGCGGATCAGGTCGGCGCGCATCTCGGCGGCGGTCTGATACCGGTTGGCGGGGTTCTTGCTCATGGCCTTGAGCACGACCGAGTCGAGTTCGCGCGGGACGCCCGCGTACACGTGTGACGGGAGCCGCGGATCCTCCCGGACGTGCTGGTAGGCCACGGCCACGGGCGAGTCGCCGGTGAAAGGCGGTTCGCCGGTGAGGATTTCGTAGAGCACGCAGCCGACCGAGTACACGTCGGAGCGGGCGTCGACCTGCTCACCACGCGCCTGTTCGGGCGAAAGGTATTGGGCGGTACCGATGACGGCCGCCGTCTGGGTCATGGGGTTGGAGCTGTCGGCGATGGCGCGGGCGATGCCGAAGTCCATCACCTTCACCGCGCCCGCCCGGTTGATCATGATGTTGGCGGGCTTCATATCGCGGTGCACGATGCCGTTGCGGTGCGAGAAGTCCAGCGCCGCACACACATCCGCGATCACCTCCATGGCGCGCCGCGGCGGCAGCGGACCCTTGCCGCGCACGATGTCGCGCAGGGTGTCGCCGTCCACGTACTCCATGACGATGTAGGGCAGCGGGCCGCCGTCCACCTCGGCCTCGCCGGTGTCGTACACCGCGACGATGGCCGGATGGTTCAGTGCGGCCGCGTTCTGCGCCTCCCGCTTGAACCGCAGATAGAACGTGGGGTCGCGCGCGAGGTCCGCGCGCAGCACCTTGATCGCGACATCGCGGCCGAGCCGCAGATCCCGGGCCTTGTGCACCTCGGACATGCCGCCGAACCCGATGATCTCGCCCAGCTCATAGCGAGACGAGAGGTTCTTCGGGGTCGTCATGGTTGTCCTTGCTCGGAGAGGTCTGAGGTGTTGGCGCGGACACCTCCGCCAGCACCGGGGATCACTGGAAACGATGGTAGGTCCACACCCGGTTGCGGCTTCTTGGTGGTGGTCGGCGGCACCGTGCTGGGCTCTTCGTCCTTGGTGGTCGTCGGCGGGACGGTGGTGGTCTTCGGCACCGTCGTCGTCACCGGCGGCTTGGTCGTGGTGACCGGGGGTTGCGTGGTCGTCACCGGCGGTTCGTAGGTGGTGACGGGAGGTTCGTAGGTGGTGACCGGCGGTGGCACCGGTCTCTCCTTGGTGGTGGTCAGCGGCGCCGTGGTGGTCGGCGGCGCGGTCACCGGCGGTGCGACGACGGCACTGGTGCGGGTGGGCGGCGTCGGCTCCGGCGGCGATCCGGACAGTAGTACGAAAGCGGCTGCGGCGCCGAGGATCAGCGCGCCCACGCCGAGTCCGGCGAGCGCCTTCTGGCTGTTGGTGAACCTGCCGGTCGGTTCGTCGTCGGCCATGGCCGCGCCAGCGCCCGGGCGCGTCGTCGGCGGCTGCGGACCCGACAGCAGCGCGGTCGCACCCGTCATGGCGGCGGGCTGCTGCGGCGGCGTCGCGTACCGGGTGGTGGGCTGATCGGCCCGCTGCCCGGGAATGATCATGGTCGGTCCGGGCGGCAGCACCCGCGTCGCACCCGTGGGAATGTTCGGGGTGACCGGAATCCCGCCCGGCGGCGTGGGCCGGCGACCGGAACGCACCGCGGCCACCGCGTCGGCGAACTCGCCGCCGGTGGCATACCGCTGCTGCGGATCCTTGGCCATGGTGATCTCGATCAGCTCGCGCACGTTCGGCGGCAGATCGGCCGGCAGCGGCGGCGGGGTGTCCCGCACATGCTTCATGGCGACGGTCAGCGCGCCCTCGCCGGTGAACGGCCGCTGCCCGGCGAGCGCCTCGTACCCGACCACGCCGAGCGAGTACACGTCCGAGGCGGCGGTGGCATCCTCACCGGTGGCCTGCTCCGGCGCGATGTACTGGGCGGTGCCCATCACCATGCCGGTCTTGGTGACCGGCGACGCGTCTACGGCCTTGGCAATGCCGAAGTCGGTGATCTTCACCTGACCGGTCGGCGTCACAAGAATGTTGCCCGGCTTCACATCTCGATGCACCACGCCCGCCGAATGCGCCACCTGCAGTGCGCGGGCGGTCTGCTCCAGCATGTCCAGACCCTGCGCCACCGACAGCCGGCTCATCCGGTTGAGCACCGCGTTCAGCGGTTCGCCCTGCACGAATTCCATGACCAGATAGGCGATCTCGCCACCCGACGGGTCCATGGTCTCGCCGTAGTCGTAGATCCCGGCGATGCCCGGATGATTCAGCTGCGCGGTCGTGCGCGCCTCGGCGCGGAACCGGTGCCGGAAGGTGGGATCGGTGGAGAACTCCGCCTTGAGCACCTTCACCGCGACACGACGGTCCAGCCGCGTGTCGAGAGCTTCCCAGACCTGGCCCATACCGCCGGTGGCGATCAGGCGCTGCAGCCGGTAGCGGTCCGCGATCAACGCACCGTTGTTCAGCATTCCAGACCCCGTCTACCTCGCACCTTCATGTTGTCAGCCCCCCTGCAATCCGGCGTCGAGCACGGCCCGGGCGACCGGCGCGGCGACCGACCCGCCGGTGGCGGCCAGCGCCCGATCGCCACCGTTCTCGACGATCACCGCGATCGCGATCTTCGGGTTCTGCGCCGGCGCGAAGGCGATGTACCAGGCGTGCGGCGGCGTATTGCGAGGATCGTCGCCGTGTTCGGCGGTTCCGGTCTTGGAGGCGATCGTGTACGAGCGCGGCTGCGTCCCGCCCTGCGTGTTCTTCTCCGATTCGATCATCATGGCGGTGATCTGGGAGGCCACCTGTGCGCTGACCGCCTGACCGACCGACATGGCGTTGATGTTCTTGAGCGTGGTCAGGTCGGGGGCCTGCAGCTGGTCCACCAGATGCGGTTGCATGCGCACGCCGCCGTTGGCGATGGTCGCCGCGATGACCGCATTGTCCAGCGGGGTGATCGAGACGTCCCGCTGCCCGATGCTGGACTGGCCCAGAGCCGCCTTGTCCGGAATATCGCCGACCGTGCTCGTTCCCCATTCGAGCGGGATGCCGGAGTGATCGCCGATGCCGAACGCTGCCGCCTCGTCCTTGAGTTTGGCGGCCCCCACCTTGATACCGAGGTCCACGAAGGCCGTGTTACACGAGTACTTGAACGCCTCGGTCAGCGACGCGGTGGCGCCGTCACCGGGACCGCAGTGGCTGCCGTTGTAGTTCTCCAGCGTGGTGTTGGTGTCCGGCAACGTGATTCGCGACGCCGCCGTGAGCTGATCGCTCGGCGTGGCGAGCCCGTTGGCCAGCGCGGCCGCGGTCACCACCACCTTGAAGGTGGAACCCGGCGGGTAGATCATCGACACCGCGCGATTGATGAGCGGCTGGCCGTCGTCCTGCTGCAGTTCGGTCTTCTTCTCCGTCACCTGCGCGCCGTCGTGGACGGTCAGCTCGTTCGGGTCGTAGGACGGCGTCGACACCATGGTGAGGATGCGGCCCGTGCTCGGCTCGATGGCGACCACCGAACCGGTGTACCCCTTCGAGGTCAGCTGGTCGTAGGCGACCTTCTGCATGGCCGGATTCAGCGTGGTGATCACATTGCCGCCGCGCGGATCCCGACCGGAGATCATGTCCACCAGCCGGCGGCCGAACAGGTCGTTGTCGGAGCCGCTGAGGATCGAGTCCTCGGCGTTCTCCAGTCCGTCGCGGCCGTTCTGCATGGTGTAGTAGCCGGTGACGTGCGCGTACGCCCGCGGATCGGTCGGGTAGATGCGCAGGTACTTGTACCGGTCCTCGGTGGCCACCGAACTCGCCAGCACCACGCCCTGTGCGGAGATCTGCCCGCGCTGGCGGGCGTACTCGTCGAGCAGGACGCGGCGGTTGCGGGTGTCGGTGCGCAGGTCGTCGGCCTTCCACCACTGCACGTAGGTGGCATTGGCGAGCAGCGCGACGATCATGACCATGACCGCGAGCGAGACCCGGCGCAGGGGTGTGTTCACGCGGCACCCCCCTTCGGCCGGCGCACCAGTTCGGTGGGCGCGTCGGCGATCGGCTCGGGCGCCCGCTTGCGCGCCGGTGCGGGCGCGCGGGCCGCGTCGGACACCTTGATCAGCAGCGCCAGCAGCGCGTAGTTGGCCAGCAGCGACGAGCCGCCGTAGGAGACGAACGGTGTGGTCAGACCGGTCAGCGGGATCAGCTTGGTGACGCCGCCGACCACCACGAAGATCTGGATGGCGATGGTGAACGCCAGGCCCGCGGCCAGCAGCTTGCCGAAGCTGTCGCGTACGGCCAGCGCGGTGCGCAGACCGCGAATCACGAAGATGCAGAAGAGCATCAGCACCGCGGCCAGGCCGATGAGGCCCAGCTCCTCACCGATGGTGGTGATGATGAAGTCGGTCTTGGCGAACGGCACCTCGGTGGGCCGGCCGCTGCCCAGCCCGGTGCCGGCGAGCCCGCCGGTGGCGAGGCCGAACAGCGACTGCGAGATCTGGTAGCCGGTGTTGGAGTAGTCGTCGAAGGGGTGCAGCCAGGTGTTCACGCGCACCCGCACATGCCCGAAAGCGTTGTACGCGATGACGAATCCGACCGCCAGCAGGGCGCCGCCGATGACCAGCCAGCCCACGCGTTCGGTGGCGATGTAGAGCATCACCAGCACGGTGGCGAAGATGAGCAGCGAGGTGCCGAGGTCCTTCTCCAGCACCAGCACGCCGAGGCAGACCACCCAGACCACCAGGATCGGGCCGAGGTCGCGGGCGCGCGGCAGGTCCATGCCGAAGACGTGCTTGCCCGCGGCCATGAACAGGTCGCGCTTGGCCACCAGGACGCCCGCGAAAAAGATGATGAGCAGGATCTTCGCGAACTCGCCGGGCTGAACGCTGAAGCCGGGTAGGCGAATCCAGATCTTGGCGCCGTTCACCTCGGAGAAGCGGGAGGGCAGCAGCGCGGGGATCGCGAGCGCGACCAGTCCGGCCAGTCCGAGGGTGTAGGCGTAGCGGGCCAGCGTGCGGTAGTCGCGCAGCACGATCAACAGGCCCATGAACACCACCATCCCCAGCCCCGTCCACAGCACCTGCTGGTTGGCGTCGGGGGAGGGGATGGCCTTGGAAGCGAAGGTGGCGTCCTGTGCCTCGGCTAGATCGAGGCGATGGATCAGCACCAGCCCGAGTCCGTTGAGCAGCGCCACGATCGGTAGTAGGAGCGGGTCCGCGAAGGCCGCGAAGCGCCGCACCGCCAGGTGCGCGACTCCGAACAGCGCCAGGTAGGACGCCCCGAGTTTGGCGATGTCCCAGGTGATGGACTGCTCCTGGCTGGCTTCCACCAGGATCAGCGACACCGTCGTGATGACGGCGGCCAGCGCCAGGAGCATGAGTTCCACGTTCCGCCGCGTGGACGGCGGCGGCGCGGGAGCGAATCCGCCCGGCGGACTGGGAAAGGCCCCAGCGGACGGTGGTGCCGGAGCGGACATCAGTCCGCCACCCTGCAGTTCTGCTCCGATGCCTTCGGAGCCGTGGTGGTGGTGACCGGCGGTGTGGTCGTGGGTTGTTCGGAGCCCGGGGTGCGCGGTTCGAGCGTCTGCTCACCGGTGTTGGGCGGTGTGCTGGTGGCGGGCGCCCCGGTGGTGGTCGGCGCGGCTGCGGTGGTGGAGGCGCCGGGCTGGTTGGGGTCGCCGGGCGGCGGAGTGGTGACGGGCGGCGCGGCCGGCTTCTCGCACGGCGGCAGCAGGCCCTTGTCTCCGGAGAGGTTCTGCATCTGCTTGACGGCCTCGTCGCGGGAGACGCCGGGCAGTCCCTTCTGCACGGAATCCTGGACGGTCGACTTGAGATCGGGCAGGGTCAGCTCACGGCATCCGGGCGGGAAAGCCGAACCGGGATCGGCCAATTGGATCTCACCGTTGCGGGTGGCGCAGGCGATCTGGTCCACATCCCGGATGGTGAAACCGAGCACCGATCCGGGCAGGCCCCGCAGGATCACCACCTTCCCGCCCTCGGCTCCCACGTAATAGTTGCTGCGAACCATGTTGTAGCCGATGGTGAGTCCCGCGCCGACCGCCACGAGTAGCGCCGCCGACAGGGCGATCCAGCGCCACTTGTGGCCCTTCTTGGGCGGTTCCGGCTCCGGCATGGCGACCGCTCTGCGCGGTGTCGCGCGCGGTGGCCGCATGGCGGCGGCGCGACCGGCGGCGGTGTTCGGCGGGGGAGTGTCCTCGTCCTCGCCGGAGGCCGCGCCCGCCACGATGGGATGCGACTGGCCGTAATCCAGATCGATCACATCCGCGACGACAACCGTCACATTGTCGGGACCGCCACTGCGCAAAGCCAATTCGATGAGCCGGTCCGCCGACTCGTCGGTGCTGCCCTCGCGCAGGGTGTTGGCGATGGTCTCGTCGCTCACCACATCGGACAGGCCGTCCGAGCAGAGCAGATAGCGATCCCCGGCCCGCGCCTCGCGCACGACCAGGGTCGGCTCGATCTCGTTGCCGGTGAGCGCCCGCATGATCAGCGACCGCTGCGGATGGGTGTGCGCCTGCTCGGGCGTGATCCGCCCCTCGTCGACCAGCGACTGCACGAAGGTGTCGTCGCGGGTGATCTGAGTCAGCTCACCCCCGCGCAACATGTAGGCGCGAGAGTCACCGATATGCGCCAGGCCGAGTTTGGAGCCCGCGAACAGGATGGCGGTGAGCGTGGTGCCCATGCCGTCGAGTTCGGGTTCCTCCTCCACCTGATCGGCGATGGAAGCATTGCCTTCGCGCACCGCGCGATCCAGTTTGCCCAGCAGGTCGGGACCCGGCTCGTCGTCGTCCAGATGCGCCAGCGCGGCGATCATCAACTGCGAGGCGACTTCACCGGCGGCGTGCCCGCCCATGCCGTCCGCGAGCGCGAGCAGGCGCGCTCCTGCGTAGACGGAATCCTCGTTGTTGGCTCGGACGAGACCACGGTCGCTGCGCGCTGCGTAGCGGAGAACAAGTGTCACGATCGCAGCTCGATCACTGTCTTGCCGACACGGACAGGGGTGCCGAGCGGAACCCGCACCGGCGTGGTGACCTTCGAACGGTCGAGGTAGGTCCCATTCGTGGACCCGAGATCCTCGACGTACCAGTCCTCACCGCGTTGCGAAAGTCGCGCATGCCGGGTGGAGGCGTAGTCGTCGGTGAGGACCAGCGTGGAATCGTCCGCGCGCCCGATCAGCACCGGCTGTGAGCCGAGCGAGATGCGGGTGCCGGCGAGAGAACCCTGAGTCACCACGAGATATTTGGCGCCCTTCTGGCCCCGGCGAAAAGAGGGGAGCACCGCGGAACCGCCTGCGGCCCGCGGCGCGACCCGGAGGCCGGATGCCGCGTAGATATCGCTGCGCAAGGTCCGGAGCACCGCCCACACGAACAGCCACAGCAGCAGCAGGAACCCCGCGCGCGTCAATTGCAGGATCAATCCCTGCACGGTGCTCCACCTCCTGTTTCGACCGTGTCGTAGGTACGGATCGTCGACCCCCAACCGGTGTACTGGTCAGCGCGACCCCCGGCTGCTGCCGCATGAGTTGGCAGCATCATAGGGCCGTGGACCGGTTGCGAGCACGATACGACCGGAGAAATCCACGCCATATCGTGACCTGCACCGCGAGCTTACGGGATCAGACGATGCGGATCAGGATCTCGGAATGCCCGGCGCGGATGACATCCCCGTCGGCGAGCTGCCAGTCCTGTACGGGCGAGCCGTTGACCAGCGTGCCATTGGTCGAACCGAGGTCCGAGAGCATCGCGGTCTGACCGTCCCAGCGAACTTCGATGTGCCGCCGCGAGACTCCGGTGTCGGGCAGCCGGAAGTGTGCGTCCTGGCCGCGGCCGATGATGTTGGAACCCTCACGGAGCTGATAGGTGCGACCCGAGCCGTCGTCGAGTTGCAGCGTCGCCGAGTAGCTGGAACCGCCGCGTGCGGGCTGGTAGCCGCCGCCCTGGTCCGCGTAGCCCGGCTCGGCGTAACCGCCGCCCTGCTCGCCGTACTGGTCGTAGCCGCCCTGCTGCTGGCCGTAGCCCTGGTCGTAGCCGGGCTGGGCGTAACCCTGCTGCCCGTAGCCGCCGCCCTGCTGCTGGCCGTAGCCCTGGTCGTATCCGCCGCCCTGCTGGCCGCCGTAACCCTGGTCGTAGCCCTGCTGGCCGTAACCCTGGTCCGCGTAGCCCTGATCGGCGTACCCGCCCTGCTGCCCGTACCCGCCGCCCTGCTGGCCGGCGTAGCCCTGGTCGTAGCCGGGCTGCTGCCCGTACGCCTGGTCGCTGTAGCCGCCCTGCTGACCGTAGGCCTGGTCGTACCCCGCCGGCTGCTGGCCGTACCCGCCGCCCTGCTGCTGGTAGTCGTAGCCGTTCTGGTAGTCCCCGTAGCCCTGCTCGGACTGGCCGTAGGCCTGGTCCTGGCCGTAGCCCGGGTCGGCGTAGCCGCCCTGCTGGCCGTAGCCCTGCTGACCGCGGCCGGCAGGCGGGGGCGCGTACCCGCGGTTCCGCGGATCGGACTCCGCGGGCTCACGGCTGGGGTCGTAGCCTGAGTTCTGCGTCATGGGGCCAGCTCCTGGTTGCGGGTTGGGTCGTGGTGGGCGTTCAGGTCCCGGCGCCGGGCCCGCCCGGCGGACTGATCCGGGGCCGCCCGCATCCGGGTCGACCCGGCCGCGCGTCCTGAACTGTCCGGTGTGCAGCGTAGGGGATGCCTCGAATTCGACGTGCACTTCGCCGTAGGTCTGCCATCCTTGCTCGCGGATGTAGTCCTGGAGATGTTTGGCGAAAGCTCGCACCATGAGGTCGTGGTCCGCTTGTCCGTCACCCTGGATGAGCTGGTTCAGATCCGACTCGTTGATGGTGATGACATAGCTGTTGGAGGCCAGCAGATGGCCTCCGCCCAGGTCCTGCAGGCTGTCGCCGGCTTCGCGCTGCAGCGCCGCCTCGACCTCCTGCGGGACGACGCTGCCGCCGAACACGCGGGCGAAAACATCCCCGACAGCACCTTGGAGTCGGCGTTCGAAGCGGGAGACGATCCCCATAGCCCCCTCCTCTCGTGTCGTGGTGTTGACGCCGTGGCGCGTTCCTTTGGGCGGCACGCGTCAGGGCGTGTCTGCGTAGGGACACGGTGATTGCATGATATCCACGAACGTCCACACCTGTAACTCTTGACGAGGGGCCCGGGTTCCCGCGTCCCTCCACCCTGGATAACCAGGCGATTTCTTTTTGACGCATACCCCGTGATACGTTCTTTCACGTCGCTCAGGGCGAGTGGCGGAATGGCAGACGCGCTGGCTTCAGGTGCCAGTGTCCGTAAGGACGTGGGGGTTCAAGTCCCCCCTCGCCCACCAAGACCGAGGCCCCATCCGGATCCGGATGGGGCCTCGGTCGTTTTCGCGTTTTTCGACCGATTCGCTGGTCAGCCGCCGTTGTGACGAAGATCGCAGGGGCGGTTTCGAACCCCTCCGCCGGAGCGTTGCCGGGTGGCTACGGCGGGGTGTCGGGAGGTTGAAATTCGATTGCCGGGAGATGCCGGTTCGGGTATGCGCCCGATTTTTCTGGAGTTATGCCTGACCGGCGTTTGGTCAAACCCGAGTTAAACAATCTTTGGGTTTGTTTCGGAATGGGCGATCGCGCGGCTATGGCTGCGACCTGGGATGAAACGCCAGCTTAACGCGGGTTGAACCGGCGGTTCGGGGCGTCCGTGCGAGTTTTCGGCAAACCTGTCTCCGGGGGTTTCGTGGCACCGTGTGCGCCGGGTCGAAATACGGGTTGAAACGGTACCGCGTGGAAGGTTTCAAGAGCCTCCGCAGACCCTCGGCAAAGGGGGCGCTGGGAAATAGCGATCATCGCGGGTTGTGTTCCGGGAACGGACATTTCGCCTGGTCGGCTTATACGCTCGGGTGGCAAGTCGGAGGTTGCGTAGCCATAACGATTGTGTAGAGTCATCGGCAACGCTGGCCGCAGCTGAGCAGGACTCGCTGCGGCCAGCGGAAATCAAATCCCGGCGGTTGCCGACACCTTCGAAGTCGCCCCTCCCGCAACCGGTTCCGGATCCCTCCCCGTCGGATAGCCCGGCATGTGCTCGCCGCCCGGCAGCGCCTCGAGCGCCTGCTCCTCCAGCACCACCTGACGGCCGCGAACGAAAACGTAGATCAGGAAACCGAGTTCGACGAGCCCACCCAGGCCGACACGCACCGGGGTCGGCCAGCCGCTCGGGGTCACGAAACCTTCGAGCAGGCCCGCCACCAGCAGAGTCAGCGCCAGGCCGATGGCGATGACGGCGGTCGCGCGGCCCTGGCGGGCCAGCGCCTGCGGGCGGCTCTCGCGGCCCGGGTCGATGAGCGTCCAGCCCAGCTTGAGGCCCGCGCCGCCGGCCACGAAAATCGCGGTGAGCTCGATCATTCCGTGCGGGAGGATGTAGCCGAAGAAGGCGCCGAGCCGGTCGGCGTCGGCCATCAGGCCCGCGCTCACGCCGAGATTGAGGGCGTTCATGACCATGGCGAAGACGGCGGGCAGGATCAGGATGCCGGTGAACAGGGCGACGGCCGCCACACGCGCGTTGTTGGTCCAGACCTGGGCGGCGAACGCGTCGTGCGGGTGCTCGTAGTAGTAGGTCTCGAACTCGCCGCCCGGTCTGGTCAGCGCGTCGGTGTCGGTGTCGAGGCCCAGTTTCTTGCGCGCGGACTCGGATTCGGCGACCCAGGTGGCCAGAGCGGCCGAGGCGAGCAGGAAGAGTGCGGCCACCGACACCCACCACGGCCAGGCGCGATAGACGGCGGCCGGGAAACGGTGGGTGAAGAAGCGACTGATCTCGCTGACCGTATCGACCTGTGCGCCCAGGACTTTCCCGCGGGCACGGGTGAGGACCACGGACAGGCCCGCGATGAGTTCGGGGTCGGCGTCGCGCGCTTGCAGCCGCGCCAGCTGCTGGGAGGTGAGGCGGTACAGGCGCACCAGTTCGTCGGCCTCCACGCCGGAGAGGCGGCGGCCGGGTTTCGAGAGCTGATCGAGCCGATCCCAGGATCGTTTGTGCACGAAGGTGTACGCGTCCAGATCCATGTGAGCCCTCCCCATCGTGATTCATACGGAATGCTAGCCACCGGCACCGACTTCCGCCGGGACCACGACGTCTGCGGCGAAATCCAGGGGTGCGAGAGCGGCGTACCGGTTGCCTGCGCCGTGAATGCTCGGAAGAATCGGTACGACCATGGCTCTCTTCACCACGGGCGAGGCTGTCGCCGTAGAACTGCCGATCGCGCGGATCCCGACGCGGGCGGCGGGGTTCCTGGTCGATCTGCTGGTGCAGATCATCTGCGGGCTGGTTCTCGCCTTCTTCATGGCGCTGGTGCTCGATACGACGAATGCCGACGACGCGTGGGCCGAGGCGGCTTTCGTGGTGCTGATGGTCTCGACGTTCATCGGGTATCCGGTGTTGATGGAGACCTTCACGGGTGGGCGGTCGGTCGGGAAGATGGCGCTGGGGCTGCGCGTGGTGCGCGCGGACGGCGGGCCGATCGATTTCCGCCATGCCGCCACCCGTGGGCTGTCGGGGCTCGTCGACTTCTATTCGTCGGGGCTGGGGCTGGTGGCCGTGGTGACGTCGCTGTGCTCGCCCAATGCGCGGCGGGTCGGTGATGTGCTGGCGGGCACGGTCGTGGTCTACGACCGCAGCCGGCTGCCGTTCCCGTCGTTCGCGGTGCCGCCGCCGTGGCTCATGAACTGGTCGCGGCAGCTGGATCTGTCGGGGCTGCCCGATGATCTGGCACTCGCGGTGCGCCGCTACCTGATTCGGCTGCGCACGCTGACCCCGTCCGTCCAGGATCAGATGGGCCGTGAACTGCTCGCCGCCGTCTGCACCCGGCTGGCGGTGGCCGCGCCCACCGGCTATCCGCCGTACCACATCCTCGGCGCGATTCTGGCCGAGCGGCAGCGCCGGGCACTACCCGCGCTGACCCCGCAGCAGCCGGCCCAGGGTGTCGCGGCGGTCTTCCCCCGCGCGGTCGCCTGATCCGGCCGTTCGCGGCGGATTACAGTGCGCCCGTTTGCTTCAGCTCCAGGTATTCGTCGGCGAGTGCGCCGGGGAGCAGGTCGGGGGAGGTGGCGATGACGCGGACGCCCTTGCGACGCAGGGTTTCCCGGGCCACGGCGTGTTCGGCGATCACGTTCTCGGCGGCCGCCGCGCGGTAGAGGTTCTCGAGGCCGGTGCGGCGTGCGGCCGCGGCGGTCACCTCGGGGTCGGTGACCGAGACGACCAGGACACGGTGGCGTTCGGTGAGGACCGGGAGCACGGGGAGCAGGCCCTCCTGGAGGGTGGCCGCGTCCAGGTGCGTGAACCAGACGACCAGGCTGCGGCGGCGGGCGCGCTGCAGGGTGGCGCGGAGCATGCCCTGATAGTCGGTGTCGACCAGTTCGGGGGTAACGCCCGCGAGGGCGTGCATGAGCTTGACCTGCAGGCGTTTTCCGCCGATGCCGCGCACCTCGGTGCGCACCTTGCGGTCGTGGGCGATGAGATCCACCGAGTCGCCGCCGGACGCGGCCAGCCCGCCGAGTAGCAGGGCCGCTTCGATGGTGGCGTCGAGCCGGGTGCCGTCACCGGCGCGGCCGGCGCTGACCCGTCCGGTGTCGAGCAGCATGACGACGTGCCGGTTGCGTTCCGGCCGCCAGGTGCGGACGAGGACATCCTTGGCGCGTGCGGTGGCCCGCCAGTCGATGGTGCGCACGTCGTCGCCGGGCACGTATTCGTGGAAGGAGTCGAATTCGGTGCCCTGGCCGCGAATGGTGGTGGTGTTGCGCCCCTCGAGGTGTTGCAGCTGTTTGACTTTCGAGGCCAGCAGCTTCTCGCTGCGGAACGGCGGCAGGGCGCGCAGCCGGGCGGGCACGTCGCGGCGTTCCTGGCGTCCGGCCAGTCCGAGCGGTCCGACCGCGCGCACGGTGACCGGGCCGGCGAGGCGGTCGCCGCGGTAGGCCGGGGTGAGTTCGGTGTGCAGCCGGGTCTTGGTGTTGGCCGGGAGGTTCAGGGTGTGCGTGCGATGCCGGGCGTGCGCGCTGGGCGGCCAGTCGTCCCACAGGGTCGCGCGGACGGTGCGCGTGCCGGTGTTGAGCGCGGTGAGTTCCACGTCGATGCTGCGTCCGGTGCGCACGGTGGTGAGCGGTTCGCGCGAGAGTTCCAGGGCGGCGAGCGAACCGAGTAGGACGATGTCCAGGATCACCGCGGCCAGCGTCGTTCCGGTCATCAGTGCGACGCCGGTCCACGACGGCATCAGCAGCGCGACGAAGAGCGTGTCCAGTACCGCCAGGGCCGCGAGCCGGCCGGTGAAGACCACGGCCTAGACCGGGACGGGGACGGACATGAGCAGCGAGGTCATGACGCCCTCGGCGGTGACGCCCTCCACCTCGTGCTCGGGCCGCAGGTGCAGCCGGTGCCGGAGGACCGCCACCGCAACGGCTTTCACATCGTCGGGGGTCACGTAGCCGCGGCCGTTGAGCCACGCGAAGGCGCGGGAGGCGGCCATGAGCGCGGTCGCTCCACGGGTGGACGCGCCGTGCGCGACGGCGGGGGAGGTGCGCGTGGCGCGGCACAGGTCGACCGTGTACGCCAGCACTTCGGGGCTGATGGCGACCTGCGCGATGGCCTGGCGCGCCGCCGTGAGGTGCGCGGGCCCGGCGACCGGTCGCAGTCCGGCGGCGTTCAGGTCGCGCGGGTCGAATCCGGCGGCGTGCCGTTGCAGGATGCGGAATTCGTCGTCGCGGCCGGGCAATTGGATGTCGACCTTGAACAGGAACCGGTCCAGCTGCGCTTCCGGCAGCGGGTAGGTGCCTTCCTGTTCGATGGGGTTCTGGGTGGCGATGACGATGAACGGGTCCGGCAGGGCCTGCGGCACGCCGTCGACCGAAACCTGGCGCTCCTCCATGGATTCCAGCAGCGCGGACTGGGTTTTCGGTGGGGTGCGGTTGATTTCGTCGGCGAGCAGCAGGTTGGTGAAGACGGGCCCGCGGCGGAAGGTGAAGGCGGCCGAGTGCGGGTCGTAGATATTGGAGCCGGTGACGTCGCCGGGCATGAGGTCCGGGGTGAACTGGATACGCGCGTGTTCCAGGTCGAGGGCGGTGGCCAGCGCGCGCACGAGCAGCGTCTTGGCCACGCCGGGAACGCCTTCCAGCAGGACGTGCCCGCGGCAGAGCAGTCCGAGGACCAGGTACAGGACGGCCTGGTCGTTGCCGACGACGGCTTTGCCGATTTCGCCGCGCAGCGCGAGCAGGGCCTGCTGGGCCTGTTCGGCGGTCGGGGCGTCGTGGTTGGTGTCCACTGTGGTCACAAGACCTCCGATTCGATCCATTCGAGTTGTGCGGCCACGGTTTCCAGGGTGGCCTGGTCGGTGACCGGTTCGTACAGGGCGGCGTGCACCAGTGCGGGTGCGGCGCCGGTGCGGGTGGCGACGGCCATGGTGACCATGTCGGGCGAGGTGTCGGCGGTGACGTTCAGCGCGGGTCGCAGCCGGCGCAGGGCGGCGGCCCGGAGTTTGGCCGCGACGTGGTCGTGGTCGCGGGATTTGCGGTACAGCCCGGCCTGCCCGGCGAGCAGTTCGTTGGCGGGTGCTTCCACCGGGCGGGCCTCGCCGACGACGGCGCCGCGGCGGCGGCCGCGCCAGACCAGGACGACGCCCCAGGCGATGAGGAGCTGCAGTCCGCCGAAGGCGGCCCAGCTGCCTTTGCGGAAGATGGAGTCGCTGCCCTCGCCGTAGTCCGGTTCGTCCAGGTCTGGGCGTTCCGGCGCGTCCGGGGCGTCGGGCAGGTCGGTGGTGTCCGGCGGTGTGACGTCGGGCGGGGTGCCGATGTGGGTGAGAATGTAGATCAGCAGGAATGCGCCGAGGATCGCGCCGGCTCCGGCCCAGAATCGCCAATCGCTCAGGAACGGCGGCCATTCCATGCGTTCGCGGGTCCGCTTTTCCCGGGCCTTCTTGGGTGTCCTTGTCCGGCGGCGTTTTTCGGCGATCTCGGCGGGTGCGCGCTTGGGTGCGGGCGCCACCGAGAACCGGTCGGCCTGTTCCAGCCGTCGGTATTCGCCTTCGGTGGCGTGCCGTCCGCCGTACACGATCTCGTCGAAACTGTGTGCCGCCGAAGGCAGTTCGGCGGCCGCGGCGCCCTGTTCCTGTCCGCCGAGTGCGGTGGCGGCGGCCTGCGCGGTTTCCCGTGCGGTGCGCCCGCGCTGTTCTTCGAGTACGCCGTGCTGTTCCAGTCCACGCGTGACGGCGCGATACCGCTCGCGGAGCGCGGTCGCGAAGTCCTGTCGCTGCGCGGCGTATTCCGAGGCGGCGCGATGGTCGGCGGCGGGCCCGAGATCCGGTGTGGGCGGTACGGGCGGCTGGGTCATCGCTGGGCTCCGGTGGCGGGTGGGACGCGAATGTCCATGGCTTCCCGGCGGCAGCGCCGATCCACATAGGTGACGACCTGTGCCGCGGATTCCACCATTTCGGTGAACGCCACCATGAACAGCGCCACGGTGATGAGCAGGACGGTGACGGTCCACCGTCGCGTCCCGGAGAACGTGGTGATGAACATGGGCAGCGCCAGCACCGGCACGAGCAGCACCAGGATCAGCCCGCGCAGATACAGCCAGAGCCCCACGATCTGCCATTCGGTGCCCTGCATGAGCACCTTCGACCGGCCCGCGGCCTGCTTGTACCCGGCGTACTCGTCGAAAATGACGGGCATCGTGGTGAATCGCCGCGCCCGCAGCCAGGCCAACCACAGCACCGCGAACGGCAGCGTGATCATCAGCGGCGCTCCCAGCGCCAGCACCCCCACCCCGATGAGCGTGAACATGCCCGAATACCCCAGCAGCGCACCGGCTTGCGCGGACATCCGCCCGAACGCCGCACGCCAGCTGAGCGGCCGCCGATGAATGGCGGCCAGCCCCATGGGCACGGTCACCCCCCGCACCAGCAGCCGCAGCCCCCAAGCGCACGCGAGCGACCCGAGCACGGCGGCCCACCGAGTCCCGTCCTTGTCATCACCGGTGGCGATCGACCCCAGCACAGTGATCCCCACGGCAACCGCCGAGGCCACCACGACCCCCACCCCGAACACCGTGGCGAACGTCTTGATCCGCGTCTGGATCAGCGCGAACGGCAGATCGAGCAGTTCCCGGAACTGCAGGGGTCGAATCGGGACCGGCGACGGGTCGGTAAGCGGTGTTTCCCCCACCGAGCCGGTCGCCTTGCCGACATTGTCGGCGGCGGCTGGCAACACGCTCGCGAGTGTAGCCCCGACCAGGCCCAACCGCCGCGTACATGCCGCGAGTGATCTTGATGCAGGATGAAGCCGTGACCACTCCGCCCGTTCCGCAGCTGCCGATGATCGATGTCTACGACCTGTTGAACGGCGCGGTCGACATGCGGATGTACACGCGCCGGATTCTGGTGCTGAAGGTGCGATCGCTCGTCGGCGGTTACATCGGGAATCAGGCCAATATCGAGCGGCAACTGTTTCCGCCGATCATCGCTGTGGCAGATGCCGTCGAATGGCTCGAGAGTCAGGGGCAGGGGTGGCGGCTCGTCTCGATCACCGAGCGGCCCATCGAGGGGATTTCGTACTGGTTCGCGTTCCTGCGACGCGATCAGCCCTGATCATTCCCGAGCAGCCGGGCGACGACCTGGCGGTAGAGGGTGGGGTCGATGGGGGGTGCGCCGAGTAGGGCGCGCAGGTACACGCCGTCGCCGACGAGGCGGACGATCTCGGATTGGACCGGGTCGGGGATTTCGTTGTCGAGGGCGGTTTTCCAGGTTTCGAGCACTTCGTCGAGGGCGCGGGCGACTTCGTCGGCGTCGGTGTCCTGGGGGCCGTCGACGCTGCGCATGGCGGCGAGCATGGAGCGGTAGAGCGCGAGTTCCATCGCGTCGGCGGCATTGTCGGGGTGGGGGGTTTGGAGGTACCACTCGGCGACGGATTTGCCTTGGTCCACGGCGGTTTCCAGTTGCTGGTCGGCGCGGTTGCCGAGGCGGCGGACGAGTCCTGCGAGGAGGGCGTCCTTGCTCTTGAAGTGGTAGAGCAGGCCGCCTTTGGAGACGCCGGCGGTGGCGGCGACGTTTTCCAGGGTCACCTGGGACAGCCCTTTGTCGAGGAGGAGGGTTTCGAGGGCGTCGAGGATCCGGTCGCGGGTGCCGGCGGGGTCGCGGGTGGTCACACGGCTCACTGTACCGTCCGGACGGTTAGGCTGGTACTGTACCGTCTGGACGGTTCAACCCCCGGAAGAGAAAGACCATGACCAGCCACTCGATTACGACAACAGCCATCGGACCCAAGGCGCGCCCGCGCGACTGGGCCGGCCTGGGCGTCCTCGCACTGGCCCTGCTGCTGGTATCGGTGGACGCGACCGTGCTCGACCTGGCGGTCCCCTCGATCAGTGCTCATCTCGCGCCCACCACGCCGCAGCTGCTGTGGATCATCGACGTCTATTCGTTCGTGCTCGCCGGTCTGCTGGTGACCATGGGCACTCTCGGCGACCGCATCGGCCGTCGTCGGCTGCTGATCGTCGGCGCGGCCGGTTTCGGCATCGCCTCGGCCATCGCGGCCTGGTCGGTGAGCCCCGAAATGCTCATTGCCGCACGGGTTCTGCAGGGTGTCGCCGGTGCGACGCTCATGCCCGCCACCCTCGGCCTGATCCGCTCCATGTTCCAGAACGCGCGGGAGCGCACCCTCGCCATCTCGGTGTGGGGCGCCATGGCGGGTTCGGGTGCGGCGGTCGGCCCGCTGCTGGGCGGCTGGCTGCTGGAGCACTTCTGGTGGGGCTCCGTGTTTTTGGTGAACCTGCCGGTCATGGCCCTGCTGATCGTGCTCGCGCCGTTCGTGGTTCCGGAGTCGCGTGACCCGAACCCGGGTCGCTTCGACCTGTTCTCGGCCGCGCTGTCCATGCTGGCGCTGATCCCGATCGTCTACGCGGTCAAGGAATTCGCCGCGCACGGCCCGAGCATGACCCTGGTGATCGCCGCCGCGATCGGTGTCCTCGCCGGTGTCGTCTTCGTGCGCCGTCAGCGCACCCTGGCCGCGCCGCTGATCGACCTGGACCTGTTCCGCCTGCCCCCGTTCCGGGCCGCGGTGCTGGCCAACCTGCTGTCGGTGTTCGCTCTGGCCGGTGTGCTGTTCTTCGGTTCGCAGTATCTGCAGCTGGTGCTCGGCAAGGCCCCGCTGGCGGCCGGTCTGCTGCTGATCCCCGGCACCATCGGCTCGATGGCGGGCGCCCTGCTCGCGGCCTGGCTGGTGCGGCAGTGGCGTCCGGTGTCGGTCCTGTCCGGTGCCCTGGTGACCGCCGCGCTCGGCGCGCTGATGTTCTGGATGCTGGGTTCCGCCCCGTCGGCCCCGGTGCTCCCGTTCATCGTGGGCTTCCTGCTGATCGGCCTGGGTGTCGGTGTGGCCCTGACGGTTTCGTCCGACATGATCGTCAGCACCGCCCCCGCCGAACGCGCGGGCAATGCGGCGGCCATTTCGGAGACGGCCCTGGAAACCGGTGTGGCCCTGGGCGTCGCGACCCTCGGCAGCGCCGTGATGGCCACCTACCGCCACGGCCTGGACCCAGCGACCATCCCGTCGGCTCACCTGGACGCGGCCCGCGAGTCCCTGGGCGGCGCGGTCGAAACCGCCCGCGCCCTACCGGAACCCGCGGCCACCACCCTGCTGGACGCGGCGCACACGGCGTTCGTCTCGGGCGTCCACCTGGCGGCGACCGGTACGACGGCGATCCTGCTGATCACGGCGTTCGTGGTCTACCGCGCGGCCACTCGCCGCAAGCCGAACGGTGAAGCGCCCGTGACGGAACCGCATACTGCGACGCCCACGGCGGCCGATTCCTGATCGGAGCCCGCCCGAAACGCCTGTGGCCCGGTGGTTTCCGTGTTCTACGTGAAACAACCGGGCTACTTGCCTTCGTTCAGAGGCGGCAGGACGGGCGGGGCGAAGAGTTCTTCGAGCGGTGTGGCGCCGGTGTAGTTCTTGCACCCGCATCGCGCCCACACGGTGAGCCCCCACCCGGTCTTGCGGGGTGATTCGGCGTGGCACTCACCGGCTTTCCGGTCGTGCAGGGAGAGGTCGTGGCCGCAGCCGCAGACGGTGCTGGGTGGCTGTACCCGTGGGGTGCGACGGCTGTATCGGCCTGCTGCCCAGCCGATCACCACCAATCCGGCGCCCACCACGAGGCTGATCGGATCGAACATACCAACGACTATACGTACTCGTATACGTATAGCTCCAGGGATTCCTGGAACGGCTGCGGCCCGGGTGCTCCTCGCGGAAGCAGCCGGGCCACAGCGGTTGTCGTTCTACTCCGATGTCTTGCCCGGCGGCAGTTCGCGCGGCGCACGGTTTTCCAGCTGCGGGTTCTGCCGCCCGGTCAGTTCGTCCTGGGCGGGAGCGGACGGCAGACCGTACCCGTGGTCGACCACCGGACCCGGCGGCAGCGGCGGGTAGGGCTGCTGGCCCTGGGGGAGCGGCGGGTAGTACTGCGGCGCGTACCCCGGCTGTGCGTAGGGCTGATCCACCACGTGGGAGGCGACGCGCTGCGAGTACACGTGCTGCGGAACACCCTGCGGCAGCTGATAACCCAGCTGCGGCTGCCCGGCGTACACCTGCTGTTGCGGCTGGGCCTGCTGCTGGGCGGAATCCTCGGAGTCGACGGTCACCTTGCGGGTGCGGCGCAGCGTGAAGGTGATCTCCTCGGCCTCCTCGAAGGCCTGACGCACCGTGCGCAGCGGATGGGTCGCCGTATCAATGACATTCGCCACGAACGACGGCACCAGCGGCCGGATCCAGCGGGCGGCGGTGTCGGTGAACGGCACCGTGCCGATAATCGGGAGTTCCAGTCCGCCGCCCTTCTTGTCGGGTGCGGGCTGGGGGGCCGCCGCGGGCACGCCGGCCGGGGCCGGTACGAGGGCTCCGCCGGCGCTCACCGGGGTGGCGACCCCGGGCATGAGCTGGGCGGGCAGGTGCGGCGACTGTGTCACGATCCCCTCCTGAGACACGGAGCTGTCCTTTCCTCCGGCCGAGGCCCCGGCCGGTAGTTCATGCTGTGCGGCGCTGTCGAATTCGGCGACGGCGCGCTGTGCGGGCTCGGTGACGCCGATTTCGAAGTTGCCGATCGAGGCGATGATCCGCCGGCGCTGGCGTTCCCGGTCGATGGCGGTGTCGGCGTGCGCGGCCAGCCGGGCGGCGGTGAGCTCCTGGTCGGCGCGCAACGCCTCGGTTTCGACCCGCACCTCGGCCTGCTTGATGGCGATGGCCGTGGCGGCGGCGTGTTCGATGCGTCCGGCGGCGGTGCGGGTGGCGACCTCGCGGTCGAAGGAGGTTTCGCCGCGCCATCGGCGCAGCAGCAGCGGCAGCAGTGCGAGCACGATCATGAGCAGCGCGGTCGCGAAGCGCAGCACGAACGCGCCGGCATGGTCGGTGGTGTAACCGTTCATGGCGACCCAGCGCGCTCCGAGCCCGCGATCACCTTCGGTGTAGGCGGCGGCGCGAATATCGGTGAGGGCCTTGTCCTTGTCGGTGACGGCCTGGTCGAGTCCGCCGATCTTGGCCTGTTCGGCGCTCAATCGGGTGCGGGCGTCCTCGAGCATCTGGTTGGCGGTGCGTTCTTCGGGTCCGCGTCCGGGCACGCCGGTCATGCGCAGTGGCGAGCATTCTGGCGCCGCGCTGAATTCGCAGCGCGCGACGATCAGGGCCTGGTCGACGTCGTTCTGCGCCTTGGTGATCGCCTGATCCAGTGCGGTCCGATTGTTCTTCGCCTGGTCGAGCTCGGCCTGCGCGGTGACCACGCTGGGCGCGGATTCGATTCCGCGCTGGGCGGTTTCGTCGAGCTTGCGGTCGATGGTGCCGCCGAACAGTACGGTGCAGGCCAATTCGGCGGTGAGGACGCCCGCGGCGACCGCCACGGCGATGCGGCCCGCGAATTCGGCTCGCGCCCGCT
This sequence comes from Nocardia huaxiensis, assembly GCF_013744875.1. Classification (NCBI taxonomy): domain Bacteria; kingdom Bacillati; phylum Actinomycetota; class Actinomycetes; order Mycobacteriales; family Nocardiaceae; genus Nocardia; species Nocardia huaxiensis. The sequence continues at coordinate 326,228 of NZ_CP059399.1, forward strand.
GTGATTCGTCGCGTGCGGGTGTGGCGGCCGTCGCGAGTGCGCGAGAAACCGCTCCTACCAACAGTGTTGCGATCACTGCGGTGGCCACGACCGCGAGCAGCGGCCAGTCCGCGGCCCCGGTGGCGAGTGCGGTGACTCCGCCGGAGATGGCCGCGAACAGCGCCACAACGGCTCCGGTGACCGAATAACCGCCGCGTTCGTGCTGATCTACGAGGTGTGGATGGGCGCCGCCGAGCCACGGCAGCAGATCTGCGATTCCACGGGTGGGCATGGTGCTGGTTCCCCCTGCCGAAACCGTCGCTTATTCGTTGTCTCAGCGTGACAGGCGTCCGGCTGTTCCACCGCCTGCGAGCGCTGGTATGTGGCCAGCCTCACAGCGGCGTGTTTCGGGCGTGTGAAGTGCTGTTGATCACGTTGCGACCGGCCGGGATATCACCGAATCGAGTGACTTAACGCATACTCACAATTAGCTGCGTGTGTGCTCGAGTCTGCCACCAGGAAAGATTCCGTACGGTCGGCAGGTTGCTTCCGCGCACTGCCAGTACGCCCGTCCTGTGAGCTTCGCGGGTCCGGAAAGTTAGCCGTCTTTCGCCCGGTTTGCCGGAACCCCTTGCGGGGAAATCTGTTTCATTGCAGGTGAGAGGGCATGTCAGTGTTCGATCGAGGCGGCGTCGAATCGTGACCGTTCGACACGGCCGCAGTGGTGAACTCAACTGAAAAGGCCCCGCACCCCTGCTTTACACTGGAGAACGCGCAGGTAGTGGAGGACCGATGAAGAAGCCCAGCTAGACGCTGAAATTAGTGCAACCTAAGTTGGTTGGGCTCAGGTCCTGACTTATCGTTTGCTCTTAACACCGAACTCGACAAGTTCGGCATATCTCCCCATACGGTCAGAGGCCCACAGGCGCTCAGCCTAGCGGGCGAGAACGGCGCGGTAGGTAGCCAGAACGTAAGGACTGAGTTACCGCCGAGCACCCGACTACGTAACCAGAGCGGGTGGACAACTGGAGAGCGACTGCACGGGAGGACCATCAGCGCAGCTGGTCTCCGAAACGTCCGGGCGCAGTCTAGACGGAGGCGTTCGAGAAGGCCGCAATTCTTCGAAGGCCTGTTTTTTGTGAAGGCAGAGGCATGACGCAACTTCCTGGCCACAGGTCCCCTGGACCCCGCGGGCTGTACGACCCGGCGAATGAACACGACGCCTGTGGTGTCGCATTCGTCGTGGATATGCACGGCCGCCGCAGCCGCGACATCGTCGACAAGGCTATTACGGCGCTGCTCAACCTGGAGCACCGTGGCGCAGCCGGCGCCGAACCCAACTCGGGTGACGGCGCGGGCATTCTGATCCAGCTCCCGGACAAGTTCTTCCGGGCAGTCGTGGACTTCGAACTGCCGGCCGAAGGCTCCTACGCCACCGGTATCGCCTTCCTCCCGCAGGCCCGCCGCGAGGCGGCCCGTGCCGGGTACGGCGTCGAGAAGATCGTGCGCGAGGAGGGCCTCGAGGTCCTCGGCTGGCGTGAGGTCCCGATCGACAGCTCGTCGCTGGGAGCGCTGTCCCGCGACGCCATGCCGACCTTCCGGCAGATCTTCATCGCCTCGCCCAAGGATGGGGCCGAACAGCTTTCGGGCATGGACCTGGAGCGCCGGGCCTACGTCATCCGCAAGCGCATCGAGCACGAGCTCGGCAAGTCGGGCGCCGGTGAGGGTGCGGTCGGCAAGGAGTCGGTGTACTTCCCGAGCCTGTCCGGCGAAACCTTCGTCTACAAGGGCATGTTCACCACGCCGCAGCTGCGCGCGTTCTACCTGGACCTCCAGGACGACCGCGTCGAATCCGCGCTCGGCATCGTGCACTCGCGCTTCTCCACCAACACCTTCCCGTCGTGGCCGCTGGCGCACCCGTTCCGGCGCGTCGCCCACAACGGCGAGATCAACACCGTCTCCGGTAACGAGAACTGGATGCGGGCGCGTGAGGCGCTGCTGAACTCGAACGTGTTCGGCACCGACTCCGAGGGCAACAACCGCCTGGAGAAGATCTTCCCCGTCTGTACCCCCGGGGCCTCGGACACCGCTCGTTTCGACGAGGTGCTCGAGCTCCTGCACCTGGGTGGCCGCAGCCTGCCGCACGCGGTGCTCATGATGATTCCCGAGGCGTGGGAACGCAACGAGTCCATGACTCCGGAGCAGCGCGCCTTCTACCGCTACCACTCGTTCCTGATGGAGCCGTGGGACGGCCCGGCGTCGGTGTGCTTCACCGACGGCACCGTGGTCGGCGCGGTGCTGGACCGCAACGGTCTGCGCCCCGGCCGCATCTGGGTCACCGAGGACGGCCTGTGCGTGCTGGCCTCCGAGGTCGGCGTGCTCGACATCGATCCGGCCAAGGTCGTCTACAAGAAGCGCCTGCAGCCGGGCCACATGTTCCTGGTGGACACCTCGCAGGGCCGCATCATCAGCGACGAAGAGGTGAAACAGTCTCTCGCTGAACAGTTCCCGTACCAGCAGTGGCTGGACAACGGCCCGACCAAGCTGAGCGATCTGCCGGACCGCCCGCACGTGCACATGTCGCACGACCGCGTGCTCATCCGTCAGCAGATCTTCGGGTACACCACCGAGGAGCTGAACCTGCTGGTCTCGCCGATGGCGCAGACCGGTGGCGAGGCGCTCGGCTCGATGGGCACCGACACCCCGATCGCGGTGCTGTCCTCGCGTCCGCGGCTGCTGTTCGACTACTTCTCGCAGCTGTTCGCGCAGGTCACCAACCCGCCGCTGGACGCCATCCGCGAAGAGGTCGTCACCTCGCTGCGCAGCATGGTGGGCCCGGAGGCCGATCTGCTGAACCCGGGACCGGAGTCCTGCGGTCAGATCACCCTGACCCAGCCCATCCTGGACAATGACGAGCTGTCCAAGCTGGTCCACATCAACGACGACGGGTCGCGTCCCGACCTGCGTTCGGTCGTGGTCCACGGTCTGTACCCGGTCAAGAAGGGCGGCAAGGGACTTCGCAAGGCCATCGAGGCCGTGCAGAAGCAGGTGTCGGCGGCCATCGACGGTGGCGCGCGGATCATCATCCTGTCCGACCGCGAGTCCAACGAGAAGCTGGCGCCGATCCCGTCGCTGCTGCTCACCGCCGCCGTGCACCACCACCTGGTCCGGGAACGCACCCGCACCAAGGTCGGTCTGGTCGTGGAGGCCGGTGACGCCCGCGAGGTGCACCACATGGCGCTGCTCGTCGGTTTCGGCGCGGCCGCCATCAACCCGTACATGGCCTTCGAGTCCATCGAGGACATGCTGGAGCGCGGCGCGCTGAAGATGCCGGGCAGCACCGGCGATCTCGCGGCGGACTACAAGAAGGCCGTCTACAACTACAACAAGGCCGCCGGCAAGGGTGTGCTGAAGGTGATGTCCAAGATGGGCATCTCCACCATCGCCTCCTACCGTGGCGCGCAGCTGTTCCAGGTCATCGGCCTGGCGCAGGATCTGGTGGACGAGTACTTCACCGGTCTGCGCTCGCCGCTGGACGGCATCGGCCTGGACGACATCGCGGGCGAGGTCGCGCAGCGGCACAAGGTCGCGTTCCTGGAGAACCGCAACGAGCGCGCGCACCGCGAGCTCGAGGTCGGCGGCGAGTACCAGTGGCGTCGTGAGGGCGAGTACCACCTGTTCAACCCGGACACGGTGTTCAAGCTGCAGCACGCCACCCGCTCGGGCCAGTACTCGATCTTCAAGGAGTACACCAAGCTGGTCGACGATCAGTCCGAGCAGCTGGCTTCGCTGCGTGGCCTGTTCAAGTTCAAGTCCAAGGGCCGCAACCCGATTCCGATCGAGGAAGTGGAGCCCGCGAGCGAGATCGTGAAGCGGTTCTCGACCGGTGCGATGAGCTACGGCTCCATCTCGGCCGAGGCGCACGAGACCCTTGCCATCGCCATGAACCGCCTCGGCGGTCGCTCGAACTCGGGTGAGGGCGGCGAGAACATCGCCCGCTTCGAGGTCGAGGAGAACGGCGACTGGCGCCGGTCGGCGATCAAGCAGGTGGCGTCGGGTCGCTTCGGTGTGACCGCGCACTACCTGACCAACTGCACCGACATCCAGATCAAGATGGCGCAGGGCGCGAAGCCCGGTGAGGGCGGCCAGCTTCCGGCGCACAAGGTGTACCCGTGGGTCGCCGAGGTCCGGCACTCCACGCCCGGCGTGGGCCTGATCTCGCCGCCGCCGCACCACGACATCTACTCGATCGAGGATCTGGCGCAGCTGATCCACGACCTGAAGAACGCGAACCCGCAGGCGCGGATTCACGTGAAACTTGTCGCGGAGCCCGGCGTCGGCACCGTCGCCGCGGGTGTGTCGAAGGCGCACGCGGACGTCGTGCTCATCTCGGGCCACGACGGTGGCACCGGTGCGTCGCCGCTGACCTCGCTCAAGCACGCGGGTGGTCCGTGGGAGCTCGGCCTGGCCGAGACCCAGCAGACCCTGCTGCTGAACGGTCTGCGCGACCGCATCGTGGTGCAGGTGGACGGTCAGATGAAGACCGGCCGCGACGTCATGATCGCCGCGCTGCTGGGTGCCGAGGAGTACGGTTTCGCGACCGCTCCGCTGGTGGTTTCGGGCTGCATCATGATGCGCGTCTGCCACCTGGACACCTGCCCCGTCGGTGTCGCCACGCAGAATCCCGTTCTGCGCGAACGCTTCACGGGCAAGCCGGAGTTCGTCGAGAACTTCATGCTGTTCATCGCCGAAGAGGTGCGTGAGCTGCTGGCGTCGCTGGGTCTGCGCACGCTCGACGAGGCCATCGGCCGCGTCGATCTGCTGGACACCACCGCGGCCAAGGAGCATTGGAAGGCTGCCAAGCTGGATCTGTCGCCCATCCTCGACGATGTCGAGACGGCGTTCATGTTCCAGGACCGCCGCCAGACCAAGACCCAGGACCACGGTCTGGACAAGGCCCTCGACAACGAGCTCATCGCGCAGGCCGCGGACGCGCTCGAGCGGGGCAAGCCGGTCAAGATCGAAACCAAGGTCACCAACGTGAACCGCACGGTCGGCACCATGCTCGGCCACGAGGTCACCAAGCTGTACGGCGGCGTCGGCCTGCCCGACGACACCATCGACATCACGTTCACCGGTTCCGCCGGCAACTCGTTCGGTGCGTTCGTCCCGGCCGGTATCACGCTGCGTGTGATCGGCGACGCCAACGACTATGTGGGCAAGGGTCTTTCGGGTGGCCGCATCACGGTGCGCCCGTCCGGAGACGCCCCCGAGGGCTTCGTGGCGGAGCAGAACATCATCGCGGGCAACGTGATCCTGTTCGGCGCGACCAGCGGCCAGGTCTTCCTGCGCGGTGTGGTCGGCGAGCGCTTCGCCGTCCGCAACTCGGGTGCGACCGCGGTCGTCGAAGGCGTGGGCGACCACGGCTGCGAGTACATGACCGGTGGCCGCGTGGTCATCCTCGGCGAGACCGGCCGCAACTTCGGCGCGGGCATGTCGGGCGGTATCGCCTACATCTACAACCCGAACGGCACCTTCGAGTCCAACCTCAACCCCGAGCTGGTGGACCTGGAGAAGCTGTCCGACGAGGACACCGCGTGGCTGCAGAGCACCATCGCGCAGCACCGTGACGAGACGGGTTCGGCTGTGGCGGAACGTCTGCTGGGCGACTGGGCCAACGAGTCGGCCAAGTTCGTCAAGGTCATGCCGCGCGACTACAAGAAGGTCCTGCTGGCCATCACCGAGGCGGAGAAGAACGGCCGCGATGTGGCCGAGGCGATCATGGAGGCCGCTCGTGCCTAATCATGCTGCCGCTAAGACTGTTTGTTTTGGTCAGGAGATCGTAAATGGGTGACGCACAAGGCTTCCTGAAGCACACTTCCCGGGAACTGCCGAAGCGCCGTCCCGTTCCGCTGCGCCTGATGGACTGGAAAGAGGTGTACGAGGAGAACTTCTCCAAGGACACCCTCAAGACCCAGGCCAGCCGCTGCATGGACTGCGGAATCCCGTTCTGCCACAACGGCTGCCCGCTCGGGAACCTGATTCCCGAGTGGAACGACCTGGTGTACAAGGGCGCGTGGAAGGAAGGCTTCGACCGCCTGCACGCGACCAACAACTTCCCGGAGTTCACCGGCCGCCTGTGCCCGGCTCCGTGCGAGGCGTCCTGCGTCCTGGGCATCAACCAGGATCCGGTGACGATCAAGCAGGTCGAGGTCGAGATCATCGAGAACGGTTTCGACGAGGGCTGGGTGACCCCGGTCTACCCGACCCGCCTGACCGGCAAGCGCATCGCCGTCGTGGGCTCCGGCCCCGCCGGTCTGGCTGCCGCGCAGCAGCTGACCCGGGCCGGCCACACCGTGACCGTGTTCGAGCGTGACGACCGCATCGGCGGCCTGCTGCGCTACGGCATCCCGGAATTCAAGATGGAGAAGCGCTTCATCGACCGTCGGCTGGCGCAGATGGAGGCCGAGGGCACCATCTTCAAGACCGGCGTGAACGTGGGCGTGGACATCACCGCCGAGCAGCTGCGCGAGCAGTTCGACGCGATCGTCCTGGCCGGTGGCGCGACCATCGCGCGTGACCTGCCGGTGCCGGGCCGTGACCTGGACGGCATCCACCAGGCCATGGAGTTCCTGCCGCTGGCCAACCGCGTGCAGCTGGGCGACCAGATCACCGACGAGAACGGCCTGCCGCGCATCAACGCGCGCGGCAAGAAGGTCGTCATCATCGGTGGCGGTGACACCGGCGCGGACTGCCTGGGCACCTCGCACCGTCAGGGTGCGGAGTCGGTCCATCAGTTCGAGATCATGCCGCGGCCGCCGGAGGAGCGCGCGGGTTCCACCCCGTGGCCGACCTACCCGCTCATGTACCGCGTCTCCTCGGCGCACGAAGAGGGCGGCGAGCGCGTCTTCTCCGTGAACACCGAGCGTTTCGTGGGCGAGAACGGCAAGGTCACCGGCCTGCAGGCGCACGAGGTCAAGATGGTGAACGGCCGCTTCGAGAAGGTCGAGGGCACCGACTTCACCCTCGAGGCCGACCTGGTGCTGCTGGCCATGGGCTTCGTCGGACCGCAGAAGAACGGTCTGCTCGAGGGCCTGGGCGTGGGTTACGACCAGCGCGGAAACGTCAAGCGCGACAACGATTGGCAGACCACGGTCCCCGGCGTCTTCGTCGCCGGGGACATGGGCCGCGGCCAGTCGCTGATCGTGTGGGCCATCGCCGAGGGCCGCGCCGCGGCGTCGGCCGTGGACAAGTTCCTCGAGGGCGAGACCGCGCTCCCGTCCCCGATCACCCCCACGATGGTCGCCCAGCGATAGATCGCTGACAGCCGAACGAAGCGCCCACGGACTGCGGTCCGTGGGCGTTTTGTCTGTCCAAAGTTGCCAGCGGATTAACCGTCTGAGACAAATTCTTCCGAGCCGCTGACTTATGGCTATCGAGCAGCTATGTTGTGTGGGTCACCGCGTGATAACGGGGCGCACGAACTATAAAGATCGGAAATCGGACGTACTCCCGAACTCGCTTGGCGGCTTCGGAAAGGCCCCTTTATCCTTATCGGCGGTGTGTCGCCGATCTCGACGAAGTGATCCGATTCGCGCATCTCATAGTGGCTGGTTACGTCGGTTAACCATGCGTGCACCGAGTTGTCATACGGCGACAGCACCATGAGTCGGGTAATAACGGAGCAATCACAGCTCCGGGTAAGCGTGAACTGGAGCAGTATGCGGTTGAAGAGTGTTGTCGCGGCTGCGGGGGCAGCAGCGAGCGTGCTTATGTCGGGAATCGTCCTGGGTGGGGGAGCCGTTACGACGGCCCACGCGGATCCGAGTTGCCCGGCTCTCTACACGGTGGCCATCCCCGGAACCTGGGAGACCGGCCACGAGAAGGATCCCAAGCCGGGCATGCTCGCCGCGGTTACCGATGGGCTACCCGGCCGGGTGGACTACGTGACCTACGCGGCGACCGCCTTCCCCTGGGAGGGTGACGTCTACGGGGCCTCCAAGAAGGAAGCCGTGGACCACGCCCGGCAGTTCGTGAGCGCCATGGGCGCCGCCTGCCCCGGCACCAAGATCGCGATCACCGGCTACAGCCAGGGCGCGGACGCGGCCGGCGAACTCGCCGCCGAGATCGGCACCGGCCTGGGAGTCGTTCCGCCGGACCGGATCTCGGCCGTCGCGCTGATCTCCGACCCGCGCCGCTCGCCGAGCGACGTCCAGGTCGGCCCGATCGCGCCCGGCGCGGGTGCGGGCGGTGCACGCACCGGCGGCTTCGGTTTCGTCAGCGACCGGGTGCGCACCATCTGCGCCATCGGCGACCTGTACTGCTCCACCGAGGATTCCGACTTCGTCACCCGTTTCGCGGGCTTCCTGGCACAGGCGTCGGACCCGAACCCGGTCAACCTGTGGCGCTACCAGCTCGAGGTCGGCACCATCATCAATGATCTGATGGCGCAGGGCGGCATCCCGACACTGCAGGCGCAGCTGTCGGAGGGGGCCAACGAGCAGCGGGCCCGCCAGTTCGAGCAGTTCTTCCGCACCGGTACGCACACCAGCTACGGCAGCTACGGCGTCGGCGGCGGTCAGACCGCGCTGACCTGGATGCACAACTACATCGCGAACTCGATCTAGGGGTTCGACAGCCGAGGCCGCTTCCCGAGGGAGGCGGCCTTCGCCGTGTTCAGAGGTTGCGCGGCAGCAGATCCCAGACGTGCCCGTTCTCGTTGATGGTGGCCGCGGTGCGGCGGCCGGTGCGCGAGTACAGGATTCGGGTGATCGAGCAGTAGTCGATCGGGAAGGTGAGCGGCCGTTCCAGGCCGAGGACGTCCTGTAGGAGCACGTTGATCACACCGCCGTGCGCGAACACCACCACCGTGTCGGCGGGATCGGCGGCCGTCGTGATGGCCGTAATATCGTTCAGCACCCGGGCTTTGAAGGCGTCACCGTCGATCTGCTCGGGCAGGTACCCGGCCTTGATCCGGTCGTAGACGGCCTGGAAGTCCCGCTTGGCATCCTCGATGGGGATGTAGACCGGCAGATCCCGGTCGTACTCTGCGAGGCCGTCGAAGATCTCGATCTCGCGGCCGAGTTTGTCGGCGGTGGGCTTGGCGGTCTCGCGCGCCCGCAGCTGCGGACTGCTCACCACCCGCGCGATGCGGTGCGGCGCGAGCGCGGCCGGTACCCGCCCGGCCTGCTGCACGCCGATCTCGGTGAGCCGCGGATCGGCCGGGCCGGACGAACCGGCGACGCGTTGCGGCTGGGCATGGCGGACGAGGATCAACTGCACATGTCCACAATGCCGCACCGGCCGCCCACCCCGTCGGGCAGGCTCCGCGCTACTGGCTCTTCTTCTTCCGCATCATGTAGACGATGCCGAGGATCAGCACGATGATGCCGATACAGCACACCGCGGCGAAGATCCAGAAACCGCCGCCCTTGCTCTTGGACTTCTTCTTGGCGGCCAGGTCCATGGCCGTGTTCCAGGTGTCGGCGTCGGCCCACACGGTGTGATCGAGCAGGCTGGCCTGGGTGAGCATGTCTAGGTACATCGGAAACCCCAATCGAGAGTAAGCGGTGGCCCTCCTCCCGGGGCCCGGGAAAACAGATTAGCTGGACATTTCGTGCCGCACAGCGTGTTGCGACCGCGCGTGTAATGGCTATTCCCACAGCTCAGACTGTTAACACTGTCGCGCTCAGCGTGAATCTCCTTGCCCGGTGCGGGGTTTCACCAGCGGGAAGGGCAGGGTTTCGCGGATGCTGCGGCCGGTGATCAACATGACCACCCGGTCCACGCCGACGCCGAGGCCGCCGGTGGGCGGCATGGCGTGTTCGAGCGCCTGCAGGAAGTCCTCGTCGAGTTCCATGGCCTCCGGGTCGCCGCCGGCGGCGAGCATGGACTGTTCGGTGAGGCGTTTGCGCTGTTCGACCGGGTCGGTCAACTCGCTGTAGGCGGTGCCCAATTCGACGCCCCAGGCCACCAGGTCCCAGCGTTCGGTCACGCCCTGGATGTGCCGGTGGGCGCGGGTGAGCGGGGAGACGGAGGTGGGGAAGTCGATGTAGAAGGTGGGTTCCTCGGTCTTGGACTCCACCAGGTGCTCGTACATTTCCAGCACGATCTGCCCTGCGTCCCAGCCCAATTGGAACGGAATGCCCTCCTTGTCGCAGAGGATGCGCAGGCGTTCCACCTCGGTGTCGGGGGTGATGGTCTCGCCGATGGCCTGCGAGATCGCCCCGTGCACGGTCTTGACCGGCCATTCGCCGGAGATGTCGACCTCGTCGAGGCCGCCGTCCGAATTCGGCCGCAGCACAACCATCTTGCCGTTGGCCGCGACCGCCGCCTCCTGGATGAGCTGGCGGCAGGTGTGCATCATGCGTTCGTAATCACTGTGCGCCTCATAGGCTTCCAGCACGGTGAACTCGGGATTGTGGCTGAAGTCGACGCCTTCGTTGCGGAAGACCCGGCCGAGTTCGAACACCTTCTCCATGCCGCCCACGCATAGTCGCTTCAGGTACAGCTCGGGCGCGATGCGCAAATACAGGTCCAGGTCGTAGGCATTGATGTGGGTGGTGAACGGGGTGGCGTTGGCCCCGCCGTGCACCTGCTGCAGCACCGGGGTCTCGACCTCCTGGAATCCCCAGCCGTGCAGCGTGTCCCGCAGCGAGCGTACGACGGCGCTGCGCTTGGTCATCATCTCCCGGATGTCGGTGTTGATGGCCATGTCGACATACCGTTGCCGCACCCGGGCTTCCGGATCGGAGAGGCCCTTCCACTTGTCGGGCAGCGGGTGCAGGCATTTGCCGATCATCCGCCAGTCGGCGGCGAGCAGGGACAGTTCGCCGCGGCGGCTGCGCCCGATCTGCCCGCTCACCTCGATGAGGTCGCCGAGGTCGAAGTATTCGTCGAATTCGGCGCTGCGGTCGGCGCCGACGCGGCCGCGGTCGATCATCAGCTGGATGTCGCCGGACCAGTCGCGCAGCAGCGCGAAGGTGACGCCGCCGTAGTCGCGAATCCGCAGGAGCCGTCCGCACACTCGCACCGTGGTGCCCTGCGGGGTGCGTCGCGCCGCGGCGACCGTGTGCGTGGGCGGGTACGCGACCGGGTACGCCTCGACGCCGGATTCCTCGAGCTTGCGCAGTTTGTCCATGCGGACGCGCACCTGCTCGGGGCGGCGTGGCCCGTTGTCCTCCAGCTCTTCCGGCGTGAAGTCGGGCGGGCTGCCGTCGGCGTGCAGACCGGTCATGGTGTCGGGGACCGAGGCGCGCACACCGGTGTGGTGCGAGGTTTCGGGGTCCTTGCCGATGCGCGGCAGGAACCCTTCGGCCAGGGCGCTGGCCAGCGCGACGCGCGCCAGGTGCCGGCGATCCTCGAACATGGAGAAGCGCGGCACCCACTCCGGCTGGTATTTCACATTCGACCGGTAGAGCGCTTCGAGCTGATACCAGCGGGAGAAGAACATGAGGATGCTGCGCCACATGCGCAGCACCGGTCCGGCGCCGATGCGGCTGCCCTCCTCGAAGACCGCGCGGAAGACCGCGAAGTTCAACGAGATTCGGGTGATGCCGTACTGCTCGGAGTTCAGCGCCAGCTTGGAGATCATCAATTCCATGACGCCGTTGGGGCTCTGGCGGTCGCGGCGCATGAGGTCGAGGGAGACGCCGGTGCGGCCCCACGGGACCAGCGACAGCATGCCGAGCACGCGGTCGTTCGCGTCCACGGCTTCCACGAGCAGGCAGTCGCCGTCGAGCGGATCGCCGAGCCGGTCGAGGGCCATGGAGAAGCCGCGTTCGGTTTCGGTGTCGCGCCAGGCGTCGGCGCGGCGCATGACCTCCCGCATCTCCTCCGGGGGGACCTCCTTGTGCCGGCGTACCCGCACGGTGATGCCCTGTTTCGACAGCCGGTTCACGGCTTGGCGCACCTGTTTCATCTCCGCTCCGGCGAGGGAGAAGGTGCGGGTCTCGAGGATCGCTTCGTCGCCGAGCCGCAGCGCGGAGAGTCCGGCGCGTTTGTAGGCGGTGGCGCCTTCCTCGCTCGCACCCATGACCGCGGGCGCCCAGCCGTATTGGTCGCACAGTCGCAGCCAGGCTTCGATGGCGTGCGGCCAGGCTTCCTTCAGGCCGATGGGGTCGCCGGAGGCCAGGCACACCCCGAGTTCCACGCGATAGGTGACGGCCGCCTTGCCGCTGGCCGCGAAAACGACGGCCTTGTCGCGGCGGGTGGCGAAATACCCGAGCGAATCTTCCACATCGGAACGCTCGAGGAGTCCGCGCAGCGCCGATTCGTCCAGTCCGGTGAGCGCGTTGGAGGCGCGCTGCGAGCGGAACAGCACGGCCACCGCGGCCAGCAGGGCGACCGCGCCGAACAGGCCGAGCAGCAGGTTCACGAAATGCTTGGGGTGCCCGTCGAAGTCCTCGTTGCTGACCAGCACCGCGCCCGTGACCCGCGAGATCGCCCACAGTGGACGTTGCCAGCCGCCGACCAGGGTGCCGGGGAACAGTTCCACCAGCCCCCAGCCGACCAGGCAGCCGAGCGCGATGCCACTGGCCAGCCAGCCCAGCGCCCGCCACACCGCGCCGCGCTGCACGTGCGTGTAGAACTCGGGCCAGGCGGCGATCAGCACGCCGATGACGAGCAGGTGCACGATCAGCGCGGTGAGCGCGTTGAGATCGCGCTCGGTGACGAAGTCGAGAATGTTGGACAGCGCGTAGGCGGCCATGTAGCCGACCAGCAGCCACCAGGCGATGCGTTTGCGGGCGGCGGTCGCGCCCGCCAGCAGCCCGACCACGAGCGCCCACACGAGACTGGTGTCGGGGGCGTCGAAGTAGTAGGTGTCGATGAAATGCCGCAGGCCGGCGGTCAGATACCGCAGGCCCGGCGAGATGCTCCACAGCGCGCACAGTGCCGCGAACGTGCCGAGCGCGAGCCCGGCCACGTGCGGCACCTCGCCGAACCGCCCGTGTCCGCGATGCGGAACCTCGGATGACCGAACGTCCGGTCTGGTTTCGGTGTCGTGGTGGTGCCGGTCCCGCGTCGAAGTCACCGCACCAGTGTGAATGCTGCCCATACCCGTCCGCACTCAGAACCATGTCCGTGTCTAATACGGGTTTGCTACCCGCAGGTTGCGGGACCGGATTTTGGACTCCCGGGGGCACGCGCGTAAGGATGTACCCCATGTCGGATCCAGTCGATGTGCCGATCGATGACGAGATCATTCGACTCGGCCAGTTCCTGAAGCTGGCGAACCTCATCGATTCCGGTTCGGAAGCCAAAACGGTGATCGCCGCCGGCCTCGTCCGCGTCAACGACGAGGTCGAACTCCGCCGCGGCCGCCAACTACAGGCGGGCGACGTAGTCGCCCTCGCCGGACACAAAGCCCGCGTCGCCGCGCACTGAGAGCGGGGACGCGGGCTCGCGCTCAGCTCTCGGCGCGGACGACGACGCCGTCGTGGTCGCTGTAGAGCATGTCGCCCGGGACGAAGGTGACGCCGCCGAATTCGACGGGGACGTCCTTGTCGCCCGAGCCGGTCTGGGTGCTCTTGCGCGGGTTGGTGCCGAGCGCCTTCACGCCGATCTTCAGCGTGCGCAGGATCGCGGAGTCGCGCACCGCACCGTTGACGATGACACCGGCCCAGCCGTTGTCGACGCCGCGGCCCGCGATGATGTCGCCCACGAGTGCGGTGTGCACGCTCGCGCCGCCGTCGACGACCAGCACCCGGCCCTCGCCCGGTTCGCTGAGCGTCTGCTTGACCAGGAGATTGTCCTGGAAGCACTTGATCGTCACGATGCGCCCGGCGAACGCTTCGACGCCGCCGAACTGAATGAACTGGGTGTCGCAGCTGCGGATTTCCGGGCCGATCTCGTCGGCCAGGTCCGCGGTGGCGACCACGTTTGCTGATTCGGTCACCCGACTATCTTGTCAGGGTTCGTTTCCGCACGTAGCGGCCGGTCCCGGGGACGCGATATTCCGATGTGCGCATTCGCTCCCGGAGCGCATACTGGAATCGAATGGCTCGCCCGGAGGGAGGACCGGTAGCCATGGTGCATGCGGAGGGCACGAGTGTGGATCCATTGACGGATTCCGACACGGGCGGCGAGACCCGCTCGCTGCTGGCGGCCGTCGCCGCGCGTTTCACCTCGGCCTGGGAAGCTGCCGGTTCGCCGCCTGATATCTCCGAATTTCTGCCTGCCGCACCGGAATTGCGCCGCCTGTGCCTCATCGAGCTGATCAAGGTCGATCTGGAATACCGGTGGATCCGCTACGACTATCCGAAGCGCCTTGCCGAATATCGCACCGAATACGACGAATTACGTTCCGGCCCACTGCCTCCGGATCTCGCCTACGAGGAATTCCACGCCCTGCGCCGCTCCGGCCGCGGCCCCGACCACAGCGGCTACCCGACCGAGGCCGGTTCCACCGCCGCCGCCTGGATGACCCGCGACTACCGCAGCACCCTGATCGCCCGCCCGCAGGCGCGGCAGGCCCTCGACGGCATCGAGGTCGGCGACCGCGTGGACGACTTCGATCTGCTGGTGGAACTCGGCGCGGGCGCGTTCGCCCGCGTCTTCCTGGCCCGGCAGCGCTCCATGCAACGCCTTGTGGCCGTGAAGATCTCGCAGAACCACGGCACCGAATCCGAGACCCTCGCCCAGCTCGATCACGAGCACATCGTGCGCGTTTTCGACCAGCGCCTGCTGGCCGAGCGGGAACTCAAACTGCTGTACATGCAGTACGTTCCGGGCGGCACCCTGTCGAAGGTGCTGCGCCTGGTGCGCGAGCGCCCACCCGATCAGCGGGACGGCGGGCTGCTGCTGGAGGCCGTCGATTCATCCATGCGCGACAAGGGCGGTCTGGTGCCGGGGGAATCCGCCGCGCGGCTGGTCGTGCACGAGCGCACCTGGCCGGAAACCGTTGCGTGGCTGGGCAGTCGGCTGGCCCGCGCCCTCGACTACGCGGCCGCCAACGGCGTGCTGCATCGCGACATCAAGCCCGCGAACATCCTGCTCACCGCCGACGGCCTGCCCAAGCTCGCGGATTTCAACATCAGTTTCAGTTCACACGTGGCGGGCACCAGCCCGCTCGCGTACTTCGGCGGTTCGCTGGCCTACATGTCGCCCGAGCAGCTGGCCGCCTGCCATCCCCAATTACCGGATACGGCAGAGGATCTGGACGGCCGCAGCGATATCTACGCGCTCGGCGTGGTGCTGTGGGAACTGCTCACCGGCAAGCGTCCCTTCGACGACGAGACCCGGGCCGGGGACTCCGAGTCCTCCCTGGAGCGCATGCTGGAACTGCGTCAGCAGGAGGTGGATCCGCGGCATCTGGGCGAACTGCCGCCGGACTGCCCGCCCACCCTGCGCCGGGTGCTGTTGAAATGCCTTGCCCCGCACCGCGAGGACCGCTGGCCGACCGGCGCCGCCCTGGCCCAGCAGCTGGACCTGTGCCTCGATCACCGCGCCCGCGATCTGGTCGATCCCCCGGCGGGGAGCTGGCGGGCCCGGGTGGGCCCGTGGTCGCTGATCCTGCTGATCACCCTGGCCAGCGCGGTCGGCGATTTCGCCGGCACGCTGTACAGCAATCTGCACAACGGCCCGCTGTGGGATCTGTGGTTCACCGAGGCCGAACAGCACACATTGCGCGTGATCGGCACGGCCATGGCGATTTTCAGCACGCCCGCCGCGGTCGGTCTCACGAACTATCTGTGCCGGCGCGGCTTCTTCGTCTGGCGCGGGCTACGCCGAGGCCGCAAATATGATCCGGTGACGCTGGCGCGCGGCAGGCTCGACACCCTGTGGGACGGTGACCGGGTCGCCATCGTGGCCTTCGGCTGGTGGGTGGTGTCGGCGGTGGTGGCCTCGATCGCCATGGTGGCCTTCACCGACCTGGCGCCCGGCCGGCTGGTGAATCTGGCTGCCACCCTGCTGGTTTCGGGTGCGATCGCGGTCGCGTACCCGTTCTTCGTGGTGACGTTCTTCGTGGTGCGCTGCTTCTATCCGCGCCTGCTCTCGCACGGCGAGACGGCCAGCGATCATCACGCGCTGCGCGCGCTGGCCCGTCGCTGCACCATGTATCTGGTTGTGGCGGCGGCGCTTCCGCTGATCGGCGTGGTGATCAGCCTGATCTTCCTGACCCCGCACGAGGTGTCGCTGGTGATCGAGCCGATCAAGTGGCTGTGCCTGGTCGCGGTGCTGGGTTTCGTGCTCGACTACTGGCTGTTCCGGCAGCTGGAGGCGGACCTGCGGGCGTTCGAGCGCGCCTTTTCTGCGCCGCTCACCCTGGGCACGGCGACCCGGATCGGTCCGGGAACACCGGTCCGGCTATCGCCGTCCGCTTAGCGCCGACGGCTCCGGTGCGCTTCAGGCGCGGCCGTGCCGCTGTTCGTAGGCGTCGCGTTCGGCGGCTTCGCGGGCGCGGCGGTCGGCGTCGGCCAGGGCCGGATCGAGGCCGTGCTTGATGAGCCGGTTGCGCCGGAACACGTAGGTGAGGGCGACGGTGAAGTAGATGAGCGGCAGGTACAGCAGCGCCATCATGGCCAGGCCCATCCAGAGTGGGCCGGGGATGAGCAGGAAGAGGCTGAGCACCGGGATCATCGGGATCAGCATGCGCAGCAGGTAGCGGCGGGTGGCCCCGGGGCCGGTCACATCGTTCAGCACCCACTCTCGCATGGAGGGCGGCAGGGTGCGCCCGCAGACGTAGCCGATCCGTTGCGGCAGGGAGGGGGTGGTGCGCTCGGACATGTGCTCAGGATTCCTGGTGCGCGCGGGTGGGACAACTCCGGGGGTCGGCGGCGTTGACGACCCGGCGTCGGTCAGGCGTTGCTGCGGGCGGCGTGGAATTCGGCGACCTGGGTGACCAGGTTGTGGGTGGAGGACTTCACGGCGAGTTTCACGAACGGCTCGATGGTCTTGCCGAGCAGCTTGCCCGCGATGCCGCCGGGCACCCGGTAGTCGACGATGGCGTCGATGGTGGAGGCGTTCTCGCCCTTGGCGTGGAACAGGAAGGTGGATTCGATCTCGAAGCCCTTGATGGATTTCACGGCGATGGCGTAGCCGGGCTCGTGCCGCACGATCTTGATGGTGGAGTGCAGGGTGACCGGGCCCAGGCCGATGGTGCCGTCGAACGTGGCGTCCACGCCTTCGGTCTGCTCGGTGATGGGTTCGAACGCGCTGATCTCATTGATGAAGCGCGGCAGATGGCGGTAGTCGTTGACGTAGGCGAAGGCGGATTCGGCCGGTGCGGCGCATTCCGCGACGATCTTGACTGCTGTCATGCCAAAACAGTAACGGGTTCTAGTTTCTGGCGCTGTTCATGAGGTGGAGCTCACGTTATGCGGAGCTGGAATGGAACACGCTGTGTTCACAAGGCATTACGCCGTGACGGCCAACGTGGCGGCCAGACCGAACACTACCGCCATCACCAGCACTTCGAAAATCGCGCGGCGCAAAGAGGACTCGGCGTCCATTCGGTGATCCGCCGCCACCGGCACCCAGCGGGTGCGCCACCACCAGCCCAGCGCCAGCAGTCCCGCCAGCAGCACCGTCTTCGCCAGCAGGATGCGCCCGTAACCGGTGGTCGCCAATTCCACCACCCCGCCGACCCGCACCAGACCGTTCACGATTCCGGTGAGCGTCACCGTCGCGGCCAGCACCAGCGCCCACCGCGAATACCGGGGGAGCAGCACCGCCCATTCACCACGCGTGCGCACCGTGAGCGCCAGTGCGAGAAGCACTCCGAACCACGCCGACGCGGCCAGCGCGTGCACCGCACCCAGCAGCGAACCGAACGCCTGCTGCGACATGTGCCCGGTGATCGGCCGCAGCGCCAAGGTCACCGCCGTGAACACCAGCACCAGATCCGCCGTCGCCCGATCGGGCCGGCGGAATCCGAAGGCGCTGTAGCCCGCCACCGCCCCCGACCCGATGAGGATGGCGATCCCGATCTGCCCGCCGCTCACCTCGGACAGATAGTCCCCGAACTGGGAGCCGCCCAGCTCACGCGCCGAGGTTCCCACCACCTCGGACGCCTCGAACACCAGCATGGCGAATTCCATTGCCGCCCACAGCCCTGCGACCACCGCGAGCAGCCGCCACGACGGCGACAGCCGCTCGGACAGTCGCGGCAGCGCGGCCAGCCCGAGCACCGTCGCGCCCGCGCAGTCCGCGAGCACCCGGGTCGGCGCTTCCGGCTGCACCGGATCGTTCCCGGCCAGCGCCCAGGCGATTCCCGCGCCGCACAGTCCGATCGGGACGACCAGCAGCAGCCATTTCAGTGAGCTGCTGCCGCCGGTCGCCCCGCGCTCCCGGCGACGATCGGTGCGGTCGAACCGATTCACTTGCGCTGCTTGTTCTTTCCACCCAGCAGGGCGAAGGCCAGGCCGCCGCCGAACAACACCACCGCACCCGCGATGAACACCCACAGCGGGACGCCGCCGTCGTCCGAACCACCGGACGCGGCATTGGCATTCGCCTTCGCGCCCGGAGTTCCATTGCCCGCCTTGGTGAGGGTGAAGCTGCGGGTGCCGCTCACCGGATGACCGTCGGCCGAGGTGACCCGGTACGCGATCTTGTATTCACCGGCCGGTCCGAGTTCGCCGACCTCGATGCTCGCCGTCGCGCCCTCGATGAGCGGCTGGCCCTTGGACCACAGATTGCCGTCGGGGCCGGTGACCGTCATGGACGGGAAGTTCGGCTGCAGGTCCTCGTTGAAGGTGACGCTCACCCGCGCGGGCGAGGCGTCGATCTGCGCGCCGTCCGCCGGTGAGGAGCCGATGGCAGCCGAATGCGCGCCGGCGGTTCCGGCGCCCAGCAGGGCGAAACCGGTCACCAGCAGGCCGGTGAGCACACCGGCGAACAGTTTGCGGGTCATGCGACGGTCCTTCATGCGCGGCGGCTCCGGATCAGGCTGCCCAGGCCGAGGGCGGTGCCCAGCGCGCCCAGCGCCAGGCCGACGCCGCCGAGCCAGCGGGCGGTGTCGTCGGTGTCGTGCGCGGCTGCGGTCTCGCCGCCGTCCACCTTGTGCTCGTCGCCGGAACCATTGGCGGACGCCAGTTTCAGTGACGGCGCGGGGTGCTCCGGTTCGGTGCCGTCCGCGTTCTCCTGCTGATCCCAGGCCACGACCTTGCCGTCGCTGTAGGTCTGGGTGGCGTTGAAGCTGACGGTGTCCTGCTTGGGCAGCGGGCCCAGCGAGAGCACGAAGCGCTGGAACTGGCCCTGCCCGATACCCGCATTGCCCGGATCGGCGGTCCAGGTGACGGCGGTGGCCTCACCCTTCTCGTTCCGGTCGATCTTCGCGGTCCAGCCCGGCAGCGGCTCGGTGCGGACGCTCTTCAGATTCGGCACGGCCACAGTGAGTTTCGTGGTCGACGCGGTGTCCGACTCGTTGGGCACCTTGAAGGTGAGGACGGTGTACTTGCCCTGGGCCGCGCCGGGTGCGTCCACGGTGACGTGCGCGGACGCCACGCCCGCCCCCAGCAGGGTGAGGCTCGCGGCCACGGCGGCCGTGCCGAGCGCACGCGAAAGAGAGATGTGCATGGGTGAGAGACCTTCTCTGGAAAGGTTTACGGGTGAACGGAACTCACACCGTCACCGGTGGCGCGCGTGGTCCCGCCGCCCACGCCCCGAGCAGGCTCTTCGCCCTACCCGCGGCCCGTACCCAGCGAGTGCCGCCCACCCGCACCGGCAACCCCACCGGCCGCGTCGACACCACCCGAATCGCCTGCGAGACAACCCCGTAGAGCCGCTCCGCGACGAGAATCAAGAATGCGAACGCGACGGCCGCGGCGGCATGCGCACCCGCCATCGCCCCGTCCATCGCGAAATCAGCGGTGCCGGAATGCCCTTGATGCGCCAGCCCGCTCAACGCGACATGGCCCACCGGCTGTCCGGCCGCCATGAGCGCGAGCAATGCCGCCGGAGAGCGCGACGCCGACACACCCACCCCGATCGCCGCCGCGGCGAGCAACAGCAAGGTCGAGCCGGTCGAATCCGGATACCCGCCACCCGCCTGCCCGTGTGCCGCCACCGCGAGTGCGGCCATGGCGGTGCCCGCCAGCATTCCGCGCACCGTGTTCGCCCCGATACCTCCGTCATTCCCTCCGTCATTCCCGCGTGCTTTTGGCGGGAATCCATGGAACCCGTTGGTGCGCAGCGTGTGTGGATCCCGGCCAAAAGCACGCCGGGATGACGAGGGGGAGCCGCCGGCCAGTGCCGACGAGGGGGAGCCGCCGGCCAGTGCCGACGAGGGGGAGCCGCCGACCAGTGCCGATACGCCGGGGAACGGTCCCTGGCGGTCGTCTCTTCGTCGGCGGTGCATGGTTGGGGCTCAGTTCACGCCG
The DNA here is from genome assembly GCF_013744875.1 of Nocardia huaxiensis. Taxonomy (NCBI): domain Bacteria; kingdom Bacillati; phylum Actinomycetota; class Actinomycetes; order Mycobacteriales; family Nocardiaceae; genus Nocardia; species Nocardia huaxiensis. The sequence continues at coordinate 346,531 of NZ_CP059399.1, forward strand.
AGGCGTGCGAGCACGTCGGCTTCGATGCCGGACAGCTCGTTGGAGATCGAGGCGTGCACGGCGCGGCGGCGCTGCGCCGGCATCTGATCGGAGGTGCGGACCGCCGCGGTGAGGCTGTCGAGCCGGTCGCGGGTGGCGGCCACGAACTTCTTGGTGTCGGTGTCGCCGCTCTTGCCCTCGATCTCCTGCAGCGTCGCTTCGATATTCGCGATCCGGGCCTGCAAACGCGCTCCGGGACCGGAGAATTCGCCGAGCTGGTTCACGCCGATGCCGAGCTGCTGCGCGCGCCGCGCGTCCAGCTGCCCGCGCACGAACGTCGCACCCCGGTAGGCGAGCGGCGCCAGCACCGGAACCAGAATCCGCGCCACGCTCAGGTACTTGCGCACCTGCGCGGCACTGAACGGATCCCGCTCCGCCTTGGCGGCCAGCTTCAGCGCGGCCTTCTCCTCGGCCTGCAACTTCGCGACCTCGGCCTTGGCGACCTTCTGCTGCGTCTTGTTCTCGGCCCGGTTCCGTTTGCGCTCGTTGCGCGCCCCGAGCTTGGCCTCCATCGCGGCCTTGTGCTTGAGGGCTTTCGCCTCGGCTCGGCGGCTGACCCGCTTCTTGCGCTTGGTGAACAACCCCATAAATGGCCTCCGTCATGCTGGTTCGCCATGGCAGCACAGGGCCGGGGGATGCCTGTCCGCCCATGTCACACAGTTTGAGCCTCACCCTATCCGGTGGGGAACCTCGCTTGCGAGCACTATGCCCGTTGTACGACCCGCGTCAGCGGGTCCGGGGGCGGGCGGGTCCGGGTGTCGGGGGTTGCCGCCATACTGGCAGGCGTGTATTCGGGCATCGGCGACCATGGCGAGCGGGCTGCGTTTCTGGACGCGCGTGCGCTGATCGGGTGCCGGCACCGGCTGCTTCTGGATGCCACCCACCCGGGCGTGCTGACCGGAGTGGCCGAGGACGCCGGCGTGCAGCAGCGGCGGGAAGCGGCGGCCGCGCACAGAGCGCAGGTGCGCGACACGCTGATCTCCGCGAGTCCGGACAGCTGGGTGGTCATCGAGTCCGGGGTGCCCGCGTCGCAGCGCGCCGAGGCGACCATGCGGGCCATGGAGAACGGGGCCGAACGGATCTGGGGCGGGCTGCTGCCGCAGGAGTCCGACACCGGCCGGCGCGGCGGCTGCGAGATCCTGTGGCGGGATGCGGATCGCGGCGGATACATCCCGGTGATCGTGGTGAACCACAAGATCACCGATCCCCGGCAGCCGGACCCGGCCGACTACCACCCCACCACCAGCGACATGTACGAGTGGATTCCCAAGCCGGACAAGCATGTCCGCACCCGGCCGCAACCACGCGACCAGCAGCGCCTGGCGCACCTGTACCGGATGCTGCAGCGGCACGGCTACGCGAGCCCGGCCCTGGTGGGCGGCGCGATCGGCTACCACTTCGACCGGATTCTGGTGCACGACCTCGGCCCGATCCTCGACGATTACGACCGCCGCTACGCCGACCGCATCGCCGTCGTGCGCGGCGAACTCCCCACGGTCCCGTCCAAGGTGCCCGAGTGCCGGCAGTGCCCGTGGTGGAGCCGCGCCCCCGAGGAGGGCAAGCCCAGCTGTGAACGCTGGCTGTCCGAGCATCGCGATGTGAGCCTGGTGGCCCCCGGCTCGCGCGCCGAGGTGCTGCGCCGGCACGGCGTGGAGACCATCGACGATCTGGCCGCCTGGTCCGGCGACGACCCGGACGACTGGCAGTACGAGCCGTTCACCGAAACCATTGTCACCGCACGGGCTTGGGCCACCGGCGCCCCGCTGGTCCGCCGCGTCGAGCAGGTGCGGGTGCAGCGCGCCGACGTCGAAGTGGATGTGGACCTGGAGAGCTTCCAGGAGCACGGCGCCTACCTCTGGGGCACCCTGCTCGACGGCGTCTACCGCCCGTTCGTCACCTGGGATCCGCTGCCCACCGAGGACGAGGGCCGCTCCTTCGCCGAATTCTGGACCTGGCTCATGCGGATCCGCGCCGACGCCAAGGCGGAGGGCAAAACCTTTGCCGCCTACTGCTATTCGCGCACCGCCGAGGACAAGTGGCTCTACGAGTCGGCCCGCCGCTTCGCCGGCATGCCCGGCATCCCCACCGAACGCGAGGTGCAGCGTTTCGTCGACAGCCCCGACTGGGTCGACATGTTCCAGGCCGTGTCCGAGCAGTTCATCTGCCCGAACGGCAAGGGCCTCAAGAAGATCGCCCCTGTCGCCGGTTTCGCCTGGCGCGATCCGGAGGCCGGGGGAGAGGCGTCCATGAGCTGGTACCGCCTGGCCGTCGGCTACGACGGCGGCGAACCGGACATGTCGCAGCGCACCCGCATTCTCGAATACAACGAGGACGATGTGCTGGCCACGAAGACGTTGCGGGACTGGATGTCCGAGCGCGCGGATGCCGAGGTTCCCTCGATCGCCGATTTCTCCCGTCGTAGTATCGCGTCGTGACCGAACACGTCGAACACCTGGAGTTTCAGGCCGAAACCCATCAGCTGCTGGAGCTGATGATCCACTCGGTCTACTCGAACAAGGACACCTTTCTCCGTGAACTGATCTCCAACGCCTCCGATGCGCTGGACAAGCTGAAGATGGAGGTCTATCGCGACAAGGATCTCGAGGCCGACACCTCGGATCTGCACATCGAGCTGGAAGTGGACCACGACGCCCGCGTACTCACCGTGCGCGACAACGGCATCGGCATGTCCCGCGCCGAAGTGGTGGATCTGATCGGCACGCTCGCCAAATCCGGTACCGCGCAACTGCGCAAGCAATTGCTCGAAGTGAAGTCCGACGCCGCCGCCGAGGAACTCATCGGCCAGTTCGGCATCGGCTTCTATTCGACGTTCATGGTGGCGGACAAGGTCACGCTCACCACCCGCAAGGCGGGCGAAACCGGCGGCACCCGTTGGGAATCCGCCGCGGGCTCGTCCACCTACAGCATCGAGGACCTCGACGAGGCCCCGCAGGGCACCACCGTGTCGCTGCACCTGAAGCCGGCCGACGAGGACGATCACCTCTTCGACTACACGATGGAGTGGAAGCTCCGCGAAATCGTCAAGAAGTACTCGGATTTCATCGCCTGGCCGATCCGCATGACGGTGGAGCGCACCGTCATGGACGGTGAGGGTGAGGACAAGACCGAGAAGACCATCCTCGAAACCCAGACCCTGAACTCCCAGAAGGCCCTGTGGACCCGCCCCAAGAGCGAGGTCACCGAGGAGGAGTACAAGGAGTTCTACCGGCACGTCTCGCACGCCTGGGACGATCCGCTCGAGACCATCGCCATGAAGGCGGAGGGCACCTTCGAGTATCAGGCGCTGCTGTTCCTGCCCTCGCACGCGCCGTTCGACCTGTTCACGCGGGAGCACAAGCGCGGCGTGCAGCTGTATGTGCGGCGGGTGTTCATCATGGACAACTGCGAAGAGCTGATGCCGGAGTATCTGCGCTTCGTCAAGGGCGTGGTGGATGCACAGGACCTGTCGCTCAACGTCTCTCGCGAGATCCTGCAGCAGGACCGGCAGATCCGGGCCATTCGCAAGCGCCTGGTGAAGAAGGTGCTGTCCACGGTCAAGGACCTGCGCGGGGCCGAGGATCAGGAGAAGTACCAGACCTTCTGGAAGGAATTCGGGCGGGTGCTCAAGGAGGGCTTGCTCTCCGACACCGACAACCGCGAAACCATCCTGCAGGTCTCGTCTTTCGCGTCCACGCATTCGGAATCCGAGCTCACCTCGCTCGCGGAGTACGTGGAGCGGATGCCCGACGGCCAGTCCGCGATCTACTACATGACCGGCGAATCCCGCCAGCAGATCGAGAACTCCCCGCACATGGAAGCCTTCCAGGCCAAGGGGCTCGAGGTGCTGGTGCTGACCGATCCGGTCGACGAGATGTGGGTCGGTTCGGTGCCGGAGTTCGACGGCAAGCCGTTCCAGTCCATCGCCAAGGGCGAGGTGGATCTGGAGACCGAGGACGAGAAGAAGGAATCCGAGGCGCTGCGCGAGCAGCAGGAGAAGGATTTCGCCGAGCTGCTCACCTGGATGCAGGAAACCCTGGCCGCCAGCGTGAAGGAGGTGCGCCTCACCGCGCGCCTGACCACCTCGCCCGCCTGCATCGTGGGTGATGTGTTCGACTTCACGCCCATGCTGGAGCGCATGTACCGGGCTTCGGGTCAGGTGCTGCCGGAGACCAAGCGGATTCTCGAGCTGAACCCGACGCATCCGCTGGTCACGGGCTTGCGCGACGAGTTCGCCAAGCAGCGGGACGCCGAGGACAAGGGCGCGCTCGCCGAGACCGCCGAGCTGTTGTACGGCACGGCCGTCCTCGCCGAGGGCGGCGAACTGAAGGATCCGGCGCACTTCGCCCGCATCCTGGCCGACCGTCTCACCCGGACGCTCTGATTTTTCGGGGCCGGACCCCCGGTGGCGCCGTCCACCGGGGGTCTTTCGCTCCGCGACCGCTGTCGCACATGCGCCGCAGCGATTCATAGCGAGCGGGAATCGGTCATACCCGATCTGTCCCAAATGTGACGCTCATCGTGCCTTGCCGATTTCGGGAACTCGCTGGAACCGCGTACGTTGTACGTCTTGGTCGTAAGTTTTTCGTGTTCGTGTTCAACATGCTCGCGCGGAACATTGTGCGGGCGTCGCTTCACCTTGCAGGGCAAGTTGTAAGCCGCCTTCTGATTCGACCTGGTCATCGAAACCTTGGTGACCGTGCAACAAAAATCTCGTCAGGAGAAGGTAATGGTTCAGGGCACCGTCAAGTGGTTCAACGCGGAGAAGGGCTACGGCTTCATCGCCCGCGAGGACGGCCCCGATGTGTTCGTTCACTACTCGGAGATCGAAGGCAACGGCTACCGCCAGCTCGAAGAGGGCCAGGCTGTGAGCTTCGAGATCACCGAGGGCAAGAAGGGTCCGCAGGCTGCGGCCGTCCGCCCCAACTAGTTCGCGGCGGAGGCTGAGAGCGCTAGGGACCCCAACCCGAAACAACAGGCGCTGAGCCTCACAAGCTTCGAAACGCCAAGGCCCGCACCGGAATCCGGTGCGGGCTCTGTTTTTCCCAGGGGCTCTGCCCCCGGTCCCCCGGTATCGGGGGCGCTGCCCCCGGCCCCCGTTACGGTGCGGGGGTTTTCGAGGGCGGGGGCTTGCCGGGCGCAGCCCTATGGGGGGTCCGGGGGCTTAGCCCCCGCCTCCCCTTTTCGGGCGTTTGGGGGCGAAGCCCCCAAGACCAAGCGTCAGCGCGGTGCCATGCGGAGGGCGCCGTCCATGCGGAAGGTCTCGCCGTTCAGGTAGTCGTGCTCGGTGATGTACTGCGCGAGCTGCGCGTACTCGTCCGGGCGGCCCAGGCGGGACGGGAAGGGCACGCCCGCCTCGAGGCCCTTGCGGTATTCCTCGGTGACGCCGGCGAGCATCGGGGTGTCGATGATGCCGGGGGCGATGGTGTTCACACGAATGCCGAACTGCGCCAGGTCACGAGCCGCCGGGATGGTCATGCCGGCGACGCCGCCCTTGGAGGCGGAGTAGGCGATCTGGCCGATCTGGCCCTCGAACGCGGCGACGGACGCGGTGTTGATGATCACGCCGCGCTGGCCGTACTCGTCGACCGGGTCGGTCTTGGCGATGGCCTCGGCGGCCAGGCGCATGACATTGAAGGAACCGAGCAGGTTCACGGTGATGACGGTGCGGAACAGCTCCAGGTCGTGCGGGCCGTTCTTGGACAGGATGCGTCCCGCCCAGCCCACACCGGCACAGTTGACGACGATGCGCAGCGGCACACCGGATTCCACGACCTTGGCGACCGCGGCGGCCACCTCGTCACCGCTGGTGACGTCGGTCGGGATGAGGGTGACGCCGTCCGGCACGCTGTCGCCGGCGCGCTCGATCGACTGCGCCAGGTCCAGGCCGAAGACGGTGGCGCCCGCGTCGGCGAAGCGCTTTGCGGTGGCCGCGCCCAGCCCGGACGCACCTCCGGTGATGATGGCGGCGGAGCCCGAAATCTCCACGGTGATCTGGTCCTCTCGACAGTGGACGGCCCTCTCGCTGGCCCTCCGTCAATAAGCACCATAACGGGAATGAAGATCAGCACTGCGAGGGGGATCACGCTGCGGGCCAAGAGGACCGAACAGTTTGCGAACATTGCTGTTCGTCTAGTGGTACCTTCCCAGTATGAACGCCAGTTCGGCCCGCCGACTCCGCCGCGGCCTGTTCCGCCCGGCCCTCAGGGTGGCCGGAAAACGCATCCTGATCACCGGCGCGGCCCGCGGCATCGGCGCCCAGCTCGCCCGCCAACTGCATGCGCACGGCGCCCGCGTCGCCCTGCTGGGCATCGAAGCCGAACTGCTGGCCGAGGTCGCCGCCGAATGCGGCGACGCCCCCTGGCGCTACTGCGATATCGGCGACCCGGAGCAGGTCGAACGCGTGGTGGACTCGCTCACCCACGAACTCGGCGGCCTGGACGCCGTGGTGGCGAATGCCGGTATTGCCAAACAGCTTTCGCTGATCGGCGGCGACCCGCGCGTGCTGGAGGAAACCCTCGCGGTGAACGTCCTCGGCGTCTACTACACGCTGCGCGCCGCCGGCCCGCACATCGCGCACCCGAACGGCTACGCCCTCATCGTCACCTCGCTCGCCGCCGCCGTGCACCTACCCCTGGCCGGGGCCTACAGCGCCTCCAAGGCCGCCGTCGAAGCCCTCGGCCAGACCCTGCGCATAGAACTGCGCCACACCGGCGCCAAGGTCGGCCTCGCCTACTTCGCCGAACTCGACACCGACATGACCAGCCGCGGCTTCGACACCGAGGCCGCCCGCAGCATCCTCGGCCACGGCAAGGGCGGCGGCACCTCCACCATCTCCGGCATCGCCCCGCTCGGCCCCGCCATCGACGGCATGGAACGCGCCCTGGCCCGCCGTTCCCGCCGCACCGTCTCGCCCTACTGGGTGGGTTTGGTGCTGTGGTGTCGACCGATCGCGCAACGTGTGATCGACTATTCGCTACGCCACGGTGTGGAGCCGGGACTGGAGATCGCCCGCACCGAACGGGCGGGCTTCACGACCGACCAGCCCGCCCGCGAACGCAGAATGAGAAAGCTCGCCTAACCGCCCACGGAGTCCACCGCATGACCGAATCGGCTGTCACCGCCCGCCAGCTGCCCCGCGGCCGGCATGGCCTGCCGCGTGAAACGGTCGTCGCCGCGCAGCGCGACCGCATCCTGCTCGCCATGGCCGAGGCCATGGCCGAAAAGGGCTATGTCGGAACACCGGTGGCCGCGGTCATCAAACGCGCGGGTGTTTCGCGTGAAACCTTCTACGAGCAGTTCCGTTCCAAGGAGGACTGTTTCGAGGCGGCCTTCGAACGCGCCGTGGAACTCATGCTCGCGGGCATCCTCACCGTCACGGGCGCGGAGTTCGACGGCGAAACCCAGGTCGAGCGCATCGAACGCGTCCTCGGCGCCTATCTCGACGCCCTGGCCTCCGAACCGGCTTACGCCCGAGTCTTTCTCGTCGAGGTGTACGCGGTCGGCCCCGAGGCCATCACCCGCCGCACCCAGCTGCAGGAAACCTTCGTGGCCATGGTCGCCGACATTCTCGGCGCCGACACCGAGGAGCAGCGTTTCGCCTGCCAGACCCTGGTCGCCGCGGTCGGCGCGATGGTGACGGCCCGCATTGCCGCGAACGACACCGAGGGTCTGCGCGGCCTGCGTGAACCGCTACTGGGCCTGGTCCGCCGCAGCGGCGAATTGTTCGGCAGCGCGCCCCTTTCGAGCTGACAGCCCGAGCAGCACCAGTCCGGCGCAGGCGGGCGCGATCGCGGCCAGCGCGATGGCGGCGACCGTGCTCAACCCGGAGGCGAGCGTCCCCAAAAGCGTTGCCGCACCGAAGTACAGGAACAGCAGCCCCGAGCAGATCGCGATGAGCCGTTCCGGCACATGCTTTCCCACGGTCACGCCGATGAGAATGGCCAGCCCGCCCGCGGCCACCATGCCTGCGACCGACCCGATCCAGACCGCGATCCAGCCGTTGTTGGTGGCGAGCGCCATGGCGGCGAACATGGTCCGGTCGCCGAGTTCGGCAAGCAGGAACGCGGACAGCACCACGAAGAACGCGGACCGGGAATGTGCTTGCGGCGCAGGCGCTTCGGCGTCGTCGTCCGACCCGGTGAGCACCTCCCGCAAGGTCCACAGCCCGACACCGATCAGCACGGCCGCCGCGAACAGTGAGATCACCTCGGTCGGCAGCGCCGCCCCGAGAAAATGCCCGACCCCCACCGCGATCAGGTTTACCGCGATGCTCGCGACCGTGATGGCGCTGAGCACGACCCACCACCTGTAGCGCAGCGCGAACGTCAGGGTCATGAGTTGCGATTTGTCGCCGAGTTCGGCGAGGAACAGCGCCCCGAAACTCAGCAATATCGTGGTGATCATGTCGTTCAGCTCCCAGGTCTCCGGCCTGTCGGCTGAAGGTGCGGCGACGCTTCAGCCGACACCGCACCGGTAAAACGGTTTGGTTCGTATCGGCCGAAGGTCTCGCCCACCGGTGTTCCGGTTCACGCAGCCGGATCCGCGACGGGACCAGTATGTCGACTGCGCGATTGGGGGCTACTCCCCTTCGCTGCCCGCCACCCTACCCCGGCAAACCGGACGCACGCAAACTCGTGTAGCCGAAATCGCAATGCGCGCAATAAGTTTGGGGACACTGCCCGAAAGTTTCGGGAACCCTCACGCGGCCAGCAGCATGGCCAGAACCGCGGTGTCGGGATCACTGATGGGATCGACGCCCACCCGCGAAACCATGGAGGTGACGGTGCCGTCCACATCGGTTTCCACCCAGGCGGCCCGATGTTCGAGGCCCAGATGCGGCAGTCCCGGCAGCAGCAGGCAGCCGGATGCGGCACCGGAACATTCGGGCAGTGAAGGCCGGGTCTCACGCGGCGGATGCAGCATGATCAGCGCCGGTGGCACATGCTGAGCAAACCTCCCGGGCTGCAAGGCTTCCTCCCCGAGCACCGTTCCCTCGGCCATCACCAGCCCGACCATCCCCGGCTGCGGATCCTCCGGCAGTTCCTCCCGCGCCCCGAACACCGTCGTCGTGGGCAGCAGTCCCGGCAGGCTCGCGACCCGCACGGCGATCACCAGCAGTTGCGCCCATTCCTTGGTGGAATCCGGCCAGCGCCCGGAGATGAGGAATCCGCGCAGGGATCCACTGGAGTGGAACGGCGTGACGCCGATCTGTTCGTGAGCGCCCATTGTTGCCTCCCGAAGTAGAGATCCGGGGCGGCTCTGCCCGTCCTGCGGTTGGAACACCAGGTTCTACCGGAACGAACTGGCACACAAGTACCAAAGAGTGCTAACACACGGGCCCGCCGGCGAACATCGCGCCGGTCAGGCCCTGGAAACGACAAAGGACCCGCAAGCCGTCACCGGCTCGCGGGTCCGAACGCCCGGGCGCGTCGCACCCTCCTCGGGTTATCAGCCGAAGATCAGGCCCTTGCCCTGGTTGACGGCGCGGGTGAAGCGGTCCTGCACCTCGGCCCAGTTCACGACGTTCCAGAAGGCCTTCACGTAGTCGGCCTTGACGTTCTTGTACTGCAGGTAGAAGGCGTGCTCCCACATGTCCAGGCCGAGCAGCGGGATGATGCCGAGCGGCACGTTGCCCTGCTGGTCGGTGAGCTGGAAGGTGAGCAGCTTGCCGGCCAGGGTGTCGTAACCCAGCCAGGCCCAGCCGGAGCCCTGCAGGCCGTTCGCGGCGGCGGAGAACTGCGCGTTGAACTTGTCGAACGAACCGAACTGGTCGTCAATGGCGGCGGCCAGGTCGCCGACCGGCTTGTCGCCGCCGTCCTTGGACAGGCTCTTCCACCAGATGGAGTGGTTGACGTGGCCGCCCAGGTGGAAGGCCAGGTTCTTCTCGTTCAGGAAGATGGCCGCGTGGTCGCCCTTCTCGCGGGCCTCTTCCAGCTTCTCCAGCGCGGCGTTCGCGCCCGCGACGTAGGCGGCGTGATGCTTCGAGTGATGAAGCTCGTTGATCTGCCCGGAGATGAACGGCTCCAGCGCGTCGTAGTCGTAATCCAGTTCCGGCAGCGTGTAAACAGCCACGATGTCCCTTCCTCAGTGTCGGGGCCGTGTGTCCTCGCACGGTGTGTGTCGAGGCGCACCCAACCATCATTCGTACACCCGCTCGTGTCCAACCGGGGTCGTACCCCCCTGATTCCCGCAGGTTGGACATTAATTCACGGCAAACGAAACATTGCCGGTCAACGGGGTGCGCCGAGGAAAGGCGATCGGACTCCCAGGGGTTCGGGGGCGAAGCCCCTGAGAGCCCGGGCGAGTTCTACAGCGGCGGAACGATATTCGGGAGCATGGTGCGCGGGTCGCCCTTGTCGTGCGCCTGCCACCAGCGCACGCCGCCGCCGATGAAGTCCTCGACGGCCATCGGGTTGCCGTCGCAGTCGGTGACCTCCACGCTGTCGAACCAGACCCGCACATCGAGTTCGCGCGGGTCGATGCCCTCCTCCTGGGAGAACTCGAGCATGTGCGCGGCCGGGCCGTCGCTGAGGGTGGCGTCGAAGCTGAGCAGTTTGCGCCACTTCTCCCAGGACTTGTCGTTGAGGTCGAAGAATTCCCAGCCGTGCAGGGCGCCGCCGCCGAAGGAGAGCACGGCTTCGCGCAGGCTGTCGGCGGTGAGCGGCAGGACGACGGGTTCCAGATCGTCCCAGCGCTGCCGGCGTAGGGAGGCGGCGACGCGGGTGACGCCGGTGAGGGTGAGGAAGATCTTGCAGTTCGGCGGCGGTGGGCCGTCGACCGGGAGGGTCAGGACGTCGAGTTCCAGCCGAATGCGCGCGGCCGCCGCGTCGACGTCTATTCCGAGGCAGGTGGCCTCGGAGAGTGCGGTGTTGAGTCCAGCGATGTCGAGGCCGTCGAGTGTCCCCCTGCTCACAGTCATAGCGCCAGGCTACCGATACGTGCTGGCCGGACCCAGGATTTCCGTTTTTCAGTAGTGTTGTCGTTTTTTTCGGATTCGAACGGAACCGATGTCGCGGGCGGCCCGTCCAAGTAAGTGGGACCGGGTTCGGACTCGGTCCCGCGGCGGATCGTTCCGGGCCGTGGAGGGGACTATCCGGAGCGATTCGCCGGGGGGATTTTCCCGACATACCGCACAACCCTGAAGCTGTGGATCAGGTTGTGGATTATGTGGATAACTTTCGAGCCGGATGCACAACCACCCGGCACTCCGCCGCCCGTGGCAGGATCGAAACCGTGACCATGCCCCATGTCCCCTCGGTGCCGATCGACGCCGTGCCAGCGGAATTCGACACCGCCGAGCCGTGGGCGGGCGCGGAACCGGTGCCCGCCATGCTCATCGACGTCCGCGACGCCGACGAATGGCAGCAGGGCCACGCCCCAGGGGCCATGCACATCCCGCTCGTCGATGTACCCGCCCGCCTGGACGAACTGGATTACGACGCCGAGATCTACGTGATCTGCCGCCAGGGCGGCCGCTCGGTCACCGCGGTGCAGTACCTGGAAACCGTCGGCATCGAAGCCCTCTGCGTCACCGGCGGCATGGTGGCCTGGCAACAGGCCGGCCGCCCGCTCATCGGCGACGGCGACCAGCAAGCGAAGATCTACTAGACGGACCCGCATGGAGCCGAGGAACGGGGGACACGTGGCCGACTCGCGATCGCCGGTGGTGCAGCCGTGCGCCCGCTGCGGTGCGCGCTGGGCCGTGCAGGGCAAACCCCTGCACTGGTGCCCCCGCTGCCACGGCGTACTGCTCTCGCCCGCACCCGTGGACGCACCGCCCGCGCGCCGCAACTACCGGTGGGTGGCCCGGCCGCCCGGCCGCAGGGGCCATCCGGCGCCGGCGGCCCGCCGCAGGCAGCCCACGGAAACGCCTCGCTACCTTCGCATTCCGCGCTGGGGCCTACAGGACCGGCCGCCGCAGCGGACGATCGCGCCGCCCACCCGTTTCCAGCGGCTGGTCGAACGCATCCCCGAACTGCTCATGACCACCGCCGGGCTGTTCGTGCTCGCGGCCCTCGCCGAATTCGGGCGCTACGGGGTGCTGCTGCGCAATCGCACCCGGCTCATTCCGCCGTGGCTGCTGTACCTGTCCGACGGCGCCGTCTACGTATTCGGTATCACCGCACTGCTATTCGCGCTGGTGACGGCGGTCGCCATGGTGGGCTGGCTGGCCCGGACCCGGCGTGCCGCCTTCGCGGCGGCGCAGCGGGAGGACCCGCGTTCCCTGCGCGCACTGATCCTCGGGTGTGTGGTGCCGGGCGTGAACCTGGTCTGGCCCGGCGTCTTCCTCACCGACGCGGTGCGGGCCCGCGCCGCCGGCACCATGTTGCCCGGCGGTGATCCGCGCCTGCTTCGCACCGTCCGGATCTGGTGGGCCGCATGGGTTCTCAACGGCATCCTGGTGGTGGTGGCGCAGCTGTACCGGTTCGCGGACACGCTGCAGGCGCAGGCCGACGGCGTGCTCGTCGCCGCCTGGACCGACCTCGCGGCGGCCGCGGTGGCGGTGCTGACGCTGTGGATGGTGCGCACCTTCGACGGGCGTGACCTGCGCGGACGCGAGGTCGGCCGAACCCGCTGGCTGGTGGCGACCGCGCCCGCGGAACCCGTCATCGAACCCGTGCACCCCGGCGCCGAATCCGCCCGTGCGCGTGCCGAATCCGAGCCCGACGAGTCCGCCGCGCGCGAATCCGGTTCTGCCGGGCGCGCGCCCGCCGACGCCGTCGGGAATGATGAGGCCGTGGCATCGAATCCCGAGGAGGTATTGGCGAAGTGAGCCGGGCCAGTCGCGCGCCGTTCGTTGTCGCGCACCGGGGGGCGTCGGCGGCGCGACCCGAACATACGCTTGCCGCCTACGAACTCGCGCTGCAGGAAGGCGCCGACGGCGTCGAATGCGATATCCGCCTGACCAAGGATGGGCACCTGGTCTGCGTGCACGACCGCACCGTGGACCGCACCTCCAACGGCACCGGCGCGGTCAGCGAAATGACCCTGGACGAACTGAAGTCGCTGGACTTCAGCATGAACGGCACCGAACCGGCCGAGGTGCTCACGCTGTCCGAACTCATCGAGCTGGTGCTGGACTGGAAGAGCCGTCCCACCAAGCTCTTCATCGAGACCAAGCATCCGGTCCGCTACGGCGCGCTGGTGGAAACCACACTGCTGAACGAACTGCAGCGCTACGGCATCGCCACCCCCGCCTCCGCCGACCATTCGCGCGCGGTCGTCATGTCTTTCGCGGCGACGGCCGTCTGGCGCATCCGCCGCGCCGCGCCGCTGCTACCCACGGTGTTGCTCGGCGAGTCCTCTCTCTACCTCTCCGGCGGCGCGGCGACCACGGTGGGCGCCACCGCGGTCGGCCCCTCGGTCCGCACCCTGCGCGAACATCCGGATCTCGTCGACAAGGCCGCCGCCGCGGGCCGCGCCACGTACGTCTGGACCGTCGACGACCACGAGGACGTGAAGCTCTGCGCCGAACTCGGCGTCGACTGGGTCGCCACCAATCACCCGGGCCGCACCAAGAACTCGCTCGACGCCTGAAAACGCGCGCGGCGCAGCCGAATGGCAGGGTTCGGGGGCGAAGCCCCTGAGAGTCTGCGCGAGCCCTGCGGGTAGTTTTCAGGGCTATGGGTAAGAGCAAGCGCAACACTCCCAAGCAGGGGAGCAATCGGGCCGAGAAGCTGGCCGCGCGTCGCGCCGCGCACGAGCAGGCCGCGCAGACCGTCACGCGCCCGTTCGAGGGCCTGGCCGCGGAATGCGATCTGGTCGCGCTACGGGAGTTCGTGCCGTCCGCGACCGCGACGCTGAAGCTGTCGCCGAATGTCGCCGCCGAGCGCCCCGTCACCCTCGCCACGGTGCTGCCGGGTGCGGTGGCCGCGCTGGTGCGCGCCGGTGACGAGCCGGTCGGTTTCGTCGGCACGCAGGTGCAGTTCCAGTCCGCCGATCCGTCGGCCGACCTCGCCGCCGCCATCCTGTGGACGCAGGGCGCGGAGCCGGGCGATTCGCTGCAGACCGCGAATGTGGAAGGCGCGCCGCGGCTTTCGGAGGTGCTGGACCCAGGCGCTGCCCTGGACCTGACCGTGCACCAGGACTTCAACTGGTGGGTGCCCGCGGGCGTCACCCCGGACCCGCAGGTGGCGGCCACCATCGAGCAGGCCAATCAGGCGATCATGCCGTCGGCGCGCCTGGAGCTGGGTGCGGACGCGGTCGGCGCGGCCTGGTGGGTGGACGCCGGCGAGAAGGCGCACCTGCGCTGGGTGCGGCCCGAGGACGAGGACGCCCTCATGCTGGCGCTGGCGCGGTTGCACGCCGCCGGCAACCTGAATTTGGGTGAGGGTTCGCGGTTCGCGGGCTCGTTCCGCACGCACGGCCTGCTGGTCCCGGTATTCGATCTTGATCCGGAAAAGCACGCCACCGAATGGGAGGCTCCGGCCCGCGAATTCGGCGCCCGTTTGGCCGAGGCACTGAAGGTCGACGCCCCGCTGACTTCCGACGAGCGCCGCTCCCGTGATGGGCTGCGCTCCCGTCAGGTCACCCTGCGCTGACGCTCTGACCAGCGTTTTTCCGGCTGTTCGCGGTGGTCTCCGGACCTGCCGCGGGCAGCCGGAATTTTTTGCGGAGAATTTTTTGAAAAAGGATCATTTCTATCGCGGAACTCGGTTAGGTTCTCATCACCCCACAGATCCACGGGGAAGGTGCTCCGGCACCGAGCTACACCGATGAGGAGAAAACCATGGAAGCCATTCTCACGCTGATCAAGTCCCTGTTCAGCTCGATCTCCGCGAAGTGAACCAGCTTCGGCAGAGATAAACGAAGAGCCCGGTCGAGCGCAAGCGACCGGGCTCTTCGTATCGGCTCATCCACCGAAGCGAATTACAACGAACCGCCCGCGGCGTGCGGCGAACCGGAAGCGTCCTTCGGGGAACTCATTTCGCGGGAGACGTAATTCTCCAGGTCGAACAGATTCGCGCTCGCGCGCTCGGCGACGGCCAGCAGGGTGCGCATGGTCGCGACTTCCTCGACCTGCTCCTTCAGGAACCACTGCATGAACTGTTCGCCCTGGTAGTCGCCCTCTTCCCGGGCGGTCTTGGCGAGCTGCACGATCTGGTCGGTGACCGCTTCCTCCTGCGCGAGCGCGAGGGCGATCGGCTCCTTGGCATTCGCGAATTGCGACTTGCCGGCGTCGGTCGGCGCCACTTCGACATTGAAGTCCTGATCGAGCAGGTACTGCGCGATCATCATGGCGTGATTACGCTCTTCGACGGCCTGCTTGTAGAAATACTTCGCGAGCACCGGCAGGTCGGCGTGATCGAACCACATGGCGATGGCGATGTACTGATGCTCCGCATTGAATTCATTGCGGATCTGATCCTGGAGCAAGGCGTGGAACTTGCTCTTCTTGGTTTGGGTACGCGTGGCCATGGCGACGACATTAGCCCTGCTCACACGGCGTGTCATCCAAGTGCAGCCTTATTGAGCACAGCCTTATTGAGGCAAGTATTGCCTAATTTGCACTAATTGCCGACCGTCGTCACCAGGTCCGACGGGACCTGTTCGTCGTTCGCCAGCGCCTCGAAGAACCTGCTCGCTTTCGCCTTGTCCCACAGCACCACATTGCCGCTGCCGTCCACATCCTCGAACCCGCCGATCGGCACCGTCGTGGCAATCGGATCACCGCCCAGCGCCCGGCCCAGCGAGGCCAGATTCCACACGTGGCAGCCGTCGTCGACCTTCAGCGCCTTCGTCAAGCCCTGTATCAGCGGCCAGGACCGGAACGGATTGATGAGCGTGCCCGGACTGGACGCCTTCTTCAGCAGCGCGCTCAGGAACTTGCGCTGATTCAGCATGCGATCCAGATCCGCGCGCGGCGTGGCGCGGGTGCGCACGAAACCGAGCGCCTCGGCGCCGTTCAGTTTCTGGCAGCCGGCCTGCAGATCGATGCCCGCCAAGGGGTCGTTGATCGCCTCGTCCAGGCACATGTCGATGCCGCCGACCGCGTCGACGATATCGGCGAAACCGCCGAAGCCGATCTGCGCGTAATGGTCGATGCGCAGGCCCGTCGCACCCTCCACGGTCTGCACCAGCAGTTGCGGGCCGCCGATCGCGAAGGAGGCGTTGAGCTTGTCCCTGCCATTGCCCGGAATGCTCACGTACGAGTCGCGCGGCAGGCTGACCAGCGTCGGCGTTCCCGACTCCGGAACGTGCACGAGGATGATCGTGTCGGTGCGCTCGGAGCCCACCTCGCCACCGGTGGACAGCTCCTGTTCCTGCTCCTCGCTCAGCCCGGAACGACTGTCCGAACCCACCAGAAGCCAATTCGTCCCGGGCGTGTCGCCGGGCCGTCCGGAGTAGCTCGTCAGTGCGTCGATGCGCACCAGATGCGTGTCCACGTAGACGGCCGCCGCGATCGGGAGCGCCAGCAACAACACCAGAACGATGAGAATCAGCCGCCCCCACCGCAATCTGAACTTGCGTCTGGACCCACGCGGCCGATCCCCGCCGCCCCCACCACGTCTCGGCGGCCGCGAGGGCGGTGGCGGAGGCGGGGGAGTGTCCTCGCGATACGGGACGGGCTGCTGGGTCGGCGCGTGCAACAGCGGAGCGCCTTCCCGATCCCGCTCCGAGTACTTCCGCGTCGCCGCCGGATTCCCCTGGGCGGCGGCCTGATCGCGGCGCGCATCGGCGGGTCCGCGCTGCCCTGCTCGGTCGCGTGGCGGATTGTTCGAATTGCGCTGTGGCGGAGCCTGTTCGCGCCGGGGTGGCGGCTGATTGCGCGGGTTCTTCACCGTCGGCACCTGCGAATATGCCTGTGGCCGACGGGGTTCCTCACGATCGAGCTTGCGGGTGGGATCGAAGCCGGGGCGGTCGCGCCCGGGTTGTGGGCCGCGTGCGCCCTGGTCCGGGCGCTGTGGCCGACCGCCTTGACCGGCGGGCGGTGCCGCCGGATTCGGGCGCATCGGTCGCGCGGGCTGTGCGCGCGGAGGTTGCGGCTGGTTCGCTGCGGGGCGCTGCGGACGGGCCGGGGGCTCGCCTGCGCGACCAGGCGGCGGCTCCCGGCGCATCCGTGCGTAGTGCTGGGGGTCGTCGCCGTTCATCACCAGAAACTCTACTGATGGAACCGTTCGCGCGGTTCATCTCGATGTCATTACGGTTGCATCATGGCAGCCAGGAGACGTGTCCGCGCAGGAATGCGTAACCGAGATACGCCACCGTGTCGATGAGCGCGTGCGCCAGCAGCAGCGGCCACAACCGGTTGGTTCGCTGCCAGTAGCGGCCGAAGATCACCCCCATCACCAGGTTGCCCACCCCGGCGCCAAGCCCCTGATACAGGTGATAGCTGCCGCGCAGCAGCGCCGACGCCAGCAGCGACCGGTTCTCCGACCACCCCAGCTGTCGCAAGCGGGTGATCAGCCACGCCACCACCAGCACTTCCTCGGCCGCCGAATTCGCCCACGCGGACAGCACCAGCACGGGCAGCCGCCACCAGTGTTCGAGCGACCCCGGCACGATGGTGACGCTCGCCCCCAGCGTGTGCGCCGCCAGATACAACCCCAGCCCCGGAATCCCGATGACCGCCGCCAGCGCCGACCCCGGCAGCACATCCGCCCGCCACCGCAGCCGCCGCGCCAGCCCGATCGCCTTCGGTCCGATCCCGCTGCGCCACAACAGATACAGCCCCAGCGCCGCCCATCCGAGCAGTCGCGCCACACCCAGCAGCTGGAACATCAGATCGATGGCCGATTGCGCCGCCCGCGACGGATTCAACGCGACCGTCTGCCCGCCCACCCCGCCCGGCGACAGCGCACTCTCCAGCAGCGACAGCGCCGCATTCGCCCCGCTCAACCCGAACGTGACGACCAGCACCACCGCGATCTCGATCCGGATCGCCCGCTTCTCCCCGTCGGATGAGGCGGGCGCGGGCCACCCGGCCCGGGATTCAGCTGCCGAAACCATGGCAGCCAATCTATGTGCTCAGCTGTGCCGCAGTCCGTTGCGGAACGGGCAGCCGGCCAGGATGCGGACCGCGCGGCTGAGGGCTTCGACGTCGTCGGCGGGGGCGGAGAACGAGAGCCGGACGTCGTGGTCGCGGTCGGCGCCCTCCACGCGCAGGGTGATGCCGTAGCGGTCGAGGGCGAGCGGGTGGACGAGCGCCCCGCGCCGCAGGTGTCCGGGCAGGTTGCGGGCCAGCCGGTCGATGATGTCGCCGTGGTCGGCCTGCAGGTGCTGCAGCCAGGCGGCTTCCATCTCGCAGAACGGGTCCGCGTGCGCCTGCCGGATCTGTTCGCGCCCAACCGAATCCGCGCCGGTGCTGTCGGCCACCACCGCGGAGTCGATGACCAGCCGCAGCAGCGTGGTGGTGTGCCCGATGTCGAGCAGCGCCGGATTCGGGTGATCCTCGGCCACCGCGGCGGCCAGTGCCCGCTGGGCGTGTGTGGGCACGGTGTGCACCCAGCCGCGCAGCCACACCAGTGCCCGCACGGGTTCGCGCACGGTCACCGGCGCGTGATCGGTCAGTTCCAGCACTCCCGGTGATCCCGTGCTTCCGGCTCCGCTGACGAGCATGGCCGCGGTCGAGGTCATGGGCACCGCGATGACGGCGTCACCGCACTGCCGCAGCCGGTGCACGGAGGTCGGTATGGGATCGAGGCCGGGGAGCGCCAGCATCGCCTGTTCGGCCAGCGAGCAGGAGCTGTGCACGCGTTCGGCGGTAGTGGGCGCGGCGACCGGGGCCAGGTTGGGCATACATACCTCCGACGGGAATTAGGTAATCCTAAGCTAAGTGACGCACGTCGCTCGCGCAAGCTCTGTTTCCCCCAGGGGCGGTGCTTTTCCCAGGGGCTCCGCCCCCGGACCCCCGGAATCGGGGGCGCTGCCCCCGGGCTCTGTTTCTCCCAGGGGCTCCGCCCCCGGACCCCGGGTATCGGGGGCGCTGCCCCCGGCCCCCGTTACGGCGCGGGTGCGACTGTGCGCGATCACGCCTCACCGGGACTCGGCAGCCGCGTACTGGTCGCAGTACGTCGGGGCCGGTTGCCATCCGGTGGGATGGTCGTGTGGGACACGGGCTGGCGTGATCGGATGGGGGCGGTCGGCCGGTCCATGGTGGCTATGGTGCGCCTGGACTCGACCCGGGGCGAGCGGTGCCGAATCGCGTGGCTACCGTCGATGTGTGCCGCACGATTCATCCCCTTCCGCCGACCCGGTGCCGTTGACGCTGTCGCTTCCTCCGCGCCCGGCGCGCGGCCTCACCGACGATCTGGTGCGGCCGATTTCCGGAGCTTTGGAGGCGGAGGTGCTCGATCTGGCAGTGCCGGATATCGAGGTGGCCAAGTTCCTGGTGCGAATTGCGCACGGGGACAGCGGGTTCGTGGCGCGGACGGATTCCGGGGAGCGGGCGGTGGCCATTGTCGCGGCGACGACGGCCGCGCTCATGGGCGATGACATCCCGGCCGCGCTGGCGAACCCGGACGTGGCGTTCCTGCGCGGGTTGAAGCCGGAGGCCGTGGAGGCCCTGCGCGGAGTGCTGCTGGCCGTCGAGACCTCGGAGCCCGGGGCCGTGAACGACGCCTTGCGGGTGCTGCGCGGCTGAGCCGGTTTCACGCCGGCGGGATTCTGGCCGCTGGCGGGTGGGACTCGGCCAAAGGGGAGGGGTAGTCCTCCCACGCAAGTAATCTCGTAGCCGTGCCGCGTATCGCCTACTTCGGGCCGTCGGGAACCTTCACCGAGATGGCCCTCGCCAAGCTGGAGTCCACCGGAATCTTCGGGGGGCCGGTCGAGCGTGTGCCCGCAGCCAGTCAGGGGGCCACGATCGAGTTGGTCCGGGCCGGGGAGGTCGAGGGTGCGGTCGTTCCCATCGAGAGCTCGGTGGAAGGGTCGATCGCGCCGACTTTGGATGCGCTGGCGGTCGGGCCGCGGTTGCAGATCATCGCCGAGACCGAACTCGATGTCGCCTTCACGATCGTCGGGCGACCGGGTGTGACGCTGGACGAGGTGCGCAGGATCGCGGCGTATCCGGTGGCGGCCGCGCAGGTGCGGATCTGGCTGGCGCATCGGATGCCGCAGGCGGAGCTGTACACGTCCGGGTCGAATGCCGCTGCCGCCGAGGATGTCGCGGCCGGGCACGCGGACGCGGCGGTGTCGACCGCCTTGGCCGGGGAGCGGCTCGGGTTGGCGACGCTGGCGTCCGGGGTGGCCGATCACGAGCAGGCGGTGACCCGGTTCGTACTGGTGGGTCCGCCGCAGCCGGCGCCGCCGCGCACCGGAGCGGATCGCACCTCGCTGGTGATGGAGCTGGCCAACGAGCCCGGCTCGCTCATGCGGGCGTTCGCCGAATTCGCTACGCGCGGAATCGATCTCACTCGTATCGAGTCGCGGCCCACCCGCACCGGAATGGGCACGTACCGCTTCTATCTGGACTGTGTGGGGCATATCGACGATGCGGCGGTGGCGGAGGCGCTCAAGGCGCTGCATCGCACGGTGCCGATGATCCGGTACCTGGGGTCCTGGCCGGCGAGTTCGGCCAATGGCGCCCCGCCGCCGTCGGACGAACCGGCGGCGGCCTGGCTGATCGATCTGAGGAAGGGGGTGGCGGACCTGTGACCGGCAAGCTGATCCTGGTTCGGCACGGGGAAACCGAAGGGAATGTCGGCAAGATTCTCGACACCCGGCTACCGGGGTTGCCGCTCACCGAACGCGGTGCGGGACAGGCGAAGACCTTCGGTGCGGGCTTGAGTGTGCCGCCGCGCAAACTGTTCTCCTCGGCCGCGCTGCGGGCGCGCCAGACCGGCGGATACATCGAGGCCGCCACGGGCGTGCCGCTCGAAGTGCTGGACGATCTGCAGGAGGTGCAGCTCGGCGACCTGGAGGGCCGCAACAGCAAGGAGGCGCACGACGCCTTCCAGCAGATCTACCGCGCCTGGCATTTCGGCGATCTGAGTGTTCGCGTGCCCGGCGGCGAAAGTGGTCAGGACGTGCTGGATCGCTACATTCCCGCCCTGGAACGCCTGCGCGACGACTACCTCTCCGATCGCGACGCCGGCGACATCATCCTGGTCAGCCACGGCGCCGCCATGCGCCTGGTCTCCCGCGAACTCACCGGCGTACCAAGACTTTTCGCCGCCAACAACCATCTCGACAACACCGAGACCATCGAACTCCTCCCGTTCGAGGACGGTCTCTGGGAATGCACCCGCTGGGGCCGTTACCCGGCCCCCTTCGCCGACGCGATAGAGCCCACCGGCGACGACCCCATGGGGTAACCCCGCTCGCGGGGCTGTGCCCCGGAGCCCCCTAGGGCTGCGTCCAGCGAAACTCCTTGCGGAGGTGCGTTACTCGGGCTGCTGAGGGGTGGGGAATTCCTCGCGCAGGGGGAGGGCCGTGATCAGGTCCTGGAGCGCCGTGCGGAGGCGAGCCGGGGTGCCGGTGGCGAAGCTCGTCCACTTGGTGCCGTCGTCGGCGCGACTGGAGGTGGCGAGGAAGCGGCCGTGGCGGGTGTTGTAGACGGCGATGTGGCCGTCGGCCACGTCGCGGCTGCCGTCGCCGTACAGCACACCGACTATCTCGGCGTGCGAGTCCACTTGGACCAGGGCCGAGGCGAGGGTTTTCGCGTCGGCGGCCGGGTTGCAGACGGCTGCCAGGCGGTTCGCCGTGGTGGTGGCGTCGCCGGCGTCGTCGAAGATGGGGACGAGGTCCTCGGTGGGCGCGCGCATGCCTTCCAGCTCGAGGGGGTCGGCGGGGCCCAGGGCCGCGATGACCGTGCCGGCCAGGTCGTGGCCGGCCTCGTCGAGGACGTAGGAGTCGGGGCCGCGCAGGGCGACCACTTCGACGTCGTCGCCCTTGGCGATGCAGAAGCGGTTGACGTGGCCGTCCACGTACCAGCGCAGGGCCAGCACCCAGTGCGGGCGGTAGAGCACCCGCAGCCGATCGGCCAGCTCCGGGTGCACTTGTTCACCGTCGAGCAGGTTGCGTTCGGTCAGGGTGGCCGCGGCGGCCGCCATGGCGACGCCGTGGTCGGTGACATTGTCGTAGCGGCCCATGGCGTCGAGCACCACGGGCAGCTCGTCGATCTCCAAAGCCTCTTGGAGATACTGCATTTCGTCGAGCGACAAAGTCACCGACTTCAGCAGGGACGGCCCCCGGCCACCACCGAGGACCGTCACCGGCGGTCCGCCGGATCGCCGCCGATGACCGCGGGCGCGATGAGCCCGCCGTGCGCGAAGTGATCGGTGGAACGCCCGAAGTCGTTGCCGTCGTGGGTTTCTTCCTCGTCGTCACCGTGGTTGCCGCCGCCCAGCACCGGGCTGGTGCCCGAGCGCACGGGCGCGGCGCCGCTGCCGGATGCGCTCTGCGCCACCGTCATCGGCTCGGCCACCGTCGCGACGGCCGCGCCGCCCGCACCGGCGCCGGCACCCCAGCCCTGCGGCAATTGCAGTGTGCCGCCGCCGTTTCCGATGCTGACGGTGCTGCCGCCCGCGTAGGCCACGGCCGTGGTGGCCAGCGCGGCCGCGCCGACCCCGGCGGTGGTGACGCCCGCATTGCTGATGCCCGGCGAGTATCCGCCGCCGGTGCCGGCCGCGCTGGTGAGCGAGCTGATGGCATTGCCCGCCGCGCTGGTGACGGTGGACGCGCCCGTGGTGACCACGCTGCCCGCCACCTGTGCGACCTGCGAAATACCGCTCAGCACAGTCGGATTGGAGGCCAGCGAGGTGACCGTGGCGATGGCCGAGGTGACCGGGTCGGAGCTGTCGCTGAAGGTGGACGACGCGGCATTGGCCGAGCCCGCGCCGGACGCGATGGGCGGCGGCATGAGGAAGGTGCCGGGCGTGGCGACGATGGCGGTGGTGGCGGCCTCGTAGGTCTCCATGACCAGTGCGGCGCGAATGTCCATGGCCAGCTTGGCGGCCTCGGCCAGTTCGGCGGTGCCGTTGAGCGCGCCACCGGTGGAATGTGCTGCCACGCGGGCGGTTTCGACGGCCGCGATCTCCGGCAGGCTCGGCATGGCGATGGACGCCACGGTGTAGGCGGTGGCATTGGCGGCGGTCTTGGCGGCCAGCGCGGTGGCCATCACGACCTGCTGTTCGGCCCACACGGTGAAGCCGGTGAGCCGCGCGAGCACATTGAGCCCGTTGAGCCCCTCGAGTCCGACGCCGACCTCGGCCATGACCCGCGCCACGGTGGCGGTGGCGTCGACCCAGGCGCCGGTGAGCGTGGTCCACGAGGTGGAGGCGGCCGAGATCGGAATGGCGTGCGCGCCCGCGTTCAGCGAGATCGAGTTGATCTCGGCCATGCGTGGCAGCCAGAAAACCCCGGTGATTCCGAGCGTCATGCGTGCTTCCCCCTCTTACGCCTGGATGGTGGCCGTGGTGGCGGCGATGCCCGCCGCCCGGACCGTGTCCTGTGCCATGTACTGCGCGAGCTGAGTCCGTAGCGTCGCGGCGGCGTGGTGCAGTTCGAGAATGCCCTGGGCGACGGCGCTGTCGTGGGTGGCGGCGGCCTGGTTGAAGTGGGTGGCGGCCAGCAGCGACACCTCTTCGGTGCCGGACGGCAGGACGTGGGTCGTCGGTCCGGCGGCCGTGGCCACCGCCGCCAGCCGCTCGGCCAGCAGATCCAGCTCCAGCGCGGCCGCCAGAATGAGCTCAGGCTGTACCGAAACAAGGCCAACCATGATCGGACTCCCTTCCACAGAGTTCTTCCCCCGATATGAAGATTGGACGCGGGAGCAACGCGATCGGTTCCCCCGGCATCGTCGCAATCTTGATCAGCCCCATCCCAGCTGATGAAGGCGGTCGTCGTCAATCCCGAAATAGTGCGCGATCTCGTGAATCACCGTGATTGCCACCTCTTCGACCACTTCTTCCTCGGTGTGACACATGTCGAGGATGGCGTCGCGGTAGATGGTGATGGTGTCCGGTAATGCGCCCCCGTAGTGGCTGAAGTCCCGTTCGGTGAGCGCGATGCCGTGGTAGAGCCCGAGCAGTTCGGGCTCCTCGTCATTGCGTGCCTCTATGAGAACCACCACGTTGTCGATGGCGTCGCTCAGTTCCGGCGGAATCAGGTCGAGCGCGTCGCCGACCAGCTCTTCGAAGCGGTCGTCGGTCATGGTCACCGGCACGGCTGTCTCTCCTGCGGTCCGGTCAGCGCGGAGTCGGAATGACCGGCGGCACCGCGCCCGGCAGCGGCTGCGGGGTGGAGCGGCCGTTGTTGGGCGGCGGCACGGGGGCCTGTCCGTCGATGAGGATCTCGCCGCGCGCGGACCCGCTGATGGGTGCGAAGCCCTCCTGCGCGCCCTTGCCGATCATGCAGTTGAGGCTGCGGCTGCCGGCCAGCCAGCTACGCGTGTCGAGGTAGTCCCAGAAGAGGGTGAGCGTCTTGTTGCGCAGCGCGTCCCCGGAGCCGAGGTAGTCGGTGGAGGCTTGCGCGCACTGCTCCTCCATCCACTTGTCCTGCTCGTCCTTGGACGGCGGGCCGCCGGTGAAGTGGGTGCCGAGGTCGGCGGTGGACACGATCTCGAAGGCGTGCGGCTGGGCGCAGTCGACCGGGTCGGTGGGCAGGTTGCGGCTGATGCCGATGCACATGCCGGTGTCGAAGACCTTGGACTGGTTGACCTCGCGCACGCTGCCGGAGACCTGCTGGGTGGCGGTGCCGCCGCTGCCGGTGACCTGCAGGCCGCAGCGCAGCGTGCGCTCACCCGCCTTCCAGCCGGCTTCGCCCGGGTTGATCAGGCCGACCACGAACTTGCCGCGCGGATCGAACTTGCCGCCGAGGTAGGACTGGGCGGCGCTGACGCAGTGTTCGTCGCGCAGTTCGGAGAAGCGCAGCGAGTCGGGAAAGCGTGAGCCGGAAGCGAATTCGCGGCCCGGGTATTTGCTGAGGTCGATGTCCTCGGTGACCTCGAACAGGTGCTTGCCGGAGCAGTCGACCTTGGTGAGGTCGCTGGCGTTGGCCTTGCTCCAGTTGAGGCAGTCGCCCTGTTTGGCGGTGCCGAACGCCTCACCCGCCACCGCTCCGGTGGGCTGCGGGGCGCCGGGATTGTGGGCGGTCACCTTGCCGGTGTCGAAGCCGCCGGTGACCAGCATGATCACCGCGGCGATGGTGGTGCCCACGGCGAAGGCCAGCAGTCCCCAGCGCACCATCTGCGCGGAAACCGGGTCGCCGTGTTCGATTTTGTCGCGCAGCTTGCCGAAGGGACCCGAGCGCTCGGGTTTCTGCCGAGGCGCGGAAGGCATGCCGGGACGCTGGTCGGAGGGAGGCAGCTGCGTGGACATCGCTGCCCATCATGTCAGCGCTGTCTCGCCCCCGCCACGTCCTGGACCCTTTTGGATGGCGGCTGTCTCAGGAAGTCAGCAGATCGGCGGCTTTCTCTCCGATCAGAACCGCGGGGGCGTGGGTGTGGCCGCGGGTGATGATCGGCATGACGGAGGTGTCGGCGACGCGCAGGCCGTCGACGCCGCGGACGCGCAGTTCGGGGTCGACGACGCCGGTGTCGTCGGCGCTCATGCGGCAGGTGCCGACCGGGTGGTAGAGGGTGTGCGAGTGGTCGTCGAGGCAGCGGCGCAGCACTTCTTCGAGGGGTGTGCCGGTGGGGACGGCGGGTTGCATGAGTTCGCCGATGTGTTCCTTGAGCGCGGGTTGGGCGGCGATGTTCACGCACATGCGCAGGCCCGCGAGCAGGGCGGTGCGGTCTTCGGGTTCGGCGCAGTAGCGCGGGTTGATGCGCGGCGCGGTGAACGGGTCGGCGCTGGTCAGGCTGATGCGGCCGACCGAGTACGGCTTGAGCAGGATCGCGGCGAAGGTGAGCGCGTGCCCGTCCGGGTCGCCGAGGCCCTCCGCGATGTAGGGGGCGGGGCCGAAGATGAGTTCGAGGTCGGGCAGCGGGAGTTCGTCTCGGCTGCGGACGAATCCGTACGCCTCGCCCACGTTGGAGGTGAGCTGCCCGCGCCGCCGGATCAGGTAGGCGGCGAGTTCGCGGATGCTCTTGTCCGCGCCGTACAGGCTGCCCGCGGTGGTGCGGTAGACGATGGGCGCGGCGAGATGATCGCGCAGGTTCCGGCCGACCTCCGGAAGATGGTGCCGCACTTCGACTCCCAGATCCCGCAGGTGGTCGGCGTCGCCGATGCCGGAGAGCAGGAGCAGCTGCGGGGTGTTGATCGCGCCGCCGGACAGGATCACTTCGCCGCGCGCGTGTAGTCGCCGGACCTCGCCGTCCTGCCGGTATTCGACGCCGACCGCGCGCTTGCCCTCGAACAGCACGCGGGTGACGTGCGCGCCGGTGAGCACGGTCAGGTCGCGGTGCCGCTGCAGCGCCGGGCGCAGGTAGGCGTCCGCGGTGCTCCAGCGTGCGCCGCGTTTCTGGGTCACGAGTGTCTCGGTGAACCCTTGCGGCTGATCGAGATTGGCGCGTTCCACCGGGTATCCGGCTTGCGATGCCGCCTGCAGGTAGTCCCGTGTCACCGGCCGTGGACTGCGTTGCGCCGCGATGTGCAGCGGCCCGCCCTGGCCGATGGTGGTGGTGACCGCGTCGGACATCTCCATCCGCTCGAAGTACGGCTGTACCCGCTGCCATGACCATCCGGGCCCGGCGTGGGTGGCCCATTCGTCGTAGTCGGCGGCGAATCCGCGCACCCACATCATGGCGTTCATGGAGGAGGATCCGCCGAGCATCTTCCCGCGCGGCCAGTAGACCTGCCGGTTCGCCAGTTCCGGCTGTGGTTCGGTGCGGTAGTTCCAGTCGAACGGGCCTTGGAACAGTTTCGAGAATCCGGCCGGAATGTGGACGAATTTGTCCTTGTCCTCGCCACCGGCCTCCAGCACGGCGACGCTGGTGCCGTGCCGGTCGCTGAGCCGGGCGGCGACCACCGCCCCTGCCGAGCCTGCGCCGACGACGATGTAATCGACTGTGTCCGGGGTGAATTGGGGCATGAGGACTCCTCGGGGCTACCGCACATCGGCGGACGCCGCTGTGCCGCCCGCCGCGCTCACGCCTCCACTATGGGTGGACCGACCGGTGTGCGGCGGGGAATGAACGGATCAGGGCACGGAAAATCCGCTGGAAGCCGCCCATTAGGCTGGACCGCATGATCGACCTTCGATTCCTGCGGGAGAATCCGGACGTCGTGCGCGCCTCGCAGCGGGCTCGCGGCGAGGATCCGGCCCTGGTGGACGTCCTGCTCGAGGCGGATGCGGCACGTCGCGCGGCGGTGCTGAACGCGGACAATCTGCGCGCCGAACAGAAGGCGCTGGGCAAGAAGGTCGGCAAGGCGTCCCCGGACGAGCGGCCCGCGCTGCTGGCGCAGGGGCAGGAGCTGTCGGCGAAGGTGAAGGAGGCCGAAGCGGCCGAGAACGCCGCCGACGCCGATCTCGATGCCGCGCAGCGTGCCATCTCGAATGTGGTGCAGGAGGGCGCGCCCGCGGGCGGCGAGGACGACTACATCGTGCTCGAAACCGTCGGCACCCCGCGCGAATTCGATTTCAAGCCGAGGGACCACCTGGAACTCGGTGAGTCGCTGGGCATCATCGACATGGAGCGCGGCGCGAAGGTCTCGGGTTCGCGCTTCTACTTCCTCACCGGTTACGGCGCGCTGTTGCAGATGGGCATGCTGCAGCTGGCCGCGCAGCGGGCGGTGAAGAACGGTTTCACCATGATGATCCCGCCGGTGCTGGTGCGCCCGGAGATCATGGCGGGCACCGGCTTCCTGGGCCAGCATGCCGCCGAGGTCTACCACCTGGAGGAGGACGACCTGTATCTGGTCGGCACCTCGGAGGTGCCCCTGGCCGGCTACCACTCGAACGAGATCCTGGATCTGAACGAGGGCCCGAAGCGCTATGCCGGCTGGTCGTCGTGCTTCCGTCGCGAGGCCGGCAGCTACGGCAAGGACACGCGCGGCATCATTCGCGTGCACCAGTTCGACAAGGTCGAGATGTTCGTCTACGCCAAGCCGGAGGACGCGGATGCCGAGCATCAGCGACTGCTGGCGTGGGAGCGCGAGATGCTGGCGGCGGTCGAGGTGCCGTATCGCGTGATCGATGTGGCCGCGGGTGATCTCGGTTCGTCGGCGGCGCGCAAGTTCGACTGTGAGGCGTGGGTGCCGACTCAGCAGACCTACCGCGAACTCACTTCGACATCGAACTGCACCACGTTCCAGGGCCGCCGCCTGAACGTCCGCTACCGCGACGAGAACAACAAGCCGCAGACCGCCGCGACCCTGAACGGCACTCTTGCCACCACGCGGTGGATTGTGGCGATCTTGGAAAACCATCAGCAAGCCGACGGTTCGGTACGAGTGCCTGCCGCGCTCGTCCCCTTCGTCGGAACCGAAGTCCTGGAACCGCGCTGACCCCCGGAACCCGTGCGGTAACCAGTGATTCGCGCTCGGCGCACCCATTTCCTCCGGTTGTGTCTACCGCTGGCGATTGTTATGTCTAGGCTGGGCACCGTGCGAGGAATCGGGTCTCGCGGCGATACCCGAACCCGGGTGCGGGCGGCATCGGCGCTGGCAACGGCAATGGTCATGGCTCGGACCACCGGGGCGTTCTACGTCATGGGTGGTGTGCTGGGACTGATCCTGACCGCTGTGGCGCCGGGTGATGAGGGCAATCGACCGCTGGTGGGTACGGCGGCGTTCGTGGCGCTGCTGTTGGGTCTCAGTCTGCTCATCTGGGGTCCGCGAATGCCGCACGGCGTACACCACGTGTACGTCGGCATCGCGACCGTGCTGGTGACCGTCGCCGTGCACTGGTTCCCGAATACGGTGGGCGCCATCAGTCTCGCGGCGTTCTATGTGTTCGTCGCCTGTGATGCCGCCATCTTCTTCGCGTGGCGCTGGCTGGGCATCCATCTCGCGTTCGCCATCGCCTGCTGCCTGTGGGTGGTGCCCTCGCGCGGGCTGCCGTGGTGGTCGGGTCTGATCCCGGCGGGCATCACCTTCGGCATCGGCATCGTGGTCGGCATTCTGACGCGCATGGCGTCCGACGCCGATATCGACGTGCTGACAGGTCTGCTCAATCGCCGGGGCTTCGACCGGGCGCTGAACAATGCCATCGGGCACGCCACCCGCACCGGCCAGGGGCTCGCGCTGGTGCTGGTCGACCTCGACCGCTTCCAGAAGATCAACGATCACCTCGGCCATCGCGCCGGCGACGCCGTGCTGCAGCGGGTGGCCGACACCTGGGCGAAGCTGCTCGCCCCCGATCAGCGGCTGGCCCGCTACGGCGGCGACGCGTTCGCGCTGCTGCTGCCCAACACCACCGAGCAGGCCGCCATCCTGCTCACCGAACAGCTGCGGGCCGCGGTCACGACCGGCTGCTCGGCGGGTGTGACCTCCTGGCAGCCGGGCGAATCCGGTTCGCTGCTGGTCTCGCGCGCCGATGTGGGTCTGTACCGGGCCAAGCAGGCGGGCCGCAATCGCACGGTGCTGGAATCCTCGCGGCAGCTGCCCCTCGCGGTGGAGCTGCGCGAGGCCATCGACCGCGGCACCCTCGACGTGCAGTACCAGCCCATCGTCAGCCTCTCCGACGGCGACACCCGTGCGGTCGGCGTGGAAGCCCTGCTGCGCTGGTCTTCCCACGCGCAACCGGATGTCACCACCGAGGGGCTCATTCGCGTCGCCGAGGAATACGACCTCATCTCCGATCTGGACGAGCTCGTGCTGCGCCGCGCCTGCGCCGACGCCGCCCGGCTCCAGGAGACGTTCGCGCAACTCGACCTGACCTTGAACGTGAATGTCAGCGGCCTGGAACTGGCCGAAACCGACTACGCCGACCGGGTTTCCGGCATTCTCGCCGACACCGGCTGGCCCAGCGATCAGCTGGTCCTGGAGGTCACCGAGAGCGAACTGGCCGCCGAATCCGAAACCGCCATCGCCAACCTGCACAAGCTGCGTGAGCGCGGCGTGCGGATCGCCATCGACGATTTCGGCACCGGCTATTCGTCGCTGAGCCGCCTGGCCACCATCCCCAGCGACATCCTGAAGGTCGACCAGTCCTTCGTGGCCGCCATCCGCTCCGATTCGCCCGCGCCGCCACTGCTGGGAGTCATTGCGGCGCTGAGCAAGTCGCTGGACCTGCAGGTCATCGCGGAGGGCGTGGAAACCGAATACCAGGCGGCCGTGCTGACCGAGCTCGGTTTCGCGCTCGCGCAGGGCTACCACTACAGCGATTCGCATCCGGTGTCCGAGCTCATCAACGACCTGAACGAGCATCACGGACTGGTAGGGGCGGGCCTGGATCGAGAGCCGTCCACCAATGGCTGGATCCCGATGGATAATCCGCTTGACGGTGGTCTCGGCGGCGCACAAGACTGACGCCATGCGTCTTCTCGTCTACGCCTATTGATTCGTCAGCACCCTCCGCGGCGGTAATCGCGGAGTCGCCTCCGATCCGGTTCGCGGACTGGGTTTCCGGGCGGTCCTGTTCGCGCTGACGGCGGATCTGATTCCCCTGTACGCGCTGTACGCACTGCTGTTCGCCGACCACGGCCTGAGCATCGCGCAGATCTCCTCGCTCCTGGCCATCTGGTCGACGACCTCCTTCGTGCTGGAAGTCCCGTCTGGGGCATGGGCCGACACGGTCTCGCGGCGGGGCTTGCTCGTGTTGTCAGGTGTGCTGTTGTTCGCGGGTTTCACCGCGTGGACAGTGTTTCCGTCGTACGCGGGCTTCGCTCTCGGATTCGTGCTCTGGGGTACCTCCGGAGCCTTGCGCTCGGGCACCTTCGAGGCGCTGATCTACGACGAGCTGGCCGCGCACCGGGCGACCGGCTCCTACGTCCGCATCATGGGCCGCGCGCGAGCCGCCGCCGAAATCGCCGCTCTCCTGGGTATTCTCGCCGCCGCGCCGCTGTTCGCCTGGGGTGGTTACGCCCTCGTCGGCTGGGCCAGTGTGGTCGTCGCGCTGGTGCACACGCTGACGGCGCTCACCTTGCCGAGCGCACCGAAGGCCGTCTCCGCCGCGGATGTCGACGACCTCGACGATGCTGACCTCGAGGAGCTGCCCCCTCGTCATTCCGGCGCGCTTTTGGCCGGAATCCACAGCGACGGGTCAAGCGCTGATTGTGTGGATCCCGGCCAGAAGCATGCAGGGATGACGGGGTGGCGATATGTGCACATGCTGCGGTCGGGTCTTCGGGAAGCCTTGCGGGTGCGGCTCATTCGACGCGGGTTGATCCTGGCCGCCCTGTTGAACGGCATCACCGCCTACGACGAGTATTTCGCGCTGCTGGCCGGGGACGCCGGTGTCTCGCCGTGGGTGGCGGCGATTCTGGTCGGCGTCACGGTGGCGGGTGCGGCGGCCGGGGCTCTGCTGGCCGACCGCACCGATGGAATGCGCCCGCGCACAATGGCTCTCGCGCTGGCGGTGGGTGGGTTCCTCTTCATCGGCGGTGCGCTGCTGTCGGGTCTGGCGGCCCAGCACCCGCACGCGGTGTACGTGCTGACGGCGGTCGGCTTCACCGCGATCGGTATCGCCTACGGCATCGACTACAACGCGGAGACGATTGCCGGTGCCCGCCTGCAGGACGCCATCGAGGGACCGGCCCGCGCCACCGTCACCTCGGTGTCCGGTCTGCTCACCGAGGTGATCGCGTTCGCCGTGTTCGGGTTCGTCGCCCTTGCGTCCCTGTGGATTTCGATCCCGGTGATGGTGGCCCTGCTGGGTGTGCCGTTCTTGCTGACGGCGGCCCTGTTCCCGGCGTGGTTGCCGGCGCGGAAGGAGGAGGCGCCTACACCACTGACGGCCGGGTGAGGCTCGACCACAGCGGATGCCCCTGTTCGGTGAACCGCCGCGCCAGTTCGCGCCGGGCGTTGTCGTCGCCCATCGAATTGTCCACGCAGAAGCGGCCTTCCGCGGCGGTCAGCAGTTTCACGTTCAGCAATCGAATGGGCGACAGTGGCCCCTGCACCGACGCGGGCAGCTCGGCGGCGGTCAGCCCGAGCATGACCACCGCGGCTCCGTCCTCGAGGTAGGTGTCCGCGGCCTCGGCGGGCAGGTCGGCTTCGGCCAGTTCGATGGTGATGACGCCGTGCCGGTCCACCATGTCCGGCACTTCGAACCCGTACTGCGCCACCAGGTTCGACACTGTCATGACGGTCTGTCCGAACCAGGAGTGCGCGATGCTCATGGCATCGCTGTCCAGCGGCAGGTCCGGCGTGATCCCGTACACCTCGAGCTCGTAGCCGTTGGTCGGCGCCGCGTCGTCCCACGCGGTCGGATCGGCCAGCCCGCTGCTGGCGACCAGCAGTGCGTTCTCCCGCCGTGCGATGGTGTGCGCCTGCCGCAGTGCGGGCCAGCGCGGCCCGCCCAGAAACGCCGGATTGATCAGATGGGCGATGACGTCGATATCGCGCCGCCCCCAGGAATCCCACGCGGCATCCAATACCGCATAGGTCGCGTCATCATGGATGCCGCCGATTACGCCTTCACTCACCGGATAACCGTACCGGCCGCCCATACTCCCGCGAAATGTGATGCACCCCAAAGGCATACGCATGCCTTCGGGGTGCAGTCGTCGAAATTCGTTCCGGCGTCAGGGATTTGTGGGGTTACCGGGTTCTTCCGGATATCCGGGCCGACCGGGATATGCCTGCCCGCCGGGTTGTCCGGGGTAGGTCTGCGGGTAGCCGGGATCGCCCGGGTACATCTGGGCTCCCGAGGGCCCGCCGGTGTAGCCCGGCCCGCCGGTACGGCCCTTGGGATCCGGGCCGTACTGGTTGGGTCCGGGCGTGCCGTCGAGCACCGCGAAGACGAACAGCACGATCGATCCGACGCAGGGGATCAGGTGCAGCAGCAACCACCAGGCAGTCCGGTCGATGTCGTGCAGACGTCGCGCCCCGACCGCCAGGGTCGGCAGCAGCAGCGCGATCCACACGATCGCCTGGAACAGCCCGCCGCGTGCGCCGTCATCGCCCCATCGGGTGCCGAGTACGGCGTCGAGCATGCTCGCCACCAGTCCGACCAGGAACGAGAAGAGCACGAACCACCAGTATTCGCTGCGCCGCGCCCGGCCGCTGAAGGTGGCGTACTGCGTGAGCACGCTCCGGACAGCGTCACCGAAATTCATGTGAACCTCCTGGAATGAGCGGATCGGCTCAGTCTGGTCTGGTTGCTAATGAATAGCTGAACGCAACGCCGCGCGGCGGCGAATCGTGTGGCTGCTCTCAGTACTGCGGCGGATACTGCTGCCCCGGGTAGGGCTGCTGCGGCGGGTACTGCTGCTGCGGCGGGTAGGGCTGCTGCTGCTGCGGAGCGAATGCCTGCTGCTGCGCGTACTGCTGCTGGGGCGCGTACTGCTGCTGCGGCGGGTACGGCTGGTACTGGTTCGGCTGCATCGGGTAGCCGGGTCCACCCTGGAAGCCGCCCTTCGGATCGGGTCCGTACTGGTTGGGTCCCGGGTTTCCCTCCATGCATTCGAAGACCAGCAGCACGATTCCGCCGAACGGGATCACCCCGAGCAGCAGGAACCAGCCGCTCTTTCCGGTGTCGTGCAGGCGGCGGACGGCCACGGCCAGGCTGGGGATGAACCCGCCCAGGATCAGGATCAGCAAGAGCAGCCCGCCGATGATGGCGAGCGATTCGTGAATGAGCGACAACAGGATGTTCAACAGGAACACGCTGAAGACCGCCAGCATGTTGGCCAGGGTCCAGTACCAGTATTCGCTGCGGCGCGCACGCCCCTCGAAATTCGCGTACTGCGACAGCACGCTCTTGACGGCTTCATTGAAGCCCATGAGAAAACCTCCCCGAAAAACAGTGGAACCCGCGTAATTCTGCACATTCGCTGTCCGGTTGCAACTCGGCAATACGTGCGAATGGAACAATCGGGCGGTGGTGTTACGGCGTGTCGGACTGGTGCTCGGGGGCTGCATCGGCGCGGCCGTGGCGGTGCAGGCCCGCATCAACGGCGCGCTGGGGGAGCGGCTCGGCGATGGAATCGCCGCGGCGGTGATCAGTTTCGGCACGGGCCTGCTGATGCTGGCCATCGCCTTCGCGGTGAGCGGACGACTCCGTGCCGGAGTGGGCGGAGTCCGCACGGCGCTGTCGGCGGGAAAGCTGCGCTGGTGGCAGTTGCTCGGCGGATTGTGCGGGGCGTTCTTCGTTGCCTGCCAGGGGCTTACGGTGGCGGCGATCGGCGTCACGGTCTTCACGGTGGCCGTGGTGGCGGGGCAGTTGGTGAGCAGCCTGGTGGTGGATCGGCTGGGCGTGGGGCCGAGCGGCCGGACACCGGTGACCGGATTGCGTGCCGCGGGAGCGGGTTTGGCGCTGGTGGCGGTTCTGCTGGCGGTGACCGGACGGTCCGGCGGCTCCGGCGGCCTGTCCGTGCCGGAGTCGTTCCGGGGTGGCCCGCAGGTGTTGCTGATCGTCTTGCCGTTGCTGGCGGGACTCGGTGTGGCCTGGCAGCAGGCGGTGAACGGCAGGGTCGGGGCCGTGGGCGGACCGGCCTCGGCCACACTGGCGAATTTCACGACGGGAACGATCGGCCTGCTGCTGGTGGAGGCGGTGCTACTGGCCGGAAACGGCTGGCCCGCACGGTTTCCGGACCAACCGTGGCTGTATCTCGGCGGCGTCATCGGCGTCGCGTTCATTGCGCTGGCCGTGGTGGTGGTGCGCTGGATCGGGGTGCTGCTGCTCGGCCTGACCTCGGTGGCGGGCCAGCTGCTGATGGCGCTGCTGCTGGATGCGGTGGCGCCCAGCGGGTCCGGTGTCACCGCGACCGCGGTCGCGGGATGCGTGCTCACATTCGTCGCCGTCGGCCTCGCCGCGCGGACCGGCGCGGGCGAGGCGTAGCCGCGCTCGCGGGGCGGTCGCGTCGAATATTGTTCTGCTGATTCATGTTTCGTTGCCAGGGCGGTTGTGTCATGGTGCGGTCATGCTGATCGACTACATGGTGTGGGCGGCGCGGCTGGCGCTGAGCGCGGTTTTCGGATTGTCGGCGTGGGCGAAGTTCATCGATCTGCCGGGCACGCGGAAGGCGGTGGGGGAGTTCGGGATCGCGCTGCGTTGGGTGCCGTGGGTGGCGTGGGTCCTGCCGACCGGTGAAGCGGTGGTGGCGGTCGCGGTGTTGCCGCCGTGGACGGCGGTCGGTGGCGCGGCGCTGGCCATCACGCTGCTGGGCGTGTTCACCGCGTCGATGGTGCGCCTGCTGCGTGCCGGGAAGCGGCCGGCCTGTTCGTGTTTCGGGTCCGTGAGTGCGACGCCGATCGGGTGGGACACCGTGGCGCGCAATGGCGGGCTCGGGCTGCTCGCACTGCTCGTGCTGGTGGGGACGGCGGCGCGGCCGCACGTCCCGGGTGTGCTGCCGGTGGATCATGCCGTGGGCATGGCGGTGGGGGCCGTGCTGGTGGCGGTCCTGATGTGGCTGGGCGGTCTGGTGTTCGAGTTGCGCCGCAGGCTGGATCAGCAGGTGTTGTCGACGTTGGGTGCGGAGGGTCTGCCGGCGGGTGCGGTGGCTCCCGAGTTCGAGTTGGCGCGCACCGATGGCGGCCGCACGGATCTGGCGGAGCTGCTGGCCGGGGGCCGTCAGCTGCTGCTGGTGTTCGTGCATCCGGCGTGCGAGATGTGTGCCGCGCTGGCCCGGGAGCTGCCGCGCTGGCATGCCCGCACCGCCGGGGTGCTGACCATCGCGGTGGTGGGCAATGGCGAGGTGGCGGAGTACACCGAATGGAAGTCGCGGCAGCAGTTGGGCGGGATTCCGGTTCTGGTGCAGCAGGGAAACGAGGCGTCGCTGCGGTATCGCGTGCGCGGCACCCCTTCCGCGGTTCTGATCGGTGCGGACGGCAGGGTAGCGGCCCCGGTGGCGCGCGGTGCGATGGCGATACGCGACCTGATTGTGCAGTCGAAACGGACTGTGCCCCGGTCGAATCCGGAAAGAAACGGGTCGGTTCTCTAAACCTGTTGGTACGCAATCGAATTCGTCACGAATGCCTTATTCGTGAGGCTTACCATCGAAAGGCAAGGTTCCACCCGTCCACCCGACCGCATAAGCGAGGGAATCATCATGGCGGACTTCGCATTCACCGATTACTCCGGCAAGGAATTCGTCATCCGGCTGGAGAACGAACAGCGCAT
Organism: Nocardia huaxiensis; assembly: GCF_013744875.1. Taxonomy (NCBI): domain Bacteria; kingdom Bacillati; phylum Actinomycetota; class Actinomycetes; order Mycobacteriales; family Nocardiaceae; genus Nocardia; species Nocardia huaxiensis. Next base: position 382,615 of record NZ_CP059399.1, read on the forward strand.
CGCCGAGGCGAGGCGCATCCTCTCCGGTGAGGAAACCATGTCGACCCACGTCATGGGCCGGATCCGGAAGACCCGGGCCGAATACAACCCGGGCTGGAATTTCCATCTGGATCCGGAAACCATCACGTTCTTCACCGTCGCCATCGAGGTGTGCGACTCCAGCATCACCTATGTCGAGGACCATCTCGACGAGGTGTGCGGCGCATTCCTGCCCGGCTGCTTCTGGTGTCCGTGGTCGTCGCGACTGACCCGCGAAATCAGCTGACGGGTCTAGGAAAACTCCGGTCGGCGCCCCTCGCCGGCCGGAGTCGTGTGTCTCAGAGTTTGCGCGACCGCAGTTCGTGGCCCTTGGAGGTCTTGCAGCGGCCCGATTCCAGATCCCACTGCCAGCCGTGCAGGTTGCAGGTCAGCGTATTGCCTTCTACCACACCGAATTTCGACAGATCGGCCTTGAGGTGCGGGCAGCGGCGCTGCACTTCCCAGCCGTCGAGTTCGGTGGAGGCGGAATCGTCGTGGGCCTCGGAGAACCAGCCGTCGGCGTAGGCGATGCGCTCATCGGTGAGGCATTTGAAGAAGGTGTAGAGGAATTCGTTGTATCCGCCGATGCGCCAGGTGGTGAAGCGCGTCGACAGGAAGATGGTGTTCACCCAGTCGGGTTCGTTGTCGCGCAGCACGGTGCGCACCAGCTGCTTGTCGATGCGGAATCCGTAGCGGTGCTTGCCTTCTCCCTCGACGGGCTCGCGCACCACACGCTTGGGGAAGTCGAGCACCACGGTCTCGTCGCCCATGACCAGGCTGACCGGGTAGCCGATGCCGTCGCAGATGAGGTCGCTCTGCGCCATGATCGGCTCGAACAGTTCCTTCAGCTGCGGCAGCAGCGGGGTGCCGTCTTCGACTGCCCACGTGGCCTTTTCGGCCGCGAGCACCGGGGCCATGCGCTGGGCCATGTCCTCGATGTAGGCGGCCTTGTCGCGGTAGACGGTGTCCGGGTCGGTCAGGTGGGTGACCGAGATCAGTTCCTTGCCACGCAGATCCGCGGTCGAGCCGGGGATCATGAGCAGCCCGCCCTCGTTGCCGTGGATCTTCATCTGTTCGAGGAAGACGATCTGGTCGGGGAAGATATTGCCCTCGTCGCCGCGGTCGTCGTTCAGATACCGCAGCTCGTCGTCGAGGAACACCGGCGGGCCGGCGGACGGCACCACCCAGGTGGCGCCGACCTGCTCGATGTAGGAGCGGGCGCGGTCCATGCCGCGCTGCCGCTTCTGCTTGCCGAAGTTGGACTTGGTCTTGGCCGGAATGTCGTAGACCATCGGGTACCAGATGGCGCCGGAGTACTGCAGCAGGTGGATGTCCACGTGCCCGAACGCGTCGTGCAGCACATCCATGTCAACCGGCCGCGCGTCGTTCATGTTGAAGCACACGGTCTCACCGTCGGAGACGACGAGCCCGGAGTCGCCGATGGGCCCGTCGGCCGGCGCGCGTAGCGCGATGATCATGACGTCCAGGTCGCCGCCCGGACCGGTGATCGTGTGCTTGACCGAATCCTCGGTCTCCACGAACTTGTGGAAGCCGAGCTTCTCCAGTTCCCGCTTCAGATCCGGCACCGGGTAGTCGGGCAGCAGGACGGTGGTGTCCTTGTTCACCTTGTCCGCGAGGAGCTGGGCGTCCCAGTGATCGCGGTGCAGGTGTGAGACGTAGAGGAAATCGCAGTTGCCGAGCTCGTCCCAGTCCAGCTGCGTGTTGTCGGGGAACGGGAACCACGATCCGAAATACGCCGGGTTGACCCATGGATCGCAGAGGATCGTCCCGGCCTTGGTACGGATGTGGAATCCGGCGTGTCCGACGCTGGTGATCTGCACGAGCTATCTTCCTCCCTGACCGTTACCAGCCACCCAGCCTAACGGCTAGCCGGATACGTCGCCGATGCAGTAGCCGTCGACGCCCGACTTCAGGGTGAATGTCTGCTTCGTTCGGACGCCGGTACGGGTGGTGACCGGCACCGATACCGTGATGTACCCGTTCCGCGGCCACTCGGACTTGATGTCCTCGTCCACGAATCCCTTGATGCCGACCGGTGTCCGCGCACCCGACGCCATGGGCGGTATACCCGGTTTACCGGTGGTCTTCGGATCCCAGCCGGAATCGGCCGGGCAGAGCAGCGGATACGCGGTCTCGGTATCGGCCGCGTTCAGGGGGCTTCCCACCGCGCGCGACAGATAACGCCGCACGGTGTGCCGCGCTTCGGCGGCGTCGAAGGCGATCTCCTCGCCGCTGCCGAAGACATAAGGACACGCGTACCCGGTCGCGATATCCCGATCCCGGGCCGCCACCGTGACCGCGGCCGTCCGCCACACCACCATGCCGCCCTCGCGCGCACCGGGTGCCACGATCGCCTCGAAAATCGGTGCGGGCTCGGCATACATGGTGCGGACATGGTGCGGCGCCATGGTCCAGCACCGGTCCGCCATCCCGTCGATCCCGTGTTCGCGCAGGTCCGCGGCCCAGCGGCCGACCGCGGCGGTCCCGGGCGCGGGTTCCGGCATTCTCGACACCGTGGGCGCGGCGACCGTCCGAGGTCCGTCGCCCGGGATCCCCACCACCGAATCGCAGCCCGCCACCACGGCTGCCGCGATGACGGTCAGTGCGAGATTCCGCGCCGGCCCTCTTCCGAGCAGTCCCCTGCGGACGTTTCCACGCAGTGCTGTTCGGCCGTATTCCACGCGTGCGAACCCTTTCCGTCGATGTAACGTCGATCACTGGTCACCCGTACCGCAGCGGCTACGCTAACGAACTTGTGGAACCCGTCTACTTCCCGATCATCGGGCTCGCTCGTACCGTGTTCGCACTGCAGGGGCTGAAGTTCACCGTCACCGGTGACGAAAACATTCCCGCGCAGGGTGGCGCGGTCATCGCGATCAATCACACCGGCTACATGGACTTCACCTACGCCGGCCTCCCCGCACGCACGTCCAAGCGGTACATCCGGTTCATGGCGAAGAAGGAAGTCTTCGACAATTCGATCTCCGGACCGATCATGCGGGCGCTCAAGCATATTCCGGTGGATCGGGCGGCCGGCGCGGACTCCTACCACGAGGCGGTGAACCGGCTGAAAGCCGGCGAATTGGTCGGCGTCTACCCCGAGGCGACCATCAGCCGCAGCTTCGAGTTGAAGGAATTCAAGTCGGGCGCGGCGCGCATGGCCATCGAGGCGAACGTGCCGATCATCCCCATCGTCATCTGGGGCGCGCAGCGGGTCTGGACCAAGGGCCACCCGAAACGCCTGGGCCGCACCAACACCCCCATCTCCATCGAGGTCGGCGCGCCCATCGCCCCCTTCGAACCGGCCTCGGAACTCACCGAGAAGCTGCACAGCACAATGGAAGCCATGCTCCTGAACGTGCAGCGGGACTACGTGCACGAGCCCGGCGCCTACTGGGTCCCCGCCCGCCTCGGCGGCAGCGCGCCCACGCTGGAGGAGGCCAACGAGCTCGATCGTGCCGAAGCGGCCGAGAAGGCGGCGCGCCGCAGCGGTCAGTAGACCGCACCGCGCGGCTGCCGTCGAGTGTTCTTCGGCGGCAGCCGAATTCGTTCAGAGCCCGTTCCTCGCGTGTCTGTAGGTGTTCACCTGCGGGTATAGCGTGGAGGAATGACGTGAAATACCGGTCGGTTGCATGCCGGTAGCTCAGGGGGATCTCTGGATGAATACGCGCACTCTCGGACTGGCGGTATCCAGCGCCGCCGTCGGCATCGGCCTGGTTGTCGTGGGATGTGCCCGCACCATCGATGGCACGCCGGTGGTCAACGAAACCGACCGGCTCGCTCACTTTTCCTCGGTGGCGAGTTCATCGTCCGCCGCGTCCAGTTCCGCAGCGGCCGCCAGCACCTCCCGCGCCGCCACCATGAAGACCGACGCCTGCGCGGCCTTCACCGCCGGCGTCCTGGACGTCACCCAGAAATGGGAAGTGATCACCGGCATCCTGGACAGCGGCGGAGACTGGCGGGCCCTGCAGGGCCCCTCCCGCGACTGGGCGACCGCGCTCAGCACCGCGGCCGGCAATATTCAGGCCGTCCTGCGCACCGACGCCTCCATCACCGCCCCCTGGCGCGCCCCCCTCACCGAATACGTCGATGCCGCAAACGGATTCGCCGCCATCATCAGCAGCATGCTGCTGGGCGGCGCGAGCGACGCCTTCACCCCCGCGGCCACCCGCTACGACGACGCCACCTCGGCCGCGGCGATCGCCTGCCAGTGACGCACCGCTGCCAGTGACGTGACCGCTGCCGTCGACAGTGCGCCCGCCGCCTCAGCTCGGATCGGACCCGCGAATCGCCGCCAGCCACACCGCCGTTGCCGCGGCGACCACCGTGGCCCCCACGAAAGCCGCCGTCCCGCCCCCGTCCACGTACACCCACAGCAGCCCCGCCACCGGCGCCGCCACCGCCGACTGCGCATCCAGCAGCAGCCGCCGCCCGACCCGGTTCGCCCGCGCCGCAAGCACACCCGCCTCCGGATCCACCCGCCCCGGATTGTCGATCAACCGCCCCTGCGGTTCGATATCCCGCGCCCGCCCCGCCGGATACACCCGAAGATCCCCGACCCGCACGGCCCGCGAAGACAATTCGGCCGTCCCCTGCGTGAGCGACACCAACCCCGGATCGAAATACACCGGCAACCACCGAGTCCGCCCACCGAGGGTGAACTCCAGCCAAGACCGGCTCACCAGCCGATACTGCTGCCGCACCCGCCGCACCCCCACCTCCCGCCCCGGCAACCCGTTCGGCACCCACCCGACCGCCATCCCGATCCGAAACACGCTGTACCCCACAATGACCAACGCCACCGTGCCCAGCATGGCCACCTGGTCCGGATCGGCGAACGGCGCCCAGATGAGACAACTCACCAGGGCGCCGATCGTCACGACAACCGGATAGGCCAGCGGATGACCCATCCGGGAACTCACTTCAGGAAGCCCACCTTCGTGTAGTCGACGCTGGCCATGCCGAACGCGCCCCAGTTGGCAAGGCTTTCGCGGCAGGCTGTATTGCCGGCCGACTGCGCCCACGGCAGCGAGTGCACCTCTTCGAAGATCATGGTGTCGGCCTGGTTGGCCAGCTCGATAGCCTTGGCCGGGTCGAGTTCCGCCAGCGCGGCGTCGATGACCTTGTTGAGTTCCGGCGATCCGATGCGGGCCTTGTTGCCCACCCAGTTCGCCGGATCGTAGTAGTAGAACTGCCGCAGCCCCTCCAGCGGCTGGACGCTGCCGCCGTAGCTGTACTGGGCCAGGTCGTAGTTGCCCGGGTCGATCACGTCGGTGAACAGGCCCTGCCCGGGTACGGTCTGGATCTCCACCTTCACGCCGATCTTCTGCAGATTGTCCTGCACGATCTTGGCGGCATCGATCCACGAATCCTGCTGGTACATGACGTCCTTCAGGATCAGCTTGCGGCCGTCCTTCTCCCGCACGTCACCGCCGGGCGGGATGATCCAGCCGAGCGCCTCCAGTTCCTTGGCCGCGGCCTCCGGGTTGTAGGCCACTGAGGCCGAGTTGTCCTGGTAGCCCTTCTGTCCTGCCATGTAGACATGGTTGTTGAGCACCTTCGGCTCGGTGACGATGCCGTTCTGCAGGTTGTTCACGATCGCCTGCCGGTCGATGGCTTTCGCCACCGCGCGACGCACATTCACATCCGACAGCAGCGAACCGGGCGCGCCATTGAACGTGAGATGCGACCAGTACAGCTTCGATGTGCGGCGCACCTGGATACCCGGCGTATTGCGGGCCGCCACGATGTCGGACAGGCTGCCCATGTCGGTGGCGTCGATCTCGTTGTTCTGGATCGCGCCGATGCGCGCGCTGCTGTCCAGCACGCTGAAAGTGATGGTGTCCAGAACCGGTGTGTCACCCCACCATTTGGGGTTGCGGCCCAGCGTGATCCGATTCTGTGTGCGGTCGACAGCAGTGATGATGAACGGCCCGGCACTGACCGGCAGGTTGCTGCGCGCCCAGTCGTTGAAGGTCTGTGGGGACTCCATCATTGCCTTCGGGTACAGCAATCCGTACTGCCCCTGCCATTCGCCGTGCGGCTCCCGGAAGGTGACGATCGCCTGCCGGTCGTCCACACCGCGCTCCACCGAGGCGACCTTGTTGAAGCCGAGCTGGGCGGAGATCAGGTACTCGGGGTTCTCACCGCTGAGTGCTTTCCATTGTGCGCGCATGTCCTCCCAGGTGATGGGAGTGCCGTCGGACCAGACCGCCTTCGGGTTGATCGTGTAGATCACCTTCTGCGGATTGGTCTCGGCCAGTTGAATATCGGTGAAGTAGTCGTGGTTGATCGTCAGATTGCCTGCGGCGTCCGAGTTGTAGGCGGTCGGCAGCAGCGGGAGGACGACATCGCTGGTGTCGCCGGTGTTCCCGTCCACGTGCAGGTAGTTGAACGACTCCGGCAGGGCGCTGAGATCCAGGCGCAGGTTTCCGCCCTGCTTCAGGTCCTCGACCGGATGTGCGTTGATGTCGTTGGTGGTGCCGATATCCGAGGTGCCGGTCGGGCCGGTATTGCTGCTACATCCGGTCAGGACCAGCCCGAGGGCGACCATGGGGATCGCGAGTCGGGTCACTGTCGAACGTATCCGCATGGATCGCTCCTTTCCGGTCCTTATTTCAGGAATCCGATCGTGGTGTAGTCGTAGCTCGCGAGTCCGGGTGCACCGAAATTCGCGACCTCTGGCCGGACGCCGTAGAGGCCCATCTCCTGCACCAGGGGCAGAGAATGCCCTTCCTCGAAGACTTTCCGGTCCACCTGGTTGGACAGTTCGATCGTCTTGTCCGGATCGAGTTCCGACACTGTACGTTCGATCAACGCGTTCAGCTCGTCGGATCCGATGCGGCCGTAGTTCCCTTGCAGGTCGTCCGGGTGGTAAGCGTAGATCTGCGAGATGCTTCCGAGCGGGAACGGATCGCCCTGATAGATGAACTGGGCCGCGTCGAAGTCGCCCGGTTGGATCACATCGGTGAAGAAGCCTTGACCGCCACGGGTGTCTATTTCCAGGCCGACGCCGATCTTCGCCAGGTTTTGCTGGACGATCGTGGCCACCTGCACCCACAGTGGGTTGTTGTACATGACATCGCGGATGACCAGCCGCCGACCGTCTTTCGCGCGGATGCCGTCACTCTGCCGAACCCAGCCGAGCGCGTCGAGTTCGCGCCCAGCGGCCTCTGGATCGAAGCCGAGACTGTTGTCCTGGTACCCCTTCTGCCCCATCAGGAAGAGGTGGTTGTTCAGTGTTTTCGGATCGTCGATCAGACCGTAGTAGAGGCTGTCGGCGATCTGCTGCCGGTCGATGGCCTTCGAAACAGCCACTCGCACACCCTGATCCGCGAGGATCGACCCGGGCGCACCATTGAAGGTGATGTGCCGCCACCGATTGTCGGGCGCCTGCCGGATCGCCAGACCGGGTGAATTGCGGATGGTCGTCACCTCGTCCAGGCCGGACAGTCGCGCCGCATCCAGTTCGTTGTTCTGCAATGCAGCTGCCCAGGCCGTGCGATCCAGCACGCTGAAGGTGATGGTGTCCAACTTGGGAGTATCACCCCACCATTTCGGATTGCGTTCCAGCACGATCCGGCCCTGGGTGCGGTCGGTGGACCTGACCTGGAACGGGCCTGCTGTCAGCGAGATCCCGTTCACCAGTGAGTCGTTGAACGATTCGGGTGTCGCCGTCACGGACTTCGGATACAGCATGGAATTCCCGGCGAACTGCCCCCGCCAATCCGCGTAGTGCCGGGCGAAGGTGATGACGGCCTGCCGATCGTCGGCGCCACGCTCCACCTTCTCGACCCGATCGAAACCATTGTTGATGGCGATCAGGAAGCGTTTGTCCTTGCCGCTCAGCGCATTCGCCTGGGAGGCGATGTCCTCCCAGGTGATCGGCGTGCCATCGGACCACACCGCCTTCGGGTTGATCGTGTAGACAACCTGCTGCGGCTCGGTGCTCGTGAGCTGGATATCGGTGAAGTAATTGTGGTCGAGGCTGGTTTCGCCTGCGGCGTCGATGCGGTAGGAGCGCGGCATCATCGGCCGCACCACCTCGGCGATCTCGCCCTCGTTTCCGTCGTTGGACACGGTGTTCCAGTTGGCCGGGAACGAGGTGATGGCCAACCGCAGGTTGCCACCGTCGCGCAGGTTGTCGCGTGCCTGCGGGTTGATGTCGCTACTGCTGCCGAGGGTGGTCTCGCCGACCGGATCCTGTCCGGTAGAACAGCTGGTGAGCGCCGCCACCGCGAGCCCGGCCGCGAACAGCAGAGCCGTGCCGCGCCGGGCCGAGCGGCCACGTCGATGCCGAATAGGCGTGCAGTGTGCGCGAATCCGCATCGTCGTTTCTCCTAACGGGTCGCCACCGGTTGCGGGATCGCATCGATCAGCGCGCGGGTGTACTCGTGCTCAGGGTTCGCGAAAATCTGTTCGGCCGGCCCGGATTCGACGATCTTGCCCCGATACATGACGGCGATGTCGTGCGCCAGGTTACGCACCACCGAAAGGTCGTGGGAGACGAACAGATACGACAGGCCACGCTCGGTTTGCAGGTTGCGCAGCAGGTTCAGAACTCCGGCCTGAATGGAAACATCCAGCGAGGACACCGGTTCGTCGAGCACCAGCAGTTCCGGATTCAGCGCCAGAGCCCGCGCGATATTGATGCGCTGCTTCTGCCCGCCCGAGAAGTCGGCCGGGTACCGGTCGGCATGCTCTCGCCGCAGCCCCACCAATTCGAGCAGTTCCGGTATCCGCCGGTTGATCTCGTCCCGCGAACGCCCATCGATCCGAAGCGGTTCGGCCAGCGCGTCCGAGATGGGCAGTCGTGGATCCAGCGATGCCGAGGGATCCTGGAACACGATCTGCATCTTGCGGCGGATCTCGCGCCGCTGCTGCTTGGTCAGCGTCGCCACGTCATATCCGAGGATCTCGATCGAACCCGACTCCGGCGGCACCAGATCCAGAATCTGGGTCAACGTGGTCGTCTTCCCCGAACCGGATTCGCCCACCAACGCCAGCGTGCGACCCGCACGTGCTTCGAAACTGATCCCGTCAACCGCCTTCACCTCACCGGTGCGGCGACGCAGAATGACGCCCTTCGTCAGCGGAAAGGTCTTGCGCAGTTCTTGAACTCGCAGCACGACCTGCGACGCATCGGTGTCGGCCACTTCGTCCGGTCGGGTTATTTCCTCCCGGTACGCGGTGAACAGATCGCCGGTGCCGACCTCGCTGGTTCGGATGCATGCCGCCCGATGCCCGGGTGCGGTGTCCTCCAGCGGCGGTTCCGCCGCGCGACAGTCGTCGACGGCGATCGGGCAGCGCGGCGCGAACGAACAACCCGGTGGCAGATCATGCATGGCCGGGGGCGCGCCGACAATGGGGATCAGCGGTGACCGCGGCGGACTGTCCATGCGCGGAATGGAACCGAGCAGGCCCACCGTGTACGGCATCCGGGGGGTAGTGAAAAGCTCCTGCGCCGAAGCGGTTTCGACGACCTTCCCGGCATACATGACGGCCACTCGGTCGGCCAGCGTGGCGGCGATACCCATGTCGTGGGTGATCATGATGACCCCTGCGCCGGTGATATCGCGCGCCTTGCGCAGCAGACCCAGAATCTGCTTCTGCACCGTCACATCAAGCGCTGTGGTCGGCTCGTCGCAGATGATCAACTCCGGATCGTTCGCAATGGCCATGGCGATGACCACACGCTGCCGCATACCGCCGGAGAACTCGTGTGGAAAAGCCTTGGCGCGCACCGCCGGATCCGGGATGCCGACCAAATCGAGTAGTTCGACGGCCTTCGCTTCCGCCTCCGCCTTGCTCATTTTCTTGTGCGCGAGCAGTGCTTCCGCGATCTGATCCCCGATCCGGTACACCGGGGTGAGCGCCGAGAGCGGGTCCTGGAACACCATGGATACCCGGCTGCCACGCAGCGTCGACATGTGCTTGTCGCCCAGGCCGAGCAGTTCCCGCCCGCGCAACCGTATCGAACCTCGCACCCGCGCCTGCTCCGGCAGCAGCCCTATGATCGCCAGCGACGACACCGACTTGCCGGAACCGGACTCGCCGACGATCGCCAGCACCTCGCCGTCATTGACGGTGAAATCGACCCCGCGCACCGCCTCGACGCGGCCTTCTTCGCTCGGGAACGAGACTCGCAGATCGGAGACCTCCAGCAGCGGTGCGGTGGTGGTCTTCAACGGGTCCTTCGACATCTCGATCATGACTTCCCCGCCTTCTTCTCACGCAGGGACTTTCGTGATCGCGCCCGCTTCGCGCTGGGGTCGAACGCATCCCGCAGTCCGTCACCCACCAGGTTCGCGCACAGCACGATCAAAACCAGCACGCCGCTCGCGAACATGAACGTCCACGGGAAGGTGAACGCCTGCGCGCTGTACCTGCCGATCAGCGAACCCAGCGACACATCCGGCCACTGCACGCCGAAGCCCAGGAAGCTCAAACCGGTTTCGGCCATGACCGCCGAACCGATGGCCAGCGTGGTGTCGATGATCAGGATCGAGGCGATGTTGGGGACGATGTGCGTGACGATCACCGACCACGTCGACGCGCCCATATAGCGTGCGGCGCGGACGAATTCGCGTTCCCGCATGCTCATGGTCAGACCACGCACGATCCGGGCGCTGATCATCCATGCGAACAACCCGATCAACACCATGAGCAGCAGCGTCGAATCATTGCCCTTCGTGCGCGGCGCGAACAGCGCGATCATGATGAAGCTGGGCACCACCAGCAGCAGATCCACCACCCACATGACTGTCCGGTCCACCCAGCCACCCAACAGCCCGGCCAGCGCTCCTGCCAGCGTGGCCAGGACGGCCGAGATGATTGCCGCACCGAAGCCGATGATCAGCGACTTCTGCATGCCGCGCAGGGTCTGCGCCAGCACATCCTCGCCATTGTTCGTCGTACCGAACCAGTGTTTGCCACTCGGCGGCTGCAGGATCGCCGTCTTGTCCTGATCGGTGTAGGTGTAGGGCAGGAAGTGCGGCAGCACGAACGCGGCCACGAACAGGGCCACGAGGATCAGCAACGCGATCACCGAGGTCTTGTTGCGAAGAAAGCGCCGGAGCACCAGCTTCCGGCGTCCGGTCGGCTGCTGTGGAGCGCCCTGGACGATGATTTCCACATCGGTCATGACACACGCACCCTCGGGTCGAGCAGGGCGTACGCGACATCCGACAGCAGGCCGGACACCAGCACCACCACGCCTGCGAACAAGGTGGACGCCAGCACGATATTCAGATCCTGGTCGTTCAAGCCGTTGACCAGCCATTCGCCGACACCGTGCCAGCCGAAGATCTTCTCGGTGAAGGTCGCACCGGTGATGAGGCCGCCCAGGCTGTAGGCGAACAGCGTCGCCATGGGAATGAGCGCGGTGCGCAGACCGTGCTTGTAGAGGGCGCGGGTGCGGGTCAGACCCTTGGCACGGGCGGTACGGATGAAATCGCTGCCGAGCACGTCCAGCATCGCGTTGCGTTGATACCGGCTGTAACCGGCCATCGCACCCAGCGCCAAGCCGAGAGTCGGGATCGCCAAGTGCTGGATACGGTCCACCAGTTGATTCCACAGCCCGTTGACCGCCGTCGCCGACGTTTCACCCGTGTACAAGAAGATCTGCTCACCGGTCAGCTGATTCACCTGTAGCGCACCGTATTTCAACAATGTGGCCAGAACGAAAACCGGAGTGGACAGCAGCACCAGGGAGACGACGGTGCTGAAGTAGTCGCTGAACTTGTACTGCCGGATCGCGTTCGCCGCCCCGATCAGAACACCCAGAACGGTGCCGACGAGGGAACCGATCAGCAGCAGTCGCAGGCTCACTCCCACACGGCGTGGCAGCTCCTCCGAAACCGGCTGCCCGGCCTTCGTCTTACCGAAATCGCCCTGCACCACACCGCCTGCCCAGGACAGGTAGCGCTGCGGGATCGGCTCGTCCAGATGCAATTCCGCGCGCTTGGCGTCGATCACCGATTGCGGGGGGCGTGGACTGCGCTCTTCCAGATAATCCAGCGGACGGAACGTCAGAGAACTGATCGTGAATACGAGGAACGACGCCAGCACAAGCAGCACGACATAGTTCGCCGCGCGTCGCAGCAGAAATCCGGCCATCAGTCCCTCTCGGGTCGAGTCTAGATACCGTGGCGGCGCCGGGGGCTGGTCCGGTGCCGTCGGGCATTAGCCCCAGATCATAAGGACAGGTCGGGTGAACCGCGTGGTGCGCGGGGGCAATATCCGGCAATCCGTATTTCATTTGGTGTACACCGGAGACCAGAGCGGACACCCGAGCCCGTCATTTCAGGCAGGATGGACTGGGTGACACTCTTTCACCTGCCGAAACCCAAAATGGTCGCCACGGATGTGGATGGGACGCTCATCGACCGTCATGAGCAGGTGAGCGCGCGCACGAAAGCCGCGGTCGACGCCCTGATCGCGGACGGTGTGCCGTTCGTGCTCGCCACCGGGAGGCCGCCGCGCTGGATCGATCCGGTGGTGGACGGGCTCGGGTACGCGCCGCTGTGCGTGTGCGGGAACGGGGCGGTCATCTACGACAGTGCGGCCGACAGCATTCTCGCGGCCTACACGCTGGATGTGGACACGCTCGAATGGGCGGCGGAGATGGCGGAGAGCCTGCTACCCGGGTGCGGGCTGGCCACCGAACGGGTCGGGCGCAGTGCGCACGATGCCGCCACCCCGCAGTTCGTGAGCTCCCCGGAGTACGAGCACGCCTGGCTGAATCCGGACGATACGAGAGTGTCGCGCGCCGAGGTCATTTCGGCGCCCGCGATCAAGATGCTCATCCGCCTGCCGGGCACCAGCAGCGGCGACATGCGCACGATCCTGGAGCCCCGGCTGGCCGGCCGCGCCGATGTCACCTATTCCACCGACGACGGCCTGATCGAACTGTCGGCCCCGGGCGTCACCAAGGCGACCGGCCTGGCCATGGTGGCGCAGCGCCTCGGCGTCCAGCACGCCACCATGATCGCCTTCGGCGACATGCCCAACGATGTCCCGATGTTGCGCCTGGCCGGCCACGGCGTCGCCATGGGCAATGCCCACCACGAGGCCAAGGCCGCCGCCGACGAGGTCGCCGCCACCAATGACGACCACGGCGTGGCGCAGATCCTCGAACGCTGGTGGCAGGTGTAGGCCGCTGCGGCGATGTCGTCAGCACCAGCACGGGGTGAGGTGCCGACTCGGGTGCGGTCAGTTGGTGGGTGCAGCCTCCGGAATCGGTGCGGCAGCGGGCACTTCGCCCATGACCTCGGGGATCGTCACGGCGCCGGGAACGGTCGCAGCGCCCGGAGCACCCGCGCCGGGGCTTGTGCCCGGCCCGCCAGGGGTCACGCCCGCGCCCGGAGTTGTTGCCGCGCCGGGGTTCACACGCGCGTTGGGAGCCGTGCCCGCACCTGTGCCCGCGCCGGTGCCGAAGTTCTTCAGCACGGTGGTGACGATGCCGGTGACGGTGTTGTAGATGAGCGATCCGTTCTGGAAGTCGGAGCGGATGCCGTCCTGGATGCGGTACTCGTTGCTCTGCGGCAGGCCGAGAACACCTGTGCCCGCGCCCAATTGGAGGAAGCGCTCCAGGATCTTGCCGACCACCGCGTAGACCTGGCCGGTGGGGGAGGCGTAGACGTAGCCGTTGACGAAGCCCGCGGTCTGGCCGCCGTCGGCGGTGGGCTGCGGTTCCGATTTCACCTGTCCGAGTGGGCCGTTCGGGCCGCCCTGCTCGCTGTAGTAGCGGGCCACGGCGCTCTTGTCGAGCAGGCCGAGCAGCCGGGTGGTGAGTTCGGCGAGGGTGGCCAATTCGGCGTCGGCGGTGCCGGTGGTGTCGGTGTCCGGGGTGGTCGCGCCCGGGTTCTGGTGGTTCACCTGCACGTCGGGCCGGGTGCGCGGTGACGAGGTGGCCGGGCTCGGGCCCGCCACGCCCTCGGCGATCTCGCGTATCCGGTCCATGAGCGAGTAGGCGGCGTCACCAGGGCAGGTGGTGTTGCCGACGTCGCGGTGCGCGAACACATTCGGCAGTTTCACGGCCTGGCCCATGGCGTAGCGGGTGTACTCGCTGCCTTCGGAGTACATGGTGGTCGAGCCCTCGGGGTCGATGCCCGCGGTGCGGGCCCGCCAGCCGATGAACTGTCCCATCGACTGCACCGCCACATCGGTCGGCGCCTCTTCCTCGTGATTGCCCATGAACGCCACACCGGCGGTGTTGATATTGAATCCGCCCGCGTGCGCGCCCTCGACCGGGCGGTCCAGCCCGCCGTAGCGGCCTTCGAAGATCTGCCCGTACTTGTCGACCAGCGCGTTGTAGCCGATGTCGCACCAGCCCAGGGTTTTCGCGTGGTAGGCGTAGATGGCGCGGACGATGCCCGCCGATTCGGCCTTGCTGTAGTCGTTGCGGCCGGCCGTGTGGTGCACGGTGATGGCGGAGACGCCGTCGTCGTAGGTGGGTTCCTCGCAGCGCAGCGATTCGTCGGCGCCCCACTGGGCGCGCGTGATCACCTTGGGTCCGCCGCCGGGCAGCGACGACGCCACCTGCGAGAGGTTCTCGTCGATGGCGCCGCGGCCCGGATCGATCAGGACCGCGGCCAGTTTCTCCAGGTTGATCTGCGCCGGATCGGTCGAATCCGGGGTCAGCGGACCGGGTTCCGCGGGCACCCCGTCGGTGGGCGCGGCGGCCTGCTGCTTGGTGACCAGCACCTGCACGGATTTCGTATTGCCGACGTAGACGGGTTCGGTGCCGGTCTTGCCCTTGACCTGGGCGCGGCCGTCGGCCTGCTCGGCCGGGTACCACGGCCCCCAGGAGCCGTCGGGGCGCTGTGCCCGGATCATGGCCGAGCGGCCCGCGAGGCTGTCGGCGGTGAGCGCGACCATGCTGAACGGGGTGTCGCGGGTGAGTTCCTTGACCTGCGCGCCGACTTTGTCGATCATGTCGCGCGGTACGGCGCCGGGGGACAGGGCGGGGGTGCTGGGATCGCCGGTGAGTTCCGGGAGGGTGGGGGTTCCGGCGGCCGGATCGGTGGCCGGGACATTCGGATCGGCCGGGGTGGCGCCGGGATCCGCGGGGGAGACGCCGGGATCGGCTGGGGCCGGGAGATTTTCGTCACCGGGCTGACGTCGGGCGATGAATCCCGGTGCCGCGGTGAAGGGTCCGGCGGAATCGAACGAGGCGGGAGCGGTGGTGGTGCCTTGCAGGTTGGGCAGCGGGATCTCGGCGGGTAGTTGCACCCCGGGTGGTAGGGGTAGGCCCTGCGGCACCCGCACGGATTTGGGTAGCGGGATCATCCGTAGGTCGGATAGTCGTAGGTCGGGCAGATTCAGCCCGGTGAGCTCGCGGAGCGGCAGCACGATATCGGGGGACGAGGCCAGTACGACCTCGGTCATTTTCGCAGGTATAGCTGCAAGATTGCTCTCGTCGGTGTTGCGAATATCCGGGGAATCACTCAGTGCCAGCACGCCCAATGGTGCGGTGATGGCCAGCGCGGTGACTACCGGGAGGACATAGGCGGGTTTCCTTCTTTGGTACGGCACAAGCTTCTCCCATTCCAGGTAATTCCGTCGAAAATCGCCCGAAACGCGGGGTTGCTTCCTGGCGCATCAACGATCACACTAGTCCCAACTGTCACAGAACCTGAACGTATGGTTGAGGCTTAGCTTTGGATAACTCGAATGTAGCTTCGCGTATCGAGAGAATGGGTATGACATGCCGAACGGGTACCTACGCAGGCGCCGGAGACGGCGCCGCCTGATCGCCCTATCGCTCGCTGCCGCCACCCTCGCCACCGCCACCGCCGGCCTGCTCTGGGCCTGGCCCAAGGGCTCCATCCGCCCGCTCGCCGGGCCCGGCCACGGCCGCGGCCTCAGCCAGACCGGCGCTTTCAACCAGGCCGTCGACGGCAGCACCGCGGAACAGATCCTCGCGCACTACTACCCCGGCGCCGACCTCGGTGAGATCGCTCCCGTCCCGGTCCGCGTCCGCATCGCCCAGCAGGACGACAGCACCCTCGACGTCATCTCCGAATCGGGCCTGTTCGTCGCCGGCCGCCGCGTCATCCCCGGCCAGGCCGCCCACCTCACCCCCACCGCGTCCGGCGCGGACGTCACCATCACCACCGGCTGCGACGGCGAAATCCTGTGGGAGGGAACGACGGACGACCCGTGGGTCTACCCCATGGTCGACGGCACCGACCGACCCGCCGAGGAACACCTGGAACTCTGCGGCGGCTATTCCTACCGCGGCGTGCTCGGCGTGACCCTCGAGAACGGCGAGCCGCGCACCGTCAACGAGGTGAACATCGAGGACTACCTGCTCGGTGTGGTGCCCGCCGAAATGGTCCCGAACTGGGCCGATCAAGGCGGCACGGAGGCTCTGAAGGCGCAGGCCATCGCCGCCCGCTCCTACGCCCTGGCGGAAAGCCGCTACCCCTACGCGGAAACCTGCGACACCACCGACTGCCAGATGTACCCGGGCACCGAGAAGGAAGACGACCGCACCAGCGCCGCCGTGCGCGCCACCGCCGGTCGAGTCCTGTTGCGCGACAGCCACATTCTGCGCTCGGAATACTCGGCCGCCCCCGACGGCGGCAGCCCCATGAACATCGAGAATCTCGAAGTGGGCCCGGCCGTCAGCGAATTCCCCTCCGCGCCAATCCCTTCGGTCGAGATCCCCCCGGATGTCTCACTGTCCGACCTGATTCCGGAACTCCTGCCCTCCGACCAGATCGCCGACCCGGCCACCCCGGACGGCACGGTCAAACCCGTCGTGCCCTCCGGAACGGCCGCACCCAGCACCGCGATCACCCCGACCCCGCCGGTCAACCCGGTTCCGCTGCACACCACTCCACGACTGACCACGGCCTTCCCGAAGCCCCAATAACGCATGCACCCAGTAACGGGGGCCGGGGGCGGAGCCCCCGATTCCGGGGGTCCGGGGGCGGAGCCCCTGGGAAACTAGCTGAGCGCCGTGTCGCCCAGTGATTCGGCCAGCTTGCGCAGCAGGCCGGCCAGGTCGTCGCGGTCGCCGCCGCTGAGTCCGGCGAGGATGCGCTGCTCATTGGCCACGTGCAGGGGCAGCAGCTTGTTCACCAGTTCCCGCCCGGTGTCGGTGAGCTGCACCCGGACCGAGCGGCGGTCCGTCGCGTCGGGCACGCGTTCGACGAATCCCTTGCCCGCCAGCTTGTCGATGCGGTTGGTGATGGCCCCCGAGGTCCGCATGGCGGCCTTGTTCAAATCGCCTGCGGTGAGTCCGGTTTCGGATCCGGAGCGCAGCAGGGTGGCGAGGACGTCGAACTCCCAGAACTCGAGTCCGTGTGCGCCGAAGAAGTCCCGGAACTCGCGGTCCAGCACATTGGACAGCCGGGTGATGCGGGCGCACACGGCCATGGGGGAGACATCCACGTCGGGCCGGGCTGTGTTCCAGGCGGTGGTGATGAGGTCGACGGCGTCGGGCACGGCTACTCCTCTCGACGGAAATATTCTCAACATCAAGATACTTGACATCGAGGCATCCAGGATGGTGATATTTCAACATTGATATTATCAACAAGGAGCTATCGATGACCACCGCACGCACCGGCGCCGCCTCCTACGCCGGGACCCTGGCCCTCGCCGGACTCGCACCCCTCGTCTGGGGTTCCACCTACGCCGTCACCACCGAATTCCTGCCGCCGGACCGGCCGCTGTTCACCGCCCTCATGCGTGCGCTCCCCGCCGGACTGCTGCTGCTGGCCATCACCCGCAGCCTCCCGCGGGGCCGGTGGATCGGCCGCGCGGCCGTGCTCGGCATGCTGAACATCGGCGCGTTCTTCCCGCTGCTCTTCCTGGCCGCCTACCGCCTGCCCGGCGGCGTCGCCGCGGTACTCGGCGCGGCCGCCCCGCTCATCGCGCTCGGCTTCGCGGCCCTGGCCCTGAACGAAAAGCTCACGCTGCGAAAGGTTCTCGCGGGCATCATCGGACTGTTCGGCGTCGCGCTGGTGGTCCTGCGCGCCACCGCCGCCCTCGACACCATCGGTGTGATCGCCGGTCTGGCAGGCGCCGCGTCCATGGCCGCCGGCACCGTCATGACCAAGCGCTGGGGCCGCCCCGAAGGCGTCGGACCGCTCGCGATGACCGGCTGGCAGCTCACCGCGGGCGGCCTGTTCCTGCTGCCCCTGGCCCTGCTCGTCGAGGGCGCCCCGCCCGCCCTGGACCTGAAGGCCGTCGGCGGCTACCTGTACCTGGGCCTGATCGGCACCGCCGTCGCCTACGCCCTGTGGTTCCGCGGCATCGCCCGCACCAACGCCACCTCGATCGCCTTCCTCGGCCTGCTGAGCCCGGTGTCGGCCGCCGTCATCGGCTGGGTCGCGCTCGGTCAGTCGCTGGCCCCGCTGCAGCTGGCCGGCATGCTCATCGCCCTCGGCGCCACCCTGCTCGGCCAGCTGGCCACCGCACCCCGTGCCGCCAAGCCCGAAAACGCTTCGGAGCAGCGCGAAGCCGCGCGCACCGCGGCCTGACACCCCACTCGAACGCAATCGAAGGAAGCGAAAGACCATGAAGATCACAGTGTTCGGCGCAGCGGGCGAGGTCGGCGGCCGTGTGCTGGCCGAGGCCCTGAGCCGCGGACACGAGGTGCGCGCGGTGTCGCGATCGGCGGATCGCCTGCGCGGACTGCCGCGCGAGGTGGAGGTGTTCGCGGGCGATGCGGCGAACCCCGCGGACGTCGCGGCGGCGAGCGCGGGCAGCGATCTGGTCATCAGTGCCACGCGACCGGTGCCCGGCGCCGAGCACGAGCTCGCCGTGGTCGCCGCCGCCCTGCTGAAAGGCTTGGCGGGCACCGGGATTCGCCTGCTCGTGGTGGGCGGCGCGGGCAGCCTGACGGTCCCGGGCACCGGCCTGACGCTCGCCGAACAGCCGGACTTCCCCGCCGAACTGGGCCCCATCGCCGCCGGCTGCGGCGCGCAGCTGGCCGTGTTCCTCGCGGAAGGCGATGGGGGAGAGGTGGACTGGGCCTATCTGAGCCCCGCCGCACTCCTGGAGCCCGGCGAGCGGACCGGCCGGTACCGGCTCGGAGCCCATGACCTCATCGCCGATGACGAAGGGAACTCGTCGATTTCGATGGAGGATCTCGCGGTGGTCCTGCTCGACGAGGCCGAGCGCCCCAAGCATCACCGCACCCGCTTCACCGCCGGATACTGATCCCATCGTCATCCCGGCACGTTTTTGGCCGGGATCCACACCCGCTGCGCACCAGCGAGTTTCGTGGATCCCGGCCAAAAGCACGCCGGGATGACGAGTGGACTCGCATGCCGGAGTGACGGAGTTCGGGTACGTCAGAAGGCGCGGAACCCCGCGCCCGGCCCGCCGGTGCGGTCGATGGACGCCAGCACGGAGCCGATATTGGTGGCGATCTCCGGCGTGTGCAGCAGGTCGCCCTGACCCTTGCACGGCTGCAGGTCGATGGTGACCGGGCCGAGCTCCAGATCCTGTCCGGCAACGATCATTCCGACCAAACGGTCACCCACCAGCACGGGCCCGCCCGAGTCGCCGTAGTTGGCGCACACCTGGCTGCGGAAGAACGTGGACTTGGTCTCCCACACCAGCCCGCAGGTGTATCCGGTGGTGCGGCCGTTCTTGCAGGCGATGTCGCCGACGCGGGGCCCGGTGCCGACGCTGTTGATGACCGACTGCGCCACCTGGCGGGTGGGCAGCACACGGTCCGGGTCCAGGGTGATGACGGCCCAGTCCATGTTCTCGTCCTTGTTGGAGATGACGCCGATGCCGCCGCTGCGGGTGTATTCGGCGGCAATGCGCGCCCCGACCTCTCCGCAGTGTCCGGCGGTCAGGGCCACCAGACGGTTGTCGCGGTCGTAGCCGATGGCGGTGAGGGTGCAGTCGGCGATCTCGTTGCTGCCGAGCTGCTCGACGAAGACGCCCGAGCCGCCGCCCAAGGTCACCACCGGCGCAGCGTCAGCGACGCCGCCGGTGAGGAGGGTGGTGCTCAGGACAGCGCCGATGGTGGCCGCCCAGCGCAGAACTCGGGCGCGGCCCATTGTGAACATGTTTTTCCTGTTCCCCCGGATTGAATAGAAGGCGTTTAATAATAGGGCTTGACCTTGACGTTACGTCAACTTGCATTCTGGAATCCGTCGAGGAGAACGAGGGAGAAAGGACGCAGCAGTGGCCACCGAATGGTCCATCCAAGACTTGGCCAAGTCGGCCGGAACCACCAGTCGCACCCTGCGGCACTACGGTGAGCTCGGCCTGCTGCCGCCCAGCCGGATCGGATCCAACGGATACCGCTATTACGACCAGGAATCCCTCGTGCGACTGCAGCGCATCCTGCTGCTGCGGGAACTGGGCCTGAGCCTACCGGTCATCGGTGAAGTTCTCGCGGGAGAAAAAGACACCGCTGCCGCACTGCACACGCACCTGGAATTGCTGCATCAGCAGCAGGACCGGCTCGCGCGGCAGATCGCCTCGGTGCGAACAACATTGCGCAAAACGGAAGCAGGTGAGCCACTCATGGCAGACGAAGTGTTCGACGGATTCGACCACACCCAGTACAAGGACGAGGTCATCGAGCGGTGGGGCAAGGATGCCTACGACCGCAGCAACAACTGGTGGAACAGCATGAGCGACGCCGACAAGAAGGCGTTCATGCAGACCCACCTCGATATCGCCGCCGACTACGGCCGCGCGCACGCCGCGGGGCTGCCACTCGACAGCGACGAGGTGCAGGCCATCGTGCAGCGGCATTACGACTGGATCGCACTCGCCTGGGGTGGAAGGCGCCCCGAGAAGGTCGCTTTCGTCAACCTCGGCGAAATGTATGTGGCCGATCCGCGATTCGCGATCAACTACGACAAGCACGGCGAAGGCACCGCCGAATATGTCCGTGACGCGATGAAGGTCTATGCCGAAGCACAGCTCTAATGCTGGGCAAATGTGACGAATTCCCGATCGCCCCTGTCGGTTACGCGCGGTAAGGTTCCGCGCGTACCGAGAGGGGGGATCCCAATGAGTTACCCGTACGGCCAGCCCGGTCAACCCGGCTATCAGAGCCAACCCGGATATCCGCAGCAGCCACAGCCCGGATATCCGGGTGCTCAGCCCGCGTATCCCGACGCTCAGCTCTACCCCGGTAGTCAGCCGCCCGGCTACCCGCAGCCCGCGTACCCGCAGCAGGGGTACTCGCCCTACGGATACCAGCAGCCCGCGCCCAGCGGTGGTACGGCAATCGCGGCCGGTGCGATCGCCGCGTTCGGCGGCGTTATCGCCACCCTCGGCGGTCTCGCTTTGGCCATCGGTGGTGCCGCAGTCGGTGCGGCCGACGAAACCGGCGACATCGGCGACGGCCTGGGCACGCTCTTCGCCATCCTGGGCGGCGTCCTCGCGATCGTCGGCATCCTGTGGCTGGTCGGTGCGGTCCTGATGTTCATGGCACGGCCGGCCGGCCGCGTCATCCTGATCGTCATGTCCGGCATCGGCGTGACGCTCAACATCGTCGGGTTCGCGATCTCCGCTGCCAACGATGCGAGCTCCGGCTCGGGTGTTCTAGGTCTGCTCTTCGGCGGCCTCATCCTCGGCCTCTCGCTGGCCCCGAGCACGGGCCGCTGGATCGAGTACAAGAAGCAGCTGCGCAATCAGCCGGTCGGCGGCGGCTACGCGCCGTATCCGTACCAGTAGTAAGGGGGTGTGGGGGCTTGGCCCCCACACCCCCTTACTGTTTGGGGCGAAGCCTCTGGATCATGCGGCACACATGGATTGCATGACGCCCTTGAGGATCGGCGCACCGTAGGTGGTGGGCGCGAAGGCCAGGGTCTGCGCGATCGACAGTGGGGTGAGCACTGCCGACGCCACGCCGGTCCAGCCGGCGATCGTATTGCCGAGGGTCAGCAGCAGGCTGGTGGTGTCGAGCGCCAGGGTCACCAGGTCGAAGGCGTTCTCGACGGAGACATCCGCCAGTGCAACGGTATTGAGCGCCTTGCCCTCGTAGATGTCGAATCCGAGGTTGGCCAGGAAGGTCATCGGACCCCAGTCCATGGCGTTGACCAGCGGCCCGAGCTGTTCGGTGCGCCGCAGCGTCACGAGGTCGGCGACCCGGTTGTCGCGCAGGAACGCTTGCAGCGCAGCCGCATTGCCTTCGACTACGCCCGGGTCGATGCCGAGTCCCTGCGTGGTGGTGAGGAAGGTGCGCGCCCGCTCCACCAGGTCGGAGGTCTTCAGCTCCGCCAGCGGCGTGCAGCTGCCGTCGGCGAGCACCAGCTGATTGGCCAGGTCGACCAGCGGCTGTGGCACCGACACCTGCTCGTCGGGGGTCTCCAGCTGCAACTTGCCGTAGACACCGGTGGTGTTGCAGCCGAGTTCGAGCTGGTTCTGTACCGCCCGCGCCAGCGACTTCACGCCGTTGAAGATGGCGCCCACGATCGGCTTGAGAATGAACCCCGCGGTCGGCACCAGGCTCGCGCCCAGTTGCGCCGGGATCTTCACGATGCGGGTGGCGAGGATGAACACCTCGATCACGTCGTTGACGCTCAGCGACGACACCGGCACGGTCTGGTTGATGCGCCCGGTGCGGATCGCGTCCAGGCTGTTCACCAGATTGCTGACGATCGGGTCGTCGAGGAATTCGGTGCGGTCGTTGGGCGCGCCGACGGGCAGCATGTCGCGGTGCACGCGTACGGTCGCGATGGATCGCCGGAAGTCGTCGACCTGCCGGTCGTATTCGGACAATTGCCCGCCCGGTACGACCGTGCGAATGGCGGTGGCGGCGGTCGCCACAATGTCGTCGAAGGTGGCAGAACCCTTCCCGCAAACATCGGACGCGTCGGTCACGGTCGTGGCGGCGAGCGTTTCACCTTCGGCGCGGGCGGGCGCGGCGGCGGGTAGCAGGGCGGCCGTGCTCAGCACGGCGGTCAGGGCGAGGGTGCCCGTGAGCGGGGCAAGACGGCGGAACCGCATCTGTGTCAAGATCTTTCAGGTCGAGCGTGGGCACGGCCGCACAGGTGCATACGGCAACAAACTGGACGTCCGTTCAGTTCGAGTGCCTATGTAATACAGGTCTCATGACCCGGCTGTCAGCACTTTGGTGAACTTTGAGCAAAATCATCGAGTCGCATCCCACTCAGCGGGATGACCACAGCAGGTCCGGCGCGTACCCTGCGCGGGCTCGGCAACCTTGCTCACAGATGGCAACGCACGCCCATATGTTGTGCCGGTAGTCTGGGCAGCCGTGACGGTTGCATCCCCCTTCGATCTCATCGTCGTCGGCTCCGGGTTCTTCGGGCTGACCATTGCCGAACGCACCGCCAACCTGCTGGGAAAGCGGGTCCTGGTGGTCGACCGCCGCTACCACCTCGGCGGAAATGCTTATTCGGAGGCGGAACCCGAAACGGGCATCGAAGTACACAAATACGGCGCGCACCTCTTCCACACCTCCAACAAGCGGGTGTGGGATTACGTGAATCAGTTCACCGAATTCACCGGATACCAGCATCGCGTGTTCGCCATGCACAAGGGCCAGGCATATCAATTCCCTATGGGTCTGGGCCTGATCTCGCAGTTCTTCGGGCGCTACTTCACCCCCGACGAAGCCAAGGCGCTCATTGCCGAGCAGTCCGCCGAGATCGACACCAAGGACGCGGCCAATCTCGAGGAGAAGGCCGTCTCGCTGATCGGCCGCCCGCTCTACGAAGCCTTCGTGCGCGACTACACCGCCAAGCAGTGGCAGACCGACCCGAAGGAACTGCCGTCGGGGATCATCGCCCGCCTGCCGGTCCGCTACAACTTCGACAACCGCTACTTCAACGACACCTACGAGGGTCTGCCGAAGAACGGGTACACCGCCTGGCTGTCCAAGATGGCCGAGCACGAGAACATCGAGGTGCGGCTGAACACCGACTGGTTCGAGGTGCGCGAGGAGATCCGCGCCCAGAACCCGGACGCCCCGGTCGTCTACACCGGCCCGCTGGACCGCTACTTCGACTACTCCGAGGGCGAACTCGGCTGGCGCACCATCGATTTCGAGACCGAGGTGCTGAACACCGGTGACTTCCAGGGCACCTCGGTCATGAACTACAACGATGCGGACGTCCCGTACACCCGCATCATCGAATCGCGCCACTTCCACCCCGAGCGCGACTACTACCCCAAGGACAAGACGGTCATCCAGCGCGAGTTCTCCCGCTTCGCGCAGACCGGCGACGAGCCGTACTACCCGATCAACACCCCCGAGGACCGCGCCCGGGTGCTCGCCTACCGCGAGCGCGCCAAGGCCGAAACCGCCTCCGCCAAGGTGCTTTTCGGTGGCCGCCTGGGCACCTACCAGTACCTGGACATGCACATGGCCATCGGCGCCGCGCTCAGCATGTTCGACAATGTGCTGCGCCCGCACCTGGAGTCCGGCGCGGAGCTGGTGGACAACGCCTGATGACCGCCCAACTCGAGCTGGAAGAGATGACCACCGACTCCCGCGCCAAGTCCCTGCTGCAGCGCGTCATCCTGCCGCGGCCGGGCGAACCCCTCGACGTGCGCAAGCTCTACCTCGAGGAATCCGACACCAATGCCCGTCGCGCGCATGCCATCACGCGCACCGCGCTGGCCATCGGCGCGGAGTCGGAGGTGTCGTTCTGCACCTACTTCAACGCGGTGCCGGCCAGCTACTGGCGGCGCTGGTCGGTGCTGAAGTCGGTGGTGCTGCGGCTGGAACTGTCCGGCCACGGCCGCGTCGACGTCTACCGCTCCAAGGCCGACGGTTCACGAATCCACGTGCAGGGCAACGAGTTCACCACGCCGGGCGACGGCGCGGCGGCCGCGGCCTTCGTGGAGTTCGAGGTGGATCTGGGCCCGTTCGAGGACGGCGGCTGGATCTGGTTCGACATCACCACCGACAGCCAGGTCACCATGCGCTCCGGCGGCTGGTACGCGCCCGTCGAGGCGCCGGGCGAGGGCAGCATCGCGGTCGGCATGCCGACCTTCAACCGCCCCACCGATGCGGTGAAAACCATTGCGGCCCTTGGCTCCGACCCGCTGGTGCTGGAGAAGATCAAGGCCGTCATCATCCCGGACCAGGGCACCCGCAAAGTGGTGGACGAGCCCGGATTCGCCGAAGCCGCAAAGCCTCTGGGCGACCGGCTGGCCTTCCACAACCAGCCGAACCTGGGTGGTTCCGGTGGCTACAGCCGCGTCATGTACGAGGCGCTCAAGACCACCGACGCCGAATACATCGTCTACATGGACGACGACATCGAGATCGAGCCGGACTGCATTCTGCGCGCGCTCGCCTTCTCGCGTTTCGCCAAGTCGCCCATCCTGACCGGCGGCCAGATGCTCAACCTGCAGGAGCGCTCGCACCTGCACGTCATGGGTGAGGTCGTCGATCGCTCCATCTTCATGTGGACCGCGGCCCCCAACGTCGAGTACGACCACGACTTCGCCAAGAACCCGCTGCGCGACCGCGACAACTCCAAGCTGCTGCACCGGCGCATCGACGTGGACTTCAACGGCTGGTGGACCTGCGTCATCCCGCGCAGCGTCGCGGAGGAGATCGGGCAGCCGCTGCCGCTGTTCCTCAAGTGGGACGACGCCGAATACGGTTTGCGCGCAAGGGAACACGGCTATCCGACCGTCACCCTGCCGGGTGCCGCGGTGTGGCACATGGCGTGGAGCGACAAGGACGACGCCATCGACTGGCAGGCGTACTTCCACCTGCGCAACCGCCTGGTGGTCGCGTCGCTGCACCTGCCCAACGACGGTCGTCCCATGGTGGTCAACACCATCAAGGCCACGCTGAAACACCTGCTGTGCCTGGAGTATTCGACGGTCGCCATCCAGAACGAGGCCATCCGCGACTACCTCGCCGGCCCGGACAAGCTGTTCGAGCTGCTGCCCACCGCGCTGGGCAAGGTGCACGCCATGCGCAAGGAGTACCCGGACGCCGTCGTGCTGCCGTCGTCCACTGAACTGCCCATGGCCTCGCGTGCCGAGGTCGGCGCGGTCGGTGAACCGGCCAACCCGCTGGCCAAGGTCGCGCGCCTCGGCAAGGGGGTACTGCACAACTTCCGCAAGGCCAACCCGGCCCACCATGAGACCCCCCAGCTGAACGTCCCCACCCTGGACGCCCGCTGGTTCCTGCTGTCGCAGGTGGACGGCGTCACCGTCACCACCGCCGACGGCCGCGGCGTGGTCTACCGCAAGCGTGATCCGCGCAAGGCCATGGAGCTGTTCAAGGAGGCCATGCGCCTGCGCAAGGAGCTGGCCGAGCGGTTCCCCGAAGTGCGCGAGCAGTATCGTGCGGCGCACGCGCATCTCACCAGCAAGGCCGCGTGGGAGAACGTCTTCGGCATCGATTCAGGAGAACCCAAGTGACCGCATCCGCTCCCGGCGCATTCGGAGCCGACCGCGACGAACTGCCCCTCATCACCGAGGTTTCCGACGAGGCCGAGGGTTGCTGCGGTGGCGGCTGCTGTGGCGCGGACGCCGAGGTGCCGCCGCTCGAGGTGCAGGCGCTCAATATCGTGCAGGGCACGATCGGCCAGTACCCGGCGGTCATCAAGGCCGCGCGCGGCATGTCGCATTTCGGTGAGCACGCGCTGGGCTGGATGGCCATCGGCGCGGCCGGCGCGGTGCTCGACAAGAAGCGCCGCCGCCAGTGGGCCGGGGTCGCGGTCGGCGCGTTCGGTTCGCACGCGGCGTCTGTGGTGATCAAGCGGATCGTCCGCCGCCCGCGCCCGAACGACCCGTCCGTGCAGGTCAACGTGTCGACGCCGAGCAAGTTGAGCTTCCCGTCCTCGCACGCGACATCCACTACGGCGGCGGCTGTGTTGCTCGGCAGGCTCACCGGGCTACCCTTGCCTGCGGTGCTCGTCCCGCCGATGCTGCTCTCCCGGATGGTTCTCGGGGTGCACTACCCGTCCGACGTTCTCGCCGGCTCCGCGCTGGGCGCAGCATCCGCCGCCGCTGTGCTTGCCGCCGAAAAGAGACTCGCCAAGTGACCACCGCCAAGGAAAGAGCCGCAGAGGATATGAGCGAAGAGCCGACCGGCACCGACCTAGCCGAGGCGGTGATCAAGGGCCCGCCGAAGACGCTGGGCGGCGGCCTGATCAAGGCGATGCGCCCGCGTCAGTGGGTCAAGAACGTCCTGGTGCTGGCGGCGCCGATGGTGGCGGGCAAGACCGCGGCCGGCGACATCATCATCACCGACGGTTCGGTGATCCTGAATGTGGCGATCGCCTTCGCGGTGTTCTGTCTCGCGGCGTCGGGCATCTACCTGATCAACGATGCCCTCGATGTCGAGGCCGACCGCGCACATCCGACCAAGCGGTTCCGTCCGATCGCGGCCGGCGTGGTGCCGGTGAATCTGGCCTACGGGCTCGCGGTGGTGTTGCTGACGGGCTCGATCGTCGGTTCGCTGCTTGCCAATTGGCATCTGGCCGTGGTCATGGCGGTGTACATCGCGATCCAGCTGGCCTACTGCTTCGGCCTGAAGCACCAGGCGGTGCTGGACATCGCCATCGTGTCCTCGGGCTTCCTGCTGCGCGCGGTGGCCGGTGGCGCCGCCGCCGATATCAAGCTGTCCAAGTGGTTCCTGCTCATCATGGCGTTCGGCTCGCTGTTCATGGCGGCCGGAAAGCGCTACGCGGAGTTGAAGATCGCGCTCGACACCGGTGCCAAGATCCGCAAGTCGCTGGAGTACTACACCCCGACCTACCTGCGGTTCGTCTGGACGCTGGCGGCTACCACCGTGGTGGTCTGCTACGGCCTGTGGGCCTTCGAGCCCGATCACGCCAACAATGTGTGGTTCGCCATCTCCATGATTCCGTTCACCATCGCGATCCTGCGCTACGCGGTGGACGTCGACGGCGGCGAAGCCGGTGAGCCCGAAGAGATCGCCCTGGGGGACCGGATCCTCCAGTTCCTCGCAATCGCCTGGATCGGAGCGGTAGGTGTCGCTGTCTATCTCACCTGACGTGGTAGAGGGAGAAGAGCGAGACGGTGCGGTGACGGCTGAATTGCCGATCGGTCGCGCCCGGAGGCGTGCGGACAGTTCCGCACGCCGGTTCTCGCGACTATCCCGCACTACTTTCGTCGGTGGGATCGCGCTCACCGCGGCGCTGTTCGCGGTGGGCGGCTGGGAGCGGCGCTGGATCGCCGACGACGGCCTCATCGTGCTGCGCACGGTGCGCAACCTGCTGGCGGGCAACGGCCCGGTGTTCAATGCGGGCGAGCGCGTCGAGGCCAACACCAGTACGGCGTGGACCTATCTCGTGTGGTTCTTCAGCTGGCTGACGCAGGCCCGGCTGGAGTACGTGGTGCTGGGCATCGCGCTGACGCTGTCGGTGGCGGCCATTGTTTTCGCCATGCTGGGCACGGCCCGGCTGTGGGGCGGCACGGCCGCCCAGTTGCTGCTGCCCGCGGGCGCTCTCGTCTATATCGCGGTGCCTCCGGCGCGCGATTACGCCACGTCCGGGCTGGAGTCGAGCCTGGTCATCTTCTGGCTGGCTGTGCTGTGGTGGGGGATGATCCGCTGGAGTCAGGCCGAGAAGGTGCGCCTGACAAGCTTTTTCGCGCTGACGTTCTGCGCGGGCCTGGCCCCGCTGATCCGGCCGGAGATGACCCTGGTCGGTGCGCTGGCGCTGCTCATGATCTTCTGCGCGCCGCTGCCGGAGACCCGGTTGCGGCCGTGGGTGTTCCGCGCGGTGATCGTGGCGGTGGCCGGTGTGGTGCCGGTGCTGTACCAGATCTGGCGGATGGGTTACTACGGTCTGCCGTACCCGAATACGGCGGTGGCCAAGGATGCCGGTGGCGCCAAGTGGGGTCAGGGCATCGTCTACCTGTGGAATCTGGTGGGCCCGTACTGGCTGTGGCTGCCGCTGCTGGTGCTGGCGGTCGCCGGGCTGCTGGTGATGCGGTCCCGCCGCGATGGCGAACAGACCGGTCGCCACTCCATCGTCCACCCGAGCGCGAAACAGACTCCGCGCGAACGCATCCACTCGTTCAGCACGTGGCTGCGCACCCCGTCCGCGGTGGTGGCCCTCATGCTGGGCAGCGGTTTCCTGCTGACCGTCTACGAGATCCGCGTCGGCGGCGACTTCATGCACGGCCGCATGCTGCTGCCGCAGCTGTTCTGCCTGCTGCTGCCGGTCATGGTGCTGCCGCTGAAACTGCCGGGCGCGCTGACCGGCGGTGAAATGGGTTCGCGCCGCACGGATTACGTCTTCCTCATCGTGCTGGCGGCCTGCCTCGGCACGGCCGGTTGGGCATTGTTCGCGGCCAACACCACGGCCATCAAGACCGGCACCAAGATCAGCTCGTCCGGCATCGTCGACGAGCGCGTCTACTACGTCCTCAATACCGGCCACGATCATCCGATCCGCGCCGAGGACTACCTGGACTACCCGCGCATGCGCGCCATGGTCCGCGATATCGCGAACAACCCCAACGGCGGCCTGCTCATCAATTCGCCGTCGTTCATGAACTGGTACATCGCCCCGCCCCCGGAGCCGATTCCGGACGGCGGCGCCGGCCACACCGTGTTCTTCCTGAATCTCGGCATGACCAGCATGAACGTCCCCCTGGACGTCCGCGTCATCGACCAGATGGGCCTGGCGTATCCGCTTGCCGCCCATACCGATCGGCTGACCGACGGCCGCATCGGCCACGACAAGAACCTCTACCCGGACTGGGTCATCGTGGACGCCGGCATGGTCGACAAGAAGCCGTGGATGCCGTGGTTCCTGGACGAGCGCTGGGTGACCCAGGCCCGAGTGGCCCTGAGCTGCCCCGAAACTCAGGACCTGCTGGCCTCCACCCGGTCCCCGCTGACCTTCGACCGCTTCCGCCACAACATCCAGCAGTCCCTCGGCTTCGCCAAGTACCGCATCGATCGCGTGCCCAAGTACGAGATCCAGCGCTGCAACCTGGTCGATCCCACGGACCCGAACGCGCCGAAGTAACGCGAGTACCACAGCGCCACAGTCGATATGACTGTTTTGCAACGCTTTACATGTCATATATTTCGGTTTGATAACGCCACGCCGCTGGTTCCGCGATAGGCTCCTCGAGTACGCCTGTCGCGGTCCATCTTCGTATGTGCCGCAATGGCTGTCGCAATACGGATGAAGGAACGGCGAGGGCGAGCTATGCGAGTCGAGACTGTGGGTGGGGCGCAGCCGGAGCGGGCGCTGGGACGACGAACACTGCTGAAAGGGGCCGCGATCGGTGCGGCGGCGGCCCTGTTGCCGGCGGGGGTCACGGCACTGGCCGGGCGCGCGAGCGCGGCCTTCAATCCGGAGGGTTTCGACTTCTGGGTCGACTCCTCGATGGGGCCCATCAAGAACCGCATCTTCCGTGCGGCGGACGGCAATACGCACCGCGTGGTCTACGCGCTGGACGGTCAGCGCGCCCGGGACGATCTCAACGGCTGGGAGATCGACACCAATGTGGCCGCCGAACTCATGAAGGCCAATATCAATGTGGTCATGCCGGTCGGCGGCCAGTCCAGCTGGTACGCCGACTGGGATTCCCCCAGCACCTTCCTCGGCCTGCCCGCCGGTTCGGTAGCCGGCAGCTCGGGTTCCGGTGGCTCCCAGGTGCTTTCGGGCGGCCCCGGCAAGAGCTACACCTACAAGTGGGAAACGTATCTGACCACCAATCTCCGGGACGCGATCCGGGATCGGCTGGGCTTCAGCGTGACTCGCAACGGCATCTTCGGCCTGTCCATGAGCGGTGGTTCCGCGCTCATGCTGGCGGCCTTCTATCCGGGCCAATTCTGTTACGCCGGTTCGTTCTCCGGCGCGCTGAACCTGTCGCTGCCCTTCATGAAGGAGGCCGTGCGCGCCTCCATGATCGACGCCGGCGGCTACAACATCGACGCGCTGGCCTCGTCCAAGAGCACCAAGTGGCAGCACCTGGACCCGTACATGTTCGCGCCCAAGCTCAAGGCCAACAACACCCGTCTGTGGATCTCCTCCGGCAGCGCGCTACCCAGCAGCACCGACGGCATGAGCGTCACGACCATCCAGGGCATGGGCATCGAGGCTGTCTCTCTGGTCGGCACCCGGTCCTTCCAGGCCCGCTTCGCCAGCCTCGGCGGCACCAACGTCACCTACGACTTCCCGGGCGTGGGCATCCACAACTGGAAGAACTGGGAGGCCCAGCTCTACAAGATGCTCCCCGATCTCTCGGCGAACATCGGCTAGTCCCTGGTTGGCGCGTGCATTTGCGCAGCTTGTACCACATTTTGTGTAAACAGTGGCACGCGTCACTTTTGTCACGAACTGATAACGCCCTTCAGGTGTACCCACGATAGGCTCCCCGAGACCTCCGCCGTGGTCACCCCTACACGGTGGACTGGAACGACTGGAAAGGCCGGACAGAATATGCGAGGCGAGAGACGCCAGAGATCCCGCGGCGGTTGGCTCAAGAAATCGGTACTGGGCCTGGCCCTGGCAACATTGGCACCGCTCGGGATCTCGGTAGCAGCAGCTCCCGCCGCCCACGCGGCCTTCGACCCCTCGGGCTTCGACTTCTGGGTCGACTCCGCCGAGATGGGCCCGATCAAGACCCGCATCTTCCGTGCGGCCGACGGCAACACCAGCCGCGTCGTCTACGCCCTCGACGGCATGCGCGCCACCCAGATCCTCAACGGCTGGGAGAACGACACCAATGTCGTGGGCGCGCTGACCGCGGCCAATATCAACGTGGTCATGCCGGTCGGCGGCGAGTCCTCCTTCTACGCCGACTGGGCCGAGCCGAGCACCATCCTCGGCATCACCGGTTCGGGTGGCTCCTCCGGCTCCGCGTCCGGTTCGTCCTCGGGTTCCGGCGGCCTGAACATGTTCTCCGGCGGCCCCGGCAAGAGCTACCGCTACACCTGGGAGACCTTCCTGACCCAGGACCTGCGCAATGCCCTGCGCGACCGCCTCGGCTTCAGCTCGACCCGCAATGGCGTGTTCGGCCTGTCCATGGGTGGCTCCGCCGCCCTGACCTTGGCCGCGTACCACCCGGATCAGTTCTCCTTCGCCGGTTCCTACTCCGGCTACCTGAACATTTCCGCGCCCGGCATGCGTGAGGCCATCCGCCTGGCCATGATCGACGCCGGCGGTTACAACGTGGATTCCATGGCCCCGCCGTGGGGTTCGCAGTGGCTGCGCATGGACCCGTTCGTGTTCGCGCCGCGCCTGATCGCCAACAACACCCGTCTGTGGATCTCGGCCGCCAGCGCCATCCCGAGCGCCGGTGACGTCACCGGTGTCATGTCGGTCATCCAGGGCATGCCGCTGGAGGCGCTCGCGCTGGTGAACACCCGTGCCTTCCAGGTCCGCATGGCGACCCTGGGCGCGCAGAACGTGACCTACGACTTCCCCGCGACCGGTGTGCACAACTGGCGCAACTGGGAGGCCGAGGTCTACCGCATGATCCCCGACCTGTCGGCCAATATCGGCTGATAACGCAGAGCGGCACCACGCCGCGTCTCCGGCAGTTTCCACGGCCCCGCCGCCGCTGTTGACCAGCGACGGCGGGGCCGAGTCGTATCTCCGGCGGCCCGAACAGGATTGGCTGAGCGCTTGCTCGGGAAGATCACTATCAAGACTCGCCGCGCCCGGATATAGCAACACGCCCGGTCGGACGTCCGATACTCATGTCGTAGCGAAGATTGAGGTCGGGATTCATCTGCTCGGAAGAATTGCTCGAAGTCACTGGTCGGACGGAGGACTGAGGTCGATGCGCGGTGCCAGGTTGAAACGATCGCTTCTGGGGATAGCGGCAGCGTTGCTAATGCCATTGGGCCTCGCGGCCCCCATGACCGCTCCCGCGCACGCGGCGTTCGACCCGGCGGCCTTCGACTTCTGGGTGGACTCCCCGGTCATGGGACCCATCAAGACCCGCGTGCTGCGCGCGGCCGACGGCAATACCAATCGCGTGGTCTACGCACTGGACGGCCAGCGCGCCACCGAGATCATCAGCGGCTGGGAGAACGACACCAATGTGCCCGCCGTGCTTGCCAGTTGGAACATCAATGTCGTGATGCCCGTCGGCGGGCAGTCCAGTTTCTACGCCGACTGGGATCAGCCCAGTTCCTGGTTCGGCGTCCCGCCGGGCGCGGGCTCGTCGGCCGCCAACACCGGTTCGGGCGCGACCGAGGCGCTGGGCGCGGGTCCGGGCAAGAGCTACCGGTACGCGTGGGAATCCTTCCTGACCAACGAGCTGCGCTGGGCGTTGCGAGATCGCCTGGGCTTCAACCCCAATCGCAACGGCGTGTTCGGCCTGTCCATGGGTGGCAGCGCGGCGCTGGTGCTGGCCAACTACCACCCGGACCAGTTCTCCTTCGCCGGTTCGTTCTCCGGCTACCTGAACATCTCCGCGCCCGGCATGCGTGAGGCCATCCGCCTGGCCATGATCGACGCGGGCGGCTACAACGTCGACTGCATGGCCGTGCCGTGGGGCCCGAACTGGTTGCGCATGGACCCGTTCGTCTTCGCGCCGACGCTGATCGCCAACAACACCCGGCTCTGGATCGCCGCCGGCAGCGGCCTGCCCATGCAGCAGGATCTGGAGATCCCGTTCGGCGCGGCCGCGGACCGGCTGGTCCGGGGTGGGCCGCTGGAGGCGTTGGCGCTGGCGAACACTCGCGCTTTCCAAGCCCGCATGCTGTCCCTGGGCGCGACGAACGCGGTGTATTCGTTCCCGAACGCCGGTCTGCACGCGTGGACCAACTGGCAGGACGAGGCCTACCGCATGATTCCGGACCTGTCCGCGAATATCGGCTGACCGCCTGGTCATCCCGGCATGCTTTTGGCCGGGATCCACACAGTCGAAAGACGCCGTCAAATGTGTGGATCCCGGCCAAAAACGCGCCGGGATGACGGCGGCTGCATCACGATTTGGCCTACTGGGGCGTTTACCGCGGTATCCGCTCCGAATTACCGCCTATAAGAACCCTGAGCGCCAAAGTGCACTGGGTTGCGCGCGGGTCAACGGTGATCGGCGAGAGGCGGAACGATGCGGTCTGCTCTGAGGCGTGTGTTCGTGGCCGTGGCGTGCGCGCTGGCGCTGCCGATGACGCTGGGTGCGGGGGGTGTCGCACCGGTGGCCTCGGCGTCCTTCGACCCCGCCGGGCACGACTTCTGGGTCGATTCGAGTATGGGCCCGATCAAAACGCGCATTTTCCGCGCACTGGACGGCAATACGCAACGTGTGGTGTACGCCCTCGACGGGCTGCGCGCGCGAAACGACTTGTCCGGCTGGGAGATCGACACCGAGATCTCGCGCGTGCTCACCGCGTGGAACATCAATGTGGTGATGCCGGTCGGCGGGCAATCCAGCTTCTATTCCGATTGGGTGGCGCCCAGCAATACCAATGGCCAGACCTTCACCTATGCCTGGGAGACCTTCCTGACCCGGGATCTGCGCAATGCGATGGCGGCGCGGCTGGGATTCAACCCGCACGGCAACGGTGTGCTGGGCCTGTCCATGGGCGGCAGCGCGGCCCTGGTGCTCGCCGCCTATCACCCGGATCAGTTCCGTTATGCCGCATCATATTCCGGTTATTTGAATATCTCCGCGCCCGGTATGCGCGAAGCCCTGCGCGCCGCGCTGCTGGATGCGGGCGGCTACAACATCGACTCCATGTGGGGCCCGCCGTGGAGTGAATTGTGGTTGCGCAACGATCCTTTCGTCTTCGCGGAACGCCTGCGCGCCAATGGGACTCGGTTGTGGATCTCCAGCGGTAACGGCGTGCCGGGCACCCGGGACGCGGTGCGCAGCCCACTCGATGCGTACAACCTCACGAATGCGGCCGGGCTGGAGAGCGTCGCATTGGCCAATACCCGGGCATTCCAGGCACGGATGGAGTCGTACGGGCCGTGCAATGCGGTGTTCGACTACACGCCCGATGGCGTTCACTCCTGGTCCTACTGGCAGGACCAGGTCTTCAAGATGCTGCCCGACATGAGCGCGAACCTCGGTTGACGCCAATAATTCTCCGTAGGTAGCGACATCACGGTGGATTCGCGATAAAGTCACGGCACCATTACGCTCGCATCCGAAGTGTCGGGATTCGTTGTGAGTGCGCTGATCGCTTATGCCACATGGCTATTGCCGTGTCCATAGGCGGCACAATTGAAAACTACAGCAGTAGCAGAAGGAGCAGTATCCATGCGTTTCGGCAGGTCCGCCGTGGCGGGAGGAGCCCCGTCCGGCCGTAGTGCTCACCGCCGTTGGAGCGCACGACTATTGGCCGCGGGCGCCGCCGCCCTGGCCATCCCGACCGCCGCGGCTGTGGCCGCCCCGTCCATCGCGCTCGCTGCCCCGGCGCACGGCCCGGTGCATCGCAGTCCCGCCGGCGGTTTCGAAGAGCTGATGGTTCCGTCCAGCATGGGCCCGGTCAAGGTCCAGGTGCAGTGGGCGAAGAACGGCGGCAGCAAGGCGCTCTACCTGCTCGACGGTCTGCGCGCCCGGGACGATCGCAATGCCTGGTCCTTCGAGACCAATGCCATGCAGCAGTTCGAGAACGACGACATCACCCTGGTGATGCCGGTCGGCGGGCAGTCCAGCTGGTACGCGGACTGGACCTCGGCGTCCAACACCAACGGTCAGAAGTACACCTACAAGTGGGAGACCTTCCTGACCAAGGAACTCCCCGATTTCCTTGCCGGATACGGTGTTTCGAAGACCAACAACGCGATCGTCGGTCTGTCGATGTCGGGTCCGGCCGCGCTGCGCCTGGCCGCCTACAACCGTGGCATGTTCAAGCACGCGTCGTCCTTCTCGGGCCCGCTGAACTGGAACGCCCCGGGTATGCGTGAGGCCATCCGCGTCATGATGCTGGATGCCGGTCGCTTCAATGTGGACTCCATGGCAGCCCCGTGGAGCCCGGCGTGGCTGCGCATGGACCCGGCCGTGTTCGCCCCGCAGCTGAAGGGTCTGCCGATGTACATCTCGGCCGCCTCCGGTCTGCCGGGTTCGCACGACGCACCGAATTCCGCTGTGGGCGTGTTCAATACGGCCAACGCCATGGGCATCGAGGCCATCTCGATGGTCACCACCCGCCTGTTCCAGCAGCGCCTGAACTCGCTGGGCATCAACTCGGCGGTGTACGACTTCCCGGCCAGCGGCACGCACTCCTGGAAGTACTGGGAGGACGAGCTCTGGAAGGCCCGCCCGCACATCCTGGGCGCGCTGAACGGCTGATCGTCCTCGCGGTTCGGGCGGCGCGGCCCTGAGGGCTCCGCCGCCCGCCTCCTGGAGGGTTCGGGGCGAAGCCCCTGAGAGCTTCGAGAGTTGCTCTCCCACAATGAAATACCCGATACCGGTCGCCTCTCACCAGAGGTGGCCGGTATTTTTGTCTTCTGCTGAAGTGGCGGTAGAACTCTACTGTGACAGGGGTGGCGAGAGTTAGCAGACGCAGATCCGGGCGCGGGGGGCTGGCCGCGCTCGCCATGGCAGCCACGGTGGCGGTTACGGCAGGTCCCGCGATGGCGGAACCCGCTGCGGCGGTGGCGAGCCCGTCGATCCGAAATGTGGTGTGGCTGACCGATCGTCGCGTCGCGCTGTGGGTGGACTCGCCCGCGATGGGCACCCAGATCCAGGTCCAGCTGCTGTTGGCCAGAGACTGGAACCGAACACCGGAGGCGCGTTTCCCGACGCTGCTCATGCTGGACGGGTTGCGCGCCACCGACGATCAGAGCGGCTGGACGAAAGAGGCTGGGGCGGAAGCCTTCTACGCGGACAAGAACATCACTGTCGTATTGCCGGTGGGCGGCATGTCGAGTTTCTACACCGACTGGCGAAGACCGGACAATGGTAAGACCTACCGCTGGGAAACGTTCCTCACCAAGGAATTACCGCCCCTGCTGGACAAGCAGTGGCGCACCTCGAATGTGCGCGGCATAGTCGGCCTGTCGATGGGCGGCACCGCGGCCATGGCACTCGCCGCCCGCAATCCCGGCTTCGCCCGCTACGTGGCGTCCTTCTCCGGCCTGCTCACCCTCACCACGCTCGGCATGCCGCAGGCGATCGGTTACGCCATGCGTGATGCGGGCGGCTACGACGCCGAGGCCATGTGGGGCACGCCCACCGATGCCGAATGGGCCGCGCACGATCCGTATGCGCTGGCGGAAAAGCTCAAGGGCACAAGTATTTACGTGTCCAGCGGCAGTGGTCTGGCGGGTCCGAACGACATTCCCTCCGGCATTCCGGGCGTGAGCACCAACTGGACGGGCATGGCGCTGGAGGTCCTGTCGCGGCTGTCCTCGTTGCAGTTCGTGGCGAAGCTGAACAAGCTGAGCATTCCGGTGCAGATCAACTACCGTCCCTCCGGTACGCATTCCTGGCCGTACTGGGATTTCGAGATGCGCCAGTCCTGGCCGCAGGCGGCGGCCGCGCTCGGGGTGGAGGCGGCCAAGCCGGACTGCGCCGCGGGCGGCGAGATTCTCGTTGCGGCGCTGGGCAAGTCGTGGCTGGGGGACTGTCTCACCGGTGAGTTCCCGGTGGCGGGCGGCGCGGTGCAGGATTTCCGGGGTGGCCGGGTGCTGTGGTCGGCGGCGACGGGGGCGCACGCGGTGGGCGGCATGATCGCCGGGGCCTATCAGGGCGCGGCGGGACCCGGTGGGGCGCTCGGTTTTCCAACAACTGACGAATCGCCCATACCGGGCGGTGGTGTGCGGCAGGACTTTCAGCGCGGCTACATCTCCTTCCGCGAGGGCAAGGCCGAGATACACGCCAGCTGAATCGGATTCCGCCCGGTTCCCGGTGGCCGCGTATAAACTGCCACCGCCCGGGCGTTCGATTCCCGAACCTGCGCTTCTACCGGGCGAAAGCGAATTCTCCACGTTCGATGTCGTTTGTCCCCTGCGGTTCAGGAGCTCATGTTCATGGCAGCACAGGGCGTTACGTCATGCCCAGACCTCGGTTCGAATCGAAAGGCCATCCGGCGCACCCGCGTACGACGCGGGTGGCGGCGACGGCTGCTCACGGTCGCCGCGGCGGTGATCGCGCTGCCGGGTCTCGCCGGACCGGCGCTGGCCCTGCCCGCGCACACTCCGGTCCACCGGACGCCGCAGGGCGGGTTCGAGGAGCTCATGGTCCCCTCCAGCATGGGACCGGTGAAGGTGCAGGTGCAGTGGGCCCGCCACGGTGGTGACGCGGCGCTGTACCTGCTCGACGGTCTGCGCGCCCGCGACGACTTCAATGCGTGGAGCTTCGAAACCAATGCGCTGCAACTGTTCGCCGAGGACGACGTCACCCTGGTGATGCCGGTCGGCGGGCAGTCCAGCTTCTATACGGACTGGCGGATGCCGTCGAGCACCAACGGGCAGAAGTTCACCTACCGCTGGGAGACCTTCCTGACCGAGGAGCTGCCGGCCTTCCTGGAGCAGTACGGCGTCTCCCGCACCCGCAACGCCGTGGCCGGTCTGTCCATGGGCGGTTCGGCCGCGCTGGCGCTGGCCGCGTATCACCGCGACCAGTTCAAGCACGCGTCCTCGTTCTCCGGATACCTCAATATCTCCGCGCCCGGCATGCGCGAGGCCATCCGCATCGCCATGCTCGACGCGGGCCGCTTCAATGTGGATTCCATGGCGTGGCCGTGGAGCCCGGCGTGGCTGCGCATGGACCCGTTCGTCTTCGCGCCGCAGCTGCGCGGGCTGCCCATGTACATCTCCTCGGCGTGGGGCATTCCGGGCCCGTACGACAATCCGGAGGGTCCGGTCGGCTACTTCAATACCGTGAATGCCGTTGCGCTGGAGGCGCTGTCGATGGTGAACACGCTGTCGTTCATGACCCGGCTGAACAATCTGGACATCGGCGCGCGCTACGCCCTCCAGACGCGCGGCACGCATTCCTGGGGCTACTGGCAGGAACAGCTGGGTGCGGCGCGGCCGGATATTTTGGCCTCGCTGGGTTTGTAGGCGGCCCGGTTTGTCTACCCCGGTGGAAAACTGATCGTTTGCCGGAGTGTCGGATCTCCGCGCGTCCTACCGGGTGATGCGGCCGATCAGGGGTACAAAAGTTGTGTGGCTGGAGTTGTTCGTGAGACCAAGCGGGCGCGCAGACGCTGCGCGGCATGCGCCGTAGCCGTCGTATTGCCCCTGGCTGCGGGCACTTTCGCGGGTGCGCTGCCCGCGCAGGCCGCACCCGAGCAGGGTGTGCCCGCGACCGTGCAGAAGGTCGAGTGGCTGGGTGATCGCCGGGTGGCGCTGTGGGTGAACTCGCCATCCATGGCCACCCCCATCCAGGTGCAGCTGCTGCTGCCCCGGGACTGGCGCGCCAAACCCGACGCCAGGTATCCGGTGCTCTTCATGCTCGACGGCCTGCGCGCCACCGATCAGGAGAGCGGCTGGACCAAGGACGCCGGCGCGGCCGGCTTCTTCGCCGACAAGGATGTGCTCACGGTGCTGCCGGTGGGCGGCCAGTCCAGCTTCTACACCGACTGGCTGCAGCCCGACAACGGCCACACCTACAAGTGGGAAACCTTCCTCACCAAGGAGCTTCCGCCGCTGCTGGAAAGCCAGTGGCGGGCCACGAATGTGCGTGGCGTGGCGGGCCTTTCCATGGGCGGCACGGCCGCCATGATGCTGGCCGCGCGCAATCCGGAGTGGGTGCGCCATGCCGCCTCCTACTCGGGTTTCCTCACCCTCACCACGCTCGGCATGCCGCAGATGGTCAATTTCGCCATGCGGGACGCGGGCGGCTTCAACTCCACCGCCATGTTCGGCCCGCCGGACAGCCCGGAGTGGAAGGCGCACGACCCGTACGAGCTGGCCGACAAGCTCAAGGGCAAGAGCCTCTACATCTCCAGCGGTTCGGGCACGGCCGGTGCGACCGACGCGCCCGCCGACCTCCCCATCCCCGGCATCACCACGAACTACGCGGGCATGGGCCTGGAAGTGCTGTCGCGCTTGAGTTCCCAGAACTTCGTGGCCAAACTCGAGGATCTGAGCATTCCGGTGCAGGTGAACTACCGTCCCTCGGGCACGCACACCTGGCCGTACTGGGATTTCGAGATGCGTCAGTCGTGGCCGCAGACGGCCGCCGCGCTGGGCGTCGACAACACCGCCGCGACCTGTTCGCTCGCGGGCGCGATCGGCGCTGCGGCACAGGCGAACAACTGGCTCGGCGACTGCCTGACCGGTGAATACCAGTCGAACAACGGTGTGGCGCAGGACTTCCGCAACGGCCAGGTGTTCTACACGCCGGCCGCGGGCGCGTACCCGGTGGGCGGCGCGATCTCCGGCAGCTATGCGGGCCTGGGCGGCCCGGACAGCGGACTGGGTTTCCCGACCGGCGCCGAACGCCAATTGCCGGACGGCCGTGGACGATTCCAGCCGTTCCAGTCCGGCAATATCTATTGGACGCCGCAGACCGGCGCGCACATGGTGCGCGGCGCCATCCTCGACGAGTGGGGCAGGCAGGGCTTCGAACGCGGCCCCGCCGGCTACCCGAACGGGTCGGAGATCCGGACACCCAACAAGGACGGCGTCGTCCAGGGCTTCGAGAACGGGCCCATGTACTTCAGCCCCAAGACCGGCGCGCACATGGTGCAGGGCCTGATCCTGGGCAAGTACGCGCAGCTCGGTTTCGAGAACAGCCCCTACGGCTTCCCGGTCGCCGAGGAAGCGGCGCTGAAGGATCTGGGCCGCTACACGAGTTTCGAGGGCGGCAACATCTATTGGAGCCCGCTGTCCGGCGCGGCCGGGGTGCGCAAGGGCCTGATCATGGACGCCTGGGGCGCACAGGGTTTCGAGAACGGCTTCCTCGGCTTCCCCATCGCCGACGAGGGCGCGGTCGCCGGCGGCGGCACCCAGCAGACCTTCCAGGGCGGCTCGATCCTGCTGAAGGACGGCAAGGCGCAGGTGTTCGGCCACGACGGCAAGCCCATCGGCCCGCCGGTGAGCGCCGCCCCGGCCGCCAAACCCGCCCCGCAGCCCGCGCAGGCGACCCAGCCGAATCCGGCTCCGGCGCAGCCCCAGAACCAGATTCCGGCGACGCAGCAGGACACGGCACCGGCACCACAGAATCCGGTGCAGGCAACTCAGCCGAATGCCGACCAAGCTGTGCCGACCGCTCCCGCGCCGGCCGCGGCGACCACGTCGGATCCGGTACCCGCGCTACCGCCGATCACGCTCCCGAGCATGCCTGCGGCGCCGCTATCCAATCCCGAGTGAATCCTGCGTCATCCCGGCGCGCTTTTGGCCGGGATCCACACCGTCGAAGGAGTGCGTCAACTGCATGGATCCCGGCCAAAAGCATGCCGGGATGACGGAGTGATTCCGTCTGAGAAGTGTGTGAGGACCCATCGAGTGGGGGGTGCATCCCGCTAGCTTGCGGCTAGCCTAGGGGCGTCCTCTGCCCGCAGCACAGATCAAGGAACAGATTCGATGCAACGGACCCGTGGAAAGGTTCTCGGCGTGGTGGCTGCTGTCGCCGCGACCGCCGGCCTGCTCGCCGCCTGCGGTGACAATGATTCGACCGCGACGAGCACGCCGACGCTGGCCCCGACCACGACCAAGCCCGCGGCCTCCAGCACTCCGGGCGGGGAGTCGCCCGCCGATCCGTCGACGTCGGAGCAGCCGCAGGCCGCCGCCCCGACCACGACGGTCGCGGTGGAGCGACCGCAGCCGGTGCCGTCGCAGTTCGTCACCACCCCCAGCGATTCGCCCGCACTGTCCGACCGGGACAAGGCGTTCATCGAGGCGCTGAAGGCGAAGGGCATCACCCCGGCTACCTCGGATATCGCCATCACCGCCGGAAACCTGGTGTGCCAGGGCAAGTCCCAGAACGCCCCGGAGGATCAGATCATCACCTACGTGACCGCCATCGCCGGTTCGGATCCGTCCTTCGACGAGTCGAAGATGTCGGTGGAGCAGGCGGGCAAGATCTACTACGACGTCGCGACGAGTAGTT
Source organism: Nocardia huaxiensis (assembly GCF_013744875.1). Taxonomy (NCBI): domain Bacteria; kingdom Bacillati; phylum Actinomycetota; class Actinomycetes; order Mycobacteriales; family Nocardiaceae; genus Nocardia; species Nocardia huaxiensis. The sequence continues at coordinate 424,540 of NZ_CP059399.1, forward strand.
ACTGCCAGTGACGACCCGACGCCGCAACGGGAAACGCCGGACCCCCCTGCCGGTGAAGCTGCTGCTGACCCTGCTGATCATCGGGGCGATCATCATCGCGATCCTGCTGATCTGGTCGCTGGCGGCGGGCCTGCTGCGCCCGCCGAAGCCCACCCCGCCGGGTAAGGAGGAGCCGACCTCGCAGCCGGCCGACTGTCCGGACGTTTTCCTGTTGTCGGTGCCGGGCACCTGGGAGTCGAACAGCAACGACGACCCCTACAACCCGTCCGCCAATCCGGTGTCGCTCATGCTCAACATCTCCAACCCGATTCGGGAGCGGTTCCCGAACGAGCGGCTGGAGGTCTACACGGTCCCGTACGTCGCGCAGTTCTCGAATCCGATCGCGGTGCCCCCGGACGGTCAGGCGTCCTACAACGTCAGCCGCACCGAGGGCACCGGCCGGGCGACCGCGCGGCTCAAAGAGGTGTACGACCACTGTCCGCTCACCACTTACGTTTTCGCCGGCTTCTCACAGGGCGCGGTGATCGCCGGTGATATCGCCGAGTCGGTCGGCGCGGGCAAGGGCCCGGTGCCGGCGAACAAGGTGCTGGGCGTGATGCTCATCGCCGACGGCCGCCGCGATGTGGGCCAGCCGGGTCAGGCCACCGAGATCGGCCAGTCGCCCGGCGGCGTCGGCGCCGAGGTCGCCCTGAAGGGCTTCAATATGCTCGGCATCACAATGACCGGTCCCCGTTCGGGTTTCGGCGATCTGACCGACCGCACCTACACCATCTGCGCCCCGGGCGACCTGATCTGCGACGCCCCGAAGAACGCCCTGGCTCCGGTGAACGTCCTCGGCAGCATCGGCACCCTGGTCAAAGCGGTCGGCAACCCGGTCCACAGCCTCTACAACGGCTTCGTCGTGGACGACAACGGCACCACCGCGACCCAGTGGACGGTCGGCTGGGCGACCGGCCTGATCGAGAACGCCCCCCACCCCGCGCACTCCTGATTCGAGAGGCATTCGACACAGCGCCCCTAGTTCCGGGGTCAGCCGGTAGAGTGCTCCGGGTTGCCGCACCCGGCGAAAGCTGCGTGCGGCAACTCACATCCATGTCCCGAACCATGGGTGACACCCACCCAAATGGAGGCATTCGCACCGGTGATCCCGTTGAAGCGATAGGAGTGAGCTGGGATATGTTTGGCCGCTCCGGAGCATGGCCGGGTAGTGCCTCTGTAACATGTCCCTGGTTTGAGTACATCTAGCCAATAGATCGGTCACCGCGCAGACCGCAACACAAATCTGCAGGTTGGCTCTCGCGAAGAGCCCCCCGCGGGCGAAGAGAGTCGGGGCCTCACCAGGTAACAGCGGCGTTGTCGCCGTTCGCCGTGTGTGCCTCGGAGGAGAAGAAGGAATGGACGAGACTTTCGACGATTACCTCGACGAAACGGGGAACATCACGATTCCCGAGGGGCGCACCCTCGTCGACTACGTCGAGAAGCACACCCACGGTAACGACGCAGATGATCTGGCGTACCGCTACATCGACTACTCACGCGAGCGCGACGGTGAGTATCAGGATCTGACCTGGAGCCAGTTCGGCACGCGGCTGCGCGCGGTGGCCGCCCGACTGCAGCAGGTGACCAAACGGGGTGATCGGGTCGCGATCCTCGCTCCGCAGGGTCTGGATTACGTCATCTCCTTCTTCGCCGCCATTTACGCGGGCACCATCTCGGTGCCGCTGTTCGATCCGGACGAGCCGGGTCACACCGATCGACTGCATGCCGTGCTGGGTGACTGCACCCCCGCGGCCATTCTGACGGCGAGCTCCTCCGCCGCCGGTGTGCGCCAGTTCTTCCGCGCCCTGCCTGCGGCGCAGCGTCCCCGCATCATCGCCGTCGACGCCATCCCGGACTCGGTCGGTGAGTCCTGGGTGCGCCCCGATATCGCGGTCGACGATATCGCCTACCTGCAGTACACCTCGGGTTCGACACGCGTGCCCGCCGGTGTCGAGATCACTCATCGCGGTGTCGGCACCAATGTGCTGCAGATGGTCAATGCCCTGGAGCTGACCGAGAATTCGCGCGGCGTCACCTGGCTGCCGCTGTACCACGACATGGGCCTGCTGACGGTGATCCTGCCCGCCGTGGGCGGCAAGTACATCACCATCATGTCGCCGTCGGCGTTCGTGCGCCGTCCGTCGCGCTGGATCCAGGAGCTGGCGGCCGTGTCCGACGGCGCCGGAACCTTCGCCGCCGCACCGAACTTCGCGTTCGAGCACGCCGCCGCGCGGGCGCTGCCGAAGCAGGGCGAGACCCTGGACCTGTCGAACGTGATCGGCCTGATCAACGGCTCCGAGCCGGTGACGACCTCCTCGATGAAGAAGTTCAACGAGGCGTTCGCGCCGTACGGTCTGCCCAAGACCGCCATCAAGCCCTGCTACGGCATGGCCGAGGCCACCCTGTTCGTCTCGGCCACCCGGCACGAGGACGAGGCCAAGTACATCTACGTCGACCGCAACGAGCTCAATGCCGGTCGCGTGGTAAAGGTGGATCAGAGCGCGCCGAACGCCATTGCCCAGGTGAGCTGTGGTTATGTGGCGCTGTCGCAGTGGGCCGCCATTGTGGACGGCGATTCCATCGACAGCCCCGAGGGCGCGCGTGAGCTGCCCGAGGGCCGGGTCGGTGAGATCTGGCTGCACGGCAACAACATCGGCATCGGCTACTGGGGCCGCGCCGAGGAGACCCAGAAGACCTTCCGCAACCGCCTGGTGCACCGCGTCGAGACGGGTTCGCACGCCGAAGGCGTTCCGGCCGACGGCAATTGGCTGCGCACCGGCGACTACGGCGTCTACATCGACGGCGAGCTCTACATCACCGGCCGCGTCAAGGACCTGGTCATCGTGGACGGCCGCAACCACTACCCGCAGGATCTGGAGTACTCCGCGCAGGAGGCGTCCAAGGCGCTGCGTCCCGGTTTCGTCGCCGCCTTCGCGGTGCCGGCCAACCAGCTGCCGGCGGAAGTCTTTGCGCAGGACAGCCATTCGGGCCTGAAGTTCGACGCCGACGACGCGTCCGAGCAGCTGGTCATCGTCGCCGAGCGCGGCCCGGGTGCGGGTAAGGCCGACCCGGGGCCGATCGCCGACGCGGTACGCGCCGCCGTCTCGTCCCGGCATGGTGTGACCGCACGCGATATTCTGCTCGTCCCAGCGGGTTCCATTCCCCGCACCTCGTCGGGCAAGATCGCGCGCCGCGCCTGCAAGGCGGCGTATCTGGAGGGCACGCTGCGTGGTGGTTACACGCAGCAGGCTTTCCCTGATGCACCAGACGAGGAGTGAGACGACCGTCTCGCAATGAATGGCGTGAGCTGATTCGCTTCGGTTCGCGCCATTCACGTTTGTCACCGGTCCGCGCACAGCAGACCGGTGAGAATCTCAATACTGCCGCGCACCGAACGCAGACAGGTAACTTGAGGAACTGATGGCTGAGAACGAGGGCATGGTCCCCAACCAGACGACCGATGATGCTCCGGTGCCGGACGCCGCGTCGAAACCGGCTGCCGCCGGGGCCGATATGACGGTGGCCGAGATGCGGGAGTGGCTGCGCAAGTGGGTCGCCGACGCGACCGGGCAGCCGCTCGACGCGATCACGGTGGACCGGCCCATGGAGGAATTCGGTCTGGGTTCGCGGGACGGGCTCGCGCTCGGCGGCGATATCGAGGAGCTGACCGGCGTCGTGCTCCCGGTGACCGTCGTCTTCCAGCATCCGACTATCGCGTCGCTGTCGGAGCGAATCATCAACGGGGAACCGGAAGTTCCGGACGAAGCGAACGACGAGTCGTTCTACACCCAGGGCTACCAGCCGGGTGAGGCGCACGATGTGGCCATTATCGGCCTCTCCACCCGGTTGCCGGGTGCGGGCGATACGCCCGAATCCACCTGGGATTTCATCATCAATCGCGGTGACGCCATCCGCGACCTACCCGAGGGCCGCTGGGACGAGTTCAAGGGCGACCCGCGCGCGGCCGCGGCCATCGCCGAGGCCAACACCAAGGGCGGCTACCTCGATCAGGAGGTGGTGAAGAGCTTCGACGCGGAGTTCTTCGCCATGTCGCCCATGGAGGTCGAGCGCGTCGATCCGCAGCAGCGCCTGGCCATGGAGCTCACCTGGGAAGCCTTGGAGCACGCCAGGATTCCGGCCAACACCCTCAAGGGCCAGCCGGTCGGTGTGTACATCGGTTCCTCCGGCAACGACTTCCAGCTGCTCGCCGCCATGGGCCTCAACAAGGAACGCGACGAGAACACCCCGGTGTCGGTCGAGGCCTACGCCATCATGGGCAGCGTTTCGGCCATCATCCCGAACCGCGTCTCCTACTTCTTCGACTTCCACGGCCCGTCCGTGCACGTCGACACCGCGTGCGCCACGACCATGACGGCCGTGCACGAGGCCGTTCGCGCGCTGCGCAACGGCGACACCCACCTGGCCATCGCCGGTGGCGTGAACATGCTGCTCGCCCCGCTGGGCAGCCTCGGCATGCAGGCCAACGGCGCGTTCGCCAAGGACGGCCGCATCAAGGCGTTCTCCTCCGACGCCGACGGCATGATCCGCTCAGAGGGCGGCGGCCTGGTGGTGCTCAAGCGCCTCGCCGACGCCGAACGCGACGGCGACAAGATCTACGCCGTGATCAAGGGTTCCGCCGTCAACAGCGACGGCCGCTCCAACGCCCTGTTCGCGCCGAACCCGGTCGCGCAGGCCGAGGTGCTGCGCCTGGCCTACCGCGACGCCGGAATCGCCCCGAGCACCGTCGATTACATCGAGGCGCACGGCACCGGCACCCCCATCGGCGACCCCATCGAGGCGGAGGCGCTGGCCAAGGTGGTCGGTCGCGGCCGCGAAGCCGGCAAGCCGGCGCTGCTCGGTTCGGCCAAGACCAACTTCGGTCACCTGGAGTCGGCCGCGGGTGCGGCCAGCCTCGCCAAGGCGATCATGGCGTTCCAGCACAATGTGATTCCGCCGAACATCAACTTCGAGGGCCCGAGCCCGTTCATTCCGTGGGATCAGGCGAACCTCGAGGTCGTCACCGAGCCCACCGAGTTCCCGCGCTACAGCGGCAAGGCCACCATCGGCATCTCCGGGTTCGGCTTCGGTGGCGCGAACGCGCATGTGATTCTGCAGGAGTACGTGCCGTCGCAGCCTGCCGCGCCCGCCGAGGTGGATCCGATCGCCGAGGCCGTGGGCCTCGACACCGAGTCGACCGGTGTGCTCACCGAGGCCGAGAAGATCCTGGAAGCCGCTGCGCCCGAACCGGAGTGGGTCAATCGGGAGGAGCCGCTGCCGCTGATTCTCCCGGTGTCGGCCTACCTGCCGTCGCGTCGCCGCCGTGCCGCCAAGGATCTGGCCGACTGGCTGGAGAGCGACAAGGGCAAGAACACTCCGCTCGAGGATGTCGCCCGCGCGCTGGCCAAGCGCAACCACGGCCGTTCGCGCGGTGTGGTTTTGGCCAAGACGCATGAGGAAGCCGTCGCGGGCCTGCGCGCCATCGCCGAGGGCAAGCCGGGCAACGGCGTCTTCACCGCTGATGCCCCCGTCGCCGAGGCCCCGCTGTGGGTCATGGGCGGTTTCGGTGCCGCGCACCGCAAGATGGGCAAGCAGCTCTACAACGAGAACTCGATCTTCCGCAAGGCTCTCGACGAGGTCGACGAGCTGGTGCAGGACGAGGCCGGCTACTCGGTCACCGAGATGATCCTCGACGACGCCCAGGACTGGGATGTGGGCACCGGCCAGGTCGGCACCTTCGCCATCCAGGTCGGTCTGGCCGCGGTGCTGCGCGCGCACGGCGCGGAGCCGGGCGGCGTGGTCGGCCACTCCATGGGTGAGGTTGCGGGAGCGTACATTTCGGGCGGTCTGGCCCTGGAGGACGCCGTCCGCGTCATCTGCTCGCGCTCGCGCCTCATGGGTGAGGGCGAGGCCATGCTCACCGACGATCAGGTGCGGTTCATGGCCATCGTCGAGCACTCCGCCGAAGAGGTCGCCGAACTCCAGAAGGAGTTCCCCGATATCGAGGTGTCGGTGTACGCCGCGCCCACCAATACCGTCATCGGCGGTCCGCCGGCGTCGGTCGAGGCCATCGTGAAGCGGGTCGAGGAGGCGGGCAAGTTCGCGCGCATCCTGCCGACGCGCGGCGCGGGCCACACCTCGCAGATGGACATGCTGCTCGGCGAATTGGCCGCGGAGCTGGCCGGTTTGGAGCCGACCAAGCTGAAGGGCGCGCTGTACTCGACCGTGCACCAGGACACCGTGTACCCGGCGGGCCACGCCCCCGTGCACGACGTCGACTACTGGGTCATGAACATGCGCGGCTCCGTGTACTTCACGAACGCCATCAAGCAGGCCGTGAACGCGGGCATCACCACCTACATCGAGCTGGCCCCGCATTCGGTGGCGTTGATGCAGGTGCTGGGCACCACCTTCGCCATGGGTGTGCACAATGCCGCGCTGATCCCGACGCTCAAGCGCAAGGAAGACGAATCCGCCGCCGTCATCTCGGCTTTGGCGCAGCTGTACGTGCAGGGTCATTCGGTGGACCTGTTCTCGCTGCTGACTCCCGGTGACTACGCGGACATCCCGCGCACCGCGTTCATTCGCAAGGAGTACTGGCCCAAGGTCGGCGTCACCTCCGGTTCCGCGGGCAACGGCTTCATTCCGGGCGCGCACGTGGCGCTGCCGGACGGCCGGCACGTGTGGGAGGTGCAGGCGGGCATCGTCAGCGACCTCGGTGCACTGGTGACTGCCGCTGCGGCGCAGGTGCTTTCGGATGTCACCCTCGGCGCGTCGGTGACGCACGGCGAGATGCCGTCCACCGGCACGCTGACCACCACGCTGACCCCGCACCTGGGCGGTGCTTCGGTCTCCGTGCACGCCAAGGAAGGCAATGTCTTCCGCCCGCTGTTCGACGCCGTCGTCACCTCGGGTGACCCGCTGCCGGAATCCGTTGCGGTGCAGCAGGTCTCCAAGCCCGCAGTGGCTCCGGCCGCCGAGGTCGAGGTCGCCGAAACCCCCGGCGAGCGCTGGGATCCCAACGGCAAGCAGACCATCGAACAGCGCCTGGCGATCATCGTCGCGGAGTCCATGGGCTACGCGGTCGAGGACCTGCCGATGGAGATCCCGCTCATGGAGCTGGGCCTCGACTCGCTGATGGCCATGCGCATCAAGAACCGTGTCGAATACGAATTCGACATCCCGCAGCTGCAGCTGCAGGCGGTCCGCGACGCCAGCCTGCTCGAGGTCGGCAAGGTGCTGCGCTACGCCATCGAGCACCGCGACCAGCTGGAGGAGATCGCCGCCCGGCAGGCCGCCGGTGAGGACATCACCGTCGACGCCGACTTCGTCTCCGCTGCGCGTGCCGCCCTGGCCGCCGGCGGCGACCCGGCCGCCCTGCTGCCGAAGGTGGAGACCACCGACCCGGTCGCCGAGGCCGAGGAGATCGTCGAAGCGGCTGCGGCAGAACCGGTTACGGCCGATTACGAGGCGTCCGCGCCGATCGCCGAGACCGACGCCGACAATGTGCCGCCGCGCAATGCCCCCGAGCGGCTCGCCTTCGCCACCTGGGCGCTGGTGACCGGTAAGACGGCGGGCGGCATCTTCAACCCGCTGCCCGAACTGGACGACGCCACCTTCGAGAAGCTGGTGGCCCGCCTGTCCGAGCGGGTGCAGGCCGAGATCCCGGCCGCGGATGTGCGCGCCTGCAAGACCATCGAGCGGCTCGCCGAACTGGTGGCCTCCTACCAGGAGCACGGCAATGACGTCGAAGGCTTCGTGCGCACCCTGCGTGCGCCGCAAGCCGGTTCGACTTCGGTGCCGGTGTTCGTGTTCCACGCGTCGGGCGGCAATACCCTCGCCTATGACGCACTGGTGAAGCGGCTTCCGGCCGACACCCCCGTATTCGGTTTCGAGCGGGTCGACGGTTCCATCGAAGAGCGTGCGCGCCAGTACATTCCGGAGATCCTGAAGCGGAATCCGGAGGGCCCGTACGTGCTCTACGGCTGGTCGCTGGGTGGCGTGTTCGCGCTGAAGGTGGCCGAGCTCATGCGCGCCGACGGCCACGATGTGCGCGTGGTGGGTCTGATCGATGTGGCGCTGCCGTCGCAGCCGCACGTCGACACTCCGGAGGAGCGGGTCAACCGCATCCGGCGTTTCCAGAGTTTCGCGCAGAAGACCTACGGCTTCTCCGGTGAGCTGGACGACGAGCAGCTCGAGGAGCTGGCCGCGGCGTCGGACGAGGAGCAGATCGAAATCGTCCTGCAGCTGGTCAAATTCGCGGGCGTCGACATTCCGGGCGGCGTGCTGGAGCACCAGCGCACCTCGTTCATCGACGGCGGTGAGCTCTACCGGTTGTCGCCCATGCGTTACGAAGGTCACGTGGTTCTTTACCTGGCCGACCGCTACCACGACGGAATCATCGAACTGGAACCGCGTTTCGGTGAGCGTCTGCCCAATGGTGGCTGGGATGATCACATCTCGGATCTGGAGATCATCCACATCCCGGGTGATCACCTGCAGATCATCGACGAGCCGCGCATCGCTACCATCGGCGCCGACCTCACGAAGAAATTGGAAGAGATCAACACCGAGTCGAAATAGCTCCACCGCGAAACAGGTTCTGCGAAAGTAGGTTTTACGCCGAAAGGAGCCCCGTGAGCACTACCGCCGAGAAACTCGCCGATCTGCGACAGAAGCTGGAGGTCGCGAGAGAACCGGCGGGAGCTGCGGGAGTGGCCAAACGCGAGCGGAAGGGCATTCCTTCCGCTCGCGACCGGATCAATATGCTGCTCGATCCGGGAACTTTCGTGGAAATCGGTGCGCTGGTGCGCAATCCGGGCGACAAGAACGCCCTGTACGGCGATGGTGTGGTGGTCGGCCACGGTCTGGTCGAGGGCCGCCCCGTCGCCGTCTTCTCGCACGACCAGACCGTCTACGGCGGTTCGGTCGGCGAGATGTTCGGCCGCAAGGTCGCCTACATCATGGAATTCGCGGCCAAGGTGGGCTGTCCGGTGGTCGGCATCAATGATTCCGGTGGCGCGCGCGTGCAGGAGGCGGTCACATCGCTGGCCTGGTATGCGGAGCTGGGCCGCCGCCAGGAGCCGCTTTCCGGTCTGGTGCCGCAGATTTCGATGATTCTGGGCAGCTGCGCGGGCGGTGCGGTGTACGCGCCGATCAATACCGATGTGGTGGTGGCGACCGAGCAGGCGTACATGTTCGTCACCGGCCCCAAGGTGATTCGCGAGGTCACCGGCGAGGATGTGAGCCTCGAAGAGCTGGGCGGCGCGAACAGCCAAGCCCAGTACGGCAATATCCACCACGTCGCGAAAGATGAAGCGGCAGCGTTCCAATGGGTGCGGGATTACCTGAGCTTCCTGCCGTCCAGCTGTCAGGAACTGCCGCCGATCGTGAATCCCGGTCTGGAGCCGGAACTCACGGACACGGACCTGGAATTGAACGGCATCGTCCCGGATGCCGACAATGCCGGCTACGACATGCACGAGATCCTCATCCGCATCTTCGACGACGGCGACTTCCACGAGTTCGGTGAGTCCGCGGGCAAGAACGTCATCTGCGGTTTCGCCCGCGTGGACGGCCGCAGCGTGGGCGTGGTCGCCAATCAGCCCATGGTCTACGCGGGTGCCCTGGATGCCCGCGCCTCCGACAAGGCCGCGCATTTCGTCCGCATCTGCGACGCCTTCGAAATCCCCCTGGTCTTCGTGGTCGACACCCCCGGCTTCCTACCCGGTGTGGAGCAGGAGAAGATCGGCGTCATCAAGCGTGGCGGCCGTTTCATCTTCTCCTTCGTGGAGGCCACGGTCCCCAAGGTCACGGTGGTGATCCGCAAGTCCTACGGCGGCGGCTACGCGGTGATGGGTTCCAAACAGCTGGGCGCGGACGTCAACCTGGCTTGGCCGACGGCCCGCATCGCCGTCATGGGCGCGGAGAGCGCCGTAAGCCTCATCGGCGCAAAGTCTTTGGAGGCCGCCCCGGAGGATCAGCGCGCCGCCATGCGCCAGCAGATGATCGACTTCTACAACGCGACGGTGGCAACCCCCTGGGTGGCGGCCGAGCGCGGCTACATCGACGCGGTCATCGAACCGGCCACCACCCGCCTGGAGATCCGCCGCGCCCTCCATCTCCTGCGCGACAAGAAGCAAGCCCGCAATCCTCGCAAACACCACCTGCTACCCCTGTAATCGACGCGCCGATTGGCTGGAATCAGGTGGGCGTGCACCCCGGATATGAGAGCCTTCAGCTATGAGTAGCTCACCGAAGGCTTTGCTCGAAGGTGGACCGGATGGTCTGCCCACCCGTATCGTCCCCATCACGCCACCCGGCATCGAACTGCGGGTGGCGCACAACGGCGGCTACGAGCGCTTCAAGGTGACGCCGCGCTGGCAGGAAACCCCCGAGGGCAGCCTCCCCGTCTACGAGTGGGTAGCCCACATCGACTGAATAACCGTCCTACGCCCGCCGGATCGGCTGCCGCGTAGGAACCGGATCATTCAGCAGGAAGTCGGCGATCAGCGGATAAACCCGCTCCGGCTTCTCCATGACCAACAGATGTGAGGTCCCGGGGACAACGGCCAACTCCGAATCCGGAATCCCGCGATAAAGCTCCAGCGTGTGCTCCAGCGCAATCGCGTCATCGTCCCCGGAAACCACCAGCGTGCGCGCCCGCACCCCGGCCAGATCCGCGCTGGTGAGTGTCGGCTGCGTCCGCCCCATCTCGATAATCTTCGCGACCACCACCGGATAGTGGTCCTCCCCATCGGGTGACACCTCCCCGTACCGGCTCCCCAGAAATTCAATGGTCTCCGGACTGTCGAACCCGTCGAGCACCCCCGGCAGCATCCCCTCATGGTGGAAGTTCCCGCTGATCAACACCAGCTTCCGCACCAGATCAGGCCGCTTCAACGCCACCATCAGCGCCACATTCGCCCCATCACTGTGCCCAACAAGATGCGCAGCCTCCCCAACCACCTTCTCGAGGAACGCGATCATGTCATCAGCCATGCCGTCATAAGTCATAGGCCCATCGACATCCGGCGTATGCCCATGCCCCCGCCGATCCACCCGATATGCGTGAAACCGATCCACCAACATCGGCAGCGCCGGCTGGAACATCCGAGAATCCACAAACCCCCCGTGCAACAGCACCAGCGGCTCCCCATCCCCGTGGACGTTGTACCAAGTCGCCACATCACCGAGTTGCACGTTCACCATGAGCTTCAGTGTGGCGCGTGCCCTACGTCACCCTCACATCGGGCGGCGCGATCCGGTGAGCCGAGGCTGTCAGCCTTCGTATCCGAGAAGATCCTTCAAGTGGCGGGCGCGCTCCAGTTCTCCGAAGTCACGTAGCGCGCAGATGAATTTGAACCCGAGATCGTCACCGTCCGGGTCGTCGAGGCAGTTGTAGATCCAGTTCAGCGTGAACTGGACGACCCCGGCATCATCGACTGCGCGCACATCATCCAGACGCATTCCCTCACCATCGATGACGCAACGGACACCAGGGCAAGTTCGGGCCAATAGTTCAGCCAGGTAAACCGAGTACCCCAGCAGTTTGACCGCGCGCAGGGAAGGCGCTTCTTCGGTGTCTTCGGCCATCGATTCGACGACCCCCTGAACAAACAGGACACTCAGATCGGACCCATCGAGGCGTGCACCTTCCGCCCTGGCCCAATCAAGGAATCGATGCGCTTCAGCCAGAAGTTGATCACTCACGCCGGCATCGTATGCGCCGCGTCCGACGAACCCGTTCGTAGTGAGCGACAGTTGTTGCAACTCAGTAGATTTCGGCACATACAGCCGTTGACTCTAGGCATGATTCATGTGATAGCGTTCCGGCGGCAGCGGGGTCCACCCGCTCGGGGAGGAATTCAGAGCGCGCGACCGACAGTTCCAGCGATTCACCCATTCTGTCGGCAGCTTCCACATGCCATGCGGGTCATGGCTATTCACAAATACGGCGGCCGCCGCACCGGCTCACGGAACGGCGGTTCCGCTCTGGTCCACTCGGAACATCGAATACAGCAAAGGGCAAATGCAGTGAAGCTCAACCGACTTGCCGTCACAGCATTGATCGCGGCGGCGAGCACGGCGATCGTGGCAGGTGTTGCCAATGGCGCACCGGCGGAACCGACGCACGGAACCGACTCCGGAGTCGACTACGTGGTGTCGAGCCCCGCAGCGGGAGAGTCCTCGATCCGAGTGGCGGTAACCGGCGGGCACTTCGCCATGAATGGTGACTCCCTGGATATCAGCAACAATTCTGGTCAGCTGATCGGCCAGGTCCCGTTGACTTTCCGCATGGCCGATCGGGTCGTCTCGTTCACGGCGCAGCTCACGGATTCGGATCAAGCTGTCACGATTGCCTCAGCCGGGTCAACCGAAACAGCCGCTGACATCGCGCAGGAGCCCCTGACCTCCGAACAGCGAATGTACTGCTGGAACGCCACTCTCGGCACCACGGTCGGCGTGATAATCGGAATACTGATCGGCGCTCCGTTCCTGGTGCTCCCTGGAATGCTGGCCGGAATCATCATCGGAGGCCTCGTAGGCATGGGTATCGCGATGAGCGCCCCCATGCCCGGAATGCCGTCCGACGCAGATCTGATCTCCAAGTACTTCCGGTGCCAACAGGGGATGAGCCCCTTCGGCGGATAAACCACACACCCCGAGTTGGGTTGTGTGGTGGGGTTGTTGGGGTGGAGACCCGAGATGTCACATAGCGCGGCTGTGCCCGAATGAATGCGAGGAAGGCGTTATGGATCGCGAGACTTTTTTGACCCGAATCTCCATGGGGATCCTCGCGATCGTGCTGGGTGTGCTGGGCATCGTTGTCGCTGTCTTCTGGGGATTGTCGATCCAAGGCAAGACCATGTGCGGGTTCGACGAGATGCGATCGGGCGACAAATGCATCGTTACCCGAGGCGGCGAATCGGAGACCCGGAGCTATGACGAACAGAAGGCGACAGGACCTGCGGAGCCGGTCTTGATCGGGGCCATAGCCGGATTCGTGGTCTTCGGCGGAGCAATCTGGATCCTGACGACCATACGAGGGAAGAACCCCCAGCCCAGCGCCGCGAACGTGACGCCAACCCCTTTGGACTACTACAACATGCAACGGTATGGCATAGCTCTGCCACACCAGCCGGCTCCGCCTGCAGAAACACCGCCGCCCGGTCAGTGGCGTGCCGAGCAGCGGTGAACGGGTCGAACAGCGACGACTCCACTCGGGCCAGTTCGGTTCGCGCGGGCGTAGGTGATCATGTAGTTGCGAAGTTCGGGTCCAATGACCTGGCGCAGACATGAGCCGGCAGGTGGGGAAGGCTGGATTGGCGCAAGTGGTTCACGCCTTGACCGATCCCCGGTTCGGTGTCTGTTTCGACAACGTGGAATGGATGGAGCTCGCCAAACCTGTTGTGGCGCTGGGAGGTGACTGGCCTGCCGCGCTCGCGTTGGCCGCTATGACGTCGATCCGGCGCCCGAGTGTGGATCAAGCTGTGCGGCACCTGCGGGTGCAGTCCGGACAGGATATGGGCGCACTGCCGGCTCCGGGATTCTGGGATGCAGTCTGCGGGTTGGTCGGACGTTCGTGGCGGCTCGGGATTCTCGACGAGTTCACCGCAACGGTGCGGCTGGACCGCGTGTGGTGGCACATCCGCGATCATGAACCTCAGGATCGAGCTGAGGAGCTGATCTGGGAAGGCATGGCCTGTTTCGAACTCGACCACTTCGTCGACATGGACATGACAAATCGGGCGCTGGCTCTACTGGTTGAGGCAGACCAGCTAATCCCCGACAACGCAGTCGACACCGCCTTCTGCGAAACCGTTCTGGAGACCTTCCTTTAGGGCACACGCTCGAAATCGAGTACCGGATGGTGCCCTTTCGCCAGTAGACCCGCCGAGACTCCCTCCAAGCCCCCGCGTTGCGGCAGTGCAGGATGCTCGCAGGAGGGGTGGAGGGGGTGGGATCGAGCGTCTACTCCGCTCCCTGAGGCGTACCAGAGGGACCGTCCAGCCACCCCCCTTTGCCCCAGGCCGCCCAAGGCAGACACTGCGGGCCGGAACCCGAGCGGGCGCCGCCTACCCTAACCCGCCCGCCGACAAGGCTGCGGTGCACCTTCTCGATCCGTTGCAGCGGCTGGAAGATCAAATACAGTCGGCCCCAGCGATCTTCGACGCCGATCGTATGGCTGCATCGCTCAGCGCGGGAAGCGGCATGACAGTGTGCAGTCCGGACGCCCAACCGCAAACGTCAGGGCAGCGGCGCACCCGTCCGATGAACATAGATCTTCGCTTCGGCGGTCGCGGCCAGTTTGAGCAGACGATCGAGCTTGTCTACCCCGATGAAGCCCAGGGTGAACCCGTCCCCGTCGACATAGACGCCGACGACAGCGACACCGAGCGTTAGACAGCGGTCGGCCAAGGGCCACAGGAACTTCCGGAGATCGTCGGGATCCCAACGGCCCTGGTCATTCCAGTCGTACCACTCCCACGTCAGTTCTGGCGGGCAGAGCGGCAACCGCTCCAGATAGCTCCGGATCTCCGGCGGATCCGACTTCCAATCGCAGTAGGTCAAGCAGTATCCACGCAGGGAGTCGACGAGCACGCCCTCCGGACCTTGATCATCGTCGTCGTCCAGCACAGCCGCCAAGTCCGAACGCGATTCATCTACAAACGGGGACCACAGTTCGACGATCTCGAACAGGGCCGCCCGTTGCAGTTCTCCAATAGCCATGACCGGAATCTATCGATATGTACCGACACATAACCATGCCTCCATCGTGGCCATGGTTTGTTCAGCAGCCCGTCGCCTCAGCCGTCCGGCCGTGCCGAACGCACTCAACTCGGCAGAATAGTATGTTCCGAGATCTACGCGGGGAGGTCGACGAACGGGAAGATATCTCGGAACTGGTGCAGGACATCGGGTCTGCGGCGCAGGGTTTCGAGGGCCGAGCCTCGGCTGACCGGTGGGTCGTAGACCTTGAGGCCGCGGTGGAAGGCTATGCCGTAGAGCGCAGCATCTTCCTGCGGTGAGAGTTCATACGGCGGTCTGAATCCGAGGGGACACCGGATACCTTCGAGATGTCGTCGACGCTGGCCAGGTCGAAGATGTATTGCGGGATGTCTTCCATCGCATTGGTAATGATGACGTGCTCACACCATGTCCGCAGTTCGGCCATGTCGATTACCTGATCGAACAGACAGCTGAGAACGAAACCGATTGTTCCGCAGTCCTCGTGCGTCAGGCCGGTCACTGTTGTAGCCACGAATCACCTGTCTCATTGATCCAGCAAGATCACCTTACGAGGTAGCGCCTGTAGCTGGAACTCGGTAGTAGCCGCCGCCGCGGTTCCGACGACTGGGCGCGGATGTTTCGCCGGATGTCGTACCGGCCTGTTGACGTCCGGCGGCGTCGAGATCCCGGGCGTCGGTGCGTTGGTCTACGACAGCAGACGATTGCTATGTCGAAATCGCAACCGAGGAGGTGGTTTTCGACCATATCGAACTTGGTGGCGAGCCAGCCATCATGGTGGAACGAGTGCTCGGGTGGTGACGGGTATGTGTGCGAGGGCCATTTCACCGACGTGGCGGCCTTCGACGACGATCGGCTCGCCGGTGTCTGTATGTCCGCAGACACGTGCCGTGAACTGCGTGGAGGAGTTGCCCTTCTCCTCACCATCTCTGTCGCAGCGGTAGCACGCGGCCGGGGGGCCGCCGATCGGCTGGAAACTCGATCACTTCCGCTGTCTCGGATGGTGCATCCGGTCCGGGTAATGGGAATATTCAACCATTCTGGTGGCGGATTTCGAGGAGATAGGTTCGGCGGCTGCAGGATTCGGCGGTGTCGCCGTTGCCCGCGACGCAGTTGCGGTGGCTCCACAGCATGCTGCGGATGGTTCCGGCGTACTCCATCGCCTGATGGAACTGGCCGCGTTCGTGTTTCAACACCGAGCGTTCGTAGGTCATCGCTGGTCACGCTGCCCGGTGTTGGCCTCGGTGCCACCGGCCTGCTCCGCCGGAGGCGGGGACTTCGAGGTATCGCGAGCCGTCGAGGTAGGCGAGTCGGAGAAATCGGGCGTTGCTCGCCCGATCACCTCCGAGGAACCCCCAGACGGCCACTGTTGCGCACAATACGGTGAGCGCCACGAGCACCCAAGTCTCCCAAGACATTTCGCACTCCTCGCAATGCATGCTCGATAGCTGTATTTCGATGCACATCCAGGATGATGTGAGAAAGACGTCCCTGGCGGACAACACGTCAAATACGATGGATGTCCTATGCGGACATGTCCGCAGCAATCGTCGCCCGGATAGCGAGGCTAACGAAATGGCCGGTTTGACGGTCTCTCGCATGGATTTTGGCAATTTCATGAAAGGGCTGCGCGAGAAAGCGCCGCACCCTGCACAGGGCGCGGCGGCGCTGCATCTGGAGATCTCCAGGCAGGTGATAATTCGACTGGAGGAGGGGACACCCACGAAGCTCGGCACGATCCACATCAGGAGCCTGCTGGACTTCTACGAGGCCACGCCGGACGAACGGACCGCCGCGCTTGCGCTTTGGCAAGAGGTGCGAGATCAGGATAAAACCGCTAAGGCGCAAGGGAATTCGAAAGGTTTCTGGAAGGCGTACTCGGACCAGGTCGCCCCGAACTTCCCGAAGTTCCTTCGGCTGGAGGGTGCGGCCGACAGGATATTTTCACATCAGTTGGTGATCGTTCCGGGCATGCTTCAAACTCCGGATTACCGCCGCGCAATCATACGAATGACCGAGCCGGGATTGTCGGCGGTCGATGTCGAACGCCGCGTCGAACTCACCGCGCGTCGCCAAACACGTTTGGATGAACGCGATTTCAGCCTGAATGTCGTTCTATCCGAGGCGGTGCTGCGTCATCAGCCCGGCGTTCCGTCGGTGATGGCGGCACAACTTCGATCGATGATCGAGGTCGGCGAGCGCGACAATGTCAGCATCCGTGTCGTTCCGTATTCGGTGGGCCCGCATGCGGGTTTGGCGATTCTCGCGTTCACCCTGCTCGGGTTTCCGAAGGGAGCCAGTGGGCTGTCGCTTCCGCCGGTTGTCTTTGTCGAGGGGGCGATCGGCAGCATGTTTCATGAGCATGCCGACGAGGTGGGCCAATATCAGCAGGCCATCGATGGCCTGCGGGCTGTAGCGTTGACAGAGCAGGGTACGAGAGAGCTCCTGCTTCAAGTTGCGAAGGAGTACGCGGCGTGAAGAAGTCTGTCCGGGGCGAGTGGTACAAATCGAGCAGGTCGGAGGGGGCCAAACAATGCGTGGAGGTCTACCACGCTGACGATGCGGTCGGAGTCCGCGACTCGAAGAACCCCGGAGGCCCAGAGCTTTTCTTCACCGGCGAGCAGTGGGACCGGTTCATCGCCGGACGGATCTGGGAACACTGACCCGAACAGCACAACGCCCCCGAGTGGAGCTCGGGGGCGTTGTTTGTTCTTCGGTCAGAAGACTCGCCTCTTGTCCGGTGACCACCACACTTCTCAGAGTCCCGCGTGTGCACGGATGAGGGAGGCGAGCCGGGCGGTGGAAGCCTTGCCTGTAAGGGCTTCACGCCAGCGGCCCTGGTCGAGGTTTTGGACCAGTAGGCGCAAGGCCACGATGGTCTCACCGCGGGTGCTCCGGGCGGTGGGCTCGAGTTTCCAGGTACGCAGTGCAGGGCGGTGCTGGTGGGTGATCTCGAACAAGGTGGCCAGGTCTGCGACGTCTTTGCCTTCCATGCGGGACTTCCAGGTCAACGCCTTGAGAATGACGGCTGCCTCGACATCAGGTATCGGTACCCGAAACTGGATCTGCTCAGTCGATTTCAGATCGACAGTGGCGTTGATCAGCAGCGCATCCGCTTCGATGGCGAGGTGCAGGCCGGGGGCCGAGTCCATGGTCCTGTTTCCGATCTCGACACTGCGATCGGTCATGGTGCGACCAGGTCGGCCGTAGGCGACAAGGATGTCCACATCGAGCTGTCCGGTGCCGCTGGCGCGGCTGTAGCGGTTACCCGATTGCAGCGTGTATCCCAGCCGCAGGAGATGTTCATCGAGGTGCGCCTGAGTGGCAACCAGAGTTTGATTGTCGATTCCGGCGTCGGCATCGGCGGTGCCTCGTAACTGCCAGTCCTGCAAGGGATATGCGTGCTGGAGCATTTGGACCATGTGACCGCCGATGATCCGGTAGGTACTGGCATCCAGGTGTGCGGTCGCGGAGTGGAGATCGGCTAGGGCGAGGAATCCTCGATCGGAGGCGTTGCTGGTGGATCGGATATGGATATCGACGTTGCGCAGGTCAGGCACCAAAGGCTCCGGTTGCGATTTCGGTCTTCAGCCGGTCGGCAGCTTCGCGGGCGGTGGTGGATCGACTGGTGTGTAACAGGTCCCACCAGGTGATGGCCGCGTCCGCCAGGTGATGGCGGTCGGTGCGGGGATTCGCGGAAAGCATTGCAGCGGTGTGCATCACGGTGGGATCTTCGGGTACAGCGACTGACATTGTGGCGTTTTCGGGGTCTGCGGGGGAGAACCCGATTGGTGTGAAGTCGATGATTTCGGGCACGTACAGCCGGACACTGGTCGGCAATTGCCACGGTGCGTAGGTGTCCGCCGCGATGTCCCCGGAGACCACCGAGGGAAGTTCGAGCTCGTCGAGCAGCTGGTGTGCTTTGGTCACCTGTGTCGAGGGGTCGTCGAGCCCGTACCAATGGCTGACGGTCCCGCCAGGTCCAGGGTAGTCGTGGCCCCACATGTCGAGCGCGCCGTCAGCGGCGAGCGTGCCGTTCCGCGTCTGGGTGACGCCTGGCATTTTGCGTAGTGCGTGCGACACGGCTTGTTGACTGATGCCGATGATGGTCGACAGCTCGTTTTGCCGTAGCGGGCGGGTGGAGAGGGCCAGGACTCGCAGAATCGCCCACTGCCCCCACGCTGGGCGTCTGTCCGAGGACCACGACTGAGGTTCAGGTGCTTCAGTGAGCACCTGGCCTGCGATGACGACGCGCGGCGGATCTGTAGTGACCAGATCGAACGCACCGGCTGCGGCTGCCGCAACCGATTCGTCGCTCGCGGAACTTGCGATGTAGAGCAGGCGAACCTGAGAAGGATGCGACTGCTGGGCAGCCATTGCAGGCGCTATCGTGGCCAAGGTCAAGCGCCGCTGAGTTGCTTTGATCTGGACTGCGACAACGCGGTCGTCAGGTGTTTTGAGCAAGAGTTCTTCGTGAGTTCCCGCAGCGACGTGGACGCCGGCATGCCGCAGCAGGGACAGTAGATCACTGCGCACATCGACCACGGATGAACCCCTAGCTCAGATCCATAAAGGTGTCAAACAAGCCTATCAGCCAAAAGGGCCTTGGCGTTTGTTTGACCATTCCATCTTAGCAAGGTATAAGCCTATCCCGGCAAGCGCGAAAACGCCCCCGAGTTGGACTCGGGGGCGTTGTTCGTTCTCCGGTCAGAAGACTCGCATCTTGCCGGGGGACCACCAGCCGGAGCGGGTTTCAGTGCTGGTTTGGAGTTCGGCGGGTTTCGCGTCGGAGTAGTACTGGGTGTACTTCTCCAAAGAGCCCCAGTCCCTCGCCCAGTCGTCCTTCAGGTAGGTGGGGATGGTTTGGGAGGAGGCCAGCATCTCCGAGAAGCCCAGGGGGCCACCGAATTCCTCGGCCTGCCAGGTGTTGGTGGAGGTGATGGCGAGGGGGCGGTCGGGGAGGATGCGGTAGTTGGGGACGGTGGCCACGCCGTTGAGGTGGTTGAACGGTTGCTGGCAGGGGAATTGGAGGCCGACTGCCCAGTCCAGGAGGACGGGTTGGTCGTGGCCGATCACGCTGTCGAGGGTTTGCATCTTCGGCATGCGGGGCGGGGTGAAGGCGAGCCACTGGTCGCCGATGAGGATGGGGTCGCGGGCGAAGATGCGGACCACGTCGGCGTTGGCGGGGATTTGGTCCATGGGGACGCGGGCGTTATGCGGGGCGGGGTGAAGGCGAGCCACTGGTCGCCGATGAGGATGGGGTCGCGGGCGAAGATGCGGACCACGTCGGCGTTGGCGGGGATTTGGTCCATGGGGACGCGGGCGTTGCGCCAGGAGGGGGCGGGGCCTACGTCGAGGGGACGGTATTTGCCGAGGTAGTCGACGGTGCCGTCCGGGTTGCGCCTGCCGTATTCGAGGAAGAGTTCCTGACCGTAGGTCATATTGCCGACCTGGTCGAAGGACATGACTCGACCCGCGATGGAGAAGACGATCAAAGGCTTGTCGGCTGCGCGGGCGGGCAACTCGTACCAGCTGGAGGTGAGGACCGCGGGCTGCTGCACGCCGTCCTGCCAGGAGCCCATGACGGGAGTGGTCGCCGGGTCGAGGCCGAAGGGGAGTTTCACGGTGGAGCCGTTGACGCCTTCGGCGCCCTTGCCGCCGCCGGTGCCGGCGTTCTGGCCCTCTTCGAAGGCGGGGCCGACGGTTTGCGTGGCGGTGTTGCCGGTGCCGGGCTTCACTTCGACATTGTCGGCGTCGAGTTTCTCGGGAACTCCGTTGGGGGAGAAGCCGACCGGGCTCACGCCGGCGAGCGGATCGCCGTCCTTGGGCGGGTTGGCGGGGTCGATGATCGGGGTCAGGTTGTAGCCGTTGACATCCGATTCCACGAGCACGTCATTGGCGAGACCGCAGGCTTTGCCGCCGAGGGCGTCGAAGTTGCTGCGGGCCAGCGAGTACGCGGGGTACTGGGATATCGCGCCCTTCGCCATGGACAGCACCTCGATGGCCACCATGAGGGCGGCGATCACGGTCAGCGGCACAGCGGCGAGGGCAGTGAGGCCCTTGCCGTTGTTGCGCAACAGGATCCACACGACCACCGAGGCGATGGCGCCGAGTGCGACCAGGATGAGCGCCTTCTTCGACGAACCGTCGTTCATCACCGTCCGCAGGGCGAGCGCTGAAGCTGCGAGCACGGGCAGCACGATGGCCGCCCAGCCGAGGATCAACCGGCTCGTCGCCATCCACTTCGGTGTCGGCCCGTCCTTCACATACCCTTCGCGCAGCGCATGCCAGGCGACCAGCGCCAAGGCCAGCCCGAACAGGATGAGCATGATCGTATTCGACTGGTGCCCTTGAAAACTGATGCGCTTGTCGTACCACGGCACGCCGTAGCTGGACACGTACCAGTAGCCGTTGATGCCCGAGAACGCCAGCGCCAGCGTGAACAGCAGCCCGGCGAGGAACACCGACCGGTTCTTGGGTGACCGCAGCGCAGTGGTCGACACCGCGACCGCCGTCACCGCCGCCAGCGAACCCGCGATGCCCGCGTACGCGCCGAAGTGGTGCGTCCACTTGGTCGGGTTGAACATCATGAAGAAGATGGTTCCGAAGACCACGCCCATGAGCCGCCACGTCGGCGCGCTCGCGACGCCCGCCACCTGCCGCCGGCGCAGCAGCACCAGCATGGTGGTGACCAGGCACAGGATCATGACCAGGAAGGCGAAGCGGCGCGCCAGCGACCCGTCGACGGTCTCGACGAACAGGTAGTAGTAGCGCAGATAGTCCTTGTACCACTCCAGGTTCGGGCCGGTGGCCTGGCGAACCCGGTTGGCCTCCATGATCCCGGAGAAGGTCTGGTCACCGAAGACGACCACCAGCACCAGGACTCCGGCGGCACCGATCGGTGCGAGCAGAGCGGTGGTGCCGAACTGCCGATGCCGTTTCACCACGATGCGCACGAGCGGCCGGATTCCGGCGAGCAAGGCCGCCACACACATCAGACCGGTCGGTGCGGCAGCCAGCGTGAACGCCGCGATCAAAACGGCCACAGCGGCGGGCAGCAAACGCGAAGTGGCAATGGCCCGTTCGATGGAAACCCAGGTCAGCAGCGCACCCAGCGCCACGATCGGCTCCGAGCGCAGCCCGTTGTCGTAGGGCAGCCAGAAGGCCAGGAACACCAGCCCACCCGTCCACAGCGCCACCTTGGAGCGAGCGACCGCGTTCCCCAGCCGCGGCACCACCTCGCGGCTGATCACCAGCCAGCACAGAATTCCGCAGAGCAGCGCGGGAATTCGCACCCACGGGCTGGCCGTGGAGATCTCGGCGAACGCCTGAATGACGTAGTAGTACCAGCCGAACGGCGCTTCCGGCACACCGAACCAGCGGAAGTAGTTGGCCATGTATCCGGCGTCCGGCGCCACCCGGACCATGGTCAGGATGTAGCCGTCGTCAGAGGTGTTCGCGCCGATGAAATGCCACAGCAGCAGTGTGCCGATGACACCGCCGTCCGCCCAGGTGGGCTTCAGCCAGTGCGCCGGCAGAATGCGCCGATGCCCGCGCCCGTCACTGGTGTCGAGCACGCCGAGCGCGCCCATGGCCAGCAGCGTCAGCAGCACCGCCGCGATAATGGCGACCAGTTTGATCACGGTCGGCGTCGAGGAGAATCGCGAATCCACCGTCATGTGGAACGAAAGCCCCTGCGGCACATCGCCCTTCATATCGGTGAACACGCCGACCACCTGCGGCCGTAGATCCCCGAGCAGCTGACCGCCCAGCGGTTCGGTGACCAGTTCGCGCCCGCCGTCCGCGGTGGGCCGCTCGACGGTGCGGGTCAGCCCCTCGAACGTCGCGGCGGTCCGCGTGCTGTCCGAGGCGATGACGATCTGCGAGCACCCGGCCATATCGGCGCGCGGCGCGGTCGCCACCACCGCATTGCGATCGAGGACGTCCACGCTCTCGCCCGACACGCGCACGAACATGGCCTCGAGGTCCGCGCCCTTGCCCTGCGGCGGCGCGGTTGCCAGCAGAATGCCGCCGCGCGGATCGAGTTGCTCGACCGCGGAACAGGGGATGGTGACGCTCAGGTCGAGCGGCACCTGCGACATGAGCGGCGCCTGCACATTGCCGAGCGTCCCGTGCTGCGGCCAGTCGAGCACCGCGGTGGTCTGCTTCACCGGCAGGAACGGGGTCGCTAGTGCGAACAGCGCACCCAATAGACCAGCGACGATGGCGATCGTCTTCGCGACGCGGAAGTCGCGCTGGGTCACTCGGGGCTCGGCCGGGATATCCGGCTTCGTCAGAACAGCAGAGGCGTCGGGCACGGTTGCTGATGGTATCTGTCGGAGCTTCCAGTGGCGCGGTTCACTCTCGCGGCGCGACAGGCATTGTTTTGCACCTCACCTTCGGCGCAAGTCCCTTCGTCATCCCGGCGCGTTTTTGGCCGGGATCCACACGGGGGACGGAGATCGTCGAAGGTGTGGATCCCGGCCAAAAGCATGCCGGGATGACGGGCTGGGGTCCCGGGATGACGGGGTGGGGGCCGTCCCTCTACCGCGCCTTGATCGGGGCGTCCTTGGCGAGCCCGGAGACGGTTTCGACGGTCACCTTCAGCTCCGGACGAGGGCTGGCGTCGGGTACGTACGGCGTGAACTTCTCCAGCGAACCCCAGTCCCTATGCCAGTCGTCATCGAGGTACGACGGAATGGTCTGGGCCTTCAGCAGCAGGCCGGTCCAGCCGAGCGGTCCGCCGCCGATATCGTCCTGCCAGGCATTGGAGGCGTCCGAACCCACCCGGTCGGGCAGAATGCGCCATTCCGGCACCTCGGCCACCCCGTCGTGATGGTCGAACGGCCGCTGGCAGGGGAACGCCAGGCCGACATGCCAGTCCTCCAGCACCGGAGCCGTCTCGCCCACAACGGAATTCAGGGTGGCGAGCTTGGGCAGCCGCGGCGGCGTGATCGCCACCCACTGGCGCGGGGTGATGTCCCGGTCGTCCACGATCACGCGAACGGCATTGGCCTGCACCGGAATCTGATCGATGGGCACGCGCAGGTTCCGCCAGGACGGGTTCGGCCCGATGTCGATGGGCCGCAGTTTGGCGAGCTCGGTGAAGTTCCCGGCGTCGTCGCGATTGCCGAACTGCACCCACAGATCCTGTCCGTAGGTTTCGACCCCGTCCTTGTCGATGGACTTGATGCGTCCGGCGGCGGTCACCACCAGCACCCTGTAGGCCGGATCATCCCGCATGCTCTGGCTCAGATCGAGCCGGTACCACTGCGTGGTGAGGTGCGAAACCTGCTGCTCGTCTTCGCTGTAACTGCCGAGCACCGGCGTGCGGTCGGCCTGCAACCCGAACGGCAGGGAGACCGTGCTGCCATTGATCCCGGCCTGCTCGCTGGTCCCGCCGCCGGTCCCGGCCCCGGTGGTGTTGGTGGTCTTGTTGTCGGAGTCCTTGCCGACCGAGTTGGCCCCACCCATGACGGTTTCCTCGGCGTCGGCGGTGAGGTCGCTCGCCACGCCGTCGGGCGTGAATCCGGTGTTCTCCGCGGCCAATCCGTCGGCGGCCGCACCGGTCCACGGCTGCAGCAGCGAGTCCGCGGTATTCGTCTCCACCAGCACGTCGTCGGCGAGCGCGCACCGATTCCCGGTCAGCGCTTCGATATTGCCCTTGGCCACCGAGTACGCCGGGTACTGCGTGACCGCGCCCTTGGCCATGGACGCCACCTCGAACAGCACCAGCACGGCCGCCGCGATGGTGAGCGGCATGCTCGCGAACTTGTCGAACCCGCGCACCGGCTTCGGCTGCGTGTACGGCTCCCGATAGTGCTGGTAGGCGGCGATGAGCAGGCACAGCACCGCCAATCCCAGGAAGCCCGTGGAGAATCCCTTGCCGGCGATGACCGGCGCCTTGTCGAACCACGGCACCCCGTAGCTGGACACGTACCACCAGCCGTTCGGCCCGGTGAACGTGATGGCCAGCAGGAAGAACACCGCCGCCGCGAACAGCGTCCGATTGCGCGGCGACCGAATCCCGTTGACCCCCACCGCGACCGCGGCCAGCGCCGCCACCGATCCCGCGAGCCCCGCGTACACGCCGAAGTGGTGCGTCCACTTGGTGGGCGTGAACATCATGAGGAACAGCGACATGAAGATGATGCCCAGAATCCGCGTCGACGGCCCGCGCGAAGTCCCCGGAATCCGCCCGTTCTTGCGCAGCATGACGGCCACGCACACGATCAGGCACAGCAGCATGGCCAGAATCCCGAACCGGCGTGCGAGGGACCCGTCGGGGGAGAGCATGAGCAGCGAATCCCAGCGCGTGCGCTCGTCGAACCAGGCCACATTCGGCCCGACCAGGGTGCGCACCCGGGTGGCCTCCATGACCGTCGCAATGGTCTGATCCGCGAAAACGACGACCAGCACCAGGGTTCCGGCCGCCACGCCCGGCGCGAACAGCGCCCCGAACCGCAGCAGCGCCGACCCCTGTCCCTGGGCGCGCTTGATGATCACCTGCAGCACCGGCCGCGACCCCGCGACCAGCGCCGCGATGCAGATGAGCCCGGTCGGCCCGGCCGCCAGCGAGAACGCCGCGATCAGCACCGCCAGCGCGGCGGGCAGCAGACGTCCGGTGGCAATGGCCCGTTCGATGGAGCACCAGGTGAGCAGCGCGCCCGCCGCGATCAGCGGTTCCGGCCGCAGGCCGTTGTCGTAGGGCAGCCACGCGGCCAGGAACACCAGCCCGGCCGTCCAGACCGCCACATTGTCGCGCCGCACGCGAGAACCCAGCCGCGGCAGCACTTCCCGGCTGATCACCAGCCAGCAGGTGATGCCGGCCAGCAGTGCGGGCAACCGCATCCACGGGCTGGCGTCACTGATCCGCGTCATCCACGCGAGCACCTCGTACGGCCACCCGAACGGCGCTTCGGCGACGCCGAACCACCGGTAGTAGTTGGCCATGTACCCCGAATCCTTCGAGGCCCGAGCCATATTCAGGATGTAGCCGTCATCGGAGGTGTTCGCGCCGATGACATGCCAGACCAGCAGCGTGCCCACCACCACGACGTCGGCGAGCCGGATGCGCCACCAGTGCGCGGGCAGGAATCGGCGCGGCTTGCGACCGTCGGAGGTGTCGAGCATGTGCAGGGCCAGCAGCGCGATCACCGTGAACAGCACCGCGCCGATAATGGCGAGCCGCTTGATCAGGCTGGGGCTGGAGCTGAATCGGGCGTCGATGTGAACTTCGGCGTGCGCGGTGCGAATCTGCTCGGTGGACAGGTCGGTGAACATCCCGACCACCTGCGGCCGACTGTCCCCGTCGACGCCGCCCTTGATCGCATCGGCTTCCCCGGCGGCCCCGACGACCTCGACCCGCGTCGCGGTCGCATCGGAGTGGATGAGGATCGTCGAGAAATCGACCAGCTTCGATTCCGGGACCGACACCAGCGGGATGTTGCGCACCAGCACCTCGACCAGACGGCCCTGCTCGGGGTCGTCCGCCAGCCGCACCACCAGGCCCTTGTCCACGGCCTTGCCGGACGCGGCCGGCACAGTGGAGAACACCGTCGTCCCGCTCGGCAGGCCCGCGCCGAACCACATGCTGCTCGGCAACTGCACCGACATGTCCAGCGGCACATAGGAAACCAGCGGCGCCTCCACGCTGGCGGTGGTGCCCTGCGGCCACACCAGTGTCGGCCGATCCTGTTTCACGGGCAGGATCGGCGTGATCACCGCCAGCAGAAATCCGAGTAACCCGGAGATCAGGGCGATGAGGCGGATGCGGTGGAACGCTCGGGTGTCTGCGCGCACGGTCCCCGACTCTATTCCGCCGCCACGCGAGTTTTGCGCGCGGCCGAGTGCGACACCGATTCCGGCCGAACCCGGTGCGTCACCCGGATCTCGCGAGATCGCTGTTCCGAGAGTTGGCCGGATTCACGGATCTACGTCAGGATGGTGTCATCCGAACTGGGCGAGGGGCCGGGCCGGAGGAACACGAGGATCCAATGAGCGAATTGCGGCCGGGCGAGGTGATCGCCGGGTATGTGATCGCGCGTCGAATCGGTGCCGGCGGCGCGGGCGTGGTGTACGCGGCCCGCCATCCCCGCCTGCCGAGAGTGACCGCCTTCAAGGTCTTGAAGCGCGACGACTACACGGTCGACGACGACGCCTGGCGGCGCTTCGAACGCGAAGCCGATATCGCCGCACACTTCGACCACCCGAATATCGTGCAGGTGTACGACCGCGGCCTGGACGCGGACCGCCTGTGGATCTCCATGCAGTACATCGACGGCACGGACGCCTCCGAGCTGAAAGGTCTTGCCCCCGAACGCGCCCTGCGCATCGGCGCGGAGATCGCCGCCGCCCTCGACTACGCACACGGCAAGGGCGTCCTGCACCGCGATGTGAAACCCTCCAACATCCTGCTGGCCGCCCCCGACAACGGCCGCCCGGAACGCGCCCTGCTCACCGACTTCGGCATCGCCCGCCTGCACGACGAGACCACCGCCCTCACCCGCACCGGAAACATCTCCGCCACTTTCGCTTTCGCGTCCCCGGAGCAGGTCTCGGATCAGCCCCTCGGCCCGCAATCCGACCAATACTCGTTGGCCTGCACCCTTTTCGTGCTCCTCACCGACCAGCGCCCCTTCAGTGCGAACAACCCCCTCGGCTGGGTGCACGCCCACACCATGAAGCCGCCCCTGCGCATTTCCCACGTGCGCCCCGACCTTCCGGCCGCGCTCGACCCGATCCTGGATCGAGCCCTGGCCAAGGAACCACAGCACCGCTACGCCACCTGCGTGGAGTTCCTGCAGGCGGCCGTGAACGCCTACTACGGCGACTCCGCCGTCACACCCACTGCACAGTCCGTGATCCCGGCCGATTGGCAGGCGACTACACAGGTGACTGCGCCCCTAGGGGTTTCGCGGCAATCCGACCCCTCACAGCCATCCACGCCCGCGGTGTCGTGGCCGGGGAACTCGATATCCGGGGCGACGCCTCCTGCGAGCGGGCCGACGACCTCGATGCCCGGTTCGCCGATACCGGCCGCCGCCGGGCCCCCTCCGGTGCATCCCGATGGTGGTCGGCGAAATCCCGCACAGCCCAGCCGCTTCCGCACGCGCGTCCTGGTCCTCGTGGCGGTCGCCGCGTTGGCCGTCGCCGGGGGTGTGGGGGCCGCATTCCTGTTGCGCGACAAGGGGTCAGCCGCCCCGCAGGCCGTGCCGGACAAGTTCCTCGGCACCTGGCTGGCCACCGAAGGCAAGACGAGTTATCGGCTGGTGGTGCAGCAGGGCAAGCCCGGCGACACCGTGCTGGCCAGCACCGTTGACGGGGTGCTGGGCAATGGGGCCGGTTTCCACTGTGAGTTCTCCGCGCCGTTCACCGAGGCTCCCGCCGGGGGTGAACGCCTGCTGGTCGGCCAGTCGGAGATCATCACCAGCACGCCCTCGAACGCGTGCAAGGCGAATGCGCCCACCACGCTGAACCTGCTCGAAGACGGCCGCCTCAGCCGCAAAACCGATGTGAGCGGGCTGATCACGTACAGCCGGGCCGCAGACCTGGCGCAGTCGTGGGGCGAGCATTCCGCCATCGCGCAGGCGTTCCCGAGCCTGGTGGGCAAGCTCGCCGCGTCCGGCCGCTCGGTGGGCTGGCAGGGGGCGTCCTGCCTGAAACGGGATCCGAGCCCTACCGATGCCGCGACCGCGCAGGGTGCGCGCCGCATTCTCTGCAATCCGAGCGACGATTCCGGCCAGGTGCGGTTCGACTTCTTCGATTTCGGCGCACGGCCGGCCCAATCCGCCGCAGCCATGTTCTTCGACGGCACGGCGAGCACCACGACCGTCACCCACCCCGATGTGGCCGGTGAGCTCACCATCCTCACCGAGCCCGGCGTGAATCGGGCGACGCAGGCCGACAGCGACGCGAACCGCATCCTGATCGCAATCACCTTCCCCGACAGTGATTTCCGATCACGATTCGTCCTCGTCGTGCGCTGGCCGGGTCACACCGTCGACGACGTATTGAACACCTGGCTGGCGGGTGCGCCGCTGAAATAGGTTCCGGCCCTGCGGTTTCGGCGGCGTTCAGCCCCGGTAGCGCATGAGCACCACCCCGGACCGGAAGGCCCGCGCCTCGGCGAGCCGCAGCCGCGGCAGCATCACCCCGTCCGGAAACAGCCGCGCCCCCTGCCCGAGCACCACCGGATGCTGGAACAGCCGGAACTCGTCCACCAGTCCGGCCGCCACCAGCGAATGCACCAGCGTGATGCTGCCCGTGCACACGATGTCCTCGCCCGGCATGGATTTCAGCAGCCGGATCTCGTCGACCAGCGGCCCGCGCAGCACGGTGGTGTTCTCCCACTGCGGATCCCCCATGGTGTGCGAGGTGACGTACTTGTCCACCTTGTTCAGATAGTCGGCCACCCCGGTGGTGTCCCCGGTCTGCACGGGCCAGTACCCCCGCATCTCCTCGAAGGTGACCCGCCCGAACAGCACGGCGTCGGCCGCTTCGAACTGTTCCCGCACGGCCTCCACCTGGTCGCTCTCGTCGGGCCCCTCGGCGACGGCGAACCAGCCGCCGGTCGCGTCGATGACCCCGTCGAGGGTGATGTTCTCGGTGACGATCAGATCTCGCATGGTTCGAGCCTCCGAATCACATAGTCGGTCATGGACTAGGACGGGGCCCGCGATCCGAACTCATCGTTCGCGCCGAAGGAATTCTGTTGTGCCAGTTCAGGCGAGTCCGCGGACGTCCCACAGCCACACGCCGTCGACATACCGCGCGGGGATGCCGAGCAGTTCGTCCACGGTTCGCCGCAGTACGTCGGCATGGTCGGTGGGCGGCAGCACCACCACATCGGCCCGCCAGAACCGCAGATCGTCCAGCGCCTGCCGCTGTTCGGCCGCGGTGATCACCGGCACCTGATCCGCCTGCTGCGCCTTGGTGAGCAATGCGGCGGTGGGCCGCGCGTCCGGCCCGTAACTGCCCTTCTTGTCGTTTCCGGTCGGCCCCACGAAATAGCCTCCGGCGAGCGGGAATTCGAAACCGGAATCGACCTGCCAGCGCAGCGCGCGAGCATCCGGCGGCGAGGGTGGCGGCGCGATCACCACCGAGCCACCCGAAACATACTGCCGCACAGTCCCATCGGTGAAGAACGCCGGTGTCGGCGCACGCTGCACCACCGGCAGGATGGTCGGCGTGAGCGGCAGCAGCGCCAGGAACAGCGCCGCGAACCAGCCCAGCGGCCGCCAATCCGTCGCGGATTCCCGCCAGTAATCCACGGCCCGCTGGGTGGCGACCGCGAGTATCAGCGCGATGGCCGGTATGGCCGCCATGGTGAGCCGCGACTCCAGCACCGTATTCAGCAGCGGCACATGCTCCATCCACGACCACGGCAGCGTGATCCCGGTGTCGTCCTTGCCGATCACCAGCGTCGATCCCAGCGAGAGCAGCGTGAACACCGCGATCACGGCTGCCGCGGCCCGCACGATGCGCTCCCGCCACAGAAAGGCCACGGTCACCGCGACGAGCAGCAGCAGCGGCCACCCGAAATACGAGTTCTCCTCGGTCGGATTGATGGCCACGTTCTGGCCGTGCAGGAGCAGGCCGCCCAGTGATTCCGAAGGGAACTGGAACAGCGCTTTGAGATCGTTGCCCATCGGCCCGTGATCGATGGAGCGATACGACTGCGGGCCGAAGAACTGCCACCACAGCGCAATCGCGGTGCACGCCAGCGTGATCAGTCCCGCCCACAGCACAGTCGGCGTGACAGCTCGCACGGCCCGCATTCCCGTGCGCGGCGAATGCAGGTAATACACAACCGTGAACAGCCCGAAGGCCAGCGCGAAGATCAGCAGTGGTTCTTCCCCGAGCGCGATCTGCACCGCCACAAGCAGACCGAGCACGACAGCATTCCGCACCCGCCGCGCTTTCCGCTCCGTGCCCGTCCGTTTCACCATCCGGATGAGCTGCAATGCGATCACCGGAAGCAGCGCCAGCACAACGAAATTCGGATGAGCGTTGGCGTGCGAGATCATGGCCGGCGCGAACCCGCAGACCAAACCTCCCACGGCCGCAGCGAATTTCGACGACACGACCTCGCTGGAGAACAGTCGGTACCAGGCGAACGCCGATCCGAACAGCCCGAGCGTGAGCACGAGCACGAAAGTGACAGTGGGACCGAACAACAGCGTTACCGGCGTGAGCGGCACACTGACCCCGAACATGGCCGTATTGGCCATCATGTTCACGCCGTCCGGAAAGTTCTGCAGATTCGTCCCCAGCGGATTCTCCAGATGCGCCACGCTGTGCGCGGTGACCGCGAAGAACCACTCCCACATGGTCTGGTCCTGACCGCTCTTGATCAGGTAGCCACTGCCCGGATGCCGCCACTGTCCCGACAGCACGAGTATCGCGAGCGTGAGGTAGACGGCGGCGACGGCGACATCGGCTCGCGCATATCGCAGCCGTCCGGTGAATCGCTGTAGCCGAGTGGATTCAGCGGGTGTGATGGTCCGATTGGACCGATCGAGTACTTCAACCATCGCCCGGCCACGCTAGTGCGTGTGGCTGAGCGTCCCCTGGCAAGTCGCTGAGTTATCCACAGAAACGGGCCTCAATCCACAGATTCAGACCCGTTTCTGTGTATAAGTGACCCTTGTCTCGTTGTCTGATATAGACATTCGTGACCTGAGTCACAGCTTCGTTAGCGTCGCACCACGAGCGTGAACGGCCCGATATCGGTCACCTGGAAGCGCGCATCCTCGAACAGCGCCTTCGGGAACGCCACCGTGAACCGCTTCACGTTCGGATCGTTCGGATACACGTCCTCCGACAACCGCAGCGTGTACTGATCCCCGGCATTCCGGAACAGGAAGGCGTCCGGCGCCCGCCACGGGCACCGCTGCAACGCCTGGATCAACTCCTCCGGCGTCTTCAACCCCGCCCACCGCTTGATCTCCGCGGTACGCCCGGGGAAGTCCGCGAGGGGATTCGCGTAATGCGAAGTGAGCGCCTGGAATCCGTAGTACGGGTAGATCGCCAGGAAGCTGGTGTCCGCGGTCAGCACCACACTCGCGTCCCGTGGCCGCCCGGTCTGATCCCGCAGCGCCGCATCGATTTTCGCGTAGTGCGACACAGCGGAAGGCGGCCGCTTGTCCGCCCGCACCCCATTCCCATCGGTATCGGTGTATGCCGTCGTGATTTCCGCATCCAGCACATGCGGAATCTCCTGACTGAACGCCACCGCCCCCAGCACCGCCACCGCGGCCACCACCGGCCGCATCCTCTCCGGCTCGTTCAGCACCTGATAGACGGCCCGCGCCCCCTCCACGAACCCGAATGCCCCGGCAGCCGCCAGCAGCGAATACAGGATCGGCTCCAACCGGAACGACAGCAGCGTGGTCCCCGCCGCCGTCGCCGTCATCGACAGCAGGCTCCAGAGATAAACCGCCACAACCCCGATCGCCAGCGCCTGCGCCCGCCGCGAACTCCCCACCCGCAACACCAGCCAGATGGTCCCGATCAAACAGAACGCCCCCACCAGACTGAACTGGAACATCGGCAGCGCCAGCTCCGACCCGGTCTCCGGCAGGTAGTGGAACGCCGACCCACCCGCGAACGACGCCTCCCCGCGCAGGAACTTCACCAGGAACGGCATCCACACCGTCAACGCCAGTACGCCCGCGACGGCCCCGATCGTGATGAGCCGGACCAGGATCGGCCACAACTCCGCCCACGCGCCCGGCACCACCGCACTCGGCGTCGCCGCATCTCCGGTCTGCCCGCCCGCCGTGCTCCTGGCCGCCGCGTCCCGATGCCGCTGTGTCCGCAATGCCCGCCGCCGCTCCCGCAGCATGAGCGCGGCCGCGATCAACGCCATCAGGCACACCGAGAACACGGCCACCACGAAGTACAGCGTGTAGAACGCCGCGGACAGCCCGAGGAAGAGCCCGACGCCGATGACGGCCCCCCAGCCGCCCGCCGTCCGTGTCTCGGAATCCTCGTGGGTCTCACCGGCTCCCGCGAGTACCGTGCGTGCCGTCAGCGCTGCGGGCCGATGCAGCGCGCCCCACGCCAGCACCAGCGCGGGCGCGAACAGGAGCACCAGCACCGCGCCATAGGCTTCGGGCGCGCCGTAGGCCAGGGTCACCGCGGTGGTCGCGGCCGCCACCGCGACCGCCCAGTCGGCGCGAATCAGGTTGGACCACAACACGTATGCCACAACCGCCGCCACCGCCAGCGCAATGATCGCGTACGGCTTGAACGCCTCCCACCCGGCCATCCCGGTCAGGTTCGCGAACCGCCCCCCGAACCAGAACCACCCGGCCGGATAGAACGGCGGCAAATCGATGTAGTTCATATCGTGCAGCGCCGCACTGTCGGTCAGCCGCGTCAAATACTGAGTCCGGAACTCCTGATCCACGGACATCCCGAACAGATACAGCTTGGTGGCCGCCAACGGCATCCCCAGCGTCACCGTCACAAACCCTGAAAGCCCGCCCCAAGCCAGCACTTTCGCCACCCAGGGCCACTTCTTCACCCGAATCAGCCAGATGGCCGCGACCAGCATCCCCAACGCGACAACCTGCCCCACAGTCGTCAACGCTCGCAACACATTCGACGCATTGAACGCAGGCCACTCGACAGTCGAGAACGCCACCAGCCCCACCCCGGCCACAACAGCAGCGACAACCGCCCCGAGCACAGCCTCCCCAGCCGCACTCCCCGCCTGCCGCAGCAACGGCGTCATCCGGCTGCCACCCTGTCCACTCATTCGCACTCCGCCTCCGGGTTCGTGACCAAGGACCGCCGGTCAGCCTAGTCAGTCCGCCGATCCCCGCATCACCACCCGCGCCGCCGGGCCGCGGACGTATCTTGGCCATGCCGCACGCCAACCGCCGACGTCAGGATGACAGGAATGTCCGAGCACCAGGTTGATCGCGAAATGTGGGAGCAGTCGAAGGCTGTCGACGCCATGCTCGGGATCACCGAGGAGTGGATGTACAACGAGATTTGCTTGCGCGACGCGATTCGTGCGGAGTTCGCACTGAAGGGCCGTATCGACGATACGATCACGGGTAGTATTCACCCATGAGGACCACGGAAAAACTCACGGTCACCGTGGCAAAACCGGTGGCTGGGGCCGCACGGGCCGAAGCCGAGCGAAGCGGTGAAACCTTGTCCGCGTTGACGAATGCCGCACTGCGTGAATATCTGATTCGGCGCGCCGTCGCCGACGAGCCCGAGACCGATCGCGAGTGGCTAGAGGCCGCCGCCAGGACGATTGTTGAGGACGAGGCTGCCCGGTGAGGCGCGGGCAGGTTTGGCGCGTGCTCATACTCGGCCGTGTCGAACGCATCGTTCTGGTGGTCGGACACGACACTGTCTCTGAATCACGCAATGACGTCCTCTGCGTTCAAGTACAGCAAGCCGCAGGAAAGGAATCGCTGCTCGCGGTGCACGTGAGCAGTCCGGTCGAGGGATTCGCGCGCGCGGTGACAGTGGCCCCGATACCGAAGACGAGTTTTGTCGAGCAGCTCGGCCAGCTCGATGCGATGGTCATGGAGCAGGTCGACACTGCCCTGCGCGCGACACTAGATCTTTGACGTGATCGATCAGCGCGGTTCATACGTCATACCGCGGCGGTAGTCATCTACGCGAAGAAGGGTGGCCGGATGGGCCACCCTTCTTGTCGATTGCGTTGTTCCTAGACCGGCAGGCGGCGGAAGATCACGCGGGGGATGTGGCGCAGGATCGCCATCACGATGCGGATCTGGCCGGGGGCCCAGACGATTTCCTTGCCCTTGGCGGAAGCCGAGACGGCAAGGGCCGCAACGTCTTCCTTATTGATGGTGAGGCCGTTCTCCTTGGCGTGCGCGGAGAGCTTGGTGCGCACCATGCCGGGGCGGATGACCGTCACGCGGGGGCCGAAGGGGGCGAGGGCTTCGCCGAGGCCGAGGTAGAAGCCGTCCAGGCCGGCCTTGGTGGAGCCGTAGACGAAGTTGAAGCGGCGCACGCGCTCACCGGCCACCGAGGACATGGCCAGGATGCGGCCGAAGCCCTGCGCCTTCATCTTCTCGCCGAGCAGCACACCGACGGAAACCGCTGCGGTGTAGTTGATCTCGGCCATCATGACGGCCTTGCGCTGGTCCTGCCAGAAGATCTCGCCGTCGCCGTCGATGCCGAAGGCCACGATGGCGATGTCCACGTCGCCGTGCGCGAACGCGGCGTCGATCACCTTGGGGTGGCTGTCGGTGTCGAGCGCGTCGAAGTCGATGACCTCGACCTCGGAAGCGCCGGCGGCCTTGGCGGTGGCCACGGCCTCGTCGCGCAGCGGGTCACCCGGGAGGGCGGCCAGCACGACGCGCGCCGGGCCCTTCTTCAGGTACTCGGCCACGATCGCCAGGCCGATCTCCGAGGTGCCGCCCAGCAGCAGAATGGATTGCGGGTTTCCTACCGCATTGATCACTGGAGCTCCAGCCTTCTCGCCATATCGGACATGAAAACGCCTGTGGGATCGACATTCCGGCGGATCTTGATCCACTCGTCGATCCGGGGGTACATCTTGTGGAAGGTCGCCGCGTCGGTGCGCGAGTCCTTCGCGGTGTACAGCCGCCCACCGAATTCCAGTACCCGCCGATCCAGGTCCCGAACCAATTCGTTCAGGCCGGGGCGGACCGGGAAGTCGACGCAGATGTTCCAGCCCTCCATGGGGAAGCTCAGCGGCGCCTGGTTTCCGGGGCCGAAGAATTTCAGCACATTGAGCGCGGAGTAGTGCCCGGACTTCTGGATATCGATGATGATCTTGGTGAATTCGTCCAGCGCCTCGGGCGGCAGCACGAACTGGTACTGCACGAAACCCGCAGGTCCGTACGCCCGATTCCACTCCGACACCACATCCAGCATGTGGTAGAACTGCGTCAGGTTCATGACCTTGCCGGTGTAATTGCCACCGAGCGCGTAGTACGCCTCCCCGACCATGCCGAGGGTGTACTTGTTCGCCGAGATGCTCGGGAAGATCGGCGGCACCGTCAGCAGATTCGGGGCGTCGAACTTGAGCGGGTTCTTGCGCAGCTTCTTCGGCAGCTCGTCCAGCTTCGCCAGCCGGCCGCGAGACACATTGGCGCGCCCCAGCTTCGGCGGACCGGAGATCACGTCGAACCAGGTCGAGGAGTACGTGTAGTTCTCCTCCGAGCCGTCCTTGTGCACGGCGATGGTCTCGTCCAGCGTGCGCGTCTTGATGCCGTCGGAGATGAAGTACGCCGTCTCGGTGGGCGTCATCTCGATGGTGGCGCGCAGGATGATGCCGGTCAGGCCATTGCCGCCGACCGTCGCCCAGAACAGCTTGGCGTTCTTCTTCGGCGTGATGTGCTGCACCTGGCCGTCGGCGGTGAGCAGGTCGATGGACCGCACGTGATTGCCGAACGACCCCGCGCTGTGGTGGTTCTTGCCGTGGATGTCGGAGCCGATGGCCCCGCCCACGGTCACCTGCCGGGTGCCCGGCAGCACCGGCACCCACAGCCCGAACGGTAGCGCCGCCTTCATCAGCTGGTCGAGGCTCACGCCCGCGTCCACGTCGACCAGGCGGGAGTCGCGGTCGATGCGGTGGATGCGGTTCAGCGGCGTCATGTCGACGACCAGGCCGCCGGCGTTCTGCGCGTGGTCGCCGTAGGAGCGGCCGAGGCCGCGCGCGATCACACCGCGCCGCAGGTGCGCGGGCTTCGAGTCATTGTCCTCGGCGACCATGGCGACCGCCTTGGCGATCAGCTCGGGGTCACTGGTGGAGAGAACTTCGGAAGTGGTGGCTGCGGTACGACCCCATCCGGTGAGGCGGCGGGTCTGCGTCGGCAGCTCGTACGAGCCGCTCGACGCTGTGTCCGCGCCCTCGCCCGCCGGTTTCTGCTCGGCGGCGGCCGTGGTGGTGGTCTGAGCTTTCGTGGACATCGGGATAGAGGCTACAGGCATAACCGGCTCGCGGCTTGTGTCCTCAGTCCCTGGCACCACGCCACACCGGTGTGGCATTACTCTCGTGCGTTGTGACCGCAGCGGAACCCCATCTGCCCCTCCCGCCCGAGCTGCCCCTGGTCGACGAGCCGGGCGGCACGGATGTGGACCTCAAGACGCAGATGATCCGCTTCATCCTCACCGGTGGGTTCTCCGCGATTGTGGACCTGGGGCTCTACACCCTGCTGTTCAAGGTGTTCGGGGTGCCGCTGCCGGTGGCCAAGTCGATCAGCTTCATCGCGGGGACGACCACGGCGTATCTGATCAACCGGCGCTGGACCTTCAAGGCCGAGCCGAGCCGCAAGCGGTTCATCGCGGTTATCGCGCTGTACGCGGTCACCTTCGCGCTGCAGGTCGGCATCAACCAGATCTGCTACTACGCCATCCCGTCGAGCTGGGCGGAGTCGGTGCGTCTGGTGTTCGCCTTCTGCGTGGCCCAGGGCACCGCCACCGTGATCAACTTCATCGTGCAGCGCGCGGTGATCTTCAAGATCCACTGACTCCTGCGCTGAGTCCGGTACTCACTCAGTACTCGACGAGGGCGCGGGCCTCTTCCTTCGCACGGAAGTAGTCGCCGCCCTTGGCGCGGACATTGTCCGTACCCCACTGGCGGGCTTCGCGGACCGCGGGGACCAGGTGCGGAATGTGCTTGCGGCAGTGGATGTAGGCCTCTTCGATGTCGACCACCACCCAGCGTTCCGGCTGGCGGCCGCGTTCGTGCTGGGTGGGTAGATCGGGGACGCAGCGGCGCATGAGGGTGTCGTCGACGATGCGGGCGGTGCCGTTGATGTGCAGGCCGATGAGATCACGCACGAAATCGATCATGAGAATGCCGATGTGCGGGTTCTCCAGCATGTTTCCGAGACTGGCCATGACGCCGTTGCCGCGGTACTCGGGATAGGCGACGGTGCGGTCGTCCACCACGTGCAGGAATCCGGGGGTGCCGGCGCGGAAGCTGGAATCGCATTCTCCGTGTTTGTCGGAGGTTGCAATGAAGGCCATATCCATCCGGCGAATGAAATCGATCATGTGCTCGTTGAGTCGATTCCGGACTTGATCCTCGTAGAAGCGGTCCGCCCGTTCTTCGGTGCCGTACCGCTGCTGGAGTTCCCGTTCGCCG
Organism: Nocardia huaxiensis; assembly: GCF_013744875.1. Lineage (NCBI taxonomy): Bacteria > Bacillati > Actinomycetota > Actinomycetes > Mycobacteriales > Nocardiaceae > Nocardia > Nocardia huaxiensis. The sequence goes on from NZ_CP059399.1 coordinate 462,443, forward strand.
TCGCTGCCGTTTCTGATACCGGGCATCGTGCGCCCCCTTTGGTAGCTGAATACCGGATGGAAGAGGCTCGGCCACGAACATCGGCCATCCGAAATCCTATACGGTTTAACTATTTTGGTGTGGCGAATGCGTGAACCGGCCTAATTGCCCTGGTAGGGCGATGTCGACTGGTGCCGGACAAACCTTCCCGACGGAGGATCCTCCCGGATGAAATCTTCCACAAGGGACTTTCGTCGTTTAGCTAGGGAAATGCTGATCTTGATTAGGGTTGCTAACGGGGGAGAAGTGGGCGAGTTCCCTAGTGGGAGTGCTGTTTTCGCACTCCTGAAAAGTCCCTTTTGCATAGTTTGACCGGGTTGTTGCCGGCCGTCATCCCCCTAGCGGCAACCGATCATGAGGCCGCCCGCGGCTATCGCGCGCGCCGCTCCAGCCGTGCGCGATCCAGCACCGTCACCGATCCGCGGCTCAACCGGACCACACCCTGCTCCTCCAGTTCGCGCAGCACCTTGTTGGCGGTGGCGCGGGTGGTGCCCGCCATGGACGCCAAATCCTCCTGGGTGAGCCGGATTTGGGCGGGTCGCCCGTTCTCGTCCCCGTACACCCGCGCCAGATGCGACAGCCGCCGCAGCACCCGCGTCTCCACCGGCAGGTACAGCGCCTCCAGCACCGAGGCCGACAGCCGCCGCACCTGCGCCGCGAGCGAATTGGTCAGAAACCGTTCCACCTGAGGATGTTCCGCGCGCAACCGTTCCAACTGCACGCGATTGAGGGTGAGCGTGGCGGCGTCGGTGACCGCCACGATGGTCGCGGTCCGGCGCGCGTCCGGGCTCAGAAGTGCCTGCTCGCCGAACATTTCGCCGGGACCGAGGATGGTCAGGGTGGCGGTGTGCCCGAGGGGCGTGGTCACCCGCACAATCAACCGACCGGTCGTGATGAGATGCAGGCAGTCGCCGGGATCGCCCTCATGACAGACGATATCGCGCCGCCGGAACCGGCGCGGCGTGCACGCGGCGATGAACTCCCGCTGTTCGTTCGGCGAAAGCGCGTCCAGCAGTTCGAATTGCGTCACCCGGGAACCTCTCCGACTCATGCCTCAGCGCAACGCGACCAGTCGGTACACCGTCACCGGAAGGCTCTTGCCCTTGATATCGAAATCCCCCAGGCATTCCGTATCCGCCCGCGCCCCCAGCCGCTCCCGCGTCACCGGACCCACCACCACCGTCCCCGGCTCCGCCAAACCCTCCAGCCGCGCAGCCAGATTCGTCGTATCCCCGATGGCCGTGAAATTCCGCATCTCCCGCGCCCCCACATTCCCCACGATCGCGGGCCCGGTATTCACCCCCACCCGGAACATCGGCCACTCCACCCCGTGCGCCCCCGCCCGCTCCCGCACCGCCGCCGTGGCCCGCTGCAACGCCAGCCCCGCCCGCGCCGCCCGCACCGCGTGATCCCGTTGCCGCACAGGCGCATTGAAGATCGCCATCACCGCATCACCCACGAACTGCACCACGGTCCCGCCCTCCGCCAGAATCTCCGGCACGATCGCCCCGTAGTACGTGTTCAACATCCGCATCACCTGCACCGGCCCCGCCTTCTCCGCGAACGGCGTATACCCCCGCAGATCCGCCATGAGCACACTCACCTCGTGCACCTCCCCACCCAACCCCGCCTGCGACGGATCGGCCAGCAGCGCGGTAGCCACCGCGGGCGACATGTACGACCGGAACAACCCGTCCAATTGCTGGCAGAGCCGGGCGTTCTCGAGCACCACCGAGGTCTGCGCCGCGAACGACCGCGCCACCGCCTGCTCGGCCGGCCCGAGCCCGGCAGCGCCATACTCGTGATAGACAGCCAACACCGACGCACCGCCCTCCGGCCCCGCGGGTGGACGCTCGGTGTGGAAGCCGCTCCCACCCTCCTCCGCGGAAGTGGCGGGCCGCCACCCGAATCCACGTCGCGCCCGCCCGCCCCCGGGACCGGGCACGGGGCGCGCGGTTCCGAGACCAGGCGAGTTCCCGGGACCGGGCGCGACTCCGGGAGCGGGCACCGTGCGCGCGGGTGCGGTCGGCAGCGCCGGACCTTCGCGCGGTCCGTCCACGCCGAGCGAACGATGCGCCGCTGTAACCGGTCCCGGTGGGTTGGCGCTGCCGGCCGGTGGGTGCGGCACCGCGGTGGCGCCCACCGAAGTCGTGGTTCCGGTAGTGCCGCTCCCAGCCGTGCCGCTCCCGTTCGCACGGGTCAATTCCAGCACGCCGGTGTGAATTCCCTTGACTGTCAAGGGGAATGCGAAGGCTGCCGGGTTGGGGTGGCCGCCATCTTCGAAGATCAGTCGTCCGCCGGACAGCATGCCGATGCGGACGGTGTCATGTTCGAAGGCGTACCCCGCGAGGCGCTGGATCTCGGTGACGAGCTGGCGTTCACCGCGAATCACGCTGGCGCGCTCGCCGACTGCGACCAGCGCGCCGAGGCGGCGGACCTGTTCGCGCTCGTTGCCGAGTGCGCGAGCGCTCTGCTGGAGCACCGCCAGCTGCCGTTCGGTGAGACCGAAGCGGCGCGAAAGACGCTGGCCCACCGCGCCGAGCGGTTCGTCGGCGGGGACGCCACCGGCGGCGCGCTGGGAGAGGGCGGTCATCATCTCCTCGAGAGCGCTGGCGTAGTCCCGTTCCATGGCGGCGACGGTGCTGCGCAGGGTGACGCTGTCGAAGAGGCCGCGCACCGAGCCCTCCTTACGGAAGGTGCGGTGCGCGCTGACCGCGATGAGCGCGAAGGCCAGACCCAGCAGCACATGCCACTCCCACCAGCTGACCCGCCAGCTGCGGCCGAAGCCGACTGCGAACAGGGCCTCGGCGAGCAGCAGGAACGCGGTCAGCACGCTCAGCACGACCGTGCCGCGATTACGCAGGTACAGGTAGGCGTAGCGGATCGCGGCGGCGACGTAGCAGGCCGCCCCGAGGAAGGCCGCCGCCTCCAGCGGGCCCTGCACCTCCGACGGGTCCGGGACCGCGTCGAACGGCGGCACCCGGGTCAAGGACAGCAGCGCCCACGCCGACATGACCGTGATCGGCAGGGCGGCAAGCACTCCCGTGTACTTGTGGATGCGCGCGGTGGGACCGTACTCGACCGCCGAAGCCAGCGCCGCGAAGCCGCCCAGCACCATGCCCACCGGGACGGCCGTCGTGAACCCCACATTGGCCGAGGGCAGGATGACGCCGGGCGTCGCCAGCGCGTGCAGCGCCAGGAAGCCGGCGTTCAGCTGGAAAACCAGTGACACCAGGATCAATCGCATATCCCGGTGTGTGCGGGCGGCCCGCAGCAGCAGCACTCCCAGTGCGAGCGAGAGCAGCGCCGCGCCGAGGATCAGCCAGAAATGCACGCCCTGGTGCATGTATTCGTGGTCCAGGTGCGGATTCGCGACCAGCACCCACAGCCCGATCGCGGGCAGCGCGACATGCACCGCCCACACCAGTATTCGAATAGCCGACATACCTTCACCAGGTTCAAGCGGGCGTGAGCGTGACGGGCACACCGTTGAACACGGCATTGCCCGAAGGCGCGTCCACGAGCGAATCATCGGTCAGCACATTGGCGTTCACGCCCGCGTGCTCGCGCGCCACCGCCTGCGCACTGTCGGAGTGCCCCCAGCCGTGCGGCAGGCTCACCACGCCCGGCATGATGTCCTCGGTCGCCTCCACCGGCACGGTCAGCGTCCCGGCGGCGGACTTCACCACCACCTGCCCGTCGATGCCGAACCGCGCCACATCATCCGGATGCATGTGCAGCGTGCAGCGGTTCGATCCGCCCACCAGCGGCGCCACATTGTGCAGCCAGCTGTTGTTGGATCGCAGCTGCCGCCGCCCCACCAGCACCATCTCCGGCGCGGCAGCGCGCAACCGAGCCCGCAGCCGCGCGACATCATCCAGCAGTTGGCGGGGTGCGAGCTCGACCTTCCTGCCAGCGGTCCGCAATACCCCGGGCAGCCGCGGCTGCAATGGCCCCAGATCGATACCGTGCGGATTGTCCAGCAGCACTTGCAGATTCAGCGTGCCACCAGCCCACTCACCGTAGGGGCCGAGCTTCAGCATCATGTCGATGCGCTGTTCGGTGGTGTTCTCGCCGAGCAGCTCCGTGCGGCGATCCGCCATCCCGGCCTTGTGCAGCGTTCCCGCGATGACGATCTCATCGACGACGGTCAGCGGGTCCAGGCCGGGCGTGGGTTCCTGGCCGCTCACCGCGAGCGCGAGCCGTGCGATGACCTCCGCCTCGGAGAGGTTGTCACCCAGCGGCACCAGCGGTCGCGAGTAGCGGGCGTAGTTGTGCACCGCGAACTGGAGCAGCGCGAAATCGTAGTGCGGCGCCTGCACGATGCGCGGCGGCGGCAGGATCACGTCGGCGTGGCGGGTGGTCTCGTTGAGATAGCGATCGACGCTGACCATGAACTCCAGATCGGCGAACGCGGCATCGAGGCGCGAGCTGCCGGGTGCGGACAGCACCGGGTTCCCGGCGACGGTCACCATGGCGCGGATCTGGCCGTCACCGGGCGTGCTGATCTCGTCGGCGAGCGTCGCGACCGGGAATTCGCCCATGGCCTCGGGCAATCCGCGCACCCGGCTGGCCCAGCGGCCGGTGCGGAAGGGCCGGCTGCGCACGATCCCCAGCGCCGCGCCGGTGGGGAACATGGCTCCGCCGGGCGAGTCGAGATTGCCGGTGAGCACATTGATCACATCCACCAGCCACTGCGTGAGCGTGCCGAATTCGGCTGTGCACGTGCCGATTCGCGCGTAGACCGCGGCGGTGGGCGCGGCCGCGAGTTCGCGGGCCAGCCGCATCACGGTCTCCGCCGGGACCCCCGTCCGCGCGGCCACCGTCTCGGGCGTGAATTCGGCTGCGGCGGCGCGCACTTCGTCGAGACCCTCGACCTCGACGCGCACATCGGTGAGGTTCTCCGCGAACAGCGTGTGCACGATCCCGAACAGCAGGTACGCGTCGCTGCCCGGCCGGACGAACAGATGCTCGTCCGCGAGCTTCGCCGTGCGCGTGCGCCGCGGATCCACCACCACGAACCGCCCGCCGCGCTGCTTCAACGCCTTCAACCGTCCCGGGAAATCCGGTGCGGTGCACAGCGATCCATTGGATTCGAGCGGGTTCGCGCCCAGCATGAGCAGGTAGTCGGTGCGATCCAGATCCGGCACCGCCACGGTGAGCGGATCGCCGAACATGAGCCCGCTCGACACCTGCTTGGGCATCTGATCCGCCGTGCTCGCCGAATACAGGTTCCGCGTGGCCAGCGCGCGGATCAGCAGCGGCACATACAGCGCCCCGGCCACCGTGTGCGCGTTCGGATTTCCCAGATACAACCCCACGGCCTGATTCCCGTGCGCGCGGGTGATCTCCGGCAGCCGCTCCCGAATGATCCCGAACGCCTCGTCCCAGCTCACGGCCCGCCAGGAATCGGTGGCCCGATCCCGCACCATGGGCGCGGTCAGCCGGTCCGGATCCTCGTCGAGATGCCCGAGCGTCGCCCCCTTCGGGCAGAGGAATCCGCGACTGAACGGATCGGCCTGATCACCACGTATGGCGGTGATGTGATCGGCACTGTCCAGGGTGACTTCGAGTCCGCAGACCGCCTCGCAGAGCGGGCAGGTGCGCAGCAGGGTCCGGCTGCTATCCGTGACGGGGGTCATACCCCATAATCGCCCGCCGCCTCGAAAGGCGAAACAGGAAGCCATCATCGGCCCGTCACGTGCCGCGTTAACCGTCTGTGTCGGCAAGCCGACACACCCCGCGTTCCCGTGCGGACAGACCTCGAACCGATTCCCGAGCAGGCTTGCGACATGCGGTTTCTGGATCGAACACAAGCCCTCGACGCACTGCGCGAAGCCTGGGAGGACGTAGCCGCCGGCACCGGCTCGGTGGTCGCCCTGACCATCGCCGGCGAACCCGGCCTGTTCGTCCGCGTCGCCGACACACCCCCACCGGCTCCGGTCGCCAACCCCCACCACCTCACCACCCGCCAACAGGACGTCCTGGATCTGGTCTGCGCCGGCCTCACCAACGCGGAAATAGCGGATTACCTGGTGGTTTCGGTCCGCACAGTGGACCACCACGTCTCCGCCATCCTCCGCAAACTCGGGGTAGCCAATCGTCGCGCCGCCCGCGCTCTCATCCTCGACACCCACCCGATCCCACTCCGCCCCTCCGGCAATCCCACCCGCCCCAGAGTCCCCGCCACACACCACAATTCACGCCCCCTCCGAGTCCTCCGCAACACCGAGGAACTCTCCCGCCGCATAGCTGCCCTCACCGAGCGCAACGGCGCAGCCTGACAGCAAAAAACTGAGCGGCGGGACGAAATACGTCCCGCCGCTCAGGCGCGTCCAGGCAGTGTGAGCCCGCCCTCCGCGGCGCTCGGCGGCAGAGCCTCCGAGGCTCGGGGAATGAGGCGCCCGCCCCGACATCACCCGCCTGTGGACAATCGTCGCCGTCGGCGGTCGCGCGCTTGCTCGGGGGTTCGGGGGCGGAGCCCCTGAGGGCGTCGGGGAGTGAGGTCGCGCGTTTGATCGGGGGTTCGGGGGCGGAGCCCCTGAGGGTCTCGGGAGTGAGTCTCCCTCTGCCCCTGGGGGTTCGGGGGCGAAGCCCCTGAGGATTCCTGGAGTGGGCTGGCGTTATGTCCAGTGCCGATTATTTTGCAACGTTTTCACCCAGATACGGCGAAACCGCGGGTGCCGGGGAAGCACCCGCGGTTTCGCGGTCTCAGGACTCGAGCAGTCAGGAAGCCATGCGCGCCTTCACCGGCACGCCCTTGGCGGCGGCGCGGACAGCGGCGGAGATCGCCACCACCGGCGGCACCCAGCGGGCTTCGTGCGGCGCGACGGCCCAGGAGGCGTGACCCTCGGGCCCGGTGGCGACGCGGCTCGGCGGCAGCGGGATGCCGGCGCCGTCGGCGTGCACGATCACGCCGGAGGCGCGCAGCGCCTCGATCGCCATGGCGGCCTTGCGGACGCCGGTGACCAGGTGGATCTCGCGGCGCTCGGCGCCCGGGATCTCGATGACGGGCCCGGTGAGGTCGTTGGCCCGCAGGAAGCGGCGCACGAAGGCGGCGGTGTCGCCGGTGACCTCGATGCCCGCGATGTCCCCATCGGTGATCAGGCAGATCCCGTTGGCCGTTTCGGCGACCGTCCATCCGCGCTGCATGTACTCCTGCGCAGCCGCGCTGACGGAAGACGAAAACGTCGTACGCACTGGTTTCTCCATTCCCCGGTAGATCTAGATCCTGCTCTGTGCGGGGTATCGGAACCTGACGTCCGATCCGTTACAGGTTCTTTTTCCCGTGTCAGCTGTTTGTGCCCACAAAAGAGACCGTTCGTCGTTGTAGCTGACCCAGCAGTGCCGGCGGCGCATCTGTGACACTCGCGCGCCGGCCGTTCTGCCTGCGACGACGCCGTCAAGCTGGGTATCGCGCGGGATGCGGTGGTTCGTAACGCGTCAGCGGGGAAGTGTTCTAGAACACACCCCGGTCCCCTGTGCCCACGGGTGCGGCACCGGTGACACTTCGCATGCCGAAAAGGTCTGCGGGGAGAGGAGATCGTCGCCATGTCCGATCAATCGGGCAGCAGTGCACCCGAACTCGAGGAGTTCGAGGAGCTCGAGACCGAAGGCCGCTGGGCCGCTTTCAAAGACGCCGCCACGCGGCGCATGTCGAGACGGGTTGCCGAGGAGGCTGCGGAACCCGAGCCACCGGTCGAACCCTTCGCCAGCCCAAGCGCTTTCGGCTCCTGGGCGGCCGACGCGGCCCGTGCGCTGCTGGATGTGCAGTTCCAGCGCGCCGCCACCCGCACGCTGCTGCCGCTGACCTACATCCTGGGCCTGGTAGCCGCTTTCGCGGTGCCGATCTCGGCGACGGTGCTGCTGTGGCGGATTTCGGGCGTGCTGGCGGTGCTGTTCGCCGTACTGCTGGCCGTTCCACTGGGTTTGACGATCGCGGCCACGGTGCGCCTGCTGCTGGAGTTCGTGCTCAACGCGTCCCGGCTGGCCACCCGTGTGGAACATATTTCGGAAATGGGTGACGACCTTTTCCAGGCCCTCTCGGATGTGGCCGAACCGGTGAGCCAGCTCTCGGAAGATGTTCGCTCCGTGCAGTTCTGGCGCTATCGCAGGCGTCCGGCACGGAAATAAGGGCCGGCAAAGGAAAGATCATATCCGGCGCACCCCGACGCGTGTCCATGGAATCACGAGACCGCCTGTGCAACAATGCGATCGCACACACAAGGGGGATTGAATGGCTTTACCGCAGGGGATTACCGGTTCCACCATGCCGCGCCGACAACTCGGCCGTCACCTGCGCGATCTGCGTAATCGCGCCCGGATGACGACCCGGGTGGCCGCACAACGGCTGGAATGGTCCGAGGCCAAGATCTGGCGCATCGAGACCGGCCAGACCTCGCTGCGCAGCCTGGATGTCGAAGCCATGTGCCGGATCTACGGGGCTCCCGAGGACGCCATCGAACCGCTCACCGCCCTGGCCCGGGAAACCAAGGCGCGCGGCTGGTGGACCGAGTACAGCGACGTCATCGACGAGGGCTACGAGGTCTATATCGGCCTGGAGGAGGCCGCGGCCAAGCTCACCAGTTACGAGAACGAGCTGATACCAGGGCTTTTGCAGACCGAGGCGTACATGCGCGCGGTGCTCGCGGTCGCCTACCCGGGCATCTCGCCGGAGCAGATGGACCGCCGGGTGCGCGTCCGCACGGCCCGGCAGGAGCTGATCACGCGCGCCGAGAACCCGCTGCAATTGGATCTGGTGATCTCCGAAGCCGTGCTGTGGCATCGCATCGGCGGCGAGGAGGTGACGGCCGGCCAGCTGGACCGGTTGCGCAAACTCGCGGAACTGCCGAATGTGCGGCTGCGCGTGGTGCCCGCCGAGTGCGGCTACCACCACGCCATGGATGCCGGGCGCTTCGTGCTGCTCGAATTCCCGTCCGCGGCAGGCGATCCGACCGAGCCTCCGGTCGTGTACGTGGAATCCCTCACCGGCGCGGCCTATCTCGACAAGGAGCACGACGTGGAGCGCTACCGGGAGGCGTTCGCGGCCACGGCCAAGCTCGCGGTGGACGCGCTGCCCACCATCGAGACCATCCGCGACTCGATCTGAGCGTTGAAATCACTGTGCCCCGGTGCGAACAGCGCTGGGGCACAGGTCGTTTCAGCCGAGTGACTGCTCCAGCACCGCGCGGTGCGTCGGCGCGGCCTGCTCGTACACTTCGCGCCCCTTGTCGGTGAGGCAGACGAAGATCGCGCGCCGGTCCTCGGTGCAGAGTGTCCGGCTGACCAGTCCGTCGCGTTCCAGTCTGGCGACCGCGCGGGAGAGCGCGCTCTGACTGAGGTAGATGTCGTTGGCCAGATCGCTCATCTTGTAGCTCTCGCAGCCCGCGTCGATGAGGCGGTCGAGAGTTTCGAATTCGCTGAGCCCGATGTGGTGGCGGCCTTGCAGTTCCTTCTCGAGGGCGCAGGAGGTCGTCGCGTGCCGGGCCAGCAGATCGCGCCATTCGGCGACCAGTCCGGGGGCTCCCGTGCGGGGATCCGTCGGCTGCTCGACAGACGTTGTCGGCTTCGGCATGACCAGATCCTAGTCGGTGCCGTCAAACTATGCAAACGCATTTAATGCTTGTGCATTTGATGCGTGTGCATGTACTGTCCGATCTCGTGACTTCCACCGAGACCCTCCGCTCCTCACTGGGTTCCGCCGCGGCTGATTCCTCGCAGTGGCCGATCCGGTTGTGGGGCATGCTCATCACGCTCTGCATCGTGCTCTTCCTCGACGGCCTCGACGTCTCGATGATCGGCGTGGCGCTGCCGTCCATCGGTTCCGAACTCAACCTGGAGACCTCCACCCTGCAGTGGCTGGTCAGCGGATACGTCCTCGGCTACGGCGGCCTGCTGCTGCTGGGCGGACGCACCGCCGACCTGCTCGGACGCCGCAAGGTCTTCCTCATCGCCCTCGCGGTCTTCGCCCTCGCCTCGCTGGCGGGCGCGCTGGTCAGCTCCGGGCCGCTGCTCATCCTGACCCGCTTCATCAAGGGCCTGGCCGCCGCCTTCACCGCGCCGACCGGCCTGTCCATCATCACCACCAACTTCGCCGAGGGACCGGCGCGCAACAAGGCGCTGTCCATCTACACCGTGTTCGGCGCCGGTGGTTACTCCATGGGCCTGCTCTTCGGCGGCCTCATGACCGGTCTCGGCTGGCGCTGGACCTTCCTGCTCCCGGTCCCGATCGCGCTGGCCGCCCTGGTCGCCGCCTTCTACCTGGTGCCCAAGGACAAGCCGGCCGAGGAGGGCGGCCACGACCTGTTCGGCGCGCTGCTGTCCACCGCGGGCATGCTGCTGCTGGTCTACACCGTGGTCACCGCACCCGAGGTGGGCTGGACCTCGGCCCGCACCCTGGGTTCGTTCGTGGCGGTCGTCGCCCTGTTCGCGGCCTTCGTCGCGGTCGAGAAGCGCGTGCGCTACCCGCTCATCCGGCTCGGAATCCTGAAGAAGGGCACGCTGGTTCGCGCCAGCCTGGCCATCATCGCGGTCGGCGGCTCGTACTTCAGCTGGCAGTTCATCACCACGCTGTACCTGCAGGACACCCTGGGTTGGTCGCCGCTGAAGCTGGCCCTGGCCCTGCTGCCGGTGGGTCTGCTGGTGGTCGCCTCCGCCTTCGTCTCCGACAAGCTGGTCGACCGCTTCGGCACCGGGCCGATCATCGCGATCACCATGGTGATCATGGGCATCGGCTACCTGCTGTACCTGCGCATCGACACCGCACCGGACTACCTGACCGTGCTGCTGCCCGCCGTGCTGCTGGTCGGCATCGGCTGGGTCGGCTTCCCGGCCATCAATATTCAGGCCACCAGCGGTATCGACGACGACGAGCAGGGTCTGGCGGCCGGCGTGCTGCAGACCGCCATGCAGGTCGGCGCGGCCATCGTGCTCGCGGTGACCACCGCCATCGTCACCTCCGGCGTGCACACCGACGCGAGCCCGCAGGCCATGCTGGACACCTACCGTCCGGGCCTGGAGTTCGCTGCCGGAGTCGCCATCGTCGGCGCGCTGGTCGCCCTGAGTGTGTTCCTGCCCAAGCGCACCCGTCGCGCCGCGGCCGAGAAGCGTGAGCTGGAGGTCGAACTGGTCGGTTAGCACCACGACCGTCCGCGCCGGGCCTGCTCCCTCATCCTGGCCCGGCGCGACGGTTTCTCCGAAAAGCCCTGGGGCGCACCGAGTCGGTCGGTGCGCCCCAGGGCTTTGTCATAACCTGACGTAGATCGAATCGCTCGAATCGGCCAGTGCCGGCACGGCCGGACCCATTCCGAACAGGACGAACACCGCTGGTTCGGTGGCTTCGGGCAGTGCCCCGTCGTAGTGCGGAGTTCCGGCGCGGCGCACCGAGAACTCGCCCGCCCGCATCGGAATGGTCTGTGCGAGATCGATTTCCGCGCCCGCGCCGACCGTCCACACGCCGGACGACACCACCGCGAATCGATCCACCTCGTAGGTGTGCGGCGCACTCATCCAGCCCGGATACCAGCGCGCGTAGCAGGCGTAGAACTCCGGCCGCAGGTACGAGCCGATCAGCGGAGCCATCTCGAACGACCGCTCCGGCGCGCCGGGCGCGGGCCGCCACTCCGCCTCGTCCGGTCCGACGACGGTGGTGCCCAGCCCGGGAATCCGGCCGGTGATGTCGATGCCGAGCGCATCCGGTGGGCGAACTCGTTTGGCCATACAGCCAGTATGCGAGCCGCGCCCCCGCGGGCCGGAGAAGCTAGAGGTCGGCCAAGCGCGGCGCGGCGGCGTCCTTGGCGGACCGGATGAAGGTGAGCGGTTCGCCGTTGCGGCCCACCGTCGGCCATTCGATGCCCAGTTCCGGGTCGAAAGCGTCCAGATCCCGGTCGAATTCGGGGGAGTACTCGAGCGAGCACAGGTAGTTGACGGTGGAGTTGTCCTCCAGCGACAGCAGCGCGTGCCCGAGCCCCTCGGACAGGAACACCGAGCGGCGCTCCACATCGTCGATGACCACGGCGTCCCACCGCCCGAAGGTGGGGGAGTCCCGGCGCAGGTCCACGACCACGTCGAGGAAGGCGCCGCGCACGCAGGTCACGTATTTGGCTTGGCCGGGCGGGGTTTCGGTGTAGTGGATGCCGCGCAGCACACCCGCCGCCGAGGTGGAGATGTTCACCTGGAGCAGGTCGAAGGGGCGGCCCACGGCCTTCTCGAATTCCGAGGCCTTGAAGGACTCGAAGAAGATGCCGCGGTCGTCGCCGTGCAGGCGCGGGGTGAATTCCCAGGCCCCGGGTACGGCCAGTTCACGAATCTGCATGCGTCTACTCCCAGGTTCGCCCGTGCTCGAGCAAACCGAGCAGGTAGGTGCCGTAGCCCGAGCGGACCAGCGGTTCGGCCAGTTCGCGCAGCTGGTCGTCGTCGATGAAACCCATCCGCCAGGCCACCTCCTCGGGTACCCCGATCTTGAGGCCCTGACGCTGTTCGATGGTGCGCACGTAGTTGGCGGCGTCCAGCAGCGAGTCGAAGGTGCCGGTGTCCAGCCAGGCGGTGCCGCGGGCCAGCACCTCGACGCTCAACCGGTTCTGTTCCAGGTAGGCGCGATTGATGTCGGTGATCTCGTATTCGCCGCGCGCGGAGGGCTTCAGCTCGCGGGCGATCTCGACGACGTCGTTGTCGTAGAAGTACAGCCCCGGGATGGCGTAGTTGGAGCGCGGGGCCTTCGGCTTCTCCTCGATGGAAATGGCCTTGCCGTCGGCGAATTCGACCACGCCGTACGCGGTGGGGTCGGAGACCCGGTAGGCGAAGACCGCGCCGCCGTCCAGGTTCTCGTAGCGGTGCAGGTTCTGGCCCAGGCCGGGGCCGTGGAAGATGTTGTCGCCCAGCACGAGTGCCGCGCTGTCGGTGCCGATGTGGTCCGCGCCGAGCACGAACGCGCGCGCCAGGCCGTCGGGTTCGGGCTGCACGATGTAGCTCAGGTTCAGGCCGAGCCGGGAGCCGTCGCCGAGCAGTCGCCGGAACGCGTCGGAATCCTCGGGCGTGGTGATGACCAGGATGTCGCGGATGCCCGCCAGCATGAGGGTGGACAGCGGGTAGTACACCATCGGCTTGTCGTAGACCGGGACCAGCTGTTTGCTCACCCCGCGCGTGATCGGGTGCAGACGCGACCCGGTGCCCCCGGCCAGGATGATTCCACGCATGTCACAGCAGTCTGCCAGTTCGGTCGCGCACGGGCGCGGCCAGGTGCCGACTCGACGGCGAATCGATTACGGCTGTTTCACTATCGGAGCCACGGGGCAGAAAGTGTTGCGTAGGTCACGTTCTCATGGTGTTCTGAAACGACACTATGTGAGATGTCAGCGCCGACTCTCGCGCGCCGGGTAGCGAGCCAGCTCGTCCCGGACGAACGGCTCGGTGCGCCAACAACGAAGTAGGTGCGCGATGGTGGTCCACGGCAACGGAATTCCGGTCAGCTCCAGGGTGGTTCAGGCCGCCGGCAGCGCCTCACCCAGCGCGTACGCCCTCGCGGCGCGCATCCCCGACGACCACCCGGTCGAGAACCCCCAGGGCATCAGCGCCTACGCCCGCGCGCTGGCCATGGCCTGCCGCACCATGATTCGGCCCATGGGCGAACTCGTCCCCGTCAACGCCATCTCCATGGCCATCGCCGGACCCGTCATCAACAACCTGGCCAAACTGCGGCCCGCGCCCAGCGGGGTGGAACGGGAACAGGTGCAGCTCAACGGCTTCCGCATGGAGATCGTGCGCCCCGCCGGAGCCCGCAGCTCGCTGAACGACGGCGCGGTCATGTACATGCACGGCGGCGGCTTCTTCCTCTGCGGGCTGGACACGCACCGGCCGGTGGTGGCCGCCATCGCCCGGCGCACCGGACTGCCGGTGGTCAGCGTCGAATACCGGCAGCTGCCGCAGACCGATATCGCCGGCGGCGTGGACGACTGCCTCACCGCCTATCGCTGGCTGCTACAGCACGGCGTACCCGCCTCCCGCATCGTCTTCGCGGGCGATTCCGCCGGCGGCTACATGACTTTCGCGACCGCCCTGCGCGCCCGCGACGCCGGACTGCCGGTGCCCGCCGGACTGGTCGGCCTGTGCCCGGCACTGGATCTGGACTGCACCGAGAAGCGCGCCCACCCGAACTACCACCGCGACGCGCTGATCCCCCTGTCCGCCTTGGAATCGGTGGTGAAGCTCGGCGCCGCGCGCAATGGTCGGCTGGAGCCGGAGATGTCGCCGGTGAACGCCGCCCTGGCCGGGCTGCCGCCGACGCTGCTCATCATCGCCGAGGACGAGGTGCTGCGCCGCGACAGCGAGATCATGGCGCAGCGGCTGGCCGCCTCGGGAGTGCCTGCGACGCTGGAGATCTGGCGCGGTCAGGTGCACGCGTTCATGGCCATCTTCCCGGGCATGCCGGAGAGCCGGGCCGCGCTCGCGCACGTGGCGCAGTTCGTGCGGGGCTGTATGGATATCGCGCAGGAGGCGCGCACCGCGTAAAGCCCTGTGCCGAAACGGCAGAACCCCCGCCCGGGTGGTCCGGGCGGGGGTTCTGCGTGCTTTCGCGGCCGGAATTACTTCTTGCCGGGGGTCATACCGGAGTTGACCGTGGTGAAGTACTGCACGGCGGCCAGGATGGCGACCGGAGCGGTGATGAACAGCTGACCGGCCAGGGTGCCCAGGAAGCCGACCGCGCCCATGCCGGCGATGCAGCCGACGACCGCGGCGGGAACGAAGGGGCCGAACAGGCCGACGATGGTGGCCGAGGCGATGGTGGCGCCGGCGATGCCGCCGAGCACGCAACCCAGGGCCGCGCCGCCGATGCCGCCGACCAGGGTGCCGATGGTGGCGCCCATGCCGATGGTGTCCTTCAGGCGGTTGAAGGCGGCCTGCTCACGCTCGTAGTCGTTCTTCCAGGGGGCCTGGTCCTCGTAGGGCAGCGCGACCGGCTTGTAGACCGCGTGCTCGACGTTGAACTCGGGGGTCAGCGTGGCGGTGTTGCCCGCAATGTCCGCGGCGATCGGGAATTCGAAGTCGTCCACGCGGAACTTGAGCTCCGTGCCAGCGACCGTGGTGCCATTGGCAGCCTTGATCTTGAAGACGCCGTCCTCGACGACCATGGAACCGGCATCGGTGCGGATGACGGTGTTGGTCTCGGTGGTGGTGGCGGAGTAGTTGATCGCGTCGTTGGCGGCGGGCTCGGCAGCCGGGGCCGCGTTGACGGTGCCGGCGGTGATGCCCATGGCAGCGATCACGAGCGCCGAGGTGGCGGCGAATTTCCTCATCAGCATTTGGTGAAACCTCATCGAAGAGCTCGGGGGGACACGAGGAATCGAAATCGAGGACAGCTAACGAGCGGTGAACCCGTTGTGACCGTTCGTTCAAATTCTGTTCACCGTCGTGATCACGCGGTTCGGAGGCTTTCGGAAATGCACTGCGTAAGTGGGGTTTTCAACGGTGCGATGGAACGCCTGCCGCGTCACCAAGTGGCCGCTTTGTGATGAAGGTCACAACAAGAACGTGATAATTCGCAACGAATCCGGCCCGAAAGTCTCGGAGCGACGGCGAAATTGCGACATTCGGAAAGAAGCCGGTCATTCCAGGGACGAATTATTGTTTCCACGCCGTGTCCGAATCCGCGCACTCGCGCCCGGCGCACGGTGTAATGCGCGTAACCCGCGAGCCCGTGCGCACGCCCATCCGCCCCGCGACGTAGTGTTTCCGATGTGCGACTGCTCGTAACCGGCGGCGCCGGCTTCATCGGCGCGAACTTCGTCCACCAGACCGTGACCCGGCGTTCCGGCGTGCATGTCACCGTGCTGGACAAACTGACCTATGCCGGAAACCGGGCCTCCCTGGCTCCCATCGCCGGGCAGATCGAGTTCGTGCACGGCGACATCGCCGACAGCGCGCTGGTGGACCGGCTGGTGGGCGGTGTGGACGCGGTGGTGCATTTCGCCGCCGAATCGCACAACGACAATTCCCTCGCCGACCCGTGGCCGTTCATCCAGACCAATATCGTCGGCACCTATTCGCTGCTCCAGGCGGTGCGCAAGCATCAGGTGCGGTATCACCACATCTCCACCGACGAGGTGTACGGCGATCTGGAACTCGACGACCCCGCGGCGTTTTCCGAGAACACGCCCTACAACCCGTCCAGTCCCTATTCCGCCAGCAAGGCGTCCAGCGACATGCTGGTGCGGGCGTGGGTGCGGTCCTTCGGCGTGCAGGCCACGATCTCCAACTGCAGCAACAACTATGGCCCGTATCAGCATGTGGAGAAATTCATTCCGCGCCAGATCACCAATCTCATCGACGGTGTGCGCCCGCGGCTCTACGGCGCCGGGCACCAGGTCCGGGACTGGATTCACGTGGACGACCACAACAGCGCGGTCTGGGAAATCCTGCAGCGCGGGCGAATCGGGCAGACCTATCTCATCGGCGCCGACGGCGAACGCGACAACAAGTCCGTGGTGCAGCTGATCCTGGAAGCCTTCGGCCGCGACCCGCACGACTTCGACCACGTCACCGACCGTCCCGGCCACGATCTGCGCTACGCCATCGATTCCTCGCTGCTGCGCACCGAACTCGGCTGGGAACCGGAATACCGGGACTTCCGCAAGGGCCTCGACGCCACCGTCGACTGGTATCGCGAGAACGAATCCTGGTGGCGGCCACAGAAAGCCGCCACCGAAACCGCGTACGCCGCCGCCGGCGAAAAGGTGCTCTAGCTCCAATCCCGGCGGAAGTCCGCCCAATCCTGCGGTGTGGCCGCGAAATCCACATACAGTGCGACGCCGAATGTTTGCCGCTGTGGATCGGTGCGGCCCAATCCCAATCGTATTCCGCGCAGTGCGGCCGACACCGTTTCGGCCGCACCGTGATGGCCTGCGTCATCGGCCCAGAACGCGGGCGCGCCCATGAGCAGATCCACCGAATCCGGCGTGACCTCCAAGGCCAGCCGGGTTTGCTGCGCCACGTATCCGCCGTACAGGGCCTTCGTCGGCATAGCCGTGTCGTAGGACATCACCGCGACTTGATCCGACCGGCGCGCCACCTCCGCGAAATAGCTTTGCGACCACCATTTTCCGTGATCGACCAGGGCCAGGCCGACCGAATGCAGACCGGGCAGCGGGTCGATGACCGGTGCGGACACCGACAGCAGTCGGCCCTGAGACCGCGTGAGTTCGCGGGTGCGCTCGAGCAAAGTCAGAAATCCGGCCGGATCCGAGCGCACCGGTTCCACATCGAAATGGATTCCATCGAAACCGAGTTCGAGCACCTTCGCGGCGGATGCGACTACGCGATCCCGAGTCGCCGCATCCTCCACATCCAGTCCGGGATCGAATTCCGGTGCCAGCACCTGCCCGAGCCAGGACTGCACGCGAATTCCGGGCAATGTCCTGTGCACGGCCTCCACGAACCAGCGCGCATTCGGATACAGCGATTCGCGCAGCGACCCGTCGAACTCCAGCGGCCCGGTGTGCACATACAGATCCTTGATCCCCGTGCCGGACAGCAGAACTCCCAGCTGGGCGATATCGGCGTCGGACTTCCGGCCGTCCACCCACGCGTGCCCCAGCCAGATGGCGTCCCGCCCGCGCGTGCGCGCATCCGCCGCCGGCTCACCGGCATTCAGTCGCAACAGATAGATCGCGGCCACACCCACCGGTGTCAGCAGCACGCAGACAACAACCAGCAAAACGATTGCGGCGCGCCACCATCGAGAAAGGCCACGCCATTTGGACCGAACGGTCGAAAGTCTCCCCACGCCGCATGGTAACCCTTCGTCATCCCGCGCCGGGCTGACGAAGGGTCGTCAGCCCCAGACGATGGTGGCGTACTTGATGACCGCCGCCAGCAGTGCGATCGACGTCGCTGCGATGACCGTCAGCGCCGGGCCGCGCGAGGGCGTGCGGCCGCGGGCGTCGGTGAGCCGCAAGGGCATCCAGCGCAGGATCACCGTCAGCGCCAGCAGCGCCAGCGGCACGAAGTACCGGCCCTGCACCCCGTCGATGATGTAGTAGCCGACCGGTGTGAAGGACATGTACAGCGTCACGTAGATCATGGCCACGCTGGCCGCGATGGTCAGCGCCACCAGTGCCGTGCGGACATTCGTCGCGCCGCGCGCACCGGTCAGCCGGTCCGCGATGCCGAGGCTCACCGCGAAGGCCAGCAGGCTCGCCAGGATCGTGATGGCCGGGACGTCCACGTACGCGAAGCCGAGCTCCCCGAAGAACTGGGTGAACCAGCGCTGATCCCGGCGCGCGATGCTGTCGCCGAACGTGCTCAGGAACTGGATCGGATCCGACAGGATCTCCTTCAGTTGCTCGCCGGGTTTGACCGTGCCCCACTGCTTCTGCGGCCGCATCAGGCTCATGCCGTCACCGGTCGGGGCGGCGATGCGCATCCACAGCGCGAAGGACACGCCGCCGATCACCGCGCACAGCCACGGCAGCGCCCGCTGCCAGGCCGCCGGTCGCTCCGCATTGCCGAAGCCGAAGCGCCGCGCCGGAATCAGCACGGTGAGCATGGCCAGCAGCACATAGGTCGGCTTGCACACCGGCAGCAGAATCGTGGCCGCAAGCGCCGCAACGGTTTCCGGTTTGGACAGCCGGTCACCGAGGAACAGCGCCTTCACGATGACCGCCGAAACCAGCAGCGCCAGTGCGTTGGTCACGGTATCCGCGGTCACGGTCCCGGCCTGGAACACCGCGATCGGCAGCACCGCGACGGTCAGCGCCAGCCACTGGATCCGATGCCCGCGCAGCATCCGCACCGCGAACCCGACAATGGCCAGGTAGGCGAGCAGTCCGGCCCAGCGGGTGGCGAGCACCGTGCCGCCGACACTCAGGTCGAGGGCCTCGGCGATCCGGATGCCCGCGGCCTGCGGCAGATACGGGACGGGGGAGTAGGCGGCGGTATTGGTGAACCAGACCTTCTTCTCCGGACCGCCCACCGCGGCGGCGCCGAGCCGGTCGTAGGCGCCGCGATCGGCCACCATCGGATCGGGTTCGTCGGTGTTGTTGTTGTAGTCCTCGAACGCGTGCGTCATGAGCGCGTCGATGCTGGCGGGCAGGTAGCCGCCCCACGCCGGTCCGCGATCGTCCGGAATCTTCTCCGGCGTGAAGCCGCCGTGCGCGACCTGGTAGGCCCGCCCGAACTGAGTGATCTCGTCGTGGCCCCAGAACGGCGGCGTCACCACCGAGAAGATCGCGCCGAACACGCCGGCGAGCAGCACGAAAACCAGCGCCGCCGACCCGAATCGGCGCTCCAGCCGGATCACCGCGCCGCGCAGTCCGCCGGGCTCGGCCTTGGTGTCCGGTTGTGCGGCCGCGATCTTCTTCGGCTGCGCGACAGTCGTCTCGACCGAACCGTTCGCGGTGGCGGCCGCGTCCGGCTGCGTTTCGGTGCTGTCGTTCTCGCTCGCTTCGGTGACCACGATGTCCGATTCTGCTGGACGCTCGCTCCGAACCGTCATCGACGCGACCCGTTCGCCGCTTCGTGTGCGGATTCCTCCGCGCCGACGGCGGAGTAGCGCAGGTAGATCAGTCGCGCGGCCTCGTGCCGGGAGCGGCGGATGCCGTCCAGGATGAGCCCGGCGGTCCAGGCGAGGCTGCCCAGCAGCATGAGCGTGAACCCGAGGAATAACGTCGGGAAGCGCGGCACCTCGTGAATTCGGTAGAACTCGACCACGATCGGCGTGATGAGGATGATCGAGATCAGCCACAGCAGCGTGCCGAACAGCCCGTAGAAGGCGACCGGCCGCTCGTGCCGGGCCAGTCCGACGATCAGGTTCAGGATCTTGAAGCCGTCGTGATAGGTGCGCAGCTTGGATTCGCTGCCCTCCGGCCGATCCCGGAAACCGACCGGCACGGCCGTCTGCGGCACCCGCAGATGCTGCGAATGCACGGTCAGCTCGGTCTCGATCTCGAATTCGCGTGACACCGCCGGGAAGCTCTTCACGAACCGGCGCGAGAACACCCGGTAGCCGGACAGCATGTCCTCGACGTTCTCGCCGAACACCTTGCCCACCACGCCGTTCAGCACCTTGTTGCCGGTCTCGTGCCCGGCCCGGTACGCGGATTCGCCCTCGATCTCGCGGCGCACGCCCAGCACGTGGTCGTACGGGCCCGCGAGCAGCGTGTCGATCATCTGCGGCGCGGCCGACGCGTCGTAGGTGTCGTCGCCGTCGATCATCAGATAGATATCGGCCTCGATATCGGCGAACGCGCGCCGCACCACATTGCCCTTGCCCTTGCGGTATTCGGTGCGCACGATCGCCCCGGCTGCCCGCGCTCGCTCGGCGGTGGCGTCGGTGCTCCGGTTGTCGTAGACGTATACGACGATTCCGGGTACGGCGGCCTTGAGGTCGGTGACAACCTTCGCCACCGCGGCCTCTTCGTTGTGGCACGGCACAATGGCGGCAATGCGAAGCTCGGTGGAGTCCACCCGGTCAATCCTCTGATCGGAAGGCGAATACGAACACGGGGAGGGTACCCGTTCCCCGGCCGTTGTCGCTCACGGACTCCGGTACCGTCGGGCGAGTGTCTGCGAGTGAGTCCGCTGTGACCGAGCCGGGAACATCCCTGATCGACAAGGTCCGCGCCCTGTTGCGCAAGGGTGGCGCGTTCCTCGTGGTGGGGCTCGTCGGGCTGGCCGTCGACATGGGCGCCTACAACGCGCTGGTGTTCTGGGGCGGTCACGGACCGCTCGGCGACCACCCGGTTCCGGCCAAGGCCATTTCCATCGCGGCCGCCACCGTGGTCACCTATTTCGGCAACAAGTGGTGGACCTACAACGATCATGAGGACTCCGGCGACGGCCGCGGAATTCTGGTCTACGCGGTGATCAATCTGATGGCCATCGGCCTGCAATTGAGCTGTCTCGGATTCTCCCGCTACGTGCTCGGACTCGACAGTCCGTTGGCGGACAACATCTCCGGCGTGTTCGTGGGCCAAGCGGTCGCAATGGTGTTCCGATTCTGGGCCTATGGCAAATTCGTGTTCACCGGCACGCGCGAACAACAGGGGTAGTCCGGGTTAACTCTGCCGCGAACCGAGCAGATTGATATCCTCGCCCCGGCCGAGCGAGAGTGTGGGTGTGCGTCCACATCGGGTGTGCCGGTATCTGTTCTTGTATCGAAGGATGTCGAGGGATTCATGGATGCGTCGGCTGGACAAGCCGTGACCGAAATCAATGACCGGCAGTCCGCCGGAGCCCCCGCGACGCTGCGCGCGGACCACGCCGCGCCCGAGCGGCTGGTGCTGGCCCGCGGAGTGTTCACCGGTCCCGCACCGCGGATCAGCCCGGAGCTGTACGCGGTGGTCAAGGGCAAGTCCCACCGGGAACGCATGTCGCTGCGGCTGGAGAAGGGCTCCTCCGCGCACACCAACACCTACTTCGGGCGGTTCGCGGCCAGCTACTGGCAGCGCTGGACCCATGTCACCGAGGTCGAGGTCGCCATGACCCTGGAGACCACGGGCAAGGTGAAGGTGCGCCTGGCGGCCTCCGACATCGCCGGGCACCGGCGGGTTTCCGATACCGCCCAGGTCCGCGAGACCGGGCGCGTGGTGCTCAAGGCCAAGCTCGACATGTTCATCGACGGCGGCGCGCTGTGGCTCGAATTCGACGCCGTCGGTGGCGATGTCACCATCAGCGACCTGGAATGGTCGGCCGCCGCACCCGATCACGTGCGACCGGTGGCCATTGCCATCTGCACGTTCAACCGGGCCGAGGACTGCGCGAACACGGTGGCGGCGCTGGCCTCCGATCCGACCGTGCTCGGGCTCATCGACGCCGTGTACGTGGTCGACCAGGGCACCGACCTGGTGCAGGACCGGCCGCTGTTCACCGAGACCGCGCCGAAGTTCGGTGACAAGCTGCGCTACATCCGGCAGCCGAATCTCGGTGGCGCGGGCGGCTTCACGCGCGGCCTGTACGAGGTGTCGGCCGCCAACGAGCACGCCGACGTCATCCTCATGGACGACGACATCCTGTGCGAGCCGGAGACCGTGCTGCGGTTGAACGCCTTCGCGAACCTCACCGTCGAACCGACGCTGGTCGGTGCGCAGATGCTGTTCCTTTTCAACCCCGACTATCTGAATGTCGGTGCGGAGGAAACGGATCTGGCCAAACTGCGGCACGGCCAGAAGGTGCCGAAGGCGCTGCGCAACACCAGCATGCTGAAGAAGAACCAGGAACGGCGCGTCGACGCCGGTTACAACGCCTGGTGGACCTGCCTCATCCCCGCCGAAGTGGTGAAGAAGATCGGGCTGCCGGTGCCCATCTTCTTCCAGTGGGACGATGTCGAATACGGGCTGCGTGCTCGCGAAAACGGTTTCGTCACAGTCACTCTGCCGAATGCGGCGGTGTGGCACGCGGACTTCTACTGGAAGGATTTCGACGACTGGGCGCGCTACTTCTCCTCGCGCAACTCGCTCATCGTCTCCTCCCTGCACGCCGATCTCGATCCGAAAGCCATTACCCGCCAGCTCTTCCGGGAAATCGCGGAATACCTCGTGGGCATGCAGTACGGTCTCGCGCACACCACCCTGCAGGGCATCGAGGACTACCTGCGCGGCCCGGAAGCCCTGCGCGACGGCGGTATCGAAGCGCTCGCCAAGGCCCGCACCTCGCGCTCGGACTACCCGGAGACCGTCAAGCATCCGGCGGCCACCGCCCCGGTCGTGAACGCGCACGTGCATCTGCGTCGCGCCGGCGGTGAACCCAGCCGCCCGCTGCTCATCCTGCTCAAGCGCGCCCTCACCCAGTGGACCGGCCGCACCATTCCGGGCGTCGTCGGCATCACCCGCGAGGACGCGCACTGGTGGCACATCGCGCTGTTCGACCACGTCGTGGTGACCGATGCCTCCCAGTCCGGCGTGCGAATCCGCAAGCGGGACAAGGAAACCGCCCGCCGCCTGCTCCGCCGCGCCTACAAGGTGCTCAAGCAGCTCCGCAAGGAACTGCCCACTCTGCAACAGCGCTGGCGCGCCGCCGCCCCCGAACTCACCAGCCGCGAGAACTGGGAACGCCTCTACGGCATCGACCCCCGCGACTGACGCCGGTCTCTCCGAATACCGCTGCGCACCCGTCCCTCGTCATCCCGGCATGCTTTTGGCCGGGATCCACACTGGAATATGCGCGCCCCGCTGTGTGGATCCCGGCCAAGAAGCGCGCCGGGATGACCGGGGACTTGTTTTCGATCGATGCTCACGGCGCTAGTGGGGATGCCAGCAGGGCGCGTGTGGCGGCAACCAGGTCCGCGTCCAGCCATTCGGGGAGCTCCCCGGTGTGGGCGTGGCGGCGCAGCGTCGCATAGGGCAGATCCACGACGGCGCGGGCGACCGCCTCCATCTCCCGTGCGCCGGCGCTGCCGTACGCCGCCCGCGCCACCCGCTGCACCTGTTCGATCAGCGGCGCGTTCATGTGGTTGAGGCGTTCCCGGAACTCGGTGTCGGGTCCGCCGTCGAGCAGATCGTTGGGGCGCAGGTTCAGCAGGAGTTTCGCGTCGTCCGGGAAGTCCCGGCCGAAGGTGAGCGAGGCCGCGCTCATGCCCACGGCCGCCTCGATCGGGTCCTCCGTCTCCGCCGCGCTCAGGACCAGGGCTTGGAATCGTTCCAGTGCGCGTACCCATGCCGCCGACAGCACGCCGTTGCGGTTGCCGAAGCGGTGGTAAAGCGTGCCCACGGGTGCCCCGCTGGCCGCGGCGATGGCGGCGACGCTGGCCGCCCTGGGGCCTTCGGTGAGGACCAGGGTCCGCGCTGCGTCGAGGATCACGTCGGTGTCGTGCTTCCGGGGAGGTGCCATGAACTAGTACAGTCCTTCTATATGGAGCGTTTGCCCTATATCGATCAGCATTCCAGATTAGTAGCCGCCGACCGTGCGCACACATGGACCGCCCTGCTGCGCACAACCTGCAAGAACCCGGATGATCTCAACACACTCCCGCACGGATTCAGTCTCGACGAGGCCGACCCGCCGAAACGACTGGCCGCCGAGGGGCAGCACCGGTTCTCCCGGTACGCCCTCACCTTCACCCTCGAGGAAGTCGACTCCGGGCACACCCGCTTGGTCGCCGACAGCTATGGAGCCTTCCCCGGACTCGGTGGCCGCATCTACCGCGCCCTGGTGGTCGGCAGCGGTGGCCACGCCCTCATCGTCCGGGACATGGTGCGCCGCATAGGCGTTGCCGCCGAGAAGCTCGCCCGAACGGAGCGGCGCTCATGATTCCCGGACAGGTCTGGGGCGCTCGCCCCGACGAACTGCTCGCCGAACTGCCCTGCGACAGTGAGCTTTCCGGCAGTGTCCTGGTCTGCGACCGGGCGATCTCGGTCGATGCCCCGGCGGAAACCGTCTTCGACTGGTGCTGTCAGCTGCGGGTGGCTTCCTACAGTTACGAACTGCTCGACGTGACCTGGCTGCTCGGTGCACCCCTGCGCCGTAGGCCCCGTACCCGTAGCCCCGAGCTGACCGATCTCGCTGTGGGACAACGTTTCATGGGCGTGTTCGACCTGGTGAACTTCACGCCCGGCGTACAGATCACGCTGCGCGCGGACACGGTCGCGGTCACCTACTCGGTGCGTCCGTATGTCGTCGGCCCAGGTTCCCGGCTGCATGTCCGCGTGTGTTTCTCGGGTCCTGGCCTGATTGCCGCGCCACTGGCCTTCGGTGACTTCTTCATGATGCGCAAGCAGTTGCTCACCCTGAAGGAACTCGCTGAGCGCGAAGCGCTTTCGGTGCGCTGACGGAACTTCCACCCGGCGGCGGTATCCGTCACGGGCCGCCGAGATTGCTCTCGACGCGCGCGAGCAGTCTTGCCAGCTCACGTCTTTCCCGCTCGGACAGTCCCGCCACGGTGCGCTTCTCGAGCCGCCCCCACATGTCACCAACCTTGTCCCGCAGCGCGTTTCCCGCATCCGAGGACTCCACCAGCACCGCGCGCCGATCCTCCGGATGCGGCCGCCGCGTGACGAAGCCGGCTTGTTCCAGCCGCTGCACCATGCGGGTGACGGTGGACGGATCCAGCCCGAGCAGCTGGATCAGCTCGGTCTGCCGCTGCGGCCCGGCCTCCCACAGCCGCATGAGCAGCAACTCCTGCCCGGGGTAGAGCCCCATCTCCCGCAGCAGCTGCCCGGCCGTCCCGCGATGCAGCCGCGCGACGCGTGAGATGGCATGGCTGAGTTCGCCTTCGGCCTGTGGATCGGTGGTCACGGCGTCCTCTCTCGATGTGATCGATGCCATTTTGTTGGCTAGCCAAATAATGTCCTATGGTGGCTGCAGACCATTACTTGGCCAGCCAACTATAGCTCGGAGGCGATCATGACCACCGCATTCGACCCCATCACCGTGGGCGGCACCACGCTCGCCAGCCGCATCGCCATGGCCCCGATGACCCGCAGCCGCGCCTACGGCGGCCTGGTCTCGGACCTGACCGCGGAATACTACGCACAGCGCGCGACGGCCGGACTCATCGTCACCGAGGGCATCCAGCCCGCACCGGTCGGCCAGGGCTATCCCTTCACACCCGGCCTGCACAGCCTCGAACAGGTCGCCGCCTGGCGGAAGGTCACCGACGCCGTGCACGAGCGCGGCGGCCGAATCTTCGCCCAGCTCATGCACACCGGCCGCGTCGGCCACCCGGTGCTGCTGCCCGCGGGCCTGCGCCCCGTCGCACCGTCCCCGGTCGCCGCGCAGGGCCAGGTCTTCACCCCGGAGGGCATGCAGGAGTTCGTCGTTCCCGACGAGCTGACCGCCGACCAAATCCGCGGCACCATCCAGGATTTCGCGACAGCGGCGCGCAATGCCGTCGACGCCGGCTTCGACGGCGTGGAGCTGCACGGCGCCAACGGCTACCTCATCCACCAGTTCCTGGCCCCGAATTCCAATCAGCGCCAGGACGAATGGGGCGGCGACAGCACCGGCCGCATCCGCTTCGCCACCGCGGTGGTCTCGGCCGTCGCCGCCGAAATCGGCGCGGCCCGAACCGGATTGCGCATCTCGCCCGGAGCCCCGCTCAACGACATCAGCGAGCCCGCCCCGCGGGCGACCTACGAGGCGCTGGTCGATGCCATCAGCCCGCTCGGCCTGGCCTACCTGCACCTCATGGAGGCCGGCGACCGGCAGTTGACCGTCGACCTGCGCCACCGCTTCGGCGGCGTCTTCATCCTCAACCCCGCCACCGGCGACCGCCCGACCGGCCCGCAAGACCTGGCCCTGATCGAGGACGGCACCGCCGACCTGATCGCCTTCGGCCAACTCTTCCTGGCGAATCCGGATCTGCCCGCCCGGCTGCGCGCGGGTGGCCCGTTCAACACCGCCGACCGGGCCACCTTCTACGGCGGCGACGCCACGGGCTACACCGACTATCCGGCCCTGCCCGCCTGACTCACAGGAACAGGTCGGTGGTGAGCGGGCCGTCACCCGGGGTGACCCGGTACCGATCGAGATCGGTGATGCCGTGCGCCGCGAGGACTTCGTCGTCGATGAAGAAATTGCCGGAGTTGTCCTTGGCCGGGGAGGTCAGCACCAGGTACGCGGCATCGGCGTAGATGTCGGGGGTGCGCGAGGTGGAGATCATCTCCTTGCCGCCGAGCAGGTTCTCCACCGCCGCGGTGGCGATGGTGGTGCGCGGCCACAGCGAGTTCACGCCGATGCCGTACTTGCGCAGTTCCTCCGCCAAACCCAGTGTGGTGAGCGACATTCCGTACTTGGCGATGGTGTAGCCCAGTGACGCGCCCGCCCATTTCGGGTCCAGGTTCAACGGCGGCGAGAGCGTGAGGATGTGCGGATTGCGCCCCGCCTCCGCCGACTCCTTCAGGGCCGGAATGCTCAGCTTCGACAGCAGGAAACTGCCGCGGCAGTTGATGTCCTGCATGAGGTCGTACTTCTTCATCGGCAGCAGTTCGGTGGGGGACAGGTCGATGGCCGACGCATTGTTGACCACCATGTCGATGCCGCCGAACCGCTCCACCGTCTGGCGCACCGCGTCCGCCACGGCCTCGTCGTCGCGAATATCGCCGACGATCTTGAGGACCGAGCCGCCGGCCTGCTCAAGTTCCGCCGCGGCGGTGTGGATGGTGCCGGGCAATTTCGGATGCGGCAGATCGGTTTTCGCGATCAGGGTGATGTTCGCGCCGTCGGCCGCCGCGCGCCGGGCGATCTCCAGCCCGATTCCGCGACTGCCACCCGACATGATCATGGTCCGCCCGGCCAGTGGCTTCAGTGCTTCCGTCATCGGTTCAGCTCCTGTTCTGCTGCTTCCACCCTGATTCCGATCATCCGCGCGGATGCGGATGTGTGGGGTGAAACCCGCTCAACCGGACATTAGGCCCGTGGCGTTCTATATGCAACTAGTTTCATAGAAAGTCACAGAGGTAGTGCAGGCACTACCTCCGACGTCGGTCGGCCACCACCCCGGATTCGGGTGCGCGCGGCATAGGCGGGAAGCCCGCGCGTTCCTAGGCTCGAAAGCGCCGGAAAACCCGGCCTGAACAGGAGGAACGCTCGCACATGACCGCATTCCGACGCCACCGTGGCCGTACCGTGCTGGCCGCCCTCGGCGTGGCGGCAGCCACCCTTGCCGCAGCGGCCTGCACCGCAGACGACTCCGAGACCGCCGCGCCGACCACCCTCACCCGAACCATGGACGAGGCCGTGCGCGCCGGATTCCCGGGCATCCAGGTGGTGATCGACGGCCCCAAGGGCCACCGCACCCTGAGCGCGGGCGTCGGCGACCTCGGCACCGGCGCACCCATCCCCGAGCACTCCCAGGTCCGAATCGGCAGCAATACCAAGACCTTCGTCGCCACCGTCCTCATGCAGCTGGTCGCCGAAGGCAAGGTGCAGTTGGACGCACCCGTCGAGACATACCTGCCGGGCGTGATCACCGGCAATGGCAACGACGGCAACCGCATCACCGTGCGGCAGCTGCTCCAGCACACCAGCGGCCTGCCCGAATACCTGATCGTCGGCGATCCCGGCTACGCTCCCGACCCGAATTCACCACGCGTGGAACCGGGTTCGGAGCAGGCCCGGCTCGTGCACTACACGCCGGCCGAGCTGGTGCGCTCCGCGCTGACCCTGCCCCCGCAGTTCGAGCCCGGCGCGAAGAGCGTCTACACCAACACCAACTACATCCTGCTCGGCATGCTCATCGAACGCGTCACCGGCCGGACCTACATCGACGAGATCCAGACCCGCATTCTCACCCCGCTCGGCCTGCGCGACACCTACAGCCCCGGCTCCCGGGAAACCGGCATCCGCGGCCCGCACCCGCGCGGCTATCACGAAATCGACGGCAAGCGAGTCGATTACACCGAGATGGACGTCTCCTGGGCCGATGCCGCCGGCGACATGATCGCCACCCCCGCCGACCTCAACACGTTCTTCAAAGCCCTGCTCGACGGCAAACTCGTGCCCGCCGCCCAGCTCGCCGAGATGAAGAAGACCGTCCCCTTCGACCGCATGCCCGGCGACGACTACGGTCTGGCCCTCATCCGCCACACCACCTCGTGCGGCACAGAGGTCTGGGGCCACGGCGGCAGCATCATGGGCTTCGGAACCCGCAACAGCGTCGCCCCCGACGGCACCGCGGTCGTGGTGACCGTCAACCAGCTCCAGGGCACCGAGGAGAGCAGCAAGATCGTGCAGCAGGTCCTCGACGCCGCACTGTGTGAGTGAGCGGCTGCCGTGCCCGACGAACCCGCAGTGAACGATCGGCCCGTCGGCGACGACCGGGCCGCACCCGATGACCATGCTCCACGAACGAGAGGAACAGCTGTGCGCAGCGGAAAAGCGCTGACACTGGGCATGATTGCCGTGACCGCCGCTGGACTGGCCGCCGCGACCCTGGCCGCGACGGCCGACGCCGACCGCTCCGCCGGTGACCCGGGCCTGGACCGCTACTACTCCCAGCAGCTCGACTGGAAGTCCTGCGAGGACCCGAAACTCGACGAGGCGGGCGCGCGGTGCGCCGAAGTCACCGTCCCGCTGGACTATTCCGATCCCGGTGGCCGCACCATGACCGTGGCCATCTCCCGCTTCGCGTCCCCGGACCCGGCGCAGCGGCGCGGCATCATGCTGTCGAACCCGGGCGGGCCGGGCGGCGCGGGCCTGGACTTCCCGATCGATTTCGGGGCCGCCATGACACCGGACGTGCGCGCGCAATACGACCTCATCGGCATGGACCCGCGCGGCGTCGGCCGCTCGACACCGGTGAACTGCCACTGGCCGGGCGGATTCGGCCTGCAATCCGCCGGCGTGGATGCCGCGAGCTACGCCGAATCCGTGGCCTACCAGGCGGATCTGGCCGCCCGCTGCGCCACCGCCGAGGGAGATCGGCTGCGGCACATCACGACTCGCAATACCGCCCGCGACCTGGATGTCATCCGCGGTGCGCTGGGTGAGAACCGCACCAGCTTCTTCGGCACCTCCTACGGCACCTATCTGGGCGCGGTCTACACGCAGATGTTCCCGGAGCGCAGCGACCGCATCGTGCTGGACAGTTCGGTCGACCCGGCTCGTTACGGCGCGGTCGACATGGTGCGCGACATGGGCCCGGCGAACGAGGCCGTCTTCGAAACCTGGGCGGAGTGGACCGCCGCGCACGACGCCGAGTACCGCTTCGGCAGCACCCGCGACCAGGTGCGCACCAGCATCCTCGAGCTCATTCGCAAGGCCGCCGTGCAGCCCATCCGGATCGAGGGCATGGAGGTCGACGACCACTGGCTACCCATGATCATGTTCACCGGGCTCGATGACCCGCGCAATTACGCGACCGTGGCCGGCAACATGCGCCAGCTCGCCGACGCCGCCGAAGGCAAAGCGGTGCAGGTGGATCCGAAGCTGCTCGCGGAGCTGAAGTTCGTGCTGCGGGCCGACCCCGAGGACAACTCGTCGCAGATGGCCATCATGTGCGGTGACAAGGCGGTGGAGCGCGACCCCACCTGGTACTGGCGCAATATCGAGGCCGCGCGTGCGACCGAACCGGTCTTCGGGGCCTTCGCCAACAACATCACGCCCTGCGCCTTCTGGGCTCCGCCCATCGAAGCCACCACGGTGGTGAACAATGCGGTGCCGGCCCTGATCGTGCAGTCCACCGGCGACACCCGCACCACCTACTCGAACGCGGTCGGAATGCACAAGGCGCTCACCGCATCCCGCATGGTGACCCTCGAAAACGTGGCCATCCACTACATTTTCGGCCGCTACCCGAACACCTGCACCTACGCCGCCGTGAACTCCTACCTGCGCGACGGCGCCCTCCCGGCCACCGACCTCACCTGCCAGGCCGACTGATCAGGCATTGAGATAGGCCAGCACGGCCAGCACCCGCCGATGCCCCGCATCGTCCGCGTGCAGTCCCAGCTTGGCGAAAATGCTCCGAATGTGTTTCAGCACAGCGCCTTCGGACACCACGAGGCGCTCGGCGATGGTCGCATTGCCGAGCCCTTCGGCCATGAGCGCCAGCACCTCCCGCTCCCGCGCGGTCAGCCCGCTGAGCGGATCATCGGCCTTCCGCCGCACCAGCAACTGCGAGATCACCTCGGGATCCATGGCCGTCCCGCCCGCCGCGACCCGCCGCAGCGAATCCAGGAACCGATCCACCTTCCCGACCCGCTCCTTCAGCAGATACCCCACCCCGCCCGCCCCGTCCCCGAGCAGCTCCGCCGCATACCGATCCTCCACCCACGACGACAGGATGAGCACCGGCAGGCCCGGATGAATCTCCCTGGCGCGCACCGCGGCCCGCAATCCGTCATCGGTATTGGTCGGCGGCATCCGCACATCCATCACCACCGCATCGGGCCGCTCACCCGTCACCACCCGCAGAAAATCATCGGCATTGTCGACCGCCGCCACCACCTCGATCCCCGAGGTTTGCAACAACAGCACCAGCCCCTCCCGCAAAAGGGCATCATCCTCGGCAATCACGACCCGCACGGCAACTCCACCCGCACCACAGTAGGACCACCTTCCGGACTGCTGAGCATCATCCGCCCGTCCAACGCCTCGGCCCGCCTGCGAATCCCCGCGAGCCCACCGCCCTCGACCTCCCGTGCCGCACCGGTACCGTCATCGCGCACCTCCACCGTCAACAGCTCGGCCGCTCCGCTGATGGCAACCGAAAGGTTCGCCGCCCCAGAGTGTTTGGTGGCATTGGTGATTGCCTCGGCGATCACGAAATACGCCGCCGCCTCCACCGCAGCGGGCCGCCGCCTGAGCCCAGCCACCATTGGATCGTAAGGTCCGTGTGATCCCGCCCCCGTCATCCCGGCATGCCTTTGGCCGGGATCCACCGTTGAGGTCATGCGCTGCCCGTGTGGATCCCGGCCAAGAAGCGCGCCGGGATGACGAGGGTGTGCGTTCATATCCCGCCGGGAGTCCCCAGCGATCTCGCACCCGTCGATTTCGAGTACGCAGGGGATCGGGGACCGCGCTGCGAGCGCCGAAACCGCACTTGCCAGACCGAGGTCCGCGAGCACCGGGGGATAGACGCTGCGGACCAGGTCGCGCAGTTCGGCCAGTGCGGTCGTGGCGGTGTCCTGGGCCTTGCGAATCAGATTGTCGGCCGCCTCCGGATCCTGTTGGCGCAGTTGCTCGGCCAGCCCGAGCTGCATGATGACCGCGGCGATGCGGGCCTGCGCGCCGTCGTGCAGATCCCGTTCGATGCGCCGCAGTTCCGCGCCGTGCGCGTCCAATGCCGCCGCCCGGGTCGCGGTCAGTTCGGCCACGCGGACCTTCAGCGCTTCCTCGGAGGGGCCGAGAACCGTCTTCGCGGTGTGGGCCTGCCAGCGTGCGACCACCGGCAGCTGCAGGGTCAGCATGGCGAGTGGAATGCTGATCAGCGCGCTGAGCCGGGCCGTGGCCCACGAGTCGACCGCGAAGCCGTAGTTGTCGATGGTGCCCGATGGCAGCAGCTTCCAGTAGAGCGGAACCAGCAGCTGGACGAGCGTGCTGACCGGCAGCGCCACCGCGAAGAGTGCGAGCACCATGCCGAGCAGCCCGTGCACATAGATCCAGCCGACGTCCCGCACATTCGCGGGATCCCCGAACGCGGTCGCCAGTCGCTGCCGCAGCCCGCCGGTGAACGGCTGGTACACCGTGTCGATCGGCTCGCCGAGCCGGGCCGCGGCGCGCTTGCGCTCCAGGCGCGGAACGAACCGCGTCAGCCGGATCGCCTCGGGAATCGCAGGGATGCCCACCAAACCCAGGCTGGCCGCCCCCACGAACGTCAGCACGACAGCCGCCACCAGCGCCAGCACCCCGGTCAACCCGCCGACCACCAGATACGCGATGGCCCCGGGCAGCTCCCGCAGCCGGCCTCCGGCCCACCGCAGCACACTCATGCGGACGATCCACTCTCGGCATCGACCTGCCGAACACTGAACGTCCCCTCGAGGAGCATGGCCACCGAGGGGAACAGCGCTGGTAGTCCGGTCGCCGGGCCCACCGCCAGACAGGCGATGGACCTGGGCAAGCTCCGCAGCCGCCCTCCGATCCAGCTCGGTCGGTCAGCCTCGTGCGCTGACCGGTCGGCCTTGCCGATCACAGTGCCCTCGAGGTCCGACGGCGACAGATCCCGGTCCGGCGAGTCACGCTCGCCGGACCGGGACCTGGTCAGCGGTTCAGCCGGTTGCACCACACCGACAGTAGTGGCCCGTCGATTCCGGCCGCCGGGCTCATGTCCACGGGTGCGAACACTCGGGCCATGACCGTGGACAGCAGGGTGCGGGGGCTCACCCACACCGGTGCCGAGGCGGTCCGTGCGGGTGCCGTGGCGAGGTTCATCGATTCCGTGCTCATCGCCGCTTCCCTCCTCGTTCCCGGTAGATCTGCCGCTGGAACTTGGTGATGTCCTTGCGTGCCTTCTCCCGCTCCGCGCGCACGCGGTTGTCGGTGCGCGAGGCCATCCACTCGTTCTCGCGGTGCAGCTTGCGGTAGCTGTCGAACCGGCGTTGCGGCAGCGCCCCCGACTCGATGGCCTCCCGCACCGCGCAGCCCGGTTCGGTCTCGTGCGCACAGTCGCCGAAACGGCAGTGCGCGGCAATGGATTCGATATCGCTGAAGGTGCGTTCGATGCCCTCGGACGCATCCCACAGCCCCACCGATCGCAGCCCCGGAGTGTCGATGAGCGTGCCGCCGCCCGGCAGCGGGCGCAGTTCCCGGTGCACGGTGGTGTGCCGCCCGCGCTTGTCGCCCACGCGAACCGCATTGGTGGCGAACACTTCCGAGCCGAGCAGTGCGTTGGCGAGCGTGGATTTGCCCGCACCGGACGGCCCGATCAGTGCGACGGTGCCGTCCAGCAGCGCTTCCAGCACCTCCATGCCGTATCCGCTGGACGCGCTCACCGCCACGACGGCCGCCCCCGGCGCGACCGCCCGCACGGTGTCGAGCGAAAGATCCGGCGCCAGATCGGCTTTGGTCAACACCACCACCGGCTGGGCCCCGGATTCCCAGGCGAGGGCGAGCAGCCGCTCGATCCGCCCGAGATCCACATCCCCGTCGCCGGCCGTGCACACCAGCACGACATCGACATTCGTCGCCAGAACTTGATTGGCGGACTTGGCCTTCGAATCCGAATGCCCCGACACGGCGGCCCGCACGATCGCGGTCCGGCGCGGGAAGAGCTGCACCACAGTGCGATTGGCGTCGATGGCCACCCAGTCACCCGTGCACAGGCCGCTGATCTCGGAGTCCGAGCGCGGGCATTTGGCGCGGATCACCGCCGCCGACAGCCGACTCTGATAGTCGGCTGTCGGCAGTGGTGCGGCGACATCGCATTCGCTGCGATCCATCCGGATCACGCGAGCAGGAATATGCGAATCACCGAGCAGGGGAAGGTATTCGGCCGCTACGGCGGAGTTCCAGCCGTAGGGAGCGAGCAGGTCGAAATCGACCAGAGACATGATGGAAGAGTCCTTTGTCGGGCCGAGCCCGTCTCAGGGACTCAGCGCAGGAAGTTCGAGGTGGATGGACGCGGCGCGAAAACTCGCGCGGACACGACAATCCGCAGGTTCTTCAACACGTCTCCACCTCCTCATCTCTCCCGGGACCGCCCGAGGGCCGTCGCTCCGAACAACAACGGCACCACCTTCTCAGGGAGGGCGGTGCCGTCGCAACCTATTTAATTCGGCCTACTTCTTGGCGGCGTTCGCGTCCGGCTTGCGGAACTGTTCGCGCCGGCCCAGGCGCTGCAGCCGCAGCCATTCGATGAAGCCGGCCGGGTCCTTCTGCTGTAGTAGGAAGAACCAGCCGAAGCGAGCCAGCTCCTGCGGCAACAGCTTCCGCATACCGGGCTGCGCCATCAGATAGCCGCGATTGCGGTAGGTGAAGTACCGCTTCACCGGATCGTCCGGGTACTGGGTGTGCATGCGCCCGCCGAGGATCGGCTTGAACTCCTCCGACCCGTTCGGGTGCAGGTACGCGGTCTGCAGGCAGGTGCCGAACGGCAGGCCCGAACGCACCAGGCGGCGGTGTACTTCCACCTCGTCGCCGCGCACGAACAGCCGCAGGTCCGGCACGCCGATCACGTCGACGGCCTCCGCGGACACCAGTGCGCCATTGAACAGCGAGGCGATGCCGGGCAGGAAGTCCTCGTCGCCGAGTTCCGACCGCAGCCGCCGCCACACCACGCCGCGGCGCAGCGGGAAGGCCAGCCGGTCCGGATCGTCGATGTCGGCGACCACCGGCGACACCTCGACCAGCTGATGCCGTTTGGCGCAATCGAACAGCGTGGCAAGCACTTCCGGGCCGTCGGGCCGGCCGTCGTCGTCGGCCAGCCACACCCAGTCCGCGCCCATGGTGAGCGCGTGCAGCATGCCGAGCGCGAAACCGCCCGCGCCGCCGAGATTGTGCTCGGAGCCGAGATAGGTGGTTTCCATGGGCTGCTGCTTGACCAGCTCGCCCACCTCCGGCTCATTGCCGTTGTCCACCACGATGAGATGGTCGATGGGCCGCGTCTGCGAAGCCAGCACCTTCAGCGATTCGGCCAGCAGTTCACGGCGTTTATGGGTGACGACGATCGCGACAATGCGCGCGTCGTCGCCGTAGTGCGGAGTGCTCTCGGTCATGCGGGGTTCCGTTCCGGTTCCTTCTCACGTTCCAGATCCCGCAGCACCTGCGCCACGTGATCACCCGCCTCCGGGCCCTCGTAGGCTCGCACGACCTCCTCGATGCCGCCGTGCATGCGCACCCGGCCGTGGTCGATCCACAGGGCCGAATCGCACAGCTGCGCGAGGAATTCGTTGGAATGGCTGGCGAACACCAGAATGCCCGATCGAGACACCAATTCCTGCAAACGAATCCGTGCCTTTTTCATGAATTCCGCGTCGACCGCGCCGATGCCCTCGTCCAGCAGCAGGATCTCGGGGTCGATGGAGGTGACCACACCCATGGCCAGGCGCACCCGCATACCGGTCGAGTAGGTGCGCAGCGGCATCGCCAAATATTCACCCAGCTCGGTGAATTCGGCGATCTCGTCGATTTTGGCGAGCATCTGCTTGCGGGTCTGTCCGAGGAACAGTCCGCGAATGATGATGTTGTCGTAGCCGGAGATCTCCGGGTCCATGCCGACGCCGAGATCGAACACCGGTGCGACGCGCCCGCGAATGCGCGTGCTGCCGCGCGTGGGTTCGTAGATTCCCGAAAGCAGCCGCAGCAGCGTGGATTTGCCCGCGCCATTGTGGCCGACGAGTCCGATCCGGTCGCCTTCCTGCAGCGACAGGTTGATCTCGCGCAGCGCCTCCACGACCACCACATCGGACTGATTGCGTCCGATGGCGCCGCCCGCCTTGCCGAGAAACGCCTTCTTCAACGATCGCGATTTCGCGTCGAAGATCGGGAATTCCACCCAAGCGTCCTGGGCTTCGATACTCACATGCTCGGTCATATCGCCTCTACACCCAGTATGGGACGCGGGAACGGAACTGCTTCATGGCCAGGATCGCGACCGCCCAGCCGACCACGGTGATGGCCAGCACGATCACCCAGCTGCGCAGCGCGATGGGATCGCCGAGCAGGGGTGCGCGCACGATCTCCAGGTAGTGGAAGGTCGGCACCAGCTCGACCAGCTTCGCCCGCTCGCTCACCGCGCCGCCCTGATCGTGCAGTGCCTTGGTGCTCCACATGACCGGGGTGAGCACGAACAGCATGAGCGTGGTGCTGGACAGGATCGGCGCGAGATCCCGGTACCGGGTGCTGAAGATGCCGAACGCGATCGACACCCACATGGCGTTGGCGAACAGCAGCAGAATGCCCGGAATCGCCAGCAGCACCGTGAAACTCAGGTGTTTCCACACCCCGAACGCCGCCAGCATGACGACGTAGATCGCCATGTTGTGCAGGAAGAACAGGAACTGCCGCCACACCAGGCGGTACACGTGCACGCTCAATGCCGACGGCAGCTGTTTGATCAGGCCCTCGTTGGCGATGAACACATCCGAGCCCTCGAGGATGCTGGCCGAGATGACGCCCCACACGATCAGGCCGACCGTCACGTACGGGAGGTAGTCGGTCAGCGGCTGATCGAGCAGCGTCGCGTAGAGGACGCCCATCGCCGCCGCCTGCAATCCGGTGGCGATGGTGATCCAGAACGGCCCGAGCACGGACCGCCGATACCGCTGCTTGATGTCCTGCCACCCGAGCGATAGCCACAGCTCACGCTGGCTGAACCCGTCGCGGAAGTCCTTCCACGCACGACGGAAAGTCTGGGAGTCCGACACTAGTGGCACCGGAGCGTCATCCGGTCGCACTTCGGCCGTGGCCGAGTCGGGAGGGGCAGCAGCAGGCACGGACCCGACCCTATCTAATAGCCGAGCCGTTGCGGCAGGAACCTGCCGCCAACCCGGGCGTAAGCGCGCCGGGATGACGGAGGTGTGGCGACTTCAGAGGTATTGACCGCTGCCGGACGACCCGCCCGGCTGGCGCGGATCGATATGGCTCGCGCCCGGCGGGAGGGCCTGGCGCATCTGCTCGAGTTGGGCGCGCGCCGCCATCTGCTGCGCGAACAGGGCGGTCTGGATGCCGTGGAAGAGGCCCTCCAGCCAGCCGACGAGCTGGGCCTGGGCGATGCGCAGTTCCGCGTCGGAGGGAATGGTCTCCTCGCTGAAGGGGAGCGCGAGGCGTTCCAACTCTTCACGAAGTTCGGGTGCGAGTCCCTGTTCGAGCTCACGAATGGAGGTGCGGTGTATTTCCCGCAATCGTGTACGGCTGGCGTCGTCGAGCGGTGCGTGCCGGACCTCTTCGAGCAGCTGTTTGATCATGGTGCCGATACGCATGACCTTCGCGGGCTGCTCCACCATATCGGCGAGCGATTCTTCCTTTTCGCCTGATTCACCCGAATTTTCCTCGCCGACAACCTGTCCGGTGAGTGCGATCGGCTCATCGGCGCCACCCGCCTGTGCCCCAGCGGGAATGATCAGCGGCTTACCTTCGGGTCCGATCACGACAATGGATTCCGGTGCCCCATCCGATTGCGTCATGTACACCATCATGTCTCACAGCCAGCGTTACGCGCGCTCGGCCGCTGCCTTAGAGTGGCCCACATGACTTACGACGTCGCAAGGGTGCGGGGCCTCATACCGTCCCTGGGCGACGGCTGGATCCATCTCGACCCGCAAGCGGGCATGCTGGTCCCGGATTCGGTATCACGGGCCGTTTCAACAGGTTTCCGTACTTCCGCCTTCTCGCACACCAATCGGCACGGCGCCGCCAAGCGCTCGGCCGCGATCCTGGAGGCCGCTCGCGAGGCGGTCGCCGATCTGGTCGGTGGCGATCCGGCGGGCGTGGTACTGGGCCCGGACCGAGCGGTACTGCTGGCCTGGCTGGCCGAATCGCTGAGTTCCCGGTTGGGGCTGGGCACCGGGATCGTGCTGTCGCGCCTGGATGACGAAGCCAATGTCGCGCCGTGGCTACGGATCGCGAATCGCTATGGCGCACACGTGCGCTGGGCGGAAGTGGAGATCGAGACCTGCGAAATGCCGGCCTGGCAGTTCGAGGAACTCATCGGTCCCACCGCCCGGCTGGTCGCCTTGACCGCCGCGTCCCCGATCGTCGGCTCCGCGCCGGCGGTGCGAGTCGCCGCGGACCGGGTGCACGAGGTCGGCGGTTTACTGGTCGCCGACTGCTTCGGCGCCGCGCCGTACGCGCTCATCGACATCGACGAACTCAATGCCGATGTGATCGCGCTGAGCGCACCCGCCTGGGGCGGGCCGCAGATCGGCGCGCTGGTCTTCCGCGATCCCGCGTTCCTGGACCGGATCCCGTCCATGTCGCTGAACCCCTACGCCAAGGGGGCGGAACGCCTGGAGGTCGGCGGCCACCAGTACGCGCTGCTGGCCGGGCTCACCACCTCGATCGACTACCTGGCCGGACTCGACGAACGCGCCACCGGCACCCGCCGCGAACGCCTCGAGGTCTCGATCACCTCGTTGCAGGACTACCACGATCAGCTCTTCGAGCACCTCATGTCGGTCCTCGACACCATCCCCAACCTGACCGTCATCGGCCGCGCCTCCACCCGCATCCCGACCGTCAGCTTCACCATCTCCGGAATGCAGGCCGAGAAGGTCTCGGCCAAACTGGCCGACGCCCGCATCGGCACGCTGAGCGGATCGCACGGCGGCAGCCGCCTGCTCGACGCGCTCGGCGTGAACGACGAGGGCGGCGCGGTCACCATCGGACTCGCGCCCTACACAACCAAATTCGAGATCGACCAGCTGGGCCGGGCGCTCGCCGCGCTCGACTCCTAGTCGATCCGCAGCACCACCTTGCCGACCGTCTCGGGGGCGTCGAGCAGTTCGTGCGCCTTCGAGACGTCGGTGATCGGCAGATCCGCCGAGATCACCGGCTGCACCGTGCCATCGGAGATGAGCGGCCACACGTGCCGCCGCAGCTCGGTGATGATCGCGGCCTTCGACCCCGGCCCGTGCTCCGGACGCCGGCGCAGGTTGGTGGCGTGGATGGACCCCCGCTTGGCAAGCAGCGCAGCCAGATTCAGCTCCGCCTTCACCCCGCCCTGCATGCCGATGATCACCAGGTGCCCGTCCTCGGCGAGCGCCTCCACATTCCGCTCCAGGTACTTCGCGCCCATATTGTCGAGAATGATGTCCACACCCGGATATTCGCTGTGCAGCGTGGTGACGAAATCGTGCTCCCGGTAATTGATCAGCACGGTCGCGCCCAATTCATGGCATCGGTCCAGTTTGTACTGGGAACCGGCGGTCACCGCGACCCGCGCACCCAGCACCCGCGCGATCTGAATGGCATGTGTCCCGATGCCGCTGCCGCCGCCGTGAATCAACAGCAACTGCCCGCTGTGCAACCCCGCCGTCATCACCAGATTCGACCAGACCGTGGCCGCCACCTCCGGCAACCCCGCAGCCTGCACCTCGCTGATCCCCTCCGGAATCGGCAGCACCTGCGACTCCGGCACCACCACCCGCTCCGCGTAACCGCCACCGGACAGCAGCGCGCACACTCGGTCGCCCGGCCGCCAATCCCGCACTCCGGCACCGACTTCCGCCACCACACCCGCGCATTCGAGCCCGAGCGTCGTGCTCGCCCCCGGCGGCGGAGGATAGAACCCCAGCCGTTGCAGCAGGTCCGCGCGGTTCACCCCGGCCGCCGCCACCTCGATCACCACTTCACCCGGTCCGGGCGCGGGCAGGTCCGCGACCTGCTCCCACCGCATGACCTCGGGCCCGCCGAAACCGTCGAGTGTCACCGCATACATGAAAACGAGCGTACGTCCGCACCACACCGATTACTGTTGCCGACGGGGTGGACCATGCGTTTTGCCCACGGGCTCCCAAGGGTGAATAACAGCCAGGGCACAGCATCCTGTCAGCTTTCCCGGCAATGGTGGAGGGCGGACACGAGAAAGGACTTTCCGATGATCGGTATCGTGATCACTCTGGCCGCCCTGAGCATCATGACAGTCATGGCCGTTTCCGGTTCGGTGGCCGCCCACTCTCCGCGCACGCTGGTGCGGGTTCGCGCCACGGATTCGCGTCGCCGCTGAATCTCCCGGCGCGGCGATTCGGTCGCTGGAGATTTTCCGGATAATTCGACGGCAGAAAGAAATCCGTCTCCCTCCGCGCCCGCGTCGCAGCCATTAGCGTCAGAGGGATGAGCAGTTTCGCCGACTTCCAGAACGAGATCTATCTCAGCGGGCTCGCGGGCGCCGTGCCCTCGCTGCCGATGACGGCGGCGGGACTGGAAGCTCGGGCGCGGGAAGTGCTGGAACCGGCGGCCTACGCGTATGTGGCGGGCAGCGCGTCGGCGGAGCGGACCGCCACCGCCAATGTCACCGCTTTCGAGAAGTATCGGCTGCTGCCGCGCGTGCTGCGCGGCACGAGTGCGCCGGGCGCACGGGATCTTTCGGTCGAAATCCTCGGAACGCGGTTCGCGGCGCCGATTCTCACCGCGCCGGTCGGCGTGCTCGGGCTGCTGCACGAACGCGGCGAAACGGTCATCGCGGAGGTGACGCGGGAACTCGGCATCGGGATGGTGCTGTCCACCGCCGCCTCCTCCACCATCGAGGAGGTCGGTGCGGCGGCGGGGGACTGGTGGTATCAGCTGTACTGGCCCAGCGACACCGAACTCGCGCGCTCGTTCGTGGAGCGCGCCGAAAAGTCCGGGGCCAAGGCCATTGTCGTCACCGCCGACACCCCGAGCCTGGGTTGGCGGCCCCGCGATCTGCAACTCGGGCATCTGCCGTTCCTCCAGGGCAAGGGCATCGCCAACTACCTGTCCGATCCGGTGTTCCGCGCCAAACTCCCCTCCCCGCCCGAGGAGAGCGAGGACGCCATGCGCATGGCCGTCCTCACCTGGATCGGGCTGTTCGGCAATCACGACCTGCGGCCCGCAGACATTGCGCGCCTGCGGGATTGGACCGATCTGCCCATCGCGGTGAAGGGCGTGCTGCATCCCGACGACGCCCGCCAGGTGGTCGACGCGGGCGCGGACGCGGTGATCGTGAGCAATCACGGCGGCCGCCAGGTCGACGGCTCCGTCGCCGCCCTCGACGCCCTGCCCACCATCGTGGCCACCGTCGGCGACCGCGCCGAAGTCCTCTTCGACTCCGGCGTCCGCACCGGCTCCGACGTCATGATCGCCCTGTCCCTCGGCGCGAAAGCCGTCCTCTACGGCCGCCCCTGGGTATACGGCCTCGGCCTCGCCGGCCGCGACGGCGCCCGCCACGCCCTGCGCACCCTGCTCGCGGATTTCGATGCCTCCATGGGGCTTTCGGGTTGCAGCGGGGTAGCCGACCTGGCCCGCACCATGCTCTCCTCCTTCCGCTGAAGCGAAGGAAGCGGTTTCGCTGCTCGCCCGGGTCCGGCGCGCCGGTTTGGTTAGAATGCGAATTGTGGCTGCCGACCCTGGGCACCGCATCGCGGCAGAACCGAGGTGGCTCACCCCGGAACAGCAACGCGCCTGGCGGGCATATATGGACGGTTCGCAACGCCTCATGGCCGACCTCAACCGGCAACTGCAGCGCGACGCCGACCTCACCTTCGCCGACTACCGCATCCTCGTGAAACTGTCCGAGGCGCCGGGCCGTTCGCTGCGCATGAGCGACCTCGCCGACGGCGTGCTCTCCTCCCGCAGCCGCCTCACCCACCAGATCCGCCGCATGGAAGCCCAGCACATGGTGCGCCGCACCGCCTGCGAGGACGACGGCCGCGGCGTCATCGCGCAACTCACCGAGGAGGGCATGCGCCGACTACGCGCCGCCGCCCCCGGGCATGTCGCCGCCGTGCGCCGCTTCTTCGTGGACCTGCTCACCCCGGCCCAGCTCGCCGCCGTCGCCGCCGCCCTGGAACTGGTGAATCAGGCGGGGGACTACCGCTCCGAGTAAACCCGTGCACGGCATCGGTTAACATCGGATTCCTGGAAGCGTGGCAGAGCGGCCGAATGCACCCGCCTTGAAAGCGGGCGTCGTGAGAGCGACCGGGGGTTCAAATCCCTCCGCTTCCGCAAATTCCGAGCGATGAGGGTGTGTCGGTGCGTAGCTGGATCGGGATGGGACTGGCTGTCCTGGCACTGCACATCCTCGGCTGGGGCACCCTGCTGTTCCTCGTCGTCCCCGGGCACTACGAGGTGCAGGGCGCGGTCTTCGGCGTCGGCCTCGGCGTCACCGCCTACACCCTCGGCATGCGGCACGCCTTCGACGCCGACCACATCGCCGCCATCGACAACACCACGCGAAAACTGGTGGCCGAGAACGGAAGAGCGAAAACGCACACCGTCGGCTTCTGGTTCGCGCTCGGGCACTCCACCATCGTGTTCGTCATGGTCGGCCTGCTCGCACTCGGTGTGCGGGCGCTGGCGGGGCCCCTCGAAGACGAGGGCTCGGCGCTGCACACCTGGACCGGACTGTGGGGCACCAGCGTCTCCGGCACCTTCCTGATCGCCATCGGACTGCTGAATCTCGTTTCCCTGATCGGGATCTGGCGTGTGTTCAAACGCATGCGCGGCGGCGACCTCGACGAGGAACGACTGGAACGCGAGCTCAATGACCGCGGCCTGCTCAATCGCATCCTCGGTCCCGTGGTGCGGCTGGTGCGCAAACCCTGGCAGATGTACCCGGTCGGCGTGCTGTTCGGGCTCGGCTTCGACACCGTCACCGAGGTCGGTCTGCTGGTGATCGCGGGCGGCGCGGCCGCCACCGGACTGCCCTGGTACTCGATTCTCGTTCTGCCCGTGCTGTTCTCGGCCGGCATGGCGCTGTTCGACTCGCTCGACGGATCGTTCATGAGCTACGCCTACGACTGGGCGTTCGCGCGACCGGTGCGCAAGATCTACTACAACCTGGTGGTCACCGGGCTGTCGGTGACCGTCGCCCTGCTCATCGGCGTGCAGGAGATCGTTTCCATCTTCGTCGAAAAGCTCGGCATCACTTCGGGATTCGTCGGCTGGGTGGGCAGCCTGGATCTCGGCGACCTCGGCTTCATCATCGTCGGGCTGTTCATCCTCACCTGGGCGGTGGCCGTCGCTGTGTGGCGGCTCACAGATATGGAGGCGCGCTGGGAAAAGGATCTCGCCGCCGACTGACCGTCTGGCACCATGGCGGTCATGGTTCGCCGCCGTCGTACACGGCGTCGCCTGGCCGGCGCCCTGGCAAGTGCCGCACTGCTCCTCACGGGTGCGGCGATGATCGACCCGACCACCTCCCGCGCAGACCCGCCCATCGACTCCGGATCCAACGAGGAACCACCGCCCGAAGCGGACTCCGTCAAACCCACTCGGGCCGCCATCGCCCGCGTGCACACCCTCAGCGACCGGTTGCTGAACGTCTCCGTGCGTTCACCCGCCATGGAACGCACCGTCGACGTGCGCGTCCTGCTGCCCGAACGCCGCGACGGTCCCAGACCCACCGTCTACATGCTCGACGGCCGCGCCGCGCCACCCGACTCCAACGACTGGATCGACAAGGGCGACGCCCTCGCCTTCTTCGCCGACAAACCCGTGAACGTGGTCTTCCCCGTCGGCGGCCGGGCCGCCTACTACACGGACTGGCAGCGACCCGACCCCAAGCTCGGCACCAACCGCTGGGAAACCTTCCTCACTGAGGAACTCCCGCCACTGCTCGACGCCCGCTTCGCCGGAAACGGCGCCAACGCCCTCACCGGCGTCTCCATGGGCGCCGAGGCGGCCATGATGCTCGCCGCCCGCAAACCGGGCCTGTATCGCGCCGTGGGGGCGCACAGCGGCTGCTACGCAATGGGTTCCGACTTCGGTGAAGCGCAGGCGCGCGCCGTGGTCGGCAGCTACGGCGGCGACCCGGACAATATGTTCGGCCCCGAGAACGACCCCGAATGGACCGCCCACGACGTCCTCGCCAATGCGGAAGCCCTGCGCGGCACCGCGATCTACCTCTCCACCGGCAGCGGCCTCCCCGGCGAATACGACACCCCCGCCAACCCGGACTGGCAGGAAACCATCGCCGCCGGCGGGCCCATCGAAGCGGGCGCGAACCTCTGCACCCGCGACCTCGCGGTCCGCCTGGCGGAACTCGGCATCCCCGCGGCCGTCGAATTCCGGCCCACCGGAACGCATTCCTGGCCCTACTGGGCCGCCGAGCTACCGCGCTCCTG
This sequence comes from Nocardia huaxiensis, assembly GCF_013744875.1. Taxonomy (NCBI): domain Bacteria; kingdom Bacillati; phylum Actinomycetota; class Actinomycetes; order Mycobacteriales; family Nocardiaceae; genus Nocardia; species Nocardia huaxiensis. The sequence continues at coordinate 506,590 of NZ_CP059399.1, forward strand.
GCCGACGCTGGCATCGGCCCTGGGCGTCAGCTAGCCCACGAAGCGGGCGACCGTGGCGGGATCCGTGGCGAAGGCCAGGAACAGGTCGTTCTCGTGCGGGTCCCCGGCGGTGATCCGCACACCGTCGGTTCCGTAGGGCCGCACCAGGACTCCGGCCTCGGCGCTCGCCGCACCGAACGCCGCGCTCTGCTCGCCCAGCGGCAGCCAGACGAAGTTGGCGTGGCTGTCGGTCACCCGGTAACCGGCGGCGCGCAGCGCGGCCGCCATGCGGTCGCGTTCGGCCACAACGGCATTCGTGCGCTCCAGCAGTTCGTGCCGGGCCTCCAGCGAGGCGATGGCCGCCGCCTGCGCGACCTTGTTCACGCTGAACGGGATATGCACCTTCATGAGCGCGGTGATCACCTCGGGCGCGCCCACGGCGTAGCCGACGCGCAGCCCGGCCAGCCCGTACGCCTTCGAGAACGTGCGCAGCACAAGCACATTCGGCCGATTGCGGCCGAGCTCCACACCGTTGGGCGCATCGTCGGCGGGCATCCGCAGGTACTCGAAGTACGCCTCGTCCAGCACCACGAGCACATTCGCCGGCACCGCGTCCAGGAATCGGGTGATGGCCGCGGCCCCGTGCGCCGTCCCGGTCGGGTTGTTCGGATTGCAGACGAACACGACTCGCGTATTCGGCGTGACCGCCGCCGCCAAAGCGTCCAGATCGTGGGCGAATTCACCGTCGAGCGGCACCTGCACGGCCTTGGCCCCCGCGACCTGCGTCACGATCGGGTACGCCTCGAACGAGCGCCACGCGAACAGCACCTCGTCGGTCGGCGCGAGGCAGGTGATCTGCACCAGCTCCTGGCACAGCGCCACGCTGCCGCATCCGGCCGCCACATTCTCGACCGCGACGCCGTGGAATTCCGCGATGGCGGTACGCAATTCGAGCGCGGCGTTGTCCGGATACCGGTTGACCGTCTCGGCCGCCTCGGCGATGGCCTTGGCCACCGACGGCAGCGGCGGGAAGGTGGTCTCGTTGCTGGCCAGCTTCACCACGCCGGGTTGGCTGCGGCCGGCCACGTAGGCCGGGATGGCATCGAGGTCCGGGCGGATGTGCGCGCTCACCCCACCACCCTAATTCCCGGCGCAAACCCGATTGCCCGCCGGTGTCCGATGGCCGAATTCCGCTGCCCGATGCCGGAAGATCTACGGACTAACCGGTCCTTCGGAAAGATTTATCCCGACTTTACCTAGCGCAACTACTCTGGCCGTATGTCGGGCATTTATCGAGAACTGGCCCCTGTGCACGACACGACCACAGTCCCGCTCGTCGTGATCGAACCCGAAGGGCACACCCGCGGCGGCATCGTGGTGTTGCACGAATCACGTGAATTCACCGAGCCATTGCTGGATCTCATGCGATCCCTCGCCGAGGACGGCTGGACCGTCCTCGCCCCCGATCTCTTCCATCGTGCCAACGGGGTCGCGCCCGACAAGGTTTTCGGCGCCGACCTCTACGCCGATTTCGACGCCTGCTTCGACTGGCTCACCGGCCGCGGCGTCTTCGGCGACTGCATCGGCGTCCTCGGCTTCGACTCCGCGGGCACCGCGGCGGCGCTGGTGGCAACCAACCGGCGAGTCGGCGCGGCGGTCAGCGTCGCCGCCCAGGGCATCGAATCCGCGCTCACCCCACAGGCACTCGCGCTGGCCGTCGCCGCACCCCAGCTGAAAGCACCCTGGCTGGCCCTGTTCGGCGCCGACGACCCGCACACCCCACCCGAGCAGGTCGACCGCCTCCGCGACGCCGCCGCGCACGCCGACGTCGCCACCCTCGTCGTCACCTACCCGGGTCTGCACCACCGCCCCGACCATCCCGGCTTCGATCCGGCCGCCCTCGACGACATCCACGTGGTCGACGCTCAGACGAGGATCTTCGATTGGTTCGACAGTCACCTGCGCTGACCAGCCGTTTTGCCTATTGGACACACGCTGTGTAATCTTCTGTCCCGGCGGTTCGAAAGGACCGGCGCCCTCGAAAGAAGGCAACCAGGAGGCGTGCCAGAGCGGCCGAATGGGACTCACTGCTAATGAGTTGTCCCTTCACGGGGACCGGAGGTTCAAATCCTCTCGCCTCCGCCACTACCCGGCTCGCCGGGCAGTAAAAACTGAATGACCCTGCGCCCGTAGCTCAACGGATAGAGCATCTGACTACGGATCAGAAGGTTGGGAGTTCGAGTCTCTCCGGGCGCGCAAGAATCAGCCCCGCACCATCGGTGCGGGGCTGATTTGTTGTCGGGACATCGCTTGTCCGGCGAACCGTGCCCCGGCGGTGGTCGCCCCGCCCAGGGCTACTTCCAGGCGGTCAGGTCCGGAAGGTCGCCGGTCAGATCGTTGCCGGGGGAGCGGCCGATGAGCCAGGCGGCCAGCGACGCCGCAGGGCCGGTGATGGTGGTGACCGGGGTGCCCGCCGTTGCGGTGAACCCGGTGTCCGTGGCCGCCACCGTGAAACCCGGACCGGTGAGCGTGGCGCGATCGGAAACAGCCTCGGCCAGAAGACGTTCGGTGAACTCCGCCGGCCATTGCGCGGGGGCGTAACCGGTATCCAGGTCGGTGTGGTGGATTTCCACCTCGAGCAGACGCATCCACGGGATGCGGGTCGCGGGGATCTCCAGGCCCTTTCGATTGCGGACGCTCGTTTCCCAGCGCTCCTCCGGCATCACCCGGGCCAGCGCCAGCCAGCGCTCCGAGGCCGCGGTGAGATCCTCCAGCTGCTCCCGATGCGGGCGCGGCGCACCGGCCTCGATATCGGCCTCCCGCAGGAATTGGCTTGCGTACTGCGGGGTTTCGATCCCGGTGCGAGCCCACAGCAGCAGGTTGACCAGGCTGTCGGCATTGCGGGACAGATGGGCCAGGACGTGGCCGCGTGTCCAGCCGGGCAGGAGGGACGGTTCGACGAGGTCCTCGTCGCGCAGCTCGGCGACCGTGTCGAGGAGGCGTGTGGTCGCCGCGGCGACAATGTCGAGCTGCGTGTGGATCCCGGTGGATGCGTCGCTGGTCACGAATGCGACATTACCGAGCCGAAACGTCAGACGTCGGATGATGTGGCTCGGGCCGAATGTCGTTCGGCCACAAAGATTTGCACCGCCAGCGCGAGCAGCCACAGCGACATGGCCCCGACCTGGATGCGCTGCGCGATCCCCAGACCGTAATTGCCGGGCAGATTGTCGGCGATCAGCATCCAGGCCGTCACCAGCGAACCGATGATCAGAATCCACAATCCGGAATGCCGCAGGATCGGCCAGCGCCGGTACTTGAACGCCGCCACCGTGAACGCCACCATCGCGATGAAGATCGAGAACACCGCCAGCGTGCTGGTCAGCGCGTGCACCTGATGCAGCTGCGGAAAAAGCCCGGAGTTCTGCGCGGGCGCGTTCGGATCGGCCTCCTTCAACGGCCAGTTCGCATCCGCGATGGTCGCCGCCCCGAAGCAGGCCAGCGCCGTCCACGCGATGGTCGAATACCGCCGCCGCGAGAACAGCAGCAGCCCGCCGATCCCCGCCACGAACAGCAGTGCGCCGCACAGTGTGTCGCCGGTGACGAACACCCGGCGATACGGTGCGCCGGTCTCGGCGAGCTGGCTGAGGAAGGTGTCCGTGGGATCACTGTCGATGGGCAGCACGAACTCCAGCACCCACGAGGAGTAGACGATCCCGGCCACCGCGATCAGCAGGGCGACCCCGAGCCGAAGCCGGTGCCGCGTCCGCGACACCGCAGGTTGATCCAGCACTGCCGCCGTACCCCGCTCGGACGCCGCCATCCTGTGCTCGCTTTCGCCGGCCTCGCTCACTCCTATGACCTGCCCGGACCCCAAGGATCGGACTGGTCGGACGTCCGAGCCCCACCCATTGTCGCGCATCGGGCGAACCGGACGCCGCAGCCGGCCTGCGCGCGCCGATCAGTCGCGGCGCGGCAATGCTCTCAGGACGGTCTCCGCGGCCGCCTCGGCCTTTTCGTGCTCCCACACGCGCACCACCGTCCACCCGGCCGCCACCAACCGCGCATCGGTATCGCGGTCACGTGCCACATTCCCGGCCAGCTTGGCCGCCCACCACTCGGCGTTGTTCTTCGGATGCGTGGCGTGCTCCGGGCAGCTGTGCCAGAAGCACCCGTCCACATACACCGCAACCTTCTTGCGCGGGAACACGATGTCGGCCCGCCGCCGCAACCCCGCCAGCGGAGCCCGATCCACGAAGAACCGCGCTCCACGCCGATGCAGTTCGCTGCGCAACGCGATCTCCGGCTTGGTGCCCACCCGCCGCTGCCGCGCCATCCGCGCACTCGTCGCGGCGTCCGTGCTCGGGCGTCGGGAACTCATCGCGGCCGTCCAGTGCGATCCATGCCGGCTCCTGTCGGGTGCTGCGCGGAGCGGTCAGGCCGCCTCGCGCGGGAATCCTCCCATTCGATCCAGGTGCGTTTCCACATCGTCGAGGAAACCCTCCGGGAAACGGAGGGAGCCCATGCGGGTGCGGCGCAGGAAGCCGGCGGTGGCGCGGGCGGAGAGCAGACGGGAGTCGTCGAGGAACCAGCGCAGATCCTCGTAGGGCGCGTGAACGGGCCAGGTGGACACCGGGACTCGGTGCACCACGCCGTCGCGACCCCAGGCGGCGGTGGGCCAGCTGCGGCGCGTGTGCGATTCGCCTTCGGGGAAGTCGGCGTCGGTGGGGTCGGCGAGACGGGAACCGGCCCAGGCCGCCATGCGCACGCTCACCGCGTTGCCGACCAGCTTCCAGCGGTGGCCGGGGCGGATGCCGGGGACGGCGAGCGCCGGTGCGGTCCAATCGCGGTCGAAGCCCTGCAGGCGTTCGGCGTCGGTGATGCCGGGGGTGACGATCTCGCCGGAGGGCAGGCGCACCGCGGGCGGGCTCGCAATGCCAAGGCCCGAACCGCCTTTCAGCGTCGGGACGGCGTTCACGGCCCAGCCGAGGCCGCGGGTGCCCTCGGTCCAGTAGAAGCCGCACGGGTCCTGCGCGGGATCGCCGACCGTGCGCTCCCCGGCGTCCGCGCCGAACAGCACCGGGCGCGGGTCCTCGGTGCGCGAGGCCAGCATGAGCACCCGCTCGCGCCGCTGCGGCAGCCCGAACGCGCGCGCGTCCACCACCCGGTACGCCCAGAGATAGCCGAGCTCCTCCAGCGCGGCGGTGATGTGCCGCATGGCCGCCCCGCCGCCCAGCTGCAGCATGAACGGCACATTCTCGATCAACAGCCAGCGCGGGCCGCGTTTGCGCCGGACGAGGCGGAACACCTCGTCCACCAATCCCGAACGCGCCCCGGTGATTCCGGCGGTGCGCCCGGCCTGCGACAGGTCCTGGCAGGGGAATCCGGCGGCCACCAGTTCGGTCCCGGCGGGCAGCGACCGCAGTCGCGTCACATCCGAATGCAGCTCGACCCCGGGGAAATGCGCACCCAGCACGGCCTGCGCCCCCGTGTCGATCTCGCACAGCAGTTCACTGCGCCACCCGTGCGCGGCCAGCCCGAGCTCCAGTCCGCCGATGCCGGCGAACAGGCCGACCATCCGCGCGCCCGTCACAGCTGTCCTTTCACCGAATCCCCAACCGCCTCGGAGGAGGTTACTCGAGTCCGCGCGAGGAGATCGGGATCCACACCGCCCGCCACGCCCGCCGTGATCGCGCGCCTGGCGTGTCTCCGCAGGTCAGCGACGCGACCAGGTTATCGAATCAGCCTGCCCGAGAGCCGAATTCCACACGGTCGGCCACCACTTCCGACCGACTGGTCGGGCCGCCGCCGTCGAATTCTCCGCCCGCGCGCGCCGCCTGTGCGGTCCGGATCCCGGCCTGAGTGCACACTTTCGCGGCGGTTTCCGCCATCCGGCAGATTTTCGTTCGTTTGTGTGCACTGCGGCCGGGGGCCCACCACCCCCGCCCACGTGAGATCGCCGACCCCATTCGCCGCGCATTCGCGAGCCGCGCAGTTCCTGCACGTACGGTATTAGGCGTGACGGAGAGCGGGAGCGAGGACGTGAAGCCGGTCGCGCCGAAATGGCCGGCGATACTGACCTGGCGCGCGCACAATGCGTCCCGCATGGAGTCGGCGCGAGTCGTGCTCGGCGGGAACCGGATTCGCGCCGCCGGTCGCATCGTCGCCGGCGCCTGCGAGGACCACCCCGCCTTCAGCGCCTCCTACGACCTGGTCACCGACGAGAACGGCGTCACCCGCCGCCTGTCCCTGCGCAGCACCGTCGCCGGCGGCGAACGCCACGCCTCCATCGCCCGCGACGAGGAGAACTACTGGCTCATCGACGCGGGCGGCACGCACGTCCGCTCCACCTTCGGCGGGGCGCTGGACGTCGACGTGGTGCTGAGCCCGTTCTTCAACACCCTGCCCATCCGCCGCTACGGTCTGGCGCACGCCAACGAGGACGTGCAGGTGCCGGTGGTCTACGTGCGGCTGCCCGACCTCCTGGTGCAGGAGGCCAGCATCATCTACAGCAGCGGAGCCGACGGCATCCACGTGCTCTCGCCGGTCTCCAGCGCCACCGTCACCGTCGACGACGACGGCTTCGTCCTCGACTATCCCGGTCTCGCGGAACGCATCTGACGGTCGCGGCGTCAGTCCAGGGACTTCACGACTCCGCCGCGTCGCCCGGCCTCGGCCAGCTGCGCCAGCCAATCATGGTCGCCGGGGCGGATTCCCGTGATGGCCCACCGCTGGTTGTCGTCGTAGTCGACCCGCGCGGCGTGCCCGGCTTCGACCAGATCGGCAATGGTCCCGTTCGCCCGCAGCGAGTCGCGTGCCTCGCCGAGCACCCGCAGCGTGTCCTCCAGCACCTCGAGCAGCGCGGCCGCGTTCGGTTCGCAGATGGCGCGCACGAGATCCGGCGCGGTCGCGGCCACCCTGGTTCCGTCCCGGAACGACCCGGCCGCCAGCCCCAGCGCGAGATTCCCGCCCGCCGCCCCTTCGACGGCCAGCGCCTCGGCCAGTACATGCGGCAGGTGCGAGATTCGCGCGACCGCCCGATCGTGCTCGGCGTTCAGCACCGGAACCACGACTGCCCCGCAGTCCAGGGCCAGCCGCGCGACCCGCGTCCACGGCTCGGCTCGCACCCCCTCGTCCACGCTCAATGCCCAGGCCGCGCCGCTGAACAGGTCGGGTGTGGATGCGGCCCAGCCGGATTCGCTGGTCCCCGCCATCGGATGCCCGCCCACGAAATGCTTGCCCAGCTCGTGCCGGTGCACGAGTTCGGCCACCGGCGCCTTCACGCTCACCACATCGGTGAGCTGGCAGTCCGGCGCGAAGGACCGGATATCGGACAGGATCGTCCCCAGCGCCGGCATGGGCACGCCGATCACGATCAGCGCATCCCGTTCCGCGGCCCGCCGCAGGACCTCTTCGCTATCGCTGATCACGTCGTAGCCGTCGGCGCGCGCGGCCTTCGCACCGATCTCCGACCGGTTGTATCCCCACGCCCGATACCCCGCCCCAGCTGCGGCGCGTAGCACCGAGCCGCCGATCAATCCGGTACCGAGGACACACACAGCTGGTTTCGGATGGCCCGTCATTCGACCAGATTCGCATACGAGTTCAACATTTCCCCCGAAGCGGACTACCGTTGCGCCCATGGCAGCACAACGCTCGAGCACGAACAGGGCGGCGTCGGACGAATACGACGACGTGGAAGGGTTCGCCGTGGCGGTTGTCCGCGAAGAAGCCAACTGGAAAGTGACGCCGCTGACGTCGGCGGCACTGCACAGTCTGTCCGCGGCAGAGAACGAGTTGCGCGCTCTGCGAAGTTCCGGCGCGACCTTCGGTCTGCTCGACGTCGACGACGAATTCTTCATCATCCTGCGCCCCGGCCCCACCGGCAGCCGCATCCTGCTGTCGGACGCCACCGCCGCCATCGACTACGACATCGCCGCGGACGTCCTCGAGGAACTGAACATCGAGATCCCCGACATCGACCCGGACGAACTCGACGAGGTCGACCCGTGGGAGGAGGGCGATCTCGGCGTCCTCGCCGACCTCGGCCTCCCCGAACCGGTCCTGGCCGTCATCCTCGCCGAAACCGACCTCTACCCCGACGAACAGCTCGGCATGATCGCCCAGCGCCTCGGCTTCGCCAACGAATTCTCCGCCACCCTGGACAAACTCCCCCGCTGAGTGACCATCCACGGCCGCACCACCGCCCGCATCACCCACCCGGTGTTGCGGGCGGCGTCCGTTCCCCCGCCCCCGCCCGAAAGCGCCTCCCCATGAGCCTCGGCGAATCCGCCCTGCACGCCGACGAGGAGATGATCCGCGCGGCCATCGCAGCCGCATCCCTCGCCGACCCCCGCGATGTCCCCGTAGGCGCAGTGGTTTTCGACCGCGAAGGCCGCGAACTGGCCCGAGCCGCCAACGCCCGCGAAGCCCTCGGCGACCCCACGGCTCACGCCGAAGTCCTGGCCCTCCGCCAAGCCGCCCACGTCCACGGCGACGGCTGGCGCCTGGAAGGCGCAACCCTGGCGGTAACCCTCGAGCCGTGCACCATGTGCGCCGGCGCCATAGTCCTGTCCCGAGTAGACAAAATCATCTTCGGCGCCTGGGAGCCGAAAACCGGTGCGGTCGGTTCCCTCTGGGACGTGGTCCGTGACCGACGTCTCAACCACCGCCCCCAAGTCCGAGCCGGCGTCCTCGAATCCGAATGTGCCGCACTCCTGGACGTTTTCTTCAAATCCCAACGCTCCTGAGCCCCTCTCCAGGCGATTTCGGTTTCCTCGGTCCCGTCCGGTAAAGTCACCACCGGTGGCGTGTCCGAGCGGCCTAAGGAGCACGCCTCGAAAGCGTGTGAGGGGTAACCCCCCTCCGAGGGTTCAAATCCCTCCGCCACCGCTGCAAAGCCCCTCATCTGTTCCCACAGATGAGGGGCTTTTTTCTGTGCCCGATCTCAGCGGTGCAGCCTCGGATCGAACTTCTCCGGGAACCGGAACAGGATCGGAATCCCCGGCCCGATGGTGATCGCGGCGCTGCTTTCCGAGTCGGACAGATAGGCGACCTTCGTTTCCCGGAGCCGAAGTGCCTCCCGCACCGCCCGCATCACGTCCAATGCCCCCTGGACGGTGGTGTTTATGACCCGAGCGTCGTAGACGATCTGCGCACCCACTGACCCGTCAGAGTTTGCTGTCATACAAAGATTGTGCGCTATCAGACAATTTGCGGGTTGTTGAATTTCGGTGTTCCGAGGCGAGCGTGGATCACGCCGGCAGCCCGTCGAGGAATTGCCGCAGCAGCGGATCGGTCAGTTCCGGTGCCGTGAGCGTCGGTGTGTGGAAAGCCCTTGGCGCGTCGGTGGTTTCAACCCGCGCGGGCCCACCGAAGCGCGTCGCGAGCGCCTCCTGGTGCGCGCGGTCGTACACGGGATCGTGAATCCCGTGCATGACCAGCACCGGCGCGGTGATATCCGCGAGTTGGTCCTCGATGCCCTTGCGGTCTATCAGTGCCCGCCCGGCGAGTCCGGGGTGACGTCGGCCAGAGGTTCCGGCGGTCAGCCATTATCGAGCCAGTACCGGCGGGGTTCCGGATCAGGGCGGATCGTCGAGGAGGCAATCGGCACCGCGACATGTTCGAGAGGGTTGTCACCCTGAATCCAGCCGTCCATGATGACCGCTTCGTAGCCGATCCGATCATAGGAGTCGTAGGGGTCGGCGCGGGAGCCGACGATCACGAGTCCCCGCACTCGAGAGGGTTGCTGCAGTGCCATGCGCATCGCCGTCCACCCGCCGGAGAAGTGCCCGGCGATCGCGATTCGATCCAGCCCGAGATGGTCGATGACGGCCCACGCATCGTCGGCGAGCCTCCAGTAGTCGAACGGCGTCCCCGGATCTCCGTGTGCCCGTGCCCACGCGAGTCGAGGCGATGACCCGATGCTCCGGCGCCAGCGACTCGTGCTGCAACCCCCACATCTCCGAGTCCATGGTCGCGCCTCGCGCATCTCCGAGGTATGAGTCGAACCATAACGGGAACATGTTCTAGTTTATTGGGACGCTGCTGAATAGGGCTGGCCCCCAACCTATTCGAACTCGATCTGCTCAATGTACGATCCGATTGGATTCGATGTGTAAGTACCGCAACGCATTTGGGGGATTTGTGGCTAAGTCTACGCGAGAACAAGCGGCTGGACCGGAGCTCGGCTTTCAACGCCTCGATCGGTACACCGCCGCATTCGACTGGGTCGTGGAATCCGTCGAAACCGGTCACTACCTCGAAGCGGTCGCGGTCTTGGATTCCTTGCTCGGCGATCGTTTGACCAGCCGCTACAGCTACGTCCGACGTGAGGACTCCTCCGAACTGCCTGCGGTGGGGCAGCTGTGCGATCGACTTCTCAATGGGTACAAGACGAAGGAAAACCCTCACCTCGAGAATGACCCGCGGTTCCGAGCGATCATCGAAGAAATTCAGAAGTGGTCTGCGACCCGCAACCAGGCGATGCATCAGACCGCGAAGATCCTCGCCAACAGTTCCGCGCATGTCAGGTTCATCGAGATCCTCGAGGAGCATCGTCAGACCGCATTGGATGGGGTCTCGTTGCTACGTCGGCTCGATGAGCTGGATACCCAGGTCCGGTTCGAAGCCGGAAAGCGGCCGGGCACATGGCCGGACGCATTCTTTCCGGAGAGGAGTTCCACCCGGCGATCTGATATCGCATGGCTGAACCGGATGCCTGCGGCGAGCACCACTTCGCAGGTCTGACGGCCCGGCTGACGACTCGCTGTGCTAGAAGAGGAATCAGATTGTGAATCCTGTTGTACAGCAGCTACTTACCCTTGCTGCTGTGATCCTGGGTGCCGGGTCGACGTTTGTTGCGACCATGATGACCGAGCGCGCGAAATGGCGGCGCAGCCACGACACCCGTTGGGACGAAAAGCGTTTGGCTGCATACAGCGAGTACGCGAACGCGTTGAAGCAGTGCATGGATCTATCGTTTCGTCTGGCAGCTGCGCGCGGATACCCTGCCGTCGCCCTCCCGATCGACATCGACGCGGGGTTGCGAGCTCTGGCTGAAGCCGAAACCGAGAAGACCGTCAAATGGGAGGCTCTTCTTCTGCTCGGCTCCCCGCAGGCCGTCGCATCCGCTCGCGAGTGGAACCGGGCCGCTTGGGAGCTCGGCTGGGCAGCCAAAGGCCACACCATGGAGCATTCGGAATACACGCGTCTGTATGCGGAGACGGGTCGGCGTCGAAATGCCTTTTATGAGGCTGCCCGTGCGGACCTGGGTGTCACGAGCGGCGAGCTGCCGCCCGGTGATCGGCCCTGGCAGCTACCGGGAACGAGTGCATCTCCCGCTGAATAAGCTCGGCCCCCACACGAATCGAGTGGGGGCCGAGCCTATTCGGTTGTCCTGCCTGGGTTTCGGGGGTCAGCCCACCGAGACCGGTTCCTTGGTGAGTTCGACTGCGGGCTTTTGCTGGAGCTCGCGGAGTTTCGCGCCTTCCACGTCGATGTCGGGGAGGATGCGGTCGAGCCACTTCGGCATCCACCAGGCCCACTTGCCCATGAGGACGAGGAGGGAGGGGATGAGGACCATGCGGACGATGAAGGCGTCGAAGAGGACGCCTGCTGCCAGGGCGAAGCCGAAGGACTTGGCGGTGGCGTCGGATTCCAGGATGAAGGAGCCGAAGACGGAGATCATGATGATCGCGGCGGAGGTCACGACGCGGGCGCCGTGGTGGTAGCCGGTGATCATGGCTTCCTTGGGGGACTTGCCGTGCACGAATTCTTCGCGCATGCGGGTCACCAGGAAGACCTGGTAGTCCATGGCGAGGCCGAAGACCAAGCCGATCAACATGATCGGGAGGAAGCTGACCAGCGGGTGCGGGTCGGCGATCAGGCCGAGGGCGCCTTCCTGGAAGATCAGGACCGTCGCGCCGAAGGTGGCCGCCATGGAGAGCAGGAAGCCGAGGGCGGCGGTCAGCGGGACCAGGATCGAGCGGAAGACCAGGATCAGCAGCAGGAAGGCCGCGCCGGCGACGAGCGCCAGGTAGGGCACGATCTTGCTGAGCAGGACGTGGTCGACATCGGCGTAGATGGCGGTGGTGCCGGTGATGCCGTACGCCATGCCGGGGTAATCGGAGGCCAGGCCGCTTTCGGCGTCGCGGGCCTCGCTCACCAGATCCTTGGTGTCCTGGTTGTTGGGGCCGAACTTCGGGACCGCGTTGAGCATGGCGCCCTTGCCGTCCTTGCTGAACTGCGGCGCGGTCACGTAATCCATGCCCGAGTAGCCCTCGAGCTTCTTGCGCAGGGCGTTGGCCGCGTTCTCGCGGTCGGCCGGTGCGACGTCGGCGAGATCGGCGACCACCATGAGCACGCCGTTGCTGCCCTCACCGAAGCCTTCGGTGCGGATGTCGTACGCCTTGCGCACGGTGGAGTGCGTGGGCAGGCTGTCGTCGCCCGGCAGGCCCAGTTGCAGGCCGGCGGCGGGTGCGGCGAGCAGGCCGAGCACGACCACGCTGATGCCCAGCGTGAGCGCCGGAGCCTTGCCGATCAGCCGCGCGAAGCGGGTGCCGTTGGACACCGAGGTGTCGTCGGACGGGTCGTGCTTGGCGACCAGCGGCAGCTTCGGCTTGAACAGGAAGCGGCCGAACGCGCCCATCAGCGCCGGCATCAGCGTGATGGCGGTGAGCACCGCGAACGCGGCCGCGATGGCGCCGCCGAGACCCATGAACGTCATGAACTCGACGCCGACCACGCTGAGCGCACCCAGCGCGATGATCACGGTCAGGCCGGCGAACACGACCGCCGAACCCGCGGTGCCGAGCGCCACGCCGGCGGCTTCCTCGGGTGAATCCTGAACGGCCAGTTCGGATTTGTAGCGGGACACGATGAACAGCGCGTAGTCGATGGACAGCGCGATGCCGATCATCGAGGCGAGGAAGGTGGTGAAGCTCGGAACCTCGATGAACGAGGTGCCGACGAAGATCAGCGAGCTGGCCGCGCCGAGCCCGATGATGGCGGTGAAGATCGGCACGAAGGAGGCCACGATCGCGCCGAAGGCGACCATCATGACCACGAGCGCCACGGCCATGCCGATCATCTCGGACTTGCCGCTGGGCTGCTCCTGCTTCTGCGCGATGGAGCCGCTCATCTCGACGGTCAGCCCGGCGTCCCGCGCGACCTGGGCCGCGTTGTAGGCGGCGTCGCGGTTCTCGTCGGTGACATCGTTGAACGAGGGAATCGTGAACGGCACATTGAGCACCGCGACGGTATCGGGCGAGGTCTTGCCCAGCACGTTCAGCGGAGCCGAGGTGCACTTGGAGACATCGCGATCCGTCCCGAGGCAGCCCATCTCCTCGGTCGCGGTGACCGGGTTCTGCAGCGGCTTGTCGTGATTGACGATGTCGAGCGCGCCGACCTTGTCGATGAGCGCGTTGATGGCGTCGACGTTGGCCTTGTCGGTGAGCTTCTGGCCAGCGGGCGCCTGAATGACGTAGGTGCCGGTCACGGCCTCGAATTTGAAGGCTTCCGAGGCGCCGGGGAAGTGCTTGTCGAGGATGTCGTTGGCGCGGGCCGAGGGCAGCTCGGGCATGCTGAAGTCATTGCTCATCGGCTCCTTCAGCGCGGTTCCCAGGCCGCCCAGCACCAGGAACAGCAGGAGCCAGACGGGCAGGACTATCCATTTGCGGCGGAACGCGAATTTGCCCCACCGGTAGAGGTATACGGACACGAGGGGTTCTCCTGGCGATGGATGTTCTGAAACTCAAGGGTGTGAACGCGTAGGCAGCTCTGCCGCGGGAGCCCTGCATGCTCCCCGCCTCCACGAATTTCTGCCTACCGTGCGGTAGGTAGACTACCGAGCCGGGAAGTGGAGGAACAACCTCGATTTAAGTGGTGTTGATCGCTTCCTCAGGAGGTGGTGAGAGGATGACCCAATGACCGGCCGAGCAGCCCAAGGAGCAGTTGTCGCAGGTAGAAGCACCAAAGACGCGATCAGAGAGGCTGCTATCCAGCTGTTTTCGGCCAAGGGCTTCGAACAGAGCAGCCTGCGCGAGGTCGCCGATGCGGTGGGAATCACAAAAGCGTCGCTCTACTATCACTACGCCTCGAAGGTCGACCTACTGGTCGCCATCATCGAACCGATCTTCGACGACATGCGCGCACTGGTCGACAGCCTCGACGGCCGCGAGCACACCCCGGATGCCGTCCGCGCGGTGCTGACCGCGCATCTGGAGGCGGGCCTGCACCACCGCGCCGCCGGCGTGCTGTGCATGCGCGACACCGTCGCCATCGTGAATGCCCTGGGCAACAACCGCTATCCGGACATGCTCGACATGCACCGCCGCATGTGCGAATGGCTCGCCGGCCCCGGCGCGGACGAGGAGCGCAAACTGCGCGCGGCCGCCGCCATGCAGGTGCTCAGCGTCGCCCTCACCTCACAGGAGCACATGCCCGACACGTCCCCGGAGGTGATCGAGCGTGTCCTGTTGAATGCCGCGCTCGGAGTGCTCGATCCGGAGTGATAGAAATTGTGAACCGATAGACCGGGAGAGGCGGGACAGTGCACATCACCGCGAAAGTCGATTACGCGGTGCGCACGCTGGTCGAAATCGCCAAGGCGCAACCGGATTCGGTGAAGGCCGACGCGATCGTCGCCGCCCAGGACATTCCGCCGAAGGTGCTGGAGTCCGTCGTCGCGGATCTGCGCAAGGGCGGATTGGTCACCAGCCGCCGCGGTCCGGACGGCGGTTACCGGCTGGCCCGTCCGGCCGCCGACATCAGCATCGCGAATGTGATTCGCGCCGTGGAGGGTCCGCTGGCGTCGGTGCGCGGGCAGCGTCCGGAGGATGTGCACTACGGCGGCGCGGCCGAACCTCTGCAGCGGGTGTGGATCGGCCTGCGCGTGAATATCCGTTCGGTGCTGGAGCGGGTGTCCGTGGCCGATATCGCGCACGATCTGCTGCCGTCGTTCCTGGATGAGCTGCTGCACGATCCGGACGCGTGGACTCGCCGCCCGAATTCGGCCGCTCGCGATATCGCCACCGAGTGGCAGGACCTGGACCGCCCGGACATTCGCTGACCTTTGGGTTTCTCCTCAGGATTCCTGAGATTTCGGCCGTCCGGCCGACCATGATCGTTTGAAGTCAGTATGTTTCATATCGTGCCCGGGGCCGGGCACACGCCCGGAAAAGTTCGGGCTCGCCGCAAACGATCGAGGGTAGCCTTCGAACATCATGCTGATCAGACTGCTTCGCACTTTCCTGGCGCCCTATCGCGCCCAGCTGGCGGGTGTCCTCGTGCTACAGCTGGTCTCGGTCATCGCCATGCTCTATCTCCCCAGCCTCAATGCCGACATCATCGACGACGGCGTCACCAAGGGCGATATCGGCTACATCTGGACCGCCGGCCTGTGGATGCTGGCCGTGACCATCGTGCAGATCGTCGCCCAGGGCGCCTCGGTGTACCTGGGCGCACAGGCCGCCATGAGCGCCGGCCGCGACATGCGCGCCGCCCTGCTGCACCGCGTCGGCACCTTCTCCGATCGTGAGGTGGGCGTGTTCGGCGCACCCTCGCTGATCACCCGCAGCAGCAATGACGTCAACCAGGTGCAGCTGCTCATGGTCATGAGCGCCACCATTCTGGTGATGGCCCCGATCATGTGCGTCGGCGGCATCATCATGTCGGTCCGCGAGAACCTCGGCCTGTCCTGGGTGCTGCTGGTCGCCGTCCCGGCGCTGGCGCTCACCATGACGCTGATCATCAGCCGCATGGTGCCCGGCTTCCGCCGCATGCAGACCCGCATCGACTCGGTGAATCGCGTTCTGCGCGAACAGATCACGGGCATCCGAGTGGTTCGCGCGTTCGTGCGGGAACGGCAGGAGACCTGGCGTTTCGGCATCGCCAACCGCGAGCTCACCGAGGCGTCGCTGTATGTCGGCCGGTACATGGCGCTCATGTTCCCGGCGGTCATGCTGATCTCGAACGTCACCACGGTGGCCGTGATCTGGTTCGGCGGCCACGCCATCGACCGCGGCGAGATGCAGATCGGCGCGCTCACCGCGCTGCTGTCCTACATCATGCAGATCCTGATGGCCGTCATGATGGCCTCGTTCCTGGCCATGATGGCCCCGCGCGCCGCGGTGTCGGCCGAGCGCATCGGCGCGGTGCTGGACACCGAATCCTCGGTGCAGCCGCCGCGCCTGCCGCAGCCCTTCCAGGGTGATCCGGCCGTGGTCGACTTCCAGTTCGCGGAATTCAGATTCCCGGGCGCGGAAAAGCCGGTGCTGCGCGGGATTCGGTTCCGCGCCGAACCGGGTACGACCACCGCTGTCGTGGGTGCGACCGGCGCCGGCAAGACCACGCTGATCAATCTGATTCCCCGCCTGATCGATGTCACCGACGGCTCGATCACCGTGGGCGGCACCGATGTTCGCCACCTCGACCTGGAACTGCTGCGCGAGCAGATCGGCCTGGTGCCGCAGAAGGCGTACCTGTTCTCCGGCACCGTGGCCTCGAACCTGCGCTACGGCAAACCGGACGCCACCGACGAGGAACTGTGGCACGCGCTGGAGATCGCGCAGGCCGCGGACTTCGTGCGGGACATGCCGCAGGGCCTGGAAACCCCTGTCGCACAGGGCGGTACGACGGTGTCCGGCGGTCAGCGCCAGCGCCTGGCCATCGCCCGCGCACTGGTGCGCAAACCGCGCATCTACCTGTTCGACGACTGCTTCTCCGCTCTCGACGTCGCCACCGACGCCCGGGTGCGCGACGCCCTGCGGCCGGAGACTCGTGAGGCCGCTGTAATCACTGTGGCGCAGCGCATTTCGACGGTCCGCGACGCGGATCAGATTCTCGTGCTGGAGGACGGCGCGATCGTCGGGCTCGGCACGCACGACCAATTGCTCAGGGACTGCTCCGAATACCGCGAGATCGTGGAATCGCAGCTCAGCGCGGAGGAGGTTCGATGAGGCCCGGAGCACCGAATCCCGGCGCGCCGGATGCCAAGGCGAAGTCCTTCGGCCCGTCACTGAAGCGGCTGCTACGCCGACTCGCGCCCGAGAAGTTCTATCTCACAATCATTTTCGTGCTCGCCGCCACCTCGGTGGTGCTGAACACGCTGGGCCCGCAGGTGCTCGGCCGGGCCACCAACCTCATCTTCGACGGTGTGGTCGGCAAGCAGCTGGGCCAGGACCTGCCGCCGGGCGTCCCGCCGCCGAGCAAGGACCAGGTGGTGGAGGCGGCTCGGGCGTCGGGCAACGACACCTTCGCCGACATGCTCGCCAGCATGCACGTGATTCCCGGTGTGGGCGTGGACTTCACGGCCGTCGGCCACGTGCTCGCGCTGGTTCTCGCACTGTATGTCGGCGCCTCGGTGTTCGGCTGGTTCGAAGCCTTCCTGCTCAATATCGTCATCCAGCGCACGGTCAAGCGCCTGCGCGACGAGATCGAGGAGAAACTGCACCGGCTGCCGCTGAGCTACTTCGACTCGCAGGCGCGCGGCGACGTGCTCTCCCGCGTCACCAACGACGTCGACAATATGGCGCAGTCGTTGTCGCAGACCATGTCCCAGCTGCTGATCTCGGTGATGACCGTGATCGGTGTGCTCGCCATGATGTTCTGGATCTCGCCGCTGCTGGCGCTGATCGCGCTGCTCACCGTGCCGCTGGCGATCATCGTGACCGCGCAGATCGCCAAGCGCTCCAAGCCGCACTTCGTGGATCAGTGGAAGTACACCGGCGCGGTCAACGCGCAGGTGGAGGAGGCGTTCACCGGGCACGAGGTGGTCACCGCCTTCGGCCGGGTGCGCGAGGTCGGCGAGAAATTCGACGAGACCAACGAGAAGCTGTATCAGGCGTCGTTCAAATCGCAGTTCATCTCCGGCCTGATCATGCCCGCCATCATGTTCCTCGGGAACCTGAACTACGTGCTCATCGCCGTGGTCGGCGGTCTGCGGGTGGCGAGCGGGCAGCTGTCGCTGGGTGAGGTGCAGGCGTTCATCCAGTACTCGCGCGGTTTCACCCAGCCGCTCACCCAGATCGGGTCGATGATCAACCTGCTGCAGTCGGGCGTGGCCTCGGCCGAACGCATCTTCGAGATCCTGGACGCGGACGAGCAGATCCCGGATCCGGCCGAGGAGGATGCGCGGCCGATCACGCGCGGCCGGGTCGCCTTCGAGGACGTGTCCTTCCGCTACGAACCCGAGACGCCGGTCATCGAGAAGCTGTCGCTGGTCGCCGAACCCGGGCACGTGGTGGCCATCGTCGGGCCGACGGGTGCGGGCAAGACCACGCTGGTCAACCTGCTCATGCGGTTCTACGAGGTGGACGACGGCGCGATCACCATCGACGACGTGGACATCACGCGGATCAGCCGCGATCAGCTGCGCTCGCGCATGGGCATGGTGTTGCAGGACACCTGGCTGTTCGGCGGGACCATCCGGGAGAACATCGCGTACGGCAATCCGAACGCCGACGAGGAAGACATCCTCGAGGCCGCGCGGGCCGCCTACGTCGACCGGTTCGTGCACGCACTGCCGCACGGCTACGAGACCGTCATCGACGAGGAGGGTTCCGGCGTCAGCGCGGGCGAGAAGCAGCTCATCACCATCGCGCGCGCGTTCCTGGCCAAGCCGTCCATCCTCATCCTGGACGAGGCCACCAGCTCGGTCGACACCCGCACCGAACTGCTGGTGCAGCACGCCATGGCGGCGCTGCGCCGCGACCGCACGAGTTTCGTCATCGCACACCGTCTTTCGACGATCCGCGATGCCGACACCATCGTGGTCATGGAGAAGGGCAAGATCGTTGAGCAGGGCACCCACGACCAACTGCTGAAGGACCGCGGCGCCTACTACAAGCTCTACAACGCCCAGTTCTCCGCGGCGATCACCGACGGCGAGGGCGAGGGTCTCGATCTGCCCGACCCCGACGCGGTATCCCTCGGCAAGAGCTAGGCCCTCACAACGCCCGGGTGCCGTCCTGAGAGGATGGGAGTCGTGTCTGCGTCTTCCGAGTTCTCGTTCAAGGTCGGTACCCGGCTGGAGGGTCGGCACGGTCGCACCGGGGTGATCAGCACCCCGCACGGCGACATCGCCACCCCCGCGTTCATTCCGGTCGGTACCAAGGCCACGGTCAAGGCCGTACTGCCGGAGACCATGAAAGAACTCGGCTCGCAGGCGCTGCTGGCCAACGCCTACCACCTGTACCTGCAGCCCGGCCCCGACATCGTGGACGAGGGCGGCGGCCTGGCGCAGTTCATGAACTGGCACGGCCCCACCTTCACCGACAGCGGCGGCTTCCAGGTCATGTCGCTGGGCGTCGGCTTCAGGAAGGTCCTCGCCATGGAGGCCGTCGGCGTGCAGAGCGACGATGTGATTGCCAAGGGCAAGGAGCGTCTCGCGCACGTCGACGACGACGGCGTCACCTTCCGCTCCCACCTGGACGGCTCGAAGCACCGCTTCACCCCCGAGGTGTCCATGGGCATCCAGCATCAGCTGGGCGCGGACGTCATGTTCGCCTTCGACGAGCTCACCACTCTGATGAATACCCGTGGCTACCAAGAGGAGTCGCTGGAGCGCACGCGGCTTTGGGCCAAGCGCTGCCTGGACGAGCACGAGCGGCTCACCGCGGCGCGCAGCCACCGCCCGTATCAGGCGCTGTTCGGTGTCATCCAGGGCGCGCAGTACGAAGACCTGCGCCGCAAGGCCTGTCGTGATCTGGAAGCGCTACGCGGCGACGGCGGAACGGATTTCGACGGTTACGGCATCGGCGGCGCACTGGAGAAGCACAATCTCGGCACCATCGTCGGCTGGTGCTGTGACGAACTGCCGGAGCACAAACCCCGCCACATGCTCGGAATCAGTGAGCCCGAGGACGTTTTCACGGCGGTGGAGAATGGCGCGGACACCTTCGATTGCGTGAACCCGTCCCGCGTGGCCCGCAATGCCGCGCTCTACGTCGACGAGGGCCGGTTCAATATCAATACCGCTCGTTTCAAGCGCGATTTCACGCCCATCGACGCAACCTGCGACTGCTACACCTGCAAGAACTACACCCGCGCGTACATCCATCACCTGTTCAAGGCGAAGGAAATGCTGGCGGCCACCCTGTGCACGATTCACAACGAGCGTTTCACCGTGCGCCTGGTGGACCGCATTCGCGAAAGCATCGACGGCGGATATTTCGACGACTACAAGCGCGATTTCCTGGGCGGCTGGAAGGGCCGCATCAAAGCCCCGAATCTCTGACTTCGAGTGCGGCCCAACAGCTTTAGCTCTTCAGCGCCGGCGTCTCGACCGGCGCGTAGCTGGGCTCGTTCCGCTTCAGGAACCCGATCACCCAGTAGGTGATGGGCAGCACCAGCACCTCCGCGAGGGTCTTCCATACGAAGCCCACGATCAGGTAGTTGAAGAACGCGCCCCACGTGGTGATCCCGATGGCCCCGGCGGCGATGGCGCAGAAGATCAGCGTGTCGCCGAATTCGCCCACCACGGTGGACCCGATGAGCCGGGCCCACAGGTGCTTCTCGCGGGTGCGCTCCTTGATTGCCACCAGCGTCGCGGAGTTCAGCATCTCGCCCACGAAGTACCCGGCCAGCCCCGCGATCACGAGCCGCCAGGTGGTGCCGAGCACCGCGCTGAACGCCTCCTGGTTCGGATAGAACGTCGCCGGCGGCAGTTCGATCGCGATCCAGAAGCAGCCGAGCATGAGCAGCAGGATGCCGAAGCCCATGTAGATGGCCCGCCGCGCGGCCTTGAAGCCGTACACCTCGCTGAGCACGTCGCCGATGATGTAGGCGAGCGGGAACAGGAAGAACGCTCCGTCGAGGGAGAGCGGAAGGATCTCGACCGGGCCGAGTTTCACCGGGTTCTCGGCGAACGAGGTGAAGAACTGAACGCCTTTGGTGGCGCAGATGTTCGAGATGATCAGAACTGCCGTGAACAGAACCACGACCGGTGTGTAATAACCCCCCGCCGCCTTCGCGAATGCCGCGTGTTCGGAAGCGGGGCGTCCAGTGTCGGCGGTCTCCGCCGGAGATAGTGCATCACTCACGAATGAAACAGGATACCGGTAGCCCTGCCTGGTGGAATAGGCTGGGCAAATGACGAATCCCGGTGATTCCGACGAGTGGTGGAAGCAGTACAGCGGTGAAGGCGTGTCGCCGGATTCGCCATCTTCCGGTTCGGCGCCGCAGCAGCCCGCACCGCCACCCGCCGGTTACTCTTCCGCTCCGAATCTTCAAAAGCCACAGTCGAATCCGCCGTCGCAGCCGCAGTACGGCCAGCAGTCGGACCCCTACGGCCAGCAGCCGTACGGGCAGTCGTCCTCCCCGTCGAATCCGGCCGCCGCGTATCCGCCGCCCGCGCCGGCCCCGGCGCCCTACGGGTATTCGTCCGGCGGCTATCAGCAGCCCGCCGCAGGGGGTTATCAGCAGCCGTATCCGGGTGCCTCCGGCTACCAGCCCTACGGTTACCCGCAGCAGACGATGGGCACCAACGGCCTGGCCATCGCCTCGCTGGTGACCTCGCTGATCGGTCTGCTGTCGGTGTTCTTCTGCCTGTTCATCCCGATCATCTCGGTGGTGGGCCTGATTCTCGGTGTCATCGGCTGGAATCAGACCAAGACGTCCGGGCAGGACGGCAAGGGCATGGCGCTGGCCGGTCTGTGGGTCGGCGTGGCCGGTGTGGTGATCTCGGTTGGTTTCTGGCTGCTGGTGGCGGTCGGCGTGTCGTCGGGTTCGTACTAGCTACTGCCGCGCCAACGAAAAAGCGGGTGCGCATCCGGTTGGATGCGCACCCGCTTTCGTGCTGTCTCTAGCCCTTGACGACCTGGGTGCCGCCGGCGAGCTTGTCGTGCCAACCCTGCTTGTTCGGGTCCTGCTCGATGGTGACGGCGATGTAGATCGCCAGACCGATGGTCACCAGGGAGCCGAGGCACGGGATGATGCTGGCCAGCAGCCACGCATTGCGCATGAACGCGGTCCGGGGGTCGGGGTTACCGCCACCGGGCGCCACGACGCGCAGGTTGAGCAGCTTCTTGCCGAGGGTCGCGCCCTGCGAGGACTCCAGGAACACGAAGTAGCCCACCCACAGGCCGAAGCCGAGCAGCGAGGTGACGAAGCTGGCGCCGATCCCGTTGCCGATCACGGCCGTGATCGCGAGATTGATGATGAAGATGACGATGCCCGCGATGACTGCGTCGATGACGCGGGCGCCGAGGCGGATCCACACATCGGCCGGGAACGCGCCGCCACCGAATCCCGGTGCGCCGTAACCCGGCTGGCCGTACGGCTGCTGCGGCTGACCGTACTGCGGCGGCTGCCCGTAGGGCTGCTGGCCGTACTGCGGCTGCTGCTGCGCGTACGGATCGGACTGCGGCTGACCGTAACCCGGCTGCTGGCCGTAACCGGGCTGCTGCTGACCGTAGCCCGGCTGCTGCTGGCCGTAGGGGTCCGACTTCTGGCCGTAAGGGTCGGGCTGCTGACCGTAGGGCTGCTGCCCGTACTGCGGCGGCTGCTGCTGCGCGTACGGATCCGACTGCTGACCGTAGGGCTGCTGCCCGTACGGCTGGTTCGACGGGTACGGCTGTCCGCCGCCCTGCGGATACTGGTTGGGGTCGTACCCACCGCTTGTCATTAGTTGCCGTCCTCGTTCGAGTTCGTTGGGGGTCTCTAGTCGAGTGCGTACGTTACGGACATCACGTGGGTTGCAACAACCCGTCCGGATCGAGTCTCCAAGGTTCTCTCGGAAGGTTTTCCGGGCGGAAATCCGCTGTCAACTGTGCCGGATCGGTGACGGCGGCGAATCCGAGTGATCGGGCGAGTATTCCGAGTATGTGTTCGGGGGTTTCGCCGAGGGCGAGACGGTCGCGCAGGGTGACCGCGCCGTCGCGTTTGGCCAGCCGCTGCCCGGCGGTATTGAGGACCAGTGGCACATGTGCGTACTGCGGCACGGGCAGGCCGAGCAGGGTGGCCAGGTAGGCCTGGCGTGGGGTGGAGGGCAGCAGGTCGTCACCGCGCACCACCTGGTCGACGCCCTGCTCGGCGTCGTCGACCACCACGGTGAGGTTGTAGGCGGGGATGCCGTCGCCGCGGCGCAGCACCAGATCGTCGACGGCGCCGCGGTAGGGGCCGTGCAGGTCGTCGGTGACCTCGAATTCGGTGACGGCGGCGCGCAATCGGAGTGCGGCGGGCCGTCCTTCGGCGCGGCGGGCGGCGCGTGCGCTGTCGGTGAGGTCGCGGCAGGTGCCCGGGTACGCGCCCATGGGTCCGTGTGGCGCGGTGGCGGCCTGCTGGATTTCCCTTCGCGTGCAGAAGCATTCGTAGGTGAGCCCGGCGGCCGTGAGCCGTTCGATGGCCTCTTCATATAGGGGGAGGCGTTCGGATTGCCGTGCCACGGGCGGATCCCAGTCCAGTCCGATGGCCGCGAGATCTTCCAGTTGCCGTTCGGCCGCGCCGGTTTTCACACGGTCGAGGTCGTCGATGCGCATCAGGAACCCGCGTCCGGTGCTGCGGGCGAACAGCCAGGCGAGCAGTGCGGTGCGCAGATTGCCCAGGTGCAGGTCTCCCGACGGGCTGGGCGCGTACCGCCCGTTTCCGGGTTGCTGGGGTCGCGGGGCGTCGGTGGGCATGGCCCGTCCATCGTAGGCAGGGGGTCTACGTTCGCATCCTTCGCACCGCCGCCGGTCCTTCGCAATATTGCGGGCGCACACAAAGAGTGTGGGTCACCAGTGGTTGTGCGTATTCAGTGAATGCGCAGGCCGGGACGGAGTTCGGCCGGGTCGATGGGCTTTTCCGCGGCCAGTGCGGCGAGCAGCCGGTCCGCGTGTGCGATCAAACCGGGCCCGTCGATGTCGTAGGGGATGGGGTCGGTGGCCTCGATCCGGTGCTTCGCTCGCTCCAGCAGGGTGCGCGCGCCCTTCGGATTGCCACGTTGAATGTGGGTCAGCCCAACGGCGAACTGTGCGAGACCCTGCCACAGCATCCGTTCGGCGAATGGGCCGTTCTTCCATGCGGCCTCCAGGACTTCGTGAGCGTTGAAGGCCAGGCCGTCGTCGAGCAGCCGCTGGGCATAGTCGAGGGTCTCTTCGGGCGGGAGGTCCAGATCGTCGGGAATGCGGGGAACGCCGGCACTGCCGAATGGGAGGGGTCGTCCAAACCGGTCACGAGGTCGGGCATTCCGGGCACGCCCGGCGTCGTCTCGGTCCCGTTCGAGATCGTTCTGCGCGTGCTCGGCCATGCCCTCCATGATCCCCGATGCCGTCCGGGGCCCGTGGGCGACGGGATCGCTAGGAGTTGCGCTATGGGACCGACAGCAAAATTGCGGCTTCTGATAATTCGCGGCTTTCGAAGTCGGGCTATTTTTCTGCTAATAAATAGCTGGCTAACCTTGCCGGGTATTTGCTGGTTGAAAACGAAAGAATGCGATCTCCTATTGACGAACCCTGCTAGTGTTTAGCGCGGGAAGAGCCATAGGGGGTGCATTCCCATCGTGAAGTGCAGAGAATGGGTCGCACGGAGGGTTTGCGTGTAACCCCGGGCTGACCCGAGGATCCGCGAATCGGCGGAACCCGCGTTGAATCAAGATCGATGCCAGCAAGATCTCATGCTTGATGCAGCAAAGGAGCTAGTACCGTGAAGGTGGATTTGGCAGGCGCCGTTTGGCGTAAGAGCAAACACAGCGGCCCCAATGGCAACTGCGTGGAGGTCGCGTTCCTGACCGACGGAAACGTGGCGGTGCGCGACAGCAAGGAGCACGGCCGCGGCCCGATTCTGGCGTTCACCCCCGGCGAGTGGGACGCCTTCGTCGCGGGCGTATCCGATGGGGAATTCCGGCGCGCGTGAGCCGGCTCTCCGTTCCGGAGAACGTTGGGTCGTAGGCTGTATCGCGCCGAACGAAAAGCCCCGAGCCGCTGCGGACTCGGGGCTTTTCGCTGGGTTCAGCGCTGCGTATGCGGCGTCGACGGCCTAGGGGTGATGCCCGTTGCCGGAAGCGCCGTTCTCCTGCGCCCGGCGCAGCACCGCCAGCTGCTGATGCTCGGCCTCCCGTGCGGTGGCGGCATTCTGATCGCGTTCCTCCGGCGGGTCCGCGCGGAAGAACGTCCCGCTGCCGGGCCGCCCGGCCGCGCCGAGCTCGTTCATCTTCCGGGGCACCTTCGCGCCCTGGTATTCGAGCGGAATCGGATGCCCGTGCTCGTCCACGCCGCCCAGCGGCTGATGCACCTCGATGTACTCGCCGTGCGGAAGTCGCCGCACCACACCGGTTTCCACGCCGTGCTCCAGAATCGACCGGTCGCTGCGCTGCAATCCCAGACACAGTCGGTAGGCGGCGTAGTAGGCCAGCGGCGGCGCCAGCAGCAGCGCGATGCGGAAGAACCAGGTGGTCGCATTGAGCGAGATGTGGAACTGCAGCGCGATGATGTCGTTGACGCAGGCCAGCGTGAGAATCAGATAGAACATGAGCGCCATGGCCCCGATCGCGGTGCGCACGGGCACATCTCGCGGCCGCTGCAGCAGGTTGTGCCGGGCCACGCGGTCGCCGGTGAGCCGCTTCTCGATCCACGGATAGCCGATGAGCAGGCCGAAGATCAGCGGCATCATGACCGCGACGGAGAACGCGCCGGGCACGGTGTGGCCGAAGATGTAGAGCTCCCAGGCCGGGAACAGGCGCAGGAATCCGTCGGTCCACATCATGTAGAAGTCGGGCTGCGTGCCGGCGGAGACCTGGGACGGGTTGTAGGGCCCCAGATTCCAGATCGGATTGATCTGCAATACGCCGCCCATGATGGCCAGCACGCCGAGCGTGAACGCGAAGTACGCGCCCTGGTCCAGCGAGAACACCGGCACGATGCGGGTGCCGATGACATTGCGTTCGGTTCGTCCGGGCCCCGGGTACTGCGTGTGCTTCTGGTACCAGACCAGCGCGATGTGCGCGACGATGAGCGCCAGCATGATGCCCGGGAACAGCAGCACGTGCGCGATGTAGAGCCGCGGCAGGATGATGGTGCCGGGGAATTCGTCGCCGAATATCAGCCATTCCAGCCAGGTTCCGATGATCGGCGTGCCCAGCGGAATGCCGGCGAAGGCGGCGCGCAACCCGGTGCCCGACAGCAGATCATCGGGCAGCGAGTAGCCGAAGAAACCTTCGAACATGGCGATGATCAGCAGGATTCCGCCGATCACCCAGTTCGCCTCGCGCGGTTTGCGGAACGCGCCGGTGAAGAAGACACGGCACAGGTGCACGATCATGGCGGCGGTGAAAAGCAGTGCGGCCCAATGGTGTACCTGGCGCACGAAGAGTCCGCCGCGCACGTCGAAGGAGATCTCCAGCGCGGTCTCGTAGGCGCGGGACATGGTGACGCCGTGCAGGGGCTGATAGGACCCGTTGTAGACGACCTCGGACATGGAGGGGTCGAAGAACAAGGTCAGATAGACGCCGGACAGCAGCAGCACGATGAAGCTGTACAGCGCGATCTCACCGAGCAGGAACGACCAGTGCGTCGGAAAGACCTTGTTGATGGAGCGTTTGAGGAACGCGGCCGCCTGATATCGCTCGTCGGCCTCATCGGCCTGACGCGCGACGGAATCGCCGATCCGATTTCGAGTTGCCATTACGGTCACCCCGCCCCCGGGAGAGTACTAAGGCTTCTACTACAAACGGTAGCACCCGGAGGGGTTGGGCCGTACCCGCTTTCGATAGGCTCCCGGAGTGAATTCCCTGGCGCCCCGGGACGCCACCATGTATTGGCTGTCCGCCCGCACGCGAAACGATCTGTTTCTGCTCTACTGCTTCGCGGACACGGGAGTACCCACAGCGGAACTGCGTGAAACGCTGTCCCGCCGAATCATTCGCATTCCGGATTTGCTGGTACACGTGCTGGATACTCCTGCAAACATTGCGTATCCGATTTGGGCGCCTTGCGAATTCATTGACGAGCAGTGCCTGGTCCACGACCTCCCCGAAGCGACCTGGGCCAACCTCACCACCGCCCTCGGCGACCTCCTGAACACCGGAGTGCAAGCGCAACACCGCCCGTGGCGACTGCACCTGTTCCGCGATATCTCGAACGCCCCCGGCTTCGATCCCGGCGAACCGGCCCTGGTCGCGGTCCTCCAGCTCTCCCACGCCCTCACCGACGGCCGCCGCGCAGCAGAAATCGCCCGCACCCTGTTCACCGACACCGCCGCCGACACCCCGCCCCCGTCACTCCCTTCGTGGCATGCCGGGATGACAGGCTGGTCTGCCGCCGCGCGCGCACTTCCGCGGATTCCGATCGATTTGGCGCGCACCGTGATTCGCGGTGTGGCAGCTGCCCGCGCGCAGCGCGAACTGTCCGACCTGACGGCGGCGGGCATGATCCCACCGCCCCCTCCGACCGTGGCGCCGAACGCTTTCAACGGCGGGGGAGCGGAACCCTCCTCGCACGCCGTCCGCATGCTCGTGCGTGACGCAGCCGAGTTTCAGGTGCCCGGATTCACCGTGACAACTGTCGCCGCGACCGCGATCTCCCTCGCCATGCAGCGCTACCTTGTGGATTGCGGCCACCCCACCGGCGAATTGCGCGCCCAGATCCCCATGGCGGTTGCCGCTGATGAAATGACCCGCAACAGCTATCGCGACCTTTCGATCGACCTGTGCACCGGCGAGCCGGATCCGCACCACCGCGCCGCCCGCATAGCCGCCGAGCTGATCACCCGCCGAACCCGCGCGGAGCACCCGCTCCAGGACGCCCAGTCGGCCGCGACCGCCGCCCTGCCCGCTCCGCTGCTACACCGTGACGTGACCGGATATCCGATAAATCAACTCCCGGAACAGGTTTCGGGCCACACCGTCATCTCCAGCGTGCACCGCGGCCCGGCGGATCTGACCTTGGGCGGCGGCCCGGTGCGTTTCACCGCAGGCTTCCCAGCTCTCGGCTCGGTCATGCATCTGACGCACGGCGTGCACGGTCTCGGTGACACCGTGACGATTTCGGTTCACGCCGACCCCGAGTTCATCGATGTGGACTCCTACGCGGGTTTGCTGGACGCGACCCTGTCGGATATGGCCCTGTCGGACGCAAAAAAGGAACCCGCCCGGCCATCGTGACCGAACGGGTTCCCTTGCTCCTCTTAAAGATATAGCGCACTCCCGGGGTTGCGGCAAGGCCCCGGTGATGCTGCAGAATCGCTCCCCTAACCGGAACCTGCGGACAAATGGGAGTCACCGAATGCGCGTAATGGACACCGACGTGATCATCGTGGGTGCCGGTCCGACCGGGCTGATGCTCGCCACCGAGCTGCGCCTGGCCGGAGTGCGACCGCTGGTACTGGAACGCCGCCTGCAGCACAGCAGCGTCCCCAAGGCGAGCGGCCTGGGCGGCCAGATCCTGGACCTGCTGCACTATCGCGGTGCGCTGGAGCCGATCTTCGAGGCCAGCGGCGGCTACCATCCCGCGGCCCGATTCCCGTTCGGCGGTGTGCATCTGGATTTCACCCAGCTGGTGGATCCGCCGATGCGGGCGATGCCGCTGCCCCAGGCACGGCTCGAGGAACTGCTCACCGACCGCCTCACCACGCTCGGCGGTGAGGTGCATCGCGGCCACGAGGTGATCGCGGTGGAGCAGGACGAGCGCACCGTCACCGCGCAGGTGCAGGGTCCGGACGGCCCGTACCGCGTGACCGCCCGCTTCCTGGTGGGCTGCGACGGCGGCCGCAGCCGGATTCGCGATATGGCCGGAATCTCGTTCGAGGGCACCACCTATCCGGAGGTGAACCGTTTCGCGACGGTCGAGCTGCCGGACGCGGTGACCGTGCTCGACAACGGTGATCTGGACATCCCCGGATTCGGCCGTCTCGCTTCGGGTTTCACACGCACCGAGCGCGGCCTGTTCGCCTTCGGAGCCGCCATCCCCGGCGAGCCCCTCAGCGTCTTCACCACCGAGGACGAACTCACCGAATACGACAACGACGACCCCCTGACCCTCCCCGAACTGCGCGCCAGCATCCACCGCGTACTCGGCGTGGACCTGGCCGTCGCGAATCCAACCCGGCTGTCCCGCTTCACCTTCCAGGCCCGCCAAGCAGACCGCTACCGCGCGGGCCGCATCCTGCTCGCCGGCGACGCGGCCCACCAGTTCCCCGCCACCGGCATAGCCCTGAACGCGGGCATGCTCGACACCGTCAACCTCGCCTGGAAACTGGGCGCAGCAGTACACGGCTGGGCCCCGGACGCCCTCCTCGACACCTACCATGCCGAACGTCACTTCGCGGGCGAGCGCACCATGCTGCACGCCCAGGCCCAGGTGGCCCTGCGCCGCGGCACCGACCCCGCCGCCGACGCCCTCCGTGCGGTCTTCCAGGAGCTGGTCACCGACGAACCGGCCTTGCGCCGCATGGGTTCCATGATCGCCGGCACCAATTTCCGCTACTCCCTGCCCAATCCGAACGGTCACACCCTCACCGGCGCATTCGCCCCCGACCTCCCGCTGCACACCGACGACGGCGTCACCACCGTCGCCGCCCTCATGCCCCCCGCCCGCCCCGTCCTGCTCGACCTGGCCGACCGCGCGGATCTCCGTGAGCTCGCGGCGGATTGGTCCGACCGCGTCGACATCGTCCAGGCCAAGACCGAGGATCGCCCCGCCGACCTGATCCTCATCCGCCCCGACGCCCACATCGCCTACGCGGCCACGATCGACGAGCCCACCGACACCGCTGCCCCCGCCCTGCGCGAGGCCCTCACCCGCTGGTTCGGCGCTCCCGCCTGACATCCCTGCCGAATACGGCGAAGGCCCCGACCGGAATCGGTCGGGGCCTTCGTGCCGGCGAGTGGATTTCCGGAGCTACACCCATGTTGAGCTGCGGGAAAATGATCTGACAGGTGAGCGGCCGGACTACAATTCCATAGCGTGCCGAGGGAGGGAGCGGCGTGAGTGATCCGATTCTGACCGGCGCTCTGGTGTGGCTGGCCACGCGGATAGCCGAGGCTGGGATTTCCAAGCTCGTCGACAGGGGCATCGACAGTGTGTCCGGTGGCGGGCTCGATGCGCGGCTGGCTTCGGCTTCGAACGATGGCGCGCAACGGATCATCGTTCAGCGGCACAATCTGGTCGGCGGCGCCCGCCCAACCAGCGACCTCGATATCGACGTCCGGCGACCCGCATTCGCGAGGCCGGTGGGACACGAGCCGGTGTTCCTGACATTGCAGCAGTTCACCGATCGCAGCGGGGGCATCGTATTCCCGATGATCCTCGGCGAAACGGCGCACATGACGGTCCCTCGGGACGACTACTTCATCGCCGCTCTCGTCGTCCGGCTGCCCGAACAACGAGACGAACTCCCGACGTTACGTGCCGTCGGCCAAGCCCGTCATTTCGTCGCCGGAAACGACACCACCCGCGTCGAAATCCAGGTCGAGCGAGCGACCATCGACCACTTGCTCCAACTCGGCCTGTTCCACAACAATCAAAGCGTTTTCAACCTGCCGCCACCGCCTCCGCGATCGAATGCCGCTCCAGGACAGTGGAATTCGAGCACATCGACTGTGCCGGGACAGCCGAACTCCAGCACAACGACTGGTTCAGCGCAGGCGGATCCCTGGAACGGCTGTCGAGTGCGGCTCCCGTCCGGCCGTCGCTGCGGCAGACTCTTGAAAGACGGTCGAGGCATACTGTGCGATCAGCATTCCCAAGCCCTCGAGTTCGGGCACCGATTGATAGATCACCTCACCGGACTTCGGATTGTCGATCCGCCGTGGAAGTGAAGCGGCCACTCAGCCGGTGGGGACAGCCGAACCCACGGCCAGCATTTCGATCAACCTGAGAGGCGGTCGCCGCTATGGAAGCGCGCACCGAGACCTTGCCCGGCCCTCGCGTCATCGCCCCGGAGATCGCCGCGAGCTACGGGCGCGCGGTGAGCACCGTCCAACAACAGTGGATGACCAACGAGCATTGGCCCCCTGTCGTCGGCAAACGCGGGCGGTGGAATGAGTACGACGCCGCTGAGGTCGCCGCTGTCGTCAGTGAGCATTTCGTACGTGAGTACCAGGGAGCCGGTCATCCGGACGACCTGCTGACCGTCGCCGAGATCGCTGAATACACAGGGCTTTCCGGTGGGACGATCCGTGCCGACATCTCCCGTGGCCGGATCCGGCGCGACCCGGACGACCACACTGACGGCGTGAAGCGATGGAAGCGCTCGACGATCGACGCGGCCATGGAAGGACGTCGGCGATACACGCGCCCCTCGGAGCCCGCGGCCCCGGCCGATACCGAGCTCGTCATCCGAATCACGGTGCCTGCGGCCGCATCCGACGACTCGCAGCCGTGGGCCGCACAGCTGCTCGAACAGCTCGCCCCGCTAGACGCACGGGTGCGTCGGAGCGGCGGAACTATTCGGATCACGGCGGACGGCCGCAACATTACTTCCGAGGCGTAGCCGCAGTGTCGGCCAGTCGATTCATCGGCTCGCCCCGGGCCGCTCATTCGGCCCGCATCTCCTCGGGCAGCTGACCGGCGCTCCAACGGGCGTACGTCCTCTCCGGCTGAACGGTGATCACATCCGCCACCCGCACCAGGGCCTCGGGGATGTCGCCGCCGAAGTGGTCGGCGCTGGGCACCACGATCGCTTCGGCCCCGGTGTTTCGGATGACATTGATCAATCGCTGGATCGGATCGTCGGTACGTTGGCTGAAAACAACAGTTTTCGCGAGGGTGTAGCCGAGACGCGCTGCCCGGCCGCGGTTTTGGTGTTCATCCCATTGCTTCCGCGCTCCGGAGATGTCGGAGCGCAGATAGCCTATGGCGGTGGCGTGTCCGAACATCGGCGTCACCGCCTGTCGAGGGGGACGTAGGTGCGTGTGGCTTCGGATGCCAGACGTGCCTGGATCTCGGCGACACTGTGCCCGTACTGGTGGCGTGTGATTGGGGCCGAGTGACCGGATACGGACACTGCGGCGGTGAGCACTAGCACAGCGAGCGCAAACGCGAGGATGATTTCCATGTCGGGTGCCTCCAGCTCCCTGGACGGTTTTTGGAGTGCACCCGGCGCCAGAGGTGCGCGGAGATGTCTGGTGCCGAATGCTGAAACAAGGTTCACCCCAGTAAGATTCGGCTGCAATGGCACTCTCGCTGGCCGAGCCAAAGTGCCACTGGTGCATGTGAGCTATCTGTCGGAGTGCTTACGTGCGTAAGGGGCCCGGTCGCTCAGTAGTCCAGCTTGATGAGGTCGGCTAGTTCTCTCATCTCATCTGTGAGGGTGCGCCGCTTGGCGATCATTCGTCCGAGGAGATCGTGGGTGAGTCGCTGTTCGACGAGCCATGCTCGTGCCTCTCGCGAAAGCTGTTGCAGGACTTCGAATGCGGCGTCGTAGTTGCGCAGTTCCAGATAGGCCGACGCTACATCGAGCAGGTGCCTGTTTCGATTGTCCGATGTTGGCCGCAGGCCCGGCGGCACATCACGGGCCAGGCGCAACGCCAGGTCGGGCCGGTCGTCGACAACCGCGTTCTCGACGCGTTTCATCGCGACGGTCGCGGGACCGAAGGTGGTCCAGTACTGGTGGTAGCCGCCGGTCTCACGCCGAATAGCGACAGCCCCGGCCTGCGCCAAGCGCATCATGTCGTCGGCCTCGTCGGGACGGTTGTCCCGGATAGCGGCGGCCGAACCCCGCAGTAGCAGCCATCCCCACGTGGAGATCTCCTGCTCGGTGGCGATCGACAAGCGCGGCTCGACACGATCGGCCCACCGGATCGCAAGGTTACGCACCTGCTCGAACTGTCGCTCGACGAGCAGTAGCCAGCACAGGGTGATTACCGCCGAGGCGGCGTCGAGCACATTTCCTGTCGCTTCGGCTTCCGCGAGTGATCGCTCGAGCGCTACACGCGCAGGGTGCAGCTGGCGGGTTTGCACCATCACCGACCCCGCCAATTGGAGGATGCGTGAACGCATGAGGGAGGACGCACCCTCTCCTTCGGCGATCAGTTCGGGAAGGATGCGGGACAGGTTCTCATATTCGTTGTCGTGGTAGAGCTTCACCGCAGAGGTGAGTGATTCGCCGAGACCGTGTTCCTCGGCAGGATCCAATGTCGAAACGCTGCGGGGCGTCATGATTGCTTCGCGGGAGGCACGCCAGATCTCTCCGTCGCGGGTCTCCGGAGGCGTCGGGTCGGGGCCGAGCAGCATTGTCACTGGGCAACGCAGCGCGACAGCCAGGCGGCGCAGTTTGTCCATTCGAATGTCGTCACGCTCGCCCTGTTCGATCTTCCGGATGAACGACAAGGACACGCCCGAGGAGTCGGCAAGCTCGCGTTGGGTCAAGCCTTTCCTCTTGCGGACCGACTGGAGGCGTTCCCCCAGATCCCCACTCATGTGTTCCAGGCTATGGCGATCAACCACCGTGCGCAGCACAGTCGACAAGCCCACCAGGAAGCTTGTCACCTCGCAGATATCAAAAGCGTTGGGAACGACGAAGGGCCCCGACCGAAATCGGTCGGGGCCCTTCGTGAGCGGAGGATAGGGGATTTGAACCCCTGAGGGCTGTTAACCCAACCCGCGTTCCAGGCGAGCGCCATAGGCCACTAGGCGAATCCTCCGCAGAGCAATATACCGGGTGACCCCCATGAATAACCAAATGGGGTGGTCGGGGGCGGTTCCGGCTACTTCTTGCGGACTGCGTCGAGGGCCTTCTGGACCTGCTGCTTGGCTGCCGTGGCGACGTCGTCCTTGTTGATGGAGGAGGACTGGGCGCTGCGGCGGATGCTGATGGTCACCTTGATGGAGACGTTGTCGTCCTTGGTGGCGACGGTGTACTCGTAGTCGCTCCAGTAGGTCCAGTCTTCGGACTTGGAGAACCAGTACGCCTCCTCGCCGAGGCCGGTGATGTCGCCGGAGGCGCGGCCGGTGCCGGTGGTGCCGACGTCCATCTGCTTCCACATGTCGTAGGTGGGGCGGTTGTAGGCGCTGGAGGAGCCGCTCATGAAGTCGACTTCGAGATCGAGGTCGGCGGTGTCGGTGTCGGTGGAGCCGTACTTGTCGGGCGGGCTCTGCTGTTCGTAGCCGGCCCGGCAGTCGAAGTTGCCGCCCGAGTAGTCGGTGGGCTGGGTCTCCTTGTGCTCGGGCGAGCCCTTGGAGGTGGAGGCCCACTTGGTGAGGACGGAGATGTCGACGGCGCTGCACCCGTTGGTGATGTTCGCCATCGTGTACTTGCCGTCGTCACTGTTGCCGCCGCCGAACAGGCCGTCGTCCTTCTTGTCGCTGCCGCCGGTGAGCGCGATGGCTCCGATGGCGACGCCGACGATGACGATGAGGCCGATCACACCGCCGACGATCCACCCGGTCTTGCTGCCGCCGCCGGACGGCGGGGGCGTCGGGTAGCCGTAGCCGGGCTGCGGCTGGGGCTGGGCGAACTGGTTGTAGCCGGGCTGCTGGAACTGCTGCTGCGGCTGCTGGTACTGCTGCTGATACGGATCGGGCTGCTGCTGATACGGATCCGACTGATACGGCTGCCCCGGCACGGGCTGCGCGGGCGGTGTGTACGCGCCGGCCCCGGCCGTGTTGTAGTTCATCATGGTCGGGTCGGTGCCCGTGACGGGCTGACCGGGGCTGGTGCCACTCGGTGTGGTGGCCCACCACTGTGCGGTTTCCTGGGGGGCGGCGGGATCCTGCGGTCCGCCCGGGCCCGGGTTCTGACTCGTCACTTCCTTGTTTCCCCTCCGGTACTGAGCGGTACGAACCGCTGGTCGCAGAGATCGTAACGACCCGGGGCGGCAGGAGTCTCGGTGAGCCGCTACACTGGCCGACGGATCCAGCGCGGCGCGCATCCTGTGAACTCCCCCAGGGCCGGAAGGCAGCAAGGGTCAACGGGCTCTGCCGGGTGCGCTGGGTCCCCTTTATTTCTGGGGGACTTCCGGTTTCGTGAACGCCGTTTTGTGAAGGCCGTATATAGCTGACAATTCCGCGGGCGTCCCGAGTAACCTGGGCGGTTGGGTCCAGTGGACCCAGGACATGTACCCCTCGCCCTGGAAAGGCAATCAGGATGCCTCGGCAAACGCAGATCGGTTTGATGAGCCATGCGGAACTCGTGTCGGAACACGAGACGCAGACCGCGAACTACGCGACGCTCAAGACCGAGAAGCTCACGCTGGACCTGACCAGGGGTAAGCCCGCGCCCGAGCAGTTGGACCTCTCCGCGGAGCTGCTGTCCCTGCCGGGCGTCGACGACTACCGTGACGGCAATGGCACGGATGTGCGCAATTACGGTGGCCTGCACGGGCTTCCGGAGCTGCGCGCCATCTTCGGCGAACTGCTCGGCATTCCGGTGTCGAATCTGCTGGCCGGCAACAATGCCAGCCTGGAGATCATGCACGACGTGATCGTGTTCTCCATGCTGCACGGGAACGTGGATTCGGAGCGGTCCTGGGTGGCCGAGCCGGTGCGCAAGTTCCTGTGTCCCGCACCGGGTTACGACCGGCACTTCGCCATCACGCAGTCGCTCGGCTTCGAGATGATCCCGATCCCCATGGGCCACGACGGCCCGGATGTGCACGCCATCGCGGAGTTGGTGGCGGCCGATCCGACCATCAAGGGTCTGTGGGCGGTGCCCAACTACTCCAACCCGACCGGTGTCAGCTTCTCCGAAGCGGTTGTGCGCGAACTGGTTTCGATGCCCGCCGCGGCGCCGGACTTCCGCCTCTTCTGGGACAACGCGTACGCGGTGCACCCGCTCACCGAGACCACCGACCCGGTGTTCGACGTGCTGGGCCTGGCCGCCGCGGCCGGAAACCCCAACCGCCCCTACGTGTTCGCCTCCACCTCGAAGATCACCTTCGCGGGCGCGGGTGTCAGCTTCTTCGGGTCCTCCACCGAGAATCTGGAGTGGTACCTGAAGCACGTGGGCAAGAAGAGCATCGGCCCGGACAAGGTGAACCAGCTGCGGCACCTGCGTTTCTTCAAGGACGCGGAGGGCGTGCGCGCGCACATGCAGAAGCACCGCGCCATTCTGGAGCCGAAATTCAAACTGGTGCTGCGCATTCTGGAAGACCGGCTGGGCGCGTCGAAGGTCGCGTCGTGGACCGAGCCCAAGGGCGGCTATTTCATCAGCCTCGACGTGCTGGAGGGCACGGCGAGCCGCGTGGTGGCCCTGGCCAAGGAGGCCGGTATCGCGCTCACGCCCGCCGGCGCGTCCTTCCCGTACGGAAAGGACCCGGAGGACAAGAACATTCGCATCGCCCCCAGCTTCCCGTCCACCGGTGAGTTGGAGAAAGCCATGGACGGACTGGCCACCTGTGTGCTGCTCGCCGCCACCGAAAAGCTGCTGAATCAGTAGTGGCACAGCGTAAATGAAGAGGCGCGCACCGTACGGTGCGCGCCTCTTCCGATTTCCAGGTCAGTTCGGTTTGTGCGCGAGCACTGCGAAGATGGTCACCGACAGGTGGATGTCTCCGCTGCGTGCACCGTCTTCCAGATCGATGAGCAGTTGCTCCCGCTGGCGTTCGGTGATGGACCCGCGCGCGACCGCCATATCGGCGATGCGCGCCACGAGTGCGCCCGCGCCCACGCTGCCGTCCTGGATCAGCGCGTGCGAGCCGATGTCGTCCACGACCAGTCCGGCCTTGGTGAGCTGCCCGGCCAGCCGCCGTCCGGCGAACGGATTGGTGGTGCCCGCGATCATGGTGTCGATGACCTCGTGCACCACGTGCCGGTCGCCCGGATGGACGATGGCGGTGCCCCAGTCGCTGTCCATGACGACGACGCGTCCGCCCGGCTTCAGCACGCGGGCGATTTCCCCGGCTGCCCGCGCGGGCGCGGTCAGGTGCTGGAAGACGCGTTCGCAGAGCGCGATATCGAAGGTGTCGTTGCCGAACGGCAGCCCGTAGGCGTCGCCGGAGACGAATCGTGCCGTGGATCCGGCCTGCTGGGCGCGGCGTTCGGCACCGGTGAGGAGGTTGGGGTCGGGTTCCACGCCGACGGCGTCGCCGGTCGGTCCGACCAGGTCGGCGAAGGCCATGACCTCGGAGCCGGTGCCCGATCCGATGTCGACGGCGTGTTCGCCGGGTTGCGGTGCGAGCGCTTCGTGCGCCCAGGTCCGGAGCCTGCGAATGCCCGGGAGTGCGGCCTGCAGGTCGTGGACGTCGACCAGTTGGTCCTGGCCGTCGCGGTCGAAACGGTCCGGTCTGGAGCCGGAGCCTGTGCCGTGGTTCGGCACCGTTCCCACTTCATGTGTTGCCATGGTGTTCGGCATGGCGCCGAGCCTAGTCGTGACCCGCGTCACCGCAAACCGAGTCGGATGGGATCATCGATGCATGGTGAGCCGGACTTTGTGTATCGCGCAGGAACCCGACGCCGACGAACTGCTTTCATCCGATGATTTCGCCCTTTTGGTCGGAATGGCGCTGGATCAGCAGTTTCCCATGGAGCACGCGTTCCGTGGTCCGTGGAAGATCGCCGAGCGGATGGGCGGCTTCGATATCCGGAAAATCGCGGACGCCGATCCGGAGGCATTCGAGGAACTCGCCGCGACGCCGCCCGCCATTCATCGCTACGGGCGTTCCATGGGGCGGCGGGTGCAGGAGCTGGCGCGCTACATCGTCGACAACTATGACGGTGAAACCGCTGGTCTGTGGACCAAAGGCGATCCCGACGGCAAGGAAGTGCTGAAACGGCTGAAGGCGCTGCCGGGTTTCGGTGATCAAAAGGCGCGAATCTTTCTGGCGCTGTTGGGGAAACAGCGCGGCCTGACCGCGAAGGGCTGGCGGGAGGCGGCCGGTGCGTACGGCGAGGAGAACTCGCGGCGTTCCGTCGCCGATGTGACCGACGCCGAATCCCTCACGCAGGTGCGTGAATTCAAGAAGCAGGCGAAGGCGGCCGCCAAGGCCAAGTAGCCGCGGATCGAATCAAGCTGGTTTTTAACCTCCTCTCCACTGGGAGTTTGCTTGATGCTTGCCGCACAAGTTCGAATCTGCGGTGAGGGAAGCAAGACCAATGAAGATGAGGAAATTCGCCGGGATCGCGGCGCTCGTGATCACGGCGATGGGGGTTGCGACCGGTACCGCGGGTACCGCGGGCGCGGCTCCGGCCAAGGCCGATGACGGTGTCATCAACTACACCACCACCACGACCGAGACTCAGTCCATCATTCGCACCGATTCGGGTTCGCTGG
Organism: Nocardia huaxiensis; assembly: GCF_013744875.1. Lineage (NCBI taxonomy): Bacteria > Bacillati > Actinomycetota > Actinomycetes > Mycobacteriales > Nocardiaceae > Nocardia > Nocardia huaxiensis. Next base: position 544,690 of record NZ_CP059399.1, read on the forward strand.
TGGTCGAGGACGGCGTGTTCAAGGTGAAGGCGGCCAATGGCACCACCGTCGCCGGAACCGAATTGAAGTTCCGTGTCGACGATTTCGAGTTCCCGATCGCCGCGGACATCGCCGGCAACACCGCGACCTTGACGCCGCAGTTCGATATCCAGCAGGCCGTGTACAAGCCGGTCGCGCTGCCGTACGAGGATCAGGCCCCCTGGAAGAATCAGTACGACCGTGAGGTCGCCGCCTGGAACCGCCTGACCTCCACCATCTCCATGGGCGCCACCATCGGCACCCTGGTCGGCGGCATCGGCGGCGCGGCTCTCGGCTGCGTCCTGGGCGCCGGCGTCGCTTTCGCGGCGACGCTCCCCCTGGCCGCGCTGTTCGGCACCGGCCCGCTCGGCGGCTGCATCATCGGCGCGAGCCTCGTCGGCTTCCTCGGCACCGTGGGCGGTCAGATCTTCGTCACCGCACCGGTCGCGATTCTGGCTGCCGTGCAGTACTTCACGACGATCAACCAGGGTTTCACCGCACCCGCGAAGTAGACCCTCATCGGGGACAGGCGAATCCGCTCGGCTCAGGGGGCCGGGTGGATTCGCCGTTTGCGTTCCCGATGATTCGAAACCTGTTGCAGGGGAACGCCTGCTGGTGAAGTGAAGGAATGGGCGAGCTGACCACGATTCACGGCACCGCGGCACTGGACTCGGTGGACGGGGCCGATCTGCGACGCACGTTCGCGCACTTCCCCAGCGGGGTGGTGGCGGTCTGCGCACGCATCGGCGGCACCCCGCACGGACTGGTGGTGAGCACCTTCGTCCCCGTATCCCTGGATCCGCCACTGGTTTCCCTGTGCATCCAGTACTCCTCGGAGACCTGGCCGCATCTGGAGAAGGCGAGCCGCCTGGGCTTGAGCTTGCTCGGCACCGGCCAGCAGGACGCGGCGCGCAGCCTGGCCTCCAAGCATGGTGACCGCTTCCGCGATATCGACCTGCGCGCCGGCAACGGCAATGCCGCCTTCGTGGCCGGTGCGGCCGCCTGGCTGGAAGTGTCTGTGCACGAACAGGTTCCGGCGGGCGATCACGCCGTGGTGCTGTTGCGCGTACTCCGCCTGTCCACCCACCCCGACTCCGAGCCCCTGGTCTTCCACCGCAGCGGCTTCCGTGCACTGGAAGTGCCTGCGGTGCAAGAGGTTCGCGAAGCCGCGAGCTGAGTCAGACGCGCTCGCGGAAGGTGGCGAGCTCGCGGCGCGAGGTGATGCCGAGTTTCGGGTACGCGTTGGACAGGTGGTATCCGACCGTGCGTGGGCTCAGGAACAGTCTCGACGCAATGTCCTTGTTGGACAGTCCTTCTGCCGCCAGCTGCACGGTCTGCCGCTCCTGTGGGGTGAGCCGGGTCAGCAGGTCGGTGTCGGCCGCGGCCGTCCGCGTCTCCCCGGTGGCGCGCAGCTCATTGCGTGCCCGCTCGGCCCACGGTCGTGCGTCGAGCCGTTCGAAGGTCTCGGTGGCGGCCCGCAGATACCGCCGCGCCTCCACCCGCTGCTGCCGTCGCCGCAGCCATTCGCCGTACAGCACCTCGGTGCGCGCCCGCTCGAAGCCGTATTCCGCTGTGGCGTAATGCAGTTCGATCGCCGTCTCGAAATGCTTCCCCGCTTCGTCCTCCGGCGCGAACAGAGCCCGGCACCGATGGGCGATGGCCATTGCCCAGCCGTGCCCCGTGTGCTCGGCCCAGTTCGTGTACAGCTCCAGCCGGTCTCGCGCCTCGTCGGTCCGCCCGACGCGATGCGCCGCCTCGAACAAATCCGGCAGGCTGGCCGTCGACCCGTGCCGATTGACGCCCGCGAACATGGTCAGGAACCGGTCGAACGCCGCGTCCGGTCGCCCCGTTCCCAGCTCGAGCAGTCCCAGCGCCGCCTCGGCGTGAACATTCGCCGGTGCGACACCCCGCGCCAGCGGCTCGGAAGCCAGTGCCCGGCACTCCTTCTCGTCCCCGCGGATCGCCGCCAGCAGGGCCAGCGTCGCCGCCGCATTGCTGTGCACGACCCGCAGCCCGGTATCCGCCGCCAGCCGCATGGCCTCGGCGGCATCCACCCCCGCCTGCCCGAACTGCCCCAGCAGAATCTCCGCCCGCGCCCGCAACCACAGCACCGGCGCCAGCATCCCCAACGCCCCGTGCGCCCGGCAATCCTCCTCCAATGCCGAAGCCAGATCCCGCGCCGCCGCCATGTCTCCCATCAGCAAGTGCCAATGCACGACCTGCACTCGCGCCCGCAGACAGTCCGTATCCCGCCACATACTCGGATGTGTTTGCGGTCCAACCGCTTTCCGTGCCGTCGATTCCGGCAGGCCCCCCGCGCCGATCTGCGGTGGCATGTCGGATCGCTTCTCGACCTCCGTCAGTGCCGGCGGCTCGGTCTGATTCGCGTCGGCAACCTGCTGAGCTGGGGTGCGGGGATGCTCTGCGTCGATCCACGCGGTCAGGTTGCGTAGGGCGGTCGCGCCGCGCTGGTGGCTGCCGGGTTCGAGGTTGAGCGCGTCGATCAGGTCGGCCAGCGCTCGGATGCGTTGCGCTGCCGGTAGTTCCAGTTGTTCGGCCTGGGTAGCCGTCAGGTGTACGGCTGTCAGATCACCAGCGCTCCATGCGGCGTCGGCTGCTTGGAACATCAGTTGGCCGGTGGCCTGCGGGTCCAGTTCGGTGAGCTGTGCCGCTGCTTCGCTGAGGGTGCGATACGCCGTGCGCGGGCGGTCCTGGTCTCGCTCGATGGCGGCCTTCAAGGATATGAGCTGTGCGATCGCCTGTGGTTGAGGCTGTACCGCAGTGGATTCCGGAAGGAACTCCATCGCCCGCTCGACGAATCCCATGGCCTGATCGAGGTTTCCGGCGTCGGTGGCCGCGTGTGCCGCCGCCGCGTACCTGCGTCGCCGGTCCAGCCCTGCCGGACTGAGGACGGCCGCGCGCTCATATGCCGCAGTGGTTTCCGCGAGACCGCCGCGCGCCCGCGCGCACAGGGCAGCGGCTTCCAACGCTGCGGCGGCACGCTCGTCCGGCCCGGTCGCGGCCGCCGCCAGATGCCAGGCGCGGCGGTCGTCGAATGCCTCGACCAGCGTGACGGCTAATGCCGCGTGTGCCGCTCTGCGCTGGGCGGGTGTCGCGCTCTGTACGGCGGCAGCCCGGATGAGCGGATGCCGGAAGGCGATCCGATCGCCCTCGAGCACAAGCATTCCCGCCTGCTCGGCCTCCAGCACTGCCGCACCCGCGCGAGCCAGCGCCTCCGCATTCGGCACAACGACAACCATTCGCGCACAGGATGATTCGGCTCCGGCGGGCGCGTCTCGGCAGACGTCCGCCGGATTCCGGGAATCTGTGGACACGTCGGCATCGGGTGTGTTCGCGTGCTCGCTCGAGCCGATGGCGGGCCGGTCGGATTCGGAGTAGCCGCGGTAGCCGGGTTGTGCCGGAACGGCGGATTCGATCGCGGTGCGGATCGCCGCGCGATCGGCTGCCGTCACACTGGGGTGTTCAACCGCGCCGGATTCGAGATTCGCTGCGGCGGTTCGGATTACGGTGGAATCACCGCTGGCGTCGGTGGCCGCTGTGAGGAGCAGGTTGCGGACGGGTGGGGACAGCCGCGCGATCTGCGCGGTGAATGCCTGCTGGATGCGGATGGCCGCAGCGGGCTGGCGGTAGGGGGAGGAGTAGTCGGGTCGGTCCAGGGTCGGGAGGGCTTGCAGTGCAAGCGGATTGCCGTGCGACTCCCGCATGATCCAGTCCAGCGTGGCGGGCGGCAGATCGCTGTGGCTGCTTGTCAGCAGCTTGCGGGCGTCGGTTTCGGACAGGCCCGCGAGATGTAGTTCGGGCGCGTCCAGTTGCTGGAGTTCGGGGAGGGCGTCGTCGCGGGCGGCGAAGACGAGGGCGATGGGTTCGGCGTCCAGGCGGCGCGCGGCGAACAGCAGGGCATCACGGGAGGCCGGATCCAGCCACTGCGCATCGTCGATGAGGCACAGCAGCGGCTGGTCTTCGGCGATATCGGCGAGGAGAGTGAGGGTGGCCGCACTCACCAGGAACGAATTGCCTTGTCCCACACCGGTGGAGAAGGCGTTGCGTAGGGCGTCGGCCTGGGCTTCGGGGAGGGCGGCCAGGTGGGTGCGTGCGCGCCCGAGCAGCAGATGCAGCCCGGCGTAGGGGAGGGTGCTCTCGGCTTCGGTGCCGGTGGCGCGCAGCACCCGGAAGCCACGCTCGGTGGCCGCCTCGGCAGTGCGGGACAGCAACGCGGACTTGCCTATTCCGGCCTCGCCGCGCAGTACGAGCGCGCCGGCCTCCCCGCCCTCGGCCTCAGCGAGCAACGAATCCAGCGCAGCGATCTCCGCTTCGCGCCCGTGGAACATCTCACCTCGCTTGCACCCTGTCGGTCGACGCCCCGATTCCCGATAGCGCAGTCTCGAGCGCCCTTCGCCCGACCGAAAAACACCACCTCAACCCTACGGGACGCGCGTCCTGCGCCCATGTGCCCGTCGAGGGAGCTCTCATGGCTGGGAACCGGACCGAATTCCGCCACCCGGGCTCCCTGACCTTGGTTGGCCGGTGGGTCAAGCGGCGTAGGGGCGGATCGTGCGGGCGGTGCGCAGGGCGTCGGCCCACCAGGCCAGCTGGTCGAGCATGGTTTTGGCGGCGACCTCGGCGGCGGGGTCGAGGGGGTTGCCGTCGGGGCCGAATTTGTCCCAGCAGTTGGGGAAGCTGACGGTGTCGCGGACGGTGGTGGAGTGGAGTTCGGCGAAGACCTGGCGCAGGTGTTCGACGGCGCGCAGGCCGGCGGCGATGCCGCCGTAGGAGACGAAGCCGACGGGCTTGGCCTGCCACTGGGTGTAGTGCCAGTCGATGACGGATTTCAGGCCGGCGGGGAAGCTGTGGTTGTACTCGGGGGTGACCACCACGAAGGCGTCGGCGGCGTCGAGGCGGGCGGTCAGGTCCGACATGCCGGGATCGGGGGTGTTGCCCAGGACGGTGGAGACCGGGTGGTCGGCCAGGTCGATGAGGTCGACGGTCAGTTGGCCGTGTTCGGCGGCGCGGGCGGCGAACCAGGTGGCCACGGTGGGGCCGAAGCGGCCCTCGCGGGTGCTGGCGATGATGACGGCGATGTGCAGTGCGTCGGACATGACTCTGCTCCAAGGGAATCGAAGGGGCGTGCCAGGCTCTCGACCTGATGCTTCGACGGTAGGGAGCGGCACCGCGCCCTCGCCTCTGTCGAATGACCGGGTTTACCGGGTCCGGACGACCGGGGCGTGAACCAGGTAGTTCGACAGAGGCGACGAGTACCTCCGGATTCCTACCGTCCTGATCATGACCACGACACTCGCCCCGGCCCGGACCGCCCGGGTCGCCGAAGCTCCGGCTTTGGCCGCCATCGCCACCGTGGTGACCCTGGCTTCCATCATGACCGTGCTCGACATGACCATCGTCAATGTCGCCCTGGACGGCCTGTCGGGCGCTTTCGACGCGCCCCTGTCCACCATTGCCTGGGTGGCGACCGGGTACACCCTCGCCCTGGCCGCCGTCATCCCCGTGACCGGTTGGGCGATCGGCAGATTCGGCGCGAAGAACCTGTATCTGACCGCGATCGTCCTGTTCGCGCTCGGCTCACTGCTGGCGGGACTGGCCTGGAATGCGGAGTCGCTCATCGCCTTCCGCGTGCTGCAGGGGCTGGGCGGCGGCATGATCATGCCGATCGGCATGACGGTCATGATGCGCGCGTCCACTCCGGAGCGCATGGGCCGCACCATGGCGCTCATGGGTCTGCCGGTCCTGATCGGCCCGCTGGCGGGTCCGGTGCTGGGTGGCTGGCTGGTGGATCAGGCGTCGTGGCGCTGGATCTTCCTGATCAATCTGCCGATCGCGGTGGCCGCCATGGTCGGTATCGCGCTGGTGCTGCCCGCCGAAACCCCGCAGCCGGGAAAGACTTTGGATGTTCCGGGCCTGCTCATGCTGTCGCCGGGTCTGGCCGCGCTGCTCTACGGTGTCGCCACCGGCGGTGAGCGCGCGGACTTCACCGCGCCGTCCGTGCTGCTGCCCACCGTTCTCGGTGCGGCGCTGATCATCGGTTTCGTGGTGCGCGGGCTGCGCGTCGCCGCACCGGTGATCGATCTGAAGCTGTTCGCGCACAGCCGCTTCCGCACCGGCGTCGTGACTCTGGTCCTGTTCAACGCCGCCTACTTCGGTTCCATGCTGCTGGCCCCGCTGTACTGGCAGGTGGTGCGCGGCGCGACGGCCACCCAGGCGGGCCTGTACGGCATCCCGCAGGTGCTGGCCACCGGCATCACCATGCAGATCGCGGGCCGTCTGGTCGACCGGTTCCCGCCGCGCCGCATCATTCTGGCCGGAATCGTCACCGCCGCAGCCGGTTTCCTGCTGCTGACCACCCAGATCCAGGCCGACACCGCCTACTGGCGGATCGCCGTCGCGGGCGTGATCATGGGCATCGGCGTGGGCTCGACCATCATGCCGACCGTGACCACCGCCAACCGCGGCCTGCCGCCCGAGTCGGCGCCGGCCGCCTCCACCGCCATCGGCATCGTGCAGCAGATGGCCTCGGCCATCGGCGCGGCCACCATCTCGGTGTTGTTGAGCACGGCCATGATTCGCGAAGCCGACGGCGCGACCCTGGATTCGGTGCGCGCCGCCACCGACCACGCCGCCCTCGCGGACGGGCTGGCCGACGCCTTCCGCGGCACCTACGGCTGGGCGGTGCTGGTCATGGCGCTGGCGATCCTCCCCGCGCTGCGGCTGCCGCGCCGGTTGGGATCGCACTGAACGCAACCCTGTGCGGGAGATTTCTCCGCTGCTGAAGTGGAAATGCCGGGTGCGGGCGTCTGGCGCCGGGTCCGTCCGCTCTGTTAGCTTTGATCCCATGTCTTCCAGTCAGCACTCCGCACCGCGGGTCACCTATGTGACCGTCGCGCTGGGCGTGCGGCTGCCGCGGCAACGGGAACTGTGTTGTTCCCGCCGTCGCGCAGCCGAGTACTGACCCCGATTCACCTGCGGTAATTCGCGCTCGAATCCGGGCTTCTTTCGCTGCAAATCGCTGAATTCTCCATTGGCCTTCGTCCCGCTAGCCGGCGGGACCGCAGCAAGGATCCGAAAATGCCGAGCCCTATTCTCGAGCGTTCGCACAGCGCTACCGTCGCCACCGCCCGGCTGGCCCCGGCCCGCCCCGCGGTGCCCGCCGAACTGCGCATCACCGACAACCCGGCGGCCGCCGTCCTCCGCGCCGCCACCCGTGGACCCATCTTCCGCGATATCGCCGCCCAGACCACCGGGCTCAGCATCGCCACCGTGAATCGTCAAGTGTCCGCGCTGCTTTCGGCCGGACTGCTGCGCGAACGCGCCGACCTCACCGCCTCCGGCGCGGTCGGCCGCCCGCGTGTCCCGTTCGAGGTCGACACCGACTCGTATGTGACCGTCGGTGTGCACATCGGGTTCACCGTCACCCGCATCGTCGCCGCCGACCTGTCCGGCCGCATCCTCGGCGGACTCGAAATCGCCACGCCCCAAACGGGTCAGGACGCGGCGCTGACCATAGTGGCGCGCAGCGCCAAGGCGTTCCTGGACCGCCTGCCGCGCCGCAAACCGCTGTGGACCGGCATCGCGCTCGCCGGGCGCGTCGACCCGGCCGCCGGGGTCGTGGACCATCCGCGACTGGGATGGACCGCCGCGCCCGTGGCCGCCGTGTTCAGCAGCATCCTGGACCTGCCGGTCTCGGTGTCCGCCCATGTGGAGGCCATGGCCGCGGCCGAACTGCTGCTCTCCGGGCGGGAACCCGGCGAGGAGACGCGACCGGGCAGCAGCCTCTACGTCTACGCGCGTGAAACCGCCGGTATCGCAGTCACTTTGCACGATCGGGTGCACACGCCCGCCAACGGCCCCGGTTCCATCGCGCATCTGCCGACCGGCTCCGAGGTGGATTGCACCTGCGGGCGTCGCGGTTGCTTCGAAGCGACCGTCGGAGAACGGCCGCTGCTGGAGCGCGCCGTGCGCAAGGGCATCCTGCCCAAGCCGGAGGCCCCGCGCCGACCGGCCATCGCGGACCTGTACCGGATCGCCGACGGCGGCGACGCCGCGGTCCGCGAACTGCTGTTGGAGCGCGCCGAAATCCTCGGCCGCACAGCCGCTCTGGTGCGCGACATGTTCAATCCGGATCGAGTCATCCTGGGCGGCCAGGCCTTCACCGGCTGGCGGCCCGGAATAGAGCGGGTGGCAAAGGCTTTCGGCGAATCCACCACGCTGCCCGCGGCCGACCTGCGCATCTCCCGCTTCGGCGGGCGGGTACAGGAATTCGCGGCGGCGGTGACCTCGCTCAGCGTGTTCTACGCCGACCCGCTGTCGGCCATGCGCCGCGCCATCCGCACCGCGCGCTGAGCCGAATGGAACTGCGGCCCTTCGCCCTTCCGAATTCCGGTGGGGCGAAGGGCCTTCGGTTCAGCGGGTGAACAGCTTTTCCACCTCGGTGATGAAATAGGGGAAGTGGCTCGCGAAGCGGTGCAGATTGCGGTCGCCCTCGAAGCCGCCGAACCAGTAGATGCCGGGGTCACCGTCGGCGGTCGGATTCAGATCGCGGAAGGTGCGGACCCACTGATCGGTGCGCCGCCACGCCACCATGAACGGCAGCGCGCGGGAGAACACCATCTCCTGATCCGGGGCCGGAATGGTGTGCGGTGAAACGGCTTCCAAGCCGCGCTGCATGCCCTGAATGCGCCCGGTGAGCTCCCGGCCGAGGGCGGTGCGCGCCGGAAGATAGCGCGGCAGCAGCAGCGCCACCACGCCGCCGAGCGCGATGGCCGCACCGACCAGCGCATGCCGTTCCGGGCCGAGCCACAGCGCGAGCGTCGCGCCCACACCGGCCACGATCAGCGCGATACCCGTCCAGAATTCGAAACCGCGCTGGTTCCGGTCCACGAACTCGCCGCGCTGCACGGCATCCGAGATCAGCGCCTTGCGAACCACATTCGCGGGCAACCTACCGCGCAGCTCCGACAGCAGCACCTCGTCGGTGCCGTCCGGCAGCAGGGCCGAATACACCGTGCGCTCGTACTTCGTGAGCTGCTCGTCGGCCGGATTGATCCGCGTGACACGCCAATCCGAATCGCTCACCGCGGCCACCCAGATGTAGCTGCGCACAGCCAGATCCACCACCGTCGACGCCATGTCGCGGGGATCCACGTGACCGTCCAGCAGCAGGCCCGCCGTACCCGGCAGCACGCCGTCGGGGGAGGCGAACCAGGCCCGGTCGCCCTGCCGCTCGATCGGGTCGAGCGCCGTCGCACCCGGTCCGGGCTGCGAACGTCGCGCCCAGAGTACGTATCCGGCCGCCGCGGCCAGCGCCGCCAGCAGCAGGCCGAACGCCGCGAACACCGGTCCGGTCAGCGAAAACGGGCCGGGCGCATTGTCATCGTGGATATCCGCGTTCGCCTCGACCGTGCCCGGCGGCAGCTGCAAGGTCACCTCGATGAGATCGCCCCTGCGCAGATCCGTTTTCTCCAGATGCGCCACACCGTCCGGTTCGACGCGAATGTCCGCGCAGTCCTCCGGACTTCCCGGCGGGCCGATGGTGCACTTGGTGATCCCCATCCGGAAGTCCGGGCCGATCACCGTGGCGCTGATCGACGCCACATCCGTGTTCAGCACCCCTGACCACTGGAAAACCTGCGCACCCGTGGTGTCGCTGACCGTGTTGTGCACCGTGTACTCGAAGGTCGAGGAGCCGGGGCGCGCCTCGATGGTGAAGCGGTCCGCCGCCACCGTCGCCGTCCCCTCGCCCGTCGATTTCACATCGGTGACCTGGAACTTGCGTTCCACGCCGTCGCCGATCGCGACGCGCAGCGGCAGCACCTGGCGGAAATCCTGTCCGGCAGGCACTTCCACCTGCTCGGTGACCCGCAGCAGACCGTCGTCACCGAGATTCACATCCGCGGTGATCCGCACTCCGTCGGACTGGGCATGGGCGGCCGGCCCGGCCACACCCGCCAGCGCGAGCAGCAGCGCGACGAGGACGACCCCCCGAAAAATCTGCATGGAAACGTACTTTAGACAGCTTGCTATTCTTCCTCAGCGGCTGTCGGTTTCTTCGAGGAACGAGGGGGTGTGGGGGCATGACTCGCCCACCGTCCGGGAACGGACCGATTCCCCCTGGCGGACAGCCGATCCCGCCGGATCACTCGCCCGAGAACGGCTTCCCCGCGGTCCCCAGGCCGGGTGGACAGCCGCCCGCGCAGCACGGCCGACCCCCGGCGGGTCGGCCCGGCGCGCCGCAGCACGGTCGGCCGGGCCAGCCGGGGCCGGGCGGTGCCGTTCCGCCGCAGCACGGCCGGCCCGGTCAGCCCGGTGGCTCGGTGCCGCCGCAGCAGGGCAGGCCGGGACCGCCGCCGGGCCGGTACCCACAGCCGCCTGGAGTACCGGGATATCCAGGGCAGCAGGGTCATTCAGGACAGCCGGGATATCCGGGACAGCAAGGATATCCCGGGCAGCAGGGCTATGCCGCGCCGCCGGGTTATCCACAGCGGCCCGGTTATCCACCGCAACAGAACATTCCGACACAGGGCTTCGGCATGGCCGCGCCGCCCGTGCCGTCCTCCGGATACACGCCGCAACCGGGCTATCGCGCGCCGCTGCCGCCGCCGAACGTGCACACCGGCAGCATTCCGCAGGCGCAGCGGCCCGCGAAACCGCGCCGCGGGCGTTGGGGCACACTGCTTGTCATTCTGGTCGTGCTGGTCACCGGTGTGCTGCTGCGCACCGCGTTGAACACCGGCCTCGACACGGCCGGTTCCGGCGACAGCGTGCGGACCACCTACCCGTCCGAACCCGGCGGCAGCACCGGCGTCGCGGAAACCGCGAACAATCCGCTGGTCACCGGTGCGGACCTCACCCTCGTCCCGGCCGGTTGCAAGTACACGCCGTGGAGCACCGACGTCGACACCGCGCGCACCTTCTTCGAAACCGCCGCCGCCTGCCTCGAAAAGGCTTGGCAGCCACTGTTCGCCGACGTGGGGCTCACCTTCGAAGCGCCGAAACTCGTGGTCTCCGAGGACACCTCGGGCATCACCACGCTGTGCACCGGCAACAGCTCCAATTTCGCGGCCTTCTACTGCTCGGCCGACAAAACCATCTACATGCCGATCAGTCAGTTGCAGACCGATCTGATCAAGGACAACTGGGTCGTCTACCTGTCGGTGTTCGCCCACGAGTACGGGCATCACGTGCAGGCGCAGTCCGGCATCCTCGGCAAGGTGCACGCGCAGCGGCGGGAAGCGGGCACGCGCAGCGCCACCGGGCTCGAACTGTCCCGCCGAACCGAGTTGCAGGCCAACTGTTTCGACGGCATGTATCTGGCGTCCTCCGCCGGCGGCGGCTCCCTCACTTCCGCCCAGATCGGCGTCGCCCGCTCGGACATGTACCACCGCGGGGACTCCTCCGGCGACATGCGCGATCACGGCTCCTCCCAGAACAGCGGCGCCTGGTTCGAACTCGGCTACGACAAGAACCGCACCTCCCAGTGCAATACGTTCTCGGCGTCAGCCAGCAAGGTGAATTAGGCGCAACGGCCGGGGCGTCATTGCCCCGGCCGTTGTCGCTTCCGTTCGGCTCAGTGTCCGAACGGCCCCTCACCGAATTTGCGCGGGTTGTGCCCGTGCACGCCTTCGGCGTAGGCGGTTTCCGCGTGGAGGGCGAAGTCGATGCCGCCGACCTCGTCCTCCCGGCTCACGCGGAACCCGATGGTCTTGTCGATGACCTTGCCGAGCGCGAAGGTCACACCGAAGGCGAACAGCGCCACCACGAGCACGCCGACCGCCTGCTTGCCCAGCTGGGCGAGCCCGCCGCCGTAGAGCAGACCCTCCGCGCCGTTCGTCATGACAGCGTTGGCCAGCAGGCCGATCAGCAGCGTGCCCACCACGCCGCCGACGAAGTGCACACCCACCACGTCGAGCGAATCGTCGTAGCCGCCCTTGAACTTCAGGCCCACCGCGAACGAACACACCACGCCCGCAACCAGACCCACGATCAGCGCGCCCAGCGTGTTCACCGAACCGCACGACGGCGTGATGGCCACCAGACCGGCCACCGCACCCGAGGCCGCACCGAAGGTGGTCGGCCGGCCGTCGCGCACCTGCTCCACCACGAGCCAGCCCAGCATGCCGAGGCAACCGGCCACCAGCGTGTTCAGGAACACCGCGGAGGCCATGCCATTGGCGTTCAAGGCCGAACCGGCGTTGAACCCGAACCAGCCGAACCACAGCAGACCCGCGCCCAGCAGCACGAAGGGCAGATTGTGCGGGCGCATGGCGTCCACCTTGAACCCGATGCGCGGTCCCAGCACCAGCGCCATGGCCAGAGCCGAAGCGCCCGAAGCGATCTCGACCACCAGGCCGCCCGCGTAGTCGAGCGTGCCGAGCTTGAACAGCCAGCCGTCCGAGGTCCACACCCAGTGCGCGATCGGGGCGTACACGATGAGCGCCCACACCGGAACGAAGATCATCCACGCGGAGAACTTGGCGCGATCCGCGATGGCGCCGCTGACCAGCGCCACGGTCAGAATCGCGAAGGTGAGCTGGAAGGTCACGTACAGCAGTTCCGGCACCGCCGCACCGGTCGTGGCGTCGACGACGTGCAGGGTGTTCGGGTCGATGCCGGAAAGCCCCAGGAATTCCAGGTTTCCGATGAGCCCGCCGCCGGCGTCCGGTGCGAAGGCGAGGCTGTACCCGAAGACCAGCCACGCCACGGTGACCAGCGGAATCGAGATGAAGCTCATCATCAGCATGTTGAGCACGCCGGAGGATCGCACCATGCCGCCGTAGAAAATCGCCAGGCCCGGTGTCATCAGCAGCACCATTGCGGTCGCGGCCAACAGCCAGGCTGTCGCCGCCGCATCGAGTGTCGGTGTCATGGGGTGAGTAACTCCTTCCGCGCGTGATCGCGTTGCACGGAAGTTACCGAATACTCACGTTTCGGCGCTGTTACGAAAATGAGCAGTTGGATACGTGTCTGTAACAGATACCCGCAGCTCAGCTGCAACAGAGACCCGCAGCTCAGCTGCGGCGGTCACGGCCCTTGCGGGTCAGCGCGCGCAAGCCGCGCGGCCCGGGCACCGGATTGCCGTCCTCGAGCGCCATCCATTCGGCGGTGACGAGCCACTGCTGCTGGGCGCGGGCGTCGGCTGTGTCGTTGAACACGCGCCGGCCGCGATCGTCACGGAGTTCGTAGGCCATGACCGACCAGCGCGGCGGGCGGCCCTGCTCGGCGATCTGATCGCGCAGGTACGCGGCGACCAGCGTGCCGAGGGTGTTCACCGGGCGCAGCGACACTCGATTTCCGTACCGGGAAGCGTGGAAACGCCTTCCGGCACAAAGGGATCGGGGCGCGGCGTTGTAGGCGATCCAGCCGGCGCGCTGCGCGCGCTCGACCAGCCACAGATGTTTGACCGCCGTCGGGGCGATATTGCCGACCCGATTGCGAATGAGATTGAAGACCGGTTCCGAGAGCAGGATGTCGCGGCGGGTCGGGCCCGTGCCGTGCATCGTCCAGTACTCGTCGGTGAGTTTGGCCAGGACCCGGCCGAAGTCGTCGATGCTGCGCTGGGCGCGGCGGCCCAGGCGTTCGATGCGTTCGGCCTCGGCGCGCATGTCGTTCTGCACGATGAGGGTCTCGATGGCCGCCAGCGTCGGCACCTGGCCGCGCTGCAGCAGTTCGAGAATGGCGCTCGCGGTGGCCGGGTCGGCGGCGGCCGACACGGGGAGCGAGTCTCGTTTGATGTCGTAGTCCGCCGGGCTGATGGCTCGGCTGAGCAGTCCGACCGCGGCATTGTCATCCGCGAATTCGGTGCTGGAGAGCCAGGCGGCGGCGATGTCGTCATGCGACGGCACTTGGGCGTTCCTCCGGGAGATTTGGTTGTGCCCCGGTCGGGATGAGGGACCGGCCGGGGCCACCAACCTGATGAAGGTTTGGCTACCGAAGTTGCCGATGTCCACGGTAGCCAAACGATTGCGATCTTGCTGCATCGGTTGACTGGATCGTTATGTCCGCTACGTGGAGTTGAAACGTACCTCGCTTCCATAAATGGTGATCTTGGGTGGAAGTGGTGTCCGGGTACGGGGCGCCTGTGATCGCGCTGAGAATTTGCTGATCAAGATCTCAGGCTCGGCGTCCGGTCCGGTCGGTACGGAACCGGCGCGGGGAATCTATGTGATGTGCATCACAAGGCGGCCGGGCGGTCCGCCTCGCGAAGGGACGGAGCGCGGCAGTCCTGTCGGCTGTAGCCGGTACCCTCAGCGCGTGGCTCTGTACCGGAAGTACCGACCGGCAACGTTCGCTGAAGTGGTGGGTCAGGAGCACGTCACCGATCCCCTGAGTACCGCGCTCGACACCGGCCGGATCAGTCATGCGTATCTGTTCTCCGGCCCGCGCGGATGCGGCAAGACATCGTCCGCGCGCATCCTCGCGCGCTCGCTGAACTGCGTGCAGGGCCCGACCTCGAAACCGTGCGGCGTGTGCCCGTCCTGTGTGGCGCTGGGCCCCGGCGGTTCCGGCAACCTCGACGTCATCGAGCTCGACGCCGCCAGCCACGGCGGTGTGGACGACACCCGTGAACTGCGCGACCGCGCCTTCTACGCGCCCGCCGAATCCCGCTACCGCGTCTTCATCGTCGACGAGGCGCACATGGTCACCACCGCGGGCTTCAACGCGCTGCTCAAGATCGTGGAAGAGCCGCCCGCCCACCTCATCTTCGTCTTCGCCACCACCGAACCGGACAAGGTGCTGCCCACCATCCGGTCGCGCACCCACCACTACCCGTTCCGCCTGCTGCCGCCCGCCACCATGCGTGGCCTGCTCGGCAAGATCTGCGACCAGGAGCACGTCCCGGTCGAAGAATCCGTGTACCCCTTGGTGATTCGCGCCGGCGGCGGCTCCCCCCGCGACAGCCTCAGCGTCCTCGACCAGCTCCTCGCGGGCGCGGGCCCCGAAGGCGTCACCTACCCCCGCGCGGTCTCCCTGCTCGGCGTCACCGACGTGGCCCTCATCGACGACGCCGTCGAAGCCCTCGCCGCCTCCGACGGCGCCACCCTCTTCGGCACCATCGACCGCGTGGTCGAGGCGGGCCACGACCCCCGTCGCTTCGCCACCGACCTCCTCGAACGCCTCCGCGACCTCATCCTCCTGCGTGCCGTCCCCGACGCCGCCGCCCGCAACCTGGTCACCGGCCCCGGCGACGTCCTCGACCGCATGCACGACCAGGCCGAGCGCCTCGGCCCCGCCGCCCTCGCCCGCTACGCCGAACTCCTGCACGAGGGCCTCGGCGACATGCGCGGCGCCACCAACCCCCGCCTCCTGCTCGAGGTGATCGGCGCCCGCATGCTCCTCCCCGCCGCCTCCGACTCCGAAACCGCCACCCTCCAGCGCCTGGAACAACTGGAACGCCGCATGGCAGGCGGAGCCCTGCCCGCCGCCGCCCCGAGTGCTCCGGCAGCCCGCCCGGCAGACGACGGGAGCGTCCAATCCGCCCCGCGCCCAGCCCAATCCGAGGGTGGTTCCCCACGCCGCCGCGGCGCGGAAGCCCTCGCCGCCCTGCGCGCCGAAAAGACCGGCACCCCGCCGACCGCCGCGCCGCAACAGCAGTCCGCCGCCCCGGTGCAGGCCGCACCCCAGCAGCAACCGCCGCAGCAGACGGCGTCGGTGCAACAGCCTGTCGCGCCGCAGTCGGCCGCCGCGCCGGTTGATACCCAGAGCGCCGCGCAGCCCGCTGCTGTCCGCCCGCCTGAGATGAGTGGGGTGCGCACTGAGAACATCGCTGCCCACCCCGCCGAACGCGCTGCGGCGCAACAGCCTTCCGCTTCCGGGCCTGTTCCGGCGACCGGGGAGGTCCCTGCTGAGGCCGAGCGGCACATCGGCCAAGATGCTGCGCCCGCGCACGCCGATTCGGCGGCGGGGCAACCGGCTGCGCCCGCGGGGGCCGCCGACGCGGCCGCGCGACAGGCTCATGCCGTCAGTGGTGAGTCCACAGCTGGGCTGGATGCCGAGCCTGCGAATTCGGCTGCAGCGCAAGAGCCCTCCGATGCACCTCTTGCTACCGATGCGAAGCAGGTTCCCGAGGAGGGGGACGAGCCGCTGCCCATGGCCTTCTCGGCTCAGTCCTCGGCACCGGCCGGTAATCCCGCGCAGGCGTCGCCCGCGGTCGCGGCTGCCGATCCGGACTTTGAAAACGTTGTGCCGCAAGCGAATCCTTCATCTGCGGCGGACATTCCGGTGACTGAGGAGGACCGCTCCGGCGATTCCGGCGAAATTGGCGCGCCGCCGGTGCAGGCGAGCCCGCTGGCCGCTGAACCTGCTGTGGCGCATGATGTTTCGTTCGCAGGTCAGAATGTCGTCGCTGCGCCGGAAGTCGGCGTCGCGCCCGCTGCGGAGGACGGTCTTTCCGGGGCTGCGGGATCCGTCTCGGCCGACCTGTCGGCGCCTGTTCAGGACGTCGCCGATTCCGGGGTGGCCGGGGTGCCGCTGGGGGATGAGGCGCTGCGGGAGATCGAGGCTGCCTGGGCGGATATTCGGGCGAAGGTGCGGGAGTTCGGGGCGACCGTGCAGGCGATGTTGTCCGGGGCGAGTGTGGCTCGGATGGAGGGGGAGACGATTGTGCTGGCGCATCCGGCGGCGCCGTTGGCGCAGCGGTTGTCGCAGCCGAAGAATGTGGAGGCGGTGCGGTCCGCGGTGCGGGCGGTGCTGGGGCGGGATCATGACGTGCGGTGGGAGGTGGCGGGGGCGGTGCAGGCCGCGCCCGCGAAGACCGCGGGTGGGCGCGGTGGCGGGGCCGGGCGGGGGCCCGGGCGGGAGAGTGGCGGCGGTAAGGAGCCGGTCAGATTCACCCGGCCGAGTCAGGCGGCGGGGAAGAGCCCTGCCGAATCGGGTGGCGGTGACAGTGGCGCGACCGGATGGGGGACGGGCGGAGCCGGTGGGACCGGCGGTGGCTGGGGTGCGCCTGCGGGCGGATCCGGTGGTTCGGCGGGTGCCGCCGGTCCTTCCGGGGACAGTGCCGTCGCGATGCGGAATGCGCCGGTCGAGGACGATATTCCGCTGCCGGACGGGCCGGACCTTCCGGACGACCCCGGGCCTGTTGACTACTCGCCAGTAGGTTATGACGGCGTTCCACCTGCGTCTACGGAGGAGGAAGAGCGGGAGATGTTGGCGCAGGCGGCCGAGCCGGTGGCGCCCGGAGACCGCCGCGACCCGGATGAGGTGGCCTTGGAACTGCTGAAGCAGGAATTGGGTGCGACGCCTCTGGAGGGTTGACAGCTACCCTGTGAGGCACATTAAGTTAACCGGAGTTCGCATCGAGCGGTACTATGATCGGGTGGCCGTGAGTATCGGTTCGGCGAAGTTCTAAGGTATGCCCAGGCGTACGGGCTGCCTGGAGGTCGCCGATCCGTGCCAGGTGCTGTTTTACAGCGTCAAAGACGGTCGGTCGTGAGGCCGGGCGGCGAGGACATGGCTACATGGGCTGACCGCACAACGCGGTGTCGGCGCACCTAAGAGAGGACAACTCCGATATGACCACAGAGGCCTACATTTACGAGGCCATCCGCACTCCGCGGGGCAAGAACCGTGGTGGCTCGCTGCATTCGGTCAAGCCGATCGACCTGACCACCGGCCTGGTCGAGGAGCTGCGGAATCGGTACCCGAACCTGGACGAGGACCGCATCTCGGACATCATCCTCGGCTGCGTGTCGCCGGTCGCCGACCAGGGCGCCGACATCGCCCGCACCACCGTCCTCGCCGCGGGCCTGCCCGACACCGTCGGCGGCGTGCAGATCAACCGCTTCTGCGCTTCCGGCCTGGAGGCCGTGAACCTGGCGGCCCAGAAGGTCCGCTCCGGCTTCGAGGACCTGGTCCTGGCCGGCGGCGTGGAGTCCATGTCCCGCGTGCCGATGGGCTCCGACGGCGGCGCCATGTTCATGGACCCGGCCACCGCGTACCCGAACTACATTGTCCCGCAGGGCATCTCGGCCGACCTCATCGCCACCATCGAGGGTTTCTCGCGCGACGACGTCGACGCCTACGCCGTCCGCTCGCAGGAGCTGGCCGCCAACGCCTGGAACAACGGCTACTTCAAGAACTCCGTCGTCGCGGTCAAGGACATCAACGGCCTGACCATCCTCGACAACGACGAGCACATGCGCCCCGGCACCACCGCCGCCGACCTCGCCAAGCTGAAGCCCGCCTTCGCCGGCATCGGTGAGATGGGTGGCTTCGACGCCGTCGCCATGCAGCGCTACACCTACGTCGAGAAGATCGACCACGTGCACCACGGCGGCAACTCCTCCGGCATCGTCGACGGCGCCGCGCTGGTGCTCGTCGGCTCCGAAGAGGCCGGCAAGGCCTCGGGCCTGACCCCGCGCGCCCGCGTCGTCGCCACCGGCATCTCCGGCGCCGACGCCACCATCATGCTGACCGGCCCGACCCCGGCCGCGGAGAAGGCTCTCGCCAAGGCGGGCCTGAAGCGTGAAGACATCGACATCTACGAGATCAACGAGGCCTTCGCCTCCGTCGTGCTGAAGTTCCAGAAGGACCTGCAGATCCCCGACGAGAAGCTGAACGTCAACGGTGGCGCCATCGCCATGGGCCACCCGCTGGGCGCCACCGGCGCCATGATCACCGGCACCGTCATCGACGAGCTGCACCGTCGCAACGCGCGCTACGGCCTGATCACCCTGTGCATCGGCGGCGGCATGGGTGTCGCCACCATCATCGAGCGCGTCTGACGCCCACCCGAGACTTTTCAGGAGAACGAAACACAATGACTGAGAACATGATCGGCTGGGAAAAGGACGCCGACGGCATCGTCGTGCTGACCATGGACGACCCCAACCAGGGCGCCAACACCATGAACCAGCTCTACAAGGACTCCATGCGGGCCACCGTGGACCGCCTGGTCGCCGAGAAGGACGACATCACCGGTGTCGTCATCACCTCCGCGAAGAAGACCTTCTTCGCCGGCGGTGACCTCAAGAACATGATGCAGACCACGAAGGCCGACGCCCCGGCCATCATGGAGGAGCTCACCTTCATCAAGAGCGACCTGCGTCGTCTCGAGCAGCTGGGCAAGCCGGTCGTCGCGGCCATCAACGGCGCGGCCCTCGGCGGCGGCCTGGAGATCGCGCTGGCCACCCACTACCGCATCGCCGCCGACGTCAAGGGCGTGCAGATCGGTCTGCCCGAGGTGCAGCTGGGCCTGCTCCCGGCTGGCGGCGGTGTCACCCGCGTGACCCGCATGCTCGGCATCGCGAACGGCCTGATGGGTGTCCTGCTGCAGGGCAACAAGTTCAACGCGCAGAAGGCCAAGGCCACCGGTCTGGTCAACGAGGTCGTCGGTTCCGTCGAGGAGCTCGTCCCGGCCGCCAAGGCGTGGATCAAGGCCAACCCGGACAAGGGCGTGCAGCCGTGGGACGTCAAGGGATTCAAGATCCCGGGCGGCACCCCGACCACCCCGGCGCTGGCCGCCAACCTCCCGGCGTTCCCGGCCAACCTGCGCAAGCAGACCAAGGGCCAGAACATGCCGGCCCCGCTGGCCATCATGTCGGCCGCGGTCGAGGGCGCGCAGGTCGATTTCGACTCCGCGTCGCTGATCGAGTCCCGCTACTTCGTGTCCCTGCTGACCGGTCCGGTCGCCAAGAACATGATCCAGGCGTTCTTCTTCGACCTGCAGCACATCAACGGCGGCGGCTCGCGTCCGAAGGACGTGCCGAAGCGTGAGATCAAGAAGGTCGGCGTGATCGGCGCGGGCATGATGGGCGCGGGCATCGCGTACGTCACCGCCAAGGCCGGCATCGACGTCGTCCTGAAGGACGTCACCATCGAGGCCGCCAACAAGGGCAAGGACTACTCGGTCAAGCTCGAGGAGAAGGCGCTCTCGCGTGGCAAGACCACCGCGGAGAAGTCCGAGGCGCTGCTGGCTCGCATCACCCCCACCGCCGATCCGAAGGATTTCGCGGGCGTGGACTTCGTGATCGAGGCCGTCTTCGAGAAGCCGGAGCTCAAGAACGCGGTCTTCCAGGAGATCGAGGACATCGTGGACGCCGACGCGCTGCTCGGCTCCAACACCTCGACCCTGCCGATCACCCTGCTGGCCAATGGCGTGAAGCGGGCCGAGGACTTCATCGGCATCCACTTCTTCTCGCCGGTCGACAAGATGCCGCTGGTCGAGATCATCAAGGGCGAGAAGACCTCCGACGAGGCGCTGGCCCGCGTGTACGACTACACGCTGGCCATCAAGAAGACCCCGATCGTGGTGAACGACTCGCGTGGCTTCTACACCTCGCGCGTCATCGGCAAGTTCATCAACGAGGCCATCAAGATGCTCGACGAGGGCATCGACCCGCAGACCATCGAGCAGGCCGGTCTGCAGGCGGGCTACCCGGCGGCGCCGCTGAAGCTGTCGGACGAGCTGAACTTCACCACCATGCAGAAGATCTACAAGGAGACCGCCGAGGCGATCGTCGAGGCGGGTGGCTCGATCGACGCCGCTTCCGGCGCGACCGCGGCGATCCTGGACAAGCTGGTGGGCGAGTTCGACCGCAAGGGCAAGGCCGGCGGCGCGGGCTTCTACGAGTACGTGGACGGCAAGGCCACCAACCTGTGGCCCGAGCTGCGCACCCTGTTCAAGACCTCGACCGAGCTGCCGGAAGGCGTCACCTTCCAGGATCTCAAGGACCGCATGCTGTTCGCGGAGGCCATCGAGACCCAGAAGTGCTTCGACGAGAACGTGCTGACCTCGACCGCCGACGCCAACATCGGCTCGATCTTCGGCATCGGTTTCCCGGCCTGGACCGGTGGCACCCACCAGTTCATCGTCGGCTACCCGGGCGGCCAGGAGGCCTTCGTGGCCCGCGCCGACGAGCTCGCCGCCAAGTTCGGCGAGCGCTTCGAGGTGCCCGCCTCGCTGCGCAAGTAACAACACAGCTGCGGGCGCAAATGCGCCACTGACGCAGTGAATTAACCGGCCCGGATCGCGATTGTCGCGGTCCGGGCCGTGTTGTGTGCGCGGACGCTTGGATGCGTCCGCCGGTGTTATTCATAGCTGTGCCGAATCGTCCACCGAATATGTGCAGACCGCGCTACGTTTGGAAATATGCGCGGGTAGAACACCGGAAACGCCCGTACGTTCGGTACGCGCTCGTTCCAGTTCGAGGTGGCCAGAGATGAATCCACATGCGCGCCCGGGAGGCCCCCGGAGTGACACAGCTCGAGCCGACAACGCGACGCAGGCATATATCCCCGTGAACATCACCGACGAGCTCGAGGCCATGGGCCTGTTCGATGCCGAGGAGATCGGGCGGGGCGGATTCGGCGTCGTATACCGCTGTGCGCAAAGGGCACTGGATCGGATCGTAGCCGTGAAGGTGTTGTCTTCGGAGATAGACGAGGAAAGCCGGGAACGGTTCCTGCGCGAGGAGCAGGCCATGGGCCGGCTGTCCGGGCATCCGAACATCGTGGACATCCTGCAGGTGGATGTGACGCCCACGGGACAGCCCTACATCGTCATGCCGTATGCCACGCACGGTTCGCTGGAACAGCTGGTGCGCGAGAACGGTCCGCTCACCTGGTCGGATTCGCTGCGGGTGGGGGTGAAGCTGGCGGGGGCCATCGAGAGCGCGCACCGGGCCCAGGTGCTGCATCGCGACGTCAAGCCCGCGAACGTGCTGTTGAGCCGGTACGGGGAACCGCAGCTCACCGATTTCGGCATCGCGCGCATTCCGGGCGGCTTCCGGACCTCGACGGCCCTGATCACCGGCTCACCGGCCTTCACCGCCCCGGAGGTCCTCAAGGGTGACGAACCGACGGTGCGCTCGGATGTGTACGGTCTCGGGTCCACGATTTTCGCCTTGCTCACCGGACACGCCGCCTATGAGCGGCAGGTGGGGGAGAAGATCGTCTCCCAGTTCCTGCGCATCACCAGTCAGCCGCTGCCCGATCTGCGCGAGCGCGAGATCCCCGACGATGTGGCCGCCGCCATCGAGGCGGCCATGGCGCCCGAGCCGCGCGATCGGCCCGGCAGCGCGGTGGAATTCGGGGAGCTGCTGCGCACGGTGCAGGCCGACCACGGGCAGGTGCCCGACGAAATGGCGCTGCTCGACGCCGAAGTCGCGGGCGATGATGCGGATTCCGATGCCGCCCGGCGGAATTCGCGCCAGCGCACCATCGTCACCGCGCCGCGCACCCGGTCGCTGACGCTGCGGCCCTCCGGCCCGTCGACCGGCGGGTTCCCGCCCATGTCGGGAAATACGCTGCCGCCCACGGCCGCGACGAAATTTCGCCCGCCCACCCCCGCGCGGGAACCGGTGGTGCGTCCGCGGCTGCTGGAGCCGCTGCGCGCGGGCGGTCGCAGGCGGTTGGCGGTGGTGCACGGTCCGGCCGGTTTCGGGAAGAGCACGCTGGCCGCGCAGTGGTGCGCCGAGCTCACCGATCGCGGTGTGGCGGTGGCGTGGATCGGCATCGATCGCGACGACGACAACGAGGTGTGGCTGCTCGCGCACATTGTCGCCGCGATTCGCCGGGTGCGGCCGGAGATCGGCGCCGGTCTGGAGCAGGCGCTGGAGGAGCGTCCGACGGAGGCGGTCGGGTACGCGGTGTCCGCACTCATCGACGAGGTGCATGCCGGGGGCAGCACGATTGTCGTGGTGGTGGACGACTGGCATCGCATCACCGATGCCGGGGCGCATCGGGTGCTGGAGGCGCTGCTCGACAATGGTTGCCATCATTTGCGTTTCGTCATCACCAGCCGGGAGCGGGCCGGGCTGCCGCTGAGCCGCATGCAGGTGGCCGACGAACTGGTGGAGATCGGGTCGGCGCAGTTGCGGCTGACGCTGGAGGAGACCAGGCAGCTGCTGGTGGACCGGACCGGGATCGAGCTGACGGACCGGCAGCTGGAACAGATCCACGCGGCGACCGACGGCTGGCCCGCCGCGATCCAGCTGGTGAGCCTGTCGCTGCGGGCGGCGGGCGGGGACGCCGATCAGCTCATCGCGCGACTTTCCGGGGACAACAAGGCCATTCGCGAGTATCTCGCCGAGAACGTGCTGGACGCGCTGGAGCCGCGCATGCTCGAATTCCTCAGCGCCATCGCGGTGCCCGAACGCGTCAATGCCTCCCTGGCCGAGGCGCTGACCGGTGAGGCCGAGGCGGTGGATCTGCTGGAGCAGGCCGAGCAGCGAGAATTGTTCGTGCACCGGCTGTCCGAGGATTCCACCTGGTACCGCATGCAGCCGATGGTGGCCGAGCACCTGCGGGCGCGGCTGGAGCGCGCACAGCCGGGACGCGTGAAGGCCCTGCACCGCAAGGCTTCCCGCTGGTTCGCCGAGCATCGGCTGCTGCGGCAGTCGGTGGATCACGCGCTGGCCGCCGCCGATATGGATTTCGCGCTGGATCTGCTCGAGAGCGGCGGCATGGACCTGATCGACCGGTCCCGCCTGGCGACGCTGTTCGGGACGGTGTCGAAATTGCCCGTGCAGCAGGTGACCTCGCGGTCGAAGCTGCTGATGGCGCTGGCGCGGGCGAATGTGAACCTGCAGCAGTCGAATGCGGCGCGGACGACGCTGGGCCGCCTGTCGAACATGCTCGCCCGGTCTTCGGCCACCGACAGCGAGGCCGCGACGCAGCGTGCACAGGCCGCGGTGCTGGCCGCCGCCGACCAGGTCGCGCGCGACCGCACCGAGGGTGTGCTGGACCGCATCACCGAATGCCTGCAGCATGCGGACGATCTGCCCGCGTGGACCGTCTCCACGGCCGCGAACCTGGCGTCGTATGTGCGACTGTGCGAGTTCGATTTCGCCGGTGCGCGGGAGATGGAGGAGTGGGCAGCGCCCTATCACGCGCGCTCCGCCGATCCGCTGGGTGAGGTCTTCGGCCTGTGCGGGCTCGGCGCGGTCGCCTATGAGCAGCTCGATATCGACTCCGCCACAGCCTGTTTCGAGCAAGCGTGGCAGACGGGCCGGGACCGTTCGGGTCCGCGCTCGCATGCCGTGCGGGTGGCGGCGGCGCTGCTGGGTGAGCTCACCTACCGGCGCGGTGATCTGGATGCCGCGGAACGTCTGCTGGATCAGAGTCACGAGCTGACGGCCCGCATCGGCCCGGTCGATTTCCTGGTGAGCACCTTCGTGATCGGCGCGCGGGTGAAGGCGGTGCGCGGCGATCTGGACACGGCCGCCGCCCGCCTGGACGAGGGCGCGCGAATCGCGGTGGACCGCAAGCTGTCCCGGCTGGCCGCGCACATCCGCGCCGAACGCCTGCGACTCGGACTGCCCGCCGATCAGTACACCGCTGGTCTGGTCTCCGAGCCGATGGTGCGCACGCCTCGGCATGCCGGTGGCGCGGCCGCGCTGACCGCCGAAGCCGAGGAGGTGGCCACCATCCAGGCGCTGCTGGCCCGCCACTATCGCGGCGACGAACGCAGTGCCACAGACGATCTCGCGCCCCTCGGCAACGAGGACACGGCGGTCAAGCGCGCGCGGGCGCTGCTCGGCCGCATTCGCGAACGCCATCGTCCGCGCGCCGAACTCGATGCTGCGCTCCTGCTGGCCGAATGCCTGTCCGCCTCCGGCTGGATGGGTGAGGCCATGGCGGTGCTCACCCCGGAGGTCGTGCGCTGTGCCCGATTGGGCTGGACCAGGCCACTTCTGGACGCGGGTCCGGGCGTCCTGGGCATCCTGCGCACCCTGCGCACCGAAATGCCGCTGGGCACAGGCGCTCCGGAGATCCAGGAACTTCCCAGGGGATTCCTGGACTCCCTGCTCTGAGCCGAGCCGGCGCGCGAGGCCGCAGGCGATTTCTTTGCTGCCCGGCCCTCGTCATCCCGGTGTTGCCTGGCCCTCGTCATCCGGGTGTTGCCTGGCCCTCGTCATCCGGGTGTTGCCTGGCCCTCGTCATCCGGGTGTTGCCTGGCCCTCGTTATCCCGGTGTTGCCTGGCCCTCGTCATCCCGGCGCGCTTTTGGCCGGGATCCACACTGCCTGCGTGGATCCCGGCCAAACCCATGCCGGGATGACGAGTGATTGCGCGGACGGGGTGGGGTCGATGCCGGGATGGCGGGAGGAATTGCGGGGTGTGGGCGTGACCTGTGTCACACACGTGTCACACCTGTCATGCGGGTGGTGTCTTGTGGACGACCCCCTCCTTGGAGCGGACCCGGAGACCGCCGGGCCGGGCTCCAGAGGCTTCCGAACGAAAGGCACGGACACCATGAGCGCGAACATCGACGTGGTGGTTATCGGCGGCGGATACGCGGGCGTCATGGCGGCCAACCGGCTCACCCAGCGCGACAACGTGTCCGTGACACTGATCAATCCGCGCGCGGGTTTCGTCGAGCGGATTCGCTTGCACCAGGCGGCCGCTGGAAACTACGACGCCGTCACGGAGTATCAGCGGGTGCTCAGCGAGCGCGTGCGGGTGGTCGTCGATACCGTCTCCCGGATCGATGCGGGCGTCCGCGCGGTGGAGTTGGAGAGCGGCGGCACGCTCGGCTACGACTACCTCGTGTACGCGGTGGGCAGTGCCGGTGCGCGGCCGAATGTGCCGGGTGCGGACCGTTTCGCGTATCCGGTCGCCACGCTGGAGGATGCGCGGCGACTGCGCGCGGCACTGGCTCTCGCGCCCGCGGAGGCTCCGGTGACCGTGGTCGGGGCGGGACCGACCGGTATCGAGACCGCTGCCGAGCTTGCCGAGCAGGGCCGCCGGGTGACGCTGCTGTGCGGCGGGGTGCTCGGCCCCTACCTGCATGCGCGGGGCCGCCGGGCGGTGGCCCGGCGGCTGGCCAAGCTGGGTGTGACGGTGCTCGAGGGCGGTGAGTCGCGGGTGACCGAGGTGGGCCGCGATACCGTGCGGCTCGGCGGCGGGCACACGCTGTCGAGTGCGGTGACCATCTGGACCGCCGGGTTCGGGGTGCCGGAGCTGGCGCGCCGCAGCGGCCTGCACACCGATGCGGCGGGCCGCCTGCTCACCGATGAGACGCTGACCAGCGTGGACGACGATCGCATTGTGGCGGCGGGGGATTCGGCCGCCCCGTCGGAGCTGCCGTTGCGCATGAGCTGCCAGGCCGCCATACCGTTGGGCGCGCGAGCCGCCGACACCGTGCTCAGCCGCATCGACGGCGAACAGCCGGAAACGCTGAACCAGCTGCTGGTCGGTCAGGGCCTCAGCCTGGGCCGGGAGGGTGGCCTCGTCCAGCTCGCGCACCGCAATGATGTGGCGCTGTGGTTCCATCTCGACGGCCGGCTGGCCGCGAAGGTCAAGGAGTATGTGTGCCGGAGCACCGTCGAGTATCTGGCCTGTGAGGGTGCGAAGCCCGGTTCGTTTGGCATGCACAAGGTTTCGGGTGGGCATCAGCGTGCGCGGCTGCTGGCGGCCAGGCGGGCCGAGGCGCTGGTCGCGCGGTGACAACACTCTTCGATCAGACTGGTTGGTTGAATTCGACGGTCAGCGAGAAAGACGGCAGTCCAGTGGACACCTCAGAGCACCCCACCGACCCGGCGACGGAGGTCTTCGTCGCCCATCGCAATCTGCTCTTCACCGTGGCCTACGAGATGCTCGGGTCCGCGGCCGACGCGGAGGACGTACTCCAGGAGACCTGGCTGCGCTGGGTCGAAGTGGACCTGTCGCAGGTGAACGACGCGCGCGCCTACCTGGTGCGGATCACGACCCGTCAGGCGCTGAACCGGCTGCGAACCATGAACCGGCGCAAGGAATCCTATGTCGGGCCCTGGCTGCCCGAACCCCTGCTCACCACTCCGGACGTGGCCGAGAACGTCGAGCTCGCCGAGAGCATGTCGATGGCTCTCATGCTGGTGCTCGAAACCCTGTCGCCGACCGAACGCGCCGTGTTCGTGCTGCGCGAGGTCTTCGACCTGAGTCATGACGAGATCGCCGCCGCGGTCGACAAGACCACGGCGGCCGTCCGCCAGATCGCGCACCGCGCCCGCAAACACGTCGACGCCCGCCGCCCCCGCGAGGTGGTGTCGCCGAGTCAGGCTCAGGCGGCGCTGGATTCGTTCATGCAGGCCATCGAGACCGGGAACCCGCAGGGCCTGCTCGACCTCCTCGCCCCGAACGTCGTGCTGATGGGCGACGGCGGCGGCATCAAACGCGCCTCGCTGCGGCCGATCAGCGGTTCGGACAAGGTCGTCCGCTTCATCCTCGGCGGCCTGCGCAAGGCCGGGGATGTCGCGATCACCATCGAGCAGACCGTGGTCAACGGCAATCCGGCGCTGCGGGTCAGCCTGGACGGCGAGTTCGACGGCGTCATGGCCTTCCGCTACGAGGACGAGCGCATCGCGGGCATCTACTACGTCCGCAATCCGGAGAAGCTCACCCGGGTGGACTCCGAAACCGCCCTCACTCTGGGCTGAACGAACGACGCCATCGTCATCCCGGCATGGGTTTGGCCGGGATCCACGAAAACCGTTGATGCGTCTACGGTGTGGATCCCGGCCAAAAGCGCGCCGGGATGACGGGGTGGAGGTTTCGTCCTACGGCTTCCACCAGGGCCGCAGCGGCACGGTCCACGCCTGGTCGGCGCCCAGCTTCACGCCCAGAACCTGGTGTAGCTGAACCACATTGCGTTCGAAGCCGAGCTGACAGCCGGCCATGTACAGGCCCCACACCTTGGCGGTGCCCTCGCCGACCTCCTCGACCGCGGCCTCCCAGTTCTTCACCAGGTTGTCGCACCATTCGGCGAGGGTGAGCGCGTAGTGGTAGCGCAGGTTCTCCTCGTGCATGACCTCGAGGCCCACGTTCTGGATCTCGGAGATGATGCGGCCCGAGCCCGCCAGCTCACCGTCGGGGAAGACGTAGCGATCGATGAAATCGCCTGCCTTGCTGGTGCTCTTGTTGTCCGGGCGGGTGATGGAGTGGTTGAGGAAGGTGCCGCCCACGCGTAGCTTCGATTTGATGAATTCGAAGTAGGCGGGGTAGTTGTGCACGCCGATGTGCTCGGTGAGGCCGATGGAGGAGACGGCGTCGAAGTCGCCCTCGGCGATATCGCGGTAGTCGGAGTGCCGGACCTCGGCGAGTTCGCTCAGACCCTCTTCTGCGATCTTGTTCTGTGCCCACTCGGCCTGTTCGGCGGACAGCGTCGCGCCGATCACCTTGACGCCGTGCCGGGCCGCGTAGCGCACCATTCCGCCCCAGCCGCAACCGATGTCGAGCAGCCGGTCGCCGGGCTTCAGGTTCAGCTTGTCGAAGACGAGCCGGTACTTGTTCTCCTGCGCCTGCTCCAGGGTCCAGTTCTCGTCCTCGTACGTCGCGCAGGTGTAGGTCATGGACGGGCCCAGTACGTACTCGTAGAAGGTGTTGGAGACGTCGTAGTGGTGGTGGATGGCCTCGGCGTCGCGGGTCTTGCTGTGCAGCAACCCTTCCAGGGCCATGCGCCGCCAGCGCGGCATGGCCTCCTGCGGCGGCGGCGCGACCGGCTTGAGCAGCTCCCAGCCCAGCGAGCGCGCGATGGTGACCAGCTGCAGGGCGGTCGGGCGGCGGAACTTCAAGCCCGCCATGGCCTTCAGCAGTTCGTACGGGTCACCCGGATGGACGCCGTGGGTGATCATGTCACCGGAGATGTAGGCGCGCGCCATGCCGAGATCGCCCGGGGCATTGGCGATGTAGTTGACGCCCCGTGGATGGATGATCTCCAGGCCGAATTCCGAGTCCTGCGGGCCGGTGCTGCTGCCGTCGTAAGCGGTGAAACGGATGGGCACCGGGCCGTCGATGAGGGTCTCGAAGATCTCGGCGATGTTGAGTTTGGTTCCGAGCTCCGCGAATACGTCGGAACGATCCTTGAATGTGGTCACTTGCGTTGCACCGCCTTCGAATACAGATCCAGTAAACGATGATCCGGGTCGTAGTGCTGCTTGAGTTGGGAATAGGTGTCTCCGCCGTAATAGAGCGCGGCGAATTCCTCCGGGGCGTAGTAGGAGTCGGAGTAGAGCGACTTGTGGCCGTCCAGTTCGGACACCTTGCGTTCGATGGCGCGATTGGCCAGGCCCTCGGGTTGCCCGGGGCTGGTCGGCACGGCCGACCAAAAGCCGACGTTCACGTAGGTCCGTTCCGGTTCGAGCGGGTACAGCGGCCAGGGGCGTTCGCCGCCGGTGTCGCGCAATCGCAACGGGCACAACCAGATCGGCTCGATGGGTATTTCACGCAGGAACCATTCGACGAAGTCGGCGGTGCGCTCGATCGGCACCTCGATGTCCTGCACGACACGCTCCCGCGGCGGATTGCCCTTCCGCGCCTCGATCTTGTCGCCGATGTCGTACTTGTGGTCGAGCGCGATGAGCTTCCAGTAGAAGCTGCTGCGCCGGTACTGCTTCGGCCAGAACCTGCGGATGTTCGGGTTCTGGGTTCCGAATGCCCGCGAGCACCAGAACCAATCGGTATCCCAGCGCCACAGATAGTCGTGGATGGTGAGCCGGTCGCGTTTGGGCGCCTGGTCGTCGTGCTGGATGGACCGGTAGAAGATGTCCATGCCGGTGTAGTCGCTGACCGGGCCGGGTTCGTCGGTCTGGCGGGCCACGGTCAGGTAGCTCTCGTCGGCGGTGAAGACCACGCCGTCGAGGTATTCGACCGGTTCGCCGTCCCAGGCGCGGTCGGCGATGATTCGCGCCATCGCCGCTTCCAGCTCCCGTAAATCATGAAACCGTATGTGGCGCAGGGCTACATACGGTTTCACGGGTTCGAGCTCGATCTTGATCCGAGTCGAATATCCCAGCGTGCCATAGGAGTTCGGGAAGCCCCGGAACAGATCGGCGTATTCGTTGTCCCGGGTGGCGGTGACGATCTCCCCGGCCCCGGTCAGGATGTCGATCTCCAGCACCGACTCGTGCGGCAGGCCGTTGCGGAAGGAGGTGGACTCGATGCCGAGCCCGGTCACCGCGCCGCCGAGGGTGATGGTCTTGAGCTGCGGCACCACCAGGGGCGCCAGGCCGTAGGGCAGGGTGGTGGCCACCAGGTCCTCGTAGGTGGTCATGCCCGCCACGTCGGCGGTCCGGGCCTGCGGATCCACCGCGATGACCCGCGTCAAGCCCGACACGTCGAGGCCGGGTGCGGTGCTCTTGGCGCGGGCCCGGAACAGATTGGAGGTCTTCTTGGCCAGTCGTACGTTCGCGTCTCGCGGGATTGCGCGGTAGGAGGCCAGGAGTCGATCGACCCCGGCCTGATGCGCGGCGAAACCTGATTCCTGTGCGGCCGGTGCGCGGCCGGCCTTCCCCAACAGACTCACTGCCACCCCCGAACGCTATCGCGCACTGGTCGGTACGGCCAGCAGGATAACTCCGGCGGGGCGGCTTTTCACGCACAGTTTCCATCCGGCTACACGGCCGTGACCTGCGCGGTTCGCGGCTATTCCCGGGACGCACCGTGACGATAGTTACGTTTGGTAACGATTTGGGTTGTGCTGTGCCGCTCCGTGATTCACCGCGCGGGCCCTCCGGAATTCACCGTGGCGATACCGGAATCAGAGCGGGACATCCGGCTCGATCCGCCGGAAATCGGGGAGGTAGGGGCTCAACTCGCCGATCTCGAACCGGCACATGCCGATCACATGCCAGAACTCCCCGGCCGCCGGGCCCTCGAACTTGAACCGGCCGTCCGCGGCCACCGCCGCCCAGCCGTCCCGCAGACCGAGCAGCGTGCCGCGCAGCGCCGGGGCCGTGCCGGCCTCGCCCAGCGACCACAGCATGATCGTGCCGTCGTTCGCGCCGCTCGCGAGCAATTTCCCGGCAGGATCGAAGGCCAGTGAACGCACCCGCTGCCGATGCCCCGGCAAGGTGTGCAGCAGGCGACCGGACCGGATGTCCCACAGCCGGATGACCAGATCGTCACCCGCGGTGGCGAGCATGCCCGTCCCCGACTCGACGGCCAGCGCCCACAGCATGCCCTGATGCAGGTCCAACTCCTGCAACTGCGTGCCCTGCTCCACATCCCAGATGCGGACCGTCGCGTCCAGGGACACGCTGGCCAGCAGGCCGCCGTGGAACGCCACCCCGTACACGCGGCCGGTGTGCCCGGTCAGGACGCGCAGCAGTTCCCCGGAACCCATGTCCCAGAGCCGGACGCAGGAATCGTCGCAGCCGGTGGCCATGCGCGACCCGTCGGCGTCGAAGGCGATCGAGCGCACCCGCCCGCGATGCGGCTGGCATTCCGCGTGCACGCCGCCCGTCTCACGGGTCCACACCGTGACGCTGTCGTCGTCGTTGGCGGTGGCGATGAACCGGGCCGCCGGGTCGTAGGCGATGGCCCACACCGGACCCCAGGTGACCGTGATGTGCCGTTCGTAGCGGCGGTCGGCCAGCCCGTACAGGCTCAGGCGGCCGTCGCTGCGGAGCGCGGCCAGCTGATCCGCCCGCACCGGATTGAACTGCGCGGAGGTGAAGGTGACCAACCGGTCGTCGCTACCGGCCAGCCGTTCCACCTGCCGTCCGGTCACCGGATCCCACCAGCGCACCGACCCGTCGTTGCTGCACGACGCCAGCAGTGAGCCGTCCGCGTTGAAGGACACCTCGCGCACGTGCCGCCCGTGCCCGGACAGCGTGTGCTGACACCAGCCCGTCGCCGGATCCCACACCCGCAGCGTGAATTCATCGTCGGTGACGGCCAATTGGGTGCCGTCGGGCCGGAAGGCGAAGGGCCACACCGATCCGGTGTGCCCGACCAGCGGATGCCGGGGCTCGGCGGTGCGGCCGTCGCGCAGCAGCACCAGGCCGGCGCTGTCGCCGGTGGCCAGCAGATCGCCATTGGGATCGAAGGTCACCCAGTGGATTGCGGCCGGGGCGTGCTTGTCGCACATGCGCACGTGCTCGCCGGTCTCGGTATTCCAGAGGTGCACAATGCCATTGGTGTCGCCGCTGGCCAGCAGTGGTTCGGTGGGATGGAAGGCCAGGGCGTACACGCGTCCGCCGTGACCCGGCAGGTTCAGTACCCGCTGTCCGGCGCTGTCCCACAGCCCGAGTGCGCCGTTCGCGCCGCTGACCGCCAGCCGGGTGCCCGCCGGATTCCAGGCGACGCGGTAGACCTCGTCCGCGCCGCCCGCGAAATGCCCTGTCTCCCTGGCCGAATACAGGTCCCACAGCCGGACCGCACCGTCCTGGTAGGCCGCCGCCAGCCGCTGGCGGCCGTGGAAGGAGATGCTGGAGATCTTGCGCGCGCGGCCGTCCGGCGGCGGGAATTCGCGCAGCAGCTGCCCGTCCGGGAGCCGGCGCAGGCGCAGCACGCCGTCGGCGTCACCGGTGGCCAGCAGGCTGCCGGTGCCGTTCACCTCCAGCGGCCACGGCCACTGGGTGTGCCCGGACAGCATGCGGCGCAGTTCGCCGGTCGCCGCGTCCCAGATGCCGACGGTGCCGTCGGCGGAACCGGTGACCAGGACGCGATCGGTGTAGGCGACGGCGAAGGCCCGATCCCGGTGTCCCTGCAGCATTCTCAGCTGGCGGCCGGTGTCCGCGCCGTAGATCATGACGCCGCCGTCGTCGCTGCCGATGGCGATGGTGCCGCCGTCCGGGCTGTAGGCGAGCGGGCGGGGGAGCCGGCCGCGCTGGGTGTCGACGCCGTGCCGGACGCCGGTCGACGCGGCCGCGTACTCGGTGAGGACCGGGGTGCCGGGGACCCGGGCCGCACCGAAAAGGTCGGTGCCCGTGGGTCTTCCGATCACCTCGAGCAGGGCGGCGCGGGTCCAGCGGCTGCCGTCGGCGCGGGAGCCGGTCAGGTTGGTGCGGGCCAGGCGCGCGCCGGTGAGGTCGGCGCGGGTCAGGTCGGCGTCGACGAGCGTGGCCTGGTCGAGCCGGACCCGGCGCACCCGCGCCTCGATCAGGACCGCTCGTTCCAGGTCGGCGTCGATCAGCTGGGCGTCGGTGAGGTCCGCGCCGGTGAGGTCCGCGCCCACCAGGACGGCCCGATCCAGTTGTGCGCCGGTCAGATTCGCGCCGCGCAGCACGGCGTCGCTGAGCGTGGCCCGGGTCAGGTGGGCGTCGGACAGATCGGCGTCGGTGAGATCAGCGCCCGCCAGCGAGGTGCGTTCGAGCCGGGTGCCCACCAGGGTCGCGCCGGTGAGGTTCGCGCCGTCGAGGGTGGCGCCGGTCAGCCGGGCTCCGGTGAGATTGGCCCCGCTGAGATCGACGCGCGCCAGATTCCGGTACGACAGGTCCTCACCGGCCAGTTCCTCGCCACGCAGATCCAGGCCCGGCGCGGTGCGCAGGCGGGCCGCCACCCGGCCCGCGTTGATGCGCGAGTTGTCGTCGGGATCGGCGGCGGACAGGGTGCGATCCACCCAGGCGCGCAAGACCTGGCCGTCGGCGCAGTCGCAGAGGAACTGCACGCCGAGCGGGGACAGCTGGGCCTGCGACAGCGGCGGCGGCGCATCCACACCCACCGCGAACTGGCTCGCGACATGGTTGGTCACCAGCCATTCGGTCACCGACGGGTGGATGAACCCGAACAGATTGTTCTCGGTGCGCACCAGCAGGCTGCGCGAGCCGATCGCGTGCGCGTGCTGCGCCACAGTGAACCGGGTGCCGCTGATCTGCTCGGCCACCCCGCCCGCCAGGTCGGTGAGATCGCTCAGTTGCAGGTACGGGGTGCCCGCCGCCCACACGCGCAGCGCGAAAGAGGTGACACCCCACCACAGTTCGCGCAGCTGGGCTTCGGCGGTCGAACCCGGCTCGCGTGGCGCCCGCTCGGCCTCATAGGTCAGCCAGGCGGTGAGGATCGCGCGGTACAGGGTGGTCGGCCCGGTCACCTGCTGTGCGCCCGCACTGCGCAGCCGGCGTTCGTCGAGTTCGGCGATGAAGCTGAGCATGCGCGGATTGCCGGCCAGCTCCAGCAGATCCGGGATGCCGGTGAGCAACTGCATGCGGGCGTCGGCGGCCTGTTCGTCACCGCCGTGCCGGTTCACCAGGAACTGGCGGATCTGATCCTCGGTGAAGTACTCGATGCTGAGCACGGTCCGATCCTCGAGGATGCCGACCCGATCCCCCAGCATCTCGAACACCTGGGTGCGGGATTCGAAATGCTGTGTGCGCCCGGCGACCACGACCTTCGCCCGGCCGATGGCGGCCTGCAGCAGGATCTCCAGAAACGCGCTCGCATTGTCGTAGCTGACCCGGCCGAGCAGTTCGTCGAAGCCGTCGAACAGCAGCACCACCCGGCCCTGCTCGAGCATGAAGCGCAGGGCGCGCAGATTGATCTCGTCCTCGCCGTGGTTCGCGAGATGCGTTGCGACGAGCGAGAATACCGACTCCATCCGATCCATCGAGCGCAGATCGATCAGTATGGGGACCAGCGTGGGTTCGGACTCGTGGATGCGTCGCGCCAGCTCGTGCAGGGCGAAGGTCTTCCCGCGGCCGAAATCGCCGAGCAGCAGCACGAATCGGCCGTGGTCGGGGTCCGACACGAGGTTCAGCAGTTCGGCGACCAGATCGTCGCGGATCTCCTGGCTGCCTCGCTCCACGGTCCGGAACCGTTGCGGCACATACAGATCGGGTGGGTAGCGCGGATCCTCCCGCAACCGCTCGAGCTGCCCGGCGAGATAGTCGCGCAGATCGAGCAGACCTTGGAAGCCGGTGTAGCTGCGGATCCGGATGCCGTTCACGCCGGCCCGGGCCACCACGGCCCGCGATGCGGAACCGTCGCGATACACCAGCTCGGATCCGGGTTCCGGTTTCTGCGCACGGAATTCGTCCACCAGCTGCTCGGTCACGTCGCCGTGCCGCACGCCGATGCGCCACTGGTCGAGCACCTGATCACGCTGCTGTTTGATCAGCACGTACGGCGGCCGGGCGGCGGCGATCCGGACGATCGTCGCCTCGGGGTACCGCACCTCGCAGACCTGCGCGACATCCTCCAGCAGTTGTCGATCCGGGGATACGCCCACCTGGTCGCCGGGGGTGCGGGAGCCGCCGGCGCCATCGGGCCGCACCGTGTCGGCCGCGCGCAGAGCGCCCGCGCTTCTCCTCCACTCCTGTTCCAGCACAGCGGGTTCGGCACTGTCGGCGCAGGAGTGGCGCGCGAGCCCGGCGGTGGTCAGGTGAATGATCTCGGCGAGCCCGGGACCGGCGGCGGGCAGATCGGGCAGACCGTTCCCCAGCCGCCCGGTGTACCAGCCCACCGGGCCGGGACCGTGGATCAGCAGGTGCAGCCGGTCGCCCAGTCCGGCGGTGAGCGCCTGGCCGTCGTGCAGGGCCGTCGGATCACCCGGTTTGGTCAGCGGGTCGTGGCGGATCAGGCCCAGCCGCAGCCACTCCCGCTCCTCGTAGCCGCGCAGCTGGTTCTCGAACCAGAGCGCCTGGCCGTCGCCGATCAACCCGTAGTCGGTGTCCGGCAGATGCGTGGCCGCCATGGTGGAGTTCAATCCGGCCACGACCACCCGCAACTCCGGAATCGGGAACAGGCTCCACAGTCGATCGTGATCGAACCGCGGCTGATCCAGTCCGCGGTACAGCTCGTCGAACAGCCGCCGGTACCGGTCCAGCTTCTCCGCGTACGGCCACTGCGGCGGGATCTCGTCCGCCTCACAGCGCATGAAGTAGGCCGCACAGGCCTTCTTCGACACATCGTGATTGCCCGGCACGATCAGCAGCCGATCCGGCCACACATTCAGCCGCACCCGCAGCCCGATGAGAAACGCTGCCGCACTGGCGAACTCGGTCGGACTGCCCGAATCTGTGATATCGCCGCTGACCACGATCAGATCCGGCGTCGGCACTCCTCTTCCGACCCGCGCCGCGACCCCGGACAGAATGTGCTCCCGCAGCGCGTCCGCCTCACCCGGACTGTCCGCCCGCAAGAGGCCGTGCCCGAACCGCGGCCCCGCCACGTGCAGAATCGACAGCCCCGTCCGCGGCCCGTCGACGGCCACGCCGGGCGGAAACGGCGGGGCCGAGGCCGGATACCGCAGGTGTGCTTGTGGCCCAGTCTGATCGGCGGGGCCGCCACCGAACCCGAGACCTTGACCGGAACCGAAGGTCGGCCCGAATCCCGGGCCGGGTGCGGCGCCGAATCCGGTGCCGGATTCCGCGACGGAATCGGACAGGCGCCGAGCGGCGAGCGCGAGCACGGCCTCGCGCGCCTCCCCGGCGGAGCGGACCTGCGCGAGATCCAGCACCTCCACCGCATCCGGCAGCCCGGAGAGCGCACTCTCGTCGACCCGCACCACCACCAGCTTCGCCGGATCGTGCTCGATGATCGTCTGCCACTCCACCGCGCTCCCCGGCGCGGACAGATACCGCGCGGACAACACCACGATCACCGCCCGGCACTCCCGCACACCGTGCAGGACGAAGTCCCCGAAGTGCTGCCCCACCGGCAGATCCCAAGCCTGCAACCTGGTCCGATACCCAGCCGCCGACTCCTCGAGCTCCCAAGCCAGCCACGCGGCCCAGCCCTCGTCGGCCGGTGCGTAACTGATATGAAAATGCAGCTGGTCTCCCCTCACCACCCCGCCAGTATCGCTCGAGCGTATGACGGGTGCGCACAAACGAATTGATCACGAATGCGTAGCCCGGACCGCCCGCGTCACCATTCCGTCATGCGATCCGCCGGCCCCCGGAGTGCGCTCGGCCGCCGTCCTGGCGCGCGAGCCCCGTCATCCCGCCGCTGGCCGCCGTCGTCCCGGCAACCGAGCCGCCGTCATCCTTGGCAACCGAGCCGCCGTCATCCCCGCAACCGCCCCACCGTCATCCCGGCATGCTTTTGGCCGGGATCCGCCACCCCCCGCACCTGCCCTGACAGGGTGGATTCCGGCCAAAAATGCGCCGGAATGACGGGGCTGGGGACGCTTGAACGTCCGGATTCGCTGGAGGATCCGCCGGAGCATCCGCCGCGCTGCGCTGCGGGACGGGTGCGATCATTGCGGAGTGTCCGCAGAGCCAGACTCCGATGCGCGCGGTCCGCTGTCCGGCGCCCGGCCGCCGTCACGATGGCGGCTGAGCACACTGGATACGGTGCGGCTGGCCCTGCTGGCCGCCGGATTGATCTGTGTGGCAACCGGATTGCTGCCGCGGGACGAGGCGGCGGACAATATGCGGCGGATCGGGCCGCTGCTGTTGTTCCTGGGCAGTGTCATCGTGCTGGCGCAGTTGGCGCGGCGGGCGCAGGTGTTCGATGTGATCGCGCATCGGCTGGCGATCATCGGGCGCGGGAACTATGTGGCGTTGTTCCTGCTGTGCGTGTTGTTCGCGACGGTGACGACCACGGTGTTGAATCTGGACACCACGGCGGTGCTGTTGACGCCGGTGATGTTGGCATTGGCGGTGCCCGCGCGGATTCCGCCGCTGCCGCTGGCCATGACCACGCTGTGGCTGGCGAATACGGCGAGTCTGCTGTTGCCCGTGTCGAATCTGACGAACCTGCTGGCGGCTGATCGGGTGGCGCTGGACGCCACCGGATTCGCGGCGAGAATGTGGCTGCCGCAGCTGCTTTCGGTGGCGGCGACCATGCTGTGCCTGTGGATTTGGTACTGGCGGCGGGGGCTGCGCGGCGAGGATCGCTATCTGCCGCCGGAGCCGGTGCGGCCCGCGAATGTGCGTGAGCGGGTGCTGCTGTACACCACGGGTGGGGCATGCCTGCTGTTCGTGCTGGCCATTCCGGTGGTGGGGGATGCGATCGAGGTCGCGGCGACGGCAGCCGCCGCCATCGCGGTGCTCGCGTTCGCCGTGTTCGACCGAAAAGCCCTGCGCTGGTCGCTGATTCCCTGGCAGCTGCTGGTCTTCGTGGTCGGGTTGTTCCTGGTTGTGCCGACGCTGAGCCGATTCGGGCTCGCGGCGGTGATGCAGGCGCTGATCGGCGCGGATTCCGGGGCGGCGGGTGCGTTCCGGGCGGCGGCGGCCGGCGCCGGACTGTCCAATGTGGTCAACAATCTGCCCGCCTACACGGCCGGCGAAGCCGTTGTGCCGCACGGGAATCACACACAGTTGCTGGCCCTGCTGATCGGTACGAACGTCGGCCCGATCGTGACCCCGTGGGCCTCGCTGGCCACCCTGCTGTGCCTGGAGTTCTGCCGCACCCACGACGTGCGCGTACCCATGCGGCGGTTCGTGCTCACCGGCCTGGCGCTCGCCGTCCTCGCCACCGTGGCCTCGGTGGGTGGTCTGCTGCTCATCGCTTAGGCGCGATTGCGGCCTTCCAGTGCGCTGGTGATGATCTCGGCGATATCCCGGGGCGAGTAGGAGGCCGGCATCGGAATGCCCAGGTGCCCGAACAGCCGCGTCACATCGTCGGGCGTCGGGACGGTGTTGAGGCGTAGCGTGCCGTCGTCGGTGGGTGAAAGCCGGTGCGCCTGTTCGAAACTCGTGAGCAGTTCCCGGTTGTAGTCGCGGTAGTGCGGCTTGTCGCGGGTGAACTTCAGCGCGGGCGTGGTCGGATTGCGGGGATTGAGGATCACGCAGCTGGACGACAGATCCCAGCGCAGGGTGCTCACCGTCGACGACAGCGCCACCTCGATGCTCAGGAACGCGGACTGCTTGCGATACCAGTAGATGGCCAGAATGGTGGCGAGGGTCTCGCGCCGCACGCGATCGGCGGTCCACGTCACCCGCGCCGCGTCGCCGGGCGACTGCAGCGACGCCCGATACTGCGCGTCCGCCTCGCACAATTGCTCGTCGCGCGGATCGATGAGCTCCACCTGCACGCGAATCGGCCGCTGATCCACGCGCGCCCGCTCCAGCAGGCTCGGCAGCGTCACCGCGCGCAGATAGGTGCCGATCCCGCTCTTGCACGCCCACTGATCGGTGTCGCGCCGCGCTTCGGTGTGCGCCTCGCCGATCTCCGGCCCGTACAGCATCTTCACCGCGGCGGTGTTCTGGATCGCCTTGGTGGTCAGGTGCCGGTCGCGCAGCAGGGCCAGCGCGAGCAGGCCCAGCACCGACAGCGTCACGCCCCCGACATGCTCGTTCATGTCGAAGGCGTCCAGCACCGCGAGCACGCCGACCACCGGTGCGAGCACCAGGATCACCAGGCCGTCGACATTCAGCCGCAGCCAGTTCAGCCATCGGTTCATGCGCCGCTCCCTCCCCGCACAGTTTCCCGCAGGATAAGCGGTCGGCCGAGCCCGCAGAACCCATTTCCACGGGCTCGCACCGGGACCGCGCGTGGCGTGTCAGTACGGCCGGTTCGGCGGCGGATACCCCTGCGGCTGGGCATAACCCGGCTGCCCGCCGTACTGCGGCTGGGGATAACCGGGTTGCGGCTGCGGCGCGTACCCGGGCGGGCCACCGTACGCGGGCGCGGGTGCCCCGTAGGCGGGCACAGGCGCACCGTACTGCGGCTGACCCTGTGGCGCACCGTACGGCGGCTGCCCCGGATTGCCCTGCGGCGCACCGTAGTTCGGCTGCTGCCCGTACGGCGCGGCAGGCTGTCCGGGCTGCGGGTACTGCGGCATCGGCGGGTGGTAACCCGACGGGCCGTTGCCGCCCGAAGGACCGCCGCCCGCCGGCCCGTTGCCCGAGGACCCGTTCCGCTTGAACAGACCGGCCTCACGCGCGAGCAGCACGCCGCCGCCGATGGCCATGATCGTGCCGATGCCGAACAGGAACCAGTGCAGGTTGCTGTCGCTTTCCTTCTGCTCCTCGTAGGTGCGCGTGGTGGTCTTCCCCTTGCGGGTGGTCTGGCACGTGTCGCCCGGGTGCATTTCGCGGCTGCCACAGGTGACCTTGCCGCTCTTCGAGTCG
This sequence comes from Nocardia huaxiensis, assembly GCF_013744875.1. Lineage (NCBI taxonomy): Bacteria > Bacillati > Actinomycetota > Actinomycetes > Mycobacteriales > Nocardiaceae > Nocardia > Nocardia huaxiensis. The sequence continues at coordinate 584,390 of NZ_CP059399.1, forward strand.
TTGAGTGAGACGAAGCCACCGAAGATCATGCCGATCCCGAGGACGATGGCGAGGATGTAGGACGCCACAGTCTTGACGCGGCGCAGGCTATGCATATCGGGCAATCCCCTTGAAACGGATAGAGCAGACAAATCCAGCCGTGCTGGATTGCGGCGTAGCATAACCGGGCGGCAAGAGGGTACACAGCCGGGCAATCCGTGCAATCAATAAGGAGCACATGGTGGGACAGGTCAGCGCCTCCAGTTCGATCGTCGTGACGGCCGATCCGAAGCGGACTCTCGACGCGATCGCGGACTACGAGACGGTGCGCCCGCGCATCCTCTCCTCGCACTACCGTGACTACAAGCTCGTCGACGGCGGCAAGGGCGCCGGCACCGTCGTCGAGTGGACGCTGCAGGCCACCGAGAAGCGCCAGCGCAATGTCCGCGCCACCATCTCCGTCTCCGATTCCATGGTGACCGAACGGGATTCGAACTCCTCCATGGTCACCACCTGGACGGTCACCCCGTCCGGCACCGGCTCCCTGGTCACCGTGCGCACCAGCTGGAAGGGCGCGGGCGGCATCGGCGGCATCTTCGAGGGCATCTTCGCGCCCCTCGGCCTCAAGAAGATCCAGGCCGAGGTGCTGGAGAACCTGAAGAAGGAACTGGCGTAATACTCCGGGCCTAGTGGCCGACGGCCACGTCGAACAGATTGCCCTCCGGATCGGCCAGCGTCGCCCACTGGATGCCGAACTCGTCGAAATCGCCGATGTGCTTGGCACCCAGGGCAACCGCGCGGTCGATCTGGGCGGGCAGATCGTCGGCCACCAGATCCAGGTGCACGACGTTCTTGCCCGGATTCTTGTCCGGAACCTGAAGGAACATGAGAGTCGGGCTGTGTCCCGCCTCGGTGCCGACGGTGGCGAAATGCTCGTTGGCGTCCTTGTCGACGGTGAGATCCAGCAGCTGGGCGTAGAACCCCGCCAGCTCGGCGGCATTGCGGCAATCGAAGGTGATATTGGCGAGTTTGACGGCCATGACGGTGCGTTCCTTGTCTTGTCGGTGCTGGATCAGACGATGGGCCAGCAGATTTCGGTGAGGTACTCGCCCGGGTCGGCGTCGCCGGGTCCGTTCAGGTACAGCTCGCGAATGGGTTCGGCGAGCGCGGTGTCGTGTTCGGCGACATGGCTGCCCAATGCGCCGTAGGTGACATCCATATCGGTGAAAGGCCCGCGGTGCTGCGCGACCGCGAACCGCCGCGCGGGCAGCCGGATGAGATCCAGCCCCTCGGCGGATTCGAATGCGGCGCGATCGGATTCGGCGAGGGGCACGAACGCCACCACCTCGCCCTCGCGCTCCTCGTAGAAGGCGTTCCCGTAGGTGGCCCCGCCCGGTCCGGTGGGCGCGACCCCGGCCTGCTCGAGCGCCTCGTACAACGCCGGGAAGCTGGTGTCGCACCACTCCGAGATGACGTCCCACGCAACGACATCGGTAATGGTGACAGCGAAAAGCTCAGGTACTGACCGGTATTCGACCTCCAGCCCGGTGGGCGTAGTGGTGAGCAGCGACCGCAGCGACGCCACCACGTCCCGCGTCCGCAACAGCTCGGCCTCCATCCGTTCCAGATGCGCCCGCAACGCCTCGTCCCGGCTCGCCCGATCCGGCGCGGCCAGCACGGCCCGAATCTCCGGCAGCGGCATGTTCAGATCCCGCAGCCGCCGGATCAGATGCGCCTGCTCCACCTGATCCGTCGAATACCGCCGATACCCCGAACCCGGATCCACATCGGCCGGTTCCAACAGTTCGATCTCGTGGTAGTACCGCAGCGTCTTCACGCTGAGCAGGCTGAGCCGGGAGAACTCCCCGATCGGCACGATCGCTGTCATGCCCTAAGCGAACACCCTCCAGTGAGGGGAGAGTCAACTCTCGCGGTGCGCGTCGCCGACTAGGCTGGTGGCAATCACGTCCCCGCAGAGAGGAAACGCCGTGCAGCCCGGTGGCGAGTTCGACATCCAGCAGTTGATGGCCCAGGCCCAGCAGATGCAGCAGGCCGTCATGGCCGCGCAGGCGGAGATCGCCGAATCCGAGGTGGAGGGCGAGGCGGGCGGCGGTCTGGTGCGCGTCAAGATCCGCGCCACCGGCGAGGTGCTGTCGCTGGCCATCGACCCGAAGATCGTGGATCCCGAGGATGTCGACACCCTCCAGGACCTCGTCATCGGCGCGCTCAACAACGCCATGGAGAACGCCCAGAACCTGGCCGCCGAGCGTCTCGGCCCGCTCGCCGGTGGTTTCGGCGGCGGCGCGCTCCCCGGCTTCTGATCGGGAAGGGCGCAGGTGTACGAAGGTCCCGTTCAGGATCTGATCGACGAGCTGGGCAAGCTCCCCGGCGTCGGTCCGAAGAGCGCGCAGCGCATCGCCTTTCACTTCCTTCAGGTGGAGCCCCCGGAGATCGACCGTCTCCAGGCGGCGCTCCAGAAGATCCGTGACGGCGTCCGCTTCTGCTCCGTCTGCGGCACCGTCTCCGACGGTGACCTCTGCCGCATCTGCGCCGACCCCCGCCGCGACCGCACCATGATCTGCGTGGTCGAGGAACCCAAGGACGTCCAGGCCATCGAGCGCACCCGCGAATTCCGCGGCCGCTACCACGTCCTCGGCGGCGCGCTGGATCCGTTGTCCGGCATCGGCCCCGACCAGCTCCGCATTCGGGAGTTGCTCACCCGCATCGGAAATCAGGACGACGGCGTGGACGTCACCGAGGTCATCATCGCCACCGACCCCAACACCGAGGGCGAGGCCACCGCCACCTACCTGGTCCGCATGCTCCGCGACTTCCCCGGCCTGTCCGTCACCCGCCTGGCCTCCGGCCTCCCCATGGGCGGCGACCTCGAATTCGCCGATGAGCTGACCCTCGGGCGCGCTCTTTCCGGTCGTCGAGCGCTGTAGGGGCTAAGTCCAGTACGGCGCGGCGGGCATCATTGCCGCCGGGTGCGGGCACGGGATGTGCTGGCTGTTGCGGGGAATGTCCGCGCCCGCGCCGGTGGCGTGCAGGGCTATGGCGACGGCGAAGGTGGCGCCTAGGCCGGCCAGGACCGCCAGGCTCTTGCGGAGCTTCGCGTTGTCGAACTTCTTGACGGGCAGCGCTGGGCGGAGCTTCAACATGGTTCTCTCCTCGCTCGGGAGTGAGTTGCGAGAACGAGCTGTGGCCCACCGGGCCGGGTCAGCGCAAGGCTAGCGTTCCTGCACGGGCGAAGGCTTGCTTCGGGCGTGTCTCTAGCCCGAATCGAGACTTCACCGAGTGCATACCGAGATCAGTGCGGTCCCGGGATCAGAAGGTGAGGCGCTGCCAGTTCTGCGTGTCGAAGTGGCTGCGGTCGCCGGTGGTCCACTGCCAGATGAGGTCGGCCACCTCGGTGGGGGAGTCGACGGTGGTGGCGAAATGCTGGTCCGCGGAGCCGTCGCGGTATTCGAGGACGTAGTGGCCGTCGGGGTGGCGGAAGGTCTGGATGTAGAGCTCATCGCCGGTTTCGACAATGAGGTAGGGGCCGGGGTCGGCCAGGGCCGGGATCCACAGGTGGGCGAGTTCCTTTGTGAGATAGGGGAATTCGCCCGCGCCACCGTGGGTGACGGCGGCGGGGACGCTGCCGGCGGGGTCCATGATCCAGGCCAGCTGCGGGTCGTAGACGGCGTAGCCGCGCGGGGTGGCCAGTTCGAAGAGCAGATTGCGGACGTGGCCGATGGCGTCGTACTGGGTGGAGACGAACAGGGTCGCACCGATGCCGGTGTCGGCCGCGGGAGTCTCGAGGAAGGCGTCGGCCTCGGGGAGGGCGGCATTGCGCTTGTCGAGTTCGGCGGCGATCTCGGCTACGACCTCGGTGGCCGGGTGGCCGTCCTGTGTCGTCAGGTACGCGTCCACCTCGGCGGGGGTCGCGGCGGCACCGGAGGGCAGCAGTACGAGGTCGTAGCTCACCGGGCAAGGCTACGGGGTGCGGCCCGCCGCGCCCGGTCCGGGCTCAACCGACCAAGCCGGATGCGGTGGACGCCGCCTCGGCCTCCATGACCTCGACGTGGATCTCCAGGAATTCGGTGCCGCGCGGATCGCAGGCGCAGCCGCCGAGAATGTCGGCGCAGTCGGCGATCAGCGGATGCCGCGGGTAGGCATGGTCGGTGCAGTCCGGTTCGGTGCACTCCACGGCCAGGTCGAGGTGTTCGATCAGCGTTCCGTGGCAGTGATCGAGGGCCGCTACACACAGTGAGCATCGGCTCATGAAACCTCCTCCAATCTCCCTCGGGTCTACCACTGAGGCGCGCCGAAGGTGGGAGGTCGCCGCGTGTCGTCCGAACTGTCGGAAATCCGCCCGCGTGTCATGGCTTTGGCGTGGTGAACTGTAGTGATGGGAATCAAGGTTTCCCTCGAACATCGCACGACCTACACCTTCGACCGGCCGGTCCTGATCCATCCCCACGTGGTGCGTTTGCGCCCGGCGCCGCACACGCGCACGGCCATCGAGGCGTACTCCATGCGGGTCACGCCGGCCGACCACTGGGTGAACTGGCAGCAGGACGTGTTCGGGAACTTCATGGCGCGCCTCATCTTTCACGAGCCGGCGCGCGAATTGTCCATCACCGTCGGATTGATCGCCGAACTGGAGGCGCTCAACCCGTTCGACCTGTTCGCCGAGGATTACGCCGAACGTTTCCCGTTCGAGTATCCGCCGCAGCTGGCCGCCGACCTCGAGGCGTATCTGCGACCGGTGGACGAATACGAATCCGGTTCGGGCCCCGGCGAATCCGTGCGCGCCTGGGTGCGCCGCCACCATCCGCACGAACGGCCCAAGAGCATCGACTTCCTGGTGGACGTGAACCGGGCCCTGCACCGGGAGATCGGCTACACCATCCGCATGGAACCGGGCGTGCAGACCCCGGACCACACCCTGCGCACGAAACTCGGCTCCTGCCGGGATTCGGCCTGGCTGCTGGTGTCCATCATGCGCGAATTCGGCCTCGCCGCCCGTTTCGTCTCCGGCTATCTCATCCAGCTCGCCCAGGACGTGCCCTCCCTCGACGGACCCTCCGGCCCCCCAGCCGATTTCACCGACCTGCACGCCTGGACCGAGGTCTACCTCCCCGGCGCGGGCTGGATCGGCCTCGACCCCACCTCCGGCCTGTGGGCGACCGAGGGCCACATTCCCCTCGCCGCCACCCCGCACCCGGTGTCCTCGGCCCCCATCACCGGCGCCACCGAACCGGTGAAAGCCACCCTCGATTTCGCGAATACGGTCCGTCGCATTCACGAGGATCCCCGAGTAACCCTGCCCTACCGTGATATTCAGTGGCATCGCATAGCCGCCCTCGGCGCGGCGGTGGACGCCCGCTCCGAGGCCGCCGGCATCGGCCTGACCGTCGGCGGCGAACCCACCTTCGTCTCCCTCGACGACCAGACCTCGCCCGAATGGACCACCGCCGCCGACGGCCCGCACAAACGGCAACGCGCCGCCGACCTCGCCCAGCGCCTGCGCCGCATCTACGCACCGCACGGCCTCGTGCAATACCGCCAGGGCAAGTGGTATCCGGGAGAACCCTTGCCGCGCTGGGAAATAGCCACCCTCTGGCGCGCCGACGGTCAACCCCTGTGGAACAACCCCGACCTTCTCGCGGACCCCTGGTTGACCGAACCCACTCCGGGACAGTCGAATCCGGAGACGGCGTGCGAAATCATCGAGCACATCGCGGACGGACTGGGCCTGCCACGCACTCAGGTCCGCCCGGCCTACGAGGATTCGCTGCTGCGCCTGGCCGCGAAAAACCGCGTCCCGGAGGGTGACCCGGTCGAATCCGAGGACGACATCGCACCCGGTGAGGACTCGGTCCAGGCGCGAAAAGCCATGCTCGCCAAGCTGGACACCCCGGTCGACGAACCCGCCGCCTACGTCCTGCCGCTGCACCGCAAAGCCGACGACGCCGGCTGGGCGAGCGCGGACTGGCAGCTGCGCCGCGGCCGAATAGTACTGGCCGAAGGCGATTCTCCCGCCGGACTGCGACTGCCGCTCGGTGCGATCTCCTGGCACGCACCACCGGTCCGCCCGGACTCCGATCCGGTGATCGTGTACCCACTGCGGACCAGCGACGAGCTGAGCGCCGCGGATGAGGGCGGAGACGAAGCGGACGCACTCCCGGCCGATGAGCTCCGGGCGGACGGCGCGGCGATGGCGACGCCCGCACGGCAGCCGGGCGACGAGCCGCGCGCGGTGGTGGAACCTGCCGACCATGCGCCGATCACCGCGCTGGTTGCGGAGGTGCGGGACGGGCGGTTGTTCGTTTTCCTGCCGCCGGTGCAGGAGCTGGAGGCGTTCCTGGATCTGGTGCGGCGGGTGGAGGCCGCGGTGGTGGCGGTCGGGCAGCCGATCGTGCTGGAAGGGTACGGGCCGCCGGTGGATACGCGGCTGGAGAGTTTGTCGATCACGCCGGATCCCGGGGTGATCGAGGTGAATGTGCAGCCGACCGGGAGTTTCGCGGCGCAGGCGGAGTTGCTGGAGAACCTGTACGAACAGGCTCGGCTGGCGCGGCTCACCACCGAATCGTTCGATGTGGACGGGTCGCACAGTGGGACCGGCGGCGGCAATCACATCACGCTGGGCGGGCAGACTCCGGCGCGGTCGCCGCTGCTGCGCAGGCCGGATCTGCTGGTGTCGATGCTGACCTACTGGCAGCGGCATCCGTCGCTGTCATACCTGTTCTCGGGGCGGTTCATCGGGCCGACCTCGCAGGCCCCGCGCGTCGACGAGGGCCGGCCCGAGGCGCTGTACGAACTGGAGATCGCCTTCGCGGAGATCGCCCGGCTGAGCAGACTGCACGCCGAGCAGCGGGCAGCCGAGCCGGGCCCGCCCGAGCCCTTCGAAACCGCGTGCGCGCCTTGGGAAGTGGATCGCGCGCTGCGGCATCTGCTCACGGATCTCACCGGCAATACGCATCGCGCCGAGTTCTGCATCGACAAGCTCTACAGTCCGGAGTCCGCGCGCGGCCGCCTCGGCCTGGTGGAGTTGCGCGGGTTCGAGATGCCGCCGCACTTCCGCATGGCCATGGTGCAGTCGCTGCTGGTGCGGGCGCTGGTGCTGCGGTTCTGGGAGCGGCCGTACACCGCACCGCTGCTGCGGCACGGGGCGAATCTGCACGGCCGGTATCTGCTGCCGCACTACCTGCTGGCCGATATCGCCGATGTCGCGGCCGATCTGCGCTCGCACGGTATCGAATTCGATATCAGCTGGCTCGATCCGTTCGCCGAGTTCCGTTTTCCCCGCATCGGCACGGTGGTACTCGGGGATATGGAAGTGGAACTGCGCGGTGCGATCGAACCGTGGAACACGCTCGGTGAGCAGACCGTCGCCTCCGGCACCGCCCGCTATGTGGATTCGTCGGTGGAGCGCCTGCAGGTGCGGGTGTCCGGCGTGGATCGCGGCCGATACGCGGTGACCTGCAATGGTTTCCCGGTGCCGCTGATGCCCGCGGGGAAGGCGGATGTGCAGGTGGCGGGTGTGCGGTTCCGCGCCTGGCAGCCACCGAATTCGCTGCATCCCTCGCTGACGGTGGACGCGCCGCTGGTGTTCGACGTGGTGGATCTGGAGACCGGTCTGTCGCGCGGCGGCTGCACCTATTACGTGTCCGATCCGGGCGGTCTGTTCTACGACACCCCGCCGGTCAACGAACTCGCCGCGCAATCCCGGCGCAACCGGCGTTTCGCACCTTCCGGACATACTCCGGGACCGGTCGACATCGCCGATCTGCGTGCCAAAATGGCCATACAGGCCACCGACATCGGCGCGCCCGGAATCCTCGATCTGCGCCGGGCGCGCACGGTGTGGGGCACGACCCGCGACCGATAGGCACACCCGGGGAGTGGAGCGGTGACAGTGCTGGACACGACGCCACCCGGTGACGCCACGGCCGAACCACCGGACCGATGGACCGCCACCCGCGCGCAGGTCGCCGGCGAATACGCGAAATACCGTGCGGCGGCGGCCGATACCGGCGCGTTCGACGCCTGCGGGCTGCCCACCGGCGGCTACTACGACGAACTCGTCGACAGCGCCGGCCGCCTGCGCGACTCCTGGACCGAACTGTCCGCCGACTTCCTCGAACAGGGGCGAGACGGCCTGCACCGCATCAACGATCGAGTGCGGCGGCTCATCGAGGACGACGGCATCACCTACACCGAACTCACGCCCACCGACGAACCCGACACCCCCTCCCCGTGGCGGCTCGACCCGATCCCGCTGCTCGTCTCCGACACCGACTGGACGACCCTGGAATCCGGTGTCGTGCAACGCTCCCGGCTGCTCGACGCCATCCTCGCCGACGTGTACGGGCCGCGCCGCCTGCTCACCTCCGGACTGCTGCCCGCTCGCATAGTGTTCGGGCACACCGGTTATGTGCGTGCCGCACATGGCATCTCGCTGCCCGGCAGGCATCAGCTGTTCCTGCACGCCTGCGATGTCAGCCGCTGGAACGACGGCGGCTTCCGCGTCCTCGCCGACTGGGCGCAAGCGCCTTCCGGTGCGGGCTACGCGCTGGCCGACCGCCGCGTGGTGTCGGCGGCCATCCCCGAAGCCTTCGAACTGGCCAGCCCGCGCCCGCTCAACCCCTTCGTGCGCGCCATGCGCCTGATGCTCATCGAAGCCGCTCCGCGCGCCGCGGACGAGGAACCGGTCGTGGTCGTGCTGAGTCCCGGCGTGCACTCCGAAACCGCTTTCGATCAGGCGTATCTGGCCTCGGTGCTGGGTTTCCCGCTGGTGGAGAGCGCGGATCTGGTGGTCCGCGACGGCTTCCTGTGGATGCGCTCGCTCGGCACGCTGAAACGCGTCGATGTCGTCCTGCGCCGCGTGGACGCCGAATTCTCCGACCCGCTCGACCTGCGTCCCGACTCGCGGCTGGGCGTGGTCGGTCTGGTGGAGGTGCTGCGCCGCGGCGCGGTCACCGTGGTCAACACGCTGGGCAGCGGCCTGCTGGAAAGCCCCGCGCTGTCGGCCTTCCTGCCGCGCCTGGCCCGCACGCTGCTCGACGAGGACCTGAAACTGCCCGGCCTCCACTCCTATTGGGGCGGTGACGACCTCGAACGCACCCAGCTGATCGCCCAGCTGCACCGCCTGATCCTGCGCTCCACCGTCGACGGCTCCACCGTCTTCGGCCCGCTGCTCACCCGCGCCCAACTCGCCGAATGGCGCACGCGCATCGATGCCGAGGGCTGGCGCTGGACCGGCCAGGAACCCGCCCGCTTCTCCGTGGCCCCCGCCGTAGCCGGCCAGGGTGAACTCGCCGCCGCCCCGGTCGAATTCCGCCTCTTCTCCCTGGCGGGCCGTGTCGGCTACCGCGTCATGGCGGGCGGACTCGGCCAGCTTCACCAGCGCACCGGACCCGACGGCATGATCGGCGAGGCCGCCGCCAAGGACATCTGGGTCCACGCCACCCCCGCCACCGTCCCGGCCGTGGAGGTTCTCGAGGAACGAGAACGCCGCGCCCCGGCCGCACCGGCACTCGAGGTCGTCAGCTCCCCGCGCGTCCTCAACGACCTGTTCTGGCTGGGCCGCTACGGCGAACGCGCCGAGGCGACGGTCCGCCTCCTCACCGCGATCCACGACCGATACCAGGACTACCGCTACCGCCCCTGGCTGGAGGGCGCGGAAGCCATGCCCGTCCTCATCGCCGCCCTGAGCCACATGACCGGCACCACCCTGCCACCCCCGAAAAAGAAGACAGCACAGCGGCATCCGATCACCGCGCCCGGACCTGGGGCAGATCGAACCCCGGAATCGGGCAGTCCCGCCGGAGATCCGCGGGAGCGGAACGCCCCCGCCCGCAACCGGCCCGCGGAACCGCCGGATCGGTCGGGTGCGCCGCCGGGCGGGCGTGGGCAGTCGCAGCGCCAGGGGGAACAGTGGCAGAGTCGGGAGCCGGGCCGGGGCGAGCGGCAGGACCCGGAGCCGCCGGACCCGGGTGAGTGGTGGCAGCTTCCGGGCGCGGGGGCGCCGGGGTACGGCGGGTCGGCGAAATCGATGCGCCGGCGGGAGTATTCGGATGAGCCGACCATGCCGATCGCCCTGCCGGGCGCATCCCGGCGCGATCACGACTATCTGCTGGCGCTGACGGTCGATCGTGAGCTGCCCGGGTCGCTCGCGTACGCCATGGACCGCTATGCGAAAGCCGCTCGCGCCGTGCGAGATCAGCTGTCGCCGGACACCTGGATGATTCTCGGATCGGTCGATCGGGCACTGTCGGAATACCGTGCGGCGCGCGGAGATCGGGGTGCGGCGCTGGCGGCGGTGCATTCGCGGGCACTGTCGGCCTTGCTGGCGTTGACCGGGATCGACTCGGAAAGCGTTGTGCGCGACACGGGTTGGTACGTGATGGACATCGGCCGCCGGCTCGAGCGCGGGCTGGCGCTGTCGGCACTCATGCGGGCCGCCCTCACCAGCGTCTATCCGCCCGAGACCGATCGGGTGGTCACCGACGCGGTGCTGTCGGCGACCGTTTCCTCGGTGAGTTACCGTCGCCGCCACCGGGATTCGGTGCGCATCTCCGCCGTGGCCGGACTGCTGCTGTTCGATGCGAGCAGCCCGCGCTCGCTGGCGTATCAGCTGGAGCGACTGGACGCCGACTTCCTGGCCCTGCCCGCGACCTCCGGATCCTCACGCCCGCAACGACTCCTGAGCGACGCGCGGCGCATGCTCCATCGCATCGACCCGGCCGACCTGGAGGTCACCGGGGAGGACGGCCGGCGCACCGAACTCGCCGACCTGCTGGACGGCGTGCACCTGCGGCTGCGCAAGATCGCCGAATCCTTCGAGCTGACCAGGCTTTCGGTGCCGCGCGAGATTCAGCCGCTGTGGGGTTCGGCGCGGGTGGTGGGGTGAGCGTGCGCAGATATCGGGTTCAGCATCGCACCGTCTACGAGTACTCGGACGTGGTGACCAGCTCCTACGGTCGGGCCTACCTGACGCCCCGGGAATTCCCGGGGCAGCGGCTGCTGTCGCACGATATCCACGTCGACCCCGTGCCGTCGGACCGGTCGGTCGGCGCCGACGTGTACGGCAATACGACCCTGTATTTCCATGTCACCGCCGACCACGAACGGCTGGAGGTGACCGGCGAATCCCTGGTCGATGTCGGCCGCCCCGCCGAAATGCCGGACGTCCCCTGGGAGATGGCCCGCCCCGCCACCGAGAATGGTCCGCTCGCCGTCGAATTCGCCCTCGATCTGACCCCGCCCGAACTCACCCCTGGCATCGCCGCCTATGCCGCGCAGTCGTTTCCGCCCGGCCGCCCACTGCCCGAGGCGGTGGCCGAACTCACCACCCGCATCCACACCGACTTCACCTACGAGTCCGGTTCCACCACCGTCAGCACCAGTGTCGCCGACGTTTTCCAGGCGCGCGCAGGGGTGTGCCAGGATTTCGCCCGGCTCGCCATCGCCTGTCTGCGCTCGCGGGGTCTGGCCGCCCGCTACGTCTCCGGCTACCTCTCCACCGACCCGCCGCCGGGCAAGGAACGCATGGTCGGCGTGGACGCCACACACGCCTGGGCCGCGGTCTGGCTGCCGGACGCTCCCGGACCGGGCCGCTGGATCGGATTCGACCCCACCAACGACCAGTTCGCGAACGACCGCTACGTCACCGTCGCGTGGGGCCGCGACTACGCCGACGTCCCGCCCCTGCGCGGCATCATCTACACCGACGCCAAGGAGAGCACCATCACCGTCTCCGTCGACGTGGCCCCGCTCGAGGTGCCCGATGCGTGATTTCAGCTGCCCCCGCTGCGGTCAGCGGCTCGCCTTCGAGAACAGCCTGTGCCTGAACTGCGGCAGCCCACTGGGTTTCAGCCTCGCCGAACGGTCGATCCTGGTGCTCGCCGACGAACCGAAACCTGATCAGGCCGACAACGACGGCACCGTCGACGCCCAGCGCTACCAGTTGTGCCCCAATCGGCATGTGGCCGAATGCAACTGGCTGGTCCCCGCCCCGAACGGCGACCCGCCCCCGCTGTGCGAGTCCTGCCGCCTCACCCGCACCCGCCCCAATGACGGTGACGCCGAATCGCTTCCGGCCTTCGCCGAGGCCGAGGGCGCCAAACGCCGGCTCGTCCTGGAACTCACCGAACTGGGCCTGCCCATCGTCGACCGCGACACCGATCCCGAGCACGGCCTGGCCTTCGACCTGCTCTCCAGCGCCGCCGAACACGTCGTCACCGGCCACGAGAACGGCGTGGTCACCCTCGACCTGGCCGAGGGCGACGACGTGCATCGCGAGCAGCTGCGCGTGGAGATGGACGAGCCCTACCGCACCCTGCTCGGCCACTTCCGCCATGAGATCGGTCACTACTATTTCCAAGTCCTGATCAGCACCGATGCCACCCTGAACCGCTACCGCGAACTCTTCGGCGACCCCTACGCCGACTACCAACGGGCCCTGGACCGGCACTACGCCGAGGGCCCGCCCGCGGGCTGGGAGAACACGCACGTCTCCACCTACGCCACCATGCATTCCGCCGAGGACTGGGCCGAGACCTTCGCCCACTACCTGCACATCCGCGACACCCTGGACACCGCGGCCGCGTTCGGATTCGCTCCCGCCGGAGCCACTTTCGAGCGCCCGCAGGTGGGCCGCGCCGGTTTCGACCGCATCATCGACCTGTGGCTGCCGCTGGCCTGGTCGCTCAATATGCTCAATCGCTCCATGGGCCATCACGACCTGTACCCGTTCGTGCTGGCCGATCCGGTGCTCGCCAAAATGCGCTTCATCCATGAACTGTGTGCGGGACTATGAAGTGGTGTCCCCCGATGTGGCGCCGGTCGCCCCCGCTTCCGGGCTTCTATCGCGCCCCTGTAAACTGCTGATCATCATGCAGCGGGCACTTCTTCTCCTCGGCCGCCGCGACGGGTTCTGATACGGACTGGCTCCCGTCGCGGGTGTTAGTCGTGCCGGTCTACCCACACTTTGGGATCAAAGCCACTCTCTCGGAGATAAATCGCCATGTCACCTGCTGATGCTTTCGTTTCCGGCTCGCGCACCATCACCGTGCCGTCGAAACCCGCCCCGGCCGATCAGCCCGCGTGGAACAAGCAGAAGAACTCTTCGATGCCGACCTTCCGGTATCGCCCGTTCGCCGAAGAGGTCGAGGCCGTCGAGCTGCCCGACCGCACCTGGCCGAACAAGATCATCGATCGTGCGCCGTCGTGGTGCGCCGTCGACCTGCGCGACGGCAACCAGGCGCTCATCGACCCCATGAGCCCCGCCCGCAAGCGCCGCATGTTCGACCTGCTGGTCCGCATGGGCTACAAGGAGATCGAGGTCGGCTTCCCCGCCGCCTCGCAGACCGACTTCGACTTCGTCCGAGAGATCATCGAGGACAACGCGATTCCGGACGACGTCACCATCCAGGTGCTCACCCAGTCCCGCCCGGAACTGATCGAGCGCACCTTCGAAGCCTGCAACGGCGCGCCCAACGCCATCGTGCACTTCTACAACTCGACCTCCATCCTGCAGCGTCGCGTGGTCTTCCGCGCCGACCGCGAGGCCGTCAAGAAGATCGCCACCGACGCCGCCGCACTGTGCCTGGAGATCGAGAAGAAGTACCCGGACACCAACTGGCGCTACGAGTACAGCCCCGAGTCCTACACCGGCACCGAACTGGACTACGCGCTGGACGTCTGCGACGCGGTCTCCGCGATCATCCAGCCCACCCCGGCCAAGCCGCTGATCATCAACCTGCCCGCGACCGTGGAGATGGCGACCCCGAACGTCTACGCCGACTCCATCGAGTGGATGAGCCGCAACCTGGCCCGCCGCGACTCCATCGTGCTGTCGCTGCACCCGCACAACGACCGCGGCACCGCCGTGGCCGCCGCCGAACTGGGCTACCTGGCCGGCGCCGACCGCATCGAAGGCTGCCTGTTCGGCAATGGCGAGCGCACCGGCAATGTCTGCCTGGTGACGCTGGGCATGAACATGTTCAGCCGCGGCGTGGATCCGCAGATCGACTTCTCCAACATCGACGAGATCCGCCGCACCGTCGAATACTGCAACCAGCTGCCCGTGGCCGAACGCCACCCGTACGGCGGCGACCTGGTCTACACGGCCTTCTCCGGCTCGCACCAGGACGCCATCAACAAGGGCCTGGACGCCATGAAGGCCGCCGCCGACAAGGCCGGCGCCGATGTCGACGACATCACCTGGGAGGTCCCGTACCTGCCCATCGACCCGAAGGACGTCGGCCGCACCTACGAGGCCGTCATCCGGGTGAACTCGCAGTCCGGCAAGGGCGGCGTCGCCTACATCATGAAGACCGATCACGGGCTGGTGCTGCCGCGCCGCCTGCAGATCGAGTTCTCGCAGGCCATCCAGAAGATCACCGACGGCGAGGGCGGCGAGGTCACCCCGAAGGAGATGTGGGACGTCTTCTCCGAGGAGTACCTGTCGGCCATCACGCCGCTGGAACGCATCCGGCAGAAGGTGACCGCGTCGGAGACCGACGGCGGCGTCGACTCCATCAGCGCGGTCGTCAAGGTCGACGGGGCCGAGCAGGAGATCACCGGCACCGGCAACGGCCCGCTCGCCGCCTTCGTGGACGCGCTGTCCACCATCGGCTACGACGTGCGCATCCTGGACTACAGCGAGCACGCCATGTCCGCGGGCGACGACGCGCAGGCCGCCTCCTACGTCGAGGTGGCCATCGGAGACAAGGTGACCTGGGGCGTCGGCATCGCCACCTCCATCACCACGGCCTCCCTGCGCGCGGTGGTCTCGGCAGTCAACCGTGCGGCCCGCACCCGCTGACCGCCAACGAGATTCGCGTTGCTGCCCCGCAACCCACGGATGAACGTGTGGTTGCGGGGCAGTTGCGCAGGTACGCCAAGGTTCACCAGGCCCGGATGCGATCGGGTCGGTGATGTTAGCGTTGAAACGCATTAGCGCCGAGCTCTCTGCTCGAACAGCCGGGCAGATGGGGGACACGTGACCAAAGATCAGAATTCCACCTCGCAAGCCGAGGACCGGGACGCCGCCGACCAGGCAGCGGACGCACTCGCCGCCGAGGCCGCCACGGACGCGGCGGACTCCGCCGCGACACCCGATCCCGCCCCCGAGGAGGACGGCAAGTCGCCCGCCGGGTTCTTCCCGCCGGTCCCGGATTCGATCGACCAGGCCGTGGCCTTCGAGCAGACCGTGCACTTCGGTGCCTCCGGGCAGCCGAACGACGCGCCGAATCCGTTCGCGCCCGGTCCGCAAGGGCCCGGCGAGGGGCCGAGTCCGTTTGCGGCGGGTCCGAATGGACCTGCTGGTGGTCCGAACGCATTCCCTGGCGGTCCGTACGGACCTTCCGATGCGCCGAATCCGTACGGGCCGGGGCCGAATCCCTATGGGCAGCAAGGGCCTTACGGTGCGCCGCCGCCGTTCTCGGGCGGCCCGGACGGGCAGGGGCCGTTCGCGCCCGGCGCTCCCGGACCGTTCCAGCAGCCCGGATTCCCGCCCACCGACGGGTACCCCATGCCGGATGCCGGGCAGTTCGCGCCGCCGCCGAATCCCGATGCGCCGGGGGCGGTTCCGCCGCCGGGCGCGTCCTTCGGCGAGTTTCGGCAGCAGACCCCGTACGGCGAGGTCCGGCAGGAGATCGGCAGCGACGGCATGGTGCGGCGAGTCTTCGCCGAGGAGCCGCGGCCGGAACACGGTGCGCCGCACGGTGATCCGAACCAGAGCGGTCCGGGGCAGATCGTCGGTCAGCCGGGGCAGCCCGGTGGTCCGGGTGAGCCCGGTCAGCCGGGGCAGTTCGCCGGCCAGGGTCAGCCCGGTGAGCCGGGCCAGCCCGCACAGTTCGGTGGCCCGGGGCAGCCGGGGCAGTTCGCGCCGTCGGGTGAGCAGCCGGGCGGGCCGATCTACAGCTGGTCGCCGCCGCCCGCCGCACCGCCGCAGCAGTCGCAGCCGGGATTCCAGCCGGGCTGGACTCCGCAGCCGCAGCAGGGTTTCCAGCCGCAGCAGCCCGGTTACGGGCAGCCGCAGCACCCGCAGCCGGGCCACTCGGTCAATGATCTGAACCTGTTGAAGCGGGCCCGCAAGGCGCCGCGCAGCGGGTGGCGCCGCGCCGTGCACAAGGCGTCCGGCGGCGTGATCAATCCGGGCGAGTCGCCGGCCGATGTGGTGTACCGCGAGCTCGTCGACCGCGTGAACCAGCCGGTGCGCGGCGACTACCGCATCGCCATCCTGTCGCTCAAGGGCGGCGTCGGAAAGACCACCACCACAGTCGGTCTCGGCTCCACCTTCTCCACCCTGCGCGGCGACCGCGTCATCGCCATCGACGCCAACCCGGACCTCGGCACCCTCGCCCACCGGGTACCCCGCCAGACCCGCTCCACGGTGCGAAACCTGCTGGAGGACAGCCACATCACCCGCTACTCCGATGTGCGCGCCCACACCTCCCAGGCCCCGAGTCGCCTGGAAGTCCTTGCCTCCGAACAGGATCCGGCAGTCTCCGAGGCGTTCAGCGAGGCCGACTACCGCAAGGCCATCGGCATCCTGCAGCAGTTCTACAACATCATCCTCACCGACTGCGGCACCGGCCTGATGCATTCGGCCATGTCCGGCGTCCTCGACATGGCCAGCTCCCTGGTCCTGGTCACCTCCCCGGCCATCGACGGCGCCCGCTCGGCCTCGGCCACCCTGGACTGGCTCGACCACCACGGCTACCACAAGCTGGTGGAACGAACAGTGGTGGTGGTCAACGCTTCTCGCAAGGGCTCCTCCACGGTCGACCTGGACCAGCTCCGCAAGCTGTTCCTGGACCGCACCCGAGCGGTCCAGGTGGTCCCCTTCGACGACCACCTCGCCGAGGGCGCCGAGATCGACCTCGAACTGGTCTCCAAACCCACCCGCCGAGCCCTCCTGGAACTGGCCGCCATGGTCGCCGACGACTTCGGCTACCACGCCGCCCAGCAACACCAGCAGCGCCCGCCGCAGCACTGAGCGGAACACACGCCAGACCAACTCGCCGCCGCACAGCCCGAATCTGGGTTGTGGGGCGGCGAGTTACGTTGTGGGGTCCGGCATGGGCGTCAGCTGTCGGCGCCGGTGACCTGTTGCGCCGCGGTGCGGAAGGCGGCGAGCACGGTGGCGACCGCCGGGCGCTTGGCCGCATTCGGCCGAGTGGCGAGGTCGTAGACGCGGGCGGCGCGGACGCCGGCGAGGCGGAGCATCACCAGGTTGGGGTTGCGGACTGCGTACCGGGGCATGAGGGCTACGCCGTAGCCGGTGGCGACCATGGCTTCGATGACCGTGAAGTCGTTGAGGCGCTGGGCTATTCGCGGTTGGACACCGGTGACCGTGGCGATGGAGCGGAGCACGTCGTCGACGGGGAAGCCGCCGTGCACGCTGATCCAGGTCTCGTCGGCCAGCTCGGCGGGAACTACCGCCCCATTGCGAGCCAACCTGTGATCGGGGGAGACCACCACGTCGATCGGTTCGCGCATGAGCACCCGCGACGCCACTCTCGGTCCACCGATGGAGGCGGCGCGCTCATCCCGGTGAGTCAGCACCACGTCGTAATCCGCAAGCAGCCGTGGCACTTCCGACGGCGGCACGTCTTCGTCGCGCGCCACCACGTCCACACCGCTGTCGGCCAGTTCCTTCAGTACGGCCGGGAGCAACAGCGCGGCCCCGGACGGGAACAGCGCGACCCGCACCTGCCCGCGCGGTGACCCGCGGTACGAATCCATCTCCGCCACAGCACGATCCATGGCGGCCAGCACTTCGTCGGCACGCACCACCAGCGCGCGCCCGGCGTCGGTGAGCCGCACTCGCCGCCCGTCCGGTTCCAGTAGCGGCACACCGGCTTCGCGGGCCAGCACCTTCAACTGCTGCGACACCGCCGAAGGCGTCATCGACAGTGCCTGCGCCACCGCCGCGACAGTGCCGCGATCCGCCAATTCCCTGAGGACGCGCAGTCTTTCGATCGCCATCGCCCCGCCGCCCGGCCGGCTCGGCAGGAGACTGCCGCTGGTGTCCGCGCTATCGCCGCCGGGTCCAGGTGGGCCGTCGGCCCGGTCGGCAGCGCCGTCCGAAGACTGATTGCCGTCGCGCGGAGGCCGTGCGATGACACGGCGTGGGCGCGGCGCCGCGCCTTCGGGCAGAGGTCGGTGACCCGCACTGCTGCCGGTGGTCTCGGGAGGTTGCGCCGCAACACGTCTGGGGCGTGGGGAGCCGCCTTCGAGGGGGTGGCCGCCGCTGTATGCGCCCGCGGTCTTGCCTCCGGTGGAGTTGTCGCCGACCGGTGCGCTCTCCGTGCCGGGCGTGCTGTCACTCGCGGACCGGGGGATCGACATCGCGCCAGAGATTCGGCGGGGTGGGCGGACGGTCCGTGGCAACAGGCCGGTCTGCGCGGCGTCGGCCCCGCCGTGGGGGACGACCGGGCCGCCCGGGAGCTCGGCGGTGCTGGGCTGGCCGGCGGTCAGGTCGGGTGTGGTCGCGGGCCCGGTCGGCGCGGCGGCCCGGGGTGGGGCCTGTGTGCGCGGAGGCTCTGTGCCGACCGGTTGGTCTTCGTTAGATTGCATGGGTACCGGTCTTCGGGTGCGCGGGGCTCGCCGGGTGACGAGCGGGATCATGTAGTTCTACTACATCATTGCTGCAGAATTATTCGATTGTTCTTACCTATTGGTGAACGCAAGATTTTGGGCATGACCAATCGTGATCGACTGCTCGGGCTCACCGTGGTGCTGCTGTGGGGGCTGAACTTTCTTGCCATTCGAGTCGGGCTCGATCACTTCCCGCCGTTCTTCTTCGCGGGACTGCGGTTCGCGGTGATCGCGGTGCCGGTGCTGTTGTTCGTGCCGCGGCCGAACGTGCCGTGGCGCTGGCTGCTGCTGTACGGCGTGGGCTTCGGGATTCTGCAGTTCGCGTTCCTGTTCACCGCCATGCGGACGGGGATGCCCACCGGGCTGTCGTCGCTGGTGCTGCAGTCGTCGGCGCCGTTCACGGTGCTGCTGGGCGCGATCTTCCTGCGGGAGCGGCTGCGGGCCGTGCAACTGGGCGGGATCGCGGTGGCCGTGGCCGGGATGACGGTGATCGGCTGGGATCGTGCGCAGCACGCGGCCCTGCTGCCGCTGCTGCTGACACTGGCCGGTGGGCTCGGCTGGGCCTTCGGAAATATCGGATCCCGGCTCGCCGCGGCCGATTCCGAAGGTGTCAACCCGCTGCACCTGACGCTGTGGATGGCGGTGATCCCGCCGCTGCCCATGTTCGCGCTGTCCGCGCTCACCGAAGGCGCGACCACGGGGTGGACCGATCTGGCGCACTCGTTCTCGCGGGACGGCTGGCCCGCCCTGGCCGCGCTCGCCTACATCGTGCTGCTTGGCACCATCGCGGGTTCGGGGCTGTGGACGTATCTGATGAGCCGGTACCCGGCGGGCACGGTCGCGCCGCTGTCGCTGCTGGTGCCGGTGGTCGGCATCGCGGCCTCGTGGGCGTTCCTGCACGAGAGCCCGTCGGTGCTCGCCCTGGTGGGTGCGGTCATCGTCATCGTGGGCGCTTTCACCGCCACATCGGCCGGAAAACGCCCGGTCGCCGTCGCACCGGTGTCCAGCCCCCTTGGCAACCGCGCGCTCGCTGAGATCCCGGTGCAGCTGGCAAAGGTCTAGCGGCCAGCGCTCCCTCGGCAACATTCGGTTCGGAAAATCCCACCCGGCGGACCTGGGGTCGGTTCCCGCTGCCTAGGATTCCTTCCGGCGTGGGAGGTAGGGAATGGCAGGACAGCGTTTGTCCGTCACGCGGCGGACAGTGCTGCGTGGAACGGCCGCGGCGGGAGCAGTCGCGGCGGGGGCGGCGACCGGAGCACTCCGATCGCCTCGGGCCACCGCCGATCCGGGCCCGTCGGTCGCCGTACTGGGTGGCGGCGTCGCCGGTTTGACCGCGGCGCACGAGCTCGCCGAACGCGGCTTCGACGTCACCGTCTACGAACGCCGGGCGCTGGGCGGCAAGGCCCGCAGCATCGCGGTCCCCGGCACCGGCCGCGACGGCCGCCCCGAACTGTGGGGCGAGCACGGCTTCCGGTTCTTCCCCGGCTTCTACCGCCACCTCCCCGACACCATGCGGCGAATCCCCTTCGCGGGCAATGCCAATGGCGTGTGGGACAACCTGGTCGCCGCCCCCGAGGCGCGTTTCGCCCGCCGCGACACCGACGACGTGATCATGCCGCTCGGCAAGGCCGGCAAGGTGTGGGCGTCCCCGGACGACTTCCGCGAAACCGTCAGCTCGGCCATCTCCACCACCATGAAGATGCCGCAGGCCGACGCGCTCTACTTCGCCAACCGCCTGCTGGTCTTCAACACCAGCTGCGACGCGCGGCGATATCAGCACTGGGACAACATCTCCTGGAAGGACTACGTGGGCGCGGCCGGCCGCTCCACCGAATTCCGCATGCTGCTCTCACGGACGCTCACCACCCTGCTGGTGGCGGCCAAGGACGAACTGGCCAGCACCCGCACCATCGGCAATATGGGCGAGCAGTTCCTGGGCAACCCGTTCGAGATCGCCAACGACGGCCCGCTGGACCGGCTGCTCGACGGCCCCACCAACGAGGCGTGGATCAACCCGTGGGTCGATCGACTACGTGAGCTGGGCGTGAAGTTCGTGAGCGCGGAGGTGCGCGGACTCGACGTGAACGAACGCCGCATCTCCGGCGCCCGCATCGTCGACGGTTCCGGCGCCGCCCGCACGATCGAGGCCGACCATTTCGTGACCGCCGTGCCGGTCGAGGTGGCCCGCACCCTGTGGTCACCCGAAATCCTCGCGCTGCGACCGGAATTGGCGGGCACCAGCCAGCTGATGGTCGACTGGATGAGCGGCATCCAGTTCTTCATGAAGAAGCCCACCGACATCGCCCGCGGCCACGTCGCCTACGTGGACTCCCCGTGGTCGCTGACTTCCATTGCGCAGAACCAGTTCTGGAGCCGCACCCCGATGACCGGCCTCGGCGACGGCACCGTGCAGGACTGCCTCTCGGTGGACATCTCCGACTGGAACACCCCCGGCATCCTCTACGGCAAGACCGCCAAGGAATGCACGCACGACGAGATCGCGCGGGAAGTGTGGGCGCAGTTGAAGGCGCACCTCAACGACCGTCAGGACCTGCTGCGCGACGAGGACCTGCACTCCTGGTTCCTCGACACCGGCATCACCTGGGATGCCTCGGCGCGCCGCAATGCCAATGCCGATCCGCTGCTCATCAATACCGCGGGCTCGTGGACGCTGCGGCCGGACACGCATGCGGCGAGCCTCGAAAACCTCTACCTGGCAGGTGATTACGTACGCACCAACGTGGACCTCGCCACCATGGAGGGTGCGTCGGAATCGGCCCGCGCGGCCGTGAACAAACTGCTCGAGGTGACCGGTTCGAACGCCCCGCGCTGCAAGCTGTTCACGCTCTACCGCGCCACCGAACTGGAGCCGTTCCGGCAGATCGACGCCACCCGCTACGCCGCCGGTCAGCCGAACCTGTTCGACGCCTAGGTAACTGCTCACAAATGGCTGGCGCGGCAGCGCCGCACGCGCGTTGAATCGAGTCATGAGCGAGATCACGGACCCGGCCGAATTACGCGAACTGCTCGGCGAGGCGATGCCGCGCGCCGCCGCCAAGGACCGCTACCAGCTGCACGAACGCGACCGCGAATGGATCGCGTCGTCGCCGTTCGTGGTGCTGGCCACCAGTGACGCCGAAGGCAATTGCGACGCGTCCCCGAAGGGTGATCCCGCCGGATTCGTGAAGGTCTTGGACGACAAGACCATCGCCATCCCCGAACGCCCCGGCAACCGCCGCGCCGACGGCTACCTCAATATCCTGAGCAACCCGCACGTCGGCGTGATCTTCCTGATCCCCGGCCGCAGCGAAACCCTGCGCATCAACGGCCGCGCCCGATTGCGCCGCGACGCACCGTATTTCGACGACATGATCGTCAAGGGCCACCGGCCGATCCTGGCCGTCGAGGTCGATATCGACGTCATCTTCTTCCACTGCGCCAAGGCCTTCCTGCGCAGCGGCCTGTGGAAGCCGGACCGCTGGCCCGAGACCACCCTCCCCAGCCACGCCCGGCTGGTGAAGGAAGTGCAGACCAATGTCACCGAGTCGGTGGAGCAGCTCGAGGCGTACTACTCGCCCGAAAACTATGAGAAGGGTCTGTACAAGACTTCGTGAGTCGCGACTGTCACGTCGTCCCGCGTGCGCGCCCCCGGCCGCTCACCAATAAACTCGCGGTCGTGGCAGACATCTCGATGCGCGGGCAGCTCGCCCTGCGGGCGGCGACGGCTGCGTCGTGGGCTTCGCAGAAGGCCGGGCGCGGTAAGGGATCGATGATCGGCGGCCTGATCGCGCTGAAGATCGATCCGACGATCATGACGCAGCTGGGCCGGGGACGGCGCACGGTGCTGGTGACCGGCACCAATGGCAAGTCCACCACCACGCGCATGACCACCGCCGCACTGCAGACCTTGGGGCAGGTCGCCACGCAGGCCGACGGCGCGAACATGGACGCCGGAATCGTGGCCGCGCTCACCGCGGATCGCACCGCGCCGCTGGCCGCCATCGAGGTCGACGAACTGCACCTGCCGCACGTGGCGGACGCACTGAACCCGTCGGTGGTGGTGCTGCTCAACCTGTCCCGCGATCAGCTGGACCGGGTCGGCGAGATCAATATGATCGAACGCCGCCTGCGCGAGGGCATGGCGCGGCATCCGCACGCCGTGCTCATCGCCAACTGCGATGACGTGCTGGTCACCTCCATCGCCTACGACCACCCGAATGTGGTGTGGGTGTCGGCCGGCAGCGGCTGGTCGGTGGACGCCACCAGCTGCCCGCGCAGCGGCGAGCCCATCCTGTGGGAGGGCGAGCACTGGTACAGCACCGGAACCGATTTCAAGCGTCCCGAGCCGCAGTGGCGCGTGGACGAGCACGCGATCCACGGGCCGGACGGCCTGGAAATCCCGCTCTCCCTTGCCCTTCCGGGTCGCGCGAACCGCGGCAATGCCGCGCAGGCCGTTGCCGCCGCGGTCGCCCTGGGCGCGGATCCGGCCAAGGCCGCCGCAGCGGCCGCCACTGTGCGCGAGATCGCGGGCCGCTACAAGACCGTCGAGATCGGCGGCCACACCACCCGCCTGCTGCTGGCCAAGAACCCGGCCGGCTGGCAGGAGGCGCTGTCCATGATCGACCCCGCCGCAACGGGTTTGGTGATCGCCGTGAACGGTCAGGTCCCCGACGGCGAAGACCTGTCCTGGCTGTGGGACGTCCGTTTCGAGCACTTCGAGGGCACCCAGGTGGTGGCGGCCGGTGAACGCGCCACCGACCTGGCCGTGCGCCTCACCTACGCGGGCGTCGAGCACACCACCATCGCGGATCCGTTGCGCGCCATCGCATCCTGCCCGGCGGGCCGGGTCGAGGTGCTCGCCAACTACACCGCGTTCCGCGACCTGAACCGCGACCTGGAGGAGAAAGCGGGCGTGCGCGCATGAGTGAGTCGACGGTACGAATCGGCCTCGTCCTGCCCGATGTCATGGGCACCTACGGCGACGGCGGCAACGCGGTCGTGCTGCGCCAGCGCCTGCGTATGCGCGGCTACGACGCCGAAATCGTGGAAATCACCCTCCGCGACCCGGTTCCGGATTCCCTGGACCTCTACACCCTCGGCGGAGCGGAGGATTCCGCTCAGCGCCTGGCCACCCGCCACCTCCAGAAGTACCCCGGCCTCCAGCAGGCCGCCGAACGCGGCGCGCCCGTGCTGGCCATCTGTGCCGCCATCCAGGTCCTCGGCCACTGGTACGAGACCTCCTCCGGCGAAAAGGTCGACGGCGTAGGCATGATCGACGTCACCACCTCCCCGCAGGACAAGCGCGCCATCGGCGAGGTCGCCACCACCCCGATGATCCCCGGCCTCTCCCAGCCCCTCACCGGCTTCGAAAACCACCGCGGCGGAACCAAACTCGGCGGCGAAGCCACCGGCCTGGCCCGAGTCACCCGCGGCGTCGGCAACGGCGTCGGCGACGGCCTCGAGGGCGTGGTTCAGGGCTCGGTCATCGGCACCTACATGCACGGTCCCGCCCTGGCCCGCAACCCGGAACTGGCCGACCTGCTGCTGTCCCGCGCCCTCGGCGTGGATTCCCTTGCCCCCCTGAACCTCCCGGAAGTCGACCAGCTCCGCCGCGAACGCCTCCGCGCCTGACCTGTGCTGTCGATGGTCGTGCGGGGGTCCTATCCGGCCGCACGACCCTTGGCGATCCACGCCCGTGTGGACTTGCCGACGGACAGCCAGGCGATCAGCCCGACCAAGCCGAAAGCCCCGATCGCGGTGCCCGGCTCGTCCTCCGAGACTCCCCCGATGACCAGGCCGAGGACCATGAAGGTCAGTGTCAGTGCGCAGGCCGTCCCCAGCAGGATCTGCCCCACCTGCTGACGGCACAGCAGCAATACCGCACCGACCAGATAGAGCAGCGCCAACACCACTTGGGCACCCAGCACCAGGTACCCCCACAGGTTCGGGAACTCGAGGTCGTTGGCGGCGAAGAACTGCAAGGACGTGAACAGTCCGCCGCAGCCCACCAGGCCCGCGAGGATGGCTCCCCACACCGCCTTACCGCCCCCGGTCCAATGCCCTTCCTTCCGCGGCCGGCTCTGTTCCCACCACTCGTTCGAGTACCGCTCCGGCTTCGCCGATTCGTTCTCCGTCTGTTCCATGTCATCCCCTCCCAACTGAGACAGTTACCGCGTCTTCCTATCAGATGTCACCGACTCCGGCGTGTCAGGCTCGTGAGTCGTGAGTGATCGTGTTGAGGGAGGGAGAACCGACCGGTAATCTCGCGCGCGGCCATACGTGATGAGGGAGGTGGCCGTTGCTGCGCAGGCGCGCCGTGTTGAAGGCTGCCGGAATGGCGGGACTCCTGGCCGGAATGGGGTCGGGTGCCGCTGTGCGCGGCGCCGGGCAGGCCCATGCCGACTTGCTGTGGAATGCGCTGTTCCAGGCTTGGGTGCCGGAAATCTTTGCGGTTCCGGCGGATCCGCCGGAGCATTCGGAAGCCATTGTCATCGGGTCCGGGTTCGGGGCCGCGGTGACCGCGCTGCGACTGGCCGAGGCCGGAGTGCGGAACACCGTGCTGGAGCGCGGATCTCGCTGGCCCAATGATCCGTGGCGGGAGATTTTCACCGGCGACGATCTGCCGGACGGGCGCGGGTTCTGGCATCGCACGAGCTTCACCGGCGTCACCAAGGTGCCCATGCGGTTCGCGGACTTCGGTGGCGTGCTGGACGTGACCGAGTATCCGGGCATCGACGTATGGCGGGCGGCGGCGGTCGGCGGCGGGTCGATCGTGTTCACCGGCGCCATGGTCGCGCCGCCGAAGCACTTGTTCGACAGCGTTTTCCACGGTGTCGTCGACTACGACGAACTGGATCGCCTGTACTACCCGCGCGTGCGCCAGATGCTGCGGCTGAGCACCATGCCCGCCGACATCTACAACTCCGCGCCCTTCACGCATTCGCGGCTCTGGGATCAGCAGGTGCGCGCCGCGGGATACGAACCGGTGGCGAACGATTCGATCTACAACTGGGATGTGCTGCGCGCCGAACTGGCCGGCAACTCCCGGCCCTCGGCCACCGCGTCCCGCAGCAACCTCGGCAATTCCAACGGCGCGAAGTTCGACCTGAACCAGAACTACCTGCGCTACGCGGAGGCGACCGGCAGGTCCACGATCTACCCGGGCCACCAGGTGGAGTCGATCGGCCAGGACGCCAACGGCAAATACGTCGTCACGGTCACCAAGCTGGCCCCGACCGGCCAGGTGTACTCCACCCGCACCCTCACCTGCGATCGCCTGTTCCTCGGCGCGGGCTCCATCGGCACCTCCGAGCTGCTGGTGCGCGCGCAGGCCACCGGCTCGCTGCCGCACCTCAACGAGCACATCGGCGACGGCTGGGGCACCAACGGCGATGTGGTGCTGGCCCGCAGCGTCAGCTCGCTGTCCAGCACCGGCGGCGGCGTGGCCAGCGCCAGCCGCATCCTGGACGAGTCCGGTATGCCGCTGCACCTCGAAAACTGGTTCGTCCCAGGCATTCCGGTGGACACCGGCGCGGTCGCCTCGCTCGGCATCGTGCTGGATCCGACCCGCGCCCGCTTCGGCTACGACCGCGCCCGCAATGCGGTCGGCCTCACCTGGCCGCGCGCCGCACAGGACGCCGTGGTCGCCGCCTGCCGCGCCGTGGACGACCGAATCGCCCAGCGCTCGGGCTCTCTCGTGGATTACACGCCCATCGGCTACGACGCCAATGCCGTCTTCACCGCGCACCCGCTCGGTGGCGCGGTGCTGGGCCGGGCCACCGACGCCTACGGCCGCGTCCACGGCCACCCGGGCCTGTACGTCATGGACGGCGCCGCCATCCCCGGCAGCACCGCCACCGCGAACCCGTCCCTCACCATCGCCGCCATCGCCGAACGCAATATCGAGGCCATCCTCCGCGCGGGCGGCCCGCACGGCCCGTAAACAGGTACTCCACAAGGGGAATTCACCCTGTGGATAGTTTTCCGCGCAGCAGCAATCCGCGCGGCAGTGATTACGATCGGGACGCCTTTCCCGCGTACGGGCTCGCTCGCTATTAACCTCGGCGGGGCCGTTCGATGAGGAAGGGGTCCGTCGTGAGCCATCTCAGCGCTCCGGAGCCGGACGAGTATCCGCGCAAGCCGCCGGTGCTGTGGACGGACTTCGTCATGCTCGGCCTGGCCATCGTCTCGGTCGGGCTGATCGTGTGGGTGTCGTTCTTCCAGGTCCCGGAATCGACCTATCGCGCGGTCGTGATCGCCGACTGGACCATTTGCGCGATCTTTGCCGCCGAGTTCCTCTGGCGCTGGCGTCGGGAGGGCTGGTCGTGGACCTTCCCATTCATCTACTGGTACGAGGTCCTGGGCATGATCCCGGTGACCAGCCCGTTCTTCCGCGGCTTCCGGCTGCTGCGCATCGTGGTGATCATGGTTCGCCTGGCCCGGGTGGCGGACCGGGTGTTCGGCGATCGCGTCACCGCCGCGGTCGTGAACCGTTTCGTCGGCACGATCGTCGAGACCATCAAGCGCCCGGTCACCATGGCCGTGCTGGACGAGGTCGCCGAGGTGTTGCGCACCGGTCACTACACGCGGAACATCGCGAATGCCCTGGAGGAGAATCGCGGTGAGATGGATCAGATGATCCTGGAACTCATCCGCGCCGATCCGCAGCTGGGCCGCGTCCGCTATCTCCCCTTCCACGAGGAGATCATTCGCGGCATCGCCGATGCCAGTTTCCGCATCGTCTTCCAGGTGCTGGCCGACCCGCGCACCGATGAACTGGTCGCGGATGTGTTGCGGGAGAACATCGATCAGATGCGCGATGCCGTCAATGAGGGTGTACGCGTGCCGGAATCAGTGAACCACAGACACTTTCCCTGATTCCGGCTCCGGCGTCAGGCGTGCTGCCCGTGCCGGATCTCGTCCCGGGGTTCGGCGTGCCGCACGGTCTCCCAGGCGATGATGACCGCCAGCACGCCGCACAGCAGGCCCAGCGCGGCCATGGCGGGCAGCTGCGCCGCCACCGGGATGAGCAGCACCAGCAGCAGCGCCGCGATCACCCGCTGCACGCTGAGCTGCCGCGTCGCGTAGTGCTTGAACCCCACCAGCGCGAGCAGATACACCGCGACGCCGCCGTACAGGCAGTACAGCGGAATCCCGGTGAGCGCGTCGGACAGCGAGTGCCCGCCGCCCTCGCCCACGTAGTTGAGCACCTTCTTCAAGCCGAGCGAGAGCGCGATGATGCCGCCGATCATCGGAAAGTGCCAGTAGGTGTAGCAGTTTCGCGCGATCTGGATCTTGCGTTCGCCGGTGGCGTGGTGCAGTTCGTGTTCCACGGCGAGCGCCGCGACATCGAAGTACGCCCACCACAGCAGCCCGGAGACGGCCAGCCCCAGCATGCTTCCGACCACGATGGGCCAGGCCACCGGCAGCCCGGCCACGCCGATGCCGATGGACACAATGGATTCGCCCAGCGCCACGATGATGATGAGCCCGTACCGTTCGGCGAAGTGCTTGGCGGAGTTGAGCCGCCATTCGTTGCCCGCGAACATGGTCCAGGCCATGTCGCCGGCGAGCGCCGCGAACCACAGTGCGATCTGCACCTTGTCGTGGTTGAACGCGCCGATGAGCAGCAGGGTGCCGGCGATGGTCAACGACCCCGAGGCCCAGCGGATCACCTGCCGCCGCAGTTGTTCGTCATCGGCGCTGGCGAGCCAGAACATGGCCAGGTGCACGAAGCGCACGACGAGGTAGGCGATTACGAAGACCAGCGGCCCGTACCAGCCGCCGGGCAGGTCGTGGAAGGCCTCGGGGATGGTGAGCGCGATGACGAAGGTCGCGCCCATGGCGATGAAAAGGGCTATGCGGGCGAGGCCCTCGTCGGCTTTGACGACATTGCCGAGCCACGAGTAGGCGATCCACGCCCACCACAGCAGCATGAGGATGAGGAGGGCTTTGGTGAGGCCGAGCGGGGTGGCGTCGTGGGCGGCGAGGTCGGTGACCATGGTGAAGGCGAAGACCACCACCAGATCGAAGAAGAGTTCCAGCTGTGTGACCGAGGCATTCTCGGCCACCGGGATGAATCGGGATCGGGATCGGGGCGCACCGGGCATGTGGGACATAGTGCAATGCCCAGGACGCAAACCGCTCGGTATCCGAGGCGTGTTCGCCGATAGCGTCAGGCGGTGCCGAATCCCGGTTCGAAGCCGCGACCGTAGTGCTGCTGCGGCTGGTAGGTAGCGGGCTCGTAGCCGACGGGTTCGGCGTACGGCATTTCCGCGGCCTCGGGATCGGTCAGATCGATGCCGTGCACGGATTCGACGAAGGCGATGAAGTTCTCCACCATGACCTCGCCCTCGCGCCGCGCGGTGCGCTTGAGCAGCATGCCGGGCGCGGGAATCGGCAGGTAGATCTCGGAGTGGTACCAGACCTCGGTGGCCCCGTCGGGGGTTTCGGCGAGCTCGAAGAAGCCCTCGCCACCGGCTCCGGCGCTGCTCTCGGTGACCTTCCAGGACACGCGATCATCGGTGCACACGTACTCGACGACCTGTCGGTCGGGCCGTCCCATGACGTTGGCGGAGACGTACACCCGCTTCGGCCGGCCGTGCTTGTCGCGCCCGGCGACCCGCACATCCTGATGGGAGGGTGACCAATCGGGCAGCTGCTCGACCATGAGCAACGCCTCCATCACCTGATCCGGGTCGATGTCGATGACGAATCGGTGATCAGTTTTCGTACGCATGCAAAACCCTCCAGCTTCGGGAGCCGATTGTGACCAGCGTCGCTCTGAGAGTCAACTGTGCTCGAGGTCGCTGGAAGGCTGCCCGTTTGGCCGGTTTCGCGAATATCCCTGGTGGCCAACATGTTCGGAAAAAAACTAGTCGGTTCCGAAAAATTTGGGAAATGGTCACTCAGCGGGCATGACGACGGCGTCCGGTCCGGGGAACACCAGGCTCTCGTGACCGTCCGGGAAGCGCACCACGAACGGTGGCGAACCGTCCGCGCCGCGCACTTCGACGATCTCCGCGGTGTGGTCGGACAGTCCTACGGTTCGCCCGTGTACGACAAGCCGGTCACCGACATTCGCTCGCATGATTCGAATTATTCGCCGATCGTGATGCACATCACAAGGTTTCCGGGATCGCGCGCTCGACGGCCGTGCGCACCAGCTCCTTGCTCTGCTCCTCGGTGAAAATGCCTGGGAGCGTGAGCCGTTCGACGATGAGCCAGTTCAGGGCCAGGTAGAGCAGTACAACCGAGTCCTGGTCGCCGGGCAGTCCGGATTCCAGATGGTTGCGGATATTGAACTCGAGATCCGCGCGCACCCGCTCGGTGAGCACCGCTTGGAGTTCCGGCCGCCGCGTGGCCTCCAGGCGCAGTTCCAGCAGGGCGAGGTAGCCGGTGCGGAAGGCGGTGATGCGCCCGACGGTCTCCTCCATGAGTTCGGTGATGTGCTCGCGGGTGCGCGGGCCCGCGTGGACCATCTCCACGGCCGTTTCCACGGGAATCAGCCGCTCGTAGAACCGGTTTCCGGCCTGCACGAGCAATTCGTCCCGGTTCGGGAAGTAGTTGGAGGCCGTGCCCGCGGGCACCCCTGCCTCCTTGTCGACCGCGCGGAAGGTGAGCCCGCGGGCCCCGTCACGTGCGAGAACTTCGATCGCGGCGTCGATGAGACCCTGCCGCCGTTCGGGATTCGTACGAACCACTTGACACCACTCCATCTGTAGTACTATGTTGAGACCACTTCAAGCAGAGTACAACAAACGAGGCGGTAATCAGATGCGAAACCTCACCTACTTCGTCGGTATGTCGCTCGACGGCTACATCGCCGCCCCGGACGGTGACATCAGCTCCTACCAGGCCTCGGACGATTTCTGGGCCTGGCTGGCGGCCTCCTACCCGGAGACGCTGCCGGCGCACGCCCGGCCGCACTTCGGCGTGGCGGCCGACGCGCCGAACGTGCACTTCGACACCCTGATCATGGGTCGCGGCACCTACGAGCCTGCCCTGCAGGTCGGTATCACCAGCCCGTACCCGCACGTCAAGCAGTACATCGTCTCGACCACTCTCGGAAAGATCGACGATCCCGCGGTCGAGCTGGTCGAGTCCGATCCGGTCGGCCTGGTTCAGCGCCTGAAAAAAGAAGACGGCATGGACATCTGGCTCGCGGGCGGTGGCAAATTCGCCGCGCAGCTGATCGACGAGATCGACGAACTCGTCATCAAGAGCTACCCGGTGGTGCTGGGCGACGGCGTCAAAGCGTTCGCCGACAACTTCCGGCCCACCCAGTTCGAGCTGGTCAAGCGCGAGAACTTCGACAACGGCACCCAGGTCAGCTGGTTCCGCCGCCGCGTCTGATCCGGCGCACTTCCGGTCCCCTCGCCCTCATCGGCGATTTCACGAAAGGCGGTCACCCCCATGCGAAAGCAGACCAAGACCTACCCCAATGGAATTCAGCAGCACCTCGCCGGCCGTCCGGCCCGCACCCGCGCGGTCAGCTCGGGTCGCGCAGGAAGGAAAGCCGTATCTGCCGGTGCGGGTTATCGACGTTGAGGTCGACGAACGCCACCGACTGCCAGGTGCCCAGGGCCATGCGGCCGCCGAGGACCGGAATGGTGGCGTAGGGCGCGATCAGCGCGGGCATGACGTGCGAGCGTCCGTGCCCGCGCGAGCCGTGCGCGTGCCGCCAGCGGTCGTCGGCGGGCAGCAGCTCGCGCAGGGCGGCGAGCAGATCGTCGTCGCTGCTCGCACCCAGTTCCATGACGGCGATGCCGGCGGTGGCGTGCGGCACGAAGACGTTCAGCAGGCCGTCGCCGTCGCCGGCCGCCTCGTCCAGGAAGGCGGCGCACTGCGGGGTGATGTCCTGGACCACCTCGGTGTGGCCCGTGATGAGATCGATGACCGTGCTCTTCATGGATGGCCTCCCGTGCCAGTGAGCTTGCCGCCCCGCCCAATTCGTGATTTACGCCAACATAACGGGAGGTGGCGGCAAATCCGGTGGACCCTGGCCGGTAACCTTGTGGGTCGGTAGCAGCAGTTTGTCGATCTTGGAGGATTTCCGTGGCTCTCGTCGTCCAGAAGTACGGAGGATCCTCGGTCGCCACCGCCGAGCGCATCCGTCGGGTCGCTGAACGGATTGTCGAGACCAAGAAGCAGGGCCACGATGTGGTCGTCGTGTGCTCCGCCATGGGTGACACCACCGACGAACTGCTCGATCTGGCCCAGCAGGTCGCGCCCGCGCCGCCCGCCCGCGAAATGGACATGCTGCTCACCTCGGGTGAGCGCATCTCGAACGCGCTGGTGGCCATGGCCATTCACTCGCTCGGCGCGGAGGCCCGCTCGTTCACCGGCTCGCAGGCCGGCGTGATCACCACCGGCACGCACGGCAACGCGAAGATCATCGACGTGGCTCCGGGCCGGGTGCAGAACGCGCTGGCCGAGGGCACCATCGTGCTGGTCGCCGGGTTCCAGGGGGTGTCCCAGGACAGCAAGGACGTCACCACGCTGGGCCGCGGTGGTTCCGACACCACCGCCGTCGCCCTCGCGGCCGCGCTCGGCGCGGACGTCTGCGAGATCTACACCGACGTGGACGGCGTCTTCTCCGCCGACCCGCGGATCGTGTCCGACGCGCAGAAGCTCGACAAGGTCTCCTACGAGGAGATGCTCGAGCTGGCCGCGTGCGGCGCCAAGGTTCTCATGCTGCGCTGCGTCGAGTACGCGCGCCGCTACAACGTGCCCGTCCACGTGCGCTCGTCGTACACGGACAAGGAGGGCACGCTCATTACCGGATCGATGGAGGACATCCCCTTGGAGCAAGCAATCCTCACGGGCGTCGCGCACGACCGCAGCGAGGCCAAGGTGACCGTGGTCGGCATTCCGGACGAGCCGGGCTACGCCGCCAAGGTGTTCCGCGCGGTCGCCGACGCCGAGATCAATATCGACATGGTGTTGCAGAACATCTCGAAGGTGGAGACCGGCAAGACCGACATCACCTTCACCCTGCCCAAGCTGGACGGCCCGCGCGCGGTGGAACTGCTCACCAAGCGCCAGGGCGACATCGGCTTCTCGCAGGTCGTGTACGACGATCACGTCGGCAAGGTGTCGCTGGTCGGCGCGGGCATGAAGTCGCACCCGGGCGTGACCGCCACCTTCTGTGAGTCGCTCGCGGAGGCCGGCATCAACATCGACCTCATCTCCACCTCCGAGATCCGAATCTCGGTGCTGGTCAAGGACACCGACCTGGACGAGTCGGTGAAGGTGCTGCACCAGGCGTTCGATCTGGGCGGCGAAGAGGTCGCGGTCGTGCACGGCGGAACGGGACGGTAGGGATCATGGGCGTGCGTGTAGGCGTCGTCGGCGCGACCGGACAGGTCGGCGCCGTCATGCGAAAGCTGCTGGAGGAGCGCAACTTCCCGGCCGACGAGGTGCGATTCTTCGCGTCCGCGCGCTCGGCGGGCAAGACGCTGCCGTTCCGTGGCAAGGACATTGTCGTCGAGGACACCGAGACCGCCGATCCGACCGGTCTGGACATCGCGCTGTTCTCGGCCGGTGCCACCATGTCGCGTGTGCAGGCCCCGCGTTTCGCCGCGGCCGGCGTCACCGTCATCGACAACTCGTCGGCGTGGCGCAAGGATCCCGAGGTGCCGCTGGTCGTCTCCGAGGTGAACCCGGAAGCGACCAAGAACCTGGTCAAGGGCATTATCGCGAACCCGAACTGCACCACCATGGCCGCCATGCCGGTGCTCAAGGTGCTGCACGACGAGGCGGGCCTGCAGCGGCTCATCGTCTCCAGCTACCAGGCGGTGTCGGGCTCCGGCCTGGCCGGTGTGGAGGAGCTGGCCTCGCAGGTGCGCGCCGTCATCGGTGACGCCGAGAAGCTGGTGCACGACGGTTCGGCCGTGGACTTCCCGGCCCCGAACAAGTACGTCGCGCCGATCGCTTTCGACGTGATCCCGCTGGCGGGCTCGCTGGTGGACGACGAGTCCGGCGAGACCGACGAGGATCAGAAGCTGCGCAACGAGTCCCGCAAGATCCTGGGTCTGCCGGATCTGCTGGTCTCCGGCACCTGTGTCCGCGTCCCGGTCTTCACCGGCCACTCGCTGTCCATCAATGCCGAGTTCGCCAACCCGATTTCGGTGGAGCGCGCGAAGAAGCTGCTGGAGAACGCTCCAGGCGTCCGGCTGGTGGACGTTCCCAC
This sequence comes from Nocardia huaxiensis, assembly GCF_013744875.1. Lineage (NCBI taxonomy): Bacteria > Bacillati > Actinomycetota > Actinomycetes > Mycobacteriales > Nocardiaceae > Nocardia > Nocardia huaxiensis. The sequence goes on from NZ_CP059399.1 coordinate 618,165, forward strand.
CCCGCTGGCCGCCGCGGGCGCCGACGACTCCCTGGTGGGCCGTATCCGCCAGGACCCGGGTGTTCCGGACGGTCGTGGTCTGGCCCTGTTCATCTCGGGTGACAACCTGCGAAAGGGTGCCGCGCTCAACACAATTCAGATCGCCGAGGTTCTGCTGCAGAACCGCTGAGCAGATTTCGTGATCGAAGCCGTCCGTTCCGAATATAACGGACGGCTTCTTTCTTTATTTGCCCGAGATTTGCGCTAACGGATGCGCTAACTCGGATTTTTGTTCAATCTGCCCAAAGTTCGGCGCAGGGGAGCGGCGGAAGATCAACTTCTGCATGTCCTTTGATGGTCACTTCAATACTGTGCGGTCTCAAATGCGCCGCCAGCCGTTCCGCGATGTCGATCTCGGCGCGGTACTCCAAGATCATCCCGCACGGAAAACGCAGGCGCACATGCACTTCCCGAGTTTCCGGGCGGGCGGTCATCGCTCGTGTGCGCGGTGCGCGGGAGCGTGACTCTTCGAGGTTGAGCGGGGGATTCCCTCGCGTTCGAGCCGATCCGCGATGCTCTGCACCGTCGGCCCTTGCAGAGGGCTGGAATACTTGGCGGCGAGGATCGCGCACGCCGCGAACCACATTGCCGCACCGCCGATTACGGCACCTAGTAGGAAGTAAACCAGTTCGCCGGCCATGACCACCTCTTGTCATCCGATTCGTGCGACGGGTCCCCTACAAACGTTAAACACAGAAAAATTGCGGTGCAATAAGAAAAATCCACGTTCCATACTGTGCGCCGTAAGCTCGCCGTGTCTGGAATCCTTGTCGACAGATCCCACTCGGGAAGGAGAAGGGCATGGAAGACATCGGCGAAACTAGCGGGCGGTGACGGCCGGGAAAGCCGATCAGGCAGAAGGAGTTTGACCCGGTGGCCGAAAGTACCCTTGGGGCACGGGTAGCGGAGTTACGCCGGCGGCGGGGACTATCGCAGAAAGAGTTGGGCGCGGCGATCAGGCGCTCGGAAAGCTGGGTTTCGCAGGTCGAGCGAGACGTATTGCCGGTCGAACGGTTGTCGGTGCTGCAGCGCCTGGCAGACGTACTCGGCGTGGCGGTGCGTGACCTGCGTCCCGAAGCGGCCGAGCCGATGGCGGCGCATCGCGGCGAGGGGCCTCGTGGCGGTTCGGTGGTATTCGAACAGCTGCGGCTGCTGCTCACCGGACATCCCGCACTGGACCAGCTTTTCGGGGACGCGGCCGATCGCGAGTCGGCCGACGCGCTCCCGGAGTTGCGCCAGCGCGTGGACCTGGTCTGGCAGCTCGCGAACGAGTCGCGGCTCATCGAGGTCGGAAGCAGTCTGCTGGGACTGATTCCGGAACTCGAGCAGGCGGCCCGCACCACCTCTGGAAAGCGACCCGAAGCGCTGACCCTGCTGTCGCGCGCCTATCAGGTGGCCGCGACCGCGTTCACCCGTCAGGAAGAAGTCGACGCGGCCTGGGTCGCGGCGGATCGGGCGCTGTCCGCGGCCGAGGAATCCGGTGATCCGCTCAGCGTTGTCGCGGGCACCTATCGCATGGCACAGGCATTCCTGCGCCTGCAGCGGCTGGAACAGGCCGAGCAGGCGGCGCGGGTGTCGGTGGCGGCGCTCACCCCGCAGGTCGAGGACAAGGAGGGCGAATGCCGTCCGGAAGTGTTGTCGCTCTACGGTTCCCTGCAGTTGATGCTGGCGGTGATCGCGGCGACCGACGGCAATCGCGCTGCTGCCCGTGCGGGTCTGTCCGCGGCGCGAGAGGCCGCGGAACGACTCGGTGAGGGCCGCAACGACTTCGACACCGAATTCGGTCCGACCGGCGTCGCCGTGCACGCGGTGGCGGTGGCGGTCGAATTGGGCGACGCCGGTGAGGCACTCGATACCGCGCGCACCGTGCAGGCGTCGGTCCTGTCTCCGGAGCGGCAGGCCCGCTTCCTGGTGGATGTGGCGCGGGCGCACGCACAGCGACGGCAGGCACAGGAGGCGCTGGAGGCGCTGCTCAATGCCGAGCGGCTCACCCCGGAGCTGGTGCACACCGATCATCGCGCACGGGAAGTCGTGCGAGATCTCCTGCAGTTCGCGGGCCGGCGTCCGGCCGACGAACTACGCGAGCTCGCCGGACGGGCCGCCGTCACCCCCTGACATTCAGTTTCGAATGCCGGGGGTGCGGGGATCGGGGCCGAGGCATGCCAGCAGCAGGCAGCCGGGCGGTGCGTCCGTGAACGGTGGCGCCAAGCCGACGTTCAAGCAGGACAGCACATTACAGCCCGGGTAGGCGTAGGGCCCGAGCCCGAACACCGCGAGTGCGATGTCGGTGTCGAAGTACTTGCTGGGGTCCAGCCGCAGCGGAGGTTCCACGAACGGGCCCGGATCGGGGACCGGGCTGTCGTGGAAGGCCTGGAACAGGCGGCGGAAGAACTCGTAGGAGACTTCCACGCCGTACTGCAGGATGCCGCTGGGGCCCTTGTAGGTGTGCGTGCCGAACACCCCTGTCCACACCACGGTGAGGTCCAGGCTGGGGATCACGAAGACGTGCTGCAGGCCGAGCCCGGACATGGCGTACATGTCCCCGGGCAGGAATGCCGGATTCTCGGCGCAGTCGGAGCCGAGCCAGAACAGGTAGCCGTAGCAGCGATAGGTGGCCGAAGGCGAAGTGGCCGTGCGCAGGTACTCGCGCGAGACGAGCTGCTGTCCGTGCCAGGCGCCGTCATTGGCGACGAGCAGGCCGAGCCGCGACAGGTCGTCGGGCGGGATCATCAGGTGCGCGTAGCCGTAGGTGTGCCCGGAGCGGTCCCGCGCCCAGTAGTAGTCGCCGCGTTCGATTCCGATGGGGCCGAACAGTTCCCGTTGCGCGAACTCCTGCAGCGGTTCACCGGTCGCCAGTTCGATCACGTAGGCGAGCAGGTCCACATTGCGCTGGCTGTAGGTGAAGACGGTGCCCGGCGGATCGTCGAAGGGGACGGCCAGGGCCTGCACCGCGCTGAACGGGTCGATGGGGATCACGCCGGTGATGCCCTCGGTGACCAATCCGATGCGCAGGCCGGAGGTTTCGGTGAGCAGGTTCTCCACCGTGATCGCCCGGTGCTCGGCATCGCCCAGCCCCGGCGGCAGATATCGGTCGATAGCGGCGCCGATATCGAGCTTCCCTTGGTCCCAGGCGATTCCGGCGAGCAGGGAGACGATGCTCTTGGTCACGCTCCAGACGTTCCAGGCGACCCTGCCGGTCTCATTGTTCGCGGGGCCTTCGCCGATCAGGCAGTTGTGCCGAAATACCTGCACATTCAAGCGATTCCGTTCCGCCGCGAACTGCAGGGCCGCCGCCAGCCCGGCGCTGTCGAGTCCCACCTGTTCGGGTGCGGCCCGCTCGAATTGCCGTCCGCTCGGTTGTTCGCACCGGACTTCGTCCTCCGCGTGCGCCATCGCGCCGCCGAAGATCACGCTGCCCGCCGTCAAGACCACCGCCACCGCGCCGGCCAACCCCCTGCGCATGCGCAACATGCATTTCAGGCTATCCGTCCGGCCCCCTCACCAGGGCTCGAACAGCTTCACCGCGTGGCGAATCGCCGCCGAGCCCCATAGGCGAGCGCCCCGACCGCCAGCACCGCCGCCCCCGCGAGTACCGAGGGCAGCGGCAAAGATAGCGCCACCACCGCGCACCCCAGTGCGCCGACGATCGGAATCGCCCGTGCCGGACGGTTTTCCGCCGCCGTGAGCGTGTTGGCCGAGAGGTTCGCGATCAGGTAGTAGACCAGCACCGCGAACGATGAGAAGCCGATGGCCGAGCGAATATCGGCGCTGGCCGCCACCACCGCCACGATCACCCCGACCGTCAGTTCCGCCCGATGCGGCACCCCGAACTTCGGATGCACCGCCGCCAGCGCGGGCGGCAGATGCCGATCGCGCGCCATGGCCAGGGTCGTGCGCGAGACCCCGAGCACCAGCGCCAGCAGCGATCCGGCCGCGGCCACCACCGCGCCCACGCGCACCACGGGCGCGAGTCCCGGTGCGCCCGCGGCGGTTACGGCTCGTGCGAGCGGATCGCTCACCCCCGCCAATCCGCCCGACCCGAGTACGGTCAGCACCGCCACCGCCACCACCGCGTACACCACCAGCGCCAGTCCCAGCGCGATACCGATGGCCCGCGGAATGGTCCGCCGCGGCTCCCGCACCTCTTCCCCCAGCGTCGCGATCCGCGCATAGCCCGCGAAGGCGAAGAACAACAGCCCGGCCGCTTCCAGCACGCCGCGCGGCCCGATCCGATCCGCCAGAACCGTTGCCCCGTCATGTTTTCCGGCGAAGCACACGGCCACCACGACGGCGAGCACCGCCAGCACGATCGCCACGATGACGCGGGTGGCCAACGCCGACTTCTGCACTCCCACATAGTTGATCGCCGTGATCGCGACGACCGCGCCCACCGCCACGACCCGTGCGTGCTCCGGCCACGCGTAACTCCCGACCGTCAAGGCCATGGCCGCACAGGACGCGGTCTTCCCGACCACGAACCCCCACCCCGCCAGGTACCCCCAGAACTCCCCGAGCCGTTCCCGCCCATACACATACGTCCCCCCGGACACGGGGTACAACGCCGCCAGCCGAGCCGACGACGTCGCATTGCAGTAGGCCACCACCGCCGCGATCCCCAGCGCGAGCAGCAGCCACGACCCGGCCGCCGCCGCAGCAGGGGCCAGCGCCGCGAATATCCCGGCCCCCACCATCGACCCGAGCCCGATCACCACCGAATCGCCCAGCCCGAGCCGCCGCCGCAGCGCATCGTCCGTGTCCATGCGCCCATCATCGGCGAATCGCGCCATCATCGCGCGTCACGCCGCGACTTCGCACCCCCGCCGAATTTCCGCGAGTCGGGACCTATCGCGAGACACCCGCCGACAAGGTCTCGCACGGATGCGGGGGCATGTTCTCCGGGGCCCCGCCACTGGCGGTACTCAACCCGAGCGCCGCGTTGGCGGCCATGCACAGCGCATAAACCCCCGCGCCCGAACCCGTGGAAGCCGAGCCGGTGGTCCCGTCGGCGGCGTCGGTGAGAGTGATCCCCTCGGCGGAAGCGAATCCGGCCGGCAGCAGGGCGGAAGCCGAGATGGCAAGTGCCGCAATGGTCTTCTTCATGCCGCGGATCGTATGACCGGAGGCGGCGGTCCGGCAGGAATATGAAACATTTGCATTCCATTTCGTTCCGGCGCCGGACGCGGAAAACGCCGCCAGCCGGGGGGAGTGCTGGCGGCGTCCGCTCACAGCCGAAGCTGCGAAGAAAGGAACCGACGCCCAACAAGCGCCTCTCGGCGAGTGGTCGCTCGTAGCGACAAAGGGTGCGGCCCGGGGCTGTTTCCGGCGTCGGCAATGCTGGTCAACCACCCTGCTCCGGGATCTATTCCGGGAGTCGGGTTGTGATGCGCGCGACGGCGCAACCGGCGAGTTCGGGGGCATCTGCACCGCTCTGAGCAGCACTGACATCCTTTTCTTGACTAATTCCAGAAAAGGGAGCAGGGTGTAGATCATGCACTCCGGTTACGACGCTCGCGAGCGGTTGCGGGCCGTGGGCCTGCGGGTTACCGCCCCGCGGGTCGCGGTATTGGATGCGGTGGCGAACGCCCCGCATTCCGATGCCGACGGGGTGGCTGTGAAGGTGCGCGAGACACTGGGATCGGTGTCCACGCAGGCCGTGTACGACGTACTCCGGGCTTGTGTGGGTGCCGGGCTCTTGCGGCGGATCGAACCGGCGGGTTCGCCCGCGTTGTACGAGGCGCGCACCGGAGACAATCACCACCATCTGGTGTGCAGGAACTGCGGCATGGTCGTGGACATCGACTGTGCCGTGGGGGCGGCCCCCTGCCTGGAACCCGATCAGTCCCACGGTTTCGTCATCGACGAGGCCGAAGTCGTGTTCTGGGGGCTGTGCCCCGATTGTGCTGTCGCACGCTGAAAGTCCCGAGTTTTTCAGCCCGGGAAGGCTCTCTCCCACCAAGGAGGCTTTCGCATGACCAAGCCGACCACCACCAATACCGGCATTCCGGTTTCGAGCGACGACGAATCGCTCACCGCCGGCACGCAGGGCCCGATCCTGCTGCACGACCACTACCTGATCGAGAAGCTCGCGCAGTTCAACCGTGAGCGGGTTCCGGAGCGCATCGTGCACGCCAAGGGCTCGGGCGCTTTCGGCGAGCTCGTGATCACCAATGATGTCAGCGCCTACACCAAGGCCAAGCTGTTCCAGCCGGGCAAGCGCACCGAGTCGCTGGTGCGGTTCTCCACCGTCGCCGGTGAGCAGGGCAGCCCCGACACCTGGCGCGACCCGCGCGGTTTCGCGGTGAAGTTCTACACCGAAGAGGGCAACTACGACATCGTCGGCAACAACACGCCGGTCTTCTTCATCAAGGATCCGATCAAGTTCCCGGACTTCATCCGCTCGCAGAAGCGCTTGCCGGGCAGCGGACTTCGCGATCACAACATGCAGTGGGACTTCTGGACCCTGCGCCCGGAGACCGCGCATCAGGTGACCTGGCTGATGGGTGACCGCGGCATCCCGAAGACCTACCGCCACATGGACGGTTTCGGCTCGCACACCTACCAGTGGGTCAATGCCGCCGGTGAGCGCTTCTGGGTGAAGTACCACTTCAAGACCGATCAGGGCGTGGAGTTCCTGACCCAGGCCGAGGCCGATGAGCTCGCGGGCAAGGACGCCGACTTCCATCGTCGCGACCTGTACGACTCGATCGAGCGCGGCGAGTTCCCGAGCTGGACGCTGAAGGTGCAGATCATGCCGGTTGCCGAGGCCGAGGGGTACCGGTTCAACCCGTTCGATCTGACCAAGGTGTGGTCGCAAAAGGATTACCCGCTGATCGAGGTCGGCAAGTGGACCCTGAACCGCAACCCGCGCAACTTCCACGTCGAGATCGAGCAGGCCGCCTTCGAGCCGTCGAATCTCGTTCCGGGCGTGGGTTTCTCGCCGGACAAGATGCTGCTGGGCCGCGTCTTCGCCTACGCGGACGCGCACCGCTACCGCATCGGCACCAACTACGCGCAGCTGCCGCCGAACCGTGCCAAGGCCGCCGAGGTGAACTCCTACTCCAAGGAGGGCCCGATGCGTTACGACTTCAACGACCCGGAAGTGCCTGTGTACGCACCGAATTCGTTCGGTGGCGCGCACGCCGATCCGGAGAAGGCGGGCGACGAGGGCCTGTGGAACTACGACGGCCAGTCGGTCCGCGCGGGCTACATCCAGCACCGTGAGGACGGCGACTTCACCCAGGCCGGCACCCTCGTCCGCGAGGTCCTCGACGACGGCGAGCGGGATCGCCTGGTGGGCAATGTGGTCGGCCACATCCTGGGCGGCGTCCAGGAGCCGGTGCTGAGCCGCGTCTTCGAATACTGGAAGAACGTGGACACCGAGCTCGGCAAGCGCATCGAGGAAGGCGTCCGCTCCAGCCTGAACGGCTGAGCCGCCGGCTCACCGGAGTAGAGAGCCGGTGAGCTGTAAAGACCCTGCCCGCACCAGAATTCGTGGTGCGGGCAGGGTCTTTCTGCGTGCTACAGGGCTCGGCGGCGCAGTTCCAGCCCGTCCAGGAACAGTCCGAGTTCCTGTTCGAACGCGTCCTTGCGGCCCGAGGCCGCGTCGATACCCTGGTGTGCCACATAGCGTTTGTGCACCCGGGGGTACGGCCGCGCGAGCTGCTCGGAGGTGGCCATGATCTGCTCGAACCACTCCTGTTCGGGCATGCCGCTGCGGGCGACGGTGGTGAGCATGGCGGCCTCGCCCGACGAGGAGCCGAAGATGTAGGAGAACAGGGCGTTGGAGGCGCGGTCGCCGGCCTCGTCGGGGAAGCCCGCGACCTCCATGATGGTGAGCATGGCCTCGGACATGCGCATGATGTTGGGGCCGAGGTAGACCAGCCCGGCCGAGCTCATGACGATGGTCATCCACGGGTGGCGCAGCAGGGTGTCGCGTACGCCGCGGCTCATCTCTGTCAGGTCGCGCCGCCAGTTCCCGGCCTCGATCTGCTCGGGGACGCGCACTTCCCCGAAGACCTGGTCGACCACCAGCTGGAGTAGTTCCTCCTTGTTCGCCACGTGCGTGTACAGCGAGGTGGCCCCGGCATTGAGCCGGGTGCCGAGCCGCCGCATGCTCAGGTTGTCCACGCCTTCGCTGTCGAGTAGCGCGATGGCTTCGTCGACGATCTGCTTGCGGCTCAGTGCGGGAGTTTCACGCCGCTGCCGCTGCGGGCGGGTCCAGGCGGACTCGACCTGCGATTTGGCTGTCATGGCCGTCTCCTTCGTTGTCTGCGGTCAGCATAACCGCTGCTAGAACACTGTTCGAAACTCGATACAGCGTTCGGCCTTGCGAACAGTGTACGGGTGACCATACAGTGTTCGACAACGCCGCACAGTGTGCGGAAAGCTTCCGAAGGGGACCTGAACATGAGTGAGACAGAAGGCACCGCGGCGCTGGATTCAGCAGCCGTGCAACGTAATCCGAAACGCTGGCTGATCCTGGTCGTGCTCTGCCTGAGTTCGCTGGTGCTGGTGATCGACAATATGGTCCTGAACGTGGCGATCCCGCCGATCTCCGCCGAGCTGGGCGCCACCTCGCAGGACATTCAGTGGATCATCGACGCCTACATCCTGGTGTTCGCCGGCCTGCTGCTCACCACGGGCAGCCTGTCCGACCGCTTCGGTCGCCGGCTGGTGATGGTGGTGGGCCTGATCCTGTTCGGCGCGGCCTCCATGCTGGCGGCCTACGCCACCACGCCGGAAATGCTGATCGCGGGCCGCGTGATCATGGGCATCGGCGGTGCGCTCATCATGCCGAGCACGCTGTCCATTCTCATCGTGGTGTTCGACGAGCAGGAACGGCCGAAGGCCATCGCCGCCTGGACCTCGGTGGCCATGGTCGGCATGGTCGGCGGCCCGGTGGTCGGCGGCTTCATGCTGAACCACTTCTGGTGGGGTTCGGTGTTCGTGCTGAACGTGCCGATCGCGATCGTCGCCATCATCGCCGCCATGACCCTCATGCCGGAGTCGAAGGGCCCGTGGGCCAAGACAGATCTGCCGGGTATGGCGCTGTCCATCATCGGCACCACCGCACTGGTGTGGAGCATCATCGAGTTCCCGACCGAGGGCATCGACGGCACCTGGCCGTCGCTGATCATCGCGGCAATCGGCTTGACCGCCTTCGTGATCCGGGAACTGAAGACCGAACACCCGATGGTTCCGCTGCAGCTGTTCAAGAACCGCGTCTTCACCGGCTCGAGCTTCTCCCTGGTGCTGGTCACCTTCGCCAATGGCGGTCTGATGCTGGTGCTGACCCAGTACCTGCAGTTCGTGCTCGGCTACTCGCCGATCCGCACCGCCCTGGCCTTCACCCCGTTCGCCTTCGCCGCCTTGATCTTCCAGGCCGCCGGTGCGGGCCTGGTGCCGAAGTTCGGTGTCCGCCCGCTGACCCTGATCGGCATGCTGATCCTGGCCGGTGGTTTCGGCACCCTGACCATCCTGACCACGGATTCCGGTTTCTGGCTGCCCGCCGTGGCCATGGCCCTGGTCGGCGCGGGCGCCGGTCTGGCCATGCCGGCCGCCATCGGCGCCCTCATGGGGACCATCCCGCCGGAGCAGGCCGGTGTCGGCTCGGCCCTGAACGACACCATCCAGCAGACCGGCGGCGCCCTCGGCGTGGCCGTCCTGGGCGCCATCCTGGCCGGCACCTACACCGACCACATGCCCTCCGACGCCCCGGAAGCGGCCCGCGAGAGCATCGCCCCCGCCCTGGCCAGCGGCAGCGAAACCTTGGTGACCGCCGCCAAGGAGGCTTTCACCGACGCCATGTCCGCCACCTTCGTCGCCGGCACGATCAGCGTCCTGGCCGCCACGGTGGTCGCCTTCTTCCTCATGCGAGGTGCGAAAGCGGCCGACCCCCACGGTCTTCCGGCCGAGGACGCCGACGCCGAACTGGTCGAAACCCGGTAATCGAGCACTCCGGTAGTCGAATTCGAAAGCAGCGAGCCCCCGGCGCAGGCCGGGGGCTCGCTGCTTTCCCGCGAACCGGCTTCAGGCGTCGGTGCGGTCGCTCGCCTTCGTGATGAAGCTGATGAGCGCCACCAGCACGCCGACGAAGCCGAGGAAGATGCCGAAGTAGGGCTGCATTTCGTCGGCCCAGGCCAGGATGACGAAGTGCATGTCCATGGCCTGTAGGGCGATCGACCCGAAGCCGAAGATCATGATCCAAATTCCGAGACGAAGCATGTGAAGCCCCCCCAGTCGATCTTGTAGTGCCGCGCCAGCGTACCTACTCCTCCGGCTTCGCGCGCATCGAATTTCGAGCCGGTCGCTGGGTGTTCCCGACGAGTCGCAGGGCGGTCTCGCGCAGGGCCTTTTCGGCCTTCGGCTGCGACATGCGCCCGGCGGTGACCTCTTCGCCCGCCGCGTGACCGACGGCGATGAGGGCGGCCGCGAGCCATTCCGGTGTTGCGGTGCGGGTGAATTCGCCGTCGCGCTGCCCGCGGCGGAGCAGGCGCAGCAGGTGATCGGTGACAGGGTTGTGTAGTTCCCGGCTCTGCTCGGAGTCGGTGGGGGCGAAGCGTTGCACGGCCGGGTGGGTTTCGAACGCTCGCCAGCCGAGGTCGAGTATGCGCAGCAGCGCCTCGGTGGCGGTGCCCTGATCCAGGTCCGCGGTGTCCATGGCGGCCACGGTGCGGCCGGTGACCTGTTCGACCACGGCGGCGAGGAGTTCTTCGCGAGAGGTGAAGTGCGCGTAGATGGTTTGGCGGGTCACCCCGGCTGCGGCGGCGATGGCGGCCAGTCCGGCGTCCGGCTTGTTCGGCAGCAGCCGGGCCGCGGCGTCGAGGATGGCCGCGCGACTGCGCTCGGCGTCGGCGCGGCGGCGGGGTTCCGGTGTCGATGCGGCCAAAGTCTTACACCCTTGTCAAAGTTATCCGGCGGATCTAACCTTTACAGCGTTGTCAGAATTCTATGGCAGGAGAGCCATGAACCCGATTTCGCAACGCCTTCCCGAGCAGATCGTGCTCGACTACTTCACGGAGTTCACCGCCGCCGCGATCGGTGAATACGACGATCCCGAACCGGTTTTCGACCGTTTCCACGCCCCGGACATCGTCCAGTTCAGCGATGGCATCCGCCTGGATCGCGACCGTTTGATCGCGCACCTGAAGTCCGTGCGCAAGAACCTCGTCGACTACCGCTTCGACGTGCACGAGGCGATAGCGGACGGCGACCGCATCGCCGCCCGCCTCACCATCGAGGGCCACATGCGCAAGGGTGATGTGATCACGACGGAGGTGCACATGTTCGCCGAGTTCACCCCCGACGGCCGCCTGCGCAGCTCGCACGGCCTCACCCGCACCGTTCCGGTCGCACGACAGTAGGAGAGCGCCATGCTGGTTCGTCTCGTGAAATCCGCCGCGCTCCTGACCACCGGCCTGCTCGCCGGTGCCTTCGGTTACGGCGCGGCCAATCTCGTGCCCACCTTCCATCGGGTGCCGCTGCAGATGCGGCTGGAGTTCCATACGGATCTGATGAAGTCCAACAGCGTCAGCATGCAGCTCACCATGGCCGTCGCGGCCGCGACCTGCCTGGCCGTGACGATCCTCGGCAGTGGTGCGCGTCGCTGGATGGCCGCGGCCGCAACGGGATTGGTGGTGGCCTCCTTCGGGATCACCCGCCTGGGCAATGTGCCGATCAATCACCGGATCAACGACTGGGCCGTCAATGGCGTGCCGGCCGATTACGCCGAGCTCCTCGCACGCTGGGATCTGTTCCACTACCTGCGATTCGGCACGGCGCTGGTCGCCTTCGGGATCATGATCGCGCTGGCCGTCTTCTCACGCGAGCAGTTGCTCGATCCGCGTGGTGCAGAAGCCGGTGATGTTCATGTCGGGCGGGAGCCGGACCTGATTCGTCATGCGTAGCAAGGGAATCGAGAGCAGCACCACCCCGAGCAACTCGTTGTAGGGCAGATTGCGCACGGGGAGTCCCATGCGTTTCTCGTAGTAGGCGATGGTCTCCTCGCGGGTGGGGGTGCCCGGCAGTGGCGGGTGACCCTCGAATTCGCTGCACGCCCAATCCAGGAAAAGCATCCAGGCCAGATCGGCCTCGTGGTCGCCGAGGAAGGCCATCTCCCAGTCGAGCACGCCGGTGACCCGGAAATCCTTGTCGTACAGAATGTTCGACATACGAGCGTCACCCCAGCAGAGCGACACCCGCTCGGGTTCGTACGCGTCGGCCCGGAGCCGGGTGATGGCCCGGCGGTAGATCTCCGGCTGCTCTCCCTCGCACGCCCAGGTGAGGGCGGCGTCCAGGTAGTTCACCAGTTGATGGACCGGCCCGGTGCCGTGGCGGGGGAGGGCGAGGAAATCCAATCGCAGTGCCCGCCAGTCCAACTGGTGGATGGCGGCCATGGTGTCGACGCAGCCCCACCACATGCGCTGCCGCTGCTCCGGCGTGGCCTCGAAGTAGCTGCCCGCCGTGTGATACGACGGGTAGTCGCTCGGGGAATCGCCGGGCAGCCGGTTCATCACGTAGTACGGACTGCCGAGGCCGCCGTCGCCGCGATCGAGCCAGGCGACGGTCGGCACCGGGATGTCGGTCGGCGCCAGCCGCTGCATGACCAGCACCTGCCGGAGCAGGTCGTAGTCGGGGAACAGCGGCATCTCGGGTGGCCGGCGCAGCACCAGCGGCAGCGTCCCGTAATCGCCCTGCACATCGAAAAGGTATGTCTCGGTGGAGAATCCGCGCGAGGTGCGGGTGAATCCGCCCACCTTCGCCGACTCTGAGCCCGGAAGCTGCTGTCGCAGCAGGGGTTCCAGCAGGGCCGGAATCCCGTCCGCGGCCGGGCGGATCATGCCGGCCATCGTTACCCCGCGTACCCGTACCGCGCATTGCGCCCGTAGAACACCATCTCGACCAGACCGTATCCGACCTTGCCCGCGTGCTCGACCCGGCACAGCGTCCCGCTCAGCGCGCTGACCTTCTGCAGATCGGCGGTGTCGGTGAGGTCGGCGGTGAACCCGTCGCTCCAGTACGGCCCGCGCCACAGTCCGGACCCGTAACCGCGGTACACGTCGTATCCGGCCAGCCCCGGCCAGTAGTTGGTGACCCGGCTGAGCGTGAACTCGCGATCCGTGCCGTCGGCGCACTGCGCGACGAAGGTGCCGCCCTTGATTATCCGGAAGTCCTCCCGGAATTCCAGGTCGTGCTTCACGTCGATGATCGGAATCGGTTGGGCCGCAGAGTCGATGGGCGGCAGCACATGGCCTTCGAAGTGCCAGCGCTCCCCGTCGGCGGTCTCGCGCTGCGCGAAATGCACCAGCTCGTCGTCGAATTGGAAGATGCCCATGTAGTAGAGCACCCCGTCGGGCAGTTCGGCGGGCTGCATGCCCTCGCCCTCGGACAGGCTGCCGCCGCCTCCGCCGTGCCGTGTCCCCCAGGAGTGGTCGCGCCCGAACCACCAGTTGTCCGGATCGATGTCGATGCGGCGGCCTTCGATCTCCACCCAGCCGCTGATGCGCCCGTTCTGGTAGTACCGCCGCGCGTCCTCGCGTACCCGTCCGCGACTGCGGAAGAACGCGGGTTCCTGTTCGTAGGCGGGGAATTCGCCTTCGAAGTCGAGTCGCATGCGAATGCCGTGCTCGTTGTCGTCGAGGGTGGCGCGCACCTTGCGCAGCGGTTCGACGACCTCGTACCGGTACGGCCCGACCTCCCAGGAGCCCAATCCGTCCTGCTGCCCGGTGATTTCACGCGACAGCCGAACCACGTGGGCGACCTTGTCGTCGACGGTGATCATGGCGTACGCGTCGATGACATTGCGGTTGGGGTAGCGCGCCAGCCCGGTCATGATGTTGACCGATCCGCTGGTGTCGAAGCCGTACAACACGATTCGCTCGGTCCAGCGCAGATCGCTCTGCTGCACGTGGTCGAAGGTGGTGGAGAGCTGATGGCAGAGCAGCTCGTCGTGTGGGGTGAGCATCGGAGCAGACCTCTCGTGGAGCGTGCGGGGAGTCCCCGCGGTAATTCGAATACGCGGCACAGCGTATTTCAATCCAGGTCGGGCGATACCCTGATTCGGAAAACTGCCCCCGGCGGAACCAGGAGACACACGTGACCGCACCCGCAGGCCCGCGCAGCGGCCCCGGCCGGCCCCGCGATCCGCAGCTGGACGCGCAGGTCCTGGCCGCCGCTCAGGAGCTGTTGGTGAGCGAGGGCTACGAGGCCACCACCATTGCCGCGGTGGCCCGCAAGGCGGGCGTGGTGACCACGTCCATCTACCGCCGCTGGCCGGGCAAGCGCGAGCTCATCGAGGAGGCGATCTTCGCGCTGGACACGGGCAATCACCCGGTCCCGTCCGGTGATCTGCGTGCCGATCTGCTGGCCTGGACGCGGCTGTTCCTGTCGGCGGCCGCGCAACCGGCGGCGCGCGCGGCGCTACCGGGCCTGCTCGCCGCGTATCACGGGGACCGGGACAGTTACCGCCGGCTGCTGGATCGCGGCGAACGCCCCACCCGCAAGGCGCTGCGTGAGCTGCTGATCGGTGCGGCCGCCACCGGCCAGGCGTCGGCCGGTTGCGATGTGGACGCCGTGTTCGAGCTGCTGCGCGGTGCGACGCTGTTTCGCGCGCTCACGCACGGGAACGAGGACTCGGACGCCTTCTGCCGTCAGATCGCGGACGCGCTGCTGGCGGTCGCGGCCGTTCCGGCGCGTATCGAGTCGGCGCGGGACTGAAATCCCGGCCGGTCAGGCCCGGGTCACAATAGGCCGAACCAGTAGATCAGGCAGGCGAGCACGAAGACGACCACTGTTTCCATCGTCTCTCCCCAATCTCGTTGGCGCACTTACCGTCCATGATGCGCCGAGGAATGGGACCTTAGCCACGATTCGGGCGAACAAGATCGCCCGGAGGTAGCCTGGAATGCGAAGAACCCGCCGAGTCTGACACCCCTCGTAGACAGATTCGGCGGGTACTTCGCTGGCCTGTAGTCCCCTCCTCCACAGGCCACGTCTGTATTTGTGTACCGATTGGTTGGTTTGCTGGAGCACGATCCGCCACCCCTCGTAGACGGATCGTGCCCCGTGTCCCCAGGCGGGCCGACAACTCGGTGGTCTCGTGTCGGCCCTCGGTCCCGGTGTTCCCGTGGCCCCGGATTGCTCCGGCGTTGACACAAACGATGCTGGGCCGCGCTTGGCGCGGCCTTAACAAGATCTTGTAGTCCCGAAAAGCCCTGGAAGGCGGCGGTTTCCGCGATCTCAGTCGACGACGATGACCGTCAGCCGCCGACACCCGCCGAACCACGTGTGCGGACGTTCCGGATCGAGCAGCCCGATGATCTCCGGAAGGGTCGAGGCGACCTGCTCGGCATGCACCACACAGACGTGGCAGCCGGGAATCAGGACCGGGGCGCGGCGGCCCTGGGCCGGCCCGTCGTCGAGCACCACCCGTCCCGAATCCGCCACGGCGGCAGCACAACCCGTCAGCACGGCATCCACAGCGCGGATCTCGGCTGTGGACAGTTGTGGATCGTCGGCGAGAACCCGATTCCCGGACTCGGTCGCCCACATCGACAGCCAGGACGCGGGCACGCCGTCCGGAGTGATCACGCTGCGCGCTCCGTGGCTCTGCAGTGCGGAGGCGATGGTCTCGGGCAGTGCGCCGGACGGCACTCGATGGAGTTGCGCGCTGGAGTTTTTCACGCGATCGACGAACAGCGACACCACCGCTTCACGATCGTGCCGTTCGATTCCCGGTGCGTGGCAGAGGTATTCACGCGGCACGGCCACCGTGCGCGCGCCCGGTGGCAAGTCGGCGAGTGTCGCGCGGATGCGGCCGAGGATGGCCTCGCGGGCGGTCGGCCCCGCGTCCTGTGCTCGCAACTGCACGTTATCGACCAGTATCAAATGGAATTCGCGTGGCCCGTCCCGATCGGTGACCCCGCTCCAGCTCGACACGTACCGGGGCATGCGCTCCCCGGCATCGACCGGTAGTTGCAGGAAGATCTCGAGGTCGCGCCAGGTGGGTACGACCGCTTCGACGCCGGCCACGCAGATGAGCGTCTCCGGCACCGACCGGCACAGCCGGCCGTGGCCCCCGGACTCGGCCGCCACCACGGTTCCGGTCTCGGCGACCAGGAAATTCGCCCCGGTGATGCCGACCTGGGCGGCCAGCAGTTTCGTGCGCGGCGCACGCCGGGTGGCGGCGGCGCGGCCCCGGGTCAGCGCGGTCACGAGGCGGCGGGCCGCGGCGGCGTCGGCGGCCCAGTGCACGGTGCCGCCCGCCTCCGTCACGGTCCGCTCCAGTTGGATCAGATATGTGTCGAGGTGTTGCAGCACAGTCGCTTTCACGGCCGCGGCGCTGTTCCGCAGCTGCTCCCGGTCGGGCCGTTCCGCGGCGAACGCGTGGCCGGCCATGACGCCACCTCCTTCCGATTCGGTCAGTCCCTGATTTCGCGACCCACTTTCAGCGTGTAGGCCAGTGCTGCGGCCGCGGTGAGCGCGAGCAGCAGGTAGCCGAGGGTGTAGTCCCCGCGCGAGCTGTAGACCAGGCCCATGACCAGTGGCGGGAAGTAGCCGCCGAGTCCGCCGGCCGCGCCGACCAGACCGGTCACCGTGCCCACGCGCGCGGGTTCGACCAGCTTGGCGATCAGCGCGAACACGCCGCCGGTGCCGAGGCCGAGGAAGAAGGCCATGAGCACCAGGCTGATTCCGGCCGGGAACTCCGGCGCCGGCTCGAACCCGAGCACCACGGCCATGACCGCCGTGCCCGCGAAGGCGATGGTCAGCACCCGCACCGGCCCGATCTTGTCGGACAGGATGCCGCCGATGGGCCGGGCCAGCACGCCCGCGATGGAAAAGCCGGCGGTGCGCAATCCCGCGTCGGACTGCGCGAATTCGTACACATTGCGCAGCACGGTGGGCAGGTAGGTGGAGAAGGCCACGAAGCCGCCGAACGCCACCGCGTACAGCAGCGAGCCCTGCCAGGTCGCCTTCAGTTTCAGCGCGTCCTTGATGCGCGGCAGCGCGGGTTCGGTGGCGGGTGTCCAGCCGGGTGCGTTGCGGCTGAACATGTACATGACCACGCCCATGATCGCCAGTGCGACGGCCATGAGGATGTGGGTCTGCGCGCGTCCGAGGTGATCCACCAGCCGGGGGGTGAGCAGCGCCGAGAGCGCGGTGCCGCCCATGCCCGCGCCGAAGACGCCGGTGGCGAAGCCGCGCTTGGCGGGTTCGTACCAGCCGTTCACGAATGGGATGCCGACCGCGAAGGAGGTGCCCGCGATGCCCAGGAAGAAGCCCCAGAAGATCAGCGCGCCAAAGGAATTGGACCATCCGACGAACAGCGTCGGAATGATCGAGAGGAAGCAGATGACGGCGAACATGAGTCGTCCGCCGAATTTGTCGGTGAGCACGCCGGCGGGGATGCGGCCCAGTGAGCCGACGAGCACCGGGGTGGCGACGAGTAGGGAGGTCTGTCCGGGGGAGAGGTTCAGATCGTCGGTGTAACTGCCCGATAGCGGGCCAATGAGGTTCCACGCCCAGAAGGTGAGCGCGAAGGCCAGTGTAGCGAGCGTCAGATTTCTCGCATTCATCCCTTTTGTCTAACAGATAACCAGGTAGAAGACGCTAATTTCGGCCAACTCCGCGCGCCTTGCGGGCCTGCGGGAGATCGCCCCTCCACCGTGTCTGCTGTCAGATTGCGGAACTCCGAGGAGGAGCATTGAAGGTGTGGCGATCCCGCCGGTGCCGGGCAGCGCTGCTGCCGGCCCTGCTGGGTGCGATCGCGGTGTGCCCGACCCCCGCTCAGGCCGAACCACTGTCCGACCTACCCCTGATCATCGATGTCAGCACGCCGCCGGACAGTCCGTGCAACGGCCCGCTACGCGGCACCACCGCCGTCTGGTACCCGTCGGGCGTGTCCGAGCAGGCCGAGGTCGAATGGCGAATCCTGGCCGGCGAGCAGCCGATCCGGTCCGGTATCGCACCGGTGACCGCCGAGGTGGTGACCGTCGGATTCGACCTACGCCAGGAGGAGCTACCCGCGGACGGCCTACTACGCGTGGACGCCCGCTCCCGCGTCCCCGGCGGGGAGATCGGCGAGTACGGCCGCGCCTGGAAATTCCGGGTGAGCCGGGATTGCCATCCGCTGCACGTGGTCTCGGTCGGCGACTCGGTGCTGTGGGGTCAGGAACTCGACGACGACCGCACCTTCGCCCGCCTCACCGCCGAAGCCCTGGGCGCGCAGACCGGCCGCGGCGCGGAACTGCACGACTATTCGGCCTCCGGCGCCGTCCTGGACGCCCCGGGCCTGCCCATCGCCAACAATGATTCGCTCTGCCCGCCGGTGCAGGATCCCGGCCAGACCCTCGCCGATCCCGACATCGACCACCGGCCCGATGTGTTCTGCCAGCTGGAACAGGCCCTGACCGCTGCCGAGAACGGCGGCTATACGGTGGATCTGGTGCTCCTGAACGGGTGCATCAACGATCTCGACCCCTTCCTCGGCATCCCCGTCGGGGTCACCCCCGGCACCTCCGATCTGTCGGCCGCCGTGCGCCGGGAGTGCGCGGGGACCGGAGCCGAGATGATCAATCCGGCCGCGAACGTTCCCTACTACAGCAGTGCCAAGCACGGCTACGGCGGCCGGGGCATGCAATCGGCCATCGAGAAGGCGCACACCCTGCCCGGGGCCCCGAAGGTCCTGGTGGCCAATTATTTCGACGGCTCGGAGATGGAGGGCATGCCGGAGGGGCTGCGGCAGCGCTGGTCGGAATTCGTGCGGGTCTCGGCGGAGACGTTCCGCCAGGCCGCCACCCAGGCCAATGCGGTCTCCGGAGTGCCCTACGCGGTGTCCGCCGACGGCCTGTTCAATCAGGGTGCGACGCAACCGAACTCGTGGATGAACCCGCTCGGTGACGAGTCGTCCTCGCTGCGCGTGCTGGCCTGCGGCCACACCGCCACCGTGCAGGGCCAGTGCCAGGGCGTCGCCGCCGGACCGCCGAATGCCCAGGACGCCAAGCGATTCGCCGAAACCTTCCTGCTGAACCCGTCCGTCCGGGAGTGGTTCGGCGACGGCAGCCCGCAGGGCGAGGGTTTCACCGTCTCCCGCACCTCCGGCCCCAGCGGCCTGACCGTGAATTTCGATGCGGCGCAGGCGGGTGGCGCGATCCGCGAGTACGAGTGGTTCTTCGGTGACGGCTCGCACCTGGCCACCTCCGGCCCGCGCGCCCAGCACACCTACGCCGACACCGGCCCGCACCTGCCGCGCGTCCTGGTCACCGATATGACCGGCCACCGCCGCATGTACGAGCTGGACCGCCCCATCGTCATCGGCTGACGCTCCCGGTGAACATGAAACCGCCCCGGACCGAGGGACTTCGGTCCGGGGCGGTGCCGTGTCACCGTTTCTGGTACGGATGGGGGTCCGCGGGCGATGACCCGGCGACGGTTGCCCGGGTGTGGCAAGGGAAGTTGGAGCTCACCCGGGCATCCGCTGTCCTTACACCTCGATGAACTCCGCGCACTTCTCGCCGATGAGGTAGCTGGGGGCATTGGTGTTGCCGCCGGTGATGCTGGGCATGATGGACGCGTCGGCCACGCGCAGGCCCTCGATGCCGTTGACCTTCAGGGTCGGATCCACGACCGAGCGCTCGTCCACGCCCATGCGGCAGGTGCCGACCGGGTGGTAGATGGAGTGCACGCGGTTGGGCAGTTCGCGTCGCATCGCGGCTTCGTCGCTGTAATCGATTCCGGGGAAGAAGTTTTCGACGATGTCGCCCGCGATGCTCTTGTGCGACATGACTTCCCGGATCATCTTGATGCCCTCGACCAGGAATTCGGTGTCCCACGGGTCGCTCAGGTAGCCCGGGTCGATGAGCGGGGAGGCGAACGGGTCGGCCGAGGCCAGCTTCAGTTCACCGCGGCTCTTGGGGTAGATGAGCGACGGCATGACGGTGAGCGCCGGCCGCCGGTCCACCAGGTGCATCTTGTCCTCGTCCTGGTTCGGGGTCGGGTAGGACCACGGCAGGGTGTGGATCTGCATGTCCGGGTGGTCGCCCTCGGCGAACTTGGTCTTGACGAAGCCGGCGGCCTCGAAGACGGTGCGGCCCATCCAGGAGCTGCCGGGATTGCGCAGCTCGCGCAGGATGCCGCGGGCGAAGTAGGTCGGAATGCCGCGGTGCAGCGCCTTCTTCGACACGAAGGTCATGGGCACGAACAGGTGGTCGTGCAGGTTCTGGCCGACCGGCAGGTCCGCGTGCACGGGCAGGCCGAGTTCCTTCAGGTGCGCGGCCGGGCCGATGCCCGAGAGCATGAGCAGCTGCGGCGAGCCGACGACACCGCCGGAGACGATGACCTCCTTGCCGGCCCGGATGATCCGGCGGGAGCCGTTCTTCTCGGCGATCTCGATGCCGGTGGCCCGGCCGTTCTCGATCACGACCCGGGTGACGTGCGCGTGCGTGACGACCCGCAGCCCGGAGTCCGGCCGTTCGGTGATGAACGCGCGAGAGGAGCTGTAGCGCAGGCCGTTTCGCACGGACTGCTGGAAGATCGAGATGCCTTCCTGGGATTCGCCGTTGTAGTCGTCGATGATCGGCGTGCCGAGCACTTCGGAGGCGGTCTTCATGAACTGCTGGGTGATCGGCGTCAGATCCTTCTGCCGGGTCACCTGCACGGGGCCGCCGGTCGCGCGGTAGTCGTCGGCGCCGCCCTCCCAGTTCTCCAGGTTCTTGTAGGACGGCAGGACGTCGTCGTAGCTCCAGCCCTTGCAGCCCTCGGCGGCCCAGGAGTCGAAGTTGGCCTTGTTGCCGCGCACATAGAGCATGCCGTTGACGGAGCTGGAGCCGCCGAGCACCTTGCCGCGCGTCATGGGGATCTGCCGGTCGTTGGCGTGCTTCTGCGGGACGGAGAACTGCTTCCAGGTCACGCGCTTCTTCAGCTGCGGGACCGTGTGCACCATGGTGATCATGCCGGGGCTGGACACCAGACGGGTGTCGTCCTTGCGCCCGGCCTCCACCAGGATCACGCTCGCGCCGCGCTCGGCGAGGCGGCCCGCCACCACGGCCCCGGCGCTGCCCGCGCCTACGACGACGTAATCGGCTTCGGTTGCGGCGTCGTTGGAGCGCGGCGAAGCGGTCATGTTCGTTCCCTATCCTCTGGTGTGCCTGGAGTCACTGTAGAACAAGTTCTAGTCTGTGCCCACACCCGATCTTCTGTCCAGTTTCAAGATCGACTCCCGGATGCTGGCGTGAAACCGTGGTCCGGCCGGTCGCAGCGTGGTTCAATCGATATGAAACACGTTCCAGATCCGTGATCACAGCGGCTGTCTGCCACAGGAGGAACAGTGTCTGTTCCGTCACTACCGGCCGGATTCGATTTCACCGACGCCGCCCTCTGGGCCGAGCGCAGTCCGGTCGAGGAGTTCGCCGCCCTGCGCCGCACCGCGCCCGTCTGGTGGAATGCGCAGACCCCCGAACAGGCCGCACCCTTCACCGACGGCGGTTTCTGGGCCATCACCAGACACGAAGACGTGAAAGAGGTTTCGCGGCGCGCCGATCTCTGGTCCTCGCACGCCAAGGGCTCCATCATCAGGATGAAAAGCGATGCGACGCCCGAACAGCTGGAACTGACCCGCGATGCGCTGCTGGTGAATATGGACCCGCCCAAGCACACCAAGGTGCGGCGGATCGTCTCCAAGGGCTTCACCCCGCGCGCGGTGGAGGGGCTGCGCAAGGCGCTCACCGAACGCGCCGCCGCCATTGTCGCCGAGGCGAAGGCCGGCGGCAGTGGGGATTTCGTGCAGCAGGTGGCCTGTGAATTGCCGCTACAGGCCATCGCCGAACTGCTCGGCGTACCGCAGGACGATCGGCACAAGCTGTTCAACTGGTCGAATCAGCTGCTCAACTACGACGATCCGGAATTCGGCGACTCCATTGCCGCCAATGCCGAATTGCTCGGCTACGCATACAACATGGCCGAGCAGCGCCGCGCCTGCCCGGTCGACGATATCGTCACGCAACTGGTGACCGCCGATATCGACGGGGAGGCACTGGGTTCCGACGAATTCGGCTTCTTCGTGATTCTGCTGGCGGTGGCGGGCAACGAGACCACACGCAATGCCATCACGCACGGCATGAAGGCGTTCGTGGACAATCCGGAACAGTGGGAGCTGTACCGGGACAAGCGTCCCCGCACCGCGCCCGACGAGATCGTGCGGTGGGCCACGCCGGTCACCGCGTTCCAGCGGACGGCCACGGCGGACACCGAACTCGGCGGGCAGGCCATTGCGGCGGGCAATCGGGTCGGATTGTTCTACTGCTCGGCCAATTTCGACGAAGAGGTTTTCGACGAGCCGTTCCGGTTCGATGTGCTGCGCGATCCCAACCCGCATGTGGGGTTCGGCGGTACCGGCAATCACTTCTGCGTAGGCGCGAACCTGGCGCGACTGGAAATCGACCTCATGTTCAATGCGATCGCCGATGCCATGCCGACGCTCACCGAGGTCGCGCCGCCGGAGCGGCTGCGGCACGGGTGGATCAATGGCATCAAGCATTGGCAGGTGCGCTACAGCTGAGCCGGAGACCGTCACGAACTCGTTCTAGTATCCGTAGTCGTGACGAACCTTCGCGAAATTCCGCTGCGCACCCTCGACGACAAGCCCACCACGCTGGCCGAGCTGGCCGGCGACAAGGTGGTGCTGCTGGTGAACGTGGCCTCCAAGTGCGGTCTGACCCCGCAGTACGGCGGGCTGGTGGAACTGCAGCAGACCTACGGGTCGCGTGGATTCACCGTCGTCGGCGTGCCGAGCAATCAGTTCATGGGCCAGGAGCCCGGCACCGCCGAGGAGATCGCCGAGTTCTGCTCCACCACCTACGGCGTGGACTTCCCGCTGCTGGAGAAGAGCGAGGTGAACGGCGAGGGCCGGATTCCGCTCTACCGGGAGCTGACGCAGGTCGCCGACGCCGCCGGCGAGGCGGGCGACGTCCAGTGGAACTTCGAGAAGTTCCTCATCGGCCGCGACGGCGCGGTGCTGGGCCGCATTCGGCCGCGCACCGAGCCGACCGACCCGGCCGTCGTCGCCGCCATCGAAGCCGCGCTGTAATGCGCTGGTGCGCTATCGCTTTCGGCGGCGGTAGCGCACCGCGCAGGGCTGCTCCAGCTGCACGACCATCTTGGAGTGGTCGTTGCGGTAGCTCTCCGACGGTTGTGCGAGCTCGAATTCCCAGTCGCGCAACAGGATCGAGAAGATCGCCTTCAGCTGCATGAGTGCGAAGGCCGCGCCCACGCAGCGATGCCGTCCCGCGCCGAACGGGATCCAGGTCCAGCGGTTGGCCAGATCGGCCTGGTTCGGGTCGATGTAGCGGTCCGGGTCGAAATGATCCGGGTCGGGGAAATCTTCCGGAATCCGGTTGGACACAGCGGGTGTCGTGGCGACCAGGTCGCCGGGGGAGATGCGGTGCCCGCACACCTCGAACTCGTCACGCGCCACCCGCATGAGGATGATGAGCGGCGGATGCAGCCGCAGCACCTCCTTGAGCACCGCCTCCAGAGTCGGAATCTGGCGCAGCGCATGGAAACTCACGTCCGCTCCGTCGGCGTAGAGGCCGTCCAGCTCGGTCACCACCCGCGCCAGCATCTCGGGATGCCGCAGCAGTTCGATGATCGTCCAGGCCGCCGTGCCGGAGGTCGTGTGGTGCCCGGCGAACATCATGGAGATGAAGATGCCGGTGACCTCGCTGGCCGAGAAGCGCGGGTTCCCGTGCTCGTCGCGCACCGACACCAGCACGTCGAGCATGTCCCGATCGTCCTTGCCCTCGGGCGGATTCGCCATCCGCCCGGCCATGATGTGGCGGACCAGCTTCACCAACTGGTGCCGGGCCTCGTCGCGCCGCCGGAAGCTGTCGATGGGGGCGTACGGGTCCACATAGCAGTAGGCGTCCGTCCCGCGTTCGAGCTCGTGATAGAGATGCGCGAACCGGTCGTCGAGCTCCTCCCGGAACTTCGTCCCGATCAGGCAGGCCGACGAGGTGTAGATGGTCAGCTCGGCGAAGAACTCGAGCAGGTCGATCTCCCCGGCGTCCCCCCACCGCGCCAGCATCCGATCCACCTCGCGCGCGATGGTGACCGCGTGCCCGCGCATCTGGTCCCCGCGCAGGGCGGTGTTGTGCAGCATCTCTTTTCGCCGTTCGGGCGGGGCGTCGAATACCACGCCCTCCCCGAAGATCGGCTTCATGAACGGGTACGCGGCGGCCTGATCGAGATCGTCATCGCTTGCGCGGAAGAAGAATTCGTTGGCCTCGGCCCCGGACAGCAGGATCACGTCCTTGTCCGCCAGCCGGAATCGGCCCACGTCCCCGCATTCCGTGCGTACCCGTCGCATGAGCCCGATGGGGTCGGTGCGGAACTCCTCGAGATGCCCATGCTCGTGTTCTCCTCCGGAGACCTGGCGTGGCTCGACCGTGGTCATGGGGACACCTCCCGCAGCGCTGGATCCACCCATGGTGGACACGTGTCTGGACGGTACTACGGGATGGGTTGCGCGACAAGAGGTGTGATGCCGAGGATCGCGAGAAACGCGGTCGCGGCGGGCGTGCGATCGACGCGATTCCACACCGCGTACTCGACGCGCGCGGGTGCGTCGGAGACCTCGACCGTGGCCACGCCCGACAGCTGCGGCACATAGGTGGAGGGCAGCATGGCCACCGCGAGACCGGGTGCGACCAGCCGGGTGATGTAGTCCGCGGTGGTCACCTCGAAGGCGACGTCGCGGGTGAGCCCGGCGGCCTCGAAGGCCAGGTCGGACTGGATGCGCCCGGCCGTCCCCGCCGGCAGGTCCACGAAGGTCTCCGCGGCGAGCCGGCGCAGATCGACCGACTGTTCGCCCGCCAGTGGATGATCCGGCGCGACCACGGCGACCAGCCGGTCCCGGGCGAGTTCCCGGGCCGCGACACTCGGCAGCCGGGCCGTGGTCGGCACGCCGAGGAAGGCCACATCGAGTTCGCCGCGCGCGACCTGCGCGACGAGGCAGTCGCTCGCACCGACCTTCAGGCCGACGCGCACCTGCGGGTGCCGCTCCCGGAATTCGCGCAGCGCGTCCGGGATATCCACCGCGGCGACGGTCGGTATCAGGCCCACTCGCAGTTGTCCGCGGATCTCTCCGACGGCCGCGGCGACTTCGGCGGCCGCGCGCTCGGCGGCCTCCAGGCACTGGCGGGCAGCAGGCAGGAAGGCGGCGCCGGCGGCGGTCAGCCGCACCCGGCGGCTGGTGCGTTCGAAGAGTCGTGCGCCGAGTTCCTTTTCCAGCCGGGCGATCTGGTGACTGAGGGCGGATTGCACCACCAGGCAGCGTTCGGCCGCGCGCGTGAAGCTGTTCGTCTCGGCGACCGCGATCACGTAGCGCATCTGCTGTAGTTCCACCGATCAATCGTGGATCGAGATCGGTTCGGTGACAAACATGTGTTGGACTCATCGATCGTGGCGGGTTGAGATGGATGCTGTGAAAGTTTCAGCAGCACAATGGTTTTCTCGAATCATCGGCCTGCCGGTCGCGCTGGGCTTCCTCGGTGTCGCGGTCCTGGTGCCCGCGGGCCCGGCGGAAGCGCAGGACCCGCTGTTTCCCGCCACCTTGACCCTGCCTGCCGGATTCCGCCCGGAAGGCATCGCGATCGGCGCACTGCCGTTCGCGTATGTCGGCTCCATGGCGGACGGTTCGATCTACCGCGCCGACCTGGTGACCGGGCAGGGCGGCATTTTCGGGGCTCCCACGGGCACACCGGCGCTCGGTCTGCGTCTCGATCAGCGCGGCCGGTTGTTCGTCGCGGGCGGTACCGGCGGTGACGCCCGGGTCCTGGATGCCTGGACGGGCGCGACGCTCGCGACCTACGAATTCGCCACGCAGCCGGACACTTTCGTCAACGATCTGGTGTTCACGCCGGAGGGCGCGTGGTTCACCGATTCCAGTGCGGCCGTGCTCTATCACCTGCCCATAGCCGCAGACGGTGCGCTGCCGCCGCCCGGCGCGGTGCTGCGCATCCCACTGAGTGGCGACATCGCCTATGTGCCACAGGCTTTCAATGCCAACGGCATCGTGCGCACACCCGATGGAACCGGCCTGATCATCGTGCAGTCGGTCACCGGTCACCTGTTCCACGTCGACCGCTGGACGGGCGTGACGCGGCGGATCGATCTCGGTGACGAAACCCTGGTGCACGGGGACGGTCTGTTCCTGGACGGGAACACGCTGTACGCCGTGGAGAACCGCCGCAATGCGATCGCCGTGATCACCCTCGACCCGGCGGGCACGGCGGGCACCGTCGAACGGCGAATCACCGACTCGCGCTTCGATGTTCCCGCCACCATCGCCGCCTTCGGGGGACGGCTGTACCTGCCGAATGCCCGCTTCGACACGGTGCCGGAGCCGAGCACGCCCTACAGCGTGGTCGCGGTCGGTCGGTGACTCAGCCGATGCGCGGCGTGATGGCGATCAGCACCGGCCCCGCGGGCCGCGTGCCACACGAGGAGGTGCTCGGGCAGGTGCCGCAGCCGCCCGTCGGGCAGCCGGAGGTGATGGCCTCGGTGGACAGTTTCCCGCGCCGCACCCAGTACTCGATCATCGAATCCACTTCGGCGCGTGAGACTCCCACGCGGCGGGCCACGTCGTCGAGCCGGACCCCGCCGCGCGCGGTGGTGATCTCCGCGAGCACCTGACGCAGCGGGCTCACCAGAAGATCCGCCCGATCTGGAACACCGCCACGGCCAGCACCCACGCCACGCTCAGTTGCAGGGCGATGCTGAAAAGCGTCATGCGCGTACCGATTTCCTGCCGCAGCACCGCCACCGTGGTCATGCACGGGGTGTAGGCGAGCAGGAAGATCATGAAGGCCAGCACCGCGGGCAGCGGGTGCCCGCCGGAGGACTGGTCGAAGGTGTCGCGCAGGGCGTCGGCCAGGGGAGTGGGCGTGGCCCCGTCGCCGGGATCGTCCATGCGGTACGACTGCGCGACCGTGGCGACCACGGCCTCCTTGGCCACGAATCCGGTGGTGAGCGCCGCGCCCGCGTGCCAGTCGTCGAAACCGGCCGGCGCGAAGATCGGCGAGATCGAGGACGAGACGCCGCCGAGCACGCTGTCCGCCGGATCGACGTGCCCGAAGGTGCCCGCGCCCAACGGAATCGAGGCCAGCAGCCACACCACGGTCACGGTGGCGACGATGATGCCGCTGGCGGTGCGCAGGAAGCCGCTCATCTTCTGGCG
This sequence comes from Nocardia huaxiensis, assembly GCF_013744875.1. Classification (NCBI taxonomy): domain Bacteria; kingdom Bacillati; phylum Actinomycetota; class Actinomycetes; order Mycobacteriales; family Nocardiaceae; genus Nocardia; species Nocardia huaxiensis. The sequence goes on from NZ_CP059399.1 coordinate 645,433, forward strand.
GGTGTGCATGCCCAGCACGCGCAGGCTGGGGCGGCGGTACGGCGGCAGATCGAGCACCAGCGGTTCGCTCGCCATATCGCGGAACAGGGTGCCGCGCAGCAGCAGTCCCATCACCACCACGAGGGCGATGGACACCAGGTACATGGCGAAGACGACGGTGCCCGCGCCGCGGTCGAAGAAGACGCTCGCCAGCATCATGTAGACGACGAGGCGGGCATTGCAGCTGACGAACGGGATGAGCAGGGCGGTCAGCATGCGATGGCGGGGGTTGGCCAGGACGCGGGTGCCGGAGATGGCGGGCACATTGCAGCCGAAGCCGACGATGAGCGGCAGGAAGGCGCGACCCGGGAGCCCCATGGTGCGCATGAGCCGGTCGGCCACGAAGGCGGCGCGGGCCATGTAGCCCGAATCCTCCAGCAGGCCCAGGAGAATGAACATGATCAGCATGAGCGGCACGAAGCTCAGCAGCTGACCGACGCCGTTGATGACGCCGTCGCAGATCAGGCCGACGAGCGGTTCCGGTGCGTGCAGGCCGGTGAGGAATCCGCGCACGCTGTCGGCGAGCGTGCCGGTGACGAAGTCGCCGAGATTGTCCTGCAAGGGTTTGGCCACGGTGGTGGTCAGCTCGAACACCATCCACATGACGGCCAGGAAGATCGGCACGCCGAACCAGCGGTGGGTGAGCACCCGGTCCACCTGGTCGCTCACGGTGACCGTGGCGCGGCTGGGCGGGACGGCCGCGGTGAGCACCTCGTGTGCCCACGCGTAGCGGCGTTCGGCGACCAGCAGCTCCGGATCGTCTTCTTCCGCTTCGGGATTCGCGTCGATCTCGCCGAGTCGCGGTGATTCGGGAATCTGGCGCGTGGTGAGCGCCGCGTCGACGGCCCGCGCGAGCGCCTCGGTGCCGCTGCCGGTGCGCGCGGTCACCGCCGCCACCGGAACGCCGAGCGCCTTCGACAGCCGCTGCGGATCGATGTCGATGCCGCGATCGGCCGCGATATCGGTCATGGTCAACGCCACGACCACCGGCAGGCCCACCTCCAGCACCTGGGAGACGAGATAGAGGCTGCGCGCCAGATTCGCGGCATCGGCCACGGCCACCACCACATCGGGCGGATTGTCGGTGTCGAGCAGGGCGTCTCGCGTGACGGCCTCGTCCGGTGAGATGGGCAGCAGGCTGTAGGTGCCCGGTAGATCGATGAGGCGGACGGTGCGATCCGTCGCGGAATGCGCTCGGCCCAGCCGCCATTCGCCCTCGGTGACGCCGACGGTGGTCCCGGGCCAGTTGCCGACCCGCTGGCGAGCTCCGGTGGCGGCATTGAACAGGGTGGACTTGCCGACATTCGGATTGCCCACCAGCGCAATGGAAGCCGTCGCCGCCAGCGTGGCGGATGCACCGGAAGTGCCGCCGCCGCAGCAGGACTCACCCACCGCAGGACTCCGTGACGGTAATGGCCCCGGCGGTTCCGGCATCCACGGCGATGCGCGCGTCGCCGACCCGCAGAATGCGTCCCCCGAATACGCCCACGCCCGTGACGGTGACGGCGGTTCCGGGGATCAAACCCATTTCCAGGAGTCGGCGTCTGTGACTCTGCTGTCCGGCAATTCGTTCGATGCGAAAACTGTCGCCCGGTCTGCCGTTCAGCAGGGTGCTCACGATAAACCCATCTCCCAACGCAATTCGCACTGATTCGGCCGTTTGGAACGTAACCCGGAAAAGTGAGAAGAAACTGAGAGAAGGCTATCCGAAGTCCGGAAAGTCCGAATAGGGCCTTTTGCCCCTACCGCGCCGGGCTATTCAAAACCAGCAATGCGGATTCCTCCAGCCGGTCGGCGATTTCGGAATATGACGCATATCCCATACCCGCCTGAACGAGTGCTCCCGCATACAGCATTTCCAGCGACCCGACCACGGTGCTATCCGGTTCCTCGCCCAACGCCGAGGCCAGTCGCTTCCGAATCTCGGTCCCGATCCGCAACCGCAGATGCGCCACATCCGGATCCGTCCCCAGCAGCGCACTGGTCACCGCTCCCGCCAGCTGCGGCTCATCCGCCACCAGCAACGCGATCTGCCGCAGCACCGCCAGCGCCCGCGCATTCCGATCCGACTCGGTCCCCTCCGGCGGCGGCGTGGTCGCCAGCCGTCGCCAGAAAACCTCCGCGACCAGATGCTCCTTCGAGGAGAAATAGGTATACGCGGTAGCCGTCCCCACCCCCGCGGCCGCGGCCACCATCCGCACGGTGAGCCCCGCGAACCCCTCCCGCGACAGCACCTGCATCGCAGCCCTCGTCAGCCGGTCGACAGTGTCGGCCTGCTTCTCGGTCAGCCGTCGGCGCGTAGCCTCCATGCTCACCATCGAGTGATTGGAATGCGAATCAGACACGTGTCCGGATGCTACTATGGCCCCGCTCTCCGGGCAACTCCCCCCATGCCTAGAACGCATGAATCCGAATGCCCCCGAAAGGTTTCCGATGACCCCGGAAGAAGCCGAAGCGCTCCACGCGGCAGCCCGAACCTACGCCGGCAATGGGACGATCCTCGAAATAGCCACCCCCACCGGCAATTCCATCACCAGCCTGACCGCAGCGGCCCAGGAAACCGGCGCTACCGTCATCACTCGCGGCCACGACTCCGGCTCCGAAGGCTGGCGCACCCCGCTCCGCATGCTCGTGATCACCGCGACACCCTCCGAACAAGCGGCCCGATCCGCCTACGACAACTGGGTCCACTGGCTGGCAGGCGGCGGTCTCCTCGCAATCCACGACAATTCCCCGGAAGGCACGACCCTCTACCGCCGCGCCCTCGCCACCGGAAAATTCACCGAACTCCCCGCCCCCGGCACCCTCCGCCTCCTCCAGCGCACCGCTGCTTGCAACTGATTATTTCTTCCTGTCGGGCTTGGGTATTCGGCTGCGCAGATAGTCGATCGCGGACTCGGTGAAGAGCTCCCGGGGAACCGCCACCACATCGCGCGGTCCGTGCACCAGCACAGCCCCGTCGTAGGTGTGGATCGCTCGAATATCGGTGTACGTGAAGCGAAGGTGAAAGGTCGCGGACTGCAGATCGAACGCCTCCGGACCGAACCGCACCGCTATCCGCCGGCCGGGCGCCGCGTACCGGAGCAATTCCTCCAGCCGCTTTCGATCGGTGGCACTGCGCCGCCGGAGCAGCTCACCCGCACCGATCGCGAGGAGAACGGCGAAGGCGATGAGCAGGGCCCAATGCTGACCCAGCGCAAGGAGCAGCAGGACGGGCACCGTCGGAAACGCGATGACCAATGCGAAATCCCGGGTCACCCGGCGGGAGTTCGCGGCATTGAGCCGCTCGGCCGTTCCGGCGTCCGCTGTGACCACCGCGCCGGGTTGTGTCAGGGGTGGAATCTCGGGCAGATCCGGCAGGGCTGCCGGCGGCTGCCCGGCGCGCTGTTCCGTGTGTCCGCGGCGGGATCCGCCACGAATGAGCTGAACAGCCCAGTCCGGGAACAACTCTCGTGGCAGTGCGGTCGACAGCCCAGCTCCGCGTACCAGGACCGCATCGTCGTGCACGATGATCTCGTGCACGCTCCGGAAAGCGATGGATAGCCGCCGATCCGACTGATGGATCTCCATCGTGTCGCCCCCGAATCGGGTGGCCAGCACCGCACCCGGCGCGAGGAGATTCCCGAGGCCCGCCCGCGCTCCTCGCTCGGCCATACCGGGAAAGAGCAGCCCCGCCGCGAAAGGTGCGGTGACGAACGCCGGAAACAGCAGCGCCCAGAACCCCACTCCGAGGGCCAGCAGCGCGGTGGGCGCCACCGTGACCACGGCGAGCGTCAGCCACACGCCCCGGTTCCGCCGCCCCTCTCTGACGGTCACCGCGATCATCCGCTGTGCCGTATCGGGCCCGGCCACGTACACCGCCGTCGGATGCTCGATCGCCGGAATCGGCGGCAAAGCCGGAAACCCCTGTTCCGCAGCCATATACGCCGCCGGCACATACCCTTTCGGCATAGGCTCGTAGGGCTGCTGTGCCGGATTCCATGTATTCCCCCACCCCGGATACTGCTCCGGGTCGTTCACTCCACCCACCACGTGAGCATAACCAGCCCGGTGCGGACCGGCTGTTCTCGATCAACGGGATCTGGTGGCGACGACACGCCGTGTGGGGCCGCCACCAGGCCCCACTGACCGCCGGGTCTGGATATGCGGGTGCGCTCTACGGGCCAGTGTTTGCCGTCGGTGTGGACGCGGCGGCGAAGTCCGGGAGTGCGGCTATCTTTGCTGCCAGCCGGTCGAGGTAGGCGAGCACCTCGTCCTCGGATTTGTCGGGCAGCCCGTACAGCACATCGGTGACCCCGGCGGCCGCCCAGTGCGCGAGTTTGTCCGCATCGGGCCGGAAGTCCAGTGCGACAACGCGCGGCGAGCCTTCGCGCCCGGCGTCCTGCCAGCACTTCAGGAGCAGTGCGATGGCCCCGGTCGGATCGGTTTCGGCCGGAGTGGTGATCCATCCGTCGCCGGAACGCGCGATCCACTTGAAGGTCTTCTCCGTCCCGCCTGCCCCGATCAGCACCGGAATGTGCGGCTGCGCCGGTTTGGGCCAGGCCCAGCTGGGGCCGAAGGAGACGAAATCGCCTGAGTAGCTGGCTTCCTCCTGGGTCCAGAGGGCTCGCATGGCCTCCACGTATTCGCGCAGCGCGGTGCGGCGCTTGTTGCCGGGGATGCCGTGGTCGGCGAGTTCATCGGTGTTCCAGCCGAATCCGGCGCCCAGGGTGACCCGGCCGCCGGAGAGGTGGTCGAGGGTGGCGATGGCCTTGGCGAGGGTGATGGGGTCGCTTTCCACGGGGAGCGCTACCGCCGTGGACAATTCGATGCGGGAGGTCACGGCGGCCGCTGTGCCGAGCGACACCCAGGGGTCGAGGGTGCGCATGTAGCGGTCGTCCGGCAGTTCCGCTCCGCCGGTGAGCGGGTGCGCCGCATCTCTCTTCACCGGGATATGCGTGTGCTCCGGCACGAAGAACGAATGGAATCCGCGGTCCTCCGCGGCCTTCGCGGCAGCGGCCGGGGTGATGCCCCGGTCACTGGTGAACAGCACAATGCCGAAACGCATGTACGACAACCCTTCTCACTTGTCGGCCGCGGCGGAGACGCCCGCGCGGCGGCCGAAGAAACTTCCATCACCCAGCGAGCAGCCGCTCGCATAGCCGCCGGCGCAGATGCCGGAGGTGACCCGGCCGGCCGCGTACAGGCCGGGAATGGGTTCGCCGCTCACGTGCAGCACGCGGGAATCCAGGTCCGTGCGCAGGCCGCCGAGCGTGAACCCGCCGGTGTAGCCACGCAGGTCGTAGGCGCCGAGCGGGGTGCCGATCGGCTTCACCCACTCCGGCTTCTTGTGCAGCAGTGGATCTTTGCCCTCGGCGGCGTGCCGGTTGTACAGCTCGATGGTCGCCTGGAGGGTCTGCTCGGGCAGCCCCATCTCGGTTTCCAGTTCGGCGACCGTCTCCGCCACCCACTTCGGCGGGGTGCGCAGGAACGACATGGCCGACTCGGTTTCGAGCGCCTCCTCCAGCGCGACCTCGTCGATGATCAGGTACGCCTGGTTCTGCTGGTCCTGCAGCACCGCCTGGCCCATGCGGCCCGCATAGGTGTCCTCGGTGATGAAGCGCTGCCCGCGCCCGTTCACCAGAATGCCGCGCGCCACCAGCTGCGGATCCACGATCAGCGCGACCTCGGTGGCGTCCATGTGCGCGAGTTCCGCGCCGAGCGCCTGCGCCACCCGGATGCCGATGCCGTCGTGCTCCTCCACCGTGGCGGCGGGCCGGCCCAGGATCTTGGGCGCGTACCGCTCGACCATCTCGTGGTTGTAGGCGAAGCTGCCGGTGGCCAGCACCACGCCGCGCGCGGCTCGCACGTGTACGGGTTTGCCGTAGCGGGTGGCGGCCACGCCGACTACGCGCCCGGCCTCGTCGACGACCAGCCGCCGCAGCCGCACGTCGTATTCGTGTCGGACGCCGAGCTTTTCGGCGCGCTGGGCGAGCGGCTCCATGAGCATGTACCCGCCGCCCTTCTCGCCCAGCTTCTTGTCCCTGGTCCAGGCGAGGTGCCCGCGCGGCGCGGGCACGGCGATGGCGTTGAACGGCGCGGCGTTCTCGCCACCGGAGTACATGAGCCCCTGATCGGCGGGCGGCTCGTAGCCGGGCTCGCCCCAGAACTCCTCCTTGAACGGAACACCCTGCGCGACAAGCCAATCGAAATGCTCCACGCTGCCCTGGCAGTAGTCGTGGATCTTGGCCTTGTCCACACCCGGGCCGAGCGCCGCCAGCAGGAACTTCTCCATCTCCTCAGCGGTGTCCTCGAAGCCGAGCGCCTGCTGTAGCGCGGTCCCGCCGCCGAGATAGACGAATCCGCCGGACATGGCGGCCGCACCGCCCCAGCCGCCGGTGCGTTCCAGCACCAGCACATCGGCGCCCGCGTTCCGGGCTTCGATGGCGGCGCACACCCCCGCGATGCCGTACCCGATGACGACGACATCGGCTTCGAAGTCCCACGAGGAGACCTCGGAGACGGGGAGCGGCCGCACGGAAGCGGTTTCGGTCATGGCTCTGGTATTCCTCTGAGGTCAGTCGTTCTTGTTCTTGGACAGGACTTTTCGAATCACGCCGTCGAGCTTCGTGCCGGACGGCCAGCCCACGTAGTGGGCGAGGAAGACGGCGATCTCCCGCAGCTGCTCGGCATCCAACTCGCCATTGCGCAGGGCCGCGCCCACCTGGATCTCGGCGATCTCGGCATTGCCCTGCGCGGTGATGGCGCCGAGCAGCAGCAGCCGCCGATCCCGCATGGACAGACCCTCGCGCGTCCAGACATCGCCGAAGAGGTGATCGACGGTGACCTCGAAGAACGGATCACCCTGGAGGTCGGGCAGATTGAACCCGTACACCTCCGACATCTTCTTCAGCCCACGCTCGCGGCGCTCGTCGGGCCCACCCGTCGCCCGACCGCCACCCCCCACGGAATCGCTGTGCGATGCTGCACTCATTGCTTCTCCTTCGCGATATACCCGGGCCCGACGCCCAATCCGGTGCCCAGGCCGTCCAATGCCTGTCTGGCCAAGGGCAATTCGATGCCCAGCCGCTCGCCGAGCTCCAGTGCCAGCGACAGGTCCTTCTCACCCAGATCCCGCACATGGCTGAAGATGGGGAACCAGAAATCGCCCGGCCGCACCGGTTCGGTGGTGTCGCGCAACATGATCGAGCCCGGTCCGCCGGTGTGCGAATCCGAATGCCGCACCACCTTGCCGAGCTCGGTGATGTCCAGTCCTGCCGCCTCGGCCAGCCGCTGCGATTCCGCCGCCGCTGTGAAGGCGATGAAGTGCAGCAGGTTGCGGGCCAGCTTCATTCGGGTTCCCGCACCCACCTCCCCGGCATGCACCAGCATGGAGGCGAACCGCGAGAACGGCGCGCGCACCTTCTCGAACGCCTCCGTGCTGCCCCCGACCATGACCGCGAGCCCGCCGCGCTGCGCCGCCGGAGCGCCGCCGCTGATCGGCGCGTCCACGAATTCCACTCCGTGCGAGGCGCATTCGGCCTGCAAGGCTACGGCCGTCTCGTCGGCGATGGTGGAGTGCACCGCGATCACGGTCCCGGGCTTCGCGCCCTGCAGGATCCCGTCCGGCCCGGTGACGACCGCGCGCACCTGCGCATCGTCGAGCACCACCACCGACACCACGCCACACCGTTCGGCGGCCTCGGCGGCCGAACGGGCCGGTGTCGCACCGCCATCGGCGAAGGGCTGCAATGCTTCCGGTCGCATATCGCAGACCACCAGCCCGCCCGGCCAGTCCAGCAGTCGCTGGGCCATGGGCGCACCCATATTGCCCAGCCCGATGAATCCGACGGCGAAATCCTCGTTGTCACTCATGGGCGGAAGACCTGACCGCCGTCCACGTTCAACACCTGTCCGGTCACCCATTTCGCGTCGTCCGACAGCAGGTACAGGCAGGCCCCCACCAGATCCTCCGGCGTGCCCAGCCGTTTGATGGCCAGCTGCTGCAACATCAGATCGACGATGCTGTCCGGCACGATGCTGCGCGTGGCCTCGGTGTCGATGGGCCCCGGGGCGATGGCATTGACACGAATATTCGATCCGCCCAGCTCGTGCGCCAGCTGCTGGGTCAGGCTGTTGATCCCGGCCTTGGCCAGACCGTAGAAACCCGAGTACATCCAGGACGCGGTCGACGACTGATTGACGATGGACCCGCCCCCGCGTGACGTCATGGGCTTCCACACCGCGCGCGTCATGTTGAGCGCCCCGTCGAGGTTCACGCCCATGAATTTCTTGTAGTACTCCCACGGCACCGTGAGCAGCAGATCCAGCTTCATGCCGCCGTAGATGGCGGCATTGTTGACCAGGTGGTCGATCCCGCCGAACTCCTGGACCGTGAATTCCACGAGGGCGGACGCGGATTCGGGATCGGCCACATCCACCACATGGAAGGCCGCCGTCCCGCCGTCGGCGGTGATCTGTTTGGCCACCGCCTCCCCGCGCTCACTGTTCAGGTCGGCCACAACGACTTTCGCGCCCTCGGCCGCGAGCGCTCGGGCATAGGTTTCCCCGATGCCCTGCGCGGCTCCGGTGACAATGACGGCTTTGTCCGTGAATCGGGACATGACGTGCTCCTTCAGCAGCCGGTCGCAATGAGTTTGGTCTCGGTGTATTCCTCGAAGCCGGCCACGCCCATCTCCCGCCCGATGCCGGACTGCTTGTAGCCGCCGAAGGGCGCGTCCGCGGAATACCAGATGCCGCCGTTCACGCTGAGGGTTCCGGTGCGCACGCCCTCGGTCACCCGGCGCAGGCGCTCGGGATCCGCGCCCCACACCGAGCCGGACAGGCCGTAGGGGGAGTCGTTGGCAATGCGGACCGCATCGTCGTCGCCGTCGTGCGGGATGATCACCAGCACCGGTCCGAAGATTTCTTCCTGCGCCACCACGGAACTGTTGGGCAGGCCCGCGATGAGGGTGGGTTCGATGAACCAGCCGCCGAGTCCTTCGGGGCGATTGCCGCCGGTGACAATGGTGCCGCCCTCGGCGCGGGCGATCTCCAGATAGCGTTCGACGCGCATGAGCTGCCGCTCGGAGATCACCGGGCCGCACACGGTTCGGGCCTTGTTCGGATCGCCGGGCTTGATCCCGGCCAGGGTTCCGGCCGCGATCTGCACGGCCTGTTCGTATTTCGCGCGCGGAACCACCAGCCGGGTGCTGATCGCGCAGCCTTGCCCGGCGTGCACGCAGACCCCGAACGCCGCGTAACTCACCGCCGCGGTGAGATCCGCGTCGTCGAGCACGATGAACGCGGACTTGCCGCCCAGCTCCAGGAACACCTTCTTCAACGAGGCGGCGGCCGAGGCCATGACGGAGCGGCCCGTCTGCGTGGACCCGGTGAACGAGATCATGTCGACTCGTGGGTCCGTGACCAGCTGCGCCCCGAGCGCATGATCGTCCGAGGTGACGATATTGACCACCCCGGCCGGAATATCGGTCTCTTCCAGAATGATTCGCCCCACCGCCGCCGCACACCAGGGCGTATCCGGTGCGGGCTTGAGCACCACGGTGGTGCCCGCCGCCAGGGCCGGTCCGAGCTTCGCGAAGTTGATCTGATGCGGGAAATTCCACGGGGTGATGGCCCCGACCACCCCGATGGGTTCCCGCCGCAGTCGCCGCGCGGTCTTGATGCCCATGGGTGTCGCGGTCCCGAGATCGGTTTCCCACGAATAACTTTCGGCCAGATCGGCGAAGTATCCGAGATCTCCGATCGGCCCCTCGAGATGTGGCCCGCTGGTGAGCATGCGCGGTGCGCCGACCTCCGCGATGGTGATCTCGCGCAGCTCTTCGAGGTGCCCGCGCAACGCATCGCGCAACTGGCGCAGGCAGCGTGCCCGGAAGCCGGGATCGCGCGACCAGTCGGTGGTGTCGAAGGCGGTGCGCGCGGCGGCCACGGCCGCGTCCATATCCGCGCTGTCGGCATCGGCCGCGTATCCGAGGATTTCCCCGGTGGCCGGATTCGTCGTGGCGAACACGCCATTGCCGCCGGGCGTCAACTTGCCGCCTATCAGCAGTTGAGAGCCGCCGTCGGGGGCGAGCCTGCTCGAGGTCATCGGTAGCTCCCATGCTGTCCGGACACGTGTACGGACTATAGGTTCGGCTTTCCGAACGGCGCAAGAACCTGTTCCAGATCTGGCGCCTTTCGGCCGGGCGATTCGCCGATCCCATTGTCAGCTCCCGCCCTCACTAGTACCGTACAGACACATGTCCAGCTATGTGTCCGCCATGGCTGGATCGCGTCCGTCAGAGTTGATGAACGCGTTATCGAATACGAGGTGAGACGATGACCGCAGCCTCCCTGGAGCCGCTGCTGTTCGACCCCTACGACTACGGCATCCACGAGGATCCCTACCCCGTCTACCAGCGGCTGCGCGCCGAGGCGCCGGTGTACCACAATCCGGAACTGGACTTCTGGGCGCTGTCCCGGCACGCCGATGTGGCCGCCGGCTTCCGCGACAATGTGCGGCTGTCGAGCGCCAACGGGGTATCCCTCGACCCGGCCGCCTGGGGACCGCACGCACACCGCACCATGTCCTTCCTGGCCATGGACGATCCGGAGCACCTGCGCCTGCGAAAGCTGGTGTACCAGGGGTTCACCCCGCGCCGGGTCACGGAAATGGGCGAGCGCATAAGGGAAATCACGCTGCGCTACCTCGAACCCGCGCTGGCCCACGGCGATATCGACTGGATCGACGAGGTGGCGGGCAAGGTGCCCATGGACGTCATCTCCGAACTTCTGGGCGTACCGGAGGCCGATCGCGCCGAATTGCGCCGCATGGCAGACCTTTTGGTGCATCGTGAAGAGGGTGTACTGGATGTGCCGGTAGCCGCCATGGAAGCGGCGCTGCATCTGATCGGCTACTACGCGGACATGGTCGCGCAGCGGCGCAGGCAGCCCACCGAGGACCTGACCTCCGCGCTCGTACAGGCCGAGGCGGACGGGGACCGGCTCACCCAGGACGAAATCATCGGATTCATGTTCCTGATGGTCGTCGCGGGCAACGAGACGACCACGAAACTCCTCGGCAATGCCCTGTATTGGGCAGGCCGCAATCCCGAGCAGTACGCCCGGGTGACCGCGCATCCCGAACTCGTGGAGGACTGGGTGGAGGAAACCCTGCGCTACGACGCCTCCTCTCAGATCCTCGCGCGCACCGCCGCCGTCGACCTCGAGTACTACGGGCGAACCATCCCGCAGGGCTCGAAGGTATTGCTGCTCATCGGATCCGCCAATCGCGACGACACCGTGTTCACCGATCCCGACCGCTACGACATCGAACGCCGGGACAAGGGCGGGCTCATCAGTTTCGGGCGGGGCGTGCACTTCTGCCTGGGCGCGCACCTGGCCCGCCTGGAAGCCCAGATCGTGCTGCGGGAGTTCGCGACCCGAGTGCGATCCTACGAACTCGCCGAATCCGGCAGTGAGCGAGTGCATTCGGTGAACGTGCGCGGTTTCGCCAAGCTCCCGGTGCGAGTGGAGGTGCGCTAGATGGCCAAGTTCCCACCGCACCCCGCCCGGCGGCCGGTGCTCGTCGCGGGCGCGTCCTCCGGGATCGGCGCCGCCACCGCCACCGCGCTGGCCGAGCTGGGGTATCCCGTCGCAGTGGGCGCCCGGCGCGTGGAGATCTGCGAGACCCTCGCCGAGAAGATCCGCGCCGACGGCGGCGAAGCCTTCGCGCACCGCCTCGATGTCACCGACACCGCATCCGTCGACGAGTTCGTCACCGCCGCCGAAAAAGCGCTCGGACCAATGGAAATCGTCGTGTCCGGCGCGGGTGACCTGGAATTCGGGCACGGCTGGGAGATGGATCCGGAGGTCTTCGAAGCCCAGGTGCGAGTCCACCTCACCGGCGCGCAACGCCTGGCCCACCGGCTGATCCCCGGCATGATCGAACGCCGGCGCGGCGATTTCGTCGTCATCGGCTCCGACTGCGCGGACCGGGCCCGTCCCGGCGCGGGCGCGTACAACGCGGCGAAAACCGGTGTGGAAGTCTTCGCCCGCCAGCTGCGCATGGAGTTGGAGGGCACCGGCGTGCGCTCCTCCATCGTGCGGCCCGGCCAGACCCTGACCGGCATGGGCATGACCGCCACCCCCGAGGTGGTGGGCCCGCTGCTGGAGAGCTGGGCGAAGTGGGGATTCGCCCGCCACGCGCACTTCCTGCGCCCCAGTGATCTCGCCGCCGGCGTGGTCGCCGTCGTCAGCACGCCCCGTGGTGCGCACGTCGTCATGGTCGAGGTGCAGCCGGAAGCACCGCTGCGGGAACTCGTGACACCGGAACAGGCTGCGCCGCAGGAAAACTCCGCCGCAGCGGCCGGAGGTGGCACGTAATGCGGCTCGAAGTCGACCTCGACCTGTGCCAGGGCCATGCCGTCTGCCAGGACGAAGCCCCGGACCTGTTCGACGTCCCCAAGAACGGCCAGGTGCGCATACTCCGCGCCGACCCGGCCGCCGACCTGGACGCGGCCCGCGCCGCCGTCCGCTACTGCCCGACCCGGGCGCTGTCCCTCGTGGACGACAGCCCAACCGACTGAGGAGCCGATATGCCCTGGCCGCGTGAGGAACTCGACGAGATGGTCCGCCGCTGGGTCGAGGAGAACCAGCGCTGCGAAGCCCTCGGCGACTGGAAACCCTTGGCGCACTTCTATACCGAGGACGCCACCTACGGCTGGAACTACGGCCCGCAACAGGAATTCATGTCCGTCGGCCGCGACGAGATCCGCGATATCGCCCTCGGGCAGGAGATGTTCGGCCTGGAGGGCTGGACCTACCCGTATCAGGAATTCGTGATCGACGAACGCAGCGGCAGCGTCATCGGCTTCTGGAAACAGGTCAATGAGAAGAGCCGCGCCGACGGCCGCCCCTACAGCCCGGAGGGCATCGGCGGCAGCTGGTTCCGCTACGCGGGCAACTACGAATGGTCCTGGCAGCGCGACTTCTTCGACTTCGGCAATGTGACAGCGCTCTTCATCGAGATGATGCAGGACAACGCGCTGTCACCCGGTATGCAGAAGCGCATCGAACGCTCCGTGTCCGGCGAGCCGCTCGCGGGCTGGTATCCGGTCGGCAAGGGGCCGGTACCGCAGTGGTGACCAGCAGATACGCCGGCCTCACCCGCGCCGAGCTCGCGGTGCTGGTGCCGGAACTCCTCCTGTGCGGGCACCTCATCGACCGCGCCGGAATGGCCCACGCCATCGCCGCTTTCGGTCGCGAGGGCATGACCGCGGTCGCCATCGACGAATGGCGGCTGGCCAGCCCCGTCTACACCCGCCGCATGCGCGCGGCCCTCGGCATCACCGGCGACGGCGTGGACGCCATATTCAAGGGCTTCCAGCTGGATATCGGCGCGCCACCGCAGTTCATGGACTTCCGCTTCCGGGTGCGCGATCACGACTACGGCGAATTCCATCTCGACCACTGCGGTGCGCTCGCCGATGTGGAGCCGATGGGGGAGGAGTTCGTGGTGGCCATGTGCCATGACGTCGAGGACCCCACCTTCGACGCCACCGCCCTGGCCACCAATCCGCGGGCGCGGGTGCGTCCGGTGCATCGGCCGCCGCGGGTCCCCGCGGACCGGAAACCGGTGTGCGCGTGGACCGTCACCATCGATCCGGCCGAAGAACCCTACGAGCCGCCCGCGGACGCCTTGCTGCTCGCCGAAACGCACGCCGCACGAGTCGAATTGGCGGACATCGACCGGTCGGACGCCGGCCGCGCGGACTACGCGGGACCGCTGCTGAGCGATATCCGGTGGGAGGATTTCTCCCGATCGGCGCTCGTCCGCATCGCCGACGAGATCGCCCTGCAACATCATCTGCTGGCCCTCGGCTTCCGGAATGCGGTGGCCACCCGGTCCGATGCCGCGCTCGCGGAGACCATGACGCGCAGCCAGTTCACCGGAATCGCGGGGCTCACGGCCGAACGACTCAGCAAGGCCCTGGATCTCGGCAGTGACGCGGCCGCGCTGGCCAAGGTGCTGCGTCTGCATCCCGCGCTCAATCCCGCTGCGTACGTGGATATTCAGGTCTCCAGTGAGACGCATGCCGGGGAGCAGTCGGTGGAACTGCGGTTCGGCCGTGACTGCGGTGCCGTCGCCGACGGAGGATGGGCGGCACTGCTCACCCCCGAAGCGCTCGCACCGCTCGACGCACTGGTCCGCGGTGTGGACCCGCGCTTCCACTGCCAGGTGCGCGCCGCCGACGACACCTCCCTCACCGTCGAAATCCGGCGTGCCGCAATGGCATTCCGCGAGGCCCCTGAGGTCGCCATCACCCGTTTCAGCACCGGGGCCGCCTTCACCTTCACCCCGCGCGGCGCGTCGCTGCCGCTCACCGTTCTGTAGCTCCGCAGTACCCAGGAAGTGATCCGCCATGGCCCGCAACTTCGCCGACCTCTACGAGCACGCCGCCGACGCCATGCCCGACCGCACCGCCCTGATCGCGGGCGACCGCCGGCTCACCTTCCGGGAACTCGACCAGCGGGCCAACCGGCTGGCCCATCACCTGGCCGCCGCCGGAGCGGGCGTGGGCACCCACATCGGCTTCCATATGCACAACAGCGCCGAAACGCTGGAAACCCTGATCGCCTGCTTCAAGATTCGCGCGGTCCCGGTCAATATCAACTACCGGTATCAGGCCGAGGAACTGCGCTACGTCTACGACAATGCCGACCTCGAAATGCTGGTCCACCACCGTTGCTACGCACCGCTCATCGAAGAGGTGCGGGCGCAGGTGCCGAAACTGCGGCACGCCCTGGTGGTCGAGGACGATCAGGGCGACGGCCTGGCCAGCGGCTCCACCCCGTACGAGCAGGCCGTCGAAAGCGGTTCACCGGCACGGGATTTCGGCGAGCGCAGCGCCGACGACCTGTTCATGATGTACACCGGCGGCACCACCGGGTTGCCCAAGGGCGTCATGTGGCGGCAGGAGGACATGTGGCGGGTGCTCGGCGGCGGCATCGACTTCTACACCGGGGAACCCGTCGCCGACGAATACCAGCAGTCCCGCACCGGATCACAGGCCCAGCCCACCATGTGGTTCGTGCTGCCGCCGCTCATCCACGCCGCCGCCATGATGCCGACGTTCACCGCCCTGTGGTCGGGCAATGCCGTGCTGTTCACGCCGCGCTTCGACCCGGTGCGGATCTGGGAGACGGTCGCGCGGGAACGGCCCAATATTCTCGTCATCACCGGTGACGCCATGGCGCGTCCGCTCATCGACGCCTATCGGGCCGCGCCCGTGGACGCCGGATCGGTGTGGTCCATCGGCTCGGGCGCGGCGCTGCTGTCGCAGCCGGTGAAGAATCAACTGCTGGAGCTGTTTCCGAGCACCGTGCTCACCGACTCCATCGGCTCCTCCGAAACCGGCTTCGGGGGAATCGGTTTCGCGCAGAAGGACGACGATCCGGGCCGGGGTCCGCGGGTGAACGTCGGGCGCGGCGCACTGGTGGTGGACGACGACGGCCGTTCCGTCCCACCGGGTTCCGAGGGCTGGGTGGCCAAGACCGGCAATGTGCCGATCGGCTATTACAAGGATCCGGAGAAGACGGCCAAGCTCTTCCGTACCGTCGACGGCGTCCGCATGGTCATCACCGACGACCGGGCGCGCGTGGAAGCGGATGGGTCGGTCACCCTCATCGGGCGCGGCAATATGGTCGTGAACACCGGCGGGGAGAAGGTGTTCCCCGAAGAGGTCGAGGCCGTTGTCAAGGCGCACGACTCGGTGTACGACGCCGTCGTCATCGGCGTCCCGCACGAGCGCTGGGGCCAGCAGGTGGCGGCCGTCATCTCCGCCGCGCACCCGGCGCTGGACTTCGCCGCCCTCGAACAGCATGTGCGCGCCCACCTCGCCGGATACAAACTGCCGCGCAGTATCTGGGTGGCGGACGCGGTCTCGCGCACCCCGAGCGGCAAGCCCGACTATCGCTGGGCCAAGACCTACGTGTCCGACCGAGAACCCGATCACGTGGTTCGGTAACGCGTTATGGAACGGGAGGCCATGTCGCCTCCCGCTGATCGAGATAGCAGCATGAAACCTATTACAATTCCTGTAAGAACCTGTTCTAATTCTGGTATGGCAGAGGCGCACCCCGTACAGGGCGAACAAGTCCGCATGCCGGTCGAAATCCGTCACGCCGACGCCAGTTCGGCACTGTTCCTGGTGGACGCGAACGCCGCGGCCGAACTGCTCGCACCCGCCGGACTCGCACCCCTGGCGGTGTGGCCCGGCAAAGCGATCTGCTCGCTGGCCTTCATCCGCTACGTCGACGGCGACCTCGGCCCGTACCACGAATTCGCGTTCTCGCTCATGGCCCGGCAATCCGGGCGGCGGCACAGCACCGGGGCCTACATCCACTGGCTGCCGGTCAACCAGAGCTTCACCTGCGAAGCCGGGCAATCGATCTGGGGCTTCCCCAAACTCATGGCCGACATCGACATCACACCCGTACGCGGCGGCCACCGCTGCGAGGTCCGCCTCGACGGGCGGCTCGTCGTCGCCCTGCGCGTGGCCGACGGCCTGCCCATGCCCGCCGGAGCCGGTGGGGCCTCCATCGACGCCTACACGCATCGCAACGGAATCCTCAGGCGCACACCGTGGCTCATGGATCCCGCACAGGTGCGCGGCCGCCCCGGCGGCGCTCGCGTGGAACTCGGCGACCATCCCGTCGCCGACCAGCTCCGCGCCCTCGGACTACCCAAGACCGCCCTTTTCTCCAGCCGAATCGGGCAACTCCGCATGACTTTCGCCGACGCCACCACGGTGTTGCAGACCCGGGAGGGATGAATGACTCGACTAGCTCTCGTCACCGGAGCGGCCAGCGGCATGGGCCGCATCGTCGCCCAGCGACTCGCCGCCGCCGGATGGGAGGTCGCCGCCGTCGACCTCAATGGCGACGGCCTCGGCGAAACCGCCAAGCGGTCACCCAACATGCACACCTACACCTGCGACGTCTCCGATCCGGACCAGGTGCGGGCGGTCGTGGAGAAGGTGCGCTCCGAACACGGCACCATCGATCGGCTCGTGCACGCCGCCGGCATGGCGCATGTGCACGCCTCCGCACTCGACCACGATGTGCGGCAGATCAAGAAGATGATGGACGTCAACTACATCGGCACCGTCAACCTCTGCCAGGCCATCATTCCCACCATGAAGAAGGCGGGCACCGGCGAGGTCATCCTTTTCGCCTCCGTCGCCGGTTGGTTGCCCTCGCCGGGCATGGCGGGCTACTCCGCCTCCAAGTTCGCGGTCGTCGGATTCATCGACAGCCTCGCCTACGAGCTGAAGGACAGCGGCATCCGCCTGCTCGGCCTGTGCCCGCCGATGGTGGAAACGCCCTTCCTGGAATCGATTCGGAAAGAGAACGAGTCCGTCCTCGGCGGCGCGGGCGGCATGAGCCCCGAAGGCGTCGTCGACGCCCTCGAGAAGGCGCTGTCCAAGCCCAAGAACCCGCTGTTCGTCTTCCCCGGCCAGGCGTACCCCACCTACCTCATGCGGCGATTCATGCCCGGCGTGCTGCGCGCCCTCGTCGCCCGCATGGTGAAGCCGACGGACTAGTCCGTCGCCGGGTGCCGAGTCGTGCTCCGATCGGCACCCGGATCCGGCGCTGGACAATCGGGGCTCTGCGATTGTCCAGCGCCGTTCCGAACCGCATGCGGCAACCGAGCAGCGAATATTCAGTGGACCCGACCCCGTCCCACGCGGGACGATGCGTGACGTTCTTTTCGGGGTTCGGGGGCGTAGCCCCCGAGAGCCCTCCGGAGAGTTCGGCCATCCTCGAACACAATTCGAGAGGGGACAATGAGTTCACGCGAATCCGCGGTGAAATTGGTTCTGCGCTACTACGGCCGGGAGATGGCGCGGCGCAAGCGCTACACGATTCCGGCGCTGTTCGCGCCCGCGTTCGGCAATATCTGCACGCTGTACCTGGCGCCGCTGGTGGTCGCCATGCTGGTCGGCAAGGTGGTCGCGCAGGGGGAATTCTCCTTCGCGCAGGCCGCGCCCTACCTGATTGCCTTCACCGGGCTCATGTTCGGTGCGGAAGTGCTGTGGCGCATCGGCATCCACTGTCTCAACCGGGTGGACGCGCACGGTATCGCGAACCTGTACGAGATCGCCATGGACAAGCTGCTGGCCAAGGACAGCGCCTTCTTCCATGACAATTTCGCGGGATCCCTCACCAAGCGGGCATTGAGTTTCGCCAAACGGTACGAGGATTTCGTCGACAGCTTCGTGTTCGAGATCTTCGCCGCCATCGTGCCGATCACCTTCGCGTGCATCGTGCTCTGGCAGTACGACCCGTGGCTGGTCGTGGTGCTGCTCGGCATGATCCTGCTGACCGCGTTCATCATCGCGCCGCTCATCCGGAAACGGCAGGCGCTGGTGGACGAGCGGGAGGCCGCCGTCGCCGCGGTCGCCGGGCACGTCTCCGACAGCCTGTCGAACATGCAGGTGGTGCGCGCCTTCGCGGCCGAGCCGCAGGAGGCCGCCGAACACGAACGCCGGGTTGCCGACCAGCAGCGGAAGACCCTGGCGTCCTGGGATTACGCCAACCTGCGCATCGATATGGCGGTCGCGCCGATCTTCGCGCTCACCAATGTGCTCGGACTGTTCATCGCACTCGGGCTGGTCGGCGGGAAGGCGAGCGTGGAGGTCATCATCGTGGCCTTCACCTACTACTCGAACGCCACCGGAATCATGTTCCGGTTCAACCAGATCTACCGCAGGCTGGAAAGCGATATCACCGAGGCCGCCCAGTTCACCGAACTGCTGCTCGACGACCCGAAGGTCGTGGACGCGGCAGCACCCGAACCGCTGCAGCCCGCGGACAGCGGAATCCGTTTCGAGCGAGTGGATTTCGCGCACGCCGGCGCACCGCCGCTGTTCACCGGCCTGGATCTCGACGTGCCCAGCGGCGCGAAGGTCGGCCTCGTCGGCCGCTCCGGCGGCGGCAAGACCACCATCACCCAGCTGCTGCTGCGCATGATGGATATCCAGGGCGGCGCGATCCGCATCGGCGGGCAGGACATCTCGAAGCTGCGCCAGGCCGACCTGCGCCACCAGATCGCCTACGTGCCACAGGATCCCGCCATGTTCCACCGCAGCCTGAAGGAGAACATCCGCTTCGCGCGCCCCGACGCCACCGAGGAAGAAATCGTGCGCGCCGCCAAGGCCGCCCACGTCACCGAATTCGCCGACGGCCTACCTCAGGGCATGAACACCCTCATCGGCGAACGCGGCGTGAAGTTGTCCGGCGGTCAGCGGCAGCGCGTCGCCCTGGCCCGCGCGATCCTCCGCGACGCCCCCATCCTGCTGCTCGACGAGGCCACCAGCGCCCTCGACTCGGAGAGCGAACTCCTTGTGCAGCAGGCACTCTGGGATCTCATGGAGGGCCGCACGGCGCTCGTCGTGGCCCACCGCCTCAGCACGGTGGCAGGCATGGACCAGCTGGTGGTCCTCGACCGCGGCACGATCGTCGAACAGGGCACCCACGACGAATTGCTCACGGCCGAGGGCACTTACGCCCAACTCTGGCGTCACCAGTCCGGCGGCTTCCTCGGCGAGGACGAACTGGTCGCGAGGTAACTGAGGTGCGGTGAGAGTCACCGCACCTCCGAATCCATGGGGGCGGGGCTCGGCCCGGGATCGGCCGGGCGCAGCCCTATGGGGGTTTGGGGGCTTGGCCCCCACCCCCAATCCCTTTACTTCCCTTGGAAGTTGGGCTTGCGCTTCTCGGCGAAGGCGCGGGGACCTTCCTTCGCGTCGTCGCTGCGGAAGACCGGCAGACCGACCTTGGCGTCGATCTTGAACGCCTCTTCTTCGTGCAGCCCCTCGGTGTCCCGAATGACCTTGAGGATCGCCTGCACGGCCAGCGGGCCATTGTTGTTGATCAGCTCGGCGAGCTCGAGCGCCTTGTCGAGCGCGGTCCCGTCCGGCACCACGTGCCCGATCAGCCCGTACTCCTTGGCCTCGGCCGCGGTGATGTGGCGACCGGTGAGCAGCAGATCCGCCGCCACGGTGTAGGGGATCTGCCGCGGCAGCCGCACCGCCGACCCGCCCATCGGAAACAGGCTCCACTTCGCTTCGGAGATACCGAATTTCGCGCTCTCCCCGGCAACACGGATGTCGGTGCCCTGCAGAATCTCGGTCCCGCCGGCAATGGCCGCGCCCTCGACGGCGGCGATCAGCGGCTTGGTCAGGCGACGCCCCTTGAGCAGCCCCGGAATCCGCGTCGGATCGAAGCGGCTGCCCTCCTGCATATTGTCGGCCGGGCTGGACTTGCTCATGTTCTTCAGGTCCGCGCCCGCGCAGAACGCCCCGCCCGCACCGGTGAGGATGCACGACCGGATCTCCGGATCGTTGTCGACCTGATCCCACGCGTCGACCATGATCGCCAGCATCTCGCCGGTGAGCGCGTTCTTCGCCTTGGGCCGGTTCATGGTGACGATGAGCGTCGCGCCCCGCTTCTCGACGAGCGCGTGCGGCTCGGTGGTGTTGCTACTCGTTTCAGCAGTCGCGGTGGTCATCGCCGACCCTTTCCTCGTCTAGGCCAATCTGGTGATTCGGGACGAAAGTACCCCGCACCGTTGTACAGAACAATAACGTGTTCTAGTTTGGATCATGGTGACCGCCGTCACGGGCGGCAAGTATGGAGAGGTCCTCATGAGCAACACGAGTACGCAGAGCGGCTCGCGGGCCAAGCTACCCCCGCGCGTAACGGAGTCCCTGATCAACCGGCTCACCGCCATGGTGACCGCGGGCAAGGCGGGCGAAACCCGCGAACCCTTCGAAATGATCGAGGTCTACACCGGCGACGTCGTCGGCCACCTGCCCCAGTCCTCACCCCAGGACGTCGAGACCGCCGTCGCCATTTCCCGTGCGGCACAGAAGGAATGGGCCGCCCGCCCGATCGAGCAGCGCCTCGCCGTCTTCGAACGCGCGCACGAGCTCATCCTCTCCGAGATCGAGACCATCGCCGACCTCATCCAGATCGGCTGCGGCAAATCCCGCCGCATGGCCATCGAAGAGGCCTGCGACACCCCGATGGTCATCGCGCACTACCTCAAGACGGCCGCCAAGACGCTCAAGCCCAAGAAGCGCAGCGGCCCCATGCCGATCATCACCAGCTCCACCGAGGAGCACCGCCCCAAGGGCGTGGTCGCGGTCATCGCGCCGTGGAACTTCCCCTTCGCCATCTCCATGTCCGACTCCACCCCCGCCCTCATGGCGGGCAACGGCGTCGTCATGAAGCCGGACAACAAGACCGCGCTGTGCACCCTGTACGGCATCGAACTGCTGCACAAGGCCGGCCTGCCCCGCGGCCTGGTGCAGGTCGTCTGCGGCGGCGGCCCCGACGTCGGCCCCACCCTCCTCGACAATGTCGACTTCGTCATGTTCACCGGCTCCACCGCCACCGGCCGCCTCATCGGCGAACAGGCCGGCCGCAACCTCATCGGCTGCAGCCTCGAACTCGGCGGCAAGAACCCCCTCATCGTCCTCGAGGACGCCAACCTCGACGAGGCCATCCCCTCGGCCAGCTTCGCCGTCTTCGGCAACACCGGCCAGGCGTGCATGCACATCGAACGCATCTACGTCCAGGAGAAGATCTACGACGACTTCGTCCGCCGATTCGTCGCCGCCGCAGAGGAATTGGGCAAGAAGGCCGGCGCCACCTACGACTTTGGGCCCGAAATGGGTTCCCTCGTCTCGGTGGACCACATGAACCGGGTCGCCTCCCACGTGGACGAGGCCCGTGAAAAGGGCGCAAAGGTGCTCACCGGCGGCAAGCCCCGCCCCGACCTCGGCCCCGCCTTCTACGAGCCCACCGTCCTGACCGACGTCACCCCCGACATGGCCCACGCCACCATGGAGACCTTCGGCCCCGTCGTCACCATCTACAAGTTCCGGGACGAAGACGAGGCCGTCCGCCTCGCCAACGCCACCACCTACGGCCTCAACGCCGCCATCTGGACCGGAAACATCGACCGCGCAGTCAAACTCGCCTCCAAGATCGAATCCGGCGCCATCAACATCAACGACGGCTTCGTCACCACCTACGCCGCCAAAGGCACCCCCTCCGGCGGCGTGAAGCAGTCCGGCGTAGGCACCCGCCACGGCGCGGCGGGCATCCTCAAGTACACCGACACCATCAACGTCGGCGTCCAGAAGAAGCAGATCCTCGCCGCCCGCTCCGGCATGCCCTACGAAAAGCAGCTCAAGTCCACCCTGGTCACCCTGCGCCTCATGCGCCGCCTCCACCTCGGCTGACCCCACACCGAAAACCCCAGTGGCCCCGATCAACCGATCGGGGCCACTGCCGTTCCCGGCAGACTCGCGAATGCTCAGCGCAGGGCCGGATCGCTGACCCGGTCGCTGCTGCCCCCGGCGGCGAAGGCGCGGTCCTGCATGTCGAGGGCGGGATTCGGTTGTTGCACATCGACATTGCCCTGGAAGATGGTGCCGCCCTGGGGGCACCAGACCAGGACGCGGCGGGAGCCGGGGGCTACGTTTTCGACTACGAGGGTGCCGGAGGCGTTCATGGGGATGCTCTGGGTGTTGCCGTCGGCGTCGGGGTCCACGAGGCAGCGGTCGGCGGGGTATTCGGTGCCGGCGACGGTGACCTTGATGCGGGCGCGGCCGGGGACCACCTCGACCGTGGGATCGGCTGCGGCCAGGGCCGGATCGGAGAGTGCGAGGGCGGCGGTGGCCAGCAGCAGGGTGGCGGCGGTGCGCACGGACATGCGTAGAGCTCCTTCGGCTTTCGATTCGGATGGGACCCGGTGTTCGAGAGTAGGGGCGGGAACGGTGCGGGGTTATCAGGCGAACGCCCTATGTCGGATCAGGGGCGCTGGGCGGTCAGGGTCAGGTGTGCGGCGCCGACGATGTGGCTGCCCATGGTGAACGAGGCCACGGCGGGGGAGGTGGTGGCGGGCAGGCCCAGAGTGGGAACGTCCAAGGCCAGCACGGTGATTCGGTAGTTGTGGGGACGGTCGCCGGTGGGTGGGCAGGGGCCCAGGTAGCCGGTGATGCCGGCGTCGTTGGTGCCGGACACCGACGCCGCGCCGGTGGTGAAATCGGTTGCGGTGGAGGGGATGTCCCAGTTCATCCAGTGCCAGAAGCCGCTGCCGGTGGGCGCGTCCGGATCGAACATGGTGACCGCGAAGCTTTTCGCTGTCGCGGGTGCGCCCGACCAGGTCAGGTGCGGGGCGCGGTTTGCGGCGGTGCAGCCGAACGCGCCCGCGTAACTGTCGGCGGGAAAGGCGGTGCCGGACTGGGCATCCGGGGTGGTGACGGTGAATGTCGCGGCGTTCGCTGGGATCACGGCGCGGACCTCGACGGTGTCCCTGGCGGGAGCCGGGGCTGACTCGGCCGTCTTGCCGCAGGCGGCGACCGGAATCAGCGCGGCGACAGCGGCGGCGGCGAACAGGATGCGTGCGGGGCGATGCATGACGGGACTCCTCTGTACGTTTCAGATGACGAGACAAGAATCCTGAAATGTGGAACGGCGCGGAAGGCTGTGCGGAACCTGGTATCCCGGATACCACCCGGTGCACCGGGGATTATGCGGCATCGGGAGGATGAGGGCGTGGACGGTACGGCGATCGAACTGGGTGCGTTCCTGCGCGCGATGCGGGAACGGCTGACACCGGAAGCCGCCGGACTGCCCGTGACGGGCGTGCGCCGCACTCCCGGCCTGCGCCGCCAAGAGGTCGCGCAACTCGCCGCCGTCAGCATCGACTGGTACATCCGCCTCGAACAGGGCCGCGTCGGCACGCCCGGCGCCGCCGTCCTGGACGCCATCAGCGCCGCCCTGCGGCTCTCCGATGCCGAACGCGCCCACCTGCACCTCATCGCGCGGGGCGCGCAACCGCCCCGCCACCACCCGGCGCAGGAACTGCCCGCCTCCACCCGCCGCATCCTCGACGGCATGCCCCTGCTGCCCGCCTACGCCATGGACTTCCGCCACGATGTCCTCGCCGCGAACGCCGCGGCCACCGCCGTCTTCGGCGACACCTTCGGATCAGGTGTCAACACCGCGCATCTCGTCTTCCTCGATCCGGAAACCAAGACAGGCCAACTGGATTGGGAGCGCATCGCACGAGAAGAAGTGGGCGCCTTGCGCACCGAGCTCGCCCAGCATCCCGGAGACGCCCGCCTGCTCGAGGTCATCGCCGAATTACGCCGGGAGAGCCAGGAATTCGCGACCCTGTGGAACGACCACGCGGTGGGGGAGCGCCCGCACGGCGTCAAACGCATCCGCCACGCGCAGGCCGGAATCCTCACCGTCTGCTACGACACCCTCGTCCCGCCCGGCGTCACGACGCACAGCCTGGTGATCCTCACCCCCGCCGACGCGGCCACCGAAACCGCCCTGCGCACCCTCGTCACCGGGGAAAACGCGACCGGGTGAACCATGTCCGGAAAACGAGGAAGGCCCTGACCGAAGTCAGGGCCTTCTACTGTGTCTCAACCAACACGTCGGGGTGACAGGATTTGAACCTGCGACCTCTTCGTCCCGAACGAAGCGCGCTACCAAGCTGCGCCACACCCCGTGAAGTGAACCTGCAGTAGCTTAGCGCAGGGTGTGGTCAGATGATAAATCGGCTGGTCAGAGGGTTAAATGAAGCGGAATGTGGCGAGGATTCGGCGGGCCAGGTCGCGGCCTACGGCGCGGTCCACGCCGGTGTCGGCGGCGAGGGTGAGGACCAGGGAACCGGAGCTGCCGCCGCTCACCGCGAAGGTGTAGACGGTGTAGGCGGAGGCGCAGTTCGCGGCGGGTGGGGGGTAGGTGCCGGAGGTTTCGACGTAGACGCCGTTGAGGGACTTGTCGGAGTTGGCGAAGGGTTCGGGGCTGCTCGCCTGCACGGTGGCGTTCTGGTAGCCGGTTCGGGCCATGCGCGCACCGGCTTCGGTGGCGGCCGCGGCGGCGTCGGCCTCCGTGGAGACGGTCAGGAACATGGTGGTGCGCACGAAGTCGGGGCAGTAGCCGATGCCCTCCTGCGCCAGGCCGGTGACGGAGAGCTCGTCCGCGCCGGCGCCCAGGGTCGTGGTGGAGGTGTCGAGCGTCCAGTCCGCGGGCACATCCCAGGCCGAGTCGATATCGGAGGGCGCCACCACCTGATAGCCGGGAATCACCGCGGCCGGGGTGGATGTCCGGGTCGTGGAGTTCGGCGTGGTGGTGCGCGAGGTGGTCCGGCTCGTGGTGGTCGACGACACGGTGCTGGTGCCGCTCGCCTGCCCGCCGCCCCCACCGGAATCATCGGTCATCACAACGACAGTCGCGACAACCGCCACGATCGCGATCACGAGCGCGCCGATCCCGGAGTACAGCCACAGCTTCCTACGTTCGTCGCTGGGCGGCTGACCGTACCCGCCATAGGCCGGAGTGCCACCGTAGGGCGGCTGGCCGCTCTGCGAGGGATTCTGACCGGTCTGATAGGGGTGCCGGCCCGCCTGCGGCAGCGGTCCGGTCGGATACGGATTCGGTCCGCTCCGAAAGGGATTCGCGCCACTCTGGAACGGGGTGGTCCCCTGTGGCTGCGGCCCGCTCTGGAAGGGGCTCGGCCCCTGCTGCGGATACTGCCCGCCCGGCGCGGGATTCGGCTGCACCGGATGCTGCGGATGCGACTCCCACGGGGAACCCGGCGGCGGCATGCCCTGCCACCAATCGGGATTCGCGTCGCCGCGCTCCGGATCGTTGTTCCGGTCATCTGATCCACCGGTCACCGTCGGACCCCCTGTCGGACGTTTCAGTTGTCACTTCGGTTGTATCCGGGCAGCTCCTACGCCGTCGCCCGAATGGAGGCGAGAATCTGTTGCGCCAGTGCGCGATCCACCGCCTTGTCCACCCCCGTGTCCGCGCCGATGGTCAGCACGAACGCCCCGCCCTCACCCGGAAAGGCGAAGGTGTAGATCGTGTACGTGGAGGCACAGCCGCTCGTCGGAGCGGGTGCGCTGCCCTTGATCTCCATGAACACACCCGACAGCGTGCCGTCCGCGGATTCGAACGGCTCCGCGTTGCCCGGCGTCGACCCGGTTGTGGAGGGCCAGCCGATCCGGCCCATCCGCACCCCGATATCCGCGGCCGCCCGCGCCGGATCGGTCTCGGCCGACTGGCTCAGAAATGCCGTGGTGCGTGTGTAATTCGTGCAGTAGCCCACGCCCTCCTGCGCGAGCCCGACCACCGGAATCCGATCCAGCCCGGAATCGAACGCACTGATGCCGGTGGTGTCGATGGTCCAATCCTGCGGAACGTCATAGGCCGCACCGAGTTCCGGCATGGACACCACCTGATAGCCGGGAATCACCGCGCCCGGCGCGCTCGTCCTGGGCGCGGTGGTGCGCGGCGCGGTCGTGGTGCGTGTCCCGGAGGGCGTCGTGGTGAGGGCGCTGATCAGCGACGGCGTCGTATTCGATTGGGCCGAGGACGAATCCGAGCCGCCGTTCACCAGGACGACGGTGACCACCGCGCCGACGATTGCCAGCACCAGCACGCCGATCCCCGCGAACACCCATCCCGTGCGCTTGCCGCCGCCCGGAGGCTGCGCGGGCGGACCGCCGTACGGCGCTCCCGGGGCTTGATATGGACCAGTTTGATAGGGCGCGCCCTGCGGCGCCTGCCCCGGGTACCCGGCCCCCGTGCCGTACTGCCCGCCCGTGAACTGTGCGGTCGGATTCGGCGGCGCGTAGCCGAACTGCCAGGTCTGATCCCCCTGCGGCACACCGTAACCCGACTGCCCCTGCGGTCCCGGCTGCCACGGCGATTCCTGCGCGGGCGCACCCTGCCACCAGTTCGGCTCCTGCCCCTGCCGGGCCGGATCATCGTTGCGATCGTTCCCACTGGTCACGGTTGTCCCCTACCTGACGACTACACACCGTGTTGTATATCGCCGTACACGCCGAAGGCTTAACGCGCGACGGCCTCCGAAGCGGTGCGCCCCCGGTCCGAACCCGACGCCGGCTTCTTCGGCGGTGCGCCCACCAGCGTCAGCAGCGTCGCCTCCGGACGGCAGCAGAACCGGTACGGCGCCCACGGCGAGGTGCCCAGGCCGGCGGAAACATGCAGCTGCGTGTGCGCGCCCCACTTCGAGGCGCCCTTCACCCGCGCGCGATCGATCCCGCAATTGGTCACCAGCGCACCGAATCCAGGCACACACAGCTGCCCGCCGTGCGTGTGCCCGGCCATCACCAGGTCGTACCCGTCGGCCGCGAACCGGTCCAGCACCCGCGGCTCCGGCGAATGCGTGAGCCCGATGCTCAAGTCCGCCAGCGGATTCGGGGCGCCCGCCACGGTGTCGTAGCGATCCCGCTGCAGATGCGGGTCATCCACGCCGGCGGTCGAGATGCGCACCCCGGCGACCTCGATATCGCGGCGCACATGCGTCAGATCCAGCCAGCCGCGCTCGGTGAACGCCGCCCGCATGTCCTGCCACGGCAGCGGATCACCGAAGACGCGCTTGTGATCCTTCTTGAAGTACTTCAGCGGATTCTTCGGCACCGGCGCGAAATAGTCGTTCGAGCCGAAAACGAAAATACCGGGCCGCGCCAGCAGTCCGCCGAGGGCCTGCACCACCGAGGGCACCGACTTCTGATGCGACAGATTGTCGCCCGTATTCACCACCAGATCCGGCTCCAGCCGATCCAGCTCCCGCAACCACGCCTGCTTCAGCTGCTGTCCGGGCATCATGTGCAGGTCGCTGATGTGCAGCACCCGCAACGAGGGTTTCCCGTGCTCGAGCACCGGTAGCGTCGCCTCCCGCAGCACGAAGGCATTGCGTTCGACGAGCGTCGCGTAACCGATTCCGGCGACCGCGGCCCCGGCGGCTCCCAGGGCGGTGCGGCGCATGGCAGAGGTCGAGATAACGGGCATTTGCCCAGAATAGGCGACCGGGCTGAGAAACATCGAGTCAAATGCTGTGCGTCACCACCCAACTCTCGGGGGCCTCTCAGGGGCTTCGTCCCCGAACCCACCTGGTCAACCGCGCGGTCCGACACCCGCGAAAAAGAACGTGCGGGACCGCTGGGGGTGCGGGGTACCGTGAGCCGCATGTCGGAACTCAAAGAGAAGCTGCGTGCCGATCTCACCGCCGCGATGAAGGCCAAGGACGCGCTGCGCCTCAACACCGTGCGCATGCTGCTGGCCGCCGTCCAGACCGCGGAGGTCGCCGGAACGCAGGCGAAGGAACTCACCGACGCCGAGGTCATCGCCGTGCTGTCCAAGGAGGCGAAGAAGCGCAACGAGGCCGCCGTCGTCTACGAGCAGGCCGGGCGCGGCGAACTCGCCGCCAACGAGCGCGCCGAGGAGTCGATCATCGAGGAGTACCTGCCGACCCCCCTCACCGACGCCGAGGTCGCCGATATCGCCGACACCGCCATCGCCGACGTCGCCGAACAGCTCGGCGAGCGCCCCGGCATGAAGCAGATGGGCCAGGTCATGAAGATCGCCACCGCCCTGGCCGCGGGCCGCGCCGACGGGTCCCGCGTCTCCGCCGCCGTCAAGGCGCGCCTCTGACGCGAAGCCGCCCGGCAGGGCAGCGGATACGAAAGCGCCCGGAGTGCGACAGCACTCCGGGCGCTTTCAGCTATGGGGCCCCGGCTACCGCGGGATCGGGATCGGAATGGGGATCGGCGGGAGGCTGGGCAGGTTGGGCAGGCCCGGAATGCCCGGCGCCGGAGCCGGATTCGAGGGTGGAGCCGCCACCTGGGTGCCGTCGCTGACGTAGATGGTGATCACCGATCCGGGGATCGCGGAACCGTCGGGCGACATGCTCAGCACCGTGCCCTTGTTCGAGCCCGGGGCCGAGGCCACCGACACCTGGAATCCGGCGGCGACCAGGGTCGAGGTCGCCTGGCCCTGCGACTGGCCGACCACATCCGGGATCTGGGAGTTGTTGGCGCCGCGCACGTACTTGTCGTCGATGGGCGGCAGGGCGGACGGCGGGAAGTTGCCGAGCACGTTCTTCATGGCGCCCAGCCAGGAGCGCGCCGGCTCGTTACCGCCGAAGAGGTTGCCGCTGCCGCAGTTCCGCAGCGGGAACGAGCAGATCTCGCCGGGCGTCGGGCTGTCGCCGTAGATGTAGGCGGCGCCCGCGAAGGAGTTGGTGAACGCCAGGAAGGCCGAGGACCGGTGGCTTTCGGTGGTTCCGGTCTTGGCCGACAGCGGCACGTTCCAGCCCACCGACTGCGCGGCCGCGGCCGCGGTACCGCTGGTGTCGTCCTTGCTCATGGCGTGCGCGAGGGTGTTCGCCAGCCCCGGCTCGACCACCTGCTCGCAGGCCTGCTGGGTGAGCGGCACGGTCTTGCCGCCGCGATCCACGACCTCCTTGATCGGGGTGGGCGGGCACCACTTGCCGCCGGAGGCGATGGTGGCGGCCACATTGGACAGTTCCAGCGGGTTCACCGCGACCGGTCCGAGCGTGAACGAGCCGAGGTTCTGGTCCTTGATCATGTCGGCCAGGCTCTGGTTGCCGTGCCCGGAGGTGCCGGCCTGCGTGTAGGACCGCATGCCCAGCCGCACCGCCATGTCGACGGTCGGCGTGACGCCCACGGCCTGAATCAGCTTGACGAAGGCCGTGTTCGGCGATGTCGCCAATGCGTCGGTGACCGACATGGGCGAGCGGTACGCACCGGCGTTCTTCACGCAGTACGTCTCGGCCGGGCAGCCCGGCGTGCCGGAGTTACCCATGCCCTTGGCCGCGAAGAACGAGGGCACGTCCAGCGAGGCATTGATGCCCAGCCCCTTCTCCATGGCCGCGGCCGTGGTGAAGATCTTGAACACCGACCCCGCACCATCGCCGACCAGCGAATACGGCTGCGGCTGCACGGTTTGATGCGCGTTCGCGTCGAGCCCGTAGGCGCGGCTGGAGGCCATGGCGAGCACCGGATGCGAATCCTGCCCCGGCGCCACGATGTTCATGACCGAGGCGATGTCGTCCAGATTCGGATCGGCATTGGCGACGACCGCCGCCTTCACCGAGTCCTGCACCGCCGGATCCAGCGTGGTGCGAATCAGGTACCCGCCCTTGTTGATCTGATCCCGGCTGATCCCCGCGTTGGCCAGGTACTGCAGCGCGTAGTCGCAGAAGAATCCGCGGTCGTTGGCCGCGATGCACCCGCGCGGCAGGCCCTTCGGCTCGGCCAGTACGCCCAGCGGTTCGGTTTTGGCCTTGCGGAATTCGTCGGCGCGGCTGGGGATGTTCTGGATCATCGTGTCCAGCACGGTGTTCCGCCGCTCCATCACGCCCTGCGGGTTGGTGTAGGGGTTCAGCTTGGAGCTGGACTGCACCATGCCCGCGAGCATGGCGGACTGCACGACGTTCAGATCCTTGGCGTCGATGCCGAAGTAGGTCTGCGCGGCGTCCTGGATGCCGTAGGAGCTGTTGCCGAACGGCACCAGGTTCAGATACCGGGTGAGGATCTCGTCCTTGGTGAGCTGCTTGTCCAGCGTCAGCGCCATGCGGATCTCACGGATCTTGCGGGCGGGCGTGGTCTCGATGGCGGCGCGGCGCTCGGCGTCGGTCTTGGCGACCACCAGCAGCAGGTAGTTCTTCACGTACTGCTGGTCCAGCGTCGAACCACCCTGGGAGACTTCGCCGCCCGAGGTGTTGGTGAGGAAGGCGCGGAAGGTGCCCTGCCAGTCCACACCGGCGTGCTCGGCGAAGCGCCGGTCCTCGATGGAGACGATCGCCAGCTTCATATCGTTGGCGATCTTGTTGGAGGGGACTTCGAATCGGCGCTGCTCGTACAGCCACGCGAACGGCGTACCGTTCACATCGACCATGGTCGACACCGCCGGGACGGTGCCTTCCACCAGTTCGGCGGAGACATTGTCGACGGCGTCGGCCGCACGGTTGGACATATATCCGAAACCGCCGGCGAGTGGGAACAGCAACCCGGCGAGCAGGACGGCGGCCAAGACGCAGCTGCCGGCCAGTCTCGCGAGCGTTCGTGTGATCGGCACGAGCCCTAGCCTAATTGGCCTTTCGGACACTCGGTGTCCGCGCGTGTCGGGTGTCAGTTCATCCCGTATAGCACCGACTGCCCGGTTTCATGTTGCAAATGCATGGACGGACGTACCAGAAAATCTCGGGACGGTCTTGCGCAGGGGGCTCACCGTTACCTAGATTGAGAACCCAGTGTGATAGAGCTAACACTCAAAGTGGAATGTGGTGCAGAACGCAGCGGGGTTGGGTAGCTGCGCGCTGTACGCGATTCTGGAGCGCCGTGACCCGGTGTTCGGACTGCAAAGGGGCACACCAAATGCACATGACTACCCCGATCGCTCGATTGGACGTGGAGCAGGCCGAAGCGAGAATCGCCTGGGTTTCCCAGGCCCGTTGTAAGGAAGTGGATCCCGACCAGCTGTTCGTGCGCGGCGCTGCTCAGCGCAAGGCGGCAACCATCTGCCGGCACTGCCCGGTCCTGATGGAGTGCGGGGCGGATGCCCTGGACAATCGAGTCGAGTTCGGAGTGTGGGGCGGCATGACCGAGCGGCAGCGGAGAGCGCTGCTCAAGCAGCACCCGGAGGTGACGTCCTGGGCGGATTTCTTCCGCGCCCAGCGTACGCAGAAGATTGCGATGTAATTCCGAAACCGTAACCCTGAAAGCAGAACGGACCGAGCCCGCGAAAGCGGGCTCGGTCCGTTTCCGGGACAAAACCGGGCAGAACGTCCAACCCTCGTCATCCCGGCATGCTTTTGGCCGGGATCCATCCCTCGCGCAGTGGATTCCGGCCAAAAGCACGCCGGAATGACGGGGCGGCAAGACGATCAGGCCGACGCGGCCGTACCCGTCTCCGCGAGCTGGTCGGCCACGGCCCGCAGCGCCTCGAGGTCCGCGACCTCGAACGGCAATGCGGTGACCGCCGCGATCGGCACGCTCGGATGCGCACCCGTGAAGCGATGCAGCAGATGCTGTTCCCGCTTGGCGGTGGCGGCCCGGTGGGCGTGGATGCGGAGCACGGCGGCGGCCAGCGCGGCCGGCGTGTCCGATTCGGCCGATTCGCCATTGGTCGCTGTCGCCGGGGCTAGACGGTCCGCCGCAACCTGCGCCTGCTCGGCCGACAGCGAACTCAACACCGGGTGCGTGCGATTGAGCACCAGCCCGGCCAGCGGCATGCGATCGTGCGAGAGCCGGTCCACGAAGAACGACGCCTCGCGCAGCGCGTCCGGTTCGGCCGCGGCCACCACGATGAAGTGCGTGCCCGGCCGCGACAGCATGGCGTAGGTGCGATCCGCACGATCCTGGAAACCGCCGAACATGGATTCCAGCGACTGCAGGAACACCGACGCGTCCTTGAGCAGCTGCCCGCCCACGATGGTGGACACGCCGCGCAGCGCCAGGCTCATGGCGCCGGCCACGAACTTGCCGACCCCGCGACCCGGCGCCATGATCACGCGGATCATCTTGCCGTTCAGGAAGTTTCCGAGCCGCTTGGGCGCGTCCAGGAAGTCCAGCGCGTTCCGCGACGGCGGCGTGTCGACGACGATCAGGTCCCATTCGCGCTTGGAGGCCAGCTGACCCAGCTTCTCCATCGCCATGTATTCCTGCGTGCCGCCGAAGGAGGACGCCACCGTCTGATAGATCGGATTGGCGAAGATCTGCTCCGCCTTCTCCGGGCTGGTGTGCTCGAGCACCATCTCGTCGAAGGTGCGGCGCATGTTCAGCATCATGGCGTACAGCTCGCCCTTGGTGCCGGGGCCGAGCTCGACCTTCTGCGGCACATTGCCCAGGTCGCTCACCCCGAGCGACTGCGCCAGCCGCCGCGCCGGGTCGATGGTCAGCACCACGACCCGACGGCCCTGTTCGGCCGCGCGCACCGCGACGGCCGCGGCGGTCGTGGTCTTGCCCACGCCGCCGGAACCGCAGCACACCACGATGCGCGAGGACGGATCGGCGAGGATCTTCGTAATGTCCAGGGGGACAGCGTTTGCCGGAACGACCATGACTAGCGAACCCCCTGGGCGCTCAAATGTTCGGCCAGCTCGTAGAGCCCGCCCAGATCCATCCCGTCGGTGAGCGACGGCAGGTACAGCCGCGAGATGTCCACCTGCGCCAGGTCGGCGGCGTTCTCGTCCTGCGCCTCCAACCGGGCCGAATGCTCCACGGCCTCGGCCACCAGGCCCTGGAAGTCCTGCTCCGACACCGTGATTCCGGCCTCGGCCAGTCCGGCGCGCAGCGCGTCCTCGTCGAAGTTGCCCTGTGCGGCCTGCTCGCGCACGGCGCGCGGCAGGAAGCCCTCGCTGGCCCGGTTCACGATGACCGTGCCGATGTTCAGGTCGTTGGCGGTGAGTTCGGCGACCGCGTCCGCGGTTTCCTGCACCGGCAGCGCCTCCAGCAGCGTGACCAGGTGGATCATGGTCTGCTCGGAATGCAGCAGCTTCGAAACCCCTTCGGCCTGCGCGGCGATCGGCCCGCCGCCCGCGATCTCGGCCATGGCCTGGGTGACGTCCAGGAAGCTGGCGATGCGACCGGTCGGCGGCGCGTCGATGACGATCTCGTCGTAGGCCGGTTTACCGGACTTGTCGGTGCGCACCGCGCATTCCTTGATCTTGCCGGTGAGGATGACATCCCGCAGACCCGGCGCGATCGTGGTCACGAACTCGATGGCGCCCACCCGGCGCATGGCGCGCCCGGCGAAGCCCAGGTTGTAGAACATGTCCAGGTATTCCAGGAAGGCATGTTCCACATCCAGTGCCAGCGCCAGCACCTCGCCGCCGCCCTCCGCGGTGGCGATGCGAGTCTCGGTGGGCGGCAACGGCGGCAGATCGAACAGCTGCGCTATCGACTGCCTGCCCTCCACCTCCACCAGCAATACGCGACGGCCCCCTGCCGCCAAGGCGAGCGCGAGCGCCGCCGCGACCGTGGACTTCCCGGTCCCACCTTTTCCGGATACATAGTGCAAGCGGGCCTTGTCCGCTCGCTCCGGCCACCCTGCTTCGACCCCCGGCTCAACCGAAACGGGCACTGCTATCGGTACTCCCACAATCGGAGCCTATAACTCGTTCTGAATTCTTGCCCAGAGGGCGAAAACAACTGTCTGATACACCACTGATGCTTCCTTTCCGGGCCGCCGTGACGTAGGTGGCGTCCAGGCCACGAAGTACGCTCACCCCATGAGTGATGTGACCGTGTGGGAATACGCGACCGTGCCGCTGCTGACGCACGCCACCAAGGCCATTCTCGACCAGTGGGGCGCCGACGGCTGGGAGCTCGTCACCGTGCTGCCCGGACCGACCGGCGAACAGCACGTCGCCTACCTGAAGCGGGCCAAGAACTGATGGCCGCCGCCACCGCCTGGGCCGAGAACCTGGCCAAGCTGGGCCTCGAATTGCCCGGCGTCGCAGCACCTGTCGCCGCCTACATCCCGGCCGTGCGGACCGGCAATCTGGTCTACACCTCGGGTCAGCTGCCGATCGTGAACGGGCAGCTGTCCATGACCGGCAAGGTCGGCGCCGAGATCTCCACCGAACAGGCCGCCGAGGGCGCCAAGCTGTGCGCGCTCAACGCGCTGGCCGCCGTGCACGACCTGGTCGGGCTCGACAATGTGGTGCGCATCGTGAAGGTCGTCGGATTCGTCGCCTCCGCACCGGGTTTCAACGACCAGCCGCTGGTCATCAATGGCGCCTCCGAATTCCTCGGCGAGGTCTTCGGCGACGCGGGCGTGCACGCGCGCTCCGCCGTCGGCGTCAACGAACTGCCCAAGAACACTCCCGTCGAGGTCGAACTCATCGCGGAAGTGCGCTGACGACAACGCTTGGCGCACAGTGGAAAGCGCGGTGAGTCCAACCCTGGACTCACCGCGCGTGCTGCATTAGGACGAGAAACATGACGCTCACCCACCCCGCGTACGAACAACCGCGCCAGGTCACCCCCTCGGCCGCCGTCGTGCTCGCCGACAATCCCGGCGGAATGACGTTGCAGGGCACCAACACCTGGCTGCTGCGCGCCCCCGGCAGCGACGACTACATCGTGGTCGATCCGGGTCCCAAGGACCGCAAGCACACCGAGGCACTCGTCCGCGAACACGGCGGGAACGTCGCGCTCACGCTCATCACCCATCACCATCACGACCACACCGGCGGCATCGGCCACCTGGTCAAGGCCACCGGCACCCCGGTCCGCTCCTTCGATCCGAAATACCTGCACCGCTCCGACGCGCCGCTGGCCGACGGCGAGATCATCGAGGCCGCCGGACTGCGGATCACGGTCCTGGCCACCCCCGGCCACACCACCGATTCGGTCAGTTTCCTGCTCGACGGCCCGGACGGAGAAAGCGCCCTCCTCACCGGCGACACCGTCCTGGGCAGCGGCACAACCGTTCTCGAATCCCGCGACAATGCCCTCGCCGACTATCTGACCTCGCTGAACCGTCTCGCCGAGGCCGCCCCGGGCCGCACCCTGCTGCCCGCCCACGGCCCCGACCACGCCGACGCCGAGCCGGTCATCGGCTACTACATCAAGCACCGGGAAGAACGCCTCCAGCAGGTGCGTGACGCACTCGAGAAGCTCGGCCCCAATGCGAAGGCCCTGCAGATCGTCGCCGCCGTCTACGCCGATGTGGACAAGCGGCTCTGGCCGGCTGCCCACAGTTCGGTGAAAGCCCAACTGGCGTATATCCGTTCGCACGGTTAGGCCGGGATGGCGACCGGAACCCCGGTCCGCCCGCGGGTGAACAGCTTGCCACCCAGCCAGGCGGCGGGCAGGCCCACCGCGGCCACGCTCAGTGCGTACCAGTGCGGTCCGATCTCCATGTTCCAGGTGGCCACGGCCGCGGCCACCGCGCCGACAGTGCCCAGCCCGCCCAGGGTCAGGGCGTGCCGCATCGGATGCGCCGGGGCCAGCCGTGCGGCGACGTATCCGCCCAGCACATCGAGAATCGTGCGATAGAGGATGACGCTCAGGACCACCGGCGTCGCGGCGTAGATGTGCCCGCTGGGCAGGTATCGGCTCGATTCCAGCACTGCGTCGACGGCAGATGAGGTGATGGCGGTGACGGCGAATCCGGCGACGACGGCACCGATGCTCTTGATGATGTTCATTTCTCGACTCCTCGCGTCTTGTGCAACCCCGGGTGGGGTTCTTGCCCATAGGTCGGAGTCGTTTTCGCATGCTCGACGTATCTTCAGAGATTCTCGAAGGTATTTTCGGCCCGAAGCGAAGGCCCTGCGGATTGTGGCCGTGGTCTACGCCGATGTGGATAAGCGGTTCCGGCCGGCTGGGTAGCATCAGCAGATGCTCGATGGTGATCCCGGGGAGAATGAGCCGAGTCGGCGAAAGAGCTACGACAAGGACGAGATGGATGCCTTCGTCGACTTGATGGAACAAGAACTATCGCGCGTGGTTGATGAGAACACAGATCTGAAAGCGGTCATCGCTGATCAAACCGCAGTCATTGCCCAGCTCCGGGCCGAACTGGGCCGGGAGTAGCGTCCGGCCGGGGCGCATCCGAGGCGGAGTACCGCCATTACCTCTGGCGAACGCGCATCGGGGCCGGGTCGTCACCTGATGTGACGACCCGGCCCCGACGAGTCTGAAGTTTGCCTGACCCTTAGCGGGCGCGGCGGGCGAGCCGCTCGGAGTCCGAGATCAGCACGCTCTTGCCCTCGAGCCGCAGCCAGCCGCGGTGCGCGAAGTCGGCCAGGGCCTTGTTCACGGTTTCGCGGGAGGCGCCGACCAGCTGGGCGATCTCTTCCTGGGTGAGGTCGTGGGTCACGCGCAGTGCCCCGGCCTCCTGGGTGCCGAAACGCTGTGCGAGCTGCAGCAGCGCCTTGGCGACACGACCCGGGACGTCGGTGAAGATGAGATCCGCGAGGTTGTTGTTGGTGCGGCGCAGGCGGCGGGCAAGCACCCGCAACAGCTGCTCGGCGATCTCCGGCCGCTGGTCGATCCACGCCTTCAGCGCGTCCCGATCCATGGTGACCGCGCGGACCTCGGTGACGGTGGTGGCCGTCGAGGTGCGCGGACCCGGGTCGAAGATCGACAGCTCGCCGAACATGTCCGACGGACCCATGATCGTCAGCAGGTTCTCACGGCCGTCCGGGGAACGGCGGCCGATCTTCACCTTGCCGGAGGTGATGATGTACAGCCGGTCGCCCGGCTCGCCCTCGTTGAAGATCACGTGCCCGCGCGGAAAGTCCACGGGCTGCAGCTGTTTGGCGAGAGCCGCCACCGCGGTGGGCTCTACGCCTTGGAAGATGCCTGCTCTGGCGAGGGCCTCGTCCACGAATGTGCTCCTTATGGGAAATGGCTCTGTACTGGACCGAAGCGAACTCGGCCGACAGTGCAGTCTACTTTGCAATACCACCGGGTAGTGATAGACACCACGCGGACGGCGCTTCTGCGACACGCTAAACCGCATTACACGACACGCAGAAGCGATTTCGCGACACGCAAATCTTAGGCAGACGACACGCCGCCGCAGCATTCGGGAGACCGGCCCCGAGACCGGAAGCGCCCACCCCGGTTCGGACCAGGGTGGGCGAGGAGAAGATCAGGCGGCTCAGCTGGCCTGGGCGACTTCGACGCCCTTGGCCGGAGCCCGGCGGCGCGCCCGCGCCGCGGCAGCGGGAACACCCAGCTTGGTGAGGTCACTGACCTCGGCATTCGTGGCTCGATCGAGGTACTGCTGGACTTCGGGGTCGGGTTCGAGCAGCTTGCGCAGCCGGTTCTCGACACGTTCCATCACCAATGCGAACAGCATCAGCGCTATCGGAAACAGCACCACAGCGAGTCCTTGCATAGGGGTGAGTAAACACGGAGAAGGTCTCAGATGGAACACGGCGTCCGCTCAGCCCGGTTGTCGGGACCGGCTGGTTCCGTAAGGTGGACGCGTGCGTGTCACCAAAACCAGCGCGGCCGCGAACGGGGCCGGAACAGGCGTCCCCGCGGTGCCGTCCGTGAACGACGATACGCCCGCCGCGAGCGAATCCGCGCCGGTGGAAGCCACACTCGCGCGGCCGCGCAAAGCGAACAAGCGCGCCAAGGAGACGCCGACCGGATTGGTGCGCCGCGCCCGCCGCATGAACCGCGAACTGGCCCTCGCCTTCCCGGATGCGCACTGCGAGCTCGATTTCACGAATCCGCTCGAATTGGCTGTTGCCACAATACTTTCCGCGCAATGCACGGATGTGCGTGTGAACATGACCACACCGGCGCTGTTCGCGAAGTATCCGACCGCCCGCGACTACGCCGAAGCCAACCGGACCGAACTCGAGGAGATGATCCGGCCCACCGGCTTCTACCGCAACAAGGCGAACTCGCTCATCGGCCTCGGACAGGCACTGGTCGAACAGTACGACGGCGTGCTGCCGAACAAGCTCGACAAGCTGGTGCAGCTGCCCGGCATCGGACGCAAGACCGCCAATGTCATCCTCGGCAATGCCTTCGGCGTCCCCGGCATCACCGTCGACACCCACTTCGGCCGGCTCGTGCGCCGCTGGAAGTGGACCGACGAGGAGGACCCCGTGAAGGTCGAGCACATCGTCGGCGACCTCATCGAACGCAAAGAGTGGACGATGCTGTCGCACCGGGTGATCTTCCACGGGCGCCGCGTGTGTCATGCCCGCAAGCCCGCGTGCGGCGCCTGCATCCTCGCCAAGGACTGCCCGTCCTACGGGACCGGTCCCACCGATCCGGCCCAGGCCGCCGCTCTGATCAAAGGCCCGGAGACCGAGCATCTGCTCGAACTGGTGGGCCTGTGACACCCACGCTCGAGCAGACCGGGGCTCCGGCGCCGGGCGGCAATACCTGGTGGCGCTGGGCGGTGGCGGCGGTGGTCGTCGCGGTCGCGGTCGCCATCGTGGTGTGGGCGAGCGTGGGCGGGAAGGACACCGAGAAGGCGAAGGGTGCATCGACGACTCCGGCCGTCGCGGCGGTGTCGGCCGCCGATCGCGCCGCCGCGGCCCTGGCCGCCTGCCCGCAGCCGACCGGCGCGCCCGTCAGCGCCGAAAGCCCGCTGCGCGGCATCACGCTCGAATGTCTCGCGAACGGCGCTCCCGTCGACCTCGCCGCGGCTCTGGCCGGAAAACCGGCCCTGATCAACCTGTGGGCCTACTGGTGCGGCCCGTGCGCGGAGGAACTGCCTCTGCTGCAACAGTATTCGGAGCAGGTGGGTGACGCGGTCACGGTGCTGACCGTGCACAGCGACCCGGCCACCGCCAAGGGCCTGTCCCGCCTGACCGGCCTCGGCATCCACCTGCCCGGTGTGGCCGACCCGGATATCAAGGTGCGCAAGGCCGTTCGGGCCCCGCAGGTGCTGCCCGTCTCGATCCTCGTGCGCGCCGACGGCACCGTCGTGAAGGTCGAGGTGCGCGCCTTCGACAGCGTCCAGGACATTGCCGACACCGTGTCCTCCGAGCTCGGGGTCAAGGCATGAGCCCGAGCGGTGCGGCACGAATCACCGTGCCGGGCACCGTGTTTTCCCGTGGTCGGGGTGTAGCGATCGGTGGCGTTGTGGCGTTAGCAGGTGTGTGGGTATGAGAAGCGAGATTTCCGGCAACGGCAGCGTTCCGGAGTGGCTACGGGCGGTGGCCGAGCACGAACCGGCCGACCCGACCGGCATCAATCCGGTGCTGCGGCGAGTCGCCTCGGCGATCTCCAAGCCGCGTGAGGCATCGGTGCTGGTGTTGTTCGGCGGATCGCCGGACGCGGACCCGAACGCCCTGGGCGGACTGCCCGACGACGCCGATGTGCTGCTCACCCAGCGCGCCGCGACCCTGCGCACGCACAGCGGGCAGGTCGCGTTTCCCGGCGGCGGCGTCGAACCCGGCGACGACGGCCCGATCGGCACCGCGCTGCGCGAGGCCGAGGAGGAGACCGGTCTCGACCCGGCCGGCGTGGAGCCGATCTCGGTGCTGCCCAAGATCTTCGTGCCGCCCTCGCGGTTCGAGGTGACCCCGGTCGTCGCCTACTGGCGCACGCCCGGCGAAGTCGGCGTGGTGAGTGAGACCGAGGCGGCGCGCGTGGTGCGGGTGCCGCTGTCGGAGCTCATCGACCCCGCGAATCGGTTCGTGGTGCGGCATCCCCTCGGATACATGGGTCCGGCCTTCGCGGCGGACGGCATGCTGGTGTGGGGCTTCACCGCGGGTGTATTGGCCGGACTGCTCGCCGTGTCCGGCTGGGAACTGGAATGGGACCATCACGATGTGCGTGATCTGCAGGCCTCACTGGCCGCGGTTGGGATGACGTTATGACTGCCTCGGGCTGGCTCGACATCGGAATCGTGCTCCTCGCCCTGCTGGCGGCCACCTCCGGGTGGCGGCAGGGCGCGGTCGCCTCGGCGCTCGCCTTCCTGGGCGTGCTACTCGGGGCGGTGGCGGGCATTCTCATCGCGCCGCACATCCTGCAGCACCTGAGCGAGGGCCGCAGCCGGGTCCTGGTGGGCGTGCTGCTCATCGTGGCGCTGGTGATCGTCGGCGAGGTCGCGGGCATGGTGCTCGGGCGCGCCGCGCGCAGCGGCATGCGCGACCCGTTCACGCGCAGCGTGGACAGCGTGGTCGGCGCGGGCCTGCAGGCGGTCGCGGTGCTGGCCACCGCCTGGCTGCTGGCGCTGCCGCTGACCAACTCCTCGCAGCCGGGAATCGCCGGGGCGGTGAAGAATTCGCAGGTCCTCATCAATGTGGACCATGTGGCGCCGAACTGGCTGCGCAAGGTGCCCAACGAATTCTCCAACCTGCTCAACACCTCCGGGCTGCCGGACGTCATCGGCCCGTTCGGGCGCGTGCAGATCGCCGCGGTGGATCCGCCGGACGGCGGCGTGCTGGACCTGCCGGTGGTGCGCTCGCTGCAGCACAGCGTGCTGCGCATCCGCGGCGTCGCGCCCAGTTGCCAACGGCAGCTGGAGGGTTCGGGCTTCGTGGTGGCGCCCGAGCGCGTCATGACCAACGCCCACGTGGTCGCCGGAACGACCAGTGTCGCGGTGGACATCGCGGGCGGATCGCTGCCGGCCACCGTGGTGCTGTTCGACCCGTCCAAGGATGTGGCGATCCTCGCCGTGCCCGGACTGGACGTGCCGACCGTGCCGCTGGCCCCGGAACCCGCGGAACCGGGCACCAGCTCCATCGTGCTCGGCTACCCGGGCGGCGGCCGGTACACGGCCAGCGCGGCCCGCGTGCGCGAGACGCTGGAACTCAAGGGCCCCAATATCTATCGCGACGACAATGTGGAGCGTGAGGTCTACACGCTGCGCGGCACCGTGCGCGCGGGCAACTCGGGCGGACCGCTGGTCGACACCGACGGGCGGGTGCTGGGCGTGGTGTTCGGCGCCGCCGTCACCGACGACGACACCGGCTACGTGCTGACATTGGACGAGGTGCGCCCGGAAGTGAATGCGGCGCCGAATGTTTCGGCCCCGGTAGAGACCGGCAGCTGCGTACTGAGCTGAGTGTCCGGTGAAAACCGGTGCGGCCCCCACGATGTGGGGGCCGCACTCGTTTCTCAGGCCAGTAGTTTCGCGATCTCCGCGGTGACGGCTTGCGGATTCTCCTGGTGCGCATAGTGACCCGCGTCCGGGATCGCCACCAGATGCCGGTTGGGTGACAGTTCCTGCCCGCGCCGGATGCTGCTCGCCAGCACGTAGTGGTCCTGATCGCCGTACAGCGCCAGCACCGGGATCTGGATGGGTTCCCGCATGGTCTCCATGAAACGCGCACCGTCGGGCCGCCATTGGCTGCGGAAGGCCCAGCGCTGATACTCCAGCGCACAGTGCGCCGCGCCCGGAATCCGGATGGCGGTGCGCACCCGCTCGACGGTGTCGGCGAAGTCGGGGGTGGCCGCCCACCGGGCCCCGGCCCGCTTGCGCATGAGCCGTTCCAGCTCCGCCCCACCGTCTTTGGTGAGTAGATTCTCCGGGTACCGCGGCAGCTGGTAGCGCAGGAAGTTCGGCAGCCAGGTCTTGCGCTGCTTCCCGTCCCGCAGCACCGACTGCTTGAGCGCCGCCGGATGCGGTGAGCTCACCACCGCGATGGCCTTCACCACCCGCGGTTGCAGCACCGCGGTGGCCCAGCACACCAGCCCGCCCTCGGCGTGGCCGACCAGCGTGGCCTCGGTGTGCCCGAGCGCGCGGATCAGGCCCGCCACATCACCGGCGAGCGTCCAGCCGTCGTAGCCGCGCGGCGGCTTGTCGGTGTCGCCGTAGCCGCGCAGATCCACTGCCACGGCCCGGAATCCGCGCTCGGCCAGGGCGGTCAGCTGATGCCGCCACGACCACCAGAAGTCGCCGAAGCCGTGCAGCAGCACGACCAGCGGCGTATCCGGATCCGTGAAGACCGTGCCGCCGGCGGGCATGGCTTCGACCACATGGAAGCGAATGCCGTTGGCATGCACGTCCCGATGGGTCCACGGTCCGTCGTAGCGGACGGCGGACGGATCCGGCAGCGAATTCGACGACACGCCGAGGAAGCGTAATCGAAGAGCTAGCTCCGAGACTTGTCGAGCTCGATCGTGGCGTGTGCGGAGCTGTCGCCGTGGCCGCTGAACCCGCTGGGAATCAGCGTCTTCGCTTCCTTCAGCGATTCGATGGTCTTCTCCGGCGCCCGCAGTTTGCGGACCTTCAGATAGCCCAGCAGGCCGAACACCGCCACGGTGACGATCATCAGCAGGAACACGATGAGGAACGCCAGCCAGCGGTACACCCACACGTCCAGCAGCTCGGCCAGGAAGAAGAAAAAGAAGAACGAACTGAACAGCAGCACCGTCAGCGCCGCGATGAAGAAGACGCTGCCCTGCAGCCCCTTCTTGATCTCACCTGTCACCTCGGCCTTGGCCAGCGCCACCTCGGCGCGCACCAGCGTCGACATCTGCTCGGTCGCGTCGCGCACCAGCGTGCCGATGGTCGCCGACTCGTGAGTGTCGACATCGGACAACGGAATCGAGGTGATGGTGCGGGTGCGGCGCCCGTCCTGCCCGTTACCGCCTGTGTAGCTCAATTGCTCGACCCTTCTCCGTCTCTTCGACTCGTCCCGGTGTGCCCGGCTCGGTCACTCTTGTCCCTGCAGTGCCCGCTCGTCACGTCGTGCCTGGTGGGCACGGCCACGACGCAACAGTAGCGCCGAACCTGCCAGGGAAGCCGCCAATGACGTCAGCAACACTGCTGCCTTCGCGAGTTCGACCGCGGAGCCGTCGCCGACGTCCGCCAGTGCGAGTTCTGCCACAAGAAGGCTAACGGTGAAGCCGATCGCGCCTAGTACCGACAGGGCGAACATGTCCCGGTAACCGAGATCCGAGGGTTTCTCGGCCAGCCCGACACGCACTGCGAGCCAGCTGAATCCGAAGATGCCCAGGGTTTTGCCGACCAGCAGGCCCAGAATGATGGCCAGTGACAGGCGGTTCACGAACAGCTCGGAGAACACCTCCGAATTCAAGGGCACACCGGATGCGAACAGCGCGAACAGCGGAACGCAGACGACCGCCGAGATGGGCTGGAAGAAATGCTCGAGATTCGCTGCGGGCACGCAGTGCTCGTCCTCGTCCGGGTCGGGACGCACCCGGGTGAGCAAGCCCAATATGACGCCCGCGAGGGTCGCGTGAATTCCGGCCTCGTGCAAGGCATACCAGGACACCAGGGCGAGCGGCACGTAGACGATCGGATTG
Source organism: Nocardia huaxiensis (assembly GCF_013744875.1). Taxonomy (NCBI): domain Bacteria; kingdom Bacillati; phylum Actinomycetota; class Actinomycetes; order Mycobacteriales; family Nocardiaceae; genus Nocardia; species Nocardia huaxiensis. The sequence goes on from NZ_CP059399.1 coordinate 689,088, forward strand.
CTCCAGCGCAGTTTCTGCGCGCCCGCCCAGCCCGCGAAGCACAGGATGGCGATCAGCAGCCACAGGAATTTCACCGTGGTGGTGAACAGCACCGCGATCAGGATGATGGCGATCAGATCGTCGACCACCGCCAGGCTCAGCAGGAACACGCGGGCGCCGGCCGGAATGCGGGAGCCGGTCATGGCCAGCACAGCGAGCGCGAACGCGATATCGGTGGCGACCGGAATGGCCCAGCCGCGATCCATGCCGTCGACGCCCCAGCCGACGCCGACCGCGATCAAGGCCGGCAGCAGCACCCCACCGGCCGCGGCGATGATCGGCAGTGCGGCGCGTTTGCGATCGGCCAGCTCGCCGACCACAAGCTCGCGTTTGAGTTCGAGCCCGGCGACGAAGAAGAAGATGGCGAGCAGACCGTCCTTGGTCCAATCCGCCAGGGTGAGATCCAGATGCAGCGCCGGAATCGCCAGCTTGGTGTCGACCATGGTCGTGTAGGACGCGCCCCACGGCGAATTCACCCAGATGAGGGCTCCGGCGGCGGCGATGAGAAGCAGTGCGCCACCGAAGGTTTCGGTCCGTAGATAGCGAGATAGCTCGGAGCGGACCTGAGAAAACACGAGGTGCACCTTTCAGCCGGTTCGACAGAACAGCGGCGTGCGCTACCACTCCAGGAAGGGCGGGCACATGCCGCATGCCGACCAGACTTCCCGGCACACCTTTTACGCGATTCTAACGGTTTGCGCCGTACGCCCAGTTCACCGGCACGCGCCAAACACACCAACAGCCCCGCGACCTGGCATCGCGGGGCTATCGATAGGTGAGGGAGCTGTGGTGGCGGGAAAATCGGGCTTTCGCCGCCACCAGAGCTCCTTGATCTTGTGGTTACGCCTTGCCCGCGCGGATGGCTTCGAAGACGTTGGGATCGACCAGGGTGGAGGTGTCGCCGAGTTCGCGGCCTTCGGCGACGTCGCGCAGCAGGCGGCGCATGATTTTGCCGGAGCGGGTCTTGGGCAGTTCGGGGACCACGTGGATCTCGCGGGGACGCGCGATGGGGGAGATCTCGCGGGAGACTTCGGCCTTGAGTTCGGTGACCAGGTCCTCGCCGGTGTCCTTGGCTTCGGCGGTGAGGATCACGAACGCCACGATGCCCTGACCGGTCGTCGCATCGGATGCGCCGACGACCGCGGCTTCGGCGACGCCGGAGTGGCCCACCAGCGCGGATTCGACCTCGGCGGTGGAGATGCGGTGGCCCGAGACGTTCATGACGTCATCGACACGGCCCAGGACCCACAGGTCGCCGTCGGTGTCCAACTTCGCGCCGTCGCCGGCGAAGTACCAGCCCTGCTCGGCGTACTTGGACCAGTAGGTGTCCTTGTATCGCTCGTTGTCGCCCCAGATGCCGCGCAGCATCGACGGCCACGGCTGGTCGAGGACGAGGTAGCCGTTGGCTTCGGTCTCACCGAGGGTGACCGGGTTGCCTTCCTCGTCGACGACTTTGGAGGAGATGCCGGGCAGTGGGGTCATGGCCGCACCCGGTTTGGCGGCGGTGACGCCGGGCAAGGGCGAGATCATGATTGCGCCGGTTTCGGTCTGCCACCAGGTGTCGACGATGGGAGTGGTGTTGGCGCCGATGACTTCCCGGTACCAGCGCCATGCCTCCGGGTTGATCGGCTCACCGACCGAACCCAGCAGTCGCAGGCTCGACAGGTTGTGTGCTTCCGGGATCTCGCGGCCCCACTTCATGAAGGTGCGCACGAGCGTGGGAGCGGTGTAATAGATGCTCACACCGTACTTTTCGATGATTTCCCAGTGCCGGTGCTCGTTCGGGAAGTTCGGGGTGCCCTCGTAGACCACCTGCGTGACCCGGTTCGACAGCGGCCCGTACACGATGTAGGAGTGCCCGGTGACCCAGCCGATGTCGGCGGTGCACCAGTACACGTCCTGGCCCGCCTTGTGGTCGAACACGTAGTGGTGGGTGTAGGAGGTCTGGGTGAGGTAGCCGCCGCTGGTGTGCAGGATGCCCTTGGGCTTACCAGTGGTGCCGGAGGTGTAGAGGATGAACAGCGGGTGCTCGGCGTCGAACGCCTGCGCCTGGTGCTCGGGCGAGGCCAGCGAAACGGTTTCGTCCCACCAGATGTCGCGGCCCTCGGTCCACGGCACGTCGATGCCGGTGCGCCGCACCACGAGCACATGCTCCACGCTCTGCGCGCCGCCATCGGCCGAAAGCGCCTCATCCACAGCGTATTTCAGCGGTGCGGCGGTCCCGCGCCGCCACTGCCCGTCGGTGGTGATGACCAGCTTGGCCTCGGCATCATCCACGCGCTGGCGCAGCGCGCTGGGGGAGAAACCGGCGAAGACCACGGAGTGGGTGAGACCCAGTCGCGCACAGGCGAGCATCGAGACAATGGCCTCGGGGACCATCGGCATGTAGATGGCGACGCGGTCACCCGCGGTCAAGCCCAGTCCGGTCAGGTAGTTGGCGGCACGCGAAACCTCTGCCAGCAGTTCGGCATAGGTGATGTCGCGGGAATCCCCGGGCTCGCCCTCCCAGTGGATGGCGACCTGATCCCCGTGCCCGTCCAGTACGTGCCGGTCGACGCAGTTGTAGGCGACATTCAGCTTGCCGCCCACGAACCACTTGGCGAAAGGCGCGTCGTCCCAGTCCAGCACGCGGGTGAACGGCTCGTCCCAGTGCAGGCGCCCGGCCTGCTCGGCCCAGAACGCCTCCCGATCCACGGCGGCCCGATCGTAGAGAGACGCGTCGCCATTGGCGGCGGCCGCGAACTCAGCGCTCGGTGGATACGCATCCAGGTGATCGGCGGTTTCGGTCATCTCGTCTCTTCTCTCGCTTCTACCGCAGGGGTGACCGCGGCCACGTTCGACACTAACCGACTGTGATCTGCGGCGGGCCTGCCCTGCCCGGTCGGTCCCACTCGGCGGATCGTGACAGGTTTCACGCCGATCCGGCGCGGTCCCCTGACAGCACAGGCCGTGGTCGCTTATGGTCGGCACCTAACCTCGCAGCATTCTCATGACCGAATCGTGAACGACATTCGGGAGCGCCGGTGGAGCACGGGAAACGACTCACCCGATCGGTCCGGGCCGCCGTCGCGCTGGCCGTGGCCGCATTGCTGCTGGCAGGCGTGCTGACAGGCTGCACGATCAAACCGGTGTACGGGGACATGATCGCGGTCAACGGTTCCGAACCGCAGAATCCGCTGGTGCCGTCCAACACCAATGAGAACGGCGGCGGGCGCATCGTGGACCGGCTCTTCGCGGGCCTGCGCTACATCGACGCGAAAGGCGTCCTGCACGACGAGGTCGCGCAATCCATCGAGACCACCGACCAGCAGCACTTCCTCATCCGCTTGAAACCCGGGTGGACGTTCAGCGACGGATCACCGGTCACCGCACGGTCTTTCGTGGACGCCTGGAACTACGGTGCGCTGCTCACCAACGGCCAGCTGCAGAGCTACACGTACGCGCCGATCGCCGGATTCGCCGACGTCCAGGCCGATCCGCCACGCGCACAGACCATGTCGGGGCTGAAGGTGATCGACGACCTCACCTTCACCGTCGATCTGATCGCACCCACCATCGACTTCCGGACCCGGCTCGCGTACGCGCCGTTCTACCCGCTGCCCGCGGTGGCCTTCGAGGACATGGACGCGTTCGGGCAACATCCGATCGGCAACGGGCCCTACCGTTTCGCCGACGGGGACGCCTGGCAGCACGACGTCCAGCTGACCGTCGTGCCCAACGAGCGCTACCAGGGCGGCCGCCCGCCCCGCAACAAGGGCCTGACCTTCGTCTTCTACTCCAACTTCGATTCCGCGTACTCGGATCTGCTCGCGGACAACCTCGATGTGCTCGACACCATCCCCGACAGCGCCGTCTCGGTGTTCCGGGCCGACCTGGGATCCCGGGCCGTGCAGGCGCCGACAGCGCAGAACCAGTGGATCGGATTGCAGCCCAACCTGCCGCACTTCAGCGGCGAGGAAGGCCGCCTGCGCAGTTACGCCATCTCCATGGCCATCGACCGCGCCTCCATCGGGCAGAAGATCTTCCGCGGCACCAGGATTCCCGCCCGCGACTACACCTCCCAGGTGCTCCCCGGCTTCAACGGCAACCTGCCCGGCGCGCAGGTCCTCGACTTCAATCCGGACGAGGCCCGTCGCCTCTGGGCGCGGGCCAATGAAATAGCGCCCTGGAGCGGCAAATTCGAGATCGCCTACAACGCCGACGGCGGCCATCAGGCGTGGATCGACGCTCTGGCCAACAGCATTCGCAACACGCTCGGCATCGAAGCCGTCGGAGCGCCCTTCCCGACCTTCAAACAGCTGCGCGACCAGATCGTGAACCACACCATCGGCAAGGCCTTCCGCTACGGCTGGCAGGGCGACTACCCGACCATGCTGCAATTCCTGGAGCCCGGCTTCCTGTCCACCTCGGAAACCAATGACGTGCAGTACAAGAACCCGGAGTACGACCGGCTCATCGCCGCCGCCGAAGCCGCACCCACCGAACAGGATTCGTGGCGGATCGTGGGCGAGGCCCAGACGCTGCTGCTGCGTGACCTCCCGACGATTCCGATCTTCGACTACATCGCCTCCTCCGGCTACTCCAAACGCGTGGACAACGTCGTCATGACCTGGAACGGGCTGGCCGACTTCGAGAACATCGAGCTGAAATGAGCGAGGTGAGGGCATGGCCTGGTACATAGTGCGGCGGCTGCTGCAGATGATCCCGGTGTTCTTCGGCGCGACCCTGCTCATCTACTACCTGATCTACAAGGTCACCGGCGGCTCGGTGACCGCACTGGCCGGGCAGCGCACGCTCACGCCCGCGCTGGAGGCCCAGCTGAAGGCGAGATACGGTCTCGACCAAGGCTTCTGGGCGCAGTACTGGCACTACCTGAAGGGCATCTTCACCTTCGACCTCGGCACCTCCTACTCCGGGCGGCCGGTGAAAGACGTCCTGGCGCAGGCATTTCCGATCACCTTCCGGCTCGCTCTACTGGCCGTGTTCTTCGAGGCGGTGTTCGGCATCTTCTTCGGTGTGATCGCCGGACTGCGCAAAGGCGGCTGGTTCGACTCCACCATGCTGGTGGCCAGCCTGCTCGTCATCGCCATGCCCATCTTCGTGATCGCGTTCCTGGCGCAATTCCTGTTCGGCGTGAAATGGGGCATCGCACCGGTCACCGTCGGCTCCGACGTGAGCATCCCGCGGCTCATCGTGCCCGCGCTGGTGCTCGCCTCGCTGTCGTTCGCGTACGTGCTGCGGCTGACGCGAAACTCGGTGGCGGAGAACAAGGACGCCGACTACGTGCGCACCGCCACCGCCAAGGGGCTGTCGCGGCGGCGGGTCGTCGTCGTGCACATCCTGCGCAACTCGCTCATCCCCGTGGTCACCTTCGTCGGCGCGGATCTCGGGGCGCTCATGGGCGGGGCCATCGTCACCGAGGGCATCTTCAATATCCCCGGCGTCGGCGGCACCCTCTACCAGGCCGTCGTGCGCGGCGAAGCGCCCACCGTGGTGTCGTTCGTGACCGCGCTGATCGTCGTCTTCCTCATCTCCAACCTCATCGTGGACCTGCTCTACGCCGTACTCGACCCACGGATCCGCTATGCCTGACGAGGAGCGCGGAATGCTCGACAAGGATGCGCCGCACGGGAATCCGCGGCCGGGACAGCAACGCTGGGTCGCCCCGCCCGACGACGTGGAGGTGGTGGCCACCGACCGCGTGGACGTGCACGGCACGCCCGCCGGCTTCTGGGGCTCCGCCTGGCGGGAACTCCGGCGCAAACCACTGTTCCTGGTGTCCGCCGGGATCATCGTGCTGGTCCTGCTGGTGGCGGCCTTCCCGGGACTGTTCACCGGACAGGATCCGCGGTACTGCGCAGTCGATTTCAGCCTCGCCCCGCCCAACCGTGACCACTGGTTCGGCTACGACCTGCAGGGCTGCGACATCTACGCGCGCACCATCTACGGGGCGCGTGCGTCGGTGCTCACCGGTCTCGGTTCGACCGCCATCTTCCTGCTCGTGGGCGGCACGCTCGGAGCGCTCGCGGGATTCTATGGGGGACCGCTGGATTCGATCGTCTCGCGCATCGCCGAGATCGTGTACGCCATCCCGCTCATGCTGGCCGCCATCGTGATCATGCAGCTGGCCACCGACCGGACCATCTGGATGGTCATCCTGATCCTCGCCGCCTTCACCTGGCCGCAGGTGGCGCGCATCGCACGCGGCGCGGTCATCTCCGCCAAGGGCAGCGATTACGTGCCCGCCGCCGAAGCCCTCGGGGTCTCACGACTCCGAATCCTGGTGCGGCACATCATCCCCAATGCCCTCGGGCCCGTGATCGTGGTGACCACCATCTGGCTGGGCGTCTTCATCGTCACCGAGGCGACACTGTCGTTCCTGGGCGTCGGACTGCCGCCCACCGAGGTCTCCTGGGGCGCGGATATCGCTGCGGGACAACGGCAATTGCGGGCCGGATCGCTCATCCTGTTCTATCCGGCGACCGCGCTCGCCCTGACCGTGCTCGGCTTCATCATGCTCGGTGACGCGCTGCGCGACGCGCTCGACCCGAAGGGACGGCGATGACCGCACCACTGCTCGAAATCCAGGACCTGCACGTGACTTTCGGCACGGGGGAGCGGTGCGTGAACGCCGTGCGCGGCGTCGACCTGACCGTGTACCCGGGGCAGACGGTCGCCATCGTCGGCGAATCCGGGTCCGGGAAATCCACCACCGCACACGCCGTGATCGGGCTGCTGCCGGGCAATGGGCGGGTCGCCGGCGGCCGAATCCTGTTCGACGGCAAGGATCTTGCGCACGCCTCGGAATCGGAACTGGTCGCGGTGCGCGGCAATGGCATCGGCTTCGTGCCGCAGGACCCCATGTCCAACCTGGACCCGGTGTGGAAGGTCGGCTTCCAGATCACCGAAACCCTGGTCGCCAATGGCATCGCGCGCGGTGGTGCGGCCAAGCGACGCGCGGCGGAACTGCTCGCAGAGGCCGGTATTCCGGACGCTGAGCGGCGAATCAACCAGTACCCGCACGAATACTCCGGCGGCATGCGCCAGCGCGCCCTCATCGCCATCGGGCTGTCCGCGCGACCCAAACTGCTCATCGCCGACGAACCCACCTCCGCCCTCGACGTCACCGTGCAACGGCAGATCCTCGACCACATCGACGGTCTCACCGCCGAACTCGGCACCGCCGTCCTGCTCATCACCCACGACCTCGGCCTCGCCGCCGAACGCGCCGAACACCTCGTGGTCATGTACCGCGGACGGGTGGTGGAATCCGGTCCGGCACTGGAGATCCTGCGCGACCCGCGACACGAGTACACCCGCCGGCTCGTCGACGCCGCACCCTCGCTCGCCTCGCAGCGACTGTCCGCCGTCCGCACCCGTGAACGCATACGCGAACTCGCCGAGGATGTGGCCGCCGCCGAAGCGCCCGCCTCCGCGCCCGACGACATCCTCGTCGCCGAACACCTCACCAAGCGCTACCGCATTCGCGGCTCGGTCCCGTGGAAGCACACCGAACTCGCCGCCGCGGACGACGTCTCATTCCGCCTGCGCCGCGGCACCACCACCGCCATCGTCGGCGAATCAGGTTCCGGCAAAACCACAGTCGCGCAGATGGTGCTCGGCCTGCTCGCCCCCACCTCCGGCTCGGTCACCTTCAAGGGCCGCGAGGTCGCCGACCTCGCCCGCCACCACCGCATGCCCTTCCGCCGCAGCGTCCAGCCCATCTTCCAGAACCCGTACGGCTCCCTCGACCCCACCTACTCCATCCACCGCACCCTCGCCGAACCCCTGCGCACCCATCGCATCGGCACCCGCGCCGAACAGGACACCCGCGTCCGCGAACTCCTCGAACTGGTCGCCCTGCCCGCCGGCGTCACCGCCCGCTACCCGGGTGAACTGTCCGGCGGCCAGCGCCAGCGCGTCGCCATCGCCCGCGCCCTGGCCCTCGAACCCGAGCTCGTCGTCTGCGACGAAGCCGTCTCCGCCCTGGACGTCCTGGTGCAAGCCCAGATCCTCCAGCTGCTCAACGAACTCCAAGCCGAACTCGGCCTCTCCTACCTGTTCATCACCCACGACCTCGCCGTCGTCCGCCAGATCGCCGACAACGTCGTCGTCATGCAGCAGGGCAAAGTCGTCGAAAGCGCTTCCACCACAGAGGTCTTCGACAACCCGCGATCCGAGTACACCCAGCGCCTCCTCGACGCCATCCCCGGCCGGGACCTCCTGGTGAGCTGAGCGACTCGGACACGCGCGCTCGATCACAGTGCGGCCCCCAGTAACCTGGTCTTTCGTGACCGACCCGCTGCAGCCCCTCGTCGACCTACCCGGCGTCCGCGAAGCCGCCGACAAGGCCCGCGACGCACTCGCCGAAGTGCACCGCCACAAGACGAACCGTCGCGGCTGGCCGACCACCGCCGCCGAAGCAGCCGTCCGCGCCGCCCGCTCCTCGGCCGCCATCGAAGGCGGCACCATCGACCTCCCCGCCGACGGCAATGTCGAGGACCCCATCCTCGCCGGCGCCCTGCGCGTCGGTCAGGCCCTGGACGGCGAAGCCCTCACCAACCTGGTCGCCGTCTGGCAGCGCGCGCCGCTGCAGGCGCTGGCCCGCCTGCATCTCCTGGCCGCCGCCGACATGGTCGAAGACCAGCAACTCCTCGGCCGCCCCCGCAGTGTCCCCGGCGTAGCCGAACGCCTGGACCTGCTCACCCAGACCATCACCACCACCAAGGCGCCCGCGCCCGTGGTCGCGGCCGTCGTGCACGGAGAACTGCTGGCCCTCAAGCCTTTCGGCACCGGCGACGGCATCGTCGCCCGCGCCGCCTCCCGCCTCGTGGCCGTGTCCAGTGGCCTGGACCCGCACAGCCTCGGTGTCCCCGAGGTCTTCTGGCTCCGCCGCCGCCAGGCGTACCTCGACGCCGCCGCCGCGTTCGGCATGGGTACCGCCGAAGGGGTGGGCGGCTGGGTCATCTTCACCTGCGGCGCACTGGAAGACGGCGCCCGCGAAGCCCGCTCCATCGCCGACGCGGCCGCAGGGTAAATACCCATTGACGCCGAAACCGCTTGAAGCACCGAGGTTTCGGCCGACGGGCCGGGACGTTCCGCGCATAAAAGCGGGCGGCGTTGCCGCTATTGCGACCTCACCGCCCGCTAGCACGGACCACCCGGTTACCAAGCGTGCTCATCGGGTTGTGATTTTTCGGCCTCGGCGAGCTCTCCGGGCTTCGTCGGTTCATCCCCGCATCTGGTGCGAGGCTCTCGCCGTCGAAACCGCGGATAACGCAGGCCCACAACACTCGTGCCCTTGTCGCGGCGTGCTCCGCGTGGGTGCCTGGTGTCCGTGCTGGGAAGGTTGGGATGGGAGAACGAACCTTCTCTTCCGATCCGATCTTGGCCTTCCGTCCTTCCGTACAACCCATTGTTACTCTGTGAGCGCCCTCACATCAAGAGCTGCGAAAACATTCAAATATTCGGCGTGTCTCGCGGTTTTGGCCCTCGGGCGTTTCTGGTAGGCGTGCGGTTTGTTTGCTACCGCTTCCGCCGCAGCAGCCGATAACTCAGCGCTCCCGCGGCCACCGCCCCGAGCCCGACCGCCACACTCGCCGCGACCGTCGTGGTCGACGGCGCCGGAATGCGCGCCCACAGCGACACCGGATTCTCGAACGTGAGCACCGGCCACCCGCGCCCCAGCGCCTCCTTGCGCAGCGCCCGATCCGGGTTCACGGCCGTCGGATGCCCGACCGCGCTCAGCATGGGCAGGTCCGTCACCGAATCCGAATAGGCATAGCACCGCGACAGGTCGTAACCCTGTTCCGTGGCAAGCCTTTTCATCGCCTCGACCTTGCCCTCGCCGTAGCAGTAGAACTCGACTTCGCCGGTGTACCTGTTGTTTTCGACCACCATGCGGGTGGCCGCCACATGATCGGCGCCCAGCGCCGCCGCGATCGGCCCCACCACCTCCTCGCCGGAGGCCGACACGATGATCACCTCGTGCCCCCGAATGCGGTGGTCGGCAATGAGATCCGCGGCCTCGGCGTAGATGAGCGGATCCACGATGTCGTGCAACGTCTCGGCCACCACCGAGCGCACCTGTTCGACATCCCATCCGGCGCACATCTTGGTGAGGTGCTCCCGCATGCGCTCCATCTGGTCGTGGTCCGCACCGGAGAGCAGGAACAGGAAGTGGGCGTAGCTGCTCTCCAGCACGGCACGCCTGCTGAGCAGTCCCTGGTCCAGAAACGGCTTGCTGAACACGAAGGCGCTCGACCTGGCGATCACCGTTTTGTCGAGATCGAAGAAGGCGGCGACTCGTCCGCGCTCGGCTGTCACGCAGTCCAGGATAGGTTTCGGCGGCGGCCGGCGGGCATCGCGGCACGTTTGTTCGGGTTTGCCGGCCGGAAGCCGGGACGTGTCAGCGGGAAAAAGACTCGCCCGGTGGACTTGCAATCCTGGCGGGGCTTGGGTGTAGTATCGCAATTACCTGGACATGGTCCAGGCGCGTTCAGCCCGACCCCCCGGGGCTGAACCCGACGGCCCCAGCCTCCTCCCCCCCCGGCTGGGGCCGTCCTCTATTTACGGACAGGTTCGGTCTCTCCCCGCTCGAATGTGGGAGCTGCGCTCATCGAGCGCATGTGAACAGGCACTGTGTTATCCCCAATCGCCGAAGACCCCCTTCCGGCACGTCCTTCGCAGGATCACTCTGACCTGCATGAACTTCGACGCCACCACGGCAGCCCCGGCCCTGGCCGCCATCACCGACGCCCGACTGCGCGAGGAGGTTCGCCGCATCGCGGCCGCCGCCGACCGTCCGCTCGAAGAACACTCCGCACCCCTCGGCCGCCACGCCTGGACAGCGGGCGCCGTCATAATTCTCGACACCCCCGCCGCCCGGCAGTGCATCTCCGGTGATTGCCCGCGCCGCCCGGGAATTCTCCTGATCACCGGCGAGGAGCCGGGTTTGCTCGACTGGCAGACCGCCGCCGAAATCGGCGCCGAACAAGTCCTGCCCCTGCCCGCCGCCGCCGACACCCTCATCGCCGCCTTCACCGCCCACGACCACCGCACCCGAGACGACGGAGTCGTGGTGGCAGTCGCCGGCGCGTCCGGCGGCTCGGGCGCGTCCACCCTGTCCGCCGCCATCGCCATCGCCGCCGCCACCCGCTTCCGCGACCACACCCTCCTGCTCGACGCCGCGCCCTACGGCGGCGGCATCGATCTCCTCCTCGGCATCGAAACCACCCCCGGCCCGCGCTGGCCCGACCTCACCATCGAAACCGGCCGCATCTCCGCCGCCGCCCTGCACGAGGCCCTCCCCGCCCTCGCCGGCGTCTCCGTCCTCTCCTGCGGAAGAGCCTCCACCGCAACGGAACTCACCCCCACCGCGGTCCGCGCGGTCCTCGACGCCACCCGTGCCGCCGGCAACCTCGTGGTCTGCGATCTGTCCACCGAGCGTGCCCCGCACGCCACCCACATCCTCGAAACGGCCGACCTGGTGATCCTCACCGTCCCCGCTCACCTGCGCGCCCTCGCCGCCGCCGAATCCGCCGCCGCCCGCCTCACCGCCCGAAACCCCAACGTCCACCTGATAGTTCGCGGCCCCGCCCCCGGCGGCCTGCGCGCCCGCGAAATCGCCGACGCCCTCCACCTTCCCCTCCTGGCCGCCGTCCGCCCGCAACCCGGCCTCTCCGAACGTCTCGAACGCGGCGGCCTCACCGTCCGCCGCCGCGGTCCCCTCCGCACCGCCGCCGAAGCAGTCCTCGACGCCCTCGTCGAAGTTGACACCACCCGCCCCATCTCCCCGGCCCGCCGCGCGCCCCGCCCGATCCCGCATCGCCCGCAATGGCCCGCCGCCCGCTCCACCGCGCGAATCCCGTTGCGCCCCTCGATGGACACCTGCTCCGACCCCGTGGGTGCGCGATGAACCCGCCGCCGTTCCGAATCCTGTTTCCGCCGGTGCTGTCCGAGTCCGCGACGCGAGCGCACTCCGTTCCGGCGGCCGCCGCCCGCCTTCGTCCTGCCCGGGTGGACCGGGAGCGCCGTGGTCCGATCCGGGGGAGAGGCACGCTCCCGCGCAGTGCCGCCTTGCGAAATCCGCTGTACGCGAGGCGCTTCGGCAGCGTAGGCGGTTCGGGAGGCGGGTTCCGATGAGCGCTCTGGTCACACCCGAGCTGCTGGACCGAGTCCGCGAGCGGCTCGCCGACGATGGCGCCGACACCGATCCGGTGCAGGTGGCGGCTGCCATCCGGACCGAGGCGGGCGGCGTCCTCGGCGACTCCGACCTGCTGCACGCCCTGCGCCTGCTGCAGACGGAACTGACCGGCGCCGGTGTGCTGGAGCCGTTGCTGCGCGATCCGGACGTGGCCGATGTGCTGGTCACCGCGCCGGACGCGGTCTGGGTGGACCGAGGCCACGGCCTGTGCCGCACCGGAATTCGCTTCACCGACGAGGCCGCGGTGCGCCGCTTGGCTCAGCGCCTGGCGCTGTCGGCGGGCCGCCGCCTCGACGATGCGCAACCCTGGGTCGACGGTCGCCTGGTGGGCACCGAAGCCGCACTGGGCAATTCGTCCGGTGTCCGTCTGCATGCCGTCCTCGCGCCTGTATCCCAGGCGGGAACCTGCCTCTCACTGCGGGTGCTCCGCCCAGCCTCGCAGGGCCTGGATGCCCTGGCCGCCTCCAGCGCCATCCCCGCCGACGCGAAGCACCTACTGGAGCAGATCGTCCGAGCCCGCCTGGCCTTCCTGGTCGTGGGCGGCACGGGAGCGGGCAAAACCACGCTGTTGTCGGCACTTCTCGCGAAAGTCCCTGCCGCCGAACGCATCATCTGTGTCGAGGACGCGGCCGAGCTCGCCCCACCCCACCCGCACGTGGTCCGCCTGGTGGCCCGCCCGCCGAATGTCGAAGGCGCGGGGGAGATCACGGTCCGCGACCTGGTCCGCCAAGCCCTCCGCATGCGCCCCGACCGCATCGTCGTGGGCGAGGTCCGAGGCCCCGAGGTCATAGACCTCCTGACCGCCCTCAACACCGGCCACGACGGCGGCGCCGGCACCGTCCACGCCAACTCCCCGCGCGAAGTCCCCGCCCGCCTGGAAGCCCTCGCCGCCCTCGGCGGCATGTCCCGCCCCGCCCTCCACAGCCAGCTGGCCGCCGCCTTCCAGATAGTCCTCCACGTTCACCGCCACCCCGACGGCGCCCGCACCCTCCGCGAAATAGGCGTGGTCACCCGCACCCTCGGCGAAGTCGAAATCTGCCCGGCCTGGACCGCCGATTCCCGCCCCACCCCCGGCGCCTCAACCCTCACCACCTTGCTCGAAGAAAGGACAACCCAATGACCGCCTCGACCCCGATCACCGCTTCGGCCCGGAAGGCCATCGGCCCCGCGAGGCGACCACTTCTCCGGCTCCGCTCCGCGGCCCTCCCGATGATGCAGAGGTGGATTCGACGAGCTGGGCTCCGGTTCCACCGACTACGACGACCCGCCCTCGACCTTGCCGCCAAGCCCACAACCGTCACTGCACCCGATCGAAGGACGTCCCCATGACCACGCCCTCCCACAACCCGGAACCCGGCACTGCGGCCGCGCCGACCGAGCGCACCGTCTGCACCCCCACCGCACGAAACATGCGCCCTCACAAGCAATCCTGGTGGCGGCACAGTCAGCCGCCGGGGCTAGTGCGCCGCTGGCGCCTCCGGTGCGGCACCGCCCCCGCAACGCCCACGGCCAAGCATCACAGTGACGAACCTGCGCCCCCACCACGCTCCGGTCCGCCGTCAGCGGAAGGCTCGGTCGCGTTCACTACTCTCGGGAAAGTTCATGCCGCTGATTCGGTGCCCCCGAATCCTGACGTAGACGTGAGCCCGGCGAAATACGGCGCGATGTCAACCGCGGACCTTCGTGTCGAGCTGCCGGCATCACCTCGACTCGGCCGTGCGAAATATGCTGCGGGCGAGCACGATCCCGTATGCGCGAACTCCACGTCGCACCCCGCCGGTCACTGCCCGCGCTGCGGCGGTATCCACTGCTGCGACGCCGCTCGGCAGATCTGTTCCGAGACGACTTCAGCGGCGGATGCGCCGGCTGATCCGCATTCAGGGGGCGTGGGAGTCGTGAGTCGTGCGAAAGGTGTTGCGAGCCATGCTGTTCCCGGCGGTACGGACTCCACCGCGAGGCCGGCGGAGCCGGTGCCGGTCGCGCGTGTCAGCCTGGCGAAGAGGGGCGAGCGCCCGGTCGCTCCTTTGCGTGCGGGATTCGGCGCGCCTCCGAGCGAGGCCGGTCGGTACCCGGCATCAGGGACGGAGATGCCCACCGAGGTGTGCGATCGCTCCGGTGGATGCTCGTCCGGCTGTGTCGGGGATGCGGGCAGACCGGCGGATTGTTCCTACTGCTGACATCGCGAGTAGAGGCTCGGTAGCCGGATCAGGGGAGGCGGTAGCGACTCCGGAGGGAGGGACGGATGTGGTGAGGCTTGCGGGGGTGGAGGTGGGGCAGGTGGAGGTGGCGCTGGTGTGTTCGGCGCTGGCGCTGACCGTTGCGCCGGAGTCGGCGGCACGGCGGCGATTCGCCCGGTTGTATGACGGCCGGAAGAGCCGGAAACTGCCGATTGCCTGGGTGATTCGGGCCGGTGTCGGTGCGGGACTGGCGGCTTTGTTCGCTGTCGGCGTCGGCCCCTTGGTTGCGGCGTTGCTGGTGGTGGGGACGTTCGTGGTGCGGCGACGCCGGGCGCTGCGGGAGGCGCGGCGGACCGCTGCGTGTGGGCGGTTGCTGGAGGGACTGGAGACGGTCATCGGGGAGCTGCGGGTCGGGGCGCATCCGAGTGCGGCGGCCGAGATCGCGGCACGGGAGACGGGCGGGGAGGTGGGGCGGGTGTTCGCGGTCAGTGCCGCTCGCAGCAGGCTCGGCGGTTCCGGGGCCGATGCGCTGCGTCGGCCGGAAAGTGCTGTGGCGGTGGAACTGTCGCGCATCGCCGAGGCGTGGCAGGTCGCCGAACAGCACGGGCTGGCGCTTGCGGAGCTGCTGTCGGCCGCGCGGGTGGATCTGCTGGGGCGCAGGAGGTTCCGGGATCGGACACATGCGGCGCTGGCGGGTCCACGTGCAACTGCGGCCGTGCTCGCCGGCCTACCGGTGCTGGGGGTCGGGCTGGGCCAGGTGATGGGCGCTGCCCCGATGCATGTTCTGTTCGGTTCTTCGGCCGGCTCGTGGCTGCTCCCGCTGGGATCGAGCCTCGCCTGTGCCGGACTGCTGTGGACCGACGCCACTACCGAGCGAGTCCTGCGGTGAGCGGCGCTCCGGTGCCCGGTTCGCCGGAGGCACAGGTGAATCCGCGGAGGTCCACCGACGTCGGCGCGTCGGCTGGACGTCGAGATCGATTTGGATCGGGGAGTGGATGCGATGAACCAACTGTCGATACCCCTTGCGCTTGTCGCAGTCGCACTGCTGCTGCTTCCGGGGAGGGCCGGTGCGGCGCGCCGACTGGCGGGAATTCGGGGGCTGCCGCACAAAGCTGTTCGCGGCGGCCGGGTTTCAGACTGTGCAGTCGATCCGCTGGGTGCGGCGGGCACGCTCGATCTCTTCGCGGCGTGCCTGCGGGCGGGCTTGCCCGCGGCGGCTGCGGCGGGTGCGGTGGCCGCGGGCGCACCGGAGCCGATGCGCGGCGTATTGCGCCGGGCCGCAGACCTTTTGCTGCTGGGGGCGGATCCGCTCACCGCGTGGGAGCAAGCGAGCGTGGGCTGTACCGACGAGACGGTGGGGGCGCTGGTGCGAATGGTCCGGCGGTCGGCGCGGTCGGGGGCGGGGCTCGCGGCCGGGGTCGGCGAGTTGGCGGAACAGCGGCGGGCCGCGGTCGAGGATGCCGCGGTCGCGCGGGCCGAACGGGCGGGGGTATTGATCAGCGGGCCGCTGGGGCTGTGTTTCCTGCCGGCGTTCGTGTGCCTGGGGATCGTGCCGGTGGTGATCGGCCTGGCCGGTCACGTGCTGGGCGACGGCCTGCTGTGACGGGCCATGGGTGTGCCGGTGCGGGACGGCCGCATCGGTGTGAGGACGGTGCGGAGCGTCCGCATCGTCGTGAGGAGGGGAGTGACTGTGCGATCCACTGTGCGGAACCTGGGGTGGGGCCTGCGGGCGCGGCTGCTGGCGGCCGCGGTGGGAGAGGAGGGGATGAGTACGGCCGAATACGCCATCGGCACGATCGCCGCGGCGGCGTTCGGGGCGGTGCTGTACGCGGTGGTGACCGGGGACAGCATCGTCAACGCCCTGACGAAGATCATCGACAAGGCGTTGAAGACCTCGGTCGGGTGATCCGGGACGCGCCGCGACCGGCCGGGGATCGGGGGATGGCCACGGTCGAGGCGGCCCTCGCGCTGGCGGCACTGGTCGCGGTGCTCGTGCTGGGTGCCGGGGTGGTGCTGGCGGCGTCGGCGCAGGTGCGCTGTGTCGACGCTGCCCGGGAGGCCGCGCGCCTGACGGCACGCGGTGACGAGGCGCGGGCGGTGCCGATCGCCCGGGAGGTGGCCCCGCCGGGAGCCGTGGTGACCGTGCGAACCGACCGTGACCTGGTGATCGCGGTGGTGACCGCACGGGCACCACTGCTCTCGGTGCCGCTGCGCGCCGAAGCGGTGGCGGCCCGCGAGCCCGAGGAGACGCGATGACCCGGCGAGGCCGCCCCGCGACCCGCGACACGCCCGAGCCGTGGCACTGTGTCGCAGATCCCGGCACACCGCGCCGCGGTCGCGGCGCGACGGTCTGTGACGATGCCGGTGGTGTGACGCTGACCGCATGTCTGGCCCTGGCGGCACTGCTGGCGATGACCCTGCTGATCGGCCAGGTAGGGGCGGCGGTGGTGGGCCGTCACCACGTCCAGTCGGCGGCGGATCTGGCCGCGCTGGCGGCGGCAGCGGCCCTCGACGGCGGTAACACCGCGGGCTGTGCCCGCGCCGAGACGATCGCCCGCCGCATGAATGTGCGAGTGCTCGATTGTGTGGTCGCCGACTGGGATGTGACAGTCACTGTCGAGATGCGTATGTCTCTCGGTCCACTGGGCGTTCGACCGGTTCGCGCCGCGGCGCGGGCGGGCCCGGCCGGCGATATCCCCTAGCGAAGTCCGATAACAACAACTCGTACCGAGCAGTCGGTTAGAAATGCGATGGCGCGGACCACACCGCGTGTCGATCAATACCGAATTCGGATGAAAGTGATAGGCGAATAGTTTGGATACCGATCACTTTCCAATTCGATCCTGAAGTCTGTTCTCAAAGAATGCACAGGTAAATGCGC
This sequence comes from Nocardia huaxiensis, assembly GCF_013744875.1. Classification (NCBI taxonomy): domain Bacteria; kingdom Bacillati; phylum Actinomycetota; class Actinomycetes; order Mycobacteriales; family Nocardiaceae; genus Nocardia; species Nocardia huaxiensis. The sequence continues at coordinate 706,390 of NZ_CP059399.1, forward strand.
TAGCGACATTATCGAACGGAGCAACCCCTCAGTTAACAGGATCACATCCCTCTTTATTCGACCAAGTGCCGCGTGTCGCACGACTCGTGCCGAAGCACTCGGAACGCCGCCCGATACCACCCAGCTGCCGGATCCCTACTGGTTGGTCGGATGTCGCCGCGGTGTCACTCCGGCGACGGCGGCATCACGGTTGGACCGCGCCCTCGTCACCATCCGCGAGCTCGCTCAGCACCGCGCCGAGCAGCCGCGCCGCACCGGCCTTGTCCAGCGGATTGTTGCCGTTTCCGCACTTGGGCGACTGTACACAGGACGGGCACCCGCTACTGCATCCGCAGGACCGGATGGCTGCGAGCGTCGCCGCCAGCCAGTGCCGCAGCCGGGCGAACCCGCGCTCGGCGAAGCCGGCCCCACCGGGATGCCCGTCATAGACGAACACCGTGGGCAGTCCGGTATCGGCGTGCTCGGCCGTGGACACACCGCCGATATCCCACCGGTCACAGGTCGCGACCAGCGGCAGCATGCCGATGGCGGCGTGTTCGGCCGCGTGCAGCGCCCCCGCCGCTTGCCGGGCGTCGATTCCCGCCCGCCGCAACAGCTCCGGCGTGACCGTATAGAACACGGCCCGCGTCGGCAGCGTCTGCGCGGGCATGTCCAGCGGCACCATGTCGAGCACCTCACCGCCGGCCAGCCTGCGCAGATACCCCACCACCTGCCGCGTCACGAACACCCGGCCCAGACCCGTGGTGACCTGCCCGTATGTCCGCTCCTCGGTGACCTCGTCGAGCTCGATCGAGGTGACCGCCCGCGCGCTGGTGGTCCACCCCGGCGTCTCCGCGCGCACCAGCGCGATGCCCTCGTCCAGGTCCAGCTCGTCGACCACGAAACTCTCGCCCTGATGCAGGTGCACGGCCCCTGGATGCAAGGTCGCCGGCGCCCGCCCGGCATCGGTGGTGCCCAGCATGCGCCCGGTTTCGCAGTCCACGATGGCGATGGCCGCACCGATGCCCCCGCGCACGTCCACCGCATCGTGCGGATGCGCGTCGGCGGTGGTGAACCACCGGGCCGAACCATCCCGTCCCGCCCCGGGTCGCCGCCGGATCATCCCCTGTCGCGCGAGCCCGGAAAGTAGTTCCCACGCACCGTATTCCAGTACTTCGGCATCGGTGAGCGGCTGTTCCATGGCCGCGCACAGCAGATGCGGCCCCAATACATAGGGATTGTGCGGATCGGTGATGCTGGCCTCCAGCGGTCGCCCGAGCAGCGCCTCCGGATGGTGCACGAGATAGGTGTCGAGCGGATCGTCACGGGCGATGAGCAGCACCAACGACCCCTGTGTCCGCCGCCCGGCGCGCCCGGCCTGCTGCCAGAACGAGGCCACCGTCCCGGGATATCCAGCCACCACGACGGCATCCAACCCGGCGATGTCGACCCCGAGTTCGAGCGCATTGGTGGTGGCGGCCCCGAGCAGCGCGCCTTCCGACAGCGCCGCCTCCAGTGCCCGCCGATCCTCCGCGAGATATCCGGACCGATAGGCCGCAACCCGTTCCGCCAGTTCGGCATCCACATCCGCCAGCAGCCGCCGTGTATCCATCGCGATGAGTTCGGCGCCGCGCCGCGACCGCACGAAGGTGAGCGTCCGTGCCCCTTCGGCCACGAGTTCGGCCATGACCTTGGCGGCTTCCGCTCCCGCCGACTTGCGTACGGCGGCACCGTTTTCCCCGGTCAGGCCCCCGCCGACGAGCGGTGGCTCCCACAGCGCCACGGTCCGCGCCCCCTGCGGCGAGCCGTCCTCGGTGACCGCGGTGCAGGGCGCCCCGATGAGTTTCGAGGCGGTGTGCGCCGGGTCGCTGGTGGTCGCCGAGCACAGCACGAACACCGGATCGGCCCCGTATCGCGCGGCCATGCGGCGCAGTCGCCGCAGCACCAGCGCCACGTGGGACCCGAAAACCCCTCTATATGTATGGCATTCGTCGACGACCACATAGCGCAGCTGTCGCAGTAGCCGTCCCCACCGCTCGTGTGAGCGCAGCAGGCCCAGGTGCAGCATGTCGGGATTGGTGAAAACCCAGCGCGAGTTGGACCGCACCCACTGCCGTATCTCCTGCGGTGTGTCTCCGTCGTAGGGCGCCGGGTGAATCCCGCGCAACGAATCGGCACCGGTCATCTCGGTGGCCATGCGCAACTGGTCCGCACCCAGCGCTTTGGTGGGCGACAGGTAGAGCGCGGTGGCCCGCGGATCCTCCCGCAGGGCTGTCAGCACCGGCATCTGATAGGCCAGAGACTTGCCCGAAGCGGTCCCCGTGCTGATTACGACATGCCCGCCACCTGCGGCGATATCCGCGGCGCGGGTCTGGTGGGCCCATGGCGCCTCGACCCCGGTGGCCTGCACCGCGGCGAGGACGTCGGGAGATATCCATTCGGGCCATTCCGTGACCTGGGCCGCTCGCGCAGGTAGCTCGCTGACGTGGGTGAGGCGGGGGTCACCGCTGCTGAAGCTGGTTAGGACACGATTCAGCAACGATTGGCCATAGCTCGGATCGCTGCCTATTTCAGACCGATCCGTCTGGTCTCCGGCTTTCACCGAACCGACACCTCGACACGCACTCCGGGTGCGAACGGTGTGTGCATCCGTCGCCCTACCTGCCATTTCACTGCAGAGTAGCGACCTGGCTCACACCCTGTTTGCCAGATGCTCGCTCTGTTATTCGGAAGCAAACCAACTTCGAGTACGGATTTGGGCATTACGCCCCTCACCTGCGCATTCGCAAGATCAACTTTTTTGCAAATTGTGGGTAACTCGGCTGTTGAATTGCGCGAAGACATGGTTCACTGGTTCCTGGTCGCAAGCTTCTGTGTTCGAGGGACGGATCCAAAGTCCAAACCATCAGCAGGATCGATGTTGCGAACGGTGTACTGGGTGCTTTCCTGCAGGGGGAACAGAGTACAGCGGTCGGAACGGACCCGGTGGATGAACCTACTTGTCCGCCGTTCCGGTATGGAAAGAGAAGGAACAGAATGGCACAGGGAACTGTGAAGTGGTTCAACGCGGAGAAGGGGTTCGGCTTCATCGCGCCCGAGGACGGCTCCGCTGACGTCTTCGTCCACTACTCCGAGATCCAGGGATCGGGCTTCCGCACCCTCGAGGAGAACCAGAAGGTCGAGTTCGAGGTCGGCCAGGGCACCAAGGGCCCGCAGGCCACTGGTGTTCGCGCGCTCTGATAGCGGGCCTACCCCATAGGGTTCCGTCCCCCATCGCCACCCGGCGGTGGGGGACGACCCATATCTGGACCCATTACACTCGATCACAACCCGGGGCCACATCGCCGCTGCGACCGAAGCGCAGGCATTGAACAGGGTATAAACGTTGCTGGCAGCGATATCAGTAGTCGCCGCCGCTTGCCCCAGCCGCGTATCGCGCGCACCAGCGCCGCGCGGATCTACAGGAAAGGTGTGTTCGCCGGTGGCAACACGAGACCGCGGTGCAGCGCCGAACTCAGCACCCGACCAGGGCCGTAACCTGCGTCGTCTCGTGATCGTGGAGTCGCCGACGAAGGCCAAGAAGATCGCCCCCTATCTGGGCCGCGGTTATGTCGTGGAGGCGTCGGTCGGTCATATTCGCGACCTGCCGCGCGGCGCGGCGGATGTGCCGGCGAAATATAAGGGACAGCAGTGGGCGCGGCTCGGCGTGGACGTCGATCACGACTTCGAGCCCATCTATGTGGTCAGCCCCGATAAGAAGGCCAAGGTCAGTGAGCTGAAGAGCCTGCTGGCCGACGCCGACGAGCTCTACCTCGCCACCGACCCCGACCGCGAGGGCGAGGCCATCGCGTGGCATCTGCTGGAGACGCTGAAGCCGAAGGTGCCGGTCCGGCGCATGGTGTTCCACGAGATCACCGAGCCCGCCATCCAGGCGGCGGCCCGCGACACGCGCGAACTGGACAAGGATTTGGTCGACGCGCAGGAGACGCGGCGCATCCTGGACCGGTTGTACGGCTACGAAGTGTCGCCGGTGCTGTGGAAGAAGGTCATGCCGCGCTTGTCGGCGGGCCGCGTGCAGTCGGTGGCGACGCGCGTCATCGTGCAGCGCGAGCGGGAGCGCATGGCGTTCCGGTCGGCGGAGTACTGGGATATCGCCGCGAAGCTGGATGCGGGCGGGTCCGAGGAGGGCGGGAATCCGCGGGTCTTCGGGGCGCGCCTGGTGCAGGTGGACGGGTCGCGTGTGGCGACCGGTCGCGATTTCGGGGCCGACGGGCAGCTCAAGACCGCCTCGGGCGTGGTCGTGCTGGATGCCGGGTACGCGCAGCGGCTTGCCGAATCCCTGCACAATGTGGATCTCACGGTCAGCTCGGTCGAATCCAAGCCGTACACGCGCAAGCCGTACGCGCCGTTCATGACCTCGACCCTGCAGCAGGAGGCGGCGCGCAAGCTGCGCTTCACCTCCGAGCGCACCATGCGGGTCGCGCAGCGGTTGTACGAGAACGGCTACATCACCTACATGCGTACCGACTCGACGACGCTGTCGCAGTCGGCGATCGACGCGGCGCGCGCGCAGGCGACGCAGCTGTACGGCGCGGAGTATGTGAGCCCGACGCCGCGGCAGTACAACCGCAAGGTCAAGAACGCGCAGGAGGCACACGAGGCCATTCGCCCCTCGGGTGACACCTTCCAGACGCCGGGACAGCTGCATTCGCGGCTGGACACCGATGAATTCCGTTTGTACGAACTGATCTGGCAGCGCACCGTGGCCTCGCAGATGGCGGACGCACGCGGTACCACGCTGACGGTGCGCATCACCGGTGTCGCGAATTCCGGTGAGGAGTGCGTGTTTTCGGCGTCGGGCCGGACCATCACCTTCGCGGGCTTCCTCAAGGCTTACGTGGAGAGTGTCGACGAGGAGGCGGGCGGCCAGTCCGATGACGCCGAATCGCGGCTGCCGGCGCTGACCGAGGGCCAGGGCGTCACCGCCATCGAGCTGGCGCCGGATGGGCACACCACCAATCCGCCGCCGCGGTTCACGGAAGCTTCGCTGGTCAAGGCGCTCGAAGAGCTCGGCATCGGCCGTCCTTCGACGTACGCCTCGATCATCAAGACGATTCTGGATCGCGGGTATGTGTACAAGCGCGGCAGCGCGCTGGTGCCGTCGTGGGTGGCGTTCGCGGTGATCGGCCTGCTGGAGGCGCATTTCGGGCGGCTGGTGGACTTCGACTTCACCGCGGCCATGGAAGACGATCTCGACGCCATCGCCGGTGGGCGCGAGCAGCGCGGAAACTGGTTGTCCTCCTTCTACTTCGGTGGCGATCACGGCGCCGACGGGTCGGTGGCGCGCTCGGGCGGTCTGAAGCGGATGGTCGGCGACAATCTCGACGGTATCGATGCGCGAGAAGTCAACTCCATCAAGCTGTTCAGCGATGACGAGGGTCGCGATGTGGTGGTGCGGGTCGGCAAGTTCGGGCCGTACCTGGAGCGCATGATTGTCAATCCCGATGACCCGCAAGGGGATCCGGTGTCGCAGCGGGCGAACCTGCCCGACGATCTGCCGCCGGACGAGCTGACCCCCGAGGTTGCGGAGAAGCTCTTCGCGACGCCGCAGGAAGGTCGCTCGCTGGGGGTGGATCCGGCGTCCGGGCACGAAATCGTCGCCAAGGAAGGGCGTTTCGGGCCGTACGTCACCGAAATCCTGCCGGAGCCGGCCGAGGAGCCGGAGGCCAAGAAGGGCGCGAAGAAGGCCGTCGCGCCCAAGCCGCGCACCGGATCGCTGTTCAAGTCCATGGATTTGGGGACGATCACGCTCGACGACGCGTTGAAGCTGCTGTCGCTGCCGCGCGTGGTGGGCGCCGATCCGGCCTCCGGTGACGAGATCACCGCGCAGAACGGGCGGTACGGGCCGTACCTCAAGAAGGGCACCGATTCGCGGTCGCTGACCAGTGAGGATCAGATCTTCACGGTCACGCTGGAGGAGGCGCTCAAGATCTACGCCGAGCCCAAGCGGCGTGGCGGGCAGGCGGCCAGTGCGCCGCCGCTGCGCGAACTGGGCGTGGATCCGGTGTCGGAGAAGCCGATGGTGATCAAGGACGGCCGGTTCGGTCCGTATGTCACCGACGGTGAGACCAACGCGTCGCTGCGCAAGGGCGACGAGGTGGAGTCGATCACCGACGAGCGGGCCTCGGAGCTGCTGGCGGATCGGCGGGCGCGCGGGCCGGTGAAGAAGGCCGCGAAGAAGACCGCCAAGAAGGCTGCGGCGAAGAAGACCGCGACCTCGGCGACGAAGGTGGTCAAGAAGGCGGCCGCGAAGAAGGCCGCGGCCAAGACCGCGGATGGGCTGGTGACCAAGAAGGCCGCCGCGAAGAAGACGACGGCCAAGAAGGCAGCGTCCGCCAAGTCCTGATCGGATCCCGCCGCGGGGTTCTTCCTGTCGGTGCGTTCCCGTAGCGTGTGAGCACGGGAAACGCACCAGCGGAAGGACTTTCGATGACCGATCGGGAGCGCGAGGATCTCATCGCGGGCATGGCCGATCAGCGCAGGCTGTTCGGTATCACGCTACGCGGCATCGACGATGACCAGGCTCGGCAGCGCACCACGGTCAGTGAACTCACTCTCGGTGGTCTGCTGCACCATCTGATCGCCACCGAACGGCATTGGACCACGGTGCTCGTCGAGCGCGACGAGAACTCGGAATTCGATGTGTCCGAAATGGATTCGGCGCATCGGATGGGTCCGGACGAGACCGTCGCGGGGCTGCTGGCCGAGTGGGCGGCGCTCGCCGAGCAGACCGAGAAGCTGATCCGCGAGATCGACAGCTTCGACACGCCCATCCCGATCCCGACCGCGCCGTGGGCGCCGGAGCGGCAGTGGTGGCCGGCGCGGCACATCTTCTACAACCTCTTCCGCGAATTCGCGCACCACAGCGGCCACGCCGACATCATTCGGGAGTCACTGGACGGGGCGAATACGACCCAGCAGCGCGTCTGACATTCGGCAATCCAATCAGCCGGGGGAGTGGGGGGCCGGCCCCCCGCCCGGGGGTCTGGGGGCTTGGAGCCCCAGGGAGATACAGACAGCTAGGGTGTACGACGTGGCGGGTGTCTTCGATCGACTGGTCGGCCAGGATGCGGTCGAGTCCGAACTGACCGCTGCCGCGGTGGCCGCGCGGGGCGGGGCGGGCTCGTCGTCGGCAATGACGCATTCGTGGTTGTTCACCGGGCCGCCCGGATCGGGTCGTTCGGTGGCCGCGCTGTGTTTCGCGGCGGCTCTCCAGTGCACGGATCCGGATCAGCCCGGGTGCGGGCGCTGTCACGCGTGCACGACCACCATGGCCGGAACCCACGGTGATGTGCGGCGCGTGGTGCCCGAGGGCTTGAGTATCGGCACCAAGGAGATGCGCGAGATCGTGCAGGTGGCCTCGCGGCGGCCGAGCACCGGGCGCTGGCAGGTCGTGGTCGTGGAGGATGCCGACCGCCTGACCGAGGCCGCCGGAAACGTCCTGCTCAAGGTGGTCGAAGAGCCGCCCGCGCGAACGGTTTTCCTGCTGTGCGCGCCCTCGGTGGATCCCGAGGACATTTCGATCACCCTGCGTTCGCGCTGCCGGCACGTGCACCTGACCTCCCCGTCGGTGGAGGCGGTGGCGAAGGTGCTGCGCGAGCGCGACGGCCTCGACGCCAAGACCGCGCAGTGGGCGGCCTCGATCAGTGGCGGTCACGTCGGCCGGGCCCGCCGCCTGGCCACCGACGACGACGCCCGCGCCCGCCGCAAGAAGGCCCTGGCCCTGGTCGCCGCGACGGCCCGCCCCGCAGCCGCCTACGCCGCCGCGGACGACCTGGTGAAAACCGCCGACGACGAGGCCAAACAGGTCAGCGCCGAACGCGACGAGAAGGAACGCGAAGAACTGGCCACGGCCCTCGGCGCGGGCGGCACCGGCAAGGGCGCCGCCTCCGCCACCCGCGGATCCGCCGGTGCGCTCAAAGAATTGGAGAAGCGCCAGAAGTCCCGCGCCACCCGTACCGGCCGCGACGCGCTGGACCGTGCCCTCATCGATGTCGCGGGCCTGTACCGCGACGCTCTGGCCGTCCGCTTCGGCGCGGCCACCCCCGACTCGACTTCCGGCGTGGCCCTCACCCACCCCGACATGGCCGACCAGATCCGCGAACTGGCCTCCGACATCCGCCCCGAGGGCCTGTTGCGCTGCATCCAAGCCGTCCTCGACTGCCGCGAAGCCCTCGACACGAACGTCAAACCCCGCTTCGCCGTCGCCGCCATGGCCGCCACCCTCATAGCGGCCCGCTCGAACACGTGACCGTGACCACCGGTTTTCGCGATCCGGGCGCGAGACGATAGACTCGCACCGCCGGAAGGCACGCCGCCTTAGCTCAGTCGGTAGAGCGCTTCACTCGTAATGAAAAGGTCGGGGGTTCGATTCCCCCAGGCGGCTCCACAAACTCCTTGGATTCAGGCTCGGCTCGTGTGCCGGGCCTTTTTCTTTTGGGTGTTGCCTCGGGTTGGGTTCGGGGTGCGGGGGAGTCTGGTTCGGGTGGGTGGGGGTTGTGCGGTCGGCTGCCTGGAAGATGGTGTGGGACTGGGTTATCCCTAGAAGCTGGCAGGGGTGTCGGATGGCTGATGGTTCGTCGTTTGCCGGGGGCGTGTTCGATTCGGTGGCGGAGGCGGTGGGGCGGACGCCGCTGGTGCGGTTGAATCGGGTGGTGGGGGACGTTCGGGCTACGGTTTTCGTGAAGCTCGAGTATTTGAATCCTGGTGGGAGCGTTAAGGATCGGGCGGCGGTGGGGATGCTGTTGGGGGCGGAGGAGGCGGGGGAGTTGCGGGCGGGTGGCACCGTCGTCGAGGCGAGTTCGGGGAATACCGGGCTGGGGTTGGCGGCGTTGGCGGCGGCGCGGGGGTATCGGAGTGTGGTGGTGGTGCCGGATCGGGTGAGCGCGGAGAAGATCGCGCTGCTGCGGGCATACGGGGCGGAGGTGCATTTGACGCCCGGGTTGCGGCCGGTCGGGCATCCGGAACATTTGCGGAGCGTGGCGTTGCGGCTCACCGAGGAGATTCCGGGGGCCTGGTTCGCGGGGCAGTACGACAATCCGGCCAATCCGGCGGCGCATCGGGGCACGACGGGGCCGGAGATCTGGGCGCAAACCGGTGGGCGGGTAACGCATTTCGTCGCGGGGATCGGGACCGGCGGGACGGTGACCGGGGCCGGCGAATATTTGAAGGAGGCGTCCGGGGGAGCGGTGCGGGTGATCGGGGCGGATCCGGAGACCTCGGTGTACGGCGGGGGTGATGGGCGGATCTGGTACGTCGAGGCGGTCGGGCACTTCCGGCATCCGGAGACGGAGCCGGATCTGTGGCCGGATTCCTATCATCCGGAGGTGGTGGATCGGGTCGAGAGCATTCCGGATGTGGAGGCGATCCGCGTGCTGCATCGGCTGGCGCGGGAGGAGGGGCTGTTGCTCGGGGGTTCGTCGGGGACGGCCATCGCGGCGGCCTTGCGCGTCGCGCGGGGGCTCGGGCCGGAGGCTGTGGTGGTGGTCGTGGCGCCGGACTCCGGGCGGGCCTATCTGTCGAAGTATTACAACGACGAATGGCTTGGCGCGCTGGGGTTTCCGTTGACAGCGCCCGCGGGCGGCGTGACCGTCGGCGAGGCGCTGGGTGATCCGAGCCGGCTCCCGCCGCCGGTGCACGTTCCGTCCGGTGCGACCGTCGGGGCGGCGAAGGGGCTGCTCGGTTCTCGCTCCGCACTGCCAGTGCTGTTGCAGCGCAAGGTAATCGGGCCTGCGGTGGTGGCGGAGGTGCTGGGGTCGGTCGAGGCGTCGCGACTGGCCGACGCGCCAGAGGCCGATGAGCTGGACGACCATCTGTCGGGTCCGCTGCCCGTGGTGGGCACCACCGAACCTCTCTCGCAGGCAATCGAGCGCACGACCGGGCATGTGGGACCGGTGCTGCTGGCGGATGCGGGCAGGGTGGTCGCCCTCGTCGACGCCGAGCGGATCGCGGCGGCCCATTCGGCATAGCTGCTCGAATGTGCCTGCTGCTATCCGGCTCGGTTCGAGCCCGCTGATCCGCTGGACAGGCCGGAGGAAAGGCTGGAGGAGCCGGTGCCGCCACCGGCGCTGCCGCTGCCGCCGCCATCGATGATCGACTTGCCGTCGAAGTCGGGGCCGGCCTGCACGCCGAGCAGGTCGAGCACGGTCGGCGTGATGTCGACCAGCGAGTTGGTGCTGTTGGTGACGCCGGCCTTGAAGGACGGGCCGCGCGCGATGAGGAAATTGGCTGTCTCGTCGGCGGATTGGCCGCCGTGGCCGCCGCCGGGCTTGTGGCCGTGGTCGGCGGTGACCAGGATGTTCCACTTCTCGTTGGGGTTGGCCTTGGCTCGGGCGTCGACGGCGGCGACGATCTTGCCGACCTCGGCGTCGATGCGCCGGATCGCCTCGAGGTACTCCTTCGAGGAGCCGCCGTGGCTGTGGCCGGCCTCGTCGATCTGATCGAGGTGGGTGAACAGGAAGTCCGGGCCGTCGTCGGTGATGGCCGCCGCGCTGGAATCGGCTGTGACAGCGTCGATCTTGGCTTCGGTCGGGTCGTCGGACTGGGCGGGGCTGGCGATGTTCACATCGGCGTGCGGGGTGTTGGAACCGGCGATGATGCTGATCGGTTTCCAGGTGACGATGGATTCGGTCCGGAGTTCGGGCTTGGCCTTTTCGAGCAGGGTGAAAGCGCTGGGGTACTTCTCGAAGGGTTTGGCGGTGAAGCTGTTGTTGTAGATTCCGTGCTTCGTGTCCCAGACGCCGGTCAGCACCGTGCTCCAGGACGGACCGGAGATGGTGGTGTGCGGTGCGATGGAGGTCTGCCCAAGGGTGCCCTCGGCGGCGAGCTTCAGCAGATTGGCCGCCCCGGCTTCCTGAATCTTCTTGTACATTGCCCCGTCCAGGCCGATGACCACCACTTTGTTGACGGTGGCAGCGGCGGATGCGGTTGTCGCGGTGACGGTTCCGGCGACTGTCGAGAGGGTGACGAAGGCGGCGGCGGTCAGGGCGGTGAAGGTATTTCCGTGTGGGAATTTCACGGTCTAGACCGTGCCAAGGACCGCCGTTCGCCGTCTAGATCTCCGAAACGGTGTTCACCGACGATTCATCGGCCGATCCGGAGCCGTTGTGTCACAGACAGATAGTGTCCGATTCACAGGTCCGGAATGCCCAATTCCAGGTTGGGGTGCTCGATTCCGCCGTCCACCTCGATGACCTTGCCCGTGATGTAGCCGCCCGCACGGGAACTCAGGTAGACGATGGCGGCCGCGATCTCCCAGGGTTCACCCAGGCGACCCAGCGGCGTCGCCGATTCCATGCGCGCCTTGATCTCCGGCTGCTGCGCGACGACCTCCAGCGCCGAGGTCAGCACGGAGCCGACGGCGATGGCGTTCACGCGGACTCGCGGGGACAGATCGGTGGCGGCCAGTCGCGTCCAATGTGCCAGTGCCGCTTTGGCGGTGCCGTAGGCGAGGAAGCCGCGACCGGCGGTGCGGCCCAGCATCGAGCTGATGTTCACCACCGAGCCGCCGTCGTTCTTCAGCATGTGCGGGACCGCGGCCTGAGTGAGGGCGTGCGCGGTGGAGACGTTGAATCGGAACGCCTCTTCGAGGAATTCGGGGGAGGTCGTCATGAAGGTGTTGGGCATGGTGCCGCCGACATTGTTGACCACGATGTCGATGCGGCCGAGCTCGGCGGCGGCCTGTTCGGCGAAGGCGCTCACCGCGGACAGATCCGACAGATCGCACGGGACGGTGACCGCGCGGCGGCCCAGCGCGCGGATCTTGCCGGCGACCTCGTCGAGCTGGGCGGCGGTGCGGGCGGCGAGGGCGACATCCGCACCGGCTTCGGCGAGGGCGAGCGCGGTGGCGGCGCCGATGCCGCGCCCGGCGCCGGTGACCAGGGCGACGCGGCCGTCGAGGCGGAAGGCGTCAAGGATCATGGAAATTCCTCCTTCGGAAACCGCCCGTGACGGCGGTCACGAGCAATATTTAAGAACAGGTTCTTAACTGTCAAGGAGGAGTTCTTTAGGCGCTGGTGAGCGGCTACCCTGCAAGCTGTGGCAGGGACAGCGGCGCGCGAGCGGATCATTCTCGCGGCGGAACGACTCATCGCGGAACGCGGGCAGACGGTGCCGCTGCGCGATATCGCGGCGGCGGCCGGACAGCGGAACAATTCCGCCATCCAGTACCACTTCGGCTCGCGCGACGGACTGATCGAGGCCGTCGTCGAGTACCGGCTGGCCACCCTGGAAGTCCGGCGGCTGGAAATACTTGCCGAACAATCGAATTCGAGGCCGCCGCAGCGCGTGCACGGGCTGCTGGAGGCCCTGGTCATCCCCATGTTCGAACTCGGATCACGGCACGGCGTACACCATTACGCGCGGTTTCTCGAACAGATCCACGCGCATCCCGCCGTCACCGACGCGGGCAATCTCGACAGTGCACAGCGCACTTCGGTGCGCGTGATCATGCGCGGGCTCGAAGGCGAACTCGGCGAGCTGCCGCCGCGACTGCGCCTGCGACGCTTGCGTGCTTTGCCCACAGTGCTTTTCGCGCTGCTCGCCGATCACGAGCGTGCGGTGGAGGCGGGCAAGGTCGCGGCCGGAGCTGTGGATGCCTGGGGAGAAATCATCGACATGCTTGCCGGGACACTCACCGCGCCGGTCGTCGAACGGGCGCCGGTGCGTTGAGACCGCTCTGGCAGCGCGCGGTCCACGCCGCTACCGTTGAGCGCGTGGACACCGCATCGGCGCCTGTGCGCGAACCCTCTGCCCGGCCGCGGTGGCTGACCGCGGGGTTGCCGTTGCTCGCGGGCGGCGCGATGGCCGGAGCCATGGCGCTGCTGCATTTCCGGGATCCGCACGTGGAGGGGTCCTACGGGGTGTGCCCGTTCTACGAGCTGACCGGGTACTGGTGCCCGGGCTGCGGCGGGTTGCGGGGCATGCACAACCTCACCGACGGGCGGATTCTGGACGCCATCCACAGCAATCTGCTGCTGCTTCCGCTGCTGGTGGGTTTCTTTGCGTGGTGGGGGAATTGGATGATCAAGGGCTTGCGCGGGCAGATGCCGCCGCCGCTGCCGCGCATCCTGCCGCAGGCGGCGCTATGGGTAACCGGGATATTGCTGGTGGCGTTCACGGTGCTGCGGAACACGCCGTACGGAACCTGGCTCGCGCCGGTGTGAGCCCTGCGGCGTGCCTGTCCGGATGATCGTGTGGCGGCGGGGCATGCTCTGGATATGAGTGATTCGCTGAAGGAACGAGTACGCGCGAAACTGATCCGGCAGCTGGAAGAAGACGGACCGGACCCCGAACAGGACGATGTACGCCGGGTTTCCGTCCAGGACGATCTTGACATCCTGAACGTGGTCGCGGACGACGACCCTTTCGTCGAAGAACTCGCCGCCCGCTACCTCGTGTTTTAGAACGCGCAGGGCGCCGCGCCCTCGTTACCGCTGCCGAAGGGCCGGGTCTCCGGCACCGGATTCCAATGTCCTTCGGTGCGGGCGTAATTCCAGGCCGGGCCCTTGTCGACGAGGGTGGCGACGGCCTCGATCAGGCGGTCCACCTCGGCGGCGGTGGTGCCGAGGCCGATGCTGGCGCGCAGGGCCGCGTCGACGCCGAGGCGTGACAGCAGCGGGTGTGCGCAGAAGCGGCCGTCGCGCACGCCGATGCCGTGCTCGGCGGAGAGGTAGGCCGCGACCTGGCCGGGTTCGAAGCCGTCGACGGTGAAGGCGACAATGCCGACGGCGTCGGTGCTGTCCCGCCAGATGCGCAGAAAGCGCACTCCCGGAACGGTTTTCAGGCCGTAGCGCAGGCGATGGGTGAGGTACTGCTCATGCTCGATGGCCGTGGTGGCGTCGAGTTCGGCGAGCGCGTCGCAGGCGGCGGCCAGTGCCGCCACGCCGAGGACGTTCGGTGATCCGGCCTCGTGCCGTTGCGGGGCGGGCGCCCACTCCACGCTGTCGGTGGTGACGGAGCGGACCGCGCCGCCGCCGGCCAGATACGGTTCGGCGGCGTCGAGCCAGTCGCGGCGGCCGACCAGCACGCCCGCGCCGAAGGGCGCGTACGTCTTGTGACCGGAGAAGACCAGGTAGTCGATGCCGCTGGTGCGCAGATCGATCCGGCGGTGCGGGGCCAGCTGGGCGGCGTCGACGAGGATGCGGGTGCCGCACTGGTGCGCGATCCAGGCCAGGCGCTCCAGCGGCAGCAGTTCACCGGTGACATTGGAGGCGCCCGTAACCGCAAGCAGCGCAGCGGGTTTGGCGCACAGTTCGGCGACCAGCCGCTGGATGGTCTCCTCGATGGTGTCGGCGACCGGGACCACGCGGCGGCCGCGCTGCTGCCAGGGCAGGAAGTTGGCGTGGTGTTCCACGTCGAGGACCACGGTGTCGCCGGGCACGCACCCGGCGAGCAGGTTGAGCGAGTCGGTGGTGTTGCGGGTGAAGACGACGACCTGGTCGTCGGCGGCGTTGAGGAAGCGGGCGACGGAACCGCGGGCCGATTCGTAGCAGTCGGTGGAGATGCGCGAGGCGTAGCCGGCGCCCCGGTGCACGCTGGCGTAGAACGGCAGCAGCTCCTGGATGCGGTCGGTGACCTGGGTCAATGCCGGTGCGCTGGCGGCGTAGTCGAAGTTGGCGTAGGTGATGGTGCCGCCCTGGACGAGGGGGACCTGGAGGTCGCGGCCGGACACCTCGGCGAGGGCGGCACAGCTCTGGTCGGCGAAAGCAGTCATCACGAAATCCCGTCGGATAAGGGACGCGCGATCAGAAAGTGAGTGATCGAGTGTCCGCGCTTGCCGTTCCCAAGTCGGGATACGGCCGGGTCGTCACCCGGAGCACCCCACCGCGGAGGAGGGTTGCCGACCAGCTAGCCGGGGCTTTGCACTGGCACTCATGACCTGGTTTCAGAGGCTGGCAGACGGGCGGGGATCTTGTCAACCCCGCCGCGAAAATCATCCGAAAGTTGGATCCGGTCGGCCGCAAAGTACGTTTCGCGGGATTGTTGCTGTAGCTAACCTTGTCACTAGAAGTTAGGGTAGCCATAGTTGGGCGCCCGAGAGGTGAAAGAGGTTGCTCATGCTGGACATCGACACGCCGTTCTCGACGCTCATCCGCACCGCGACCGAGCAGCAGCACAACGAGGCGGAACACTCCACATTCATGCGCGATCTGCTCACCGGGAAGCTCGGTGTCCAGGCTTTCTACCGCTACACCTCGCAGCTGTGGTTCGTCTACGACGCGCTGGAGAAGCACTCCGCGCAGCTCGCTCAGGACCCCGTCGCCGGGCCGTTCGTCCGGTCGGAACTCGATCGGCTCGCCGCTCTCGAACTCGACCTCGCCTACCTCGGCGGACCGAACTGGCGCGACGAATTGTCCGCACTGCCTTCGACTTCCGCGTACGCCGCCCGGATCGAGGAGTGTGCGCGCACCTTCCCGGCCGGGTACATCGCGCATCACTACACCCGCTACCTCGGCGATCTCTCGGGCGGCCAGGTCATTCGCGGGACCGCCGAGAAGCTGTGGGATCTGCCCAAGAAGGGCGACGGCGTGCGGTTCTACGTCTTCGACGGCATCTCGAATCCGGCCGCGTTCAAACGCGAATACCGCGAGAGCCTGGACCGGCTGCCCCTCGCCGGGGACGATGTGGAGCGCGTGCTGGACGAGGCGCGACTCGCATTCACCATGAATACCAACCTGTTCCAGGAACTGGGTGCGGAGTTCAGCGCGCGAAACTGAATTCTGGACGCGCCCGGAGGGGCCGCCGGCCGGTTTTCATCATCAGGTCCGGTCGGCGGGTTCTTCCCTCCCGAATGTCGGTGGGCTGTGCTGTCATTGACGGATGAGCATGGCGCTGCTGTTGAGCTTCATCGGGCTGTGCGTGCTGCTGTCCATCACGCCGGGGCCGGATTCCTTTCTGGTGCTGCGGTTTTCGATGGCCGGGCCGCGTCCCGCCATTGCCGCGGCAGTGGGGTCGGCGCTGGGTGGGATCGTGTGGGCGGTGGTTGTCGCCGCGGGGGTGGCGGCGCTGCTGGAGCAGTCGGCCACGGCCTATCGCGCGCTGAAGGTGATCGGCGGAATCTACCTGGTGTACTTGGGGATTCGCGCGCTGCTGGCGCATCGGCGGGGGAAGGCCGCGGGGGCGGATGAACTCGCGGCGCGCACGGCCCGGGAGAAGGCGAACTCGGTTCGCTCGGCATTCGCTGCCGGATTGCTATCGTGCGTTTTCAATCCGAAGGTGGGGTTGTTCTACCTCGCCGTGCTGCCGCAGTTCCTGACCGAGGTGACCTTCGCGAACACGCTGACGCTCGGGGCGATCGAATCCACCATTGCCGCAATCGAAATGGTGCTGCTGGCGCTGGCGGCGTCCCGGGCGGTGGCGCTGCTGCAACGGCCCGCGGTGCGGGATCGGCTGGAACAGCTCAGCGCGGCGATTCTGGCGGCGCTGGGTATCGGCACCGCGGCATCGGCGAGCTGACCTGATCCGGCCGGGATGCGACCCGGCGGGAATCAGTCGGAGATCTCGGCGTGGTGGTAGGCGCCGTTGTAGTAGACGAGCGGGCCGACGGCCGGGGAATCCTGGGTGTTGTCGTGCACCCGCGTGACCAGGCCGACCACTAGCGTGTGATCGCCGATCGGCAGCAGCTTGTAGACGGTGGCGCGCACCCAGATGGGGGTGCCGTGCAGGACCGGTTCGCCGGTGTCGAGTGCGGTCCACAGTGAGCGGTCGCTGAAGCGTTCGGCGGCGTCCCGGCTGAAGCGCTGGGCCAGGTGCTTCTGGTGTTCACCGAGGAAGTGCACGACCAGGGATTCGGACCGCAGCATGGCCTCGATGCTGGAGGAGGTGTGCGCGATATTGAACGAGATGAGCGGGGGTTCCGCGGAGAGCGAGGCGAACGAGGTGGCGGTGAAACCGATCGGGCCGTTCCCGGAGTTCAGCGTGACGATGGTGACGCCCGCCGGGTAATGCCGCATGGCGGCGCGATACTGCTGCGCGGTGATGCCGCTCAGGTCATCGGGCACATGTAGCTCGGCGCCGGATGTCTCGGAATCAGTCACGCAACGAACCTACGTGCTGCGGCGCCCGAATATTCCGGGCTGTGCGAAATATCGCGTGGACCGGCGGCTCAGTCCACGTCGATGGCCAGGCCCGCGGTGATCCGGACCAGCTCGCCGAAGGTGGTGCGGAACAGGGTGTTCGGGTGGCCGCCCGCGGCCCACAGTTCCGGATGACGGGACAGGGCGTTGTCGACGAAGGTGGGCAGGTTGGTGGGGTGGCCGACCGGGGCCACGCCGCCGACCGGCTGCCCGGTCACCTCGCGCACCATGGCGGCGGGGGCCCGGGTGAGAGCGCCTTCCAGGCGTTCGCTGGTGCGGGGCAGGTGCACCTGGTGGGCGCCGGAGACCAGCAGCAGGATCGGGTCGTCGTCGAGTAGGAAGACCAGGGATTTGGTGATGGCTCCGACGTCCACGCCCAGGGCGCGGGCGGCGTCGGCGGCGGTGTGGGTGGGTTGCGGCTGAGTGACGATCACCCCGTGATGGCCGCGCTGGATCAGGGTGTCGGAGACCTTCGTCGCGATCGGCGGCAGCAGGGACCTGCGCATGGCACCAAGGGTAGAGCGATTGCGGTACATGTGCCGGGTTTCAGTATTCGGGGTAGCCCTCCTCCGGACCGAGCATCCGGGCGATTCGGGCACGGGTGATTCTGGCGAGCTCGGTGATCGTGTGCTCCGAAACGTTTTCGTGGGCACAGGAATCGAAGACTCGTTCCAGATCGGTGGGGGATAAAGCGTGCAATTCGGCTGCGGCCGCGGTGTGCAGTGCGGCGTGGCCGGGGTAGGGCCTGCCGTCCGCGATCTTGTGCGCCCAGGTGACATTGCAGCAGCACTCGAAAAGCGCGTGGATGGCGCGCGGGCGAGAGAGGGAATTGAAGCGGTCGAGGCCGATTCCGTGGTGCATCAACATCGGAACCTCCACACGGGGAGAGCATCTTGTGGACGCATCAATCGTCCGTCCGGTGACCGATCGGGAACCAGTGCGGCGCAGCAGATTTAGCAAACCGTTTACACGCGGGAGAATCCCGGCTCCGGCCGATTCTCGGGAGCTCCGCCCCCGAAACCCCGGCAGGGGGGAAATGCCGGGCCTGGGCTCGATACGCTGGACCAATGACCGATTGGAAGGCTTTCGAAGTCGAGAGCAAGGACCACGTCGCGCAGGTGACGCTGACCGGCCCGGGCAAGGGCAATGCCATGGGCCCGGACTTCTGGCGCGAGCTGCCGCTCATCTTCGGCGAACTCGACGCCGATCCCGAGGTGCGGGCCATCGTGCTCACCGGGGCGGGGAAGCATTTCTCCTACGGACTGGATCTGCCGGCCATGTCGCCGCTGTTCGGGCCGCTGCTCGGGGACAAGGCGCTGGCCAAGCCCCGCACCGATTTCCTCCGGCACGTGCGCGAGATGCAGGCTTCGGTCACCGCGGTGGCGGACAGCCACAAGCCGGTCATCGCGGCGGTGTCGGGCTGGTGCATCGGCGGCGGGCTGGATCTCATTGCCGCCGCGGATATCCGGCTGGCCAGTGCCGATGCCAAGTTCAGCCTGCGCGAGGCGAAGGTCGCCATCGTCGCGGATATCGGGTCGCTGCACCGGCTGCCGGGCATCATCGGCGAGGGGCATCTGCGCGAGCTCGCCTACACCGGCAAGGACATCGACGCGGCGCGGGCCGAGAAGATCGGCCTGATCAACGATGTGTACGCGGATCAGCAGGCGGTGCTGGACGCGGCGCACGCGCTGGCGCGTGAGATCGCCGAGAACCCGCCGCTGGTGGTGCAGGGCATCAAGGATGTGCTGGATCAGCCGAAGGCGGGCAAGGTCGCCGACGGGCTGCGCTACGTGTCGGCGTGGAATGCGGCCTTCCTGCCCTCGGAGGACATCACCGAGGCCATTCAGGCCGTGTTCGAGAAGCGACAGCCGCGGTTCCAGGGGAAGTAGGCACGCACTCGTCATCCCGGCATGCTTTTGGCCGGGATCCACGAAACCTGTTGGGGTGCAGCGGGTGTGGATCCCGGCCAAAAAGCGCGCCGGGATGACGGTGCTGATCCGGCGGCTATCGAAAACCGATTGCGGATCTCCGGTTCCGGCCTATCGTGAGGCTGGGGGACCTGGAGGTTGGCCATGGCTACATCCGAGGTGGCCGCATCCACCGGCGAGGGTGGATTCACGCACCGGCAGATTCTGGTGATTCTCAGCGGGCTACTGCTCGGGGTGCTGCTGGCCGCGCTCGATCAGACCATTGTGTCGACGGCGATCCGGACCATTGCCGATGATCTGGACGGTTATGCGTTACAGGCTTGGGCCACAACGGCTTATCTGATCACGGCCACGCTGGCGACGCCGCTGTACGGAAAACTGTCGGACATGTACGGGCGCAAGCCCTTCTATCTGGCGGCCATTTCCATTTTCCTGGCGGGTTCGCTGCTGTGCACGCTCGCGCAGAGCATGTACGAGCTGGCGGCGTTTCGGGCTTTGCAGGGGCTGGGTGCGGGCGGGCTCATGTCGCTGGCCCTCACCATTGTCGGCGATATCGTGAGCCCGCGGGAAAGAGCCAGATATCAGGGCTATTTTCTGGCCGTGTTCGGCACCTCGAGTGTGCTCGGTCCGCTATTGGGCGGATTGTTCGCCGGGCAGTCCAGCCTGCTCGGGATCGCCGGGTGGCGTTGGGTTTTCCTGGTCAACGTGCCGCTGGGGCTGTTCGCGCTGCTGGTGGTCTCACGCGTGCTGCGACTGCCGAAACCGGTGAGATCCCTTGACCGTGTGGACTATTGGGGTGTGCTGGTGCTGGCGCTCGGCATCACGCCACTGTTGGTCGTCGCCGAGCAGGGGCGTGAATGGGGTTGGGGGAGTGGACGATCGGTGCTCTGTTACGTGATCGGCGGGGTCTCGGTGGCGGTGTTCGTCGCGATCGAGGCGAAACTCGGTGACGCGGCGCTGATTCCGCTGCGGATTTTCCGGAATCCGACGTTCGCGCTGGGTGTGGTGATCTCGTTCGTGGTGGGCGCGGGCATGTTCGGCGGAATCCTGCTCATGCCACAGTATTTGCAGGTGGTGCGGGGTGCGAGCCCGATGCTGGGTGGTTTGCAGATGATTCCCATGGTGCTCGGCATCATGATCGGCTCGATCATTTCCGGCCAATTGATATCGCGCACCGGGCATTACCGGAATTATACGATTCTCGGCGCCGCCATGATCACCCTCGGGCTGTTCCTGATGCATTATCTGCGGGCGGACACCGCGTTCTGGATGGTGGCGGCGTTCATGCTGTGTGTCGGATTCGGGCTCGGGAATCTCATGCAGCCGCTCATTCTCGCGCTGCAGAATGCGTTGCCGCCCAAGGATATGGGCGTCTCCACGGGCGCCGCGACCTTCTTTCGCCAGATCGGGGGCACGCTGGGGGCGGCGGTGTTCCTGTCGATCCTGTTCACCCGGCTCGCGCCCGATATCGAAGCCGAACTCGTTGCCGCGGGCCAGGATCCGGCGGCCGCGGGGCAGGTGCTGGTCGACAGTTCGGTGATCCAGCGCTTGGATCCGGTGCTGGCGCAGCCGTTCCAGGTGGGTTTCGCGAACTCGCTGTCCGCGGTGTTCCTGACGACCTCGGCGGTGACCGCGGTGGCGCTGCTGCTGATCCTCTTCTGGAAAGAGGTGCCGCTGCGCACCACCGCGGGGCTCACCACTCCGCGGGAGTAGCGAGGCGGGCCGTCAGTGGCCGCCCTGCTCCTTCAGCCGCGCGTACGCCTCGGTGACCAGGGTTTCGGCCTTCTCGCGGCCCTCCCAGCCCTCGACCTTGACCCACTTGCCGGGCTCCAGGTCCTTGTAGCGCTCGAAGAAGTGCGCGATCTCCTTGCGCTGGAACTCCGGGATGTCCTCGACGTCCTGGATGTGATCCCAGCGCTTGTCCTTGGCGGGCACCGCGACCAGCTTCTCGTCGGTGCCGGCCTCGTCGCTCATGATGAGCACGCCGACGGGACGGGCCTCGACCAGCACGCCCGGGAACACGGGCTCGGGCAGCAGGACCATGCAGTCCAGCGGGTCACCGTCGCCGCCCAGGGTGTCCTCGATGTAGCCGTAGTCGGCCGGGTACATCATCGGGGTGTAGAGGTAGCGATCCAGCCGCACCCGCCCGGTCTCGTGGTCGACCTCGTACTTGTTGCGCTGACCCCGGGGGATCTCGATGGTGACGTCGAACTTCACGTCATCTCCTTCTTCGTTGGCCTATGGCTGCCGACTCGCCAGCTCGTTCAGGGGAACGACTGCGCAACGAGGATAGTGTGGTCGGCGGGCGCATGGGTTCGGCAGGGACGCCCGGGGCATTCCCCTGCCACAGGTATCAGGGAGACAGCTGCACGTGGCAGGCGGGAACAAGCAGAATATCGGGGGTCTGGAGGCCAAGCGCCGGCGCAGAACCTGGATCGTGGTGACATCCGCGCTGGTTGTGGTGGTCGTCGCGATCGCCGCCGTGGTGCTGACGCTGAAACCGTGGACCGAGGAGTTCCGGCACGGCGGATTGACCGTCGCCGCGCCGCCCTCGCCGGTGAAGGCCCTGCCGCAGGTGTCGCCCGCGCCTGCGACCGCGCCCGCACCGAGCCGGACCGGGCTGGCCGCCGCGCTGGCCGGGGTGGCCGCCAATCCTGATCTGGGCGTTTTCGCCGCGTCGGTGTCCGACGGGGTGACCGGTGAGGTGCTGTGGAGCATCGACCCGGACAAACCGCAGATCCCCGCCTCGAACGCGAAGGTGGTGCTGACCGCTGCCGCGCTGCTGGCGCTGCCGCCGGACCGCCGGGTGACCACGAAGGTGGTGACCGGCGCCGCGCCCGGCGAGCTGGTGCTCGTGGGCGGCGGCGATCCGACGCTCACCAATGAGCCGGACGGCAAGGGCTACTACCCGGACGGGCCCAAGCTGTCGGATCTGGTTGCGCAGATCAAGAATTCGGGTAGGCCGGTGGACAGCATCGTGGTCGACACCTCGCTGTACACGGGCTCGAACATGGCGCAGGGCTGGGATCCGCGCGATATCGCGGGCGGTTCCATCGCGCCGATCGAGCCGGTGATGATCGACGGCGGCCGGCTGCAACCGCTGGTCGAGTATTCGCCGCGCACCGAGACGCCCGCGCTGGATGCCGGCAAGGCGCTCGCCGCCGCGCTCGGGATCGATCCGGCGCGGGTGCGGGCCGGTACCGCTCCGGCGGGTGCGCAGCAGGTCGCGGCCGTGCAGTCGGCGCAGCTGAAGGATCGGCTGCGCGACATGATGGTGCATTCCGACGATGTGCTCGCCGAGACCATCGCCCGGGAGATCGCGCAGGCCACCGGCAACGAACTGTCCTTCGCGGGCGCGGTGACCGGCATGATGACCACGCTGCGGGCGGCCGGATTCGATCTGACCGGCGCCACCCTGCTGGACGGCAGCGGGCTGTCGGTGGACGATCTGCTGCCGCCGCGGCTGCTGGACCATCTGGTCGCCGTCGCCGCGCTGCCCAACACCACTGCGGGGCAAGGGGATTCGCCCGCTCCCGACCCGCTGGCCAGCCTGCTCGACTACCTGCCGGTGGCGGGCGCGACCGGGACGCTGGGCAACCGCTACACGGTGCGCGATCGCGATGGTGCGGGCTGGGTTCGCGCCAAGACCGGAACTCTCGATGTGGCAAGCTCGTTGGTGGGATATGTGCTGGATCGCGATGGGCGCGTACTCACTTTCGCGCTGATGTCCAACCAGCGGCTCCCGGAGGCGAGCCGCCCCGCGTTGGACGCCATCGCCGCCACACTGCGCAACTGCGGATGCTCCTGACGGGTGGATGACTATGACCGGACCCGAAAACCATGCGGCCCACGCCGACCAGCCGGGGAACGGTAGCGCCCGCCCCGGCGAGGTGCTGGTGAGCGAACCGCGCAGGAAGGGGCCCGGCCTGGCCGGCTCCGTCGACTGGAATCTGGCCGCCCGCACCGGATCCGCCCTGGTGCCCGCCGGGCCGCGCACCACCCGCTACGCGGCCGAGCAGGCCGTGCTCGAACTGGCCGCGGCGTCCAAGCGGGCGGAGGGGCCGGTGCGCGAGGTCAGCGGGTTGATCGACGACGCGCCCGTGCCGGACGCGCGGGTGCTGGATCGGCCGGGCTGGATCGCGGCGGCCGCCGAGTCCATGGCCCAGCTCACCGGCACCGGCGCCGATGCGGGGGAGAAGGGCAAGTTCGTCGGCAAACCGGCGGGCGTGCAGGCGGGGGCCATGCTGGCGTTCCTGTCCACGGCCATTCTCGGCCAGTACGACCCGTTCAGCGGGCCGGACGGGACGCTGCTGCTGGTGGCCCCGAACATCATGGCGGTGGAGCGCGCACTCGGCGTGCCGCCCAGCGATTTCCGGCTGTGGGTGTGCCTGCACGAGGTCACCCATCGCGTCCAGTTCTCTTCCGCGCCTTGGCTTGCCGAGTACATGCGCGGCAATGTGGAGATCCTCGGCGAGACCGGGGAGGAGCCGTTGGCCGATATGCTCGGCCGCCTGGTCGAGGCGGTGCGGGATCGCAAGCGCGGCATCGAGGATCCGGCGGGCGGTGTGGTCGGGCTGCTGCGCGCGACCCAACCCGAACCGCAACGGGACGCCCTGGACCGGCTGCTCATGCTCGGCACGCTGCTCGAGGGTCATGCCGATCACGTCATGGACGCGGTCGGGCCCGCGGTGGTGCCGTCGGTGACGCGGATTCGCGCGGCGTTCGATCAGCGGCGCAAGCGGCCCGCCAATCCGATTCAGCGGCTGCTGCGCGCGCTGCTGGGCATGGACGCGAAGGTCGCGCAGTACGTGCGCGGCAAGAAGTTCGTGGACGAAGTGGTGGGCACGGTCGGCATGGATCGGTTCAACACGATCTGGACCGATGGCGAAACCCTGCCGCGCATGGACGAAATCAACGATCCGCAGCGCTGGGTGACGCGCGTCCTGGGCTGACGGACCGCCGGTCTCGCGGGCGGGTGCGGCATCGCCTTCGACCGTGGACGTGGAACGATTCGCCTGTGAGCGATCGACCCCGGCTGCCCGAAACGCGTGCCGCATTGGAAATGCGTCACGCCGTACGGGATTGGCTCCAGCGGCACGCACCGGCGGGTGCGGTGGCGGTGGCGCTGTCCGGTGGCGCGGATTCGCTGGCGCTGACGGCCGCGGCCGTGGTGGAGGCGGCCGCGGTGGACGCACTGGTGGTCGATCACGGATTGCAGGACGGCTCGGCGGCGGTGGCGGCCGCGGCGGCCGCGCACGCGCTGCGGCTGGGCTGCCGGTCGGCGCGAGTGCTGCGGGTGACGGTCGGCCGGGACGGCGGCACGGAGGCCGCAGCGCGCAAGGCCCGCTATGCCGCCTTGGACGAGGCGCGCGGCGGTCTGCCCGTGCTGCTCGGCCACACCCTCGATGATCAGGCCGAAACCGTGCTGCTGGGTTTGGCGCGCGGGTCCGGGGCGCGGTCCATTCAGGGGATGGCCGAGTACGCCGAGCCGTGGGGCCGGCCGCTGCTGTCCGTGCGGCGTGCGACGGCTCGGCAGCTGTGCGCGGATGTCGGCCTCGAGCCCTGGGAGGATCCGCACAACAGTGCGCCGGAGTTCACCCGGGTGCGGTTGCGGTCGGAGGTGCTGCCGCTGCTGGAGGATGTGCTCGGTGGCGGGGTGGCGCGGGCGCTGGCCCGCACGGCCGCGCAGCTGCGGGAGGACGGCGCCGCGCTGGACGCGCTCGCCGGGGATTTGCTGGAGGCCGCTCGTGATGGTGAGGGCCTCGATCTCGAGACGCTCGCCACTGCCGCCCCGGCTTTGCGGCGGCGCGTCATTCGCGCCTGGTTGCTCGCGGGTGGCGCAAAATCATTGACGGACAGCAATTTACGAGCGGTCGAAGCGCTGGTCATCGCGTGGCGGGGGCAGGGCGGGGTCGCCGTGGGCGGTTCGGTGGGCGGGAGCAGGTTGGTTGCCGCGCGCGAACATGGCAGGCTCATACTGGGTCCGGAGTCGTCCGTGCCCGGTCGAGGTGGACACCATCACTGAAGGGAAACCAGCGCACGTGTACGGGGATGACATCGCGTCGGTGCTGATCAGCGAAGACCAGATCGCGGAAAAGATCGACGAGATCGCGGACCTGGTTGCCAAGCGGTATCCGGCGGGAGCTCCCGAAGGTGACCTGCTGCTGGTGGGTGTGCTCAAGGGCGCGATCTTCTTCATGACGGATCTGGCCAAGCGGCTGCAGATTCCGACTCAGATGGAGTTCATGGCGGTCTCGTCGTACGGGTCGTCGACCTCGTCGTCGGGCGTCGTGCGGATCATGAAGGATCTGGACAAGGACATCGCCGGCCGCAATGTGCTGATCGTCGAGGACATCATCGACTCCGGTCTCACGCTGTCGTGGCTGCTGCGGAACCTGAAGAGCCGCAATCCCGCATCGCTCGAGGTCGTGACGCTGCTGCGCAAGCCCGACGCGCTGCGCACCCAGGTGGATGTCATGCATGTGGGCTTCGACATCCCGAACGAGTTCGTGGTGGGCTACGGCCTGGATTACGCCGAGCGCTACCGCGACCTGCCCTACATCGGCACCCTCGACCCGAAGGTCTACGGGGGGAAGTAACCCTCGTCTCAGAGCTCGCGAGAGCCGTCCGCCGGTCCCGGTGGGCGGCTTTCGGCTTGTCTGTGATGAAACTCACTGATGCTGATCGGCAATCGGTGCGATGGTTGCCGGGTCGGGTTGCCGGGAATCAGCTCGAGGGTTCGGCCGGTCAGAGCGTGGTCGAGGTAACTGCTGGTCGGCTGACCTTATGAGTGCGCGTGGGGCGGTTCGGGCGATTGGCCAGGAATTCGCGGTCCCGGTTACGGAAATGTTTCGGAGAGCCCTTATGCTGTCTGCAACAAACCTGAAGGCTGTTTTCCACCCAGATTTCAAACTTATGGGTCGGATACGGCTGGAAATTCAAGACCGATTCTGATAGCAAGGGGCTATGGACCCGCATTTGCGCGACCTGCGGTATTTCGTCGCCGTCGCTGAGGAACTGCACTTCACGAATGCCGCTCAGCGGCTGCACATCGCACAACCCACTCTGTCACGGCAGATCCGGCAGCTGGAACGCCAGCTGGACGTCGTGCTGTTCGACCGCAACCAGCGCAGTGTCGCCCTGACCGTCGCGGGCAAGGAACTGCTCGAAGGCGCCCGGAAGATCCTGGAACTCTGGGAGGTCACCAATGTGGCCCTGCAGGAGGCGGGTGAGGTGCTGCGCGTCGGCATCCAGTCCTCCATCGGCCGCGGTCTGATCACCGATCTGGAGTCCGCCAGCGGGCACCGGCTCGCCCTGCACTCGGCGTCCTGGACCGACCCGTCCTCCGGCCTGGCCGGGCGGCAGGCGGACCTGGCGCTCATGTGGCTGCCGGTGCCCGACACCAGCCGCTACCGCTGGCAGGTGCTGCGCACCGAGCCGCGCTGGGTGCTGCTGCCGGAGAACCACGCGCTGGCGAACCAGGAGACCATCGACTTCGCCGACCTGGCCGATGAACCGTTCATCGCCATGCCCGCCGAAGCCGGTGCGGCGCGCGACTTCTGGCTCGGCGCGGACTCCCGCTCCGGTCGCCAGGCCAAGATCGGCGCCGAGGCCGCCACGGCCGAAGAGCGCCTCGAAGCCGTCAGCCTCGGCCTGGGGGTCTGCCTCCTCGCGGAGAACAACGTGCCCATGTACCGCTGGCCCGGCCTCACCGCCCGCCCCGTCACCGGTCTCGCCCCGTGCGAGCTCGCCGTGGCCTGGCGCGCGGACGACGACCGCCCGACCATCCTCGAATTCGCCGCGCGCGTCCTCGAGGGCGGCTTCGCCGATAACCGCGAACCGGTCGCCGCGGCCCAGTAGGTCGCAGCGGCAAGCGGATTCATCGAATATCCGGGGAACCCGGGACCGCAGCGCGGGTGCGGCGCGGCGGAAGCCGGAGGACCGGATCGGGACCGGCGGCACTGTGTCGGAGGTGGTGCCGCCGCGCGGTGAACCGCGCACCGAGCGAAAAATGATGCCGCCCAGCCTGTTCGACAGGCTGGGCGGCATCGTCGTTCTCACGGGGCGGTGCGCCGCCAGGGGTGGGCCGCTTCGAGCTGGGCGGCCAGGCGCAGCAGGGTGGATTCGCTGCCGGGCGGACCGACCAGCTGGGCCGCCACGGGGGTGCGGGTGCGGGAGTGGAAGCCCATGGGGACGGTGAGGGCGGGCCAGCCGACCAGGTTCCACAGCGGGGTGAACGGCGAATAGCTGGCGTTCGCAATCACATTCGCGATCCAGGGCAGGTTGTGCCAGTTGCGGGCCCGCGGCGGCGGGGTGGCCAGGGTCGGGGTGATCACGACATCGTGGTGGTCGAAGTAGTCGAGCAGCCGGGCTTCGATGCGGTCGACCTGCGACTGCCGGACCAGGCCGGCCTTGAGCACCAGATTGCCGAGGGCGATGTGGGCGCGGGTGCGGCGCTGCAACCGGTCCGGGTAGGCCACGGTGCCGGCCTCGCGGGCGGCGTTGGCCACCCAGCGCAGCAGCAGCGCGGAGGTGGCGCCCTGGTAGGGGAGTTCGGCGACCTGCACCTCGTGCCCGGCGGTGGCGAGGGCGGCGGCGGCCTTGCGGGCAGCGGCGGTCCACGCGCGATCCACCCGGGCCAGCGGGCTGGGCGGGGTGACGGCCAGGCCGACGCGCAGGGCCGGGGGCGTGTCCAGATCGGCGAGGGCGGGCTGATCGGCGAGCACCGAGAGCATGAGCGCGGCATCGGCCACAGTCGTTGCCAGGACGCCGTTTTCGGTCATGCCGCCCCAGTCGTCCAGGCCGACCTGGGCGGGCACCAGACCGCGTCCGGGTTTGACGCCGACCACGCCGCAGCAGGCCGCGGGGATGCGCACCGAACCGAGGCCGTCGTTGCCGTGCGCGATCGGCACCAGGCCGAGGCCGACAGCGGCGCCGGAGCCGCCGGAGGAGCCGCCTGCGCTGTAGCGAGTATTCCAGGGACTGCGGGTGATTCGGCCGGGCTCGTCGGTGACGCCCCAGAGTCCGAACTCGGGAACCGTGGTCAGGCCGACGACGATCGCGCCGGCCGAGCGTAGTCGTCGCACCACCGGATGGTCGGCGGTCGCGGCGGTATCCGAGCCCGCGCGGGAACCGCCCCGGGTCACCTCACCGGCGACGTCGATATTGTTCTTCACCGCGATCGGCACCCCGGCCAGCGGCAGCAGGTCCAGATCCGGCCGCTCGGCCAGCGCCCGCGCCTCGGCGCGCACCACATCGGAGCGAACCCGGCTGAAGGCGTTCACTTTTCGATCCCGGGACCGGATGCGTTCGAGCGCGGCATCGACCACCTGCTCCGGCGTGAGCACCCCGTTCTGCACGGCCGCGGCGATCCCGCCCGCGGTGGTGGTGTCTGCGGGCGGACGGGATTCGCTGGAACCATCGGAATCGGCCGCAGAGCTTGCCACCGCTACCTCCTCGGTGGAATCGGCTCCGGCTCGCTCCGCCGCGTGCTCGGCGGAGGTGGGCGCGGCCGGGTCTGCGGTGGAGCCGGGCGGCGCGGGACTCTCGCCGGAGGTGGGCGCGGCCGGGTGCGCGCTGTCCACCACGGGTGCGGTGCCGTCGGCCAGCGCGGTGCCCTCGTCGTACATGCTGGTTGTTCCCCCGTCGCCTCGTGTCGAAATCGGGTGATCCGCTCCTGAGCCGCAAGTTATCATTCCCGCTGTTGCTCGGGGATGATGGTTGTCGGGTGTGGCGGATTTTATCTGCGGCATTCATGGATCGACAGTGCGGATTCGAACGTTTCCGCGCCGAGCCAGATGGGTGCGGACATGGTTTCTGGTTCCGACCACCGTTCCGGTCCTTCCTCGGCCGGAAGGGAATTCGGTGTGGTCGCCGCCTTCGCTGCGGCGTGGGACTCCGGCTCCGCGCCGCCCCGGATAGCCGACTATTTGCCTGATGCCAGCACATTGCGTCGCGATGCCCTGGTCGAGCTGATCCGCGTGGATATGCGGCATCGCTGGCTGCGCCGCCCGGGGCTGTCGCCCGGCTCGGAGCGCACGCGCAAGCGGCTGGCCGAGTACTGTTCCGAATTCCCCGAGCTCACCCAGCGGGATCTGCCCGCCGGACTGGTGTACGAGGAGTTCGTCATCCGCCGCCACAGCGGGGAGCGCGTCGACCCCCGCGACTGCCTGCGCGAATACCCGCATCAGGCGGACCGCCTGCGCGAACTGCTCAATGCCGACGACGAGGACCAGAGCACCCGCCGCGCCGCCCTCGACGAATCCACCCGGGCCCCCGGCCTCGATGAATCCACCCGCACGGGAACAGCTCTCGACGAGTCGACCCGGTTCGGACTCGCCCCGGGCGAGCTGACGGGTGGTGCGGCGGACGAGTCGACCCACGCCGGTCCGCCATCGGACGAGTCGACGTTCGGGGGTCTGCCGGGTGGTGACACCACGCGGGTGCCGGATGCGAGCGAGCTGACCCAGCATGCCGACCTCACCGGCCTGACCGCGCCGGATCCGACCCGGGCCACGGGCGGGCTGAGCGTTCCGGAGACCGGCACGCTGCTGGATCGCATCGAAATCGGCCAGCGCATCGATGATTTCGATCTGCTGACCAGTTTGGGTAGCGGGGCCTTCGCCAGGGTCTTCCTGGCGCGGCAGCGGTCCCTGCAACGCCTGGTCGCGGTGAAGATCTCCGCCGATCACGGCACCGAGCCGCAGACCCTGGCCCAGCTCGATCACGATTACATCGTGCGGGTCTTCGATCAGCGGCTGATGTCCGGGGTGCGCACCGAATCCGGGCGGCGGCTGCGGTTGCTGTACATGCAGTTCCTGCCGGGCGGCACGCTGCTGGGCGTGCTGCGCTGGGTGCGGGCCACCCCGGCGGCCGAACGCAGCGGGCAGTTGCTGCTGGACGCGGTGGACGCGGCCATGGAGGAGAAGGGCGAGATCCGGCCCACCGACTCCAGCGTGCGGGCCGAGATCGCCGGGCTGAGCTGGCCGGAAACCGTTGCGTGGCTGGGTCGCCGGCTCGCCGAGGCGCTCGAGTACGCGGACGGGCACGGCGTGCTGCATCGTGATGTGAAGCCGGCCAATGTGCTGCTCACCGCCGAGGCCGTTCCGAAACTGGCTGATTTCAATATCAGTTTCAGCCGGAATGTGGACGGCGCCAGCCCGGTCTCCTACTTCGGCGGCTCACTGTCCTACATGTCACCCGAGCAGCTCGAGGCCTGCCATCCGGCCACCGCCCGCACCGCCGCCGACCTCGACACCCGCGCCGACATCTTCTCCCTCGGCGTGGTGCTGTGGGAATTACTGACCGGCGCAAAGCCTTTCGATGATTCCACGGCGGGCCCCGGCGATCACGGCGACCGCACCACCCTGGAGGCCATGCTGGCCCGCCGTCGCACCGGCGTCGAATCCGCCGCTCTGGAGCGCGTCCCGCCCGACTGCCCCGCCGCCCTGCGCCGCGTGCTGCTCACCTGCCTCGAACCCGACCGCGAACAGCGCTGGAGTTCCGGCACCGCGCTGGCCGCGCAACTGGAACTCTGCCTCGACGAACGCGCCCGCGACCTGGTCGACCCGCCGCCGGACAGCTGGCGTAAACGCCTGCGGCGCTGGATGATTCCGCTCGTCACGCTGTTCGTGGCAATACCGAACGGGCTCGGCTCGCTCTACAACATCGCGCACAACGACCAGCTCATCGTGAGCCGGCTCTCCGACGAGGCCATGCGGACCTTCACCCTCGTCACCGCCCTGGTGAACGGACTGTTCTTCCCGCTGGGCACCGCTGTCATCGCCTACCTGTGCCGCCGGGTGATCACGGTGCCGCGCGGCCTGCGCAAGGGCCGCGACTTCTCGCCGGAGATGCTGCGGCAGGCGCGCGCCGACGTGCTGCTGTGCGGGGAACGCATTTCGTTCGTGGTGTTCTCGCTGTGGGTGCTGGCGGGGGTCACCTTCCCGATCACCATGCAGCTGTCCGCCGGAAACATACCGACCCGTAGCCTCGTGCATTTCCTGGCCTCCATGGTGGTGTGCGGGGCCATCGCCGTCGCCTACCCGTTCTTCCTGGTCACCTTCTATCTGGTGCGCTGCATCTACCCGATGTTCCTGCGGCACGGCGACATCAGCGCCGAGGACGCCGTCTGGCTGCACCGGCTCGGCAATCGATGCATCACCTACCTCGCCGTGGCCGCCTCGGTGCCGCTGCTCGCGGTGGCCAGCGTGACCTTCCTGCCGCCCGCCGACATCCCGCTGGTGATCGTCGCCGTGCGCGTGCTCAGCGTGGGCGGTATCGCGGCCTTCGTGGGCGTGTACGCGCTGTTCCGTGGCCTGGAGGCGGACCTGCAAGCGCTCGAACGCGTGGTGTCCCCCGGAAAATCGGTGCGGGACACCGGGAAAAGTCCCGGGTAGCCGGTGGAGAGCGAACATCCGGCGCGGGCCGTGGCGCGATTCAGCGCCGACTGGGAATCCACCCTGCGCAGCGCCGCGTCCGAACCACCCCGGCTCGTGCACTATCTGCCGGACGGACCGGGCCTGCGGCTGGCCGTCCTCGTCGAGCTGCTGCGCATCGATCTCCGGCAACGGCGGTTGCGTCCCGGGCTGGAGAAGCGAATTGCCGACTACCGCACCGAGTTTCCGGAACTCGCGCACAGTCCGGACTACCCGGATCTGGTGTGCGAGGAATACCTGGTGCGCAGTCGCTACCGCCGGATCGACCCGGATACCTTCAGCGCCGAGTACCCGGAGGTCGCAGGCGAGCTCCAGCGACGCTTCGCCGACGCCGGCACGACGGTTCCGGAGTCACCCGCACTGCCCCGCGGCATCGAAACCGGCCGTCGCCTGGACGATTTCGACCTGCTCACCGATCTCGGCGGCACCGAGGGCAGCCGCATGTTCCTGGCCCGCCAGCGTTCCATGCAGCGGCTGGTCGCCGTGCGCGTGGAGGCGGACGCGGGCGGCGACTCCGCGACCGTCGCGCAGCTCGACCATCCGTACATCGTGCGCGTGTTCGACCAGCGGACGATCGAGGCCGGTGACGGTGCACCGTTGCGGCTCTTGTCCATGCAGTTCGTTCCCGGCGGCACCCTGCAGGAGGTGCTGCACCGGGTGCGCGCGACGCCCGCCGACCGGCGCAGCGGCCGGCTGCTGCTGGACGCGGTGGACGCGGCCATGGAGGAGAAGGGCGAGATCCGGCCCACCGACTCCAGCGTGCGGGCCGAGATCGCCGGGCTGAGCTGGCCGGAAACCGTTGCGTGGCTGGGCCGTCGGCTCGCCGAGGCGCTCGAATACGCCGACGGGCACGGGATGGTGCACCAGGATGTGAAACCGGCCAATGTGCTGCTCACCGCCGAGGCGATGCCGAAACTGGCCGACTTCGGCATCGGGCTGCGCCGTTACCGGCAGTGGGCCGGTCCGGAAGCGGAGAGCTCGCGCGCGTACGCCTCGCCGGAACAGCTCGAACTGTGGGATCCGGACAGCACCCGTGCCGTCGCCGATCTGGATGCCCGCTCCGACATCTACTCGCTGGGTGTGGTGCTGTGGGAATTGCTCACCGGCGCACTGCCTTTCGACGAGTCCGCCGATGGCGGCGGGGAGCGCCCGGACCTCGACGCCATGCTCGCGCGCCGCCGCGCGGGAGTCGGGGCGCGCGCCCGCGACCGGGTGCCGCCCGACTGCCCCGCCTCACTGTTGCGTGTGCTGCTGACCTGCCTGGAATTCGATCGAAATCGCCGCTGGGACAGCGCTGCCCGGCTCACCGAGCAATTCGAGCTGTGCATGGACGAGCACGCGCGCGCCCTGGTGGATCCGCCGCCCCGCAGTCTGCGGGTGCGGCTGCGGCGCTGGAGTGTGCCATTGGTGGCGGCGGCCGTTCTCATCCCCAATGTGGCGGCATCCGTCTACAACATTCACCACAATCGAATACTCATCGTCAGCAGGCTCCCGGAATCGGCGATGCGCGGGTTCGAAACCATGATCACGGTGGTGAATTCGGTGCTGTTCCCGCTCGGCGCGGCACTGCTGCTGTATTTGTGTCGCTACCCGATTCGCGTATTCCTGGGCCTGTTGAAAGGACGGGAATACGATGCGGCGACGATTCGGCGGGCCCGTGCAGACACCCTGCGGATGGGTGATCGGGTGGTTCAGGTGGTGCTGCCACTGTGGGTGCTGTCCGGAATCAGCGTGCCGATAGTGCTGAATGCCCTCTCCGGTGAGCTGCCCGCGACGAAGTTCGTGCACTTCGTCGTCTCGCAGACGGTGTGTGGCGCGATCGCGGTGGTCTATCCGTTCTTCCTGGTCACGTTCTATCTGCTGCGCTGCCTGTATCCGATGTTCCTGCGGCACGGCGAGATCAGCCACACCGACGCGGTGTGGCTGCGCCGACTGGGGCGGCGCGGCGCCGGGTACCTGGCGGTGGCGGCGTGTATTCCGCTGCTCGCGGTGCTGGGTGTGACCTATCTGCCGCAGCCCGATCTGGCGCAGGTGGTGGTCGAGGTCCGGATCATGGTTATCGGCAGCCTTGTCGCATTTCTGGTGTCGTATGGACTTTTTCGTGCGATCGAGGCCGACGTGCGCGCGCTGGAACGGGTGGTGGCGCCGGAATTCAGTAGGGTTGGTGCGTGACTCGCGGCTGTGTCGAAATCTCCTTGGCGGAATTGGCGGCGCGTATTCGGCGGCATGCGTACGGACAGTCTGGTCGGTTCGTTCTGGGGGTGGCGGGACCGCCGGGAGCCGGGAAATCCACACTCGCCCGGGGAATTCGGGACGAACTGAATATCGCCGCCGGCCGCGCCGTCGCCGAGGTCGCGCCCATGGACGGATTCCACCTCACCAATGCGCAATTGCGGGAAACGGGCGACCTGGCGCGCAAAGGCGAACCCGACACCTTCGACGCCGCCGGATATGTGGAATCGCTGCGGGCCCTGCGCGAAACGCCCCTGGGCGCACCCTTCGACTGGCCCACGTACTCCCGCGAACTGCACGAGCCCGTGCCCGGCGGCGCGGTGTTCGACGGCAAGCGGTTCGTCGTCACCGAAGGCAACTACCTACTGCTCGACGAGGGCAAATGGGCGGACGTACGGCCCCTGCTCGACGAAGCCTGGTACCTGGACGTGCCCCGGGTGATCATCGAGAAACGCTTGCTGCGCAGGCATATTCGCGGCGGCCGCACGGCGGGCGACGCGCGCGCGAAGGTCGAGCACAGCGATATGCTCAATGCCCGGCTGGTGGAACACACCCGGGCGCGAGCGGATCTGATACTGCGCAAATACGGCCGCGGCTACCGGATCGATTGAGGCACACAGTAATCGGTCCCCCACGTCAGTAGTTGCGGTAGCGCGGGTCCGGCTGCTCCGCACCGGTCGGGGCGGGCCAGTGCCGCATCCACTCCCGCGTGCCGCGATACCGGCACGACTCCGTCGCCACCTCCGAGGCCCGCCACAGCGCGGTGGGGAAGTGCTCGAACTTGTGGAAGTGGCAGTACGCGCCGTGCAGGATGTCGCCCGCGCCGAGCGTGTCCACGACACCGTCGGAATTCACCGGAATCTCGCCGCGCACATCGTTGTACATGTATCGGATGGGCTTGCCGCCCCGCGTGACCGCGGCGAACGTGGGGCCCTGCTTGCGGATGTAGTCGAAGACGCCGTCGATGTCGCCGGGACGCACCCCGGGCGGGGTGAAGGACTCCGAGCAGATGACCGTGGTGGCCATCTTCAGCAGTGAGCGGTAGGTATCGCGCCAGCGGCCCGCGTCCACGACGAGGGGTGCGATGCCGCATTCGGCGATCGAGGCGGCCCAGTTCGAGAGCCGGGGATGATGACCGTCGGCGAGCATGACATCCAGCTCGTCGTCCAAACCCCGAACCTGGAAATCGGGGACGGCATCGAGCTCGGAGCCGTCCATGGACACGATGGTCCGGGTGCCGGTCTGCCCGGCCACCACGATCGAGGACACCGGCGGCCGGTGCACGCTGCCGCGCGCCATATCCCGCACTGTCACACCGTTTTTGCGCAGATCCGCGTGCGCGGTGGTGGCGAGCGGATGCGTTCCCAGCGCGGTGACCAGCGTCGTCTCCAGGCCGGACAGGTACGCGTACGTCACGGCGGCATTCGCGGCGGGGCCGCCCGCGCCCAGGAACATGTCATCGGCCTGCGTTTTGGTGTCCTCGGCCGGATACGCGCCGACGGCATACGCGATATCCACTGTGGACAACCCGACGAAGAGCCCACCGGTCAGCATGGCGACGACCATACCCATGGGCTCCGACAGGACTACCGTGATCGGGGGGAAGGGAAACTCATGGAATTGGTCAAAGGCGCCAACGCGCCGCTCGCCGCCACTGATGTGCTGGTGGAGATCTCGGCCGGAGTGACGGTCGACGTGGCGGCGCTGCTGCTCACCGCCGACGGAAAAGTCCGGTCCGACAACGACTTCGTGTTCTACAACCAGCCGCACGGGCCGGGGGTGACGGCGCAGCCGCCCAATCGGATCCGCGTGGTGCCGGCGCAGGTGCCCGCGGATATCGAAAAGATCGCGGTCACAGCCAGTCTCGACGGTCCCGGGGCGAACTGGGGGCAGGCGGGCACACCGCGCGTCGCCGTCCTGGACGCGGCCACCGGAGCGGTCCTGGCCACCTTCGCCCCCACCGGCTTGAGCACCGAAACCGCCTTGGTCGCCTGCGAGATCTACCGCAGGCAAGGCGCGTGGAAGGTCCGCGCCGTCGGCCAGGGCTACGCCAACGGATTGGCGGGCATCGCCACCGATTTCGGCATCAGCGTCGACGACGCCCCGCCCCCGCAGCCCGCGTCGGCGTACCCGCCCCCGGCGCAACCTGCCCCCACCGCACCGGCCCCGCCGCAGGCCACGTTCGGGCAGCCGACCA
Source organism: Nocardia huaxiensis (assembly GCF_013744875.1). Taxonomy (NCBI): domain Bacteria; kingdom Bacillati; phylum Actinomycetota; class Actinomycetes; order Mycobacteriales; family Nocardiaceae; genus Nocardia; species Nocardia huaxiensis. Next base: position 742,298 of record NZ_CP059399.1, read on the forward strand.
TCAGCCTCGACAAGGGCCGAGTGTCGTTGCGCAAGAACGAAACCGTGTCGCTGACCAAACAGGGCACGCCGCCGCTCACCCGGGTGCGGATGGCGCTGGGCTGGGATCCGGCCCCGGGCGGCCCCCGCATCGATCTCGACGCCTCGGTGATCGCCTACGACACGGCCGGGAAGAAGCTCGCCAATGTCTACTTCCTGAAGCAGTCGGCCTTCCGCGGGGCGATCTCGCATTCGGGCGACAATCTCACCGGGCGCGGCGAGGGCGACGACGAGATCATCTCGGTCGATCTCGTGGCGCTGCCGCCGGAGGTGTATGCCCTTGTGTTCACGGTGAATTCGTTCTCCGGGCACAAATTCGACCGGGTGGCGCGAGCCTTCTGCCGATTGGTCGACGACACCTCCAATGCCGAGCTGGTGCGCTTCGAACTCTCGCAGGGCGAACCCCGCACCGGCGTCTTCCTGAGCATGCTCACCCGCGCCCCCGCCGGCTGGAACATGACCGCGCTGGGCGACTACGAGAACGGCGCGACCGTGAAGAAGATGGTCGAGCCCGGTAAGCGTTTCGTCCTCGCCACTCGCTTCTGAACAGAACACCCTCGTCATTCCGGCTCTGAACAGAACACCCTCGTCATTCCGGCGTGCTTTTGGCCGGAATCCACGAAACCTGCTGGTGTGCAGCTGGTGTGGATCCCGGCCAAAAGCGTGCCGGGATGACGAGCGGGGTCAGTCGCCGCGCACGCGGGACTCGTACGCCTTGCGCCCGGCGGTGTCCACATCGTCGAGGAACGCGGTCTGCGCACCGAGCGCGCGGCCCAGCGCATCCCCGACCGCCTCCGGCAACAGCCCCACCAGCTGCGAGATGACGCCCGCCACCGTGGTCACGCGCACCTTGGACCGAGGCTCCACGATCAGCTTCGCAATGGCGTCGGCGATCTCCTCCGGCTCGGCCGGTCGCAGCAGCTTCGGCGGCGTGACACCCGATCCCAGTTCGGTTTTGGTGAGCGTCGGCAGCACCGACGAGAAGCGCAGCCCGGTGCCCCGGTACTCCTCGCGCAGCGTGTCGGTGAATCCGAGCACCGCGTGCTTGCTGGCGTTGTAGGTGGCCAGCCCCGGAATGTGCGTCTCACCCGCGAGCGAGGCGATATTGATGACGTGCCCGCGCCCGCGCGGCAGCATCCGCGCGATGGCCAGCTTGGAACCCAGGATCACGCCGTACACATTGATGTCGAGAATGCGGCGGGTGATGGTGTCCGGCTCGTCCACCAGCCGCCCGGTGGGCATAATCCCGGCATTGTTGATGAGCACGTCGACCGGCCCGAGCCGGCGCTCCACCTCGTCGAGGAAGGCTTCGAACGACTGCTGATCGGTGACATCGAGCCTGTCGTACAGCTCGAAACCCCGGGCGGCGCCGGACTCTTTCACCGTCGTCTCGTCGATATCGCCGATGGCGATCTTCGCGCCGAGCGCCTGCAGCGCGGTGGCGGTGGCCAGGCCGATGCCGCGCGCGCCACCGGTGATCACCACGACCTTGCCGCGAACCCCGCTGAAATCGGTCATCACTTACCCCCGGTGATCGTCTTGTACACGTCCTGCACACCCAGTCGCCGCAGCCCGCGCGCACCGGCGGCCCGCATGGCCGTCATGGCGAACACCAGCTTGGCGGGCGAGTACGGGAACCACAGCATTTCCTTGGTCTGCGTGGGCAGCAGCGGCTTGGTGATGGCCTGCTGACGGCAGTACTTGCGCACCCCGTTCGGGCCGCCCCAGCGCGCACCCACACCCGACAGCCCCCAGCCGCCCATGGGCAGCGCGAAGCTGAACATATTGGAGAACACGTCGTTGATGTTCACCGCGCCCGCATTCAATTGCCGCGCAACGCGTTCCGCGCGAGCCTTGTCGCCGCTCCACACCGACGCGGACAGGCCGTAGATCGAATCATTGGCCAGCCGAACGGCTTCCGCCTCGTCGGCCACCTTCATGACCGGCAGCGTCGGGCCGAAGGTCTCCTCGGTCATACAGGTCATGGTGTGGTCGACATCGGCCAGCACGGTCGGCTCGAACAGCGTGCCCACGCCCGTGCGCTTGCCGCCGGTGAGCACCCGCGCGCCCGACTCGATCGCCTGCTCGACATGCTTCTGCACGATCTGCGCCTGGCTCTCGTTGGCCAGCGCGCCCATGTCGTACTTGGGTTCGCGGCCGTCCACGCCCTGCCGCACTTCCTTGACGGCGGCGGTCAGCTTCTTCAGGAACTCTTCGTAGACAGGCGCTTCCACGTAGACGCGCTCGACCGAGATGCACACCTGCCCGGCATTGAACATGCCGCCGAAGGCGATACCGTACGCGGCGCGATCCAGGTCGGCGTCGGCCAGCACGATGGCCGGATCCTTGCCGCCGAGCTCCAGGCTGTAGGGGATCATCCGCTCCACACAGGCGGCGGCGATGCGGCGGCCGGTGGGCGTGGAACCGGTGAACTGCACGTAGTCGACATTGTTCACCACTGCCGCGCCGGTCTCGCCCGCGCCGGTGACGACCGCGAACACCGGCGGCGCGCCGATCTCCCGCCAGCCCCGTGCCAGCTCCATGGCCGAAAGCGGTGTCACCTCAGAGGGTTTCAGAATGACGGCGGCACCCGCGGCGAGCGCCGGGATCACATCGATGACCGGCATGGCCAGCGGGAAATTCCACGGCGTGATGACACCGACCACCGGGTACGGGCGGAACACCGTCGTCAGCGTCTTCACCCGGGCCAGCGGGCTGTGCGGCGAAGGATGTTCGTCCGCAAGGAATTTCGCGGCTCGACGGGCGTAGTACCCGGTGAGGTCGATGGAGAACGCCGGATCGATGAGCGAATCCACCCGCGCCTTACCGGTTTCCGACTGCAGCACGTCGGCGAGCCGATCGGTGTTGTCGATCAGCCAGTCCTGGAGTTTGAGCAGCCACTCCTTGCGGCCCTCGGGACCGATGGCCTCCCACTCCGGCTGGTACAGGCGCAGTTCGCGCACCTTCGCGGCCACCTCGTCGGCCGAATCGATGGGCACCGTGCCCGCGAGTTCACCGGTCGCGGGATTGCGGACCTCGAACTCGGTGGGCGCGGGCGCGCTCAGGGCGGCCTCCGGGGCCTCGGCCGGGGCGGTTTTGCGCTTAGGCGCGGCTTTCCGGGCGGGGGCCTTCCGGGCAGCCCCGGGTTCGGTATTCGTCACGATTGCTCTCCCACGTGCGCTACGTTGCGGCCGCGAGCTGTGCGGCAGCTCACGAACTATGATCGTGACACAAGATTCAGGCACATTCTTGGCGCTATTTGTCAAGAATCCCGGCAGCTTTTGTGCTGCCGGAACAAATCGGAGGCGCGCTCATGACGACTGCCGCGAATACTACGGTCGTCCGGCAGTGGATTGCCGATTTCGTCGCGGAAACCCTGCGCACCGACAGCCTCGAAGAGGTGGTGGCGCGACTCGACAATGCCATCGTCGCCCGCGTCCCCGAGCTCGCCGACCGCGATATGCGCCGCGATCTCGCGGCCAGCACCCGCGCCCACGCCCTCGAAATGCTGGCCGGGCTGAATCAGGAGCACATGAGCTACCCGGTGCCGGAGGAGGCGCACGCCTTCGCCCGCACCATCGCCCGGCGCGGCCACGATCTGCGGGTGCTGCTGCGCATCTACAACGTCGGGCAGGAGGCGGTGCTCGACTACATGACCGAGGTCATCAACCAGCGGCAGTTGCCGCAGGAGGTCGAAAGAGCCGTGCTGCTACGGCTTTTCGACCGTTCCATCCGCTGGGTCGGCACCTCCGTGGAGGCCCTCACCGGCACCTACACCGAGGAACGCGAACGCGGCCTGCGCGCCGCCCTCACCCGCCGCAGCGAGATCGTGCGCGCCCTGCTCGACGGCGGCGAACTCGAGATCGAGGAGGCGAGCGCGCGCCTCGGCTACCGCCTGAGCGGACGGCACCTCGCCCTGGTGCTCTGGACCGACGAGGACCCGGACTGGGCGAAGGGATCGGCGCCCCGGCCCGACGGCGATGTCGCCGACATGCTCGAACGCGTGGTTGCCCGCTGTGCCACGGCCTTCGGCGACGGCGTGCTCACCGTCTCCTCGGGGGCCAGCTCACTGTGGGCGTGGATCGCTGTCTCCGACGACACCGCGCTGCCGCCGGTCGGCGACTGGCCGGTGGAAGCGCCGGTCCGCCTCACCGTGGGCATCCCCGCCGCGGGCATCCTCGGCTTCCGCCGCAGCCACCGCGAGGCCGTCGCCGCCCGGCAGGTAGCCGAACGCGCGCAACCGAATTCGCCGCGCGTGCTGCACTACCCGGAAGTGGAGGTGGCCTACCTGGCCGGCGCCGACGAAGCCGCCATGCGGGCCCTCGTCGAGCGGGAACTGGGCGCCCTCGCCGACCCCGGACCCCAGGCGGCCCGCCTGCGCGAAACCCTGCACGCCTACCTGCGTGCCAATCGCAGCCCGGACGCCGCCGCGAAAACTCTGGGCGTACACAAGAACACCGTGCGCTATCGCATTCAGCGCATAGAAGAACTACTCGGTCACTCCCTCGATCAGCGCGGCGCCCGCCTGGAGATCGCCCTCGACTGCGTCGCCGCCTACGGTGTGTGACCCGCACTCAGCTCGCGTCGGGCACTTCCCGGATGCCGCGTCGTTCCGGCGGCTCCGGCGGCGCGGGCAGCCCGCGCTGCGGCAGTTCCGCCAGCAGTTCGGTGGTCGCCGCCGCGATGGTGGCCACCGCCCGATCCACCGCCGCCTTGGTGGATGTGGTCAAACCCGACACTCCGCCGATCGTCCGCACGTATTCCTGTGCGGCCGCAAAGATTTCCTGTTCCGTGGCGGGCGGATTGAGCCCGCGCAGAACATGGATGTTCCTACCCATGCCCCCAGAGGCTAGCGCCCGATAACCCACTATGACAGGCCAAATCAGACACTTGCTCGAGAGCCAATAGCCATGAGTTTCCCAGAGCGAAGCGGATAGGCAATTAGACTCGGCTGCATGCCCGCCCGCGACGTTCCGACGCTGACGACCTTCCCTTACCCGGAGCTCGACCAACGCGAGGACGACCACTGGTCCGGCGCGCAGGTTTCCGACTCGGAACTGCGCGCTCTATCGCTGGGCGGCTTCTACTCCGCGCGCTGGGACGCCTTCCACGACGCCCTGCTGCTCGGCCCCGAACGCGAACATCCGCTCGGCGACCGCCGCGAACTCGCCATCGACACCCTCACCGGCGCGTGGGGGATCACCGACGGCACCGAGGCCATGGCATCCATGGAGCAACTGCTGGAGGGCATGCACGGTCCGCTCTACGCGCTGGTGCATCCGCTCGTCATGGCCGCCATCAACTCCCCGGAACGGGATCGCTTCGGCGAGCGCGCCGACCGGCATCGCGCCTTCCTGCGGCAGGTCGGTTCCTTCCGCGGCATGGAGAACCCCGAAGCGCTGGTCCGCGATTACGACATCTGGTCGCAGGCCATCAAACTCGGGCTCACCGAACATCTGGTGCGCCCGCTGCCCACCGACATCCAGGCCTGGGATCTGGCCCGGGTGGTCGCGGTCGCCCGCATGGCCTACACGGCCGGTTACCTCGAGGCCGATGTGGCCTGGGACTACCTCATGCGCGCCCTGCCCCCGGCGCAGCGCAAATACCGCAACTGGCGGCAGTTCGGCGACGCCTACCTGGCCGGCTGGACCTACTGGCAGGCGTGCGAGGATCTGGCCGAACTCAAATCCGGCGGCGTCGACCGGCGCATGGAACTGCTGCGCCTGTGGACCCGGCCCACCAGCCCGTGGCGGCGAATTTCGTTGCAGCCGGAGGAAATGCCGGAGCCCCCGGCCGGTGAAACCCCTCCGGGGGAAGCTCCCGCGGGCGAAACCACTGCGGAGTAGCCGCTCTCGTCGTTGCGGCGCGGTCTAATCCGGCAGGGACCGGAGGATGCCGCGTCCGTAACGCTGGAATTGTGCGTCGTCGACCATGCCGAGCGAATGCCGCTCGACCAGTAGTTCCCATTCGGCGTACAGCTTCGACACGCCCGGATCGGCGGGACCGGCTGCGCCGTCGGCGGATTCGCGTTGAATGGCGAAATTCAGGCCACCGGCGATGCGGTCGATATCGGTGCGGTCCTCCCCGGTGAAATACCAGGTCTGATTGCCGTCGTTGACCTCGACGCCGTATTCGCCCGGCGCCAGACCGGATTCGTCGGTCGTGCGCCCCCACAGCAGTGCCGCCACGGGTAGCTCGTGCGCGAAACGCTTGGTGGAACCCAGCGAGACGAAGATCAATCGCGTGGTGGTGACGGCCAGCAGTCCGGTGCCCTTGGCGGCCGGCGGGCGCGCGGTGACCACCGCGGTCTCCAGCACGTATTCCTCGGGCGTGACATACCGATGCAGTGCTGCCACAGCCGATTTCGCATCCCGGCGCGGGGTCATGCGGCGCACGGCGCGGTCCACGTCGGCGCGGGTCGGCCCGCTGCGGCCCCAGGACGGGGTGGGCGGGGTGAGATCCGGGGACGCGACGTCGAGCCGCTGCGTGGCCAGGATCTGGCTGTTGATCCGCTCGACGATCACCGTCGCGGCGGGCACATCGTGTTCGGCGATGAGCACGGGCAGCGGGGTCCGGTCGGCGGGGACGCCGGTGAGCACCGGGGTGGGGTAGCGCAGATAGATCTCGATGACGACCGCGTCATCGGCGCGCCGGTTGAGCCGCACCTTGAGGAGATCGCCGACCGGCACGTCGAGCACCCGCTCGCCGTCCGTTCCGGGCCGCAGCACCGTCAAACGCCCGTTGCCATGACGCACTATCGCTGTGGGTGTCCGTAGCTCGACTATGTCCATACCCCCTGCGCTCTGTTGTGTCGTCACTCACGATAGGACGACCATGCCATGATTGTGACCACTCGGTCCGACACCAGGGGGTGATCGTCCCGACGTGTTGCCGCAGATGGTCGGGGAACCACCCGCGTTCTCCAGCCGTTGATCTGTCGAACTGCACTAACTGCTGAACTGCGCGATGTTACGACTCGACCCTACGGGGTAACGTGGCTTGTCCGCATCCGTTCGCCGGAACGGGCGCGCCACCAAGCATCGCAGGCATGCTCATGGTTGTTGTACGACCCCGGACACACCCCCCGGAAAGGACTGGCCCGCCGGCCGACGCTCTATGAACCGCAAGACTGTGTTCCGCAACCTGGCCATAGTCGCGGGCTTCCTGCTCGTGATCTACCTGGTCAGCTACTTCAGCAATGACACGCGCGGCTGGCAGAGCGTCGACACGTCGGTGGCGCTCTCCCAGCTCCAGGACAAAGGCAATGTCAAGTCGGTTCAGATCGACGACAAAGAGCAGCAGATCCGCATCACGCTGAACAATGGGAACGACGCCACCGACGGCAAGACCCAGATCCTCGCGAAGTACCCGGGCGGCGGTGAGATCTCGCAGCAGATCTTCCAGGCCGCGCAGGCCACCGGCGCGAAGGTCAACACCAGCGTGAAGCAGGACTCGTGGCTCAGCCAGATCCTGCTGTTCATGCTGCCCATGATCATCCTGCTGGGCCTTTTCATCTTTGTCATGGCCCGTATGCAGGGCGGCGGACGCGGCGGCATGATGGGCTTCGGCAAGTCGAAGGCCAAGCAGCTGTCCAAGGACATGCCCAAGACCACTTTCGCGGATGTGGCCGGTGCGGACGAGGCCGTCGAAGAGCTCTACGAGATCAAGGACTTCCTCCAGAACCCTTCGCGCTACCAGCAATTGGGCGCGAAGATCCCGAAGGGCGTGCTGCTGTACGGCCCGCCCGGAACCGGTAAGACGCTGCTCGCCCGCGCCGTCGCCGGTGAGGCCGGGGTGCCGTTCTTCACCATCTCCGGTTCGGACTTCGTGGAAATGTTCGTCGGCGTCGGCGCTTCGCGAGTGCGCGACCTGTTCGACCAGGCCAAGCAGAACAGCCCCTGCATCATCTTCGTCGACGAGATCGACGCGGTCGGCCGCCAGCGCGGCGCGGGCCTCGGCGGCGGTCACGACGAGCGGGAACAGACGCTGAACCAGCTGCTCGTCGAGATGGACGGCTTCGGTGAGCGCACCGGCGTCATCATCATCGCGGCCACCAACCGGCCCGACATCCTCGATCCCGCGCTGCTGCGCCCGGGTCGCTTCGATCGCCAGATCCCGGTGGGCAACCCGGATCTCGCGGGTCGCCGCGCGATTCTCCAGGTGCACTCCAAGGGCAAGCCGATCGCACCCGACGCCGACCTCGAGGGTCTGGCCAAGCGCACCGTCGGCATGTCCGGTGCCGATCTCGCCAACGTCATCAACGAGGCCGCGCTGCTCACCGCGCGCGAGCACGGCAATGTCATTACCGGTGCGGCACTCGAGGAGTCGGTCGACCGCGTCATCGGCGGCCCCCGGCGCAAGTCCCGCATCATCAGCGAGCACGAGAAGAAGATCACCGCCTACCACGAGGCCGGCCACACCCTGGCCGCCTGGGCGATGCCGGATATCGAGCCCGTCTACAAGGTCACCATCCTGGCGCGCGGCCGCACCGGCGGTCACGCCATGACCGTGCCCGAGGACGACAAGGGCCTCATGACGCGCTCGGAAATGATTGCGCGCCTGGTGTTCGCGATGGGTGGCCGCGCCGCCGAGGAGCTCGTGTTCCACGAGCCCACCACCGGTGCGTCGTCGGATATCGACCAGGCCACCAAGACCGCTCGCGCCATGGTCACCGAATACGGCATGAGCGCGCGCCTCGGCGCGGTCCGCTACGGGCAGGAGCAGGGCGACCCGTTCCTGGGCCGGTCCATGGGCATGAGCTCGGACTACTCGCACGAGGTGGCCCGCGAGATCGACGAGGAGGTGCGCAACCTCATCGAGGCCGCGCACACCGAGGCGTGGTCGGTGCTCAACGAGTACCGCGACGAACTCGACGCGCTCGCGACCGCGCTGCTGGAGAAGGAGACGCTGCACCGCAAGGAACTCGAGCAGGTGCTCGCCACCGTCGAAAAGCGCCCGCGCATCACGGCTTTCAACGATTTCGGCGACCGCGTGCCGTCGGACCGCCCGCCGGTGAAGACGCCGCGCGAGCTGGCCGCCGAACGCGGTGAGCCGTGGCCGGAGGAGCCGGCGCGCCCGCTGCGGGCCGCGCAGCCCGCGCCCGCCAATGGCGGTTACGCCCCCGACACCGGCGGCTACCAGGCCCCGCAGCCCGGTTACGGCTACCCGGCGCCCGCGCCCGCGGGCTACCCGGTGCCGTCCTCGGGCGGCTACCCGCAGCGCGGTGGCACGCACGGTTCGCGGCCCGATTACGGCGCTCCGGCCGGCTGGTCCGCGCCGGGCTGGCCGCCGCAGGAGGACGAGCAGCAGCAGCCCCCGGCCGGGCAGCGGCCGTCGTACGGCGGCTGGGCTCCGGCCGGTGGTTCCCGCTACCAGCAGCCGCCCGAGTACGGCCAGCAGCCGGAGTACGGGCAGCCGGGTTACGGCCAGCAGCCGGATCCGGCGCACGGTGACGACGAGAAGAACGACTGGGACGGACCGAACGGTCGGCGCTGACGCCGGTCCGGATAACCTCATAGGGTTCGCGATCCGAGCTATTCGGGCACGTGGGCAGGCGACGGTCCGGCCGTCGCCACCGCAGTACGGTTCGCGGCCCGGCTCGGTCCGGCCCGACCCCGGTGCCTCGACACCCGGGGACGGGCGGATCCGGGTGATCGGCAGCCGCGAATGCCGCCCGACAGCGCGGCAATTCAACTAGGAGGTGTCGATTGTCGGCCAACAACCACGTCGTCTCCGGCCCGATCGCGCTCGACACCGGTCGGCCGTTCGACCAGGAGCGGGCCGAGGCCGCCGTGCGCGAACTGCTGCTCGCGGTCGGTGAGAACCCGGATCGCCCCGGGCTCGCCGATACCCCGGCCCGCGTCGCGCGCGCCTACAAGGAAATGTTCGCGGGTCTCTACACCGACCCCTCGGAGGTGCTCAACACCACCTTCGACGAGGGCCACCAGGAACTCGTCCTGGTGCGCGACATCCCCATGTACTCCACCTGCGAACACCACCTGGTGGCCTTCCACGGCGTCGCACACGTCGGCTACATCCCCGGCCCGCACGGCCGCGTCACCGGCCTGTCCAAACTGGCCCGCCTGGTCGACCTCTACGCCAAGCGCCCGCAGGTGCAGGAGCGCCTCACCTCCCAGATCGCCGACGCCGTCATGAAGAAGCTCGACCCGCGCGGCGCCATCGTCGTGGTCGAGGCCGAGCATCTATGCATGGCCATGCGCGGCATCCGCAAGCCCGGCGCCAGCACCACCACCTCGGCCGTGCGCGGCCTGCTGCAAACCAACGCCGCCTCCCGCGCCGAGGCCCTGGACCTCATCCTGCGAAAGTGAGCGCACCGACCATGACCGAAAGCGGTACGCGGGGGACCGGATTGGTTGTTCCCCGCGGTGGCCGCTCCACGGTCGTCATGGGCGTGGTCAACGTGACCAGCGACTCGTTCTCCGACGGCGGCCGCTACCTGGATCCGGGCCTGGCCGTCGCGCATGGGCTCGAGCTGTACGAGATGGGTGCGGACATCGTCGATGTCGGTGGTGAATCCACCCGGCCGGGCGCGGTCCGCGTCGACCCGGAAATCGAAGCGGCACGGGTGGTTCCGGTGATCCGGGAACTCGCGGCGGCCGGTGTCCCGACCAGCGTCGACACCATGCGCGCCAGCGTCGCCGAGGCCGCCCTCGAGGCCGGCGTCACCATGGTCAACGACGTCTCCGGCGGTCGCGCCGACGCCGACATGGTGAAAGTCGTTGCAGCAGCCAAGGTTCCGTGGATCCTCATGCACTGGCGCGCCGATGCTGACTACCGGCACACCGGCCCGGCCGAACAGTACGACGATGTGGTGCGTCGGGTCTGGTACGAACTACACGACCAGGTCGACGCGGCTCTAGCCGGGGGCGTCGCCTTCGAAAATCTGATCTTGGATCCCGGCTTGGGCTTCGCAAAGAACGCCGAGCACAACTGGGAACTGCTGGGTGCGCTGTTCGCCGGTCTGACCGAGATGTCGGACTATCTGCCGGTGCTGATCGGTGCCTCGCGCAAGCGGTTCCTCGGTACGCTGCTGGCGGATTCGGACGGTCCGCGTTCGCCGGACGGCCGCGAGATCGCCACCGCTACCATCTCCGCGCTCGCCGCCGAGCACGGTGCGTGGGGTGTGCGGGTGCACGATGTGCGCGCCTCCCTGGACTCCATCGCCGTGGCCGACGCGTCCACGCGGGCCGCGGCGCGAGTGCGGGAGAAGTACCGCCTGGAACGTGCGGCCGCGACCGGTTCCGACGTACTGCGGGTGGACCTGCACATGCGTGCGGCCACGGACGATGATCTGTCCGCGAGCGACATTCAGGGAGACCGGCTTTGAGCACTGACCGGATTGAGCTGCGGGGGCTGAAGATCTATGGCCATCACGGAGTCTTCGATTTCGAGAAGCGGGACGGCCAGGAATTCGTGGTCGATGTGACGCTGTGGACCGACTTTTCGGCCGCGGCGAAATCCGATGACATCTCCGACACCATTCATTACGGCGAGCTGGCCGATGACGTGGTGCGGATCGTGTCGGGACAGCCGCGGAATCTGATCGAGACGGTGGTGTCGGAGCTGGCCGACGAGATCATGGGGGATCCGCGGGTGCACGCGGTGGAAGTGGTGCTGCACAAGCCTTCCGCGCCGATTCCGCATACCTTCGAGGATGTTCGCGTGATCACGTCTCGTCGTCGTGAGGTCCCGTCGTCGTGAACCGGAGGCGTTGGTGAGTCGGGTAGTTCTGTCGATCGGATCCAATCTCGGCGATCGGCTCGCGCATCTGCGCAGTGTGGTGGAGGCATTGCGACCGCGGCTGGTGGCCGTGTCGTCGGTGTATTCGACGCCGCCGTGGGGCGGTGTGCCGCAGCAGGACTACCTGAATGCGGTGCTGGTGGCCGAGGATCCGGCGCTGGAGCCCAGCGACTGGCTGAAGCTCGGGCAGGAACTCGAGCAGGCCGCCGAGCGGGTGCGTGAAGTGCGCTGGGGTGCAAGGACTCTCGACGTGGACGTGGTGTGGGCGGCGCAGCGCCGCCAGGCCGCGATGATGCCGGTGCGCAGTGCCGACCCGACGCTGACCCTCCCGCATCCGCAGGCGCACCATCGCGCCTTCGTGCTGGTGCCGTGGCTGGAGGTGGAGCCCGGTGCGCTGCTCGAGGTGGCCGGTGCCACGCGCCCCGTCGGCGAATTCCTGGCCGCGCTGGATGCCGCCGAGGTGGAAGGCGTTCGCCGCACCGAGCTTTCGCTGGGATGGCGTGTGCTGTGAAGCCGACCCGGGTGCTCGATCTGTGTTTGAACGTCCTGCTGGCGGCGTTCGTGGCGTGGGTGGCCACCAATGCCGCGTATTCGAGTTTCCCGCCGATCTCGGTGTTCTCGGGGGCCTCGCTGCTGCCGGTGGCGGTGCTGGAGGTGGTGCTCGCCTTCGTGATTCGGTCGCGGGTGGAGAACCGCGGCGTGGGCAACGATGGGCGGCAACTGCATCCGATCACGGCCGCGCGAGCGGTGGCGCTGGCGAAGGCGTCGGCGCAGGTGGGTTCGCTGGTGGGCGGCATCTGGCTGGGGTTCCTGATCTGGCTGCTGCCCAAGCGTTCGGATCTGAGTGCGGCCGCCGCGGACACCCCGGGTGCGGTGGTGGGTCTGGTGGCGGGGCTGGCGCTGGTGGCGGCGGCATTGTGGCTGGAATATTGCTGTCGCGCACCGATCGACCCGCCCGATGAAGCAGCTACCTCTTAGCTAACACTTTGGCGATGTTCTATTGCGAGGTGGGAGCCACGGCCGGAAGATCAAGCTACGCTGGCTGACATGGTTTCACCCTCCCGTAGCAGTACTTCCCGTCGACGGCGGGAGGACGCGGGAAAGTTCTTCACCGGCGTACTGCTTCTTCTCGGTCTGGTTGCCAGCATTTTCCTGGTCTTCAGCGACAACGTGCAAATGGTGCGCGTCGGCCTGGTGACCGCCCTCTGGGCCGCTGCCATCGGAGCCCTCGCCGCGACCCGTTTTCGCAGGGAATCGGCCATAGACAAGGCGAAAGTGGGTGACCTGCAGAAGGTCTACCAACTCCAGCTGGAACGCGAGGTTGCTGCCCGCCGCGAATACGAGCTCGGCGTGGAAGCCCGCATCCGCCGCGAAACCGGCGCCGACGCCGAGGAAATGGCGGCCCTGCGCGCCGAACTCACCGTGCTCCGCGAGAGCCTGCAGCGCCTTTTCGAGGGCGACCTGCCCTTCGACCGCCCGGCCCTGCGCGCGGATGCCGTTCGCGTCCAAGAACTCCCGGCCCGAGACGGCTCCGGCTCCGCGAATCCGGCGAACGATAACTGGCACAACGCGGACTCCGGCGAAGAGCCCTGGGACCCCTGGTCGGCTCCCCTCGGGGACGACATCCGCGGCCGCGTCACCCCTGTCTTCGACGCCGACCATCCCGAACCCCCCGTCTTCGCCACCCCCTACGACGATCCGGTCACCGCCGAAACCTCCATCGTGGTCACCGAGATCGTCGAGAAAACCGAACGCGTCGAGGTTCGCCACGAATTCACCCAGCACCACCCGGAACCGGCCCCGCCGACCGTCGACGCCACACCGCCCGCACAGTCCCCCAACACCCGCCACACCGAACCCATCCACGGCCCCGAACCCCTCCAGCAGGTCCCATGGTTCGAGACCGAACACCCGGCCGGCAACACCCCCACCGATCCGTCGGTCCCCCGCAACGGCAATGGCGCGGGCCCTGCCGCGCCCGCCCCGGCGCCGGCCACACCCATGGGCACCGCCAGCTCCCGCCGTCGCCGCCGCGCCGACGAGGACAGCGAAAGCACCGGCCAGCTCTCCGTAGCCGAGATCATGGCCAACCTCCGCTCAGAGTCCGGCCGCTGATCGCGCCCAGCGACCTTCGGGGGTCCGGGGCGAAGCCCCGAAATCTCGAGGGGGTTCGGGGGCGAAGCCCCTGAGAGCCCCAACGAGAGTGGTTCATCCCACAGAGGATGGCCGCGTCGTATCGGGACGGATATTCTCGGGCGGTAACGTCCGGTACCCGCCATGCGGGACTGGAACGAAACTTCGAGAGGACAAGGGTGACCCCGGACATTGATGTCCGTGGAACCGACCCCGCGCCTGCACGACTGACGGTGGGAATCGTCTCGGCGGGACGCGTCGGATCCGCGGTGGGTGTGGCACTGGAGCGTGCCGGCCATGTCGTATTCGGCGTTTCCGCTATTTCGGATGCGTCGGTCCGGCGGGCCGAGACTAGGCTCCCGGATTCCCGGATCCTGCCCGCCGAAGAGGTGGCCGCCCGCAGCGAGCTGCTGATCCTCGCGGTGCCGGACAGCGAATTGGCCGGTCTCATCTCGGGTTTGGCGGCCTCTGGCGCGGTGCGTCCGGGCACCATCGTGGCGCACACCTCGGGCGCGAACGGCGTCGGCATTCTCGCGCCGCTCACCGCGCTGGGCGCGCTGCCGCTGGCCATCCATCCGGCCATGACCTTCACCGGCCACGACGAGGATGTGGCGCGACTCGCCAACGCCTGCTTCGGGATCACCGCCGCCGACGAGATCGGCTACGCCATCGCCCAGTCGCTGGTGATCGAAATGGGCGGGGAGCCGGTCAAAGTCGCGGAGGAGAACCGCACCCTCTATCACGCGGCCCTCGCGCACGGCAGCAATCACCTGGTCACGCTCATCGTGGACGCCGTCGAAGCCCTGCGCGCCGCCCTCGCGGGACCGGGCCTGATGGGTCAGCAGGTGGTCGACGATCAGCCGAACGGCCTGGCCGAACGCATGCTGGCCCCGCTGGCCTCGGCCGCGCTGGACAATGCCCTGCGTCGTGGCCCGGCCGCGTTGACCGGTCCCGTCGCCCGCGGCGATGTGGAAGCCGTCGCCGCGCATCTGAACGCGCTCGAGGCCCTCGATCCCAAGCTGGCCGCCGGCTATCGCGCGCAGTCGCTGCGCAGCGCCGAGCGCGCGCGCACCAATCCTGATCTGCTCGATCTTCTGGAAGGACCCCGGCCGAGCGGTCAGGCCTGGAGGCGGCAGCGCAGCGTAACCACGGAAGGCCCCGATCGGCCGGAGAAAGGACACTGATGGACCCGAAACTTCGTGGCACCTACAAGCCCGGCGAGTTGACGGTGCTGCATGATCCGGCCGTGGTCACGCAGGTCGTGAACGCGCTGCGGTCCGTCGGCCGCAAGGTCGCGCTGGTGCCCACCATGGGTGCGCTGCATGAGGGTCACCTGGAGTTGGTGCGGCTGGCCAAGCGCACCAATCAGGTCGTCGTGGTGTCGATCTTCGTGAACCCCTTGCAGTTCGGCGCGAACGAGGACCTCGACAAGTACCCGCGCACCCTCGACGCCGATGTCGAACTGTTGCGCGGCGAGGGCGTCGAGCTGGTGTTCGCCCCGTCCGCCAATGACATGTACCCGGACGGCCCGCGCACCACGGTGCAGGCCGGTCCCTTCGGCGACATTCTCGAAGGCGCCCATCGCCCAGGGCATTTCGCGGGCGTGCTGACCGTGGTGGCGAAGCTGTTCAATATCTGCCGCCCGCACGAGGCGTTCTTCGGTGAGAAGGACTACCAGCAGCTGGCCCTGATCCGGCAGATGGTGCGGGACCTGAACTTCGATCTGAAGATCCGTCCGGTCGCCACCGTCCGCGAGGAGGACGGTCTGGCCAAGTCCTCACGCAACCGCTTCCTCGATCCGGAGCAGCGTGAGCTGGCCGCCACCCTCTCGGCCGCGCTCATCGCGGGCCGCCACTCGCAGGGTCTGGGCGCGGAGGCTGTGCTCGCGACCGCGCGTGCGGTCCTCGACACGGCGCCCGAGATCGAACTGGATTATCTGGCCCTGCGGTCCGCCGATTTCGGTGAACCGACGACCGGCAATGCCCGCCTGCTGGTCGCCGCGCGCGTCGGCAGCACCCGTCTCATCGACAACATGCCCGTCACGCTCGGAGTCCCGATCGACGGCCATCCCACGACTCCCGATCAGCCTGCCCAGGCAACCCTCTAGGAAGGCGCCCGCCATGTTGCGCACCATGATGAAGTCGAAGATCCACCGCGCCACGGTGACTCACGCCGATCTGCACTATGTCGGTTCCGTCACCGTCGACCAGGACCTCCTGGACGCCGCCGATCTGCTCGAGGGCGAGCAGGTCTGCATTGTCGACATCACCAACGGCGCTCGCCTCGAGACCTACATCATCGCCGGTGAGCGCGGCTCGGGTGTGATCGGAATCAACGGCGCCGCAGCGCATCTGGTGAATCCGGGTGATCTGGTGATCCTCATCGCCTACGGCATGCTGGACGAGGCGGAGCTGAAGGAGTACAGCCCGCGCGTGGTGTTCGTCGACGACCGCAACCGGCAGGTGGAGCTGGGCTCGGATCCGGCGCACGCGCCCGAGGGTTCCGATCTCGTCTCGCCGCGCACGCTCGCCTTCAACTGAGCCCTTCCGTCCGACCTTCGAGAACGGACCCAGCCATATGTTGCTGACCATCGACGTCCGCAACACCAGCATCGAACTAGGGCTGTTCACCGGCAGCGGTGACCACGCCAAGCTGGCGAAACAGTGGCGGATGCACACCAATCCGCTGATGACCGCCGACGAGTTCGCCATGCAGGTGCGCGGTCTCGTCGGCGCCGACGCCGAGCAGGTGACGGGTGTGGCGGCGCTGTCCACGGTGCCGCCGGTGTTGCGTGAACTGCGTGAGATGCTGTCCCGCTACTGGGGTCATGTCCCGAATGTGGTGGTGGAACCCGGTGTGCGCACCGGTATTCCGCTGCTGGTGGACAATCCGAAGGAGGTCGGTGCGGACCGCATCGTGAATTGCCTGGCCGCCTATCACCGTTTCAAGAATCCGTCGATCGTGGTGGATTTCGGCAGCGCCATCTGCGTGGATCTGGTGTCGGCCAAGGGCGAGTTCCTGGGCGGCATCATCGCGCCGGGCGTGGAGATCTCCATGGAGGCGCTGGTGGAGCGCACCGCCCTGCGCCGCGCCGAGCTGGCCCGCCCGCGCTCGGTGATCGGCAAGAACAGCATGGAGTGCATGCAGTCGGGGGCGATCTTCGGTTTCGCGGGTCTGGTGGACGGGCTGATCGACCGCATTCGCGACGAGTTCGACGCCTTCTCCGGTGAGGACGTGTCCGTGGTGGCGACGGGTGCTTCGGCGCCGTTGATCGTGCCGGAGTCGGAGACCATCGACCATCACGAGCCGCATCTGACGCTGGATGGCCTGCGGCTGGTGTACGAGCGCAATCAACTGCGCAGCCGCGCCCGCTGAAAATGATGGTGGCGGCCCGCAGGGCCTCGGTGGAGGGTGGTTGGTGGGCGACGGGTGGGCGGACCGCAAGGTTTGTGACCCAGTCGTCGCCGCGGGGCCCTATTGCTTCGCGGCGGCGCACTGTTAAACTCGCGCTCGTGTATTTCCGCATGAGCACCCAGGAGTGTTGTCGAGGCTGATTCGCCTCGACGGTCGTCGAGGCTTCGTATAGCCCCCGACCACATACACAATTCCTGGAGTTTCGCTCATGCGTTCCTCTTTATTCTCCCTATCTGTCGATGACACCGCCCGTACTCCGGGTACCTCGCGCCTGCTGCCCGAGGTGACCGAGCGGGCCACCGCCTCCGCTCTCCCCACCCGGCTGCGTCCCGCCGACCTGCTGCGTCTCACCGACGAGGGCGCCGAGGACGTGCTGGCCGGCCGCTACGATCACCTGCTCCCCGAGGACGGGCTGTGGCCCACCGAAAAGCGCTGGGCCGTAAGGCTTGTCGCCGACGACGAGGTGGACGTGTGGCTCATCTCCTGGGTGCCGGAGAAGGCCACCGAACTGCACGATCACGCGGGCTCGCTGGGCGCGCTGACCGTTCTCTCCGGGGCGCTCAACGAATTCCGCTGGAACGGCACCGAATTGCGCCGCCGCACGCTGGCCGCCGGTGACCAGGCTTCTTTCCCGCTCGGCTGGGTGCACGACGTGGTGCGCGCGCCCGCCGAGGAGGCGGGCATTGTCGGCCCCCTCGATCCCACTCTGAGCGTGCACGCCTATTCCCCGCCGCTGACGGCCATGTCCTATTACGAGGTCACCGGCCACGGCACCCTGCGGCGCACCCGTTCCGTCCTGACCGATCAGCCCGAAGGCGAACTCCAATGACGCACATGACGATCGACGGCATGCTCACCCAGGCGCGGGCGGCGCTGCGCCGGCTGCTGCCGGTGGAATTGCCGCAGGCCATCGCCCGGGGCGCGATTCTGGTCGATATTCGGCCGCAGGCGCAGCGCCAGCGCGAGGGCACCATTCCGGGCGCCCTGGTGATCGAGCGAAATGTCCTGGAATGGCGGTTGGATCCGTCCTCCTCGGCGCGTTTGGCGCTGGCCGCCGACCATGATGTGGAATGGATCATCGTCTGCTCCGAGGGTTACACCTCGAGCCTTGCAGCGGCCTCTTTGCAGCAGCTGGGCCTGCGTCGCGCCACCGATCTGATCGGCGGTTACCACGCATTGAAAGCGGCCGGTTTGTTGACCGTCGCGGCCGCCGCACCGCACTTTCAGCGTGAAGTAGCCACACTCGCCTGGGTGTGAGAGGCTCCCCGGGAGTTGGGGTAGGGCGGCGGAAAAAAGAGTTTCCGACGCCCAGTAGGCTAGAACCCCGTGAGCACCCCCAACCCCACTTCTACCGGTAGCAACAAGGCATCTGCTGGGCAAACGCGCGCCGCGAACCCCGTCGAGCAGGATGTCCCGGAGCAGATGCGGATTCGCCGGGAGAAGCGGGAGCGGTTGCTGGCGGAGGGCCGCGAGGCCTATCCGGTGGTGGTGCCGCGGACCCATACTCTCGCCGAAATTCGCGCGCAGTTCCCGGATCTGGAACCGGGAACCGAGACGGGCGTACAGGTCGGTGTGGCCGGCCGCGTCATTTTCATGCGCAATACCGGCAAGCTGTGCTTCGCCACGCTGCAGGAGGGCGACGGCACCAAGTTGCAGGCGATGATCAGCCTCAACGGTGTCGGCGAGGAATCCCTGGCGGCCTGGAAGGCCGATGTGGACCTCGGTGACTTCGTTTTCGTGCACGGCGCGGTGATCGCCTCCCGCACGGGTGAATTGAGCGTCATGGCCGATTCCTGGTCCATGGCGGCCAAGTCGCTGCGTCCGCTCCCGGTCGCGCACAAGGAGATGAGCGAGGAGTCCCGCGTCCGCCAGCGCTATGTCGATCTGGTGGTGAACGAGGACGCCCGCACCATGGCCCGCACCCGCGTGAAGGTCATGCGCGCGCTGCGAAATGCCTTGGAGCGCAGGGACTTCCTGGAGATCGAGACGCCCATGCTGCAGACCCTGCACGGTGGCGCCGCGGCTCGGCCGTTCGTGACGCACTCCAATGCCCTGGACATGGATCTGTACCTGCGCATCGCGCCGGAGCTGTTCCTCAAGCGCGCGGTGGTCGGCGGTATCGACAAGGTCTTCGAGATCAACCGGAACTTCCGCAACGAGGGCGCGGACTCCACGCATTCCCCGGAGTTCGCAATGCTGGAAACCTACGAGGCGTACGGAACCTACGACGATTCCGCGAAGATGATCCGGGAATTGATCCAGGAAGTCGCGCAGGAGGTGTACGGCACTCAGGTCGTCACCCTCGCGGATGGCACCGAATACGATCTGTCCGGTGAGTGGGCGACGGTCGAGATGTACCCGTCGCTGTCGGAGTCGATCGGTGTGGAGGTCACTCCGGAAACGACCGTCCCGGAATTGCTGGCACTCGCCGAACGAGTCGGTCTGGAAATTCCGCAGGACAAGGGCTACGGCCACGGCAAACTCGTGGAAGAACTTTGGGAACACGTGTACGGCGACAAGCTGTACGCACCGACTTTCGTCCGCGACTTCCCGGTTGAGACATCGCCGCTCACGCGCCAGCATCGGAGCAAGCCCGGGGTTACCGAGAAGTGGGACCTCTACGTGCGCGGCTTCGAACTGGCCACGGGCTATTCGGAACTCGTCGATCCGGTCATCCAGCGCGAACGGTTTGTGGATCAGGCGCGTTTGGCCGCTGCCGGTGATGACGAAGCCATGCGCCTGGACGAGGACTTCCTTGCCGCGATGGAGCACGGTATGCCGCCGACGACCGGAACCGGTATGGGTATGGATCGTTTGCTGATGGCCCTGACTGGCCACGGAATCCGGGAAACGATACTCTTTCCAATTGTGCGTCCATCGGCTCGTTGAGTTCGCTGGATTGCATTGCCGATCCCCGTTCTGGGACTATCGGAATTCGCGGTATTCTGGCGTCGGGTAATCGGCCTGACTATGCGGGTCGCACGATTTCGAGAGGACGTTCATCTCATGGCAAAGAAGGTCACCGTTAGCTTGATCGACGATGTCGACGGTGAGTCCATCGCGGACGAGACCATCGAGTTCGCTATCGATGGCGTCTCGTACGAGATCGACTTGTCGACCGAGAATGCGGCCAGGCTGCGGGACGGGCTGGAGCCCTGGGTTTCCAACGCGCGCCGGGTGAGTGGTCGCCGGCGCACCAAGACGGCTCCGGCCGGGACGGCCGGGCCGAAGAGCCGGGTCTCCATCGATCGCGAACAAAGTGCGGCGATTCGTGAATGGGCTCGCCGTAATGGACACAAGGTGTCGGCTCGTGGGCGCATCTCGGCAGATATCACCGAGGCTTACAACAAGGCTGCGGCGAAGAACTAGTTGCTCTTTGCGACTGCCGCTCGGGTGTTTCGTGCGAACCCGGGCGGCAGTGGTTTATTCATACGCTTTGCGTATAACTGTCATGGGTATGCACTGCCCATCTGTAAGGTGCGATCTTGCTCGTGCCCGAACTGCCAGGCACCATTGAAACTGTGCGAACGATGTCACTGGCTGGGTTGAGAGAAGAGGTATCGGCGCAGTGACCGCTTTCCACGGATCGTTCTTGCGAGTCAAAGACCACGAGGGGCGTCAGCACGAGCTGATGCTGACCCCTGACCAGCAGCGCATCACCATCGGCCGTTCCCCGCAGGCCGATCTGTCGCTGTTCTGGGACGTCGAGGTGTCCCGGCTGCACGCGACCGCCGAATACCTGGGCGCGCACTGGACCATCGTCGACGACGGGCTTTCCCGCAACGGCACTTTCGTCAACGGGGATCGCCTGGTCGGCCGCCATCGGCTGCAACCGGGCGACGTGATCCGCATGGGCACCTCGCGGGTCACCTTCCACGACTTCTCCGGCGCCGCAGGCGATATCACGCAGACCTCCACCGGCGGCCTGCCCACGCTGCGCTCGCTCACCGAAACCCAGCGCTCGGTGCTGGTGGCGCTGTGCCGCCCGCTGCGCGGCAATGACGGTTTCGCCTCCCCGGCCTCCAATCAGCAGATCGCGGCGGAGTTGTTCCTGAGCGTGGATGCCATCAAGACGCATCTGCGCGCCCTGTTCGCCAAGTTCGGTGTGGAGGATCTGCCGCAGAACCAGAAGCGGGTGCGGCTGGCGAACCTGGCCATGCAGTCCGGCGTCATCTCCGAACGCGACCTCTGAATCCCTGACCTGGACGCTCGCTGATGCGCTCGAGCGTTTCAGCGATGTTGTGCTGCGCTCCCGGGCGGTTGACTGTAAACAGTTGATCCCCCGAGGTTTTCGGGAGCAAGTCAGTCAGGAGATAGAGATGAACGCGCTTCGCATTGCCGCCCTGGTGGCCGCGATCCTGTCCACGGGCCTGATCGCGGGACTGTTCTACGGCTACGCGAATTCGGTCATGCCGGCGCTGAACCAGGTCGACGATCGCACCATGATCGACGTGATGCAGCGCATCAACGTGGTGATCATCAATCCGGTGTTCATGATCGGGTTCATGGGCACCGTCGGTTTCTCGATCCTGGCGGCGGCCCTGCACCTGGGCAAGGACCAGCGCGCCACGCTGATCTGGATCGGAGTCGGCCTGGTGCTCAATCTGATCGCCTTCGCGGTGACCTCGGGCCTGAACGTGCCGCTCAACGACCAGCTGGCCGCGGCCGGTGACCCGGCGCAGATCACCGATCTGGCCGCGGTGCGCGCCCAGTTCGAATCCTCCTGGGTGCGTTGGAATATCGTCCGCGGCGTGCTGCACGGCCTGGCCTTCCTGGTGCTCTGCGGCGCGCTGTTCGTGTCCGGTATGCAGCGCGGTGAGGCGAAGGCGCAGGGGCCGGTGCAGTCCGCGGCTCCGGTCGCGGCCGCGCAGAACTGGGCCCGGTAGCGCCCGCCGGTTTCGCCGAAGCGCCCGCCGCATCTCGCGGCGGGCGTTTTCGCGTTTCCGGAGCCCATCTGTGGGCCGTAGCCGAATTGTTGGAGTAACGCGTTGTAATAGTTACCCGCTGGTACGGCCGTCAACTGCGATGTTCCCCCGTTACATTGCCCGAAACGCGTTTCAATTTGGAGGGGTTCATGCAACGGCTGCGTCAACGGCGCGTGCCGCGATCAGTGCTGGTTCTGGCGGTTCTCACCGCGTTATGGGCCACAGTGAGCGGTACCGCGCGGGCGGAATATCCCGTCGACTACAACTTCTTCGCGGGCATTCCCTACGAGCTCGCGAATCCGGGCGGCTCCCTGCCCGGCTCCAACGACTGGTCCTGCCGCCCCAGCGCCGCGCATCCGAATCCGGTGGTGCTGCTGCACGGCACCGCCGGTGGCGCCCAGACCAATTGGGGCGCGTACGTCCCGCTGCTGGCCAATGAGGGCTACTGCGTCTTCGCGCTCACCTACGGCGCGCTGGATGTGCCCTGGCCGTTGTCGGCCATGGGCGGTATGCGCCCGCTGTCCGAAAGTGCCGCGCAGGTCACGACTTTCGTGAACAGCGTGCTGGCCGCGACCGGAGCCGGGCAGGTGGACTTCATCAGCCACTCGCAGGGCAGTCTGGTCGGCAACTACTTCGCCAAGAGCCCGGAAGGCGCGGGCAAGGTCGGCGCATTCGTCTCCATCGCGGGCCCGTGGCTGGGCGCGTACGGCGAGCAGATGGACGTCTGGCGCACCATCGGGCAGCGGCTGGGCGTCGCGGCCGAGGATCTGGACAGCATGGTCTCCGGCGGAATCTGCATGCCGTGCAGCGAGATCATGGGCGGATCGGCCTACATGCGGGAGGCGAACGCCGACGGCGTCTATGCCCCCGGCGTCCGCTACACCAATATCGCCACCGTGTACGACGAGATCGCCTACCCGTACACGAGCGGTCTGGTCGAGGGCCCGAATACGGTGAACATCGTGGTGCAGGACGGTTGCCCGGCCGATTTCTCCGAGCATCTGGCCATCGCGGGCAGTCCCCGGGCCGCCGCGTACGCGCTCAACGCCCTCGATCCGGCGCATCCGCGACCGGTTCCGTGTGAGTTCATCCCGCCCTTCACCGGGTAGCTCGCGGCGCTGTTCGCTGTGGGCGTAGCCGGGTCGGAAACGAACCCGGCTACAGGCCCGTTATGGATGAATGAGTCACGTTGTCGCCTGTTCGCAATAGGGTGGACGGACGACGTGCGTGACCCCTGCCAACTAGAGTGGAGGCGGGGGATGCAACCCCAGGGCTTCATGGCAGGCTGGCGTCAGTCATAGGCACTGAAGCGCCGGATGCCGTTGATAGCGGAGCAGGAAGTGAGGGAGCGATGTTCGAGAGGTTCACCGACCGTGCACGGCGGGTCGTTGTCCTGGCCCAAGAAGAAGCCCGGATGCTCAACCACAACTACATCGGCACCGAGCACATCCTGCTTGGCCTCATTCACGAGGGTGAGGGTGTCGCCGCGAAGTCGCTGGAGTCGCTGGGGATTTCGCTGGAGGGTGTGCGTTCGCAGGTAGAGGAGATCATCGGGCAGGGCCAGCAGGCGCCGTCCGGTCACATCCCCTTCACGCCGCGGGCCAAGAAGGTGCTGGAGCTGAGCCTGCGCGAGGCGCTGCAGCTCGGCCACAACTACATCGGCACCGAGCACATTCTGCTCGGCCTGATCCGCGAGGGTGAGGGTGTCGCGGCGCAGGTGCTGGTCAAGCTGGGCGCGGATCTGAACCGCGTGCGCCAGCAGGTCATCCAGCTGCTGTCCGGATACCAGGGCAAGGAGCCGGTCGAGTCCGGTACCCGCGGCGAGACGGGCACCCCGTCCACCTCGCTGGTGCTGGATCAGTTCGGCCGCAACCTGACCCAGGCCGCCCTCGAGGGCAAGCTCGACCCGGTCATCGGCCGCTCGAAGGAAATCGAGCGCGTGATGCAGGTGCTGAGCCGTCGCACCAAGAACAATCCGGTCCTGATCGGTGAGCCCGGCGTCGGTAAGACCGCCGTCGTGGAGGGTCTCGCTCAGGCCATCGTCAACGGCGAGGTGCCGGAGACGCTCAAGGACAAGCAGCTCTACACCCTCGACCTGGGTTCCCTGGTCGCGGGCAGCCGCTACCGCGGTGATTTCGAGGAGCGCCTGAAGAAGGTGCTCAAGGAGATCAACACCCGCGGCGACATCATCCTGTTCATCGACGAGCTGCACACCCTGGTGGGTGCGGGCGCGGCCGAGGGCGCGATCGACGCGGCCTCCATCCTCAAGCCCAAGCTGGCTCGCGGTGAGCTGCAGACCATCGGCGCCACCACCCTCGACGAGTACCGCAAGTACATCGAGAAGGATGCCGCGCTGGAGCGTCGTTTCCAGCCGGTGCAGGTGGGCGAGCCGACGGTCGAGCACACCATCAACATCCTGAAGGGTCTGCGCGACCGGTACGAGGCGCATCACCGCGTCTCGATCACCGATGCGGCGCTGGTCGCGGCGGCCACCCTGGCCGATCGCTACATCAACGACCGCTTCCTGCCGGACAAGGCCATCGACCTGATCGACGAGGCCGGCGCCCGCATGCGCATCCGCCGCATGACCGCGCCGCCGGACCTGCGCGAGTTCGACGACAAGATCGCCGATGCCCGCCGCGAGAAGGAAAGCGCCATCGACGCGCAGGACTTCGAGAAGGCCGCGCGCCTGCGCGACAAGGAGAAGCAGCTCGTCGCCAAGCGTCAGGAACGCGAAAAGCAGTGGCGCTCCGGTGATCTGGACGTCGTGGCCGAGGTCGACGACGAGCAGATCGCAGAGGTGCTGGCCAACTGGACCGGTATCCCGGTGTTCAAGCTCACCGAGGAGGAGACCACCCGTCTGCTCCGCATGGAGGACGAGCTGCACAAGCGGATCATCGGCCAGGAGGATGCGGTCAAGGCCGTGTCCAAGGCCATCCGCCGCACGCGTGCCGGTCTGAAGGATCCGAAGCGTCCGTCGGGCTCGTTCATCTTCGCCGGTCCGTCCGGTGTCGGTAAGACCGAGCTGTCGAAGGCGCTGGCGAACTTCCTGTTCGGCGACGACGACGCGCTCATCCAGATCGACATGGGCGAGTTCCACGACCGCTTCACCGCCTCGCGTCTGTTCGGCGCCCCTCCGGGCTACGTCGGCTACGAGGAGGGCGGCCAGCTCACCGAGAAGGTGCGCCGCAAGCCGTTCTCGGTCGTGCTGTTCGACGAGATCGAGAAGGCCCACCAGGAGATCTACAACACCCTGTTGCAGGTCCTCGAGGACGGCCGCCTGACCGACGGCCAGGGTCGCACGGTCGACTTCAAGAACACGGTGCTGATCTTCACCTCGAACCTCGGTACCTCCGACATCTCGAAGGCGGTCGGCCTCGGCTTCGCCCAGAGCAATGTCGAGGGCTCGAACTACGAGCGCATGAAGCTCAAGGTGAACGACGAGCTGAAGAAGCACTTCCGCCCCGAGTTCCTCAACCGCATCGACGACGTGATCGTCTTCCACCAGCTGACCCAGGATCAGATCATCCAGATGGTGGACCTGATGATCGGCCGCGTCGCCAAGCAGCTGAAGAACAAGGACATGGAGATCGAGCTGACCGAGAAGGCCAAGAGCCTGCTCGCCAAGCGCGGCTTCGACCCGGTGCTCGGCGCGCGCCCGCTGCGTCGCACCATCCAGCGCGAGATCGAGGACCAGCTGTCGGAGAAGATCCTCTTCGGCGAGCTCGGCGCCGGTCAGGTCGTCGTGGTGGATGTCGAGAACTGGGACGGCGAAGGCCAGGGCGAGGCGGCGAAGTTCACCTTCACCGCCAAGGCCAAGCTGACCAAGAAGGATGCTCCCGCCGAGGAGCCGGTCGTCGCCGTCGCCGGTGACGCTCCGGCCGCCGCGGCCGGCGAGTAATCCGGCAGGTTCGACCACGGAAGCCCCGCTCATCCTCGTGGTGGGCGGGGCTTCCGCATACCGGGACCCGAAAATCAGTGGCGGCCGGACAGTCTCTTCACGGATGCTCGAAACGAGTCATCCGATGAAAGGACCCCATGCTCACCGACAGTCAGGTAGCGGACTTCATTACCGACGGATTCGTGAAGCTGGAGAACGCCTTCCCCCGTGAGGTGGCCGAGGCCGGACGCGAGATCCTCTGGAAGGCAACCGGCTGCGACCCGGACGACCCCTCCACCTGGACCCAGCCGGTGCACCGCTTCGGCGATTTCTCCATGTTCCCGTTCGTGGCCGCCGCCAATACCCCCGCATTGCGTGAAGCGTTCGACCAGCTGGTCGGCCCGGGCCGCTGGTGGCCGCGAAACAGCTTGGGCGGCTTCGTCATCCGTTTCCCCAGTGATCAGAATCCCGGCGACGACGGCTGGCACGTCGACGCCAGCTTCCCCAGCGACGACCCCGACGCGGAACCCTTCGACTACCTGCGCTGGCGGGTCAATCTGACCTCGAAGGGCCGCGGCCTGCTCATGCTCTTCCTGTTCTCCGATGTCGAGCCCGATGACAGTCCCACCCGCATCCGGGTCGGCTCCCACCTGCGTCTCGCGAAAGCCCTGGAACCGTTGGGCGACAAGGGCGCGGCCGTCGTCGACGAACCTCTGGTCGA
Organism: Nocardia huaxiensis; assembly: GCF_013744875.1. Lineage (NCBI taxonomy): Bacteria > Bacillati > Actinomycetota > Actinomycetes > Mycobacteriales > Nocardiaceae > Nocardia > Nocardia huaxiensis. The sequence goes on from NZ_CP059399.1 coordinate 769,169, forward strand.
GGTCTACAACTCGACCGCGGACCTGCCCGAGGCGTACGCCACCGGCCGCGCCGGCGACGTCTACCTCTGTCATCCCTTCCTGGTCCACGCCGGCCAGGCTCATCACGGCAAGAACCCGCGTTTCCTGGCCCAGCCTCCGTTGCAAACTCTGGAACCGTGCGTCCTGGACCGCCCAGACGGCGCGTATTCGCCTGTGGAACAAGCGATTCGGCTGGGGCTGGGCAAGTAGTCCGAGTGCCTACCGGAACCGGGCGAGGATCGGGGCGAAGGCTTGGGCGAGTTCGCCGGGGACCAGCAGTTCGTCGATGCCGTACTTCTCGCGGCGCTGTTCGAGCAGGGCGGCGGCCTCGGCGGGGTCGCCGGGCAGGAGGGCGGCGGCATTGGCCTCGCGCAGCCGCTCGATGGTGATTCCCATGTATTTGCTCATGTAGAAGGGGATCTGGTCGCCAACAGCGACGGCCTGCAGGCTGAAGCCGATGGGGCGGTCGGTGTGATCGCGTACGGTGGCGACGATCTGGGCGAGGTCGTCCTCGGTGGCGGTGGGGTCGACGGCGAGATGGACGCGATCGGCGAGTTCGGCTGCCGTGGCCAGCATTTTCGGTCCGGAGGCCGCGATCACGATGCCGGGTGCGGGTTGCACGGCCGCCCGCACCGCTTCGATGGTCTCGATCAGCTGCCGCCGCCGCTCACCGGCGGAACCCCAGGTCACGCCGAGCTTTTCGGCTTCGGCCTGGGCGTCGGGGCGTCCGGTGCCCATGCCGAGTTCGAAGCGTCCGTCGGAAAGTAGTTGCAGCGCAGCGGTTTCCCGCACGGTGGCGGCGGCGGTGCGCATCGGGGAGGCCAGGACATTGGGGCGCAGGCGGAGGGTGCTGGTGACTGCTGCCGCTGCCGCCAGGGCCGGGAACGGTGACGGCGTGTACAGCGTGTCGGGCAGCAGTACCGTGCCGTAGCCCTGCTGTTCCGCGGCCTGTACCGCGCTAACCCATTCGGCGCCGGAGCGGGGTGCGAGGACGATTCCGAAGTTCATGCTCATACTCCGAGCATGCGCCGATCCGATTGTCGCGGAATCGGTTCGGAAGCGGTGATCCGGCTACGTCCGGATACGTACGCCAAGGACTTGACCCGGTGTTTCATAAGGTCGCGAGCGTACGCTCGAGGACATTCATCTGCGTCCGCTCGGGGGGTACACAATGACAGATCCGGATCTCACACTCATCGCCGTTCTGCTGGATCGGTCCGGTTCCATGCAGACCATCAAGTCCGATACCGAGGGCGGTTTCGCCGCCTACATCGACCAGCAGCATCAGGTCCCCAAGCGGATCGAGGTGACCCTGGCCCAGTTCGACACCGAGTACGAACTCCTCTACGCCAACCGCCCGCTGCACCAGGTCCCCGCGCTGGACCTGAAGCCGCGCGGCATGACGGCCCTCTACGACGCAGTGGGCCGCCTGATCACCGATGTCGGCGCCGAACTGGCGGCCCGCCCCGAGCCCGCCCGCCCGGGAACCGTCATCGTCGTGGTCCTGACCGATGGCCACGAGAACTCCAGTAAAGAGTGGTCCCACGCGGCGGTGAAGGCCCTGATCACCCAGCAGCAGGAGATCTACCGCTGGAACTTCCTGTTCCTCGGCGCGAACATGGACGCCGTAGCCATCGGCACCGGCATGGGTTTCGGCCCCCAGCAATCCATCACCTATTCCACCGGCTCCCGAGGAGTCGAAGGCGTCTTCCGCGCCGCCTCCGCCTACACCGCCCGCCTGCAGGCGGCCCCGCCCGGCTCCCGCCTCGTCGACGGCTTCACCGACGAGGAACGCGAACAGTCCAACCCCGGCCGCTGACTACTGCCAGCCGGGGCGGACCAGGCCGGATTCGTAGGCCATGACGACCAGCTGGGTGCGGTCGCGGGCGTTGAGTTTCAACAGGATTCGGCTGACGTGGGTGCGGGCGGTGGCGGGGGACATGTAGAGGCGTTCGGCGATTTCGGCATTGGTGAGGCCCTCGGCGACCAGGGTCATGACTTCGCGTTCGCGGTCGGTGAGTTCGGTGAGGTCGGCGGTGGGGGCCGGTTTGGCGTGGGTGGCGAATTCGGCCACCAGGCGTTTGGTGACGCTGGGGGAGAGCAGGGCTTCGCCGCCGGCGACGACTCGGACGGCTTTCACCAGGTCGGCTGGTTCGGTGTGTTTGACCAGGAAACCTGTTGCGCCGGAACGCATTGCCTCGAACACGTATTCGTCGAGTTCGAAGGTGGTGAGGACGACGACCTTCACGTCGGCGAGGGCGGGGTCGGCGGCTATGGCGCGGGTGGCGGCCAGGCCGTCGAGAATCGGCATGCGGATATCCATGAGGACCACGTCGGGGGTGAGCTCGCGGGCCAGGGTGAGGGCCTGCTCGCCATTGTCGGCCTCGCCGACCACCTCGATATCGTCCTGGGCGTCGAGCAGAGCGACGAAACCGGCGCGGACCAGGGCCTGATCGTCCGCGATGACGACTCGAACGGTCACGGTGCCTCCTGATGCGCGGACATGCCGAAACTACGCGGCGGGTTCGGGGTGTGCCAGATGGACGGGCAGGCGGGCCTCCACGTGGAAGCCGCCGTCGGGCTTGGGTTCGGCCAGCAGTCGCCCGCCCAGGGCGGTGGCGCGTTCGCTCATGCCGACGATGCCGTGGCCGCCGCTGGGGGCGGTGCTCACCGGGGTGGTGGCGGGGCGGGTGTTGTCGATCGCCACGAACAGCCGCTCGGGTGAATACCGCACGGTGACAAGGACACTCGCGCCGGGAGCGTGCCGCACCACATTGGTGAGGGATTCCTGCACGATGCGCGCCGCCGCCACGTCCACCACCGAGGGCAGCCGTTGCGGGACGCCGGTGACGATGCTGCGCACCTCGAGTCCGGCGGTGCGGGCCGGCTGGATCAGCCCCTCGATCTCGCTGATGCGCACTGTCGGCGCGGTCGGCGCGGGCACGGTGGCGGTGCCGGAGCGGATGGAACGCAGCAGCGCGTTCACCTCGCCGAGTGCGTCCTTGCTCGCGGACTTGATGGCCGACAGCGCCGTCGCGGCCTGCTCGGGCTTGCGGTCGAGCAGCTCCAGCGCCACCGAGGACTGCACGTTGATGAGCGAAAGACTGTGTGCCAGCACATCATGCAGTTCACGTGCGATGGCCAGGCGTTCCTCGCTGGCCCGGTGTTCGCGCTCGGCGAGCTCGCGAGCGCGTTCGGCCCGCTCGCGTTCCCGCTCGGCCTGCTCGTTGCGGCGCGCCTCCTCCTCGCGTTCGCGCCGGGCGGCGACGGCGAGGCCGCGTTGCCGGATGCCCTCGGCAATGGCGATGAGCACCACCAGCCAGGCCAGCAGCCCGAACTCCTGCCACACGGTGGTGTCGTAGCCGCGCCACCCGGGCACCGGCCACACCATGAGCAGATAGCCGACGCCGACCAAAGGGTAAGTGGCCCAGCGGGATCCGATGATCCCCGCGGTCAGGAAGGCGATGATGAGCGAGAAGAAGACCGGTCCGTAGCCGTATCCGACGAGCAGATACGCGGCGCTGACCGCCAGCACCCCGTAGAACACCGGATGCGGGTACCGCCGCCGCACCGTGAGCAGCAGTGGACCGGCCACCAGCAGCGCATATCCGAGTGCGTCGAGCGACCGCAGGCCCGTCTGATTGTGATTCGCGGCGACCCCACCGCCGACCTGCACCACGGCGACGATCAACGCCAGCAGTACGTCCCACCCTTGTGCGGACATCTTCCCCATAGCTGCACGGTAGCGCTGTACGCTCCGAATCGGCAGCGCCTCGGGCCGAAATACGTCCAGATACGTACGTCCGATCGCGCGCCGCGGCGGATGTGTCCGTGCAGGTCGGAGCGGATTCTTGAAGCCATGAACGAAGCGATTGTCACCACCGACCGGTTGACCAAACGCTACGGCTCCCACACCGCCGTGGACGCCGTGCGCATGAGCGTCCGCCGCGGTGAGATCTATGGATTCCTGGGCCCGAACGGCGCCGGCAAGACCACCACGCTGCGCATGCTGGTCGGCCTCATCCGCCCCACCGAGGGGACGGCGACGGTGCTCGGCCGGCCGCCCGGCGATCCGGAAACCTTGCGCCGCATGGGCGTTCTCATCGAGGGCCCGGGCTTCTACCCGTATCTGTCCGGCCGCGACAACCTGCGGGTCATGGCCCGCTACCGTGGCGTCGGCAAGGACGGCGTCGAGGAGGTCCTGGACCGGGTCGCCCTCACCGCCCGCGGTGACGACAAGTTCCGCACCTATTCACTCGGCATGAAGCAGCGTCTCGGCGTGGCGGCGGCCCTGCTCGGCCGCCCCGACCTGCTGATTCTGGATGAGCCCACCAATGGCCTGGATCCGGCCGGTATGGCCGAGATGCGGGAGCTCATTACCGGTTTGGCCGCCGACGGGCACACCGTCGTGCTGTCCAGTCACCTGCTCAGCGAAGTGCAGGAGATCTGTGATCGCGTCGGCGTCATCTCCGGTGGACAGCTGCTCACCGAATCCACCGTCCGGGAATTACGCGGCGCCGCATCGCTTTTCGTGCGCGCCGAACCCCTCGAACTGGCCTTCCCCGCGGTGCGTCGCGTGGTCGGAGACCGGTCCGCGCTGCTGACCGCCACCGGCATCAGGGTCGATGCCGGCGTGGCAAAGGCGCCGGCGGTGGCGCGCGCGGTGATCGAGGCGGGCGCGGACCTGCTGGAACTGCGCACCGATGAGAAGTCCCTGGAAGAAGTGTTTTTCGAAATGACGGAGACGGCGAAATGAACGACCTGATCTCGAGCACCCGCGCGGAACTGCTGCGGCTGCGCAAGTGGCCCGCCTTCTGGATCGTGCTGGGCGTCTGGATTCTGCTGAACCTGACGTTCGCGTACCTGTTCAACTACCTGGCCTACACCACCGGCGACAGCTCCCGCATGTCGAACGGCCAGCCGCGAGAAGTCTTGTTGCAGTTGATGCTTCCCGCTGCCGTCCCCGAGGTCTTCACGCAGGGCATGGCCATGTTCGGCGGCGCGCTCATGCTGGTGCTGGGTGCGCTCGCGGTGGGCAGCGGCTACGGCTGGGGCAGCTGGAAAACCGTTCTCACCCAGGGGCCTTCGCGAGTCGCCGCGCTCGGTGGCATGGTGAACAGCCTGGCGGTGACGGTGGTGTCCCTGGTGGTCGTGGCCTTCGTGGTCGACACCGGCGTGGCGGCGCTCATCGCCGCCACCGAAGGCCAGTCCCTGGCGCTGCCCGCCGTGAGTAAGATCCTGGCCGGAATCGTCTCGGGCTCAGCGATTCTGGGCATGTGGACGTTGGCCGGGGCCTTCATCGGTGCGATCGCCCGCGGCCCGGCGCTCGCGGTCGGCCTGGGTCTGGTGTGGGTGCTGGTGGTCGAGAACCTGCTGCGGGGTGTGGCCGGAATCTTCACGCCCATAGAGGTTCTCACCGATTACCTGCCGGGCACCGCCGCCGGTTCCCTGGCCGGTTCGATGCGCACCACGGGCGGTCCGGCCACCCCGGGTGTCGTCGACATTCTCACCCGCACGGAATCGCTTGTCGCCCTGGCGGTTTACGTCGCGATCTTCGCGGCGGGCACGGTTTTCCTGATCCGCCGTCGTGACATGGTCTAACTCAATACGCCGTGGGCGAGCCTGCCGAGCGCGGTCTTGATCTCTTCCGAGGTCAGGCCGCGCTCCTTCTGGTGCAGGTACACCTCCGCCGCCAGCGGCGCGAGCAGCGGCTCGACGAGCGAATCGGGTTCCGGCACACCGGCTTCCGTCGCCAGCGTGCGCACGTGCACCCGCCAGAACTGATAGGCCCCGGTGGCGAAGCGCGCACTTCCGGTTTCCGCGCCGAGCACCAGATTGGCATGCGCGTCCAGCAGGTCGATCATGGCGGCGTAGAAGGCGGCGAGCCGTTCGGCCGGTGGCGCGCCCGGCCCCAGCGGCGGCGGCCCGGACAGCAGCTGTTCCTGCACTGTGCGCTCGTACTCGTCCAGCAGCGCGACCGCGATCGAGACGACGTCCGGATACCGCCGATACAGCGTGCCGCGCCCGACCCCGGCGGCCTTGGCGATGTCGTCCATGGTGACGCCGCGTGGGTCGCGCTCAGCGAACAGTCCGGCGGCGGCCTCCAGGATCTTGGCTCGATTGCGGGCTGCGTCCGCTCGTTCCGCGGGTGCGGTTCCGGGTGTCGAGGGCTGACCGAGCAGCGGCAGATCGGCGGATTTCATGAGGTCACTGTAGCTCGGAAGGGAATAAGTGGACAAGATGTCCACTTGTGTCTACTGTTGCGAACAGCAAACGGACACAGTGTCCACTTGATTGGAGACCTGCTCATGACCACGCTGCTGCACCTCGACTCCAGCGCCCGCCGCAACTCCCTCAGCCGCGAGGTGAGCGCCGCCTTCGCCGACGCCTGGCGCGCCGAGCACCCGAACGGCCGCTACATCCACCGCGATCTGGCCGCCGACCCCGTCCCCTTCATCGGTGAGGGCTGGACCGAACTCTGCGACCGGGTACTCGCGGCGGGCCGCACCGACTTGGATCGGCTTGCGGCCCTGGTGGATTCGCCCGCCCAGGTCGAGGCGTGGGCGATCGTCGAACCCCTGCTCACCGAGGTCCGCGCCGCCGACGTGGTGCTCATCGGCACCCCGATGTACAACTACTCGATCCCGGCCGGCCTCAAGGCGTGGCTGGACCAGATCACCTTCCCGCGAATGTCGTTGGCCCCCACCCGTTTCGTGGTCGCCACCGCGCGCGGCGGCGCGTACTCCCCGGGCGCGCCCAAGGCGATCTACGACTATCAGGAGCGCTACCTGCGCGACTTCTTCGCCGGTCATTTCGCCGTCGAGGACACCGTCTTCATCAATGCGGAACTGGGCAATTCGCGGCAGGACCCGAATCTGGCGCACCTGCGCGACCAGCACGACGCGTCCTACGCCGCCGCCCTCGACACCGCTCGCGCACTCGGCAAGGAGTACTGAAATGCCCTGGCTCATCCTGGGTTTGGCCGGTCTGGTGGAGATCGCGTGGTCGCAGTCCATCAAGCCGACCCAGAATTTCACCAAGCCGCTGGCCACGCTCATCTGCCTGGTGCTCATGGCCGGTGCGGTGTACCTGCTGTCGGTGGCCATGCAGTCGTTGCCGGTCGGGACCGCCTACGCGGTATTCACCGGGATCGGCGCGGTCGGTGCGATCACCATCGGCATCGTGGTGCAGAAGGATCCGCTGTCGGCCGGACGCGTGCTGGCGCTGGCCATGATCATCGGCGGCATCGTGCTCGCTCACGCCACCAATCCCGAGTGACGACGCGGTCGGACGGTATCGTTCGCGCCCATGGACGTCGCACCTGTTCGGCCTCCGGATCTATCCCAGCGGCCGTTCTTCCTCGCCGTCGAAAGAATCATGGCGGCCTCACCCGACGAGCTCTACCGCATGTGCACCCGGCAATTGGGCCTCTGGTTCGCCGATCCCGGTTCGGTGCTCATGCATCAGCCCGCGGTGAACGAGACCTTCTTCTTCACCGCGGGCGGCGGGCATCCGCACTACGGCCGTTTCCTGAGATTGCTCCCCGAACGCCTCATGGAGGTCACCTGGGTGACCGGCGAAGGCGGCACCGAGGGCGCGGAAACCATTGTCACCATTGAACTCTCACCGCACGGCGCGGGCACGGCGCTGCTGCTCACCCATGCCGGATTCCCGAACGCGGCGGCCCGCGACCGGCACGAGAAGGCGTGGCCCAAAGTTCTGGAGCAGCTGGATCAGCGTGCCACCGCGGCCGTGTGAAGCGCGCCACCGCGACCGCGTGACACGGAGTAGGTTCTAGCGGTGAAGCTTCCGTAGATGAAAGGACAGTGATGCCCACTCGTAGCGCACGCACCGCGTGGACCGGCGGACTGCAGGACGGTTCCGGACAGGTCGAGCTGGTCAGCTCGGGCGTCGGCAAGTACGACGTCTCCTTCCCGAAGCGTTCGGCCGACAATGCCGACGGCACCACCAGCCCGGAAGAGCTGATCGCGGCCGCGCACTCCTCCTGCTACTCGATGGCGCTGTCGGCGCAGATCGGCAATGCCGGTGGCACGCCGCAGAGTCTGGACGTCACCGCCGATGTCACCCTCGGCCCGGACCCGGCCGGCGGCTTCCGCATCTCCAAGATCAAGCTGACCGTGGTGGGCCGCGCCGCCGGCATCGACGAGGCCGGCTTCCTGGCCGCCGCCGAGGCCGCCAAGGCGGGCTGCCCGGTGTCGAAGGCGCTCACCGGCGTCGACGACATCGAACTGGATGCCACCTTCGAGGCCTGATCCTCCCGGTGCCGGTCCGGACGCCGCACTGCGATTCCGTCCGGACCGGATAACCGGCGCTCTCTGCGAAAGTCCTTCCTGAACTGCGGTTTTCGGTGTCCGATCGACCGGAGCCGGACAATCGCCGCCCGTTTCGCCCGCCCCGGATTCCTACTCTCCGATCAGCGACAAAAGCTGCATTCGGAGGGGGAAGACAATGGGGAAAACGGCGACCATAGCGGTTCCGGAAGAGGGGCGGGGGGCCGATTCACTACCGCGCGTACTCGCGCTGGACGCGGCCCGCGCCATTGCGGTGCTCGGCATGTTCGCGGTTCATATGGGTCCGAGTACGGAGCTGTCGGACCAGGCCTCGTGGCTGAGTGTGTTCGAGGGCCGGGCATCGGCACTGTTCGCCGTGCTCGCCGGCGTATCGGTGGCGCTGCTGTCCGGCGGCGACCGGCCCACGCGTGATCGGACCCGGCTCGGCGCGCTGCGGATCGCGGTGCGCGCGGTGCTCGTCGTGCTGGTGGGTCTCGCACTGGCGCAACTGGAGTCGAGCATCGGGGTCCTGATCATCCTGGTCTACTACGGCCTGTTCTTCCTGTGCGCGCTGCCGCTGCTGCGCTTGCGGGGGCGGACTCTGGCGCTGATCGCGGTGGTGTGGGCGGTCGCCGGGCCCGTCGTGTCGTTTCTGATTCGAAGCCCCATGGAGACGACCTACCTGGGGAATCCGACCTTCGACATGTTCACGTCGCTGACGGGCGTACGGGCGCTGGCCGAATCGCTGCTGCTCACCGGCATCTACCCGGTGATGACCTGGATGCCGTTCATCATTGCCGGAATGGCCCTGGGCCGCATCGGAATCCGGTCGGTGCGACCGGCCGCGGTGATCGGGCTGGGAGCCGTGCTCGCGGTGCTCGGACACGGCGGATCCTGGGTGGCGCAGCAGGTGCTGGGCGGACGCGACCGCCTCGTCGAAGTGATGCTGCCGGAAGCCGCCGAATTGGGGCTCTCCGACTCCTACCTGGACCTCGTGCTCGATGGGAGCAGCTTCGGCACGGTGGGCACCAACAGCTGGTGGTGGCTGACGATCGACACGCCGCACAGCGGGACGCCGTTCGACATCTTCGCGGTCACCGGCTCGGCACTGCTGGTGATCGGCGTGCTGCTGCTGGTCACCCCGCGAGCACACATGGCGCTGCGGCCCTTGATCAGTGCCGGTTCCTGCGCGCTGTCGCTCTACATCCTGCATCTGGTGGCGCTCTGGGTGCTCGCGCCGCTGCCCGACTACAGCGCGATCATCGACTACGCCTCGCTCGAGGAACTTCCTCCGCCGCCCAGCGGAATTCACGAGCCGGGATGGTCGATGCTGGGGTTGGTGGCGATCGGCGGGGTGGTGCTGGCGACCCTGTGGCGTAGCGTCTTCCGCCGCGGTCCGGCGGAATGGCTGCTCCACGGCGTCAGCCTCGGTATCGCGAAACGGGTCGTGCCGGTTGCCGAGCGGCGCCGCCGCCGGGAACTCGCACAGTAGGAGCATAGGAGTGGTCCCCGGCTGAATCCATTGTTGGCCGGGGGTTAACTATTTCGTCTATTTATTGCGGATAAACAGGGATCGGCCTCGCCATGCGTACGTTTTCGCAGCTAGCGTCGTAATCGTGGTTGAAACCGTGATTGAGAAGGCTGATGCTGGAAGTTCGCTTCCGCGTGTGCTCGCGCTCGATGCGGCACGCGGAATCGCGGTGCTCGGTATGTTCGCGGTGCATGTGGGACCGCAGGGCGACATGCCTGGAGCCTCCTGGCTGACCGTTTTCGCGGGCCGCTCGGCTGCCCTGTTCGCGGTGCTCGCGGGCGTCTCCCTGGCACTGCTCTCCGGCGGTGATCGCCCCTACACCGGAATCGCGGCCCGCCGCAGCATCGTTCGCATCGCCGCGCGGGCGGTGCTCATCGCCCTGCTGGGTCTCGCACTGGCGCAACTGCATTCCGGTATCGGGATCATGCTCATCCTGGCCTACTACGGGCTCTACTTCCTGCTGGCCCTGCCGCTGCTGCGGCTGTCCGCGCGCACGCTCGCGCTGCTGGCGGCGGGGTGGGCGGTCGCGGGACCCGTCGTGTCCTTCTTGATCCGAAGTCATATGGAGCAGAACAGTTTCGGTGGCAGCCCCAGCTTCGAGATGCTCACCTCGTGGTCGGGCGTACGGGAGGCGGCCGAGATGCTGGTGCTCACCGGCGCGTATCCGGCGCTGACCTGGATGCCCTTCGTCCTGGCCGGAATGGCGTTGGGCCGGTGGGGAATCCGCGCGGCCCGCCCACTGCCGGTGATCGTGACGGGTGCGGGTCTGGCCTTGCTCGGTTACGGCGGATCGTGGCTGCTGCAGCATCCCGGCGGCGGCCGCGCGCAGCTGCTCGACCTGCTCACGAGCGCGCTGGCCACGAACGGCGGCACCGATATCGACGCGGGACAGATCATCGATGCGGGCAGCTTCGGCGCGGTATCCACCACGAGCTGGTGGTGGCTGACGGTCGCCACCCCGCACAGCGGCACCCCGTTCGAGATCGTGGGTGCGATCGGTGTGGCGTTCCTGGTGATCGGCGTCCTGCTGGCGGTCGTGCCGCGAGCGGAAACGGCGCTGCGGCCCCTGATCTACGCCGGTTCGTGCGCGCTGAGCCTCTACATCCTGCAGGTGGTGGCGGTCAGCGTGCTGGTGCCGATTCCGGATCCGGATGCCATCGAGCTGCCGTCCGGCATCCATGCCCCGGGCTGGGAACTGCTGGCGCTGCTGGCCATCGGCGCACTGCTCGCGGCAACCCTGTGGCGCAGCGTCTTCCGCCGCGGTCCGGCGGAATTGCTGCTCCACAGGGTCAGCATGGGTCTTACGAAAGCGCTTGTGCCCGATCCCGCGTCGCGAATTCGGTGAGCGCCGCGAAGGCCAGCCCGAGTGCGATCCACAGCGTGGCGGTCTGCGCCAGCGAGGACACCCGGAACTCCCACAGCAGCGTGGCCGGGAAGTCGGACTTCACCTCGTTGACGCCCGGCAGCGCGATGTAGCCGATGGCGACGACAAGGACGAACGCCGCCACTCCGCCGATGAAACGCACTGTGTCCAGCTGCTTTTCGAGCAGCTTGTACACGTACACGCCCACCCCGACGGCGGCGAAGCCGAGCAGCACCGACGCGAACCACAACCAGGTGCGGTCGGTGATGGTCTCCGGATCGCCCACGGCGGGCGGATTGGCCGGGTACTTGAAGAACGGCACCAGGGTGTACGCCACCCAGCCGCCGGCCGCGAGACCGAGCGCGAGCTTCGTCCCCGACATGGTGGTGTACCGGCGCGCCACATTCGCGGCGACCGCGTAGATCGCGCCGAGGGCCAGTCCGGCCAGGCTCAGCGCCAGGAACAATCCGAACTTCTGTCCGGTCCGGCTCACGAGGGGTTCTTCCTCGTCGCCGTGCGAATGCCCACCGGTCTCGGTGGACTCGTGCGAATGCCCGTCCGTGGCGGGCTGGGACTGAGCTTCCTCGATGGCGATGGCCGCGTTGATCTTCGGTTCTCCGATGAAGAATCCGACGGTGCCGGCGAGCAGGCCGGCGATGAGGCCGGCCAGCAAGCCACGCAGCAACAGCGTCTTGAGTGAACCCGTCAGTTCGGCGGAATCACTCAGTGGCACGGCACGCCCAGCAGGTGTCGTCCGTCGTGCATGAGCTCGTGCATGAACATGCCGCTGCGCGAGATGGCGCCCTGATCGAAGCCGACCAGGTACAGCGTGAGCAGTGCGAAGAGAACGACCGCGGCGGAAACGAGCAGCGCCTTGAGGGCGTCGCCTTCCCGGCTGGGGTTGTGGACGATAGCCATTCGAGCCTCCTTCGGGATTTCGCGTCCCGTCGAGTTGGGTGCGACGGTTCCGGTGTCTGGCTCTCCCGGCACCCGAACTGCTCGAAATGCTTGGATTACAGTGGCGCGACCGCCCCGGATTCCCACCGGGTTACACGTCACCGTCGCTTACTTCACCCCGAAGAGTGACATCCGAGCTGGCCCGGCGTCAATATGAGGCCCTATCAGGCGTTCTTCGCCGCCACATCGAGGACGACCTCGAATTCGAGCAGGGACGCGCCCGTGGAGACCGGCTTGCGATCCGAACCGGCGTGCGCGGCGCGCGCCGGGCCGTCGCGCCAGGCGGCGAAGGAGTCCTCGGAATCCCACTGCGTGACAACGAAGTAGCGGTTGTCGCCCGCGACGGGGCGCAGCAGCTGGAAGCCGAGGAATCCGGGCGAGTTCTCCACGGCGTGCGCACGCGCGGCGAAGCGGCTCTCCAGTTCGGGGCCCGCGCCCTCGGGAACCTCGATTGCGTTGATCTTGACGACTGCCATGGGTCGAGGCTACCTCGCACGGCGGGGGAGAAAGGGAGCGATATGGTCTGCGAGATGTTGTACGACGAAGGCGGCTCGGGCACACCGATTCTGCTGCTGCACGGGTTGATGGGCAGTGCTCGCACATGGCGTTCGCACCTGGACTGGTTGCGCGAGTTCGGGCATGTGTACACCTTCGACGCGGCCGGGCACGGACGTCCCGCACCGGCGGAGCTGACCACCGAGGCGTTCGTGGACGATCTCGCCCGGGCCACCGCGGCGATCACCGAACCCATGGTGGTGATCGGACATTCGATGGGCGCGCTGCACGGATGGGTTTTCACCGCGGCTCATCCCGAGCGTGTCCGCGCGCTCGTGGTCGAGGACATCGCGCCGGATTTCCGCGGGCGCACCGCCGCGAACTGGGCGGCCATGATCGCGGCCTGGCCGCAGCCGTTTCCGGACGCGGATTCCGTGCTGGATTTCTTCGGCCCGGTGGCCGGTCGCTACTTCCTCGACTCGTTCACGCACGGCCCCGACGGCTATCGCCTGCACGGCGAGGTGCCGACCTTCCGCGATATCTCCGAGGAGTGGGGTTCGCGCGATTTCTGGGCGCAGTGGCAGTCGATCACCGTCCCGGCGCTGCTCATCGAGGGTGAGCACACCATCACCCCGCCGGGTCAGATGCGGGAGATGGCCGCGGTGCATCCGAATGCCCGGCATGTGGTGATCGCGGACGCCGGGCATCTCGTGCACGACGATCAACCCGCTGCCTACCGGGCCGAAGTCGAGGGGTTTCTGCGCCGCGTCCGCATTTGAGGGCGGGTGCCTTCAGTCATCGGTGGGTCGCGTCGTATGCTCGGCTCGCACGCCAACTCGAACGAATGGTGACCACCGATGATCGACTTCACGATTCCTGCCGAACTCGCCGCCGAACGTGACCGGGTGCGGCAGTTCGTCATCGACAAGATCGTTCCCTTCGAGCGCGATCCCCGCCTGACCGCGCACGGCCCCAATGACGAATTGCGCCAGGAACTGGTCGAACTCGCGCGCGCCGAAGGCCTGCTGACCGTTCAGGCCCCCAAGGAGCTGGGCGGTCGCGGCCTCACCCACGTCGAGCAGGCCGTGCTCTACGAGGCCTCCGGCTGGTCCACGCTGGGCCCGGTCGCCATGAACTGCGCCGCCCCCGACGAGGGCAATATGTTCCTGCTCTCCAAGATCGCCGACGAGGAGCAGACCAAGCGCTACCTGCAGCCGGTCATCGACGGCCACCAGCGCTCCGTCTTCGCCATGACCGAGCCCGGCGGCGCCGGCTCCGACCCCAACCAGCTCGCCACCGCGGCCACCTTCGACGGCGAGAACTTCACCATCAACGGCCGCAAATGGCTGATCACCGGCGCCGACGGCGCGAAGACCTGGATCATCATGGCGCGTCTGGCCGCCAACCCGCACCTGCCCGAGGGTCCGACCCTGTTCCTCTGCGACGGCGACCAGCCCGGCATCGTCATCGAACGCATCATGAACACCATGGACCGCAACTACGTCGGCGGCCACGCGGTGGTGAACTTCGAAAACCTGGTGCTGCCAAAGGATTCCGTGCTCGGCGAGACCGGCCAGGCGCTGCGCTACGCCCAGCTGCGCCTGGCCCCCGCGCGCCTCACGCACTGCATGCGCTGGCTCGGCGCGGCCGAACGCGCCCAGGCCATCGCCATCGACTACGCCAAGACCCGCACCGCCTTCGGCAAGCCCATCGGCGAGCACCAGGGTGTGTCGTTCCTGTTGGCGGACAACGAGATCGCGCTGCACCAGTGCCGCCTCACCATCTGGCACGCCTGCTGGCTGATGGATCAGGGCGAGAAGGCGCGGCACGAGTCCTCCATCGCCAAATCCTATGTCTCCGAAGAACTTTTCAAGGTGACCGACCGCTGCGTGCAGGTGCTCGGCGGCATCGGCATCTCCGACGAGACCGTGGTGGAGATGATCTTCCGCGACATGCGCGCCTTCCGCCTCTACGATGGCCCCACCGAGGTCCACAAGTACGCGATCGGACGTCAGATCCTGAGGGGGTAGCTACGACCGCGATCGGGAGGTTTCCCGGCCGCTGCCGTCGCTGTGGATCGTCGGCCGCACCGACGGCAACTACGGACAGATGACGAAGGCCCGGGACAAGGTGCTGGCCGCCTGGAAGCTGGGTGACGGCCGGGTGCTCGCGGACAACCCCGGCTACACGACGACCGAGTACGGCGGGCCGGGGCCGGTACTCCAGTTCTGGGCGCACAACTACTCCGCGCCCGATGCCGCAGTGCTGAAAGGCCATTGCATGCCGGGCGGCACGCACGCGAGCATGCTGCCGCTGCTGCCGGAATTCTGGGCCGGCACCAGCTGCGCGCCGACCGGGCCCGAACCCGTGTTCAGCGCCGGAGAGGTGGCGATGGATTTCTTCCTGGCCCATCCCCGGCAGCCCTGACCATCGCGGTCCGATTCGGCCGCGATGGCTCGTCGCGGGTGGTTCGATCCGAACCCTCGCGCCCTCGCGTGCCCGGTTTTTCGCGCTTGACGAGCACTTTTTATTCGAACAGTGAACACGGATTCGGGCGTGCCGTGCTCGCGATGACTAGGATTCCCGCACATGAGTTCGGAATTGCACGTGGACGTCTCCGGGGGAGTCGCCGTGCTCACGCTCAACCGGCCCGCCCAGCAGAATGCGCTCACTCCGGCCATGGCGTCGGAACTCGGTGCGGCGCTACGACGCTGCGACAACGATGATGCGATCGGTGCGGTCGTCATCACCGGGACGGCGCCGGCGTTCTGCGCGGGCGCGGATCTGTCATTGAAGGTCGGCGAGGTGAACGGCCTGATCGATCCGCCGCCCTTCCGCATTCGCAAACCGGTCATCGCCGCGGTGAACGGGCACGCGGTGGGGATCGGCCTGGAGATCGCGCTGCAGTGCGATCTGCGCTACCTGGCCCGCGACGCCGTCTACGGGCTGAACCAGGTGCGGCGCGGCGCGCTCGCCGACGGCTACGCGCACTGGACGCTGCCGCGGCTCGTCGGCAGCGCCAATGCCGCTGACCTGCTGCTCACCGGCCGCACCTTCGACGGCTACGAGGCCCGCGCGCTCGGCCTGGCCAATGGCGTCCTGGATGCCAGTGAGGTGCTGCCCACCGCGCTGGCCGTCGCCCACGACATCGCGCACGGCTCCGCCCCGCTGCCGGTGGCGCTGTCCAAGCGCCTGCTGTGGGAGGCCCCGACCATGACGCCGGAATCGGTGGGCCGTTTGGAAACCGAGCTCAACGACTACGTCGCCAAGAGCGCCGATGGCGGCGAGGGCGTGGCCGCGCTCAAGGATCGCCGTCAGCCCAAGTGGACCGGCAGCGTCAGCGCCGAATGGCCGGCCTGGGATGCCGTCACCGACGGCAAGCGCCCGACCCTGGACTAACCCCGGCCGCCCAGGATCATCAGCAGGTAGAGGAACGCGAAGAAGATCATGAAGAAGGTCCCCACGATCCCCGCGACGTAGCCGACCATCACCTGGGTGCGTCCGCCGAGCGCGCCGCCGGACGCATCGATCTCATTGAGCGCGCGCCGCCCCAGTACCCAGGCCATGGGCCCGGTGATCCCGCAGCAGAACAGGCTCAGCACCCCGAGCAGCAGCACGGTTGTCGCATAGTTGTGCTCGACCGGAGACCCGATGGGCTGCTGAGGAATGACCACCCGCCGATTTTACGGTCGCAACCCGGTTGCGAGCAGGGTGACGCGCGGAATTCATATAGCGGGGCAATTGATTTCGCGCGGGCCGGATGCCCCCGCCCGGCCCCTCCCTGACCGCCCGCCCCGTCATCCTGGCGCGTGCCCCCGCCCCGTCATCCCGGCGCGTGCCCCCGCCCCGTCATCCCGGCGCGTGCCCCCGCCCCGTCATCCCGGCGCGTGCCCCCGCCCCGTCATCCCGGCGCGCTTTTGGCCGGGATCCACACTGTCCGCCAACAACTTCCGGGTGTGGATTCCGGCCAAAAACATGCCGGAATGACGGGGTGACGGTCCCGTTGACGACGCCCGTTGACGACGCCCGTTGACGACGGGCTCGTTTCAGTTGCGGCGCTGCCGGGCGGCCTCGGCGAGGACCACACCGGCGGCGACAGAGGCGTTGAGCGACTCGACCGGGCCCGCCATCGGGATGCTGAGGATGGTGTCGCAGGTTTCGCGGACCAGGCGGGACAGGCCCTTGCCCTCGGAGCCGACGACGATGACAGTCGGTGCGCTGCCGTCGAATTCGTCGAGGGTGGTGTCGCCGCCCGCGTCCAGGCCCACGATCTGGTAACCCTTGTTGGCCCAATCCTTCAGCGTGCGAGTGAGATTCGTGGCGCGAGCCACGGGGAGCCGGGCCGCCGCACCCGCGCTGGTGCGCCACGCGACAGCGGTGACGCCCGCGCTGCGACGCTGCGGGATCACCACGCCCTGACCGCCGAACGCCGCCACCGAACGCACCACCGCGCCCAGATTGCGTGGGTCGGTGATGTTGTCCAGCGCCACCAGCAGGCCGGGCTCGCCGGCGGCGCGCGCCCGCTCCACCAGATCGTCCGGATGCGCGTACCGGTACGGCGGCACCTGCAGGGCCAGCCCCTGGTGCATCCCGTTGTGGCTCAGCTTGTCCAGGTCGGTGCGCGGCACCTCCAGGATCGAGATGCCGGTGTCGGCCGCGATCTTGACGGCCTCGGTGAGCCGGTCGTCGTTCTCGGTGCCCACGGCCACGTACAGCGCGGTCGCCGGAACTCCGGCGCGCAGGCACTCCACCACCGGATTGCGCCCGAGCACCAGCTCCGGCCCCTCCCCGTCCTTGCGGTTGACCGCGGGCCGCGCCGCATTGCGGGCGCGCGTGGTGGCGCTCTTGGCTTCCGCCTTGGCCTTCAGCTTCGCGCGCTTGGCGGCCGCGTGATAGACGCGATCCTCCGCCTTCGGGGTCGCGCCCTTGCCTTCGAGCCCGCGTCGCCGCTGCCCGCCCGAGCCGACCGTCTGCCCCTTCTTGCTGCCCGCCTTGCGGGTCGCGCCGCGTCGCTGCGAATTGCCTGCCATTACTTCGCCTTCCGTATCACGCGGTCGTCCCGCACTGAGTCCGGTCGCGGGAGAACCCGCGCTCCATCGATCATGCGGGAAACCTGCATCCGGTCGGCGCAGCAATCGGCTGCGCCCCTGTCGTTCCGTGCGTCACCGAGGTGACGCGCCATCTCGGCACACGACCGAGTGCTGTCGCCCGGCATCGGTGCCGGGCGGGTGGGTGTGATTCCGCCGGAGCGGAATCACACCGTCAATCCTTGGCGAGCGACCATTCCGCTCCCTCGGCAGTATCGGTCACCTCGATGCCCGCGGCCTTCAGGCGGTCGCGGACCGCGTCGGCGGTGGCCCAGTCCTTGGTGGCGCGGGCTTCCTGGCGGCGCAGCAGTTCGGCATTGATGAGCACGTCGAGGGCGTCCAGCGCGGACGACGAGTCGGCGGGGGTCACCCAGTGCGCGTCCAGCGGATCCACGCCGAGGATGCCGAGCATGGCCCGGACCTGACCCGCCAGCGTGCGCGCCTGCTCGAATTCGCCCGCCTCGACCGCCTTGTTGCCCTCGTGCACCAGCCGGTGAATCTCGGCCAGCGCCTTGGGAACCGCGAGGTCGTCATCGATCGCGTCCGCGAACCCCTGGGTCCACTCGCCGACCGGAACATCGCCGGCCCGCTCGGCCACCCGCTGCACGAAGGCTTCGATCCGCTGATACGCGGCCGCCGCCTCGGTGAGCGCCTGATCCGAGTACTCCAGCATGGACCGGTAGTGCGCGCTGCCCAGGTAGTAGCGCAGCTCGACCGCCCGCACGCCGACGCGTTCGAGCACATTGTTGATGGTCAGCACATTGCCCAGCGACTTGGACATCTTCTCGCCGCTCATGGTGACCCAGCCGTTGTGCAGCCAGTAGCGGGCGAACCCGTCTCCGGCGGCCTTGGACTGCGCGATCTCGTTCTCGTGATGCGGGAAGACCAGATCCATTCCACCGCAATGGATGTCGAATTCCGGTCCGAGATAGAACTCGGCCATGGCGGAGCATTCCAGATGCCAGCCTGGCCGGCCCGGACCCCACGGCGACGGCCATTTCGGCTCGCCCGGCTTGGCGGCCTTCCACAGCGTGAAGTCGCGCGGGTCCTTCTTGCCCAGCCCGGCGCTCTCGCCCTGGTGCACGTCGTCGAGCTTGTGCCCGGACAGCTGCCCGTAGTCGGGGTAGCTCAGCACGTCGAAGTAGACATTGCCCTCCGACGCGTAGGCGTGCCCCTTGTCGATGAGCCGCTGCATCAGCTCGACCATCTGCGTGATGTGCCCGGTGGCCCGCGGTTCCGCGGACGGCGGCAGCACGCCGAGGGTGTCGTAGGCGCGGTCGAAGGCGCGCTCGTGCGTGGTCGCCCACTCCCACCAGGGCCGGCCGTGCTCGGCGGCCTTGTTCAGGATCTTGTCGTCGATATCGGTGACATTGCGGATGAAGGCCACGTCGGAACCATTGGCGGCCAGCCAGCGTCGCAGCACGTCGAAGGCGACGCCGGAGCGCACATGGCCGATGTGGGGTTCACCCTGCACGGTCGCGCCACACAGGTACACCGAAGCGTGGCCGGGGACCAGCGGAACGAACTCACGCAGGGTCCGCGTCTCGGTGTCGAAAAGGCGCAGAGTCACGACAGGGCATCCTAGCTTGTGGGAAATGGCGGTTTACGGGCGGATACGGCTTTTCTCACAGCCGTACGACTGATTTATCGACGGCCGGTTCAGGACCGGCAACACAGCAGGGCGGTGGCAACCGCCGCCACGCCTTCGCCACGGCCGGTCAAACCGAGACCGTCGGTGGTGGTGCCGGAAACCGACACGGGAGCGCCGAGCAATTCGCCCAGTACCTCTTGCGCCTCGGCGCGGCGCGGCCCGATCTTGGGCCGATTGCCGATCACCTGTACAGAGGCATTGACGGTTGTATAGCCCTCTTGCTCTATGAGACGTCGCACTTCTTTGAGCATGGCCGCACCGGACACACCCTCCCATTCCGGGCGTCCGGTGCCGAAGATCGCGCCGACATCGCCGAGACCGGCGGCCGACAGCAGGGCGTCGCAGAGGGCGTGCGCGGCCACATCACCATCGGAATGTCCGGCGCAGCCGCTGTCCCCGTCGAAGAGCAGGCCCGCCATCCAGCAGGGGCGGCCCGGTTCGATCGGATGCACATCGCTGCCGATGCCGACGCGCAGCGCGGTGGGGTCGATCATCGTGTCGCCACCGCCTCCCTGGAATCCGCGGAATTCCCGCCCTGCGCCACAAGTGTATTGGCGAGCACGAGATCCAGGGGGGTCGTGATTTTGAAAGCCATCGCATCACCGGTCACGGTCTGCACGGTAGTGCCGAGCAATTCCACCAGGCCCGCGTCGTCGGTCGCCTGGGTGCCGGTCGCGTAGGCGGCGCGCAGCAATTCGGCGTCGAAGCCCTGCGGAGTCTGGATGGCGCGCAAGCCGGATCGGTCCGGGGTTCCGGTCACCGCGCCGGCGGCGTCCACGGATTTGATGGTGTCGCTCACCGGCAGGGCGGGCACCACGGCGAGCGCGCCCGCGCGCAGGGCATCGACCACGCGCGTGATCAGCGCGGGCGGGGTGAGGGCGCGGGCCGCGTCGTGCACGAGCACGAAGGCGGCGTCCGGAGCGGCGTCGAGTCCGGCGCGGACCGAATCCGTGCGCTCGGCGCCACCGGGAACCACATGCACCGGAGTAGGGGAGACCGGCAGCAGGGCGCGGGTCTCGTCGACGAGTTCGGCGGGCACCATAACCACAACCTCGTCGACGGACCCGGACGCGATGAGCCCCTGAACCGCCAGTGTGAGCATGGGACTGCCGCCGACGTGGACGAAGGCCTTGGGCTTGTTCTCACCCAGACGCACACCCATACCGGCGGCAGGCACCAGCGCTACGACACGGCTCGCGCCGTGTGTGTTGCTCACGGTCAGGAAGCCGCGGCGAGAACCTCGTCGAGCAGGGTCTCGGCTTTCACGTCGTCGGTGCCTTCGGCGAGCGCGAGCTCACCGACGAGGATCTGGCGCGCCTTGGCCAGCATCCGCTTCTCACCGGCGGACAGGCCGCGGTCCTGCTCACGACGCCACAGGTCGCGGACGACCTCGGCCACCTTGTTCACATCGCCGGAGGCGAGCTTCTCGAGGTTGGCCTTGTAGCGGCGGGACCAGTTGGTCGGCTCCTCGGTGTGGGGAGCGCGCAGCACCTGGAAGACTCGGTCCAAGCCCTCCTGGCCGACGACATCGCGGACGCCCACGTACTCGGCGTTCTCCGCGGGAACCCGAACGGTCAGGTCGCCTTGAGCGACCTTCAGGACCAGATACTCCTTTTGTACACCCTTGATGGTGCGGGTTTCGATAGCTTCGATCAGCGCCGCTCCGTGGTGGGGGTAAACGACGGTGTCTCCGACCTTAAAAATCATGTGTCCCGTGCCCCTTTCGATGTTCACAGTTTAACATGCGACTCGGTAACGGCGCGATCAACGGCGCAGGTCAGGGCCACAACGAGCCAGCGGCGGGGGTTGACAGAACGCGAATCGTGTGCATCTTGTTGTGGCATAACGGGATAGCGCTCTGCAATGTTCTCGCGCATATGCGACCGCCTTCATCGCATACGCAATCAGGCACTGCGCAATTTGCGCGCATCGACTGAAAATCGCAACACCCCTCAACGGGGGCCGGGGGCAGCGCCCCGATTCCGGGGGGTCCGGGGGCGGAGGCCCCGGGGAGGAAACGCCGTCCCCCGCGCAAGGCGTGGGAACCGACGCATTACTCTCATTGACTACTACTCTCCATAGTGGAGTTAGCCCGGTCGACATGGAGGACAACCCGTGACTGCCCTGAAAGCCACCACTGCGTCCAAGGCGCGTCGGAGTGCCGTGACAGTTGCAGCACTCGCGGCCGGCGCGGTGCTCACCCTGTCGGGCTGTGGCGCCGGACAGATCTCTCAGACGGCGGACCAGGTCGCGGCCGTCAACGGCAACGGCGCGGACGTCGGCCAGGTGGCGCTGCGCGATGTGCGATTCCTGCTGCCGCAGAACGAGGAATACCGCAATGCCAAGGGCGGCAAGGCCGTTCTGGCCTTCAGCGCCGTCAACTTCAGCGAAGGCACCACCGACAAGCTGGTCAGCATCAAGACCGAGCTGGGCGAGGTGACCATCAAGGGCAGCAACGAGATCAAGCCGCAGGCGACGCTCGTGTCCGACCTGTCCACCGCCGCCGTCGAGGAGCACGGCGCCCCCGCCGACTCGCACGGAGCCGACTCGCACGGCGCGACCACCAGCGCCCCCGCCGCCCCGGCCGCCGATCAGGCCGCCGACCCGAACAAGGCCCCGGTCCTGATCGAGGTCACCGGCCTCACCAAGGACGTCACCGCCGGCCTGACCTACCCGGTCACCTTCAACTTCGAGAAGGCCGGCACCGTCGTGGTCAACGTCCCGGTCGACGCCGGGCCGGACCTCGAGCGCAAGGAGTCCCCGAACGCCGGCGCCGCCGAGGAGCACAAGGGCGGCGGCCACTGAGCCCCCACTGAAAACCCTTCCACCGCACCCGCTTCGGACCACCGAGGCGGGTGCGGTCGTTTCAGCACCCCAAGAAACAAGCGCGAACCCGCCCGGAACGAAGCGGAGGGCAAAATGTCACCGCGCGTCGCTAGGCTGCCGGGCGTGGCCAAGGTGAAATCGCTGTACCGGTGTGCGGATTGCGCGCACGAGGTCGCCAAGTGGGTCGGGCGGTGTCCCTCGTGCGGCGGGTGGGGGACCATCGAGGAGTCGGTGTCGTCGTCGGCGGCGGTGGCCGTGGGGCGGCGGGCGATGCTGCCGAGCACGGCGGCCGCGCCCATTTCGACGATCGATTCGCAGACCACGCAGGCGCGCTCCACGGGTGTGTCGGAGTTGGACCGGGTGCTGGGCGGGGGCATCGTGCCCGGGTCGGTGGTGCTGCTGTCGGGCGAGCCGGGGGTCGGCAAGTCGACGCTGTTGCTCGAGGTGGCGCATCGGTGGGCGCGGGCGCGCGGCGAGATCGCGCTGTACGTGACGGCGGAGGAGTCCGCCGGGCAGGTGCGGCTGCGGGCCGACCGCACCGGGGCCGTGCACGAAAAGGTCTATCTGGCAGCCGAATCCGATCTCGCCACGATTCTCGGGCACGTCGAGCAGGTGCGCCCGACGCTGCTGGTGGTGGACTCGGTGCAGACCATGATCGCCCACGACGCCGACGGCGTGATCGGCGGCGTCACCCAGGTGCGCTCGGTGACGGCCGCGCTCACCTCGCTGGCCAAGGCAAGCGGCGTCTCGGTGCTGCTGGTCGGTCACGTCACCAAGGACGGCGCGGTCGCGGGCCCGCGCACGCTCGAGCATCTGGTGGACGTGGTGCTGCAGTTCGAGGGCGACAAGCATTCCTCACTGCGCATGGTGCGCGGCATCAAGAACCGTTTCGGCAGCACCGACGAGGTGGGCTGCTTCGAGATGCGCGAGGCCGGAATCGCCTGTGTGGACGACCCTTCGGGCCTGTTCCTGCACCATCGCGGCGACGCGGTCCCCGGCACCGCCGTCACCGTGGCCATGGACGGCAAGCGTCCCATGCTCGGCGAGGTGCAGGGCCTCACCGTCGACACCCAGGCCCCCGCTCCCCGCCGCGCGGTGAGCGGCCTCGACTTCAACCGTGTCGCAATGGTTCTGGCGGTCCTGCAGAGCCGCGGCGGCGTCTACGTCGGCAAGCAGGACGTGTACGCGGCCACCGTCGGCGGCATGCGCCTCACCGAACCCGCCGCGGATCTGGCCGTGGCCCTTGCCATCGCGTCCGCCAGCATGGACCGCGCCCTCCCCAGCGGCATGGTCGTGCTCGGCGAGGTCGGTCTCGCGGGCGAGGTGCGCCAGGTGACGGGCCTGACCCGCCGCCTCGCCGAGGCCGAACGCCTGGGCTTCACCGAAGCGCTCGTCCCGCCCGGCGTCGAACGCACCGGCCGCAATATGACTGTGCGTGAGGTCTCCGATCTCGGTGCGGCCCTGTCCATCACCGGCCTGCGGGCACGCCGTCGGCCGCGCACGGACGTGGCCGAGATGGCGGAGTAGAGCCGGTCCTGAAACGTGCGGAACTTCTGGCGACATGCTCGGGCATGGCCGCCGCCGAGGCCGCTCGGTACGGGTGATCGAATGAGGGGGGAGAGGATCGACGAGGAGGCCGCTGCGGCGGCGTGACGCGAAGGTGGTCCGATGACGGTCGGGGGATCGAGTTGGCTACGCCGTGGGATGGGCACGTAATGGCCGGGCGCTGGATGAGCGGGCTGCTGGGCCGTTCGGGGACGCTGTCCTCGCGCGGCGGTGATACTGCCGCGCTGCAGGAGTTTCCGGTGGAGGCCGAGCGGGATGTGATCGCGCGGCTGGTGCCGGGCACGCAGCTGCGGGACGGCATCGACCGGATTCTGCTGGCGGGTACGGGCGGGCTGGTGGTGCTCGGCTACGACGAGCGGGTGGAGCGGATCTGCGACGGCGGCTTCGAACTGGATGTGGAGTTCGCGCCGACGCGGTTGCGGGAACTGTCGAAAATGGATGGGGCCGTGGTGCTCTCCACCGACGGGTCGCGGATCGTGCGGGCCAATGTGCATCTGGTGCCGGATCCGGCGCTGCCCACGGTGGAGTCGGGGACCCGGCACAAGGCGGCCGAGCGCACTGCCGCGCAGACCGGATACCCGGTGGTGTCGGTGAGCGCCTCGACCGGGCTGGTGACCGTATACGTCGGTGGCGCACGGCATCTCGTGCAGCCGTCGGCGATCATCCTGACGCGGGCCAATCAGGCCATGGCCACGCTGCAGCGGTATCGGTCGCGGCTGGACGAGGTGACGCGGCGGTTGTCGGCCCTCGAGGTGGAGGATCTGGCGGCGCTGCGCGATGTGCTCACGGTGGTGCACTGCCTCGAGCTCATGCGGCGCACGGCGGGTGAGATCGAGCAGGATGTGCTGGAGCTCGGCGTGGACGGCCGCCAGTTGGCCCTGCAATTGAGCGAATTGATCGCCGACACCGAGAATCTGCGCCGCCTGCTGGTGCGCGACTATCTGGTCGGTGAGGCGGCGGGTGAGGCGCAGGTGGATCGCGCCCTCGCCCGGCTGGACGCGCTGGCCGAGCCGGATCTGCTGGAGCTGGCGAATCTGGCTCCGCCCCTGGGCTATCCGGCCACGCTGGAGGCCCTGGACACCGCGGTCGGCCCGCGCGGTTACCGGCTGATCGCTCAGATTCCGCGCGTGCCCTTCCGCAGGGTCGAACCCCTGGTGGCCAATTTCGGGACGCTACGCGCGCTGCTGGAGGCCGCGCAGGCCGATCTGGAGGACGTGGACGGCGTGAACGCCCAACTGGCGCGCCGCATTCGGGAGGGCCTCGCGCGATTGAGCGAGCACGGCTACGCCTGAGTTTGCACCGTCATTCCGGCATGCTTTTGGCCGGAATCCACAGAGTGGGGCACGCTATCCGTGTCGATCCCGGCCAAAAGCGCGCCGGGATGACGAGGCCGCGCCGGGATGGCAGGGACCGCGATCAGGCGATGTTGAACGGCTCCGGGTTGCTGCGGACCGAACCCAGTTGGGCCGTGACCACATACGCGCCCGCGGGCACCGGCACGCGTTCGCCCGCGCAGCTCGGCTGGGAGGAGGTTCCGGTCCAGGTGACCCGGAAGAAAGCCTGCTGGCCGGCGGTCAGGGTGCGCAGGTCGGAGGGGCCCTCCGGGTAGCAGTCGGTGCTGGCCCACATGCGGCGCTGGCCGTCCAGGGATTGCACCGTGACCTGCTGCAGGGCGCTGCCCATATCGCGTTCGCAGGTGGCGCTGGAGATATTGGTGATGACGATGCCGAACACCGGCTGCTCGCCCGCCTTGTAGGTGGGCTGCTCCGGATTCACCTTCACCGCCAGCGACTGATCCGGGCACTGCTTGTTCTGCCCGGCCGGCGCGGCGCTGGCGCTGACGCTCGTACCCGACGGGTTGGCGCCACTGGATTCCGGTGCGCCGGAGGAGCTTCCGGCCGGTTTGTGCGTGGCCGACGTCGTGGTCTTCGCCCCGTCGGCCTTGTTGTCGTCACCGCCGCCGCGCAGCACGGCGAAGGCGATCCAGAGCACCAGTGCGAGCGCGACCGCCAGCACACCGATCGCGAGCAGGCGACGGCGCCAGTAGATTTCCGGCGGCAGTGGTCCATTCGGTTCCAGCACGGTGACAACGGTAAGGGCACGGTCCGGTGCACCCGGCGCAGGGTCTCGGCGTGTCGGACGTGAAAAGCCCTACCCGCCGGGTACATTTCGCAGCTTCGCCCCGCGACCGGGGGATCAGACGATTTCGCCGATATTGCCGATGACGCGGTGCAGCTTGATCTGACCTTCGGCGAGGTTGTAGGTGACGCAGGCGATGGCGCACTCGCCGGTGGCGACGCGCTGGGAGATGATCATCGACCGCTGCATGAGCAGGCGAGCGGTCTCCTCGACGTGGCGGGCCTCGAGCTCGTCGACGGAGCTGAGCCCTTCGCGGCGGCCGAGCAGGATGGACGGGGTGACGCGTTCGACGACGCTGCGAATGAACCCGCCGGGCACATTGCCGTTGTCGAGAGCGTCGATGGTGGCGTGCACCGCGCCGCAGGTGTCGTGGCCGAGCACCACGATCAGCGGCACATTGAGGACGTGCACGCCGTACTCGATGGATCCGAGCACGGAGGAGTCGATGACATGGCCGGCCGTGCGGACCACGAACATCTCGCCCAGGCCCTGGTCGAAGACGATCTCGGCGGCCACGCGGGAGTCGCCGCAACCGAAGAGAATGGCCGAGGGCTGCTGGCCTTTGCTGAGCCTGGCCCGGTCGGCGGCGCCCTGGCTAGGGTGCTGCAACGTGCCGTTGACGAAGCGCTCGTTGCCTTCACGCAGGGCTTTCCAGGCACTGATCGGGTTGGAATGCGGCATGCGTCCCATTTTCCATAGAGGTTCGGTTACCGGCGAGTCCGTGAAGTTACGGTCCGGCAAAGACGGACTGGCACCGGCCGCTGACCGGTGGTGAGTCCGGATCTCGCGGACGCCGTCACCGTACCTGTAGCGACAACTGATTTCGTAAGATGCGGGTAACTCGTCGGCCGGGGAGGCGGAATTCTTGGACAGCGACACGCTCATCGACTGGTACGGCGAAACCGCCCGCGATCTCCCGTGGCGGCGGCCGGAAGTCACCGCCTGGCAGATTCTGATGAGCGAAATCATGTTGCAGCAGACACCTGTGGTCCGCGTCGAACCGATCTGGCGGGAATGGGTGGCCCGCTGGCCGGTGCCCTCCGCCATGGCCGCCGCCCCGCAGGGTGAGGTGCTGCGGGCCTGGGGCAAGCTCGGTTACCCGCGCCGCGCGCTGCGCCTGCACGAGTGCGCCCAGGTGCTGGCTCGCGATCACGGTGACGAGGTGCCCACGGATGTGGATGTGCTGCTGAGCCTCCCGGGCATCGGCGCGTACACCGCCCGCGCCGTGGCGTGTTTCGCCTACGGTCAGCGAGTCCCGGTGGTGGACACCAATGTTCGCCGCGTCGTGGCGCGCGCCGTGCACGGCAAGGCCGAGGCGGGCAATCCGGCAGCCCGCGACCTCACCGAAACCGAGGCCCTGCTCCCGGCCCGCGTCGACCGCGCGGCGGTCTTCTCGGCCGCTCTCATGGAATTGGGCGCGACCGTCTGCACCGCCCGCAATCCGGACTGCGCGCGCTGCCCGCTCCCGGCCTGTGCGTGGGTCGCGGCGGGCCGCCCGGCGTCGGAAGTGGTGCGCCGCGTGCAGAAGTACGAGGGCACCGACCGTCAGGCCCGCGGCCGCCTCCTCGACGTGCTGCGTGACGCGCACGGGCCGGTGGAGCGCGTCCTGCTCGATCTTGCCTGGACGCGCGATCCGGGTCAGCGCGCCCGCGCACT
This sequence comes from Nocardia huaxiensis, assembly GCF_013744875.1. Taxonomy (NCBI): domain Bacteria; kingdom Bacillati; phylum Actinomycetota; class Actinomycetes; order Mycobacteriales; family Nocardiaceae; genus Nocardia; species Nocardia huaxiensis. The sequence goes on from NZ_CP059399.1 coordinate 796,750, forward strand.
CGACTCACTGCTGGTGGACGGCCTCATCGAGCAGACCGCCGACGGCCTGTTCGCACTCGCGGGCGAGGGCGGCACGGTCTCCTGAACCCGGAAGCGCACCCCGCACAAGGCAGGACGAGGGGACGTCGCCTTGGACGGGGTGCGCGCGGGCATGATCTGCGGCCCCTCACGCCGCAGATCGCAGACCTCGGACGCGGTGTGCGGCGCGTGCCGAGGCCGAGCTGTGGGGATCGGTCAGGCTGGAACGAGCGCCTTGCGGCGGTTGCGGGTGCGCGAACCGATCAGCCGGCACACCAGGTAGATGGTGAACGAGATGGTGGTGACGAAGGTCGAGATCGGCACGCCGGGCGCGAGGGACAGCAGGATGCCGCCCACCGCCGCGGTTTCGGCGAACACGATCGCGAGAACCGTTGCGCGGACCGGGTTCGCGGTGAGCTGGGCCGCTGCCGCAGCCGGGGTGATGAGCAGCGACAGCACCAGCAGCGCACCGACGATCTGCACGCCGAAGGCCGCGGTGACGCCGAGCAGCACGGCGAACACGATGGACAGCGCCCGCACCGGAACTCCGCGCGCCACCGCCACTTCCGGGTCGGAGCTGGCGAACAGCAGCGGCCGGTAGATGGCCGCGAGCACGATCAGCACGGCGGCGGTGCAGGTGGCGAGCAGGCTCAGCCCGCTGTAACCGACGCTGGCCACCTGCCCGGTGAGCAGCGAGAACTTCGAGCCCGCCCGCTCGGGGCCGAGCCAGAGGAACAGCACCGACAGGCCGAGCCCGAAGGACAGCACCACGGCGATGACCGAATCGCGTTCGCGCGCACGGTTTCCCAGCACGCCGAACAGCACGGCCGCCACCACGGAGCCGATGATCGCCCCCATCCCGACGCCGATTCCCGCGAGCAGCGCCGCCGCCGCGCCGGTGAGCGACAGTTCGCTGGTGCCGTGCACCGCGAACGACATCTGCCGCGAAATGATCAGCGGGCCGATGGCTCCCGCGAGCAGGCCCAGCAGCGCGGCCGCGATCACGGCCTGCTGCACGAAGTCGTAGGACAGCAGATTCGCGGTGGTGGAGAAGTCCAGCATCTTCGTCAGGACGCCGGAGAGCTTGTCGTTCATGCCCGGACCTCGTCGTCGCCGTGGCAGTGCCCGCCGGCGGTGCCGAGCGCGTCCATGACGTCGCCGGTGCCGACGACCACGAGCCGCCCGCGTACCCGCAGCACGTCGACCTGGGTGCCGTACAGCTCGGACAGCACCTCGGAGGTCATGACCTCGTCGGGCGTGCCGATCCGGAACTTGCCGTCGACCAGGTAGAGCACCCGATCCACCAGCGGCAGAATGGGATTGATCTCGTGTGTCACGAACAGCACGGCGGTGTCGTGTGAGTGCCGCCGCTGGTCGATGAGTTCGGACACGAGGCGCTGATTGGCGAGGTCGAGGCTGAGCAGCGGTTCGTCGCAGAGCAGGACGCGCGGATCGCCGACCAGGGCCTGCGCGACGCGTAGTCGCTGCTGTTCACCGCCGGACAGCACGTCCACTGGTGAGTCGGCGAATTTCTCCGCCCCCACGGCTGTAATGGCTTCCGCCACTTTTCTTTTGCGTTCCTTGCGCCCGCGCAGTCCGAGTCCCCAGCGGTGCCCGTCCACGCCGAGTCCGACCAGATCGACGCCGCGCAATTGCACTCCGGCGTCGAAGGTCTTCTGCTGCGGGACATATCCGATATCGGGATTCCCCGCGCGCGCGGGTTTTCCGGCGATTTCGGCGGCGCCGCCGCTGAGCGAATTCTGGCCGAGCAACACTTTCAGCAGCGAGGTTTTCCCGGATCCGTTGGGCCCCAAGACCGCAATGAATTCTCCGGGCTGAATTTCCAGATCCAGTCCCTGCCACAGGGTTCGGTCGCCGAACGCCAGTCGCGCGTTCGACAGCCGGACCGCGGGCGCGCTGTCGGCGGTGGCCGGCGCGGCTTCCGCGCGGCTTGCGGTCGCCGTTGAAACCTGTCCGTTCACAGGCATATTCATGTCGCCGAGGTGTGCGCTGATTCCCGTCGTGTCGACGAGGGCTGGTTTCGGGTTCATGGTGGTGCTCCCGGTGTTGGCAGCGGGGTTCGACCGCGGGGTGGCGGACGCCTGCCGGGGGCGTGCTGCGGTGCGGAGATTCAGCGCGACCCCTTCCTTCGATTCGACGGTGGCAGGCATCGGGTGCGGTTACCCCAGCGCCTTGGCGAGGGCCTGGGCGTTGGCGGTCATCCACTGCACGTAGGTCTGGCCCTCGGGGAGGGTCTCGGTGACGTTCACGACCGGGATGCCGGCGGACTCGGCGGTTTTGCGCAGGTCCTCGGTGATCTTGCTCTCGGTCTGGATGTTGTAGACGAGGGCGCGAACCTGCTTGCCGTTCAACAGGTCCCGTACGGCGGCGACATCGGCCGGGGCCGGATCGGTCTCCTGCTCGACGGCCTCCTGGAAGCCGTGCGGGGTGCGGTCGTCGGCCTTGGCGGCGAGCAGCATGTAGTAGGCGAGCGGCTCGGTCTGCAGGACCGGCTGGTTCGGGTGCTCGGCGGCGATCTTGGTGGTGACGGCCTCGATGGCGGTCAGCTGGGCGGCGAAGTCTGCGGCGCGCTTGGCGTAGTCGTCCTTGTGCGCGGGATCGATCTCGCCGAGCTGTTCGGCGATGTGCTCGGCGACCTCACCGGCGACGTGCACGTCGTACCAGACGTGCTCGTTGCCGTGCTCGTGATCGTGGCCGCCGGTGGTGGCGGGCGCGGCGGTGGTGGTGGCGCCGTGTTCGTGCGAGTCCTCGCCGGCGATCTCGACCGCGTTCACGTTCCGCTTGTTCTTGCCCGCGATGGCCTTGTCGATGAACTCGTCGTAGCCGCCGCCGTTGTAGACGACGAGTTCGGCGTCGCTGATCTTGGCCGCGTCGACGGGGGATAGTTCGAACGAGTGCGGGTCGGCGCTCGGGTCGTTGATGATCGACTCGACCTTCACGTCGGAGCCCGCGACGGTCCGGGCGATATCGCCCCAGACGTTGGTGGACGCCACGACGGTCAGCTCATCGGATCCGCTCTTGCCACCGCACGCGGTGAGAGTAGCGACAGCGGCAAGCCCTGCGGCGAAGCAGGCGAATCCTCGAGCAAGTCTGGCGGTCACGCGGGGCACTCCTGAACTGAACAGCACTATCCAAAACGAAAACGATTGCCATTTGAATGTAGCGCACCCGTCCAGGTCGAACGAATTCCGACTGCCCGGTGTGGTGCTTGACACCCCTCAGTGAGGCCGGGAGGGAGGGGGAGTGCGAGAGCGGGACGCACGCGGGGCGAATATGGGTGCGGCCCTCGCGAACGTTCAGTTCGCGAGGGCCGCAACGACTTCGGTCCGGTAGGACCGTTACGTCAGCGCTGCCACCGGCTGGCTCAACAGCTGAGCGCAGCGCAGCAGGCCGAGGTGGCTGTAGGCCTGGGGGTGGTTGCCCAGGGAGCGTTCGGCGACGGGGTCGTACTCCTCGCTCAGCAGGCCGGTCGGGCCCGCGACGTCGACGAGCTGGGCGAAGAGCGCTTCGGCGTCCTCGCGCTTGCCGATGAGGAGGTAGGCCTCGACGAGCCAGGCGGCGCACAGGTGGAAGCCGCCTTCCCCGCCGGGCAGGCCGTCGTCGTGGTGGTAGCGGTAGACGGTGGAACCGCTGCGGAGTTCGGCTTCGGTGGCGGCGAAGCGGGGGTCGGAGGGGTCGATCAGACCGCTCAGACCGATGTGCAGGGTGGCGGCATCCAGGTCGGTGCCGTCGTAGGCGGCCGTGTAGGACTGGACCTCGTCGTTCCAGCCTTCGATCTTCACCTCGTCGGCGATGGTGTCGCGCAGTTTCTCCCATTCGGGATCGACGCCGCGCCCGAACTGGCGCGCCAGGGTGATGGCCCGGTCGGCGGTCAGCCAGCCCATGACCTTCGAGTACACGTGATGCCGCGGATTGCCGCGAATCTCCCAGATGCCGTGGTCGGGTTCGCGCCAGCGCCGCTGCACGGCGGACACCATGGCGTGCACGAGCTCCCAATCCGCGTCCGGCAGAGCCCGTTTCGGATCGGTGATGCCCTTGCGTTCCCGTGCGTGCGCGAGCTGCGAGATGAGGTCCACGATGGGACCGAACACATCGAGCTGCACCTGCATGTTGGCCGCGTTGCCGACGCGCACCGGCCGCGATCCGGCATAGCCGGGCAGCTGGTCGAGCGAGGCTTCGGGCGGCAGGGTTTCGCCGTAGAGCGTGTAGAGCGGGTGCAGGCGTTCGGGTCCGGGCAGGGTTTCCAGCACCCGGTGCACCCAGGCCAGCAGGTCCTCGGCCTCGCCGATGGACCCCAGCGACACCAGCGCGGAGGCGGTGAGCGAGGCGTCGCGCAGCCAGCAGTAGCGGTAGTCCCAGTTGCGCACGCCGCCGATGTCCTCGGGCAGCGAGGTGGTGGCCGCGGCCAGGATGGATCCCGACGGCGCGTGCACCAGTCCGCGCAGGGTGAGCGCGGACCGCTTCATGAGATCGGGCTTGAGCGGCGGCAGTTCCAGCGAGCTGGCCCAGCCGGCCCAGTACCGCTCGGCTTCCCGTCGCCGGTCCGCCTCGGGGGTCATGGCGGGGGCGAGATCGGAGGTGCCGCAGCGCAATTCCAGGACGATCGGTCCCTGGCGCGGGTCGACGACGGCGCGGGCGGTGTGGTGATTGCCGTCGTCGATGATCTCCCAGTCCACGCCGGGGGAGCGCAGCACCATCGGATCGTTGGTGCCCTGCACGATCAATCCGGACGGATCGGGCACGATGCGCACCGGCACCTGTCCGAATTCCGGTCGGGGCGCGAAGGTTACGACCGCCTTGGCGTCACCGGTGATGACGCGGGTGAGGTCGGTGCGTTCGGGCACCACGTCGTGCGGCAGGTAGTCGACGACCTGCAAACTGGCCCACCGGGTTTCGGCGGTCATGGTGCCGTCGATGTAGCGCTGGGACAGCGGCAGTCCGGCCCGTTCGGGCTGGATGGTGAAGTGCCCGGCGCCGGGTCCGCCCAGCAGGTGCGCGAAGACGGCGGCCGAATCGGGTTCCGGATGGCACAGCCAGGTGACCGTTCCGTCCGGTGTGACAAGGGCTTTGGAGCGCGGGCTGGCCAGCATGGTCAGCCGCTCGATTCGGGGGGCGGAGGCACCGGCCAGCCAGCTCCGGCGTTCCTCGAGCAGGAACGCGAGGGCGCGCGAGACGTCCTCGGTGGAGGCGACCCGGTATTCGGCGAGGGATTCGCCGTCGCCGACCTTGATGCCGACATCCGGTCCCGAAAGACGTTTGAACGCCTTCTCATCGGTTACATCATCACCGATGAAGACGGCGGCCGAGGCTCCCTGTTGATGCCGGACGATGTCCAGCGCGGCGCCCTTGTCGGTTTCGACGACCGCGAGTTCGATGACCTCCTTGCCCTCGGTGACCTGAACGCCGACCCAGCTGGCCGGCCCCTGCCGCACCTGAACGAGTGCGCGGCGGCCGATTTCGGGGGAGGCATTGCGGACATGCAGGGCGACGGAAGCCGGTTTGATCTCGACGGTCGCACCCGGATTGTCCTGGGCGATCTGGGTCAGCGTCGCCTGGACTTCCTGATGCAACTGCTTGGCGTCGTTGTCGATGGCGTGCACGAAGCCGACATCGAATTCCGAACCGTGGCTGCCGATCAGCTGTACCTCGACGGGCAGCCGGGACAGCGCCGCGAGATCTCGTAGGGCACGGCCGGAGATCACGGCCGCGGTGGTTCCGGTGAGACCGGCGAGTGCGCGCAGCGCACTGACCGATTCTCGATGGGGATAGGCCTTCGCGGGGTCGGAGACGATGGGCGCGATCGTCCCGTCGTAGTCCGAAGCGACCAGCAGCCGAGGCACTCGGGCGATGGCTGCCAACGCACGGCGAAGTTCGAGTGGCAAATCCTGTGCGCTCACGCATCCAACCTAATGATCGGAGGAGATTTTTCAGGGCGCGAGTGATGCTACTGGGTAGAGATTGCCCACTTGTTCTGGCGGTGATACATAGCGTTTACAGGACACTTGCACGCCGTTCACCAACTGTGTGATCTTCAACCTCGATACCCCCCTGAACAGCGGAAACAGCAACGGCCGCGCACTCTCCGGGGGTGCGCGGCCGTTCGGGCATTCGTGAGAACGCCCGGTGTGCGTTCGCTGGGAAGCCTCTCCCGCCGTCGGGGGTTCGGGGGCGAAGCCCCTGAGGGATCCCAGGGAGTTGGGCTACTCCTTCTTGCCGATGAGCAGATCGACGGTCAGCTCCAGGCGTTCGGTCACGTCGGTGGCGGAGGCCCTACGGGTCAGCCACGCAACGAGGTTGGACAACCAGACATCGGAGATGACTCGGGCGATGGCCAGTTCCCGGTCAGTGGGAATCTCGTCGGACAGTGCGCGGGCGAAGAACCGGTCCATCACCTTGCCGACGCGATCCACTTCGGCCGCCGCGGACGCGTCGGCGAACATGAACGCGCGCGTCATGGCCTCGGTGAGCAGCGGGTCGCGCTGCATGGCCCGGGTGACCTGGGTCAGCAGCAGGTGCATGCGCTCCTGGGGAGTGCTGCCCTGCAACGGCTTCCGCCGTCCCTCGAACTGCTCGAATTCCCGGGCGAGCGCGGACACCAGCAGGTGCACTTTGGACGGGAAGTACCGGTAGAGCGTGCCCACGGCGACATCGGCGCGTTCGGCGACCGCTCGCATCTGGACCGCGTCGTACCCACCCTTGGAGGCCAGCGCGAGGGTCGCGTCGAGGATCCGCTTGCGCCGGTCGCGCTGGGCGGCCGAGCTCAGGTCGTCCTCGCTGAGCGTGGTGACAGGCGCGGTGCGCGCGGTAGCCACCCCGTCGGCGGCCTGCGATCGGGAGGGACTGGCCATCGGTTGAAAGTCCTTTCCTGCACGAATCGTTCGGTTCATCTCACCCCAGCGTCGGCTGGATACGAGTTCGTACCGCGACCGGACGGCGCTTGACTTCCGCCCGGCTCGAACATTAGAACATGTTCTAGGAGCTGAAGTCACGCCGGAAAGGCGGTATGGAGTGTGACCATAGCCACCACTGACGAGCATAAAGCCGTTCAGGAGTCGATGCGTGGATGGGCCGCGGCAGTGCGCCCAATTGCAACAATGCGAACCGGCGCACCGGAATATTGGCGCGAATACTGGTCGCGCCTGGCCGATCTCGGAATTTTCCGGGTCGCGGTTCCGGAGGAGGCCGGCGGGGCCGGTGGTTCCGTCGCGGATCTGGCCGTTCTGGTGGAGCAGGCGGCACATGATCTGGTCGGCGGACCGGTCCTCTCGACCGCATTGGCGGGACTCGTTGCGGGCGAGATGCTCGACGAGAATACGCCGTGCGGCATTGCCCTCGGGGGCGAAATCGCAATATCGGCAGACGATTACTCCGGTTTGGGCAGGTCGCGAACCGGCGGCTCGAACACCGCCCCCGATCTCACCATGTCCGGCGTGTGGGACAACGTGATCGGCGCCGCACCCGGCACCGCCGTCCTGCTGCCGCTGCGCAGCGGTGACCGGCGACTCTGGGCGCTGATCGACGCCGAGGCGACGGGTCTGCGGGTGGAGCCGCTGGATGCCATCGACCAGAGCACGCCGCTGGCGCGGGTCACCCTCGCGGATGTCGCTGTGCCGCAGGATCGGATCTTCGAACCGGTCCAGGATCCGCGCGATCTGGCCGCCGTGCTCATTGCCGCCGAGGCCGCGGGCATCGCGGGCTGGTGCCTGGAGACCGCCACCGAATACGCCAAGGTGCGTGAGCAATTCGGTAAGAAGATCGGCGAATTCCAAGCGGTCAAACACATTTGCGCGTGGATGCTGTGCCGGGCCGAGCAGATTCGCGCCGTGGCCGCCGATGCCGCGCATGCCGTGGACACCGGCAGTAGCGAACTCGGCTTGGCCGCCGCCATCGCGCTCGCGGTATCCCTGGATGCCGCTGTCGAGACGGCGAAGGATTGCATTCAGGTGCTGGGTGGAATCGGTTTCACCTGGGAGCACGACGCGCACCTGTATCTGCGCAAGGCCACCGCCATGCGCCAGCTGGTGGGCGGCAGCGCGCACTGGCGGGCCCGGGTCGCCGAGCTGACCTACGCGGGTCACCGGCGTTCGGTCGGTCTGGCGCTGGGCGCGGATTCCGATGCGGCCGAGGGTGACTCGGCCTGGGACACGCTGGGCATCGACGCGGCCGACGCCGCGGTGCTGGCGGCCGATCTGGCCAAGATCGCGGCGCTGCCGGTCGAGCAGCAGCGCAACGCGCTGGCCGAATCCGGTCTGCTGGCTTCGCACTGGCCGGCCCCGTACGGTCGCGGCGCGGGCCCGATCCTGCGCACCTGGCTCGACGATCAGGTTCGCCAGGCCGGGATCGAGTTGCCGGAGCTGGCCATTGCCAACTGGGCGATTCCGACCCTGCTGCAGTGGGGTACCGCCGAGCAGATCGAGCGCTACGCCATGCCCACGCTCACCGGTGAGGTGATCTGGTGCCAGCTGTTCTCCGAGCCCGGCGCGGGTTCGGATCTGGCGGCGCTGCGCACGGTGGCCGAACGGGTCGAGGGCGGCTGGAAGCTGCGCGGCCAGAAGGTGTGGACCTCGCTCGCCGACAAGGCGACGTGGGGTATCTGCCTGGCGCGCACCGATGCCGACGCGCCCAAGCACAAGGGCATCAGCTATTTCCTGGTCGATATGAAGAGCGCGGGCCTGGATATCCGGCCGCTGGTGGAGATCACCGGTGAGGCGCGATTCAACGAGGTGTTCCTGGACGATGTGTTCGTTCCGGACGAATGCTTGGTCGGCACGCTCGGAAATGGTTGGAAGATCGCGCGTTCCACTTTGTCGGCCGAGCGGGTCGCCATGGGCGGCAAGGGAATCGGCGAGGAATTGGAGAAGCTCATCGCGGCCGCGCCCAAGTCCGGCCCGGGTGCGGAATTGGTCGCCGATCGTCTCGGCGGGCTTATTTCCGAGTCGGTAGCAGGAACTTTGCTGGAAGCTCGTGCAGCGCAAAAGCTGCTCAGCGGAGGCGATCCCGGGCCGCAGAGCAGTGTTCGCAAACTGGTCGGTGTGCGTCACCGGCAGGCGGTGGCCGAATTTGCCGTCGAATTGTCCGGTGCGGCGGGCGCTCTGGAAACCGAAGTGGTGAAAGAATTCCTGCTCACACGTTGTTTGTCGATTGCGGGCGGTACCGAGCAAATTTTGTTGACCGTCGCCGGTGAACGAATTCTCGGACTGCCGCGCGAGTCGCACGGCTGAGTCCACACTTCTACCGGGAGCATTGAATTGGACTTCACCAGGGACGAGAGCCAGGACGCTGTCGCCGAGGTTGTCGTAAGTTTGCTGGAACGCGAAAGCGCGCGGGATATCGCACTGTGGCCGGTGATCGCGGACAGCGGTCTGCTGGCCGTGCCGCTACCCGAGCGCTTCGGTGGTGACGATATGGGGCTGCTGGAGGTGTCGGCCATGCTCACCGAGCTGGCCACCGACGCCGTGCAGACCCCCGCGCTGAGCACGCTCGGCTTCGGCGTGCTGCCGCTGCTGGCCATCGGCGTGCCGGATACCGTGGCGGAGAAGGTGTTTCCCGCCGTCGCGGAGGGTGCGGTGCTGACCGCCGCCCTGCACGAGACGGGCGCGCCGTTCACCGTCAAGCCGGAAACCGTGGCGGTGGCCGACGGCGCGACCGTCCGCGTCACCGGCCACAAGATCGCCGTGCCGTACGCCGACACCGCGCGCTGGATCCTGGTGCCCACTGACGCCGGCATCGCGCTGGTGGACGGTGAAGCGCCGGGCATCACCCGCACCGCGAGCCCCACCTCCGATGGCGTGCCGGAGTTTTCGCTCCAATTCGATCAGGTGCAGATCCCGGCCGAGCAGCTGCTGCCCGGCGGCCTCACCGAACTGCACCGGTACGCCCTGGCTGCCCTCGGCGCGGTGGCGGACGGTCTGCTCAAGGGCGTCATCGCCCTGACCGCCGAGCACGTCCGCACCCGGCAGCAGTTCGGCCGTCCGCTGGCCGAGTTCCAGGCCGTGGCCCAGCAGATCGCGGACGTCTACGTGGTCTCGCGCACCCTGCACGCCGCCGCCCTGTCCGCCAATTGGGCGCTCGCGCAGGAGAATCCGACCGCCGAACAGCGTGAGCGCACCGACGACGACCTCGACGTGCTCGCCTACACGGTCGCCTCGGAACTGCCCGCGGCCCTGCAGAAGTGTCACCACCTGCACGGCGGCATCGGCGTGGACGTCACGCACCCGCTGCACCGCTACTACTCACAGGCCAAGGACATCGCCCGCTGGCTGGGCGGCGAATCGTTTCGGCTGGACCGACTTGGAGCAAGATGTTCATCGACCTAACCCCTGAGCAGCGTCAGCTCCGGGACGAATTGCGTTCGTACTTCAGCGGTCTCGTGACTCCCGAGGAGGAGGCCGAGATGCTGGTGAACCGGCACGGCGACGCCTACCGCGCGGTGGTCAAGCGCATGGGCCGGGACGGCTGGCTCGGCGTGGGCTGGCCGAAGGAGTTCGGCGGCCAGGGTTTCGGGCCGCTGGAACAGCAGATCTTCTACAACGAGGCCGTCCGCGCGGATGTGCCGGTGCCGCTGGTCACGCTGCTGACCGTCGGCCCGGCACTGCAATCCTTCGGCACCGATGAGCAGAAGCAGAAGTTCCTGCCCGGAATCCTCACCGGCGACGTGCATTTCGCCATCGGCTACTCCGAACCCGAGGCGGGCACCGACCTCGCGGCGTTGCGCACCACCGCGGTCAAGGATGCCAATGGCGACTGGATCGTCAACGGGCAGAAGATCTTCACCACCGGCGCGCACGAGGCCGACTACGTCTGGCTGGCCGTGCGCACCGGCACCGTCGAGTCGCGGCACCGCGGCATCACGATCCTCATCGTGGACACCAAGGATCCGGGCTACTCCTGGACCCCGATCATCACCGCCGACGGCGCGCACCACACCAATGCCACCTACTTCGACAATGTCCGCGTCCCCGCGAACATGATCGTCGGCGAGGAGAACGGCGGCTGGAAGCTCATCACCACCCAGCTCAATCACGAGCGGGTGAGCCTGGGCCCGTCCGGCAAGATTGAGCAGCTCTACGAGCGGGTGCGCGAATGGGCGCAGCGCCAGGGCGTTCTGGGGGAGGCCGACGTGCGCCGCTCGCTGGGCCGCCTGCACGCCATGGTGCGGCTCAACGAGCTGCTCAACTGGCAGGTCGCCTCGAATATGGAGCGCCCCGACGCCGCCCCGGCCGATGTGATCGCCGACGCCTCCGCCACCAAGGTGTACTCCACCGAGGCGGTGCAGGAGGCCGGTCGCCTGGCCGAGGAGATCGTGGGCCGCTTCGGTGATCCCGCCGCCCCCGAGACCGCCGAACTGCTGACCTGGCTGGACCGGCGCACCAAGCAGAACCTGGTGGTCACCTTCGGCGGCGGCGTGAACGAAGTCATGCGCGAGCTGATCGCCCAGATGGGCCTGTCGCTGCCGCGAGTTCCCAGATAAGGAGTGTCCTTGTGACGCAGAGCTTGACGGCCGACGAGATCCGCTCGGCGGTGGAGAAGATGAAGGCGGCGGGGGAGTCCGCGCCGCGCGCCGGACGCGATCCGGTCAACCAGCCGATGATCAACAACTGGGTCGAGGCTCTCGGCGACACCAACCCCATCTACGTGGACGAGGAAGCGGCCAAGGCCGCCGGGCATCCCGGCATCGTCGCGCCGCCCGCCATGGCGCAGGTGTGGACCATGCTGGGGCTCAACGGCGTTCGCGCGGACGACGACCCGATGACGCTCACCAACAAGCTGTTCGACGAGGCCGGTTTCACCTCGGTGGTGGCCACCAACTGCGAGCAGATCTATCACCGCTATCTGCAGATCGGTGAGCAGGTCACGGTGCGCTCCAGCATCGAGGAACTGGTGGGGCCCAAGAAGACCGGGCTCGGCGAGGGCTGGTTCACCACCTACCGTACGAACTGGTACGTGGGGGAGGAGCTGGTCACCGAAATGCTCTTCCGCATGCTGAAATTCGCGCCCGGCACCGGTGCGCAGGCCCCCGCGACCGAGCAGCCGAAGTCTGAGGATCTCGCCAAGCGCGTTCGCCCCACCACTTCCCGGGACACTGACTTCTTCTGGGAGGGAACAAAACTCGGCGAGCTCCGGATTCAGAGTATGCCGGATGGGACGCTCCGGCATCCCCCGGTTCCCGCATTGTGGAAGGACAAGTCGGAGCAGACGGAGTACGTCGTGGCCTCCGGGCGCGGCACCGTCTTCAGCTTCGTGGTTCACCACGCGCCCAAGGTGCCGGGCCGGCAGCTGCCCTACGTGGTCGCACTGGTCGAGCTCGAGGAAGGCGTGCGCATGCTCGGCGAGCTGCGCGGCATCGACCCCTCCGAGGTCGAGATCGGGCTCACGGTGGAAGCCGGTTTCGAGCAGCTCGACGATGACAACACCGTCCCGTACTGGAAGGCCATCCGATGACAGCCACCATCGAACCGGCCGCCGTGACGGTCGGAACGGTCCTGCCGGAGTTGGCGATTCACGCCGACACCACCTTCGTGGTCAGCACCGCGCTGGCGACCCGCGACTTCCAGGACGTGCACCACGACCCGGACAAGGCGGTCCAGCGCGGTTCCAAGACCATCTTCGTCAATATCCTCACCGACACCGGCCTGGTGCAGCGCTATGTCACCGACTGGGCGGGGCCGAAGGCCATCGTGAAGTCGATCTCGCTGCGCCTGGGCGTGCCGCTGTACGCGGGTGACACCCTCACCCTGTCCGGAACGGTCGCGGCCGTCGACGGCGAGGACATCACCATCGACGTGGTCGGCAAGGACAGCCTCGGCGCCCACATCACGGCGAAAGCCGTTATCTCGCTGCAGGAGGCACGCTCGTGACGGGTTTGAGCGGGCGCGCCGCCATTGTCGGCATCGGCGCGACAGACTTCTCGAAGGACTCCGGCCGCAGCGAATTGCGGCTGGCGGCGGAGGCGGTCACCGCGGCACTCGCCGACGCGGGCCTGACCCCCGCCGACGTGGACGGCCTGACCACCTTCACCATGGACACGAACACCCAGGCCGCCGTGGCTCGCGCCGCGGGCATCCCGAGCCTGAAGTTCTTCTCCAACATCCCCTTCGGCGGCGGCGCGGCGGCGGCCACCGTCCAGCAGGCCGCCATGGCCGTGGCCACCGGCGTCGCGGATGTCGTTGTGGCATACCGGGCCTTCAACGAACGCTCCGGAAACCGCTTCGGCCAGTTCGCAACCCACCTGGCCACCGGCAACCCGACCTCCTCGGGCGTCGACAATGCCTTCTCCTACACCCACGGCCTGGGCACCCCCGCCGCTCAGGTGGCCATGGTGGCGCGCCGCTACATGCACGTATCCGGCGCCACCAGTGCGGATTTCGGCCGCGTGGCCGTGGCCGACCGCAAGCACGCCGCCGTGAACCCGGCCGCCCACTTCTACGGCAAGCCCATCACGCTGGAGGAACACCAGTCCTCCCGCTGGATCGCCGAACCCCTGCACCTGCTGGACTGCTGCCAGGAGACCGACGGCGGCGTCGCCATCGTGGTGACGAGTGCCGAACGGGCCAGGGACCTTCCGAACAAGCCCGCCGTGATCCGCGGCGCCGCACAGGGTTCCGGCGCCGACCAGTACGTCATGACCAGCTACTACCGCGACGCCATGACCGGTCTCCCGGAGATGGGTCTGGTGGGCGACCAGCTGTGGGCGCAGAGCGGATTGGGCCCGCAGGACATGCAGGCCGCCATCCTCTACGACCACTTCACCCCCTTCGTCCTCATGCAGCTGGAGGAGCTCGGCTTCTGCGGTCGCGGTGAGGCCAAGGACTTCGTCAAGGACGGGGCCATCGAACTCGGCGGCCGGCTCCCGCTCAACACCCACGGCGGCCAGCTCGGCGAGGCGTACATCCACGGCATGAACGGCATTGCCGAAGGCGTGCGCCAGATCCGCGGCGCCTCGGTCAATCAGGTCGCGGGGCTGGAGAACATCGTGGTCACCGCCGGCACCGGCGTCCCCACCTCCGGCCTGGTGCTCAGCGCCAACTGAGTTCCGCGCCAACCGGATTCACCCGAACCCCGAGAGCCGCCCCGGGCCTCGGGGTTCCGGCGTAGATTGGGATGAGTCCGACGCGCAGGAGGGGGCTGGCAGCATGCTGCAGGATCGCCTGAACGAATTCCCGACCGGCACACTCGTCTACGGCCAGCCGTACGAGACGGCCGACGGCTCGACCGTCATCACGGTGGCCACCAATGGACGCCTGCTCGGAGCCCGTCCGCTGGGTGTGTTCGTGGTGCACGGCGGCGAGGTGAAATGGCAGGCCGCCGTGGACGAGACCAGGATCGCCCTGCTCGCCGTCCTGTCCGGCCTGATCGCGGCCGGGCTGACGACCGCCGCCCTGTTCAAACGGCCGCCGTGGCCCGATCTGCGGATCATCCAGCGGCATTGAGCTGAATCGCGACAACGCCCGTCAGCTGCGCGACGCTGGCGGGCGTTCCCGGGGTGAGCCCGCTGCGGATTCCGGCGAAGCGATCGAAGACCACCCCTTCCAGGACCGCGATGAAATCGGCTGCGGCCCGGCCGGGTTCGCGTGCGTCCAGCAGCCGGAACAGCCCGGTGGCTCGTTCCAGCGAGAACAGGCAGCCGATGAGTTTCGCGTGCAGTTCCGCATCACCCAGCAGGTCGACGATGAGGGCATGTCGCACGATCAGATGGTTGCGGCGTTGCGCCAGTAGCCGATCCAGCCAGACAGCGATGCCCTGCGCCAGGGCGTCCGGATCGACGGTGGCGGGCGCCTCGAGGTTCCCGGCCTCGAAGTCGGCGCGGGAGCGGGTGGCGATGCGGTCGACGATGGCCTCCACGAGCGCCCGCTTGGTGCGGAAGTAATACGACGTCGAGCCCGCGGGCAGCCCCAGGGCGGTGTCCAGGGCGCGGTGGGTCAGCGCCCGAAGTCCCTGGGCGGCAATGAGATCGATGGCGCTCTCGACGATCAGGGTGCGCCGGTCGAGTGTGGAAGCGGTCACTTCTGGTTCCTTACGTCGATGCGATCCTCTACAACTATAGAGGAAGCTCTACCGATGTAGAGGACCGAGGAGGTCGCAATGGATACGCAGGCTGTGGTGCTGGACGCCGATCAGCAGATCGCGGCGGAGCGGCTGGCGGGCATCGCCACCCGCGTCGGCAGGCGGTGGCGGCGTCCACGTGGGCTCTATCTGTGGGGTGGCCCGGGCCGGGGCAAGACAATGCTGATGGATCGCTTCTATGCCTCGGTGTCGTCGAAGCACAAGCGCCGCTACCACTTCCACAGCTTCTTCGCGCAGCTGAACGCGGCCATTCACGAGCACGGCACCCTCGACAAGGCCGCCGATGGCCTGCTCGGCGGGGTCGATCTGGTGTGCTTCGACGAATTCCACGTGCACGACTCCGGGGATGCCCGGCTGGTGGAGCGGCTGCTCGAGCACCTGTTCGCGCGGCACATCACCCTGGTGGTGACCTCGAACTACCCGCCCGCCCAGCTGCTGCCGAACCCGCTGTTCCACCACATGTTCGAGCCGACCATCGAGCGCATCCTCGAGCATCTGGATGTGGTGTCGGTGAATGGCCCGCAGGACTACCGCCGGCTCGGCGGCAAGCACACCGGTTTCGCGGCCGGGGAGTACATCGTGGGGGAGTCTCCGGTGACCGGTCGCGCGCAGGTGCCGGTCGCGCATCGGCTCATGAACGCCCGGGTCGCGGAGAACGGCGCGCTGACGGTCGATTTCGCGGAGCTGTGCGGAATCCCGGTGTCGGCGGCCGATTTCCTGGAGCTGGCTCGCGAGTACGACCACTGGACCGTCTGCGACGTGCCCGAGCTGTCCACCGTCTCGCCGGACTGGGTGATGCGTTTCGTGAATCTGGTCGACGTGCTCTACGACGCCGACTACCCGCTGTCGATCTACGCGGCGGTTCCACTGGCCGAACTCGGCGGCGAAAGTGCCCGGGTCCCAGACCTGTACCGAACGGTCAGTCGGCTCTCCGAGCTCGTGTCGAGCGAGTCCGAGCGTGTCGGGTAGCGCAGTACCACCACGGGGCAACGCGGAGGTGAACTCGCCACCTTGATCGACTCGCACGGTTCACGTGCCGTCCACGCGCACGGGGTGTGGCGTTGCTGACCGCTCCTTAACGTGCAGTAAGGAGGCAGCACCGAACCGGAGGGGACCGATGCGAATCCGCGATCAGGTAAGGGGTCCCGCACCGCGGCACCCCAGCCACCCTGGCGCCCGGCTACGTGTGCTGGTCGTCGCCGAAAGCTTTCTTCCCCAGGTCAACGGCGTCACCAACTCCGTACGCCGGGTGCTGGATCATCTTGCGGCGAAAGGGCACGAGGCCGTGCTCATGGCCCCGACCGGGCCCGCGAGATATGCGGGATTCCGTGTGCACGTGGTCCGCGGGGCCCGGCTGCCCTTCTATCGGGACTTCCGCATCGGCCTGGAAACCCGCCGCCGGCTGCGGAAGATCATGCGCGAGTTCGAGCCCGATGTCGTGCACATCGCCTCGCCCGCGACCCTCGGCTATCAGGCCGCGCGCGTGGCGGCCGAACTCGATGTGCCGACCGTGGCCATCTATCAGACCGATCTGGTGGGTTTCGCCGAACGCTACGACCTGCCCGCCGGAGTGCGCGCCATGGCCGCGCTCACCCGGCGCATCCACCTCCAGGTGGACCGCACCCTCGCGCCCTCCACCGCGAGCCTGCGGCAGCTGGAACTGATGGGCATTCCCGGCCTGGCGCGCTTGCCGCGCGGCGTGGACCTGCAACAGTTCGACCCGGCCCGGCGCTCGGAAGCCCTGCGCGCCCGGCTCGCGCCGAACGGTGAACTGCTGGTGGGCTATATCGGCCGCCTCGCCCCGGAGAAGGAACTCGAGCTGCTCGCGCACCTGCGCGGCGTCGGCGGCATCCGGCTGGTCGTGGTCGGCGGCGGGCCGGAGGAGAAACGCTTGCGCAAACTCCTCCCGGACGCGGCCTTCCTCGGGGTGCTGCACGGTGACGAACTGGCCGCCGCGTACGCCTCGCTCGATGTCTTCGTGCACACCGGACGCCACGAAACCTATTGCCAGGCAGCGCAGGAAGCCCTCGCTTCCGGCGTCCCGGTGGTGGCTCCCGCCTCCGGCGGGCCCATCGACGTGGTGAGCCCCGGCACCGGATTCCTCTATCCGCCCGGAGACGCCGACGCGATGGTGTCGCTGGTGCACCGGCTCGTCTCCGATCCCGCACTGCGCGCCGAGACGGCCGACGCCGCCCATCGCAGCGTGCAGGACCGCTCCTGGGACGCGGTCAACAACCTGCTGATCCGCCACTACCGCGACGTGATCGCCGAGCGCCGCTCCGACGGCCGGCTCACCAAGGAGGCATCCTGATGCTGCGAATTTCCGTGATAGGCACCGGATATCTGGGCGCCACCCATGCCGCGGGCATGGCCGAACTCGGTTTCGAGGTGCTCGGCGTCGACAACGATCCCGCCAAGGCCGCCGCGCTGGCAGCGGGCCGGGTGCCGTTCCACGAGCCGGAACTGCCGGAACTGCTTGCCGGGCACGTGAACTCGGGACGGCTGCGATTCGGCACCTCCCTGGTGGAAGCGGCCCGCTTCGCCGACATCCACTTCCTGTGCGTGGGAACGCCGCCCGGCCGCAACGGCGCGGCGGACCTGTCGCAGCTGTACTCCGCGCTGGACGGCCTGGTGCCGCACCTGACCCGCAACTGCCTGATCGTCGGCAAGTCGACGGTCCCGGTCGGCACCGCCGAGGCGTTGACCGCCCGCATCGCCGAGCTTGCGCCGCACGGCATTTCGGTGGATCTGGCCTGGAATCCGGAGTTCCTGCGCGAGGGCCACGCCGTCTTCGACACCCTGCACCCCAATCGTCTGGTCTTCGGCGTGACCACGCCGGACGCGGAATGGGCGCTGCGCCAGGTGTACGCGAGACCCATAGCCGACGGCTCCCCGGTGGTGATCACCAATATGCCGACCGCGGAACTGATCAAGGTATCCGCCAATGCCTTTCTGGCGACGAAGATCTCGTTCATCAATGCGATGGCGGAACTGTGCGAGCTGACGGGTGCGGACGTGAGCCTGCTAGCCGACGCCCTCGGTCACGACGACCGCATCGGCCGCAAATTCCTCGGCGCCGGACTGGGTTACGGCGGCGGCTGCCTGCCCAAGGACATTCGCGCGCTCATCGCCCGCGCCGACGAACTGGGTGCGGGCGCGGCGGTCGACTTCCTGCGTGATGTCGACACGGTCAACCAGCGCCGCCGCGAGCGCGTCGTGCGAGAGACCCTGAACCTGGTGCGCGCCAACGGTGATGGCGGCCGGGTGGGCATTCTCGGCGCGGCCTTCAAACCGCTCTCCGACGATGTCCGCGACTCTCCGGCCCTGGATGTCGCCACCCGCCTGCATGCCGCCGGCCTCGAGGTGAGCGTCTACGACCCGGCCGCCGCGGGTCCCGCGCGGACGGCGGCCCCGCAACTGGTCTACACGGCGACGGCCGCCGCCGCCCTGCACGAGGCCGATGTGGTCCTGCATCTCACCGAATGGAGCGAATTCCGGGACCTGGACCCGGTTTTTCTGCGCTCGGTGGCGCGCGGCGGCGTCATCATCGACGCCCGCAACACCCTCGACCCGGAACCGTGGCTGGCCGCCGGATGGGACTTCCGCGCCCTGGGCCGGCTGGTCGAGCGGCGTGCCGCCGCCTATCCGGCCGTGGAATCACCTGCTGTGGAGCCGAATACGGCTCCGAAGACGGCAGACGCACTGGTGCCGCCCGCGCCCCTGACCCGCTTGCGTTCCCGGTTGCGTCGAACGGCCTGAAACGCAACGCGTGCAACGCGCCCAGCACTGAAAAGTGCTGGGCGCGTTCGCGTATGTCTCGTTCGCGGGCTGCCCTATCAGTTCTGAGGGCCGCGGGTGATGGTGTCGCAGCCCGAGATCTGCACGCCCGCACCCCATCCGGCGGAGTCGATGGCGAGCGCCTCGGCCTCTTCCCAGGTGTTGCCCCACGACCAGCCCCAGTGCCCGCGCGCGGTCACCGCGGCGGCGGCGCAGCGCTTGTTGTCGGAGCGGTCGGCGTCCCAGTTGATCTTCGAGACGCAGTCGGTGTAGCCGCACTTGGAGACGGCGGCGGCCTCGGCCGCCTCCTTGCTCGGGTAGCCGGTCACGATCGAGTAGGCGCGCTCGTGGTTGCCGAGCGCGATGGCGCCCCAGGTCCCCCCGTAGGCCTGAGCGGGTGCCGCGACGACGGTGGACACGGCCGAGACGCCGATGGTCAGGGCCGCGGCGGCGAGCAGTGTGGTCGAGCGCGCGGTTTTCGAAAAGAGCATTCCAGCCTCCCGTTCTGGCGTGGCACCGGTGACGCGCGGTGCCGAACGGACTGGAGCATAACCGGCGAAACCGACATGCCACACCGGCCGAATGGACATTTTGTGCCGCGGATCACCTGCGGCACTGGACTATTCGGCCTCGGCCGAAACTGATCCGGGTTCGTCATAGATGCCGTATGGCACCCCGTGGCGAATCGTGCGTGCGCACAGCGGATTCGTGGCACGTTCGGTCATGATGCCGCAGGACCCGATTCATGTGCGATCTGCATGTAACCGGCGTTCGCGATTTTCCTCCCTATGGACCGCTTGGCATGTAACTATGTGCCTGATTTTGCAGAACTCCGGTTGGGGGTGATCTCGTGACTGGGGTGGGGACGGTGGTCACGCGCGCGACCGTACTGATCGCGTTGCTGATGTTCGCTGTCTTCGCGCTGCGCGGATACATCCCCGGCAGCGGCGGGCCCTCGGCGCCGCACACACCCTCGGCGGTCGCCATCGCATTGATGCCGGTCCTGCTGCTGGTCTCCGTGGTCATCCTGGTCGCGGGGGTGATCAACAGTCAGCACCGGCTGCCGCTGGCCATGCCCGAAGCGGACGAGGACGCGCGCAGGCGGTCCTGGAAGCTGGGCGGCCTCGGGCTGCTGATACTCGTCGGCCTGGCGGCCGTCGCCCTGCTGCTCACGGCGCTGATCTCGGTGTACGTGCTCGGGCCCGGCCGGGAGGAGGAGACCCCGACCGCGGCGACGCGGCCTCCGGCCACCGAAACCATCGGCGCCCCGGTCGAAACCACCACTCCGGTCGGCGAGATCCTGTCCGCGCCCGCGCTGACCGGTCCGGCGCTGGTCATCGTGGCCGTCGGCGCGACCGTCCTGATACTGGTGGCCATGACCGGTCTGGTGGTGGTCGCGGTGAGCTCGAATCGCCGCCCCGCCACGACAATCGGGTTGCCCCCGCCCCGAAAGTCCACCGAGGCCGTGTCGCTGGCGAAGGTTGCGGAGATGGGCCTGGCCGCCATGATCGCGCCGGGCCAGGATCCGCGCACCGCCATCATCGCCTGCTACGTCGCCATGGAAAGCGGTCTGGCACAGGCGCGGGAGGTCGCGCCGCTGGTCTCGGACACCCCCTCCGAGGTGCTGGCGCGCGCCTTCGATCGGGGCTTCCTGCACGACGCCTCGGCGCGGGAACTGGTGGCGCTGTTCGAGGAAGCCCGGTTCAGCCCGCACTCCATGCTGGAGTGGCAGCGGATGCGTGCCGAGCAGCTGCTGCGTATCGTATTGGCTGACCTGCAGGGGGCTGCGGCATGAAAGATGTTGTCGCAGTGTGGATCACGCTGCACCGGACAGGGGATCGGCAATGAACCGGATGGCGATCGTGATCGGCGCGGTACTGCTGGTCGGCGTGCTCGAGCTGATTGCCGTGAGCAATCAGCGGGACGCGCTGCTGCTGGTGGCGGGCCTGCCGGTGGCGGGCGCGCTGGGCCTGCTGGTGTGGTCGCTGCTGGAGCGGTCGCGCCGGCTGCGAATCATGCCCGGCGACAACGAGATCGACAATGGCCCGGCCGACATGCTGCGACGCTGGGAAGCGCGCGCCAGCATGCTCGCCGACCGCGCCGACGGCTCCCGCGCCGACTGGGACCGCCATCTGCGGCCCCTGCTGGCCAAGGAGTTCGAGCTCACCAGCGGGCATCGGATGGCCAAGAACCGGCGCGCCACCGAGGCCGCCGGGCAGCTGCTGTTCGGACCGGAACTGTGGCGCTGGGTGGATCCCGCCAATTCGGCGTTGCGCGATCAATCGAATCCGGCGCCGGGGCGACCCGCGCTGGACGAGATCCTGCGCCGCCTCCAGAACATGTGAAACGGGTTGAGATGCGAGATATGACATGACATCACCGATGGATGTGACCATCAAGCGCACCGAGGCCGTGCTGCGGGAAATGGGGCGGGTCGTCGTCGGCAAACGCGACGAACTGCAACTGATCATGATCGCCGTGCTGTCCGGCGGGCACATCCTCATCGAGGATCTGCCCGGCCTGGGCAAGACCCTCATCGCGCGCTCGTTCGCCTCGGCGCTGGGCCTGAACTTCACCCGCGTGCAGTTCACCCCCGACCTGCTGCCCGCGGACCTGATCGGCTCCACCATCTACGACATGCATTCGGGCCGCTTCACCTTCCGCCGCGGCCCGGTGTTCACGAACATGCTGCTGGCCGACGAGGTCAACCGCACCCCGCCCAAGACGCAGGCCGCCCTGCTGGAGGCCATGGCCGAGGGCCAGGTCTCCATCGACGGCGAAACCTTCCTGCTTCCCAAGCCTTTCGTGGTGATGGCCACCGACAACCCCATCGAGTACGAGGGCACCTACCCCCTGCCCGAAGCCCAGCTCGACCGCTTCGCCATCCAACTGCGCCTCGGCTATCTCTCCGAACAGGACGAGATGCAGATGATCCGCCGCCGCCTGGAGCGCGGCGCGCAAACCCCGCAGGTCGGCCAGGTCGTCGATGCCGACGGCCTGATCGAGATGCGCCAGAGCGTCGAATACGTGACCGTGCACCCCGATGTGGTCGGCTATGTCGTCTCCCTCGCCGCCGCCACCCGCAACCACCCCCAGGTCGAAGTGGGCGCTTCCCCTCGCGCCGAACTCGACCTGGTCCAAATGGCCCGCGCCCGAGCCCTTTTGAACGCCCGCGACTACGTGGTCCCGGAAGACGTGAAGGCCCTGGCGATTCCGGCCATGGCGCACCGCATCACCCTCCGCCCCGAAATGTGGGTCCGCCGCATCCGCGGCGAAGACGTGATCGCCGAGTTGCTGCGCCGCCTCCCCGTCCCGCGCGCCACCACCGCGTGAGCTGCCCATGAGGTTCCCCGCCACAGTCGTGCCCGCCCCGCCCGTAACGACCTGCCCCCGCCCCGGCCTGCGGCACCGTCCTGCTCGTCCCGGCCCGAGTGGGTTGTCCCCAGCGCCGGGCAGCGTCGCACGGGATGTGCGCACGAATTCGGGGCCGCTATGAGGCATCGCGATACCAGCACGTCAGTCGAGGCCGAATTGCAGTGGCGGCCTGCGCCTCTGGTGTTCATGCTGGCTGCGGTGTCCGCGCCCGCGTTGGTGCTCGCGGTGATCCTGGGGCAGTGGCAGCTGGTGGTGTTCGCCGCGCCGATGATCGGCGTGCTGGCCAGTGCGCCGTTGCAGCAGTCGCGGACGCGGATCCAGGTGGACGGGGTGGGGGTGCTGCGCTGCTTCGAGACCGAGGAGGTGGTGCTGACCGCGGCCGCGTTCGTGGAGTCGGGACATGCGTTGCTGCGCTTGCACTCCGAGCCGATTCACGGCATGGAGATCCGGGTGGAGGAGGCGGTGGATTCCGGGCCGGCTCCGGCCGGACTGCGGCAGTCGCTGTCGGCGTCGCGGTGGGGGCGGTATCCGGTGCCGGTGCGGGTGACCGCCTTGAATCCGGCGGGGCTGTCGGTGGCGTCGGTGGTCTTGTCGGCGGGGGATGTGTATGTGTACCCGATCGCCGACCCGCAGCGAACTCGATTGCCGCGCACCGAACTTCCCGAACGCATCGGTATGCACCTGACGCGCAGGCACGGTCCGGGTGTGGAGTTCGCGGATGTGCGGGCCTACGCGCCGGGTGATCAGTTGCGCACCGTGAACTGGGCGGTCAGCGCCCGCCGCGGAAGGCTCTTCGTGACCGAGCGATTCACCAACCGGGCAGCGGATGTCGTTGTGCTGGTGGACACTTCGCTGCAAGCGCCCGGACCCGCGACGGATTCGCTGGAGCTGTCGGTGCGCGGCGCGGCGCAGGTGGCGCAATCGGCCTTGCAGGCCGGTGACCGCACAGCCGTTGTCTGCCTTGGCCGTTCGCCCCGCTGGCTGCGCCCCGACATCGGCCGCCGCCAGTTCTACCGCATCGTCGACACCGTCCTGGACGTGGGCGACGAGCACATTTCCACGGTCGGCACCCTCGCCCCGCACGCCGCCGTCCCCATCGGCGCGGTGGTGGTGGCCTTCTCCACCCTGCTCGACACCCAATTCGCGCTGTCCCTCATCGATCTGCGCAAGCGCGGGCACGTCGTGGTGGTGGTGGACGTGCTGCGCGGCACGCCTTTCGGCGCCGGTCTGGATCCCACGCTGGCGCGCATGTGGCAGCTGGAGCGCAGTTCCATGTACCGCGATATGGGCACGGTCGGCGTGGATATCGTGGCCTGGCCCGAGGACGCCCGGCTCGATCAGGTCATGCGCCTGCTCCCGGAGCATCGCCGCACCGTGCGGGTGCGCCGATGACCCGATTTCTGGCCGTATTGTCCGGTCTCCTACTGACTTTCGGTATCGCACTGGTCGAACCGTGGCCCGCCCTGCCCGCCCTCGCCCTGGTGATCGCGGGCTGGCGCTGGCGAGTGTGCGCCGTCGGCGCGGTCCTGGTGGCTCTCGGCGTCCTCACCGTGGCGGAGACGGGTGCGCTGATCGCGGGTGCGATAGGGCTGGTTGCGACCACATATCTGCTGAATACGGCCACCGTGTCGGCCCCGGTCGGCGTGGTGCCCACCACGATTCCGTCGGTTGCCGGTGCGCTGGTCTTCACCGTGGCCGCGGGTGTGGCGTCCCTGCTGCCCGCCGGTCTCGCCTGGATCCCCATCGCGGCCCCCGTCGCGGTGATCCTGCTCTACGCCCTGGTGGTTCGCGGTTTGGCCGATGACCGGCAACCTGACCCAAAATAGGCGGAAAATTGCGGGTCGAGAGCTGATTCCGGCCACGGTCGCGCAAATTCATGGTCAATAACCACTTTCGATCACCCTGCCGCCCTGCTTCACTCGCGGCATGGATGACATACGGCTGATCAGAACCTCGAAGAAGCTGGCCTATCACCTGCGGCACGCGCCGGAGGGGATCGGGCTGGAGCCCGACGGCGCGGGCTGGGTGGACGTGCGCGAGCTGCTCGCGGCCCTGGCCGCGCACGGGCGGGCCGTCAGCCGCGCCGAACTGGACGAGGTGGTGGCGCGAAACGACAAGCGCCGCTTCGAATTCGACGAGACCGGAACCCGTATCCGGGCCAGCCAGGGGCACAGTATCGACGTGGAACTCGACTACGAGGTCTCCGTCGCACCGGACATTCTCTACCACGGTACGGTGGCCGCGGCGTTGCCCGGAATCCGCTCCGAGGGTCTGAAACCCATGCGGCGGCACGCTGTTCACCTGTCGGCGAGCTTCGAGACCGCCGTGAAAGTGGGCACTCGGAGGGGCAAGCCGGTGGTGCTGTTCGTGGATGCCGCCGCTATGCAGCGCGACGGTCATGAGTTCCGCGTCAGCACCAATGGCGTGTGGTTGGCGGCTGCCGTGCCGACCGCCTATCTCACCGGGTTGTGAGCTACTGCAGGGCGGGAGGCATCCGGCACGGTTTGATGCGGCCGGCGTCGACCAGCACCCGGAAAGCCGCGGCTTTGCGGGCGCATTCGGCCACGGGGCAGTCGCGGTGCCGCTGCATGGTGCGGTGTGCTTCCGACACGGTGAGTTCGTGGTCGGGGGCCTGATGCGACCAGGTTGCGGGGTCGGAGAGCGCTGAGGGGGAGTCCGCGGGGGATGCGCTGCGCTCGTTGATGATTCGTTCTCTGATTCGATCCACCGACAATCTGTCCGGATCGCGTCGAGGTTGCAGGCTCACGATGGTGACAGTCATGATCGCGAGCATTGCGAGGGTGGCCGTGAACACCTGCCAGGCGGCCATTGGTTCACCTTCTCTAGGTTCTATCGGTTGTAGAGGGTCAATCAGGTGTAGTTCGCTAGACATTCACTGTATGACCGAAATTGAGGTTTCCGCCAGTGTTTCGCAGGTCAGAAACAGGCGAATTTCGGCCTACTCCAGGAACTTACCTGCCGGTTTCGGGGTTGCGTACGCCGAAAGTTTGCGACTATTCCCCCGTGACGGACGGTCTCGCGCAACTTCGCTCCATCACCAGTGCGGCCCTGCTGGTCGAGTTCGCCAGAGGCCGCGACATCCCGCTGACCGCCCTGTTACGCGACACCGGCATCCGCGAAGCCGACCTGATGGACTCCACCGCGGAGATCACCCTCGGCCAGGAGTTGGCCCTCATGCGCAATGTGGTCACCGGCGTCGGCGACGAACCCGGCATGGGCCTCATGGCCGGCCTGCTCTGCCACCCGCCCAGCCTGGGCGTCCTCGGCTTCGCCCTGATGAGCTGCCCCACCGTCCGTGAAGCCGTCGGCCTGGCCCTGCGCTACGCGGACCTGTCCTTCACCGTCGCCCGCCACACCCTGGTCCTCAACGAGTTCGAGGCGTCCATCATCCGCGACGACAGCGCCGTCCCCCGCGACCTGCGCCGCTTCGCCGTGGAACGCGATGTGGCCGCCATCTGGACCATCCAGCAGGACGTCCTCCCCATGCGCCCGCCGATAACCCGCGTCGCCGTCGCCTTCCCTCCGCATCCCGTCTACGAGATGTTCGGCGCCATGCTCGGCGTCGAAGAGGTGGTCTTCAACGCCCCCCGCTCGGTGGTCACCGGCCCCATGAACATCCAGGATCTCCAACTCCCGCAGGCGAATTCGGCTACCGCCCGCTTCTACGAACAGCAGTGCGCCGACCTCGTCCAGCGCCGCAAACGCCGCCTCGGCATCAGCGGCCAGGTCCGTCAGCTCCTCATCGGCCGCGGCGGCATAGCCGACCAGGCTCGCATAGCCGCCGACCTCGACATCAGCGTCCGCACCCTGCGCCGCCGCCTCGCCGACGAGGGCACCACCTTCCGCGAATTGACCACGGAGACAATAGGTCTGCTCGCCGAAGAACTCCTCATCACCGGAATGACGGTGGAACAGGCCGCGATCCGGCTCGGCTACGCCAGCGTCTCCGCCTTCACCTCCGCCTTCCGCGCCTGGAAGGGCCAATCCCCCGGCCAGTTCGCTCGCGAGAACCGGGGCCGCGTCTCCTCCCGTGTCTCCTGAACGCTTAACCGACCGGTTTGTACCTATATGCCCGAAATGCTCTGACCAGCGGATTAATAACCCGTGAAGCCATTTCTCCCCCTCTGGCGTTCCCGCGTATACCCGGATCAAGATCGGCACTGTCAGTGATCCCCAGCATTCCGGCTCAACGGCGATCTCTGGAATGCACTGCAACAGAAAGCTATCCCATGGAACTCGCAGTCTCGATCATCAAACTCATCACCACCTCCATCGGCGTCGCAGGCTCCACCCTCGACCTCCTGAGCAGCGGCTCCGGCGCCCTCAGCTCCGGCTCCGGCCTCCTCTGACCCAGGTGAGGGAGCTCTGATGGCGGGAATTTGCCCGGTTCTCCGTCATCGGAGCTCCTTGATCTTGTGACTACTCGTAGGTGAGGACTACGTCGGCGAGGACGGGGGATTCTTCGCGCTCTACGACTGTCACCGCGATGGTGAGTTCACCCTCGGCGGTTTTCCAGATGCGGGAGTGGAGGGTTTCGCCGGGGTAGAGGACGCCGGCGAAGCGGGTGCGGAAGGACTTCACGCGCGTCGCGTCCGAATCCAGGACGGTGTCCGTGGCGGCCTTGCAGACCAGGCCGTAGGTGCCGAGGCCGTGCATGATCGGGTTGGGGAAGCCTGCGGCGCGGGCGAATTCGGGGTCGGAGTGCAGGGGGTTGCGGTCGCCGCACATGCGGTAGAGGAGGGCCTGCTGGGGCAGGGTGGGGGTGAAGATGTCGAAATCCGGTGTGCGGTCTGGGAGTTCGGATTTCGAGCTGGGGCCGCGGTCGCCGCCGAAGCCGCCCTCACCCTTGGCGAAGATGGAAGAGCGTGCGGTCCAGAGAAGTTCGCCGTCGGAGGAGGTGGCGGTGTGCTCCTGCCAGATCACAGCGGCGGAGCCCTTGTCCCAGAGTTCGCTGATGCGGCGTTCGAAGGTGGCCTTGCCCGAGGCCGGGATCGGCTGGTGCACAACGACTTCCTGGCTGCCGTGCACGACCTTCGCGAGGTCGATGTCGATGCCGGGGAACTGCACCTTCGGCGGTTCGGTCTCGTGGAAGAACGGGGCCACGGTGGCGAAGGTGGGCAGCACCTGGGGTGCGCGATCGTCGAGGTAGCGCAGTTCGGCGGGGTCGGTCCAGCGGGCGCCCGCGCCCAGGGCGAGGTTGTAGTGCTGGACATCGGTGGGGGTCCAGGCGAAGTCGATGGACTCGAGCTGCGCGCCGAGCGCGATATTCGGATCGATGGGCATGCGGTTCTCCTGAGGTCGGTGGGCGCGAGGCGACCCCACACTCGGGGCTGATAGTGCGGCGCGACCCGGAGTCGGCGCAAGCTGTCCGCCCGCTCGTTGGGACGACACCCGAACGGGTGCCGGATTTCAGTTGTGGAGGGTCCCGCACCGGCGCCGGGGTAATGGGTACAGCGCCGGTGCGGGGGTTGGGCCGGGCGAGGCAACGTGACCTGACCTCGCCCGGCCCGATCCTGAACCGGGTTGGGACGGTTCAGGATGCCTTGGCCGCCTGCGCCTTTCCTGCCTTGGCCTGCTCGGCGATATCGAGAACGGCCAGGTAGGCGAAGGTGATGGCGGGGCCGATGGTGGCGCCCGGGCCGGCGTAGGTGTGGCCCATGGCGGGGGTGGCGGTATTGCCGGAGGCGTAGAGGCCCTCGATGACGGTGCCGTCCTCGCGCTGCACACGGCCGGCGGTGTCGGCGACGAGACCACCCTTGGTGCCGAGGTCGCCGGGGACCATCTTGGCCGCGTAGAACGGGCCCTGCACGAGCGCCGCGAGGCACGGATTGGGCTTCACGGTCGGGTCACCGTAGTAGCGGTCGTAGTGGCTGTTGCCGCGACCGAAGTCCTCGTCCTTGCCGGTCTCGGCGAACTTGTTGAAGCGCTGCACGGTGGCCGTCAGGTTCTCGACGGGCACGCCGATCTTGGCGGCCAGTTCCTCGAGCGTATCGGCCTTGACGATGTAGTCGTTTTCCATCCACCGGGACGGAATCCGCTGACCAGGCTGCAATCCGGCGAAGATGTAGCGGTTCCGGTAGCGCTGGTCGAACACCAGCCAGGCGGGGATGTTCTCGCCCGGGCCTTCACCCTGACCGTATTCGCCGCCGTACATGGTGTGCACTGCCTCGACGTAAGGAGCGGACTCATTTCCGAATCGCTTGCCGTCGGCGTTCACCATGATGGTGCCGGGCAGGTTGCGCTCGGCGAGCGCGAACCACGGCTTGCCGCCCTTGAAGATGGTCGGCCCCCACCAGGCGTCCTCCATGAAGTCGACCGCGCCGCCGGCCTCCATGCCCGCGATGATGCCGTCACCGGTGTTCCCGGCCGCACCCGTCGTCCACTCGGTGGTGATGGGCTGGCGCTGGTACTTGGTGCGCATCTCCGCATTGTGTTCGAAGCCGCCCGCACCCAGCACCACGCCGTAGCGGGCGTTGAACACGACGGTCTCCCCGTTGTGCACGGCTTCGACACCGGTGACCCGGCCGTTCTCGTCCTGGATCAGCTTGGTCATCGGAGTTTCCAGCAGCACCGGCACATTCGCGTCCATGAGCCCCTTGCGCATGGCGGCGATGATGGCCTGGCCCATGCCGAGGATGTGCTTGCCGGTCCACTTGGCCAGGTAGGTGCGGGCGCCGACGCGCATGGCCCGCATGATGCCCTTGGGGTGGCGCTTGATCAGGTTGAGTCGCACGAAGTCGGCCTGCATGACGACCACGTTCAGCGGCGCCTTGGCGTACGGCGGTTCCAGTTTCGCGAGTTCGGCGCCGAGCACCTTGGCATTGAACGGCTTCGGCTCGCACGAGCGTCCGTCGCCGAGTCCGCCGGGAGCCTCCGGGTAGTAGTCGGAGTAGCCGGGCACCCACTTCATCTGCAGCGGGGAGTGATCGAGCACGAAGTCGAAGGCTTCCGCGCCGCGGTCGATGTAGGTGTCGATCCGCTCCTTGGGCACCACGTCTCCGATGATGCTGTGCAGGTAGCGGCGGGCGTCTTCGCGATCGTCGGGACGACCCGCGGCCTTGAGCGCCTTGTTGCCCGGAATCCACACGCCGCCACCCGAGCGTGCGGTGGATCCGCCGTAGTGAGCGGCTTTTTCGATGAGCACCACGCGCAGACCGTTGTGAGCAGCGGTGAGGGCGGCGGTCATACCGGCGGCACCGCTGCCGACCACCACCACGTCGTAATCCCGATCAGTCATGTAGAACACGTTATAGAATCAATCCTGGTTTGGTCTATGTTGGTCTGGCAGATGGGACCGCTGACGCGATCTTCTTCACAAAAACTCGTTTCAGTTTCTAGGCTTGTTACTGCTACGGCCCCCGGCCCTGCCCACTATGGAAGGAAACAGCGTGCTGACCGACGCGCTTCGCACTGAACTGGCGGAAGAACTCGCCGTCGCTGAGCGGGACCGGGTGGCACTCGACCCGCTGGTCGCGCGGCATCCCGGCATCGACGTGGTCGACGCCTACGAGATCCAGCTCATCAATATCCGCGGCCGCGTCGCGAACGGCGCGCGCGTCATCGGCCACAAGGTGGGGCTCTCCTCCGAGGCCATGCAGAAGATGATGGGTGTGGACGAGCCCGACTACGGGCATCTGCTCGCGGAAATGGAAGTCTTCGAAGACGTTCCGGTCGACACGTCCAAGTACCTGTTCCCGCGCGTCGAGGTCGAGGTCGGCTTCATTCTGGGCGCGGACCTGCCGGGCGAGGACTGCACCGAGGAGGACGTGCTCGCCGCGACCGTCGCCTACGCGCCCGCCATCGAGCTCATCGACACCCGCATCAAGAACTGGCAGATCGGCCTGTGCGACACCATCGCCGACAATGCCTCCTCCGCCGGGTGGGTGCTGGGCCCCGAGCGCGTCGCGCCGAAAGACCTGGACATCAAGAAGATCGACGCCGTGCTGACCCGCAATGGCGAGGTCGTCGCCGAGGGCCGCTCCGATGCCGTGCTCGGTGATCCGACCATTGCCGTCGCGTGGCTGGCCCGCAAGGTCGCCTCCTTCGGGGTGCGCCTGAAGAAGGGCGACATCGTGCTGCCCGGCTCCTGCACCCGCGCCATCGACGCCCGCCCGGGCGACGACTTCACCGCCGAGTTCGCCGGACTCGGTTCTGTCCGCCTTCGGTTCGAATGACTCAGCCGTTTCAGCTGAACCAGACTTCAAAGGAGTAAGACGTGACTAGCAAAGTCACCGCCGCGATCGTCGGGTCCGGCAATATCAGCACCGATCTGCTGTACAAGCTGCTGCGTTCGGAGAAGATCGAGCCGCGCTGGATGATCGGCATCGACCCGGATTCCGAAGGCTTGAAGCGAGCGCGCGGGCTCGGCCTGGAAACCTCCGCCGAGGGCGCGGATTGGCTGCTCGCCCTGGACGAGAAGCCGGACATGCTGTTCGAGGCGACCTCGGCGTACGTGCACCGCGCCTACGCGCCGAA
The DNA here is from genome assembly GCF_013744875.1 of Nocardia huaxiensis. Classification (NCBI taxonomy): domain Bacteria; kingdom Bacillati; phylum Actinomycetota; class Actinomycetes; order Mycobacteriales; family Nocardiaceae; genus Nocardia; species Nocardia huaxiensis. Next base: position 827,500 of record NZ_CP059399.1, read on the forward strand.
GTACGAGGCCGCGGGCATTCGCGCCGTCGACCTCACCCCGGCCGCGGTCGGCCCGGCGGTGATCCCGCCGGTGAACCTGGATTCGCTGCGCGACGCCATGAACGTCAACATGATCACCTGCGGCGGTCAGGCGACGATTCCGATGGTGGCGGCCGTATCCCGGGTCGTGCCTGTCGAATACGCGGAGATCGTGGCCTCGGTGTCGTCGGTCTCGGCCGGTCCGGGTACCCGCGCGAACATCGACGAGTTCACCAAGACCACCTCCAAGGGTGTCGAGACCATCGGTGGGGCCAAGCGTGGCAAGGCCATCATCATCCTGAACCCGGCCGAGCCGCCGATGATCATGCGCGACACCATCTTCTGCGCGATCCCGGAAGACGCCGATCGGGATGCCATCGCCGACTCCATCTTCCGCATGGAGAAGTCGATCCAGGAGTACGTGCCGGGCTACCGCCTGCTCAATGATCCGCAGTTCGACGATCCGTCGGTGATCTCCGGTGGCATGGCCAAGGTTTCGATCTTCGTCGAGGTCGAGGGCGCGGGCGACTTCCTGCCGCCGTACGCGGGCAACCTCGACATCATGACCGCCGCCGCCACCCGCGTCGGCGAAGTGCTGGCGGATCAGATCATTTCGGCTCGGGTGTAAGGAGTTTCAGCAATGAGCAATATCTTGAAGCCCTTCTCGGGCGAACTCGATGTGCGCGTCACCGACACCTCGCTGCGGGACGGCTCGCATCACAAGCGGCACCAGTTCACCGTGGATGAGGTGCGCAATATCGTTGCCGCACTCGATGGTTCGGGCGTCCCGGTCATCGAGGTCACGCACGGTGACGGCCTCGGCGGTTCCTCGTTCAACTACGGTTTCTCCAAAACCCCTGAGCAGGAACTGATCAAGGCCGCCGCGGAGACCGCCAAGCAGGCCAAGATCGCCTTCCTCATGCTGCCGGGTGTCGGCGTCAAGGAAGACATCAAGATCTCGCAGGACAATGGCGCGAGCATCTGCCGCATCGCCACGCACTGCACCGAGGCGGACGTCTCCATCCAGCACTTCGGCCTGGCCCGGGATCTGGGCCTGGAGACGGTCGGCTTCCTCATGATGGCGCACTCCACCACCCCGGAGAACCTGGCCAAGCAGGCGCGCATCATGGCCGACGCGGGCTGCCAGTGCGTGTACGTCGTGGACTCGGCGGGCGCGCTGGTGCTGGAGCAGGTGTCGGACCGCGTCTCGGCGCTGGTCGCCGAGCTCGGCGACGACGCGCAGGTCGGCTTCCACGGCCACGAGAACCTCGGCCTGGCCGTCGCCAACTCGGTGTACGCGGTGCGCGCCGGCGCCACCCAGATCGACGGCAGCGCACGGCGTTTCGGCGCGGGCGCGGGCAACCTGCCGGTCGAGGCGTTCATCGGCGTGTGCGACAAGCTCGGCATCAAGACCGGCGTGGACTTCTTCGCCGTCACCGACGCCGCGGAAGACGTGGTCCGCCCGGCCATGCCCAGCGAGTGCCTCCTGGACCGCCAGGCCCTCATGATGGGTTACGCGGGCGTCTACTCCTCGTTCCTCCGGCACGCGGAGCGCCAGGCCGAACGCTACGGCGTCTCCGCCGCGGAGATGCTGGTCCGCGCGGGCAAACGCAAACTGGTCGGCGGCCAGGAAGACCAGCTCATCGACATCGCGCTCGAACTGCAGCGCGAGGCTGCCACCACCGCCTGAAATGTCTGATTGTTACCCTGAGTTTGCCGCCTGAGCTCGGAGGGACAACCAGCTTCGGGGGCAAACGGCCGGGCCGTGACCGCATCAGCGGTCACGGCCCGGTTCTGTTTCACCCGAATGGCGTTGCGGCTCAGCCGTTCCAGATGGCGGCCACGAAGGTCTGGCCGTTCACCGTGTAGTAGTTCTCCTGCACGAGGGTGTAGCCCTGGTGGCGGAAGAGCGCGTCGCGGCTGTTGAACTCGTCGATCGACATGTCGTGGCCGGCCTGCCAGCGGCGGCCGTCGTTCTGCTCCCAGATGCCGACGAAGTGCGAGGCGCCGTTGACCTCGTAGCCGCGCACCAGGACGAGGCGGTAGCCCTGGTTGTTCAGGCTGTCGAACTCGGCCTGATAGGTGGCCGAATCCACGCCGTGCCGGGCCGCCCACGGGGTACCGGTGGTGTCGAAGCTCCAGGTGCTCGAGTAGCGCGGGTCGCTGCCGCTGGTCGCGGTGATATCGGTGAGCCGGTAGCCCTTGGCGGTCAACTCGTCGAAGGCGGCCTGGTGCTCGGCTCCGGTCAGGTTCGAGCGGGTGACCTGCAGGGGCAGCTCGATGCCGCCGACACCACCCTCCGAGGTGTCGGAGGCGAAGGTGACCGTCCAGAACTGGCTGCCGTCCTTGTAGATCACCGAGACGCCGACCTGGGTGAGTCCGCCGTCCAGGATGATCGCCCTGTGGGTCGGCGAGTTGGCCCAGAAGTTCATGGCGTCGGACGGGGTCACGTTCGTGCCGTAGAAGTTGATCTCGGCAATGGAAGTGGCTGCGGGAACACCACATTCGGCGAACCGCGTCGAGATGTCGCGACCCAGCGTGTCGACGTGGTTCGCCGGAGCGCTGCCACGACCGGCGCTGTCGTTGCTGGCCCATTCGGACGCGCGGGACATGGTCTCGGTGTGGGTCACCGCGGGCAGGCCGGCTTCGGCGCGCATCACATTGATGGTGTCGAACACCTCGGGCTCTTCCTGATTCAAGGCCAGAGCGGCGGTGTCCACATCGCAATTGGTGAGCGCCTGGGCGGGTGCGGCCGGGAGGGCGAACAAGCCCGCACCGGCGGCAACAGCCAGGGCCGCAGCGGTTGTCGAGAGTTTCATCGGGATTCCTTGTGCTGGTTGGGAAGGTTTGCACAAAGGTTCCCGCCGGGCGCGAATCAGTTTCTAATGACGGACCAATGAACGCCGGTAGGCGCCGACCACGCCGTACTCGATGACGGCCAGCAGGTCGTCCGCGGTGAGTTCGGGGTGGTCATCGAGGATCTCGGTGACCGGCAGCCCGGCCGCGAGCAGATCCAGCAGCAACTCCACCGGATACCGTGAACCCCGGATCACCGGGCTGCCGCCGCAGACCTCCGGGTCGAAGACGATGCGCTCCAATTTCGACATGCCTCGACCATACGGTCCGACTATTACCGCACTCTGTGGGCCCGATGAGGACCTGACGGCGGATCGGGCTCTAATGTCGGACGGCATGGACGACATCGTGCTGTACGGGGCCGACTGGTGTGGCGACTGCCGCCGCGCGAAGGTCTGGCTACGCGAGAACAACGTGGCCTTCACCGAGATCGACGTGGAGCACGACGAGGTGGCCCGCGAGCGGGCGATCGAGATCTCGGGGCGCAAGAACATTCCGGTCATCGTGTTGCCGGACGGCACGGTGCTGGTGGAGCCGACCAATGCGCAGCTGGCGGCGGCGCTGGGGCGCTGATTTCGACTAGTCTCCGAGTGAAGACGTACGGACAAGAACTGGAGACTCGAAGGCATTCAAAGTCTTCTCCCGCCTTCCTAACGTTGACGACATCAAGTTCGACGGAACGAAGTCAGGAGCGAGACAATGCGTGCGGTGATCCAGCAGACGGTCGGTGGCCCCGAAGTACTCGAGGTCGCGGAGCTCGAGAAGCCGGAACTGCTGTCGGGTGAGGTGCTGGTGCGGGTACACGCCAGCGGCGTGAACCCGGTGGACGTGGCGGTGCGGGCGGGCTACTTCCCGCTGCTGGGCGCGCCGCCGTTCGGAGTCGGCTGGGATATCTCCGGCGTGGTCGAGGCCGTCGGCCCGGGTGCGCGCTACGAGATCGGTGAGGAGGTGTTCGGGATGCCGTTCTTCCCGCGCGCCGCCACCGGCTACGCCGAGTACGTAGCCACCCCGTCCCGGCAGGTGGCGCGGAAACCCAAGTCGCTCAGCCACATCGAGGCCGCCGCGCTGCCGCTGGCCGCGCTCACCGCCTGGCAGGGTCTGGTCGACAAGGCTCAGGTCGGCCCCGGCGACCGGGTGCTCATCCACCGCGCGGCAGGCGGCGTCGGCCACTTCGCGGTCCAGATCGCCAAGGCGCGTGGGGCTCACGTGATCGCCCTGGCCAGCGCGGAGAAGCACGATTTCGTGCGATCGCTCGGCGCAGACGAGGTGATCGACTATCGCACAACGGATTACACCGAGGTGCTGCGCGATCTCGATATCGTCCTGGACTCCAATGCCGATGGTGAGCGCTCCGTGCAGGTCCTCAAGCCCGGCGGCACCCTGGTGAGCATCATGGAGCACATGAACCCCGAGCGCGCCGCCGCGGTGCGGGCCGCGGGCCGCCGGTTCGCCGGAGTCTCGGTGGAACCGGATTACGCGGCGCTGGAAGCGATTTCGGAACTGGTCGACGCGGGCAAGATCCGCCCGCACGTCTCCGCCACCTTCCCCCTGGAAGAGGCGGGCAAGGCGCACGAGATCGTCGGCGCCGGCCAGGCGGTCGGCAAGGTGGTCCTCGCCGTGCGCGAGGACTGAACGAAGGGAACGGGAATGGATGTCCTCACGGAGGCCCTGGCCTCGATGCGCACCGGCGCACCGTCCTCGGTCCGCACCGATGGCCGCGCCCCGTGGGGCATGCTCCTGCCCGAAGTCCTCGGCGCGGGCTTCCATGTCGTCCTGCACGGCACCTGCTGGATCATTCTGTCCGAGAAGGGATCCGAGCCCATCGCCCTCGGCCCCGGCGACGTCATCTTCATCCGCGACGGCGCCGGCCACATCCTCGCCGACCACCCGAGCACTCCAGCGACGGTCCCTCACCCCGACGAGTACACCCAGCGCCCACCGGTCGGGGCGCTGTCCATCGGTGGTGACGGCCCCCGGACCAGCCTGCTGTGCGGCAACTACCACCTCGACGGCGCCCGTCCGCATCCCCTGCTCCGGCAACTCCCCGAATTCATCCACCTCCCCGCCCGCCACGGCAAACACCCCGAGTTGGCCGCCGCCATCCAACTGCTCGGAGCGGAACTGGACAATCCACGCATAGGAACCAGCGGCATAGTCCCCGCCCTGATCGACTCCCTACTGCTCTACATCCTGCGCGCCTGGATAGAAGACCAACCCGCATCGAAATCCGCGGGCTGGGCTGCGGCCCTGAAGGATCCAGCGATCTCCCCCGCCCTGGAAGCCATGCACGCGGACCCCGCCGCCCCCTGGACGGTCCAATCCCTCGCAGACCACGCCGGCCTGTCCCGAGCAGCTTTCGCGAAAAAGTTCACCACCATGATCGGCGAACCCCCACTCGCCTACCTGACCCGCTGGCGCCTGACCACAGCCGCCCGCCTCCTCCGCGAAGACGACCTCCCCGTAGCCGTCATCGCCACCCGCACCGGCTACACCTCCGAATTCGCCTTCGCAAAAGCCTTCAAACGCGAATACTCCCTCCCCCCAGGCCAATACCGCCGCCAGTCCCGCCCCGCCGCGTAGCCCACAAGATCAAGGAGCTCTGGCGGCGGGGAAACGGGCAAAATCCCGCCATCAGAGCTCCCTGACACCCTTTGCTACGGGATGAGGGTGGGCTGGTCTACTGCCCAGAGCCAGGTGCCGTCGGGTTGGCGGCGGGCTACCTCGGCGGTGACCTCGCCGGTGGTGAGGGTGGTTGCTGTCAGGGCTAGGTCGCCGCTGATAAGGGCGGGGTGTTGGCGGCCGGGGTGGAGGGGGAGGGGGGCGTGGGCTACGAAGCCTTCGTAGACCTTGCGGATTTCGGCGTGGCCGGTGGCCAGGTTGCCCGGGGGGAATTCGAGGACGGCGGTGGGTTCGTAGAGGGCGACCAGGCCGTCGACGTCGCCTGCGTTGGCTCGTTCGATGAAGAATCGGGCGAGGTCGTTGGGGTCTTTGGCTACTTCCCTGTTGGTCATGGTTATAAGGCTCGCAGGGAATCACGACATCTTGTGTCGTGTATTTCTGGGAAGATTTTCGGTATGCGTGCGGATCGGTTGGTGTCGTTGGTGCTGTTGCTGCGCCGGCACGGCCGGATGACCGCGGAGGCGCTGGCCGGCGAGCTGGAGGTGTCCACTCGGACGGTGCTGCGGGATATCGAGGCGCTGTCCACGGCGGGGGTTCCGGTTTATGCGGAACGGGGGCGGCATGGCGGGTTTTCGTTGCTGCCGGGGTTTCAGTTGGAGCTCACGGGGCTCAATCACGATGAGGCGCTGGCGTTGCTGGTGGCCGGATCACGAAGGGGCGCACAGGAATTCGGGCTCGGGTCGGCGCTCGCCTCGGCCATGCGGAAAGTGGTGGACGCGCTGCCGGAGAGTAATCGGATCACCGCGGATGGGGCGGCGCAGCGGGTGCTGATCGAGCCGGAAATCGATCTGCTGTCGCGGCGGCGGGGGACCGAGGAGGTGCCCGACGCCGTGGCGGGGGCGGTGCGGCGCGCGGTGTTCGGCGGGCACAAGTTGCGGATTCACTATGCGGCGGTGGATCAGGAACCGAAGTGGCGCACCGTCGATCCGATCGGCCTGGTCACCGTGCGCGGGCAGGGATATCTGCTGGCCACGCGGGAGGGCGCGGATCGCACCTATCGGCTGTCGCGGGTGCGCGCGGCCGAGGTGCTGCCGGAGCTCGCGGAGCGACCGGACCGCGTCGATCTGGATCGGGCGTGGCAGGAACGCAGTTCGCGGTTCCGGACCGGCGGCGAACAGGTCGCCGTGCTCATGCGGGTGCGCCCGGCACGGCGGGAGGAACTGGTGGACACCGCGCTCGCGGTCCTCGCCGAAGCCGCCGACGCGGACGGCTGGCTGCGGATGGAGGTGACCTTCCAGGATTCGCGGCATGCCGAGTGGGCGCTGTGGCAGCTGGCCACCAATGCGGAAGCCCTTGCCCCGCAATGGTTGCGCGACACCTTGCGGGATCGTGCCACGGCTGTCGCCGACGCATATCGGCTGTCGCCCTGACACGGAACAGGCCCCCGCGTCACCCGCGGGGGCCTGTCCGGACTCGAAACCTGGTGGCTACAACCAGGTATCGAGCGTCGTGGTGGTGAGGAAGTGTTCCAGGTCCGCACGCCAGGGCGCGGGGGTCGACTTCTTCGGTTCGATGGCGGTGTACTGCCCCCGGTAGAAGAGCAGGGGCCTGTCGGAGCCGGTGGACTCCGACAGGGCCTGGACTCGGCCGATCACTATGTAGTGGTCGCCGCCGTCGACGACGTTGGCCACTGTGCACTGGAGTGTGGCCAGGGCGCCGTCGAGGATCGGGAGGTTCAATTCCGAGGTGTGCCAGTCGATTCCGCCGAACTTGTCGGGTTCGCGGGAGCCGAAGCGGGCACACACGGGCTGCTGCTCTTCTGCGAGGACGTTCACGCAGAAGCTGCCGTTCTTCTCGATCGCCGCCCAGGAACGGGATTCCTTGGTCGGGCAGAAGAGGATGAGCGGCGGGTCGAGGGAGAGGGCGGCGAACGACTGGCAGGCGAAGCCGATCGGCGCTGCATCCTCGTCGAAGGTGGTGATGACGGTGATGCCGGTGCAGAAGCTGCCCAGCACATTGCGGAATGCGCGGGGGTCGATCACCGGGTCGGTCGTGGTCATAGCGTTCGCCCCCATGGTCACTTGAAGCCGACGGTGAAGTCGTGGCCCCACAGGGACACGGCGGTGGATTCCCGCGCGATCCACGAGTGGTCTTCGACTTCCAGTCCCTCGCAACCGAATTCGATGTCGAATCCGCCCGGCGTCTTCATGTAGAAGGACAGCATCTTGTCGTTGATGTGGCGGCCGAGGGTGGCCGACATCTTGACCTTCTTGCGGTTGGCGCGATCCAGGCAGAGGCCGACGTCGTCGGAGTTCTCCACCTCGACCATGAGGTGCACGATGCCGGTCGGATTCGGCAGCGGCAGGAACGCCAGCGCGTGATGGCGCGGGTTGCAGCCGTAGAAGCGCAGCCAGGCCGGGTCGCCGTCGGCGGGCCGGCCCACGATCTGCGGGGGCAGCCGCATGGAGTCGCGCAGCCGGAAGCCGAGCACGCCCTGGTAGAACTCCTGCGCGGCGGCATCGTCGTTGCAGGTGAGGACCACGTGGCCGAGGCCCTGCTCGGCGGTCACGAACTTGTGGCCGTACGGGCTGACGAAGCGGCGCGCCAGGTACTGCATGCCGTAGAAGGCTTCGAGGGTGTTGCCGGACGGGTCCTCGAAGCTGATCATGCCTTCGACGCGGCGCTCGGCGAGCTCCTCCTTGGTGCCCTCCTTGAAGGGCACGCCGTGCGTCGCGAGCGTCTCCCGAAGCTCTTGCAGCGCAGGCGCGTCCGCGACCTCCCAGCCGGAGACCTGTAGCCGGTCCTTCTCGCCGGGTACGATCACCAGGCGGGCGGAGAACTCGTCCATGCGCAGGTAGAGGTGATCCTTGTTGGGACCGTCACCCTCCATCATGCCGAGCACCTTCAGGCCGTATTCGCGCCAGGCCGCCATATCGGTGGCCTCGATGCGCATGTACCCGAGGGAACGAATACCCATGCTCACTTCTCCTTGACGCCGAGCAGGAAGTCCGTTGCCAGGCGGTTGAATTCGTGGAACTTCTCCAGCTGCGCCCAGTGCCCGCAGCCGCCGAACACATGCAGCTGGACCCGCGGCACCATCTTCAGTGCTACGAGCGCGCCGTCGATCGGGTTCACCCGGTCTTCACGGCCCCAGATCATGAGTACAGGCTGCCGCAGCTTGTAGGCGTCGCGCCAGATCATGCCCTTGGCGAAATCCGGTCCGGCGAAGGACTTTCCCATGGCGCGGGTGGCGGCCAGCGCTTCCGGCGTGGACGCGGAGGAGAAGCGCTCCTCGACGAGTTCCGGCGTGATGAGCGACTGGTCGAACACCATGATCCGCAGGAACGCCTCCAGGTTCTCCTTCGTGGGTGCGAAGTTGAACTTGGACAGCAGTTTCACGCCCTCGGTCGGGTCCGGCGCGAACAGGTTGGTGCTCAACCCGCCCGGACCCATGAGCACGAGCTTCCCGGCGCGATCCGGGTAGTCGAGCGCGAACCGGGTGGCGGTGCCGCCGCCGAGCGAATTGCCCAGCAGGTGAACGCGTTCGGTGATGCCGAGGGTGTCCAGCAGGTCCTTCAGCGCCGATGACGCGTGCACGAAGTACTGCGGGTGGTCGATCGGCTTGTCCGACAATCCGAATCCGGGCTGGTCGACGGCGATGACGTGAAAGTCGTTGGCCAGCACCGGAATGTTCTTGGCGAAGTTCGACCACGACGAGGCGCCCGGCCCGCCGCCGTGCAGCAGCACGATGGTGGGCCCGTTGCCGACGCCGGCCTCGTGGTAGTGCAGCTTCAGATCCTCGCGGACCTGCGCGTACTTCGAGGTGGACTCGAACGTGATTTCCTCTACGGCGGTCACGGATTACACCATCGTGTCGGTGACGGGCAGCCCGAAGGCGTGCGTGCCGTACATGACGTAGGCGCGCTCGGCGTCGTTGGCCGCGTGCACCCGGCCCGCGTGCGCGTCGCGCCAGAACCGCTGCAGCGGAGTGCCATTGGCGAGCGCGGTGGCACCGGAAGCCTCGAACAGCCGGTCGATGGAGGCGACGGCGCGGCCGGTGGCGCGCACCTGGTCGCGGCGGGCGCTGGCGCGCAGGTCGAACGGAACTTCCTTGCCCGCCACCAGCAGGGCGTATTCGTCGGCCACATTGCCCGACAGCTGCCGCCAGGCGGCGTCGATGTCGGAGGCGGCCTCGGCGATGCGCACCTTGCCGAACGGGTCGTCCTTGGCCTTCTCGCCGGCGTAGGCGGCGCGCAGGCGCTTGCCCTGGTGCTCGACGTGGGCTTCGTACGCGCCGTAGGCCATGCCCACGATCGGGGTGGAGATGGTGGTGGGATGGATTGTGCCCCAGGGCATCTTGTACACCGGGTCGGTGTTCTGCTCCAGGCCGGGCGCGCTCAGTTCGCTCATGGCGCGGAAGCTGAGGAACCGGTGCCGGGGCACGAAGACGTCCTTCACCTTGATGGTGTTGGAGCCGGTGCCGCGCAGGCCGACCACGTGCCACACGTCGTCGATGGCGTATTCGGTCCGGGGGATCAGGAAGGAGCCGAAGTCGACCGGCTTGCCGTCCTTGATGACCGGGCCGCCCACGACCACCCAGTCGCAGTGATCGGAGCCCGAGGACCAGGCCCACGCGCCGTTGACGATGTAGCCGCTCTTGTCCTCGGTGAGCACACCGGCGCCCATGGGCGCGTAGGAGGACGAGATGCGCACATCGGTGTCCTCGCCCCAGACCTCTTCCTGCGCACGCTGATCGAACAGCGCGAGGTGCCAGTTGTGCACGCCCACGATGCCGGACACCCAGCCGGTGGAGCCGCAGGCGGAGGCGATCTTGCGGACGGTGTCGTAGAAGACGACGGGGTCGCCGGCGTAGCCGCCCCACTGGCGCGGCTGCAGCAGCTTGAAGAATCCGGTCTCCTGCAGGTCCTTGACGGACTCCTCGGGGAGTTTGCGCAGATCCTCCGCCTCTTGCGCGCGTTCGCGCAGTGTGGGCAGCAGCGCCTCGACCCGCTCAACTACTTCTTGCGTCATCTCGCCAGGTGCTCCGATCGGGATGCGGTTCTCGTTTGCACCTGAGAGTAGAACACGTTCTTATTCCTGTCGAGAATCCGGTTCATTCCCAGCGGGAACTGCCCCCATCCTGGTAGTTGGGTGAATCGCTGGCGTCTTGTCGCGTCATTTTGTAACGTGTTCTAGTAATCCGAAGGAGGATGGAAACGATGGCGACTACCCCTCAAGGGCCCCGCGGGAAGGTCCGCGAGATCGACGTGGGCAGCACACCCACCCGCTATGCCCGGGGCTGGCACTGCCTGGGCGTCGCGCGCGACTTCCGTGACGGTAAGCCGCACGCGGTCAACGCTTTCGGCACCAAGCTGGTCGTATTCGCCGACAGCAAGGGCGATCTCAAGGTTCTGGACGGGTACTGCCGGCACCTCGGCGGCGACCTGTCCATGGGCGAGATCAAGGGCGACGAGGTCGCCTGCCCCTTCCACGACTGGCGCTGGGGCGGCGACGGCAAGTGCAAGCAGATCCCCTACGCGCGACGCGTGCCGCCGCTCGCCCGCACGCGCGCATGGCAGACGCTGGAGCGCAACGGACAGCTGTTCGTCTGGCACGACCACGAGGGCAACCCGCCGCCGGACGATGTCACCATCCCCTACATCGATGGGGCGTTCGTCGACGCGGACGGCAACAACCTCGAGACCATCAGCGACGGCTGGACCGACTGGACCTGGCACTCCATGCTGATCGAGGGCGCCAACTGCCGCGAGATCATCGACAACGTCGTGGATATGGCGCACTTCTTCTATATCCACTACGCCTTCCCGACGTTCTTCAAGAACGTCTTCGAAGGTCATGTCGCCACCCAGTACCTCAAGAGCAAGAGCCGGCCCGACATGGGCATGGCCGCCAAGTCCGGGGTGGACACGCTGCTCGAGTCGGAGGCGTCGTACTTCGGACCGTCGTACATGATCAACCCGCTGTTGAACATCTACAACGGCTACGAGGTGCGCACCACGCTGATCAACTGCCACTACCCGGTGACGCAGGACTCGTTCATGCTCATGTGGGGCGTCACGCTGGAAAAGCCCAAGGGACTGCCGGATTCGCAGGCCGAGAAGTTCGCCCGCAAGATGACCGACGGTGTCAGCGAGGGCTTCCTGCAGGACGTCGAGATCTGGAAGCACAAGTCCAAGATCGAGAATCCGCTGCTCACCGAGGAGGACGGCCCCGTCTACCAGCTGCGCCGCTGGTACGAGCAGTTCTACGTGGACGTCGCCGATGTGGACCCGAAGTCGCAGCAGCGCTTCGAATTCGAGGTCGACACCTCCAAGGCCAATGTCGCCTGGGAAGCTGAGGTGGCGGAGAACCTGCGCAGGAAGCGCGAGGCGGAAGCGGCGCAAGCGGCCGAATCACAGGAGGCGGGAGTCTGATGACCAGCTGGGCGAAGGCACCGGATTTCGCGGACCGTCCCGAGCGGCGCGAGGAAGTGCGCGCCCAGACTGTTCTCGACAAACAGCACTACATGGAGTCGGGCTTCACGCCGCTCGGCTGCCGCACCTGCGGCACCGAGGTGCTGGTGCGCAAGCACAGCAGCCATCAGCGGACCATGCAGTGGACGGTCAACCCGGCCGACCACTGCCCGGTTTTCCGCGAGATGGCCGCCGCCGGACCGGTTTTCGGCAAGCCCGACACCTGCCCCAACCTCGAGAAGACCATCGATCACGCGATCGCCGAGGGTCTGCTCGAAATCGACGACTAGTCGAGACGGAAGTCCGCGAAGTCGAAGCCCGGCGCGACCACACAGCTCACCAGCACGTGTTCGTCGCCCGCCGGGCGGGCGGCCTGGGAAACCCCGCCGGGGACCACCGCCTGCGGGCGATGCCCCTGCGCCACATCGGGTCCGAGGACGATCTCCTCACCCCCGATGTTCAGCAGCAGGGGACCGCCCTGATGCCAGAACCAGATCTCGTCCGAGGCCACCGTGTGCGGCGCGGACGTCTCACCCGGCAGCAGCAGAAAGTAGATGGCCGTCGCGCTCGCGCGCTTGCCCTGGTAGCCGGGCGGCTCGAATTCCACCGCACTGCGCCAGGTTTCGCGATACCAGCCGCCCTCCGGATGCGGTAGCAGATCCAATTCCGCGGCCAGCTCGGGTCTTTCATCGATCACGAGCCCAACGTATGGGCCCGGCGCGGTCGCCGCATCTCGAGGCCGCAGGGGGATGCCGTGCGGAACGCAAGCATGTGGAAGGTCCTCGGAGGCCCCAGGTGTCCGAAGGTCGATATGGGTGCCTGCACCCTGGCTTGCGGTCGATCTCCGGCCTACGCTCGGGTGAATGGACTGGCGAGAGAGCAGTGGGCCGATCGGAGTTCTCACCGGGGCGGGCATTTCCACCGACTCGGGCATCCCTGATTTTCGCGGGCCACGGGGTGTCTGGACCAGGGACCCGATCGCCGAACTGCTGTCGACCTATCAGAACTATGTCGCCGACCCGGAGCTACGTGTGCGCGCGTGGCTGGCGCGGCGCGACAATCCGGCTTGGCAGGCGCGGCCGAATGCCGCGCACGAGGCGCTGGTGCGGCTCGCCGACGCGGGGCGTGCGGTCGGGATCATCACGCAGAACATCGACCGGCTGCATCAGCGGGCGGGGTCGAAGACGGTGGTGGAGATCCACGGCAATATGTTCGAAGTCGTTTGTATCGACTGCGATTTCGGGACCACCATGCGGGCCGCTCTGGACCGGGTCGCGGCCGGTGAGCCCGATCCGGCCTGTCCGGCCTGCGGGGGGATTCTGAAGGCCGCCACCATCATGTTCGGTCAGCAGATGGACGCGGCATCCATTCGGGCCGCCGTGGAGATCGCCGAATCCAGTGAGATCTTCATGGCCGTGGGCAGTTCGCTCCAGGTGGAACCGGCGGCCTCCATGTGCGCGGTCGCGGTGGACGCCGGGGCGCACCTGGTCATCGTGAACGCCGAGCCCACCCCCTACGACGAGTACGCCGACGAGATTGTGCGCGACCCCATCGGCGAGGCGCTGCCCCGGCTGGTGGACGAGATGCTGGCGCTGTAGGTTTCGTCGCCCTAGCTGAATTTGGACTTGGGGCGCGGAACCGGTTCACCGTCGATGTAGATGTCGACCTTCTCGTTGTAGAAGCAGGCCAGGCCCGCAACCTTCTGGCTTTCGGGCAGCGGGGTCCGGTATGTCCAGACGATGTCGCGGTATTCGTCCTCGCCGATGCGCACGTGCCAGTACGCGGCGGTGCCCTTGTACGGGCATTGCGAGCTGGTGTCGGAGTGCCGCAGCAGATCCATGCGCACATCGGTGAGCGGCAGGTAATACCGTGCGGGCAGGCCGGTTTCGAACAGGATCGTCGGCTTGTGCGAATCCGCCACCGTGACACCGTCGATCTCGACGCGAATGTGCCGGGAACTGGCCAGGATGTCCACCCGGCTGTACGGGTCGCGCGGATGCACGTAGATGGGCTCGTCCTCCTCGAACCACTGGTCCATGGCGTCGAATTCGATGCGCACCAGATCGCGGAGCTCGGCGACGGGGGAGTCCAGGAAGCGTACGGCGGCCCCGAAAGCGGTCGAATTGTCCACCAGCACATCGAATTCCGTGCCGTCGCCGCGAGTCTCGGATTTGTGCGTCCTGCCGGACGGTTCGAGTTTGGCGGTGAGATCCGCGGCGGGCAGGTAATACGTGGGGTAGTAGGGGTGCTCCCACACCAGCACGGGCCGGGAGGTGTCGGCGACCAGATGCCCGCCGAGATAGGTGCGAACGCGCTTGGCGCAGGGTTCGACGCGGACGGGGACGGGATGCGTCTCGCTCATACCTTCCGACGGTACGCCGGGGCCTCGCGATCCAGCTCACACCTCGGTTTCTGGGCGCATGACCAGGAACGTTATGGTGTTGGCGCAACATTGTGGCAATCAGTGAGGACGACATGCCGGAGAGCAACACCGCCGTGCGGGAAGGCGAGCAGCAGGGTCTGCGGACCGGACTGCGCCGCCGTCATATGACGATGATCGCCATCGGCGGTGCGATCGGGGCCGGTCTGTTCGTCGGCAGCGGCTCGGTCATTCAGACCGCCGGGCCCGCGGCCATCCTCTCCTACGCCGCCGCCGGATTGCTCGTGCTGTGCGTGCTGCGCGCCCTCGGTGAGATGGTGGTGGCCCGCCCGGTCGCCGGATCGCTGGCCGAATACGCGCGCATGGCCATGGGCCCGTTCGCGGGCTTCACCGTCGGCTGGCTGTACTGGTACCTCTACGTGGTGTTGGTCGGCGCGGAAGCCGTTGCCGGCGCGGCCATTCTGAGCCAGTGGATCGACCTCGACCAGTGGGTGCTCTCGGCCGGACTGCTGATCATCATGACGGCGGTGAACCTGGTCTCGGTCAAATCCTTCGGCGAATTCGAATTCTGGTTCGCCTCGATCAAGGTCGTGGCCATCGTCCTGTTCCTGGCGGTCGGCCTGGCCTGGGTCTTCGGCCTGTGGCCCGACGCCGACGCCGGCTTCCACAATCTCACCGACCACGGCGGCTTCGCCCCCAATGGCATCGCCGGGGTCTTCTCCGCCATCGTCGTGGTCATGTTCGCCTTCGGCGGCACCGAGATCGTGTCCATGGCCGCCGCCGAATCCAAGGAGCCCGGACGCGAGGTCGCCCGCGCCACCAACAATGTGCTGTGGCGGGTCGGCATCTTCTACGTGGCCTCGATCTTCCTGGTCGTGACGATCCTGCCGTGGAATGACGCCAAGGTGCTGACCAGCCCGTTCGTCAGCACCCTCGACCGCATCGGCATCCCCGCCGCGGGCACGATCATGCAGGTCGTCATTCTGACCGCGGTCCTGTCCGTGCTGAACTCGGCCATCTACGTCTCCTCCCGCATGCTCTACGTCCTCACCCGCGACGGTGACGCCCCGGCCTCCCTGGTGAAACTGAACAAGCGCGGCGTCCCGGCGCGCGCGGTCCTGCTGGGCACGGTCGCCGCCTGGGGCGCGGTCATCGCGTCCTACATCTCGCCGGACAAGGTCTTCACCTTCCTGGTGAACTCCATCGGCGTGATCCTGGCCTTCGTCTACGTGGCGATCATGTTCTCCCAGATCCGCCTGCGTGCTCGCCTGCGCCGCGAGGACCCGTCGGCCCTCACCTACCGCATGTGGGGTTACCCGTACCTGAGCTGGCTCGTGGTCGCCACCATCGGCGTGGTCTTCATCGCCATGGCCCGCAACCCCGATCAGCGCAACCAGCTCATCGCCTCCACGGTGAGCCTGCTCTTCGTCGCGGCCCTGTACCCGTTGCGCGCCAAGCTCGGCCGCAAGCCTCCGGTGCGCGAGGTCGAGGTGCTGCACCACTGACACGACGAAAGCGGCCCGTGTGCTGAACGCACACGGGCCGCTTCGTGTCTTCGGGTCAGGCGGGCCGGGCCAGCGGATGGGCCGGGGTGCCGAACAGCTGGGCGTCGCCGTGGGCGCGCTTGAAGAACAGGTGCGCGTCGTGCTCCCAGGTGATGGCGATGCCGCCGTGCATCTGGACCGTCTCGGAGACGACCTTGTTGAAGGTGTCGATGGCGTGCAGGCGGGCCGCGGCGACGTCGATCGCTTCGGCGGTGCCGTCGGCCAGGCCCGAAACAGCCAGGTAGACAAGCGAACGCGCGGATTCCACCAGCACGTACATGTCGGCCATGCGGTGCTTGAGGGCCTGGAAGCTGCCGATCGGGCGACCGAACTGCACGCGGGACTTGCTGTATTCCACGGTCAGGTCGAGGCAGCGCTCGGCCGCGCCGAGCTGCTCGGCGGCCACTGCGGCCCAGGCGATTTCGCGCAGGCGCGCGATGTCGAGCGCGCCGACGTGCTGCCCGGAAACCGAGTCGAAATCGATGGTGGTCAGGCGACGGGTCGGATCCATGGGCGGCACGGCCGTCCGGCTGACACCGGCGGCGTCACCGGCCACCTCGTACAGGCCGTCCTCGGTCACCACCAGGAGCGTGTCCGCGTAGGTGCCGTCCAGCACGTAATGCGCGGTGCCGGACAGGGTTCCATTCTCGACGCGCACCCCGAAGGAATCCCAGCCGCTCACCCCGGCCCAGCACACCGCGAGAGTGCTTGCACCCTCGGCGATTTCGGGCAGCAGCCGCTCATTGGCCGCGCTGTTCCCGGCCAGCAGCAGCGCCTGAACGCCCAGGACCGCGGAGCCGAGCATGGGCGGCGCGGCCAGCGTGCGGCCGAGTTCCTCCACCACCAGCAGCGATTCGACCAGCCCGACCCCGACGCCGCCGAACTCCTCCGGAATGGCCAGCGCCGCAACGCCGACCTGCTCGCACAGCAGCGCCCACAGTTGCTCGTCGTATCCGCGCTCACCTTCGAGCCCGCGCCGCATGGCCGCACTGTCCCCGTGCTTGGCCAGCACGGCGCGCACGGTGGTCGCGAGTTCCTGCTGTTCGGCGGTGATGCTCATGCGTCGGCTCCGATCGTCTCGAAAGTCATGCCGCGGTGTCGGCGCGCAGGGCGGCGGCGATGCGGGCGCGGTGCAGATCCGGTGTGCCCCAGGCGCTCCGGAGGGCGGTGACCTTGGTCAGCCACAGCGACAGGTCGCATTCGGCGGTGTAGCCGATGGCGCCGTGCACCTGGAGGGCGATGCGGGCGGCCTGGTAGGCGGCTTCGCCCGCGGCCAGCTTGGCGGCGGAGATGTCGCGGGCGCGGACCGTCGCGTCGGCGCCGTCCTGCAGGGTGAGGGCGGCGCGGTAGAGCAGGGGCTGCGCCATCTCCAGGCCGATGAGGGCATTGGCCAGGTGGTGCTTGATGGCCTGGTAGCGGCCGATCGGCGTGCCGAACTGCTGGCGCTGCTTCACGTACTCGACGGAGGTGTCGAGCAGGGCGCGGCCCGCACCGAGCAGCTGGGCCGCGGCGGCGAGAGCGCCTGTGTCGAAGGCGGTTTCGACGGCTTCCCGGACGCCCGCGCCCTCGGCGAGCACGTCGCCGGGGTGCACCGCGAACAGGCGGCGGGCGGCGTCGATGGACTTCACCTGCTCGTCCACGACCGCGAGCGAGAGCCGGTCGCCGTCGGCGATGAGCACGAGGTCGGCGATATCGGCATCCAGGGCGAGCGAATCCGCCGCGGAACCGGGCAGGGCGATGGTGGCCAGCTTCGCGCCCTCGGCGAGCTCCGGCAGCTGCTCGGCGGCCAGCGCCGAATCCGGAAGTGCTTGCAGCAGGGCGGGAATCGCGGCGGCGGTCTCCACCAGCGGGCCGGGCACGGCGGCGCGGCCGATCTCGGTGAAGGCCACGATCAGGTCCACCGGTCCGGCGCCGAAGCCGCCATTGTCCTCGGTGATGGTCAGGCCCAGCGCGCCCGCTTCGGCCAGCTGGCCGATCAGGGTTCGCCCGGCGGCGGAATCGCCTGCGCCCCAGGCGCGCACGATGCCGGGCGTCTTGCCGGCCTCGCCGATCTTGCGCAGGCTGGCGGCGAAGTCGTGCTGTTCTGCGGTCAATGCGAATCGCATGTCGTCCTCCGTGGGGTTATCGCGGCAGGCCGAGCAGGCGTTCGGCGATGATATTGCGCTGAATCTCGTTGGTGCCCGCGTAGATCGGGCCGGCGAGGGAGAACAGGTAGCCGTCGGTCCAGGCCGATTCCTGTTCGGCGGCGGCGCCGTGCAGGTCGAGCGCGGTCTCGTGCATGGCGATGTCGAGTTCCGACCAGAAGACCTTGTTCACCGAGGATTCCGCGCCCAGCTGCCCGCCGTCGGCGAGGCGGGTGACGGTGGCCCAGGTGTTGAGCCGGTACGCCTCCGCGCCGACCCAGGCGTCCACGACGCGGTCGCGAGCAGCGGTGTCGGACTCGGAACCCACGGTGCGCCACAGGTCGATGAGTTTGGCGGCGGTGGCATTGAACCGGCCGGGGCTGCGCAGCGACAGGCCGCGCTCATTGCTGGAGGTCGCCATGGCGACCTTCCAGCCATTGTTGGCCTCGCCGATCACATCGGCGTCCGGTACGAACACATTGTCGAGGAAGATCTCCGCGAACCCGGGTTCGCCGTCCAGCTGCGGAATCGGCCGTACCGTAATCCCTTCCGCGGTGAGCGGGAACATCAGGTAGGTGAGCCCGCGATGCCGTTCGGCCTCCGGGTCGCTGCGGAACAGGCCGAATCCCCAGTCCGCGTACGAGGCCCGCGAACTCCAGGTCTTCTGCCCGTTGAGAATCCACCCGCCCTCGGTGCGCTTGGCGGTGGATCGGATGCCGGCCAGGTCGCTTCCGGCCTCCGGCTCCGACCAGGCCTGCGCCCAGATGTCGTCGGCGCGAGCCATTCTCGGCAGAATCCGGGCCAGCTGCTCGGGTGAGCCGTGCTCGAACAGCGTCGGCGCGAGCAGGAAGATGCCGTTCTGCGAGACGCGTCCGGGCGCACCGGCCGCGTAGTACTCCTCCTCGAAGATGACCCATTCGGTCAGCGAGGCGTCGCGGCCGCCGTACTCGGAAGGCCATGCCACACAGGACAACCGGGCGTCGGCCAGCTTGGCCTCCCACGCCCGGTGGGCCTCGAAGCCCTCCTTGGTGTCCATGGACGGCAGGGGAGCGGCGGGCACATTGGCGGCCAGGAACTCCCGGACTTCCTTGCGGAATTCCTCGGTCTTGCTGTCGAATTCGAGATCCACTGACTAGGCCCCGTTCTGCTGAGTGGAGGTGGTGGCGGTGGCCTTCATGGACTTGGCGTTCATCCCGCCCAGCGAGTCCGCGCCGACCTCGGCATTGTGCGCGTGCGCGAAGTGATGCAGCCCGAACACCGAGTCCATGCCCGCGCGCATGCCCATGAGGTCCTCGCACTGGTTGACGGCCTTCTTGGTCAGCGCCAGCCCGAATTGCGGCATGGCCGAGATCTTCTCGGCCAGCGCGAAGGTCTCGGTCTCCAGGTTCTCCCGCGCCACGACGCGATTCACCATGCCCCACTCGTACGCCTGGGCGGCGGTGAAGCGGTCACCGGTGAACAGGATCTCCTTGGCGCGGCGCGGTCCCAGCACCCACGGGTGCGCGAAGTATTCGACGCCCGGAATGCCCATCCGCACAACGGGATCGGAGAAGAACGCGTCCTCGGACGCCACGATCATGTCGCAGGACCAGGCCAGCATCAGAGCGCCGGCGATGCACGCGCCCTGCACCATGGCGATGGTCGGCTTGGGGATCTCCCGCCAGCGCCGGCACATGCCCAGGTACACCTCGGACTCGCGGGCGAAGCGCTGATCGCCGCCGGGCCGGTCCACGTGGTCCCACCACAGCGCGGCCTTGTTCTCGTACGAGATGTGGTGGTCGCGGCCCGGCGTGCCGATATCGTGCCCGGCGCTGAAATGCTTTCCGGCCCCGCCCAATACGATGACCTTCACCTCGGCGTCCTCGACGGCGCGGGTGAACGCGGCATCGAGCGCGTAGGTCATGACCGAGTTCTGCGCGTTGCGGTAGTCCGGCCGGTTCAGCGTGACGATGGCGATCGGCCCGCGCTTCTCGTAGAGGACGACCTCGCCCTCGTCCGGGATGGCCCCGAGTTCCGGTGTCACACTTCCTTTTTCAGAAGCACTCACGCCTTCTCCTCACGTAGTTGCCGCTTCAGAACCTTCCCGGCGGCGCTGTACGGCAGTGCGTCACGGAACTCCACGAACCGCGGCACCTTGTAGTTGGCGAGCAGCTTCTTGGCATGCGCCACAACATCTTCGGTGGTCAGCGCCGCGCCGGGCTTGAGCACGACGTAGGCCTTGCCGACCTCGCCCATGCGCTCGTCCGGCACACCGATGACCGCGCTCTCCGCGACGCCCTGCAACCGCGCGAGGGCCTGTTCCACCTCGGCCGGGTACACATTGAACCCGCCGGAGATGTACATGTCCTTGAGCCGGTCGGTGATCTTGATGTACCCGCGCTCGTCGATCACCGCCACATCGCCGGTGTGCAGCCAGCCGTCCGGATCGATGGTGGCGGCGGTGGCAGCCGGATCGTCCAGGTACCCGAGCATGATCTGCGAACTGCGCAGCAGCAGTTCGCCATTGTCGGCCAGCTTGGTCTCGAACCCGTCGATGGCCCGGCCGCAGGTATTGGCAATGGTCTCGGCGGAGTCCTCGGGCCGGCACATGGTGCCGAAGCCGCCGGATTCGGTCTGCCCGTACGCGGTCAGCACCACGTCGAAATCCAGCTCGCTGCGCATGCGCTCGATGAGCACCACGGGCACGGTGGCCGCGCCGGTGACCGCGACCCGCAGCGTGGACAGGTCCGCGTCCTGCCGCGCCGGGTGTTCGAGGATGGTCTGGAAGATGGTCGGCGGCCCGGTGAGCACGGTGATGCGCTCGCTCTGCACCAGCCGCATGGTCTCCGGCACGTCGAAGGTGGCCTGCGGCACGATGGTCGCGCCGGTGACCAGGCACGCGAGAATGCCCGCCTTGTATCCGAAGCTGTGGAAGAACGGCGGCACCACGAGGTAGCGGTCCTCGTGATGCAGCGTGGCGCAGTCCGACCAGGCGCGTGCGCTGGTCAGCGCCCGCGTGTGCGGAATGAGCGCGCCCTTGCTGCGGCCGGTGGTCCCGGAGGTGAAGAGGATGTCGGAGACATCGTCGGGCGCAACGGATTCCGCGCGCGCGATGGCGTCCTCGAGACTCACGGCCTCGGCCAGCTTGGGCAGCTGATCCCAGGCGATGGCGTCCTCGACCGCCGCATCCCGGTCACCGGGAATGACGATGACCGTTCCGATGGCGAGTTCCGGTGCGTCGGCCCGCAATTCGGCCAGCCGGTCGCGGCCCAGGAAGCTGCCCACGATGAACAGCGCCTGGGCGTCGACTCGTTTCAGCACATCGGCGGCCTCGTCGGCGACGTACCGCGTGTTGAGCGGCACGATCACCGCGCCCACATAGTGGGTGGCCAGCGCGGCGGTGATCCAGTGGTGCGTATTGGGAGCCCAGATGCCGATCCGGTCGCCGCGCTCGATGCCCTGGGCGAGGAGCACGCGGGCAGTCTCACGGACCGAGTCGAGCAGTTGTGCCCAGCTCAGCTGGACGGCACCGTCGGACACGGCTGGTGCGGAACCGTAGGCGTTCGCGGCGGCGTGCAGCGCGAGCGGTGTGGTCTGCGGTGGGGATGTCACGGGGTCTCCGAGCGTCCGGGAACGGTCTAACAAAGCAAGTGCTTGGTAGGTTACTCTACGGAGGTGAGCATGATCCAGACCCCCGAACCGGCTAGCGGGACGAACCCCGCCGAGGATGCGAAGTTCCGCTCCGACGTGCGGGAATGGCTGGCCGAAACCTTGAACGGCGAGTTCCGTGAACTGCGCGGACTCGGCGGTCCGGGCCGCGAGCACGAGGCCTTCGACGAACGCCTCGAGTGGGACCGCCACCTCGCCGCCGCGGGCTGGACCTGCCTGGGCTGGCCCAAGGAATGGGGCGGCCGGGACGCCACGCTGCGGCAGCAGGTCATCTTCCACGAGGAATACGCGAAGGCCGATGCGCCCAGCCGGGTTTCGCACCTGGGTGAGGAACTGCTCGGCCCGACCGTGCTGGCCTTCGGCACCGAGGAGCAGAAGAAGCGCTTCCTGCCCGGCATCAAGAACGTGACCGAGCTGTGGTGCCAAGGCTATTCGGAGCCCGGCGCCGGCTCGGACCTCGCGGCCGTCACCACCTCGGCGTACCTGGACGGCGACGAATGGTCGATCTCCGGCCAGAAGATCTGGACCTCCCTCGCCCATCTGTCCGACTGGTGCTTCGTGGTCGCCCGCACCGAGAAGGGCTCGAGCCGCCACCACGGCCTGTCCTATCTGCTGGTGCCGATGAAGCAGCCCGGCGTCGAGGTGCGCCCGATCATCCAGCTCACCGGGACCGCGGAATTCAACGAGGTCTTCTTCGACAATGCCCGCACCGCAGCCGATCTCGTGGTCGGCAAGCCCGGCGACGGCTGGAAGGTCGCCATGGGCACGCTGACCTTCGAACGCGGCATCTCCACCGTCGGCCAGCAGATCCGCTACGCGCGTGAGCTCGCCGATCTGGAGGCCCTGGCGCGCAAGCACGGCGCGCTCGAAAACCCGGTCCTCGCAGACCGTTTCGACCGCATGTGGGTTGGGTTGCGAGTGCTGCGCGCCCACGTGCTGCGCACCCTCGAGGACGGCCACGACAGCGCCACCGTCGATGCCCGCACCGCCGCCGGGTCCGCCTCGGTGACCAAGCTGCTGTGGGCCAACTGGCATCGCGAACTCGGCGAGCTGGCCATGGATGTGCTCGGCGCACCCGGCCTCATCGCCGACGCCCCGGGCGACGATCTCAATGCCTGGCAACGGCTTTTCCTGTTCAGCCGCGCCGACACCATCTACGGCGGCTCGAACGAAGTGCAGCGCAACATCATCTCCGAGCGCGTGCTCGGACTTCCCCGAGAGGCTCGCCCGTGAGTGACCTGTCCATCGCCCCCGAGATCACCCCGGGCCACAACCTTCTCGCCGGCAAGGTCGCCGTGGTGACCGCCGCCGCGGGCACCGGCATCGGCTCGGCCACCGCGCGCCGCCTGCTCTCCGAGGGCGCGGATGTCCTCGTCTCCGACTGGCACGAGCGTCGCCTGAAGGAGACCGAGGAGGCGCTGAAAGCCGAATTCCCGGACCGCCGAATCGCTTCCGTGCCCTGCGATGTGAGCAGCACCGAGCAGGTGGATCAGCTCATCGCGCAGGCCGCGCAGCTCATGGGCCGCATCGACATCATGGTCAACAATGCCGGGCTGGGCGGCGAGACGCCGGTCGTGGACATGACCGACGAGCAGTGGGACAAGGTTCTCGACATCACCTTGAACGGCACGTTCCGGGCTACCCGGGCCGTGCTCAAGTACTTCCGCGAGGCGGGCCACGGCGGCGTGATCGTCAACAATGCCAGCGTCCTCGGCTGGCGCGCCCAGCACGGCCAGGCGCACTACGCCGCGGCCAAGGCGGGCGTCATGGCGCTGACGCGCTGCTCGGCCGTGGAGGCCGCCGAGTACGGCGTGCGCATCAACGCGGTCGCGCCGTCCATTGCCCGGCACGCCTTCCTCGACAAGGTCACCTCGGGTGAACTGCTCGACCGCCTCGCGGCCGGTGAAGCCTTCGGCCGGGCCGCCGAACCGTGGGAGGTGGCCGCCACCATTGCCATGCTGGCGAGCGATTACACCACCTACCTGACCGGTGAAGTGGTTTCCATTTCGAGTCAGCGTGCCTGATTTAAGGCGTTCGCCCGATTTCGAAATCGGCCCTGCGTAATTCGCGCGCCCGGATGAATGCGGAGTGTCCGCATCATCCGGGCGTTTCGCTGTCAAAGGGGAGGTCCGAGGGGGGCGCCGGGGCGCCCATATTCTTCGCGGCGGAAAATGGCTGGCGCGCGTATGGCCTTGTTGTGCAATCCTGGGTTAGGCCGGTTCCGCAAAGCGAAGGGCGCGACCCATGGGTCCGGAACGCCGACAAGAACAAGTCCCCGAAGAACTGGAACTCGAGCTCGTGCGCGAGGTCGTGCTGGCGCGTCGCAGGCTCGACAATGTCGTCCTGGCCGCACTCACGCTGGGTGCGGAATTACTGGATCATGATTCCGAGCGCGCCACCGCCATGCGGGCGGCGCAGATACTCGAACAGCACGCCGTGGACGAGGGCGAGGTGGTCCGCGATCCGCGAGCGGCGTTGCGCAGCGACATGATTCGCGATCGCGACCGTGCCCGCCGGCTCGGCCTCTCGCGGGAACACGGCCGCGGCATTTCCGAGGCCGAGCGCCGCCGCCGAAAACAAACCGCTCTGCTCTGCGAAGTCCGCGCCGATCTCCTGGAGGTGGTGCGCCGCTGCCGTGGACTCCGCTACGACCGCGCCGCCTTCGCCGACGGCATAGCCCAGGGCTTGTGCGCCGCCACCGACAAATTGGTGATCGGCGCGGACATGGAGACCTATCGCGCCTGGCAGCGCGGCATGGTCCTCAAAATCGCCGAGGAACCCGCGCGCGACGGCAGCCCACCCCGCGTCATGGCGACCGTCGACGCCGGGCCGGGCCGCGGCCCCCTGACCGTTGAATGGGACTCGCCCGAAAGACGATTGGCCCTGGTGGCCCGCATGGCCAGGGCCGGAATCTCACCCGTCGTCATCTGCGATCGGCTGCTCGCGGACCTGTCGGTATCGTCGCCGCTGCGCTACTCGGTTCGTTGAGGCCCCGCTCGACCAAGCAAACGCTTGGTTGTATATTGGGTTCGTGACCCAACCAGACTCTTCGAAGTCAGCACGTCGTAGCGAGCTGCTCGGCCTGGCTGCGACCCTGTTCGCCGAACGCGGACTGCGCGCCACCACGGTCCGGGATATTGCCGATGCGGCGGGGATTCTATCGGGGAGTCTGTACCACCACTTCGATTCCAAAGAAGCGATGGTCGACGAAATCCTCAGAGGCTTCCTCGATGACCTTTTCGCCCGATACCGCGAGATCGTCTCCTCGGGCGTGAGCGCCCGCGACACCCTCGAAGCCCTCGTCATCGCCTCCTACGAATCCTTCGACCGCTCGCACGCCGCCGTCGCCATCTATCAGGCCGAAGCCAAACGCCTCAGCGCCACACCGCGATTCGGCTACATCGCGGAATACAACAAGGAATTCCGCGAGCTCTGGCATCAGGTGCTGAGCAAGGGCGTCGAAGACGGCAGCTTCCGGCCCGAACTCGATATCGAGCTGGCCTACCGATTCCTGCGCGACACCGTCTGGGTGTCGGTGCGCTGGTACCAACCCGGCGGCGGGCGCATCACCGTCGACGGCCTCGCAAAGCAGTACCTCACCATCGTGCTCGACGGGCTCACCAACCCCGATTCGCGCGCATAGCAGTAGGAGTTCTCGAATGTCTGCACCGTCCCGCCGCCAGTACGCACCCATGCGCGAGGCGTATGTCATCGACGCCGTGCGCACCCCGGTCGGCAAGCGCGGCGGGGCGCTCGCCTCGGTGCACCCGGCCGATCTCGGCGCGGCCGCGCTCAAGGGCCTCATGGGCCGCAACAAGATCGACCCCGGCCATGTCGACGACGTCGTGTTCGGCTGCTGCGACACCATCGGCCCGCAGGCCGGAAACATCGCCCGCACCGCCT
Organism: Nocardia huaxiensis; assembly: GCF_013744875.1. Taxonomy (NCBI): domain Bacteria; kingdom Bacillati; phylum Actinomycetota; class Actinomycetes; order Mycobacteriales; family Nocardiaceae; genus Nocardia; species Nocardia huaxiensis. Next base: position 853,064 of record NZ_CP059399.1, read on the forward strand.
GGCTGGTGGCCGGCTACCCGGAATCGGTGCCCGGCGTGACCGTCGACCGGCAGTGCGGATCCTCGCAGCAGGCCGTCAACTTCGGCGCGCAGGCCATCATGGCCGGCACCGCCGAGGTGATCGTGGCGGGCGGCGTGCAGAACATGAGCGCCATCCCGATCTCGGCCGCCATGCTGGCCGGCCAGCAGTACGGCTTCGACGCGCCGTTCGTGGGCGCCGAGGGCTGGGACCACCGTTACGGCACCGCCGAAGTGTCGCAGTTCAATTCGGCCCAGATGATCGCCGAGAAGTGGGACATCTCCCGCCGCGACATGGAAGAGTGGGCGCTGCGCTCGCACGACCGGGCGCGCAAGGCCATCGCGGAGGGCAAGTTCGACCGGGAGATCGTCCCCGTCGGCGACTTCTGGATCGACGAGGGCCCGCGCGAGACCACCCTGGAGAAGATGGCCGGCCTGCAGCCGCTCACCGAGGGCAGCCGCATCACCGCCGCCCTGGCCAGCCAGATCTCCGACGGCGCCAGCGCCACCCTGCTGGCCTCCGACTGGGCGGTCCAGGAATACGGCCTCACCCCGCGCGCCCGCATCCTGCATGTGAGCGCCCGGGGCGCGGATCCGATCTACATGCTCACCGCGCCCATCCCGGCCACCAAGTGGGCGCTGGAGAAGACCGGGCTGACCATCGACGACATCGATGTCATCGAGATCAACGAGGCGTTCGCGTCCGTCGTGCTGGCCTGGATCAAGGAGACCGGCGCCGACCCGGCCAAGGTCAATGTGAACGGCGGCGCGATCGCGCTCGGCCACCCGCTGGGTGCCACCGGCGCGAAGCTGTTCGCCTCCCTGCTCAACGAACTCGAGCGCGTGAACGGCCGCTACGGCCTGCTCACCATCTGTGAAGGCGGCGGCACCGCCAACATCACCATCATCGAACGACTCTGAGGTGTCGCTGACGGGAGCCGCACACTGAATCGGGTGTGTGGCTTCCGTCGTTTGCATAACGAAAGCGATCGAGAGCGGCCGCTGCTGGGGATTCCGGGTGGAGAATCGACAGGCATGAGCGGCAACCTGCCTAGACGGGGGTTCCTCCTGGGTGCTCTCGGAGTATCGGTGGCCGGCTTCGCGGCGAAGGCCGGAGCCGCTCCTGTTCCGCTGCCGCCGCCTCCGGTGCCGATTCCGCCGCTGCCCGCGCCGTCGTTCACGCCGTTGAACTATCATTCGCCGCCCTTGCAGCCGTATGTGGATCCGCTGCCGATGATCGAAACACGCCCGGCGGCAGGCGAATTGACGGCGATGTCGAGCATGCACCGCTATCATCGCGATCTGCCGGAAACCCGGAACTGGGGTTTCGATCGACCGGTGCTCGGGCCGACCCTCGAAGCCTGGCGGGATCGTTCCGCCCAGATGAGCTTTCGCAATGAGCTGGGCCCGCACGTGCTGCCCACGCACGTCGATCTCACCATGCACGGCGTCACCGAACTGGATCGCACCGATCCGCGCTTCACCGTGCACCTGCACGGCGGCGCGAATTCCCCTGAGGCGGACGGGCATCCGCTGATCGGGTGGCGCAATGGCGGTCGTGCCGTCTTCCAATTCACGAATCGCCAAGAGGCCGCGACGCTCTGGTATCACGACCATGTCATGGGTATCACCCGCCTGAACATTCAAGCCGGGCTGGCCGGAATGTATTACGTCCGGGACGAATTCGACACCGGCCGGGAGGACAACCCGCTCGGACTGCCCGCCGGGGAGTTCGAGATCCCGCTGGTGGTGCAGGACCGCACCTTCAACCCCGACGGCAGCGTGCAGCCCATGGTCGGCACCTACATCCCCGAGGGCTACAACCAGTCCGGGCAGCTCGGGGACGTCTGCTGCGTCAACGGCAAGGTGTGGCCGTTCCTGGAGGTGCGCCGCACCGTCTACCGTTTCCGCATCCTCAATGGATCCAATTCCCGCCCATACATTTTCGAGCTTTCGAACGGAATGCCGTTCTGGGCCATCGGAACCGAACTCGGTCTGCTGGACGCCCCGGTGCCCACGCCCTCGATCCGGGTCAGCCCCGGCGAAAGGGCCGACCTGCTCCTGGATTTCACCGGTCTCCCCGACGGCGCAGCGATCGACCTGATCAACACCGCCAAGAACGATCTCGGCAACACCGTCTTCATGGCTCCGGAGCTCCGCACCATCATGCGCTTCACGGTGTCCGGCGACGGCCCGCCCGCGGCGATCCCGCCGATTCTGCGCGGCGGCCCCGGCCTTCCGGAAGCCTTGCCTCCCATGGCTGTTCCGGAATCCGTCCGCACCATGACCCTCATCGGCCTGAACGACGACTCCCGCTCGGCGGCGGTCTTCCCCACCATGATGGCCCTCAACAACCTGGCGTTCCTCGGCACCGATGTGGACCTGGCCCGCGCGGGCACCGTCGAACAGTGGGATCTGGTCAACACCACGCCTTTCGATCACCCCATCCACATCCACCTGGCCCGCATGCGGGTGATCGGCCGCCAGCCCATCCTCACGCTCCCGTACTGGCTCGCCAACTACCCGCCTGCCTTCGGCATCCGCTGGTCACCCTCCGCCGACGCCCACGCCATCGGCCCCCAGCAGGGCCCGCCCCCGTGGGAAGTCGGCTGGAAGGACACCGTGGAATGCCCGACCGACACCATCACCCGGATCATGGTGCACTGGCCGTCCATCGATGAGCTCGGCTTCGACCCCGACGCCCCCATTCCCATCCCCGAAGGCGCGGAAGCCATCTCGCCCACCGGTTCCCACGGATCGCACCTGCGGTCCGGCCACGAGGAGATCCGCGGCTACGTCTGGCACTGCCACAACCTCGACCACGCCGACCACGACATGATGCAGCAAATCCGGGTAACCCCCTGATCCGAACCACTTTCCGATGTCCATGGAACGTGGATTGGAAGAGGTCGCCCGCAAAGCTCGAGCCGTTCAGGAGGCCATCGAGCAGGTCCGCGGCTACGCCACCGTCCCGGGCGTCCGCATCGAAGTGACCGCGGACGGCCGGATCACCGGCCTGGACATCGGCCACCCGCAACTGGCCGAAGCCATCGCGGCGGCCCACGCCCGAGCCCTCCGGCACGCGTCCGACCAAGCCGCCGACCTCCGGCGAGAACTCGCCGACGACCCCACCGTGGCCTTGCTGACCAGGCGGTTGCTTACGGAGGAGACCGCACCCCCGCCCGCCTCGGAACCGGCTCCCGCCGCACCCCGAAAGCCGGAACCCTACGACGAGTTCGACGACCCCGACTACGAGAACCCCTACGCCCTGCCGCCGGACGTCCAGCGCCGTTACGGCATCCGCTGAGCTACCGCACAGCCGCGCACGCGGCGGCTCCGGATGCTCTGGGCAGGCCCGCGGGCTCGATTCGGTCGCTGCGGTGCGTGGAGCGCGAAGCTGTCGGTTTGCCCGCTTTACGATGTGCGGGATCGTTTCCCGGACTCAGGAGAAAGCGGGCTGAATATGGATCTGGGTGTCCGCTGGACGCTGCACGGTGACGGGCGCACGCCTGCGCCCGGTGCTGTGGTGAAGCCGGATGAGCGGTTGTCGTGGCCGCGCACCGCGGGGTTGGGTGCGCAGCATGTGGTGGCCATGTTCGGGGCCAGTTTCGTCGCGCCGGTGCTGATGGGGCTGGATCCCAATCTGGCGATCATGATGTCCGGGGTCGCGACGATCCTGTTCCTGTTGGTCACGCGCGGGGCGGTGCCGAGCTATCTCGGGTGTTCGCTGTCGTTCGTCGGTGTGGCGGCGGTGATTCGGGCGCAGGGCGGCAGTAGCGCGACGGTTACCGGGGCGTGCCTCGCGGTCGGCGCGGCGCTGTTCCTGATCGGCCTGGCCGTGCAGAAGTTCGGGGCGCGGATCATTCACGCGGCCATGCCGCCGGTGGTCACCGGTGCGGTGGTCATGCTCATCGGGTTCAATCTCGCGCCGGTGACCGCGTCCACCTATTGGCCGCAGGATCAGTGGACGGCCTTGCTGGTCATGCTGTTCACCGGTCTCGCCGTGGTCGGACTGCGCGGATTCTGGTCGCGCATCGCGATTTTCCTCGGACTGGTTTTCGGGTACGGCATCTCCTGGGTGTTCGACCGGGTCTTCGGCAAGATCCACTCCGCCGACGGCAGCGGCGCGGTGACCGATCACTGGCGCCTGGATCTTTCCGGTGTGGGACAGGCGGATTGGATCGGTCTGCCCACCCTGCACGGACCATCGTTCGAATGGTCGGCCATCCTGGTCGCCCTGCCGGTCGTCATCGCGCTCGTCGCCGAAAATGCCGGGCATGTGAAGGCGGTCGGTGAGATCACCGGCTCGTCCCTGGACGGCAAGCTGGGCACCGCCATCGCGGCGGACGGCGCGGCCTCGATGCTCTCCACCGCGGTCGGCGGCCCGCCCAACACCACCTACTCCGAGAACATTGGCGTCATGGCCGCCACCCGCGTCTACTCGACCGCCGCCTATTGGGCCGCAGCCGGTTTCGCCCTGCTGTTCGGCCTCTGCCCGAAGTTCGGCGCGGTCGTCGCCGCCATCCCCGGCGGCGTTCTGGGCGGCATCACCGTCATCCTCTACGGCATGATCGGCCTGCTCGGCGCGCAGATCTGGACCAATGCCAAGGTCGACCTGCGCAACCCCCTCAACCTGGTTCCGGCGGCAGCCGGTCTCATCATCGGCATCGGCAATGTCAGCATGAAGTTCACCGACAACTTCACCCTCAGCGGGATCGCGCTCGGCACCCTGGTCGTCATCACCGGCTACCACGCCCTGCGCTTGTTCGCCCCGGCCCATTTCAAGGTCGAAGAGCCCCTGTTGGACGAGGGCACATCCTCCTACGACGAGCCGAACGGCCCGCGCGACTAGTCCGCGTACAGCGGCAGGCACCCGGTGTCGATCTCGAATCCGAAGGGGTCGGGTAGCGGCACCGGGTCGCTGTAGGTTCCGTCCAGAAGACCGTGGTAGACACCGTCTTTCGGATGTGTGTGCAGTGACCATCGGCCGAACCGCGGGTCGAGGACCAGCAGCGTCCGGACTCCGGCCGTGCTGTACCAGCCGGTCTTGTCGGTGATCTGCTTGGCCTTCTCCGACTTCGAGATCACTTCTATTGCGAGTTCGACGTCGGCCGGGTCAGCCAGCCACGCGTCGTCCTCGTCCCAGGATTCCGGAAGGACAACCAGGTCCGGGGTGCAGTAGTCATCGGCGTCGCCGGGCATCGGTATGGAGGACACCTCGTACGACGCGAAGCCCACGGGCATGCGCGGTTCGAGCTGCTGACGCACACGGCGGATCGTGCCCGCATGCTTGCCACGGGGCGTCGGTGACATCACGAGACTTCCCCCCAGGATTTCGACGCGCAGACTGGTGGCGCGTTCGATCTGCTCGGCAACAGCGCGCAGGTTACCTGGACGCGGGTGCATGGCAGGGAGGTTCACGGAAATCTCCAACCCCTTCGTGGACGGGTCGTCACTAAAGATACTCGCAGCTCAGCCCGCGGCGGGTTCGGTCAGGATCTCGGCTGTGCAGGGGAGGGGGAGGACGTGCCAGGACTGGTCGCTGTCGTAGGTGGGGTGCTGGGAGGCGTTGGGGTCGGCGGCGAGGCCCTCGACGCGGGTCCAGGTGTTGTCCCCGGCGGGGATGGTGTCGGTGTAGCGGTAGTGCAGGTGGCCGTGGAAAAGCACTGTGGGGTGGAGGGTTTCGACCAGGCGCTGGATGCGGTCCTGGTTCGGGAGGCATTCCGCTTTGGTCTTGCGGTTGAACTTGGGCTGGGAGGAGCGGGGTTTGTCGTGCGTCAGCAGAACGTCCACCGGTGAGCTGTCGGCCTCCAGGAACGCGTCCAGTTCCGCGTCGGTCATCTCCTCTTCGGGGAACCAGAGGGTGCCGGTGGTGACGCGCTGGCGGGTGGAGCCGTAGCGGCGGTGGCGGTCGTCGACGGCGTCCCGGCGGGCTTCGCGGGCCAGGCGCCAGAGCTTGTCGGTGGAATAGGCGCCGCCGAAGGCCGCGAAAGTTGTTCCGTCCCAGGTCCAGCGGTGGCCGCGGGGTGCGTAGCGGAGGAACCTGCGGCACTGCAGGAAGCCTTCGTCGTCGCGGCGGTGGTCGTAGAGCTCGTGCAGTAGGGAGGATTTGTCGTGGTTGCCGTCGAGGAAGTAGACGGTGACGCCGGCCTTGCGGGCGGCCTTGTTGACGACGTCGAAGTAGCGGCGGCCGGAGGGGACGTGTTCCCAGGCGCCGAAGTCGCCGACGGAGAAGATCTTGTCGCAGTCATTGCGGACGGCCACCTGCAGCAGTGACAGCGCATGACTGGTGTTGCCGTGCAGGTCTCCGACAATCAAGACATTCCCCATGGGCACATGGTGGCAGCCCTGCGCGGCTGTGGCACATCTATTTCGTTGTGGCTCGTAAGTGACAGGGCGAGCCGAACAGCCGATTCCTGTCGGTGGCCGGGGGCATACTCGGGTCATGAGTGATTCCGAATCGGTTGTGCCCCAGTCAGACAACGTGAAGATCACCTCTTATGACGATCCCGATGCGCCCTGGAACCAGGAGTTCGACCAGGCGCAGATGGGCGATTGGAACGCCGGTGTGATCCAGGAGTTCCGCGAGAACGGCGGCAAGGTCGGCGGCGCGTACCAGGACGCGACGATCCTGCTGCTCACCACCACCGGCGCGAAGAGCGGCAAGCAGCATGTGGTTCCGCTGGGTGCGCTGTACCGGGACGAGACGATCTACGTCTCCTCCTTCATCGAGGACAAGTACCCGGCCTGGTGGTTCAACATCAAGGCCAACCCACAGGTCACGGTGGAGATCGGCGGCAAGACGCACCGGGCCGTCGGCCGCGCGCTGGAGGGCGCGGACTACGACGAGTTCGCGGCCTGGGTGCTCGCCAACAATCCGCTGCTGGCCGATTTCCAGTCCAAGATCGAACGCCCGCTACCCCTGGTCACCCTGGAGCTCGGCGAAGAAATCTGACCCACCGCCCGCGGGCGGTTGGTTCTAGGCTGACCGCATGAGATCAGTTTTGGTGACCGGCGCGGCCCGGGGGATCGGGAAGGCCATCAGCCTGCGGCTGGCGCAGGACGGCTGGCAGGTCTACGCCGGTGTCCGCAAGCTGTCCGATGGCGATGACCTGGTGCAACAGGATTCGCGCATTACGCCGGTGCTGCTCGATGTCACTGACGCCGAGCACATCGCCGCCCTCGACGCCGTGCTGCCCGCGGACCTGTACGCCGTGGTCAACAATGCCGGCATTGTCGAGGACGGCCCGGTGGAGCTGCTCGAAATCGACGCGCTGCGAACCCAGTTCGAGGTGAACGTCTTCGGTGCGCTGGCCGTCACCCAGGCGGTACTGCCCCGTCTGCGCAGCACGCGCGGCCGGGCCGTGTTCATCTCCTCGCTCAGCGGCCGCATCGCCACGCCGGGCACCGGCGCGTACAACTCCTCCAAGTTCGCCCTGGAGGGTCTGGTCGATGCCCTGCGAATCGAGTTGCGGCCCTGGGGAATCCGCACTTCGCTGATCGAACCGGGCCCGATCGACACCGATCTGTGGACCGGTGCGTCGCAGATGGTGGACGACACCATCGCCCGGCTCACTCCGGCACAGCGCACGCTCTACGGCGATCATCTGAACGGCCTGCGCACCATGGCCGCACGGGTTCCCAAGATCACCGCGGCCCCCGAGACCGTGGTGAACGAGGTCGTGAAGGCGCTCACCGCGAGCCGTCCCAAGGCGCGCTACATGGTCGGCCTCGCGGGCAAGGTACAGCTGCTGGCCGCCGGTCTCACCCCGACGCCGGTGCTGGACTTCGTCCTCGGCCTGGCTTCCGGCGTCCCGCGCAAGAAGTAGCGGACGTCCGGCGCGGCCGCGCGAGCCGTCGCCCCAGTCGGACGCGACTCCGAAAGCACGGAAAGCCGCCCCCGGGCGAGAGGTTCCGGGGACGGCCCGTGCACGGCCGAGGTTCGCGGCGTGCAGACGGATCGGACATGGTGGTCCGAATCCGCTGGGTGCGCGGAGATCGTGTCCGCCGCGCAGGATCGAGGGGGCGTACACCCTCGTCATCCCGGCGCGCTTTTGGCCGGGATCCACGCCGTCGACCGTGTGGATTCCGGACAAAAGCATGCCGGAATGACGAGGGGAATGGTCAGGCCGAGGTGGACTCCGCCTCTGTCACGCGGTATTTCGCGAGACCGTCGATGCGTTCGACGGCTTCCTCGATGATCCGGTCGATGAGCTCCTGGCAGGTCGGCAGATCCTCGATGATGCCCGCCACCTGACCGGAGGCGAGCACACCCGCCTGCGTATTGCCTTCCACCAGACCGGCTTTCAGCAGCATCGGGGTGTTGGCGGCCATGATCACCTGGGACCAGGTGAGGTCCTTGTGCTTGCGCATGGCGAGGCCGTCCTTGACGAGCGCCGACCACTTCATGCCGGTCATGTGCTTGAACTTGACGGCATTCGCGGCCGCCGCCAAGAACCCGCGGTAGCTGCCCGAATGTTCAAGTTTGTTGACCAGTTCGGTGTTCAGCACGCGATGCGGCATGCCATCCACCTTGGTGGAGACCGTGGTGTCCTGGAGCCCGCGCGCGAGGTATTCCTGCTTCACCGAATCCGGCACACTGCTGTCCTGGGTGAGCAGGAAGCGGGTGCCCATTGCGACACCGGCCGCGCCGTAGGACAGCGCCGCCGCCAGCCCACGGCCGTCGAAGAACCCGCCGCCGGCGACCACCGGAATATCCACGGCGTCGAGCACCGAGGGCAGCAGCAGCGTCGTCGCGACGGAACCGGTGTGCCCGCCGCCCTCGCCGCCCTGCACGATCACCGCATCCGCGCCCCATGAGGCGACCTTCACCGCGTGCTTGGCCGCGCCGATGGACGGCACGACCACCACGCCGTTGTCCTTGAGCCGCGCGATGAGTTCCTTCTTGGGCGCGAGCGCGAAGGAGGCGACCTTCACGCCTTCGCGGATCATCAGCTCGCATCGGTCGACGGCGTCCGCCGCATCGGCGCGAATGTTCACGCCGAACGGCTTGTCGGTCTTGGCCTTCGTCTTGGCGATGGCTTCTTCGAGTTCCGGCATGGTCATGGTGGCTGAGGCCAGAATGCCGAGGCCGCCCGCATTGGCGGTGCCCGCGACCAGACTGGGCCCGGCGACCCAGCCCATTCCGGTCTGCACGATCGGATGCTCGATGCCGACCAGTTCGGTCAGCGGAGTCCGCAGCCGCGCGCTCATGCCGTCACTTCCTTCTCCCGGAAGCCCTTGGGGTCGAGCACATTACGAATGATGTTCAGCTCTTCCTCGGTCGGCAGCCGGGTTTCGCCCGCCTCCGCCAGCCCGGCGATCTCGAACGAGGTGTTCTCCGCGACCTCGTCGGCGCTCACGCCCGGGTGCAGCGACAGCGCCCGCATGGTGTGCTCCGGGCCGTTGTAATCGAACACGCCCAGGTTCGACACCACCCGGTGCAGGTGGTGGAACCGGTACGCCGGATTCTCGGGATCGATCTTGTCGTAACCGATTCCGGAGACGATGTCGATGCTCTCGGTGAACACCCGCTTGTTGTGCTTGGGCACGAAGTAGCTGGTGGCGTGATTGATGGTGTTGCCCGGCGCGCCGCGCACCCCGAACATCTGGCGGGTCGGCTGCTGCAGCGGACCGAAGGCCGAGAGGTTCTGATTGCCGTACTTGTCGAGCTGATTCGCGCCCATGACCACGTGCCGACGGCCCGAGGCGACGACATCGAACACCTTGGAGAACGGAATCCAGCCCTCGATGGGCGCCTTGCCGCCGATGGCCGGAACCTCGGCGAAGAACAGCGCCTCACCGTCGGACAGCAGCAGATCCGGTTCGAAGGTCAGCCGGGCCAGCCGCGCCCCGATGGTGGTGACGGTCGACATCGGGCTGGCCATGATTTCGCCCGCGCCCCGGAAGATTTCGGCCGCGGCGACAACACAGACCTCGGCCCGGGTGATGGTGGTGGTCTCGCTCATTACTTCTGCTCCTCGGCGAAAGCCTTGACGGCGGCCTGGTATTCGGCTTCCGAGACGTCCAGGTAGCGCGCCTTGAATTCGGCCCACGACTCCGGAGTCTTGGCGGCCTCCACGTAGTGGCGCTGGAACTTCTCGTCGCGCCCGTAGCTGCCGGAGAAGGTGAAGTGCGCGCCGCCGGGGGCTTCGACCACACCGTCGACCATCATGCGATTGAGGATGATCGCCTGCTGCGGAACGGCTTTCACCAGTTCGTCGGTCTCGACGAGCCGGTCCACCGACAGGTAGCGGCGCTCGGCCGCCAGCAGGTACAGGTCGTCGAAGTAGGGGTCGACGCCGGTGTAGGCGGCATTGCCGTGCTTGTCACCCAGATCCAGGTGCACGAAGGCGGCGTCCAGGTTCAGCGCGGGCATGGCGACCAGAGTCTCGGTCTTGCCGTCGGTCGGGTACGGGGACTCGACCGTCTTCAGCTCGCCGTCCCAGAAATCGATGACGGCGGAACCCAATCCGGCGCGGATGGGCAGGAACGGCAGGCGTGCGGCGGCGGCCTGGAGACCGCACTTCACCATGCCCTCGTCCATCTCGCGCACGGTGATCGCGCCCTCGGTGCGCGCCTTGGCGAACCACGGGTCGTAGAACGGCGCCGAGTCCAGGGATACGAAGCCGTAGTACGCCTTTCGCACCTTGCCCGCCGAGCACAGCAGGCCCAGGTCCGGTCCGCCGTAGGTGACGACCGTCAAATCCTTGATGTCCGACCGCAACAGCGCCCGCACGAAGGCGAGCGGCTTGCGCCGCGAACCCCAGCCGCCGATGCCGATGGTCATTCCGCTGCGCAGTTCGCCGACGACATCGTCGAGCTGCATTCGCTTGTCGCGCATATTATTTCGGCCCTTCTACCGTGCTTTTTTCTGGGCGGCGATATCGTCGTCGAAGCGCGCCCGGATCTCGTCGGCGACACCGGCGAGGTTGAGCTCCATGGTGAAGCCCTGCTCGTAGCGGTAGGACCGGTGCACGTCCTGCACGTCGATGCCATTGAGCGCCCGCTTGGCGGCACGGATGACGCGGCCGTCCTTGTTGGCGATGTTCTTGGCGACTTCCATTGCGGCGGCGTCGAGTTCGGCGCGCGGCACCACTTTGAACACCGAGCCGTAGTGGTGCAGCTGCTGTGCGGTGAGGGTGCCCGCGGTGTAGAACATGGTGCGCATCAGGTGCTGGGGGACCAGTCGCGCCAGATGGGTGGCCGCGCCGAGCGCTCCGCGATCGACCTCGGGCAGTCCGAAGGTGGCGTCATCCGAGGCCACGATCACGTCCGAATTACCCACCAGGCCGATGCCGCCGCCGAGGCAGAAGCCGTTGACGGCGGTGACGACGGGGACCTGGCAGTCGTAGACGGCGGCGAACGCCTCGAAGCAGCCGTGGTTGGCGCGGATCAGCTTGGTGTGCCCGGTGTCGTTGTTCATCTCTTTGATGTCGACGCCGGCATTGAAGCCGCGGCCTTCCGCGCGCAGCACGACGACCCGGGTCTCCGGGTTGCGGCCGGCTTCGCGGATGGCGTCGGCCAGGGCGAACCAGCCGTCCGAAGGCAGTGCGTTGACCGGCGGATAGTCGACAGTGACGACTTCGACGCCCTCGGTTTCGGTGTGACGGTTGATCCCCATCATCTGTCCCATCGTTGGCAAAACAAGCAAGTGCTTGGTAGGTTAGCACGGTGGCAATCGAAGTGAACCTCTCCGGTTCGGTGGTCCTGGTGACCGGTGGCGTGCGGGGAGTCGGCGCGGGAATCTCCCGGGTTTTCCTGGACGCCGGAGCGACCGTGGTGGCGTGTGCGCGCCGCCCCGCGGACACCCCCGTGCAGAGCAATGGACGGGAGATCGACTTCCTGCCGTGCGATGTGCGCGATCCGGAATCGGTGCGCGGGCTCGTCGAGGAGATCGTGCGCAAGTACGGGCGGCTCGACACCGTGGTGAACAATGCCGGTGGCGCGCCCTTCGCGCTGGCGGCCGACGCCTCCGCGAATTTTCACTCCAAGATCGTGCAGTTGAACCTGCTTGCGCCGCTGCTGGTTTCGCAGGTCGCCAATGAGGTCATGCAGCAGCAGGAGTCCGGCGGCTCGATCGTGATGATCTCCAGCGTCTCCGGGCACCGGCCCTCGCCGGGCACCGCCGCCTACGGTGCGGCCAAAGCCGGTGTGGACAGCCTGGTTTCGTCGCTCGCCGTCGAATGGGCCCCGAAAGTCCGCATCAACTCGGTCATCTGCGGCATGGTCGAGACCGAGAGCTCGCACCTGCACTACGGCGACGACGACGGCATCGCCGCGGTGGCGAGCACGGTTCCCCTGCAGCGCATGGCCGCCCCCGAGGACATCGGCCGCACCGCCGCCTTCCTCGCCTCCCCGCTGGCCGCCTATATCTCCGGCGGCGCGCTCGTGGTGCACGGCGGCGGCGAGAAGCCCGCCTTCCTCGAAGCCTCGACCGCGGACGTCCCCGCGGTCTCCGGCCACTGAACCCCCGTCATTCCGGCATGCTTTTGGCCGGAATCCACACGGTCGACGGCGTGGATCCCGGCCAAAAGCGCGCCGGGATGACGAAGAACTCCATCGACGCGAAGAGGTATTCGAAATGACGGACAAGAAGATCTGCGACGGCCGCGTGGTCATCGTGACCGGTGCCGGTCGTGGCATCGGTCGTGCGCACGCGCTCGCTTTCGCCGCCGCGGGCGCCAAGGTCGTGGTGAACGATCTCGGTGCCGAGCTCGACGGTGCGCCCAGCCCGGATTCCCCGGCCGCGCAGGTGGTCGAGGAGATCAAGGCGCTCGGCGGCGAGGCCGTCGTGAACGGCGACGACATCTCCGACTGGGAGGGCGCGCGCCGCCTGATCGCCACTGCCGTCGACACCTTCGGCCGCTTGGACGTGCTCGTCAACAACGCGGGCATCGTGCGCGACCGCATGCTGGTGAACCTCGGCGAGGACGAGTGGGATGCCGTCATCAAGGTGCACCTCAAGGGCCACTTCGCGCCCATGCGGCACGCCGCCGAGTACTGGCGCAACGAGGCCAAGGCGGGCCGCACCCCTGAGGCGCGCATCATCAACACCAGCTCCGGCGCGGGCCTGCTGGGCAGTGTCGGCCAGGGCAACTACGCGGCCGCCAAGTCCGGCATCGCGGGCCTGACCCTCACCGCCGCAGCCGAATTCGCGCGCTACGGCATCACCGTGAACGCCATCGCCCCGGCGGCGCGCACCCGCATGACCGAGACCGTGTTCGCCGACATGATGGCCGCGCCCGAGGACGGTTTCGACGCCATGGCCCCGGAAAACGTGTCCCCGCTGGTGGTCTGGCTGGGCAGCGTCGATTCCGCCGGCGTCACCGGCCGCATGTTCGAGGTCGAGGGCGGCAAGGTGACGGTGGCCGACGGCTGGCGGCACGGCGTCTCCATCGATGGCGGCGCGCGCTGGGAGCCGGCCGATCTCGGCCCGGTGGTGCGCGATCTGCTCGCCAAGGCAACCACTCCGGAGCCCGTCTACGGAGCCTGATCCGCAGCTGTTCCCGACGCCTTCATCGCCGGTATCCCCACGGGGGATGCCGGCGATGCGCGTTTCCGGATCCGTTCGGCGCGGCTGTGATTCGAAACACAGCGCGTGCCGATTCGTCTGACTGGCTGATTCTTTGCTGTCGCGTTGGTCTGGAATGTCCGATCTCATATCGCCCCTCCGGGGCTGGTGAGGCACCTGATGACCATGAGATTTGAGCACAATGCCCAATTGCGCTGGGGCTCTTGTTCATATCCGGTACGCCGTGAGGTCCGCAGGCGTACGGTTTGTATGCACCCCTAATGCCACCAAGACTTGTGCGGGTCGGCAAGCGTGCTTGTACGATGACCGCGTTCCGCAAAGGCCTGGCAATCGGGGCGACCGGGCTCTACCGTTCCAGCCTGCCTGGCGGGTTGGACTTCCCACACCGGGTGGGAATGAAAGCCGACTGCGCAGTACTCGATGAGGGGATGGCTGTCGCATGATCTTTGGTCGTGCATTGCGCTTGGTGGCAGTGACCGCAGCTGTCGCCGGTTCGGCGATGCTCGGGCCCGTCACCGCCGGTGCGCAGCCCGGCGGCATCGACCTCGAGCCCGCCCCCGCGGGCGACGACCCCGCCCTGAGCGTGCCCGCCCCGCAGGCCGTACCCGTGAACCCCGTCGCCGGACCGGACGACGTCCTCGCCGCCCTGCTGGGCGTCGGCGCGGGCGGAACCGGTTCGGCCGCACTGGGATCCGCCGCCGTCGGCTCCGCCGGGCTGGGCGCTCTCCTGGGTACCGGTTCGGCCGCGGTCGGCTCGGCCGGCGCGGGAACGGGCTCCGCGGTCCTGGGTACCGGTTCGGCCGCACTCGGAACCGGTTCGGGCGCAGTGGGTTCCGCCGGTGTGGGCACCGGCCTGGCCCTGGGTTCCGCCGGTGCGGGCACCGGATCCGCGCTGGGTTCGGCGGGAGCCGGTACCGGCTCGGCCCTCGGTTCCGCGGGAATCGGCACCGGTTCGGTGCTCGGCACCGGTTCCGCCGCAGTCGGTTCCGCCGGAATCGGCGCATTGGCCCTATTTTTCGGCACGGGCTCCGCGGGCGTCGGCTCGGCGGCGGTGGGTTCCGCCGCGGTCGGCTCCGCGGGTCTCGCCGCCCTGTGCACCGGCTCGGCCGCTGTCGGATCTGCCGGAATCGGTTCCGCCGCTGTGGGTTCCGCCCTCGGCGGCTCCGCGGGCGCGGGCTCGGCCGTGACCGGCTCCGGAGCGGGTTCCGCCGGAGCGGGTTCCGCCGCCGGTTCGGCCGCGACGGGATCCGGTGTCGGCTCCGCCGGAGTCGGTTCGGCGGGCACGGGTTCGGGAGGCGTGGGTTCCGCCGCCGTCGGCTCGGCCGAAGCCGGTTCCGCCGCAGCCGGTTCCGCGGCCCTCGGTTCGGCCGGAGTGGGCTCGGCCGCGGTCTGCGCCTCTCCGCTGCTGCTTCTGCTGATTCCGATACCGGCCCCGGTGCCCGATACACCCGCTGTGCCACTGGACATTCCGCAGCCGCCCGCGGCCCCGGCGCTGCCCGCCGTGGTCGCGCCCGCGGTGGCTCCGGCTCCCGCCGAGGAGGCGCCCGCGCCTGCCGCCGCGCCACCACCGGCACCGGCTCCCGCTCAGGCACAACCGATGCCGCAGGTGCGGCCGACGTCGAGCAACAGTCCGCTGCCGCCCATCAAGGTGCTGTCGGTCATCGGTGGCCTGGTGGCGCTCACGCTGGTGGGCGCGGGATCGGGCGCGGTGAGCTTCCAGAGCGCATCGGCGGCCCAGGGGCGGGTCGATGCCGCGCGGGCCGCGTTCTTCGGACCGAGGGCGTGAGGGGACCGCGATGACCGAGAGCAAGGCGCATAGCATCGGGTCCTACCGTCGCGTGGCGGCGGCGGTGGACGCCGTGTGCGCGGTGGCGGCCGACTTCGACGCCACCACCCTGGACGAGGTGGTGCTCGCCATTTCCGCCGAGCGCCGCCGGCCCATCGAGATCGCCAGTGCCCAACTGGGTCCCGGCGTCTGCGGTCAGCGCCGCAGCTATCCGGACCGGGATGTGATCGTGCTGGCGTCCTCGCTGCCCAGCCGCGATCACACGCTCGCGCACGAGCTCGGCCACATCGTCTTCGACCATCCGGGCGAGGCGGCGACCGAGGTGGTGCTCGAGGCCAGCGACGATCTCATCGCGTACATGCTCAGCCAGCGTGCGCATCAGAAGGTGGTCGAGCTGGGCGAGGACGAGCAGTGCGAGTGGGAGGCCGAGACCTTCGCGAGCATGCTCATGACCCGACTGCGTGTGTTCAACAGCCGGGGCGCAGGCGTCTCGGTCCTTCGATTCGACGAGGCATTGGGATGACCCCGGCGATGGTGGGCTGTCCGCGGGAGGGCGCAGCATGATGTTCTGGTTGACGGCCATGCTGGTCTGGATGGCGGCCGGGGCGCGAGTGGGCCGGGTGCTGGTGAAACCGGCGACGACCGCGCGGGTGGCGATCGTGGTTGCCGTGGCGGCGGTGGCCGCTGCCGTGACCATCGCGATTCCGGATGTCGCTGTGGCAGTGGATCATGCGGCGAAGAACGGCATTCACGGTCAGTGGCTCTCCGATCGCGCCACCACGTCCGCGTGGATTCTGTTCGTGACGGCCACCTCGGTGGTCGCCGCTGCGGCCTGGCCGGTGGTCTCGCGCCGCAATCTGCGGCAGATCGCGTGGATGATCTACGCGGGCGGCGTCATCGCCATGGCGCTGACGCTGGCCTGGTCGGTCACCTTCGGCTGGGTGATCGTGGTGCTGGGATCCCTCTTCATCGTCGTCACCGGCGTGCGCAACCTGGACTGGACCACGCTGGGCCGCGGTATCGCCCTCTACACCTCCGGCACCGCCTTGGTGGGAGTGCTTGCGGCACTGTCGATTCGGCGCGACATCAAGGATATGCCGATGGCGCGGCCCGGCACCGAGGACTGGTTCTGGCCGGCCTGGCTGGTGGCGAGCCTGCTCATCGCGGTCGGCGCGGTGTGGATCGTCATCGAGATGTGGTGGCGAGCCCGCCTGCTGCTCAAGCAGATTCACGCCTTGCATCGGGTGATGGTGGGTCGTTTCCCGGAGGTGGTGGCCAAGGATCAGACCGGATCCGCCACTCAGCTCAAGGCTTCCGACCAGGTGGCGCAGATCATGGACGCGCTCTACCTGCAGTCGGGCGGCGGGATGGAGTTGGCCGCGGTCGGCGCGCCGCCGGAGTCCATGCCCGAGCGGGCCGAGCGGGTGGCGCAGTGGGCGCGTAATCCGTTCGGGGATGTGCTCGTCGACGGCCGTTGGATCGCGCCGCCGCCGGGTGTGGGTCCGCGCCGCTGGGTGCAGGCGATTGCCCGGGCCTTCGATGCGGCCGCCGCCAGTGGAACTCCGGCCGAGAGTCACAGCGCCGCACAGCGCTGAGTGTTCATCCGTAGCGGTGTGTCGGAAGGCGCTGCGCGCAGATCTCGGGAAGATCAACATCGGATAGGGTGAACCGCGTGGAAGAACCGACACAATTCGTACCGGTTCATACCGGACGGTCCGTCTCTTTTGTGTCGAAATCCGAATGTCGCAATTGCGCCGGGGTATGCACGGCGCGGTATTCGACTCGTCGTAATGGTGCATTCAGAGCGAAACACGCGCAGCACTCATAACGACATAGTGCACAAACTCGTTGGTTTCTTCCCGGATGTGATCCGGGCAGGGCAACGCCAGGATTGTGCATAGTGCACCAGGCGCAGCGTTCTACGCCACATGGCCTCAGTCGCCTGAGACCGGTGCAACACTCCTCGTCCGAACCGTATGGGTCGATCAGACGATGACGTTGCCCTGCAAGCAACGCCACCGTCCGACCCTGGTCCGGCCCCCGCTTCTGGTACGGCTGGGAGTAGTCCTGTTACAAACCAACACAGTGCGGCCTCCGAGCTAGCCGCACTGTGTTGCCTTGAGGCAGGGCCTATTCCGTGCCGTCCGGAGGAATTTCGGGCAAGCCTTCACTGGCCCGAAGCTTCTCCGCCATGGAGGTGAGGAGGTTCTGAGATTCTTCGGAGAGGTCGAACGCTCTACTCGACAGCCGACGAAGTCCGTAGCCCTGCAGCTGGGACAGCAGCTCGAGATCATGATCGATCTTCGCCGCGTAGATGTCGTTGAAGAAGTAGTCCGGCTTGACCTTGAAGAACTTTGCCAGCGCAGCCACCGTCTCGTCCGACGGATTCGTGCGCTGTCCCGACCGCAGCTGCGAGAGATACGGTTTCGAGATCGGATGGCCTGAGGCCGTAAGCGCAGCCGCCACCTCTGCATTGGTATGCGGCTTGCGCCCGGGGGGATGCACGGTTTCGAACAGCTTGTTCAGCCGCGCCGCGAAATCAGCCATTGTGAGCCGCCCAATTCCCTTCGCTGTACTAACAGTCGTTATCTCGGATACGTATCATTGATATTAGCGGCTCAGTAACTGAAAACCTACGCCTGATTCGCGATTTCCTTGAAGCTTCTAGGCGGTGATCCTGTGAAGCGTCCGTGGCTTGGGCGTTTGCGGGCCACCCCCACGGTTCTTGCCGAGCGCTTAATGGTGCCGGTTCTGGCCCGTCGCGAGGGTCTTCCCGGACGGGCCGCCAGTAACCATAAGATAGCTGACGTCTCATCTTCTTGTCTGTACCGGAGATTGTGTGGTGTACGCCACTTTTCGCGGTTCCTGGGATGAACGTTCAACCTGGCGCCAACTGGCCCAAAATGATTGAAACGACTACAACCTCTCGATGATCGTCCCCGTGGCGAGTGCGCCACCGCAGCACATGAGGATCATGGCGGTGCTCTTGTCGGACCGCTCGAGTTCGTGCAAAGCCGTTGTGATCAACCGGGATCCGGTGCTGCCGACCGGATGTCCGAGTGCGATCGCGCCGCCGTTCACATTCACGCGATCGAAGTCCGGCTTGTGCACGCTGGCCCAACTCAGCACGACCGATGCGAACGCCTCGTTGATCTCGAACAGATCGATGTCGTTCATGCTCATGCCGGTCCGCTCGAGCAAGCGCTCGCACGCCTGTACCGGTCCGTCCAAATGGAATTCGGGCTCACCGCCGACCAGGCACTGCGCCACGATGCGGGCGCGCGGGCGCAAACCCTCTCGCTGCGCGGCCTTTTCGTCCATCAGCAGCACCGCGGCCGCGCCGTCGGACACCTGCGACGAAGTGCCGGCGGTGTGAATTCCGCCTTCCGCCACCGGCTTCAGCTTGGCCAGGCCCTCCCGGGTGGTCTCGCGCAGACCCTGGTCGCGGCTGACGTCCATGGTCTCGCCGGTGAGTTCGCCCTCCTTGTTCACCTGCGGCGCACCGGCGATGGTGAGCACCTCGCGATCGAAACGGCCCTCGGCCCACGCCTGCGCGGCCAGCCGCTGGGAACGCACGCCCAGTTCCTCGACATCGTCGCGAGTAATGCCGCGCCGCTTGGCAATTCGCTCCGCGGCCCCGAACTGGTCGGGCATGTCGATATTCCACGACGCCGGGCGGCGCGGACCGGCGTGCGTTCCGACATTGGCGCCCAACGGAACATGGCTCATGGACTCGATGCCGCAGGCGAGGCCCACCTCGATCGCGCCCGTGGAGATGAGCCCGGCCACCAGGCCGGCGGCCTGCTGCGCGGAACCGCACTGGTTGTCGATGGTGACGGCGCCGGTCTGCCACGGCAGGCCCGCGTGCAGCCAGGCGGTGCGGGTGACATTGTTCGACTGCTCGCCGACCTGCATGACGCAGCCGCCGATGACCTGCTCGACGAGAGCGGGGTCGAGCTCGGCGCGCTCGAGCACGCCCTTCTGTGCGGCGCCGAGCAGCTCCGCCGCATGCAGTCCGGCCAGCCAGCCATTGCGCTTGCCGATCGGCGTGCGCGCGGCCTCGACGATTACGGGTGTACCCATCAGTGTCCTTCCAGCTTCAAGAACTGCAACGAGTTCCTTAGAGGTAACGTAGACCGGTTAACGGCTCCTTCCCTAGTTTTACCGCCTGTGCTTCAATAGCGGTAGAACGTGTTTCAGTTAGACGAAGGAGTCAACTGGTGGTGGATACGCATGCCCGGCCGAACGTGCCGGACGGATTCGACGTCACGGACCCCGACCTTTGGGCGCAGCGCGTCCCCGTCGATGAATTCACCGAACTCCGCAAGGCCGCCCCGATCTGGTGGAATCCCAAGTCGCCCGAGGTCGGCGGCTTCCAGGACGACGGCTTCTGGGTGGTCAGCAAGCATGCCGACGTGAAGGAGGTGTCGCGCCGCAGCGACGTCTTCTCCACCTACGAGAACACCGCCATCCCGCGATTCAACGACGACATCACCCGCGAGCAGATCGAGATGCAGCGCTTCGTGCTGCTGAACAAGGACGCTCCGGAGCACACCAAGCTGCGCAAGATCATCTCCAAGGGCTTCACCCCGCGCGTCATCAACGGCATGCGCGCCGAACTGCAGGCCCGCGCCGAGAAGATCGTGAAGGCCGCCGTCGAATCCGGTTCGGGGGACTTCGTCGAGCAGGTCGCCGCCGAACTCCCGCTGCAGGCCATCGCCGATCTCATCGGTGTGCCGCAGGAGGACCGGATGAAGCTGTTCCGCTGGTCCAACGAGATGACCAGCTATGACGATCCGGACTCCGATGTCGATCCGATGGTCGCCTCCACCGAGATCCTCGGCTACTCCTGGCAGATGGCCGAGGCCCGCAAGGCGTGCCCCGCCAATGACATCGTCACCGAGCTGGTGCAGGCCGAAATCGACGGCGAGGCACTGTCTTCCGAGGAATTCGGCTTCTTCGTCATGATGCTGGCCGTGGCCGGCAACGAGACCACCCGCAATGCCACCACGCACGGGATGCTCGCGTTCATGGAGAACCCGGACCAGTGGGAGCTGTTCAAGAAGGAGCGGCCCAAGACCGCGGCCGACGAGATCATTCGCTGGGCCACCCCGGTCAGCATGTTCCAGCGCACCGCGCTCGAGGACACCGAGCTGTCGGGCGTGCAGATCAAGAAGGGCCAGCGCGTCATTCTGCTGTACCGTTCGGCCAACTTCGACGAAGAGGTCTTCGAGAACCCCTTCACGTTCGACATCACGCGCCAGGACAACCCGCACCTGTCCTTCGGCGGGACCGGCGCGCACTTCTGCATCGGCGCGAATCTCGCTCGGCTGGAAGTGGATCTGATCTTCAACGCCATTGCCGACCACATGCCCGACATCAGCGCGCTCGGTGACCCCAAGCGACTGCGTTCGGGCTGGTTGAACGGGGTGAAGGAGCTTCAGGTCGACTACAAGGGCGGGTGCCCCGTAAAGCACTGACCCACAACGAGTTAAAGCGAGCGTCCAGATACTGGACGCTCGCTTTATTTTGTCACCGTGACGGCGGAAATGACCCCTGAACTGGGGGCTTGCACCTTCCAGGTGGAACAAACAAAACGGCGGGCGACCGGAAAACCGGTCGCCCGCCGCGCCTTCGGACCCCAACCGAAAGACATCACCACCGTCATCCCGGCGTGCTTTTGGCCGGGATCCATTGCCGGTGGGCGGATTCCGGCCAAAAGCACGCCGGAATGACAGGGTCAGAGAGGTTTCAATGTCGCCATCGCGCGTTCCGTCTCCCAGAACGCGCGCAGGGCGAGAATCTTCCCGTCCTCGGCCACCTTGTAGGTGAAGACGCCTTCGGCGTCGACGATGTGGCCGCCCATGGTGGTGCGGATGCGGCCGGTGAAGGCCACCTCGCTACCGCAGGCGAAGGAGTCGTCGAAGAGGAACTCGATGTTCTCGGTCGGGGCAATCGCCTTGTCCCAGAACGCCGCAATGGCTTCCGGCCCGCGATGGCCCTTGCCGTCCGGGTCGAAGAACGACGGCCCGACCGGGTCTTCGACAATGCCGTCGGCGGCGAACAATGCTACCCACGCGGCCTTGTCCTTGGCACGCACGGCCGCCTGCGAGGCGTACCCGGCTACCCGGGCGGGGTGCTCGGTCGTGGTGGTCACGGCTGCTCGCTTCCGACGACCCACATCGAAAAGTACTGTGAGCCACCACCGTACGCATGACCGAACGCCTTGCGGGCGTTTTCGACCTGGTAATCTCCGGCCCGGCCCATGACCTGCTTGGCGGCCTCGGCGAAGCGGATCATGCCGGATGCGCCGATCGGGTTGGAGGAGAGCACGCCGCCGGACGGATTCACGGGAAGCTTTCCGCCGATGGCGGTTTCGCCCGCATCGGTGAGCTTCCAGCCCTCGCCCTCCGGCATGAAGCCGAGGTTCTCCAGCCACATGGGCTCGAACCACGAGAAGGGAACATAGATTTCGGCCGCGTCGATCTCCTCGAGCGGATTGGTGATCCCGGCCTGCTTCCACAGCGCCTTGGCGGCCTCCTGGCCGGCCTTCGGGTTCACCTGATCGCGCCCGGCGTAGGCGAGCGGCTCGGTGCGCATGGCGGTGCCGTGAATCCACGCCACCTTCTTGCCCTGCGCCTCAACGGCTTTCGCCGAGGACTCGTCGCCGATCACGATGGCGCACGCGCCGTCCGAGGACGGGCAGGTCTCGTCGAAACGAATCGGGTCCCACAGCATCTGCGACGCCATCACCGACTCCATGGTGATGTCGGCCTGCTGCAGATGGGCGAACGGGTTCTTCGCGCCATTGCGGCGATCCTTCACCGCCACCATGGCCCCGATGTGCAGCGGTGCGTTGGCCCGGCGGATGTAGGCGCGCACATGCGGGGCGAAGTAGCCGCCCGCGCCCGCGCCCACCGGCATGGTGAAGGGCACCGGATTCGACAGTGCCCACATGGCATTGGATTCCGACTGCTTCTCCCAGGCGATGGCGAGCACCTTGCCGTGCACGCCGCCCTGCACCAGGTTGGCCGCCACCACACCGGTGGAGCCGCCGACCGAGCCGGCGGTGTGCACGCGCAGCAGCGGTTTGCCGGTGGCGCCCAGGGCGTCGGCGAGGAAGAGCTCCGGCATCATGGAGCCCTCGAAGAAGTCGGGGGCCTTGCCGACCACGACCGCGTCGATATCGGCCATGGTCAGGCCGGAATCGGCGAGGGCACGGTCGATGGCCTCGCGCACCATGCCCGCCATGGACACGTCCGACCGCTTGGTCACGTGATGGGTTTGTCCGGTGCCGAGCACCGCGGCAGGGTTGGACAGCCCACCCGTCGCCCGACCACCACCCCTCACCGAATCGCTGTGCGATGCCGTGCTCATTTTGCCTCCAGGGTGGCGACCAGGTTCTGCTGCAACGCCGGACCGGAACTGGCATGCGCCAGTGCCCGATTCGCGGTGCCATTGAAGATTTCGCGGGCGGCGAAGCCGATGCGCTCCAGGCCCGCGGCGAACATCGGATTGCCGGACAGCGGACCGCCGGACGGGTTGATCCGGGTGTCACCGTTCAGGCCGATGGCCTGCTTGAGGATGAACTCCTCGTGCGAGAACTGCGTGTGCAGTTCGGCGACATCGAAATCGGTTGTGCCACCGTTGATCGCGGCCTTGGCGGCGCGCGCGGCGGAATCCGAGACGGTCAGGTCGCGCGCACCCAGGATCGGGGTGTCGATGTAGTGCGCCATGCCGGTCAGCCAGGCCGGACGCTCACACAGCTCACGCGCCCGGTCGCCCACGGCCAGCACGATGGCGGCCGCACCGTCGGTGATGGGCGCGATGTCGTGCGCCCGGAAGGGGTTCGCCACATAGTCTGCGGCCAAGAGCTTTTCAGCGTCCGCGCCGGTGCTGCGCGCCGCGACGGCCGCCATCTCGGCCTCGGTCCAGCGACCCGCGTCGAGGCCCGCGCGGGCCTGCAAACCGGCCATGGACACCGAATCCGGCCACAGCGGCGCGACCAGGTACGGGTCGGTCTGCAGGGTCAGGATCTGGCGCAGCGTACCGGCCGACGCCTTGCCGAAGCCGTACACCAGCGCCGTCTTCGCCTGTCCGGAGCGCAGTTTCACCCACGCCTCGTACAGCGCCCACGCCGCGTCCATCTCCACGTGCGACTCGTTGATCGGCGGCACCGCGCCGATGGAGTCGATCGCCGAGATGAACGAGAAGGCCCGCCCGGCAAGGTAATCCGAGGAACCCGAGCACCAGAAGTCGATATCGGACTTGGTGATGCCGAGCTTCTCGTACAGCTCGGCGAAGCACGGCGCGAGCATTTCCACGCCATTGGTGGTGCCGAAGGTCTCCGGCACGTGCGGCGCGTGGGCGAAGCCCACTACCGCGATGTCAGTTGCATTGTCGCTCAACGTGATCAGCCTCTACAGGTGGTGGGCGAACGAGTCGTAGTCGGCGTCGGGCTCGCCGGTCGGGCGGAAGTGGTCGATATTGCCGATGGACAGGCTCCACTCCTCGCGCGGCTTCCACACCGCCTCGACGCGCATACCCATGCGGACCTCGCTCGCATCCAGGCCCAGCACCAGGTGCAGGAACGGAATGTCCGCGCCGTCGAGCAGGACGTAGGCCGCCACATACGGGGGCTTGATGCGCTGGCCCATGAACGGCACGTTCACGATGCAGAAGGTGGTGACGATGCCCTTGTCGGACACCTCGACGTAGTCGTCGGTCGGCTCACCGGTGCGCGGGTCGGCGCCGCGCGGCGGGAAGTACACCTTGCCGTCCATCTTGGCGCGGGCGCCGAGCAGGCGGCCCTCCATGATGGCCTTCAGGAATTCGCCCTCCTGCGGGGCGGCGGTGTGCTTGAAGGATAGGTCGACGGGCGTGATCAGGCCGGTCACCGGCTCGGCGTCGGCCACCGAATCGGTTGGCGCGACCGAGGTTTCACCCGGCTCGAAGCATGCGATGTCCTGGATCCGGCCGGTGCGCTCGGCCGCCCAGCGGGCGCGCACGCGCAGGCCGGTCGAAATCTCGTCCGGCGACGCCACATCCACCGCGTGCAGAATCGCGGTGTCCGCGCCGTCCAGCTTGACGAGCGCGTAGGCGAACGGCCGGTCGAACGGCTGGCCCGGCAGCGGCTCGGCCACCCAGGACCAGGTCTGCACGGTGCCCACATCCGCGACGTCGACGAAATCCGTCAGCGCCTCGGCGGTTTTGGGGTCGTATTCGGCCGGCGGCACGAGGACGCGTCCATCGGATCCGCGCACACCGACGACCTGCCCGGCACGCAACCCGGTCAGGAAGCGTCCGATGGTCGGGCCGGTGGAGCGGGTGTAGTCGAATTGCATCCGCAGCGGCGCGGACAGTATCTCGGTGTTTCCCGGAGTCACGAGATCGAGTAGAACAGGTTCTAAGAACGGTCGCAAGAGTCAGCTCCACAAGGGTCCGGTTCCTGTCAACCCGCGAGGTGGGGGAGTGCGGAACCGGTCCCGGGGCCTCGAGGGAAGGATGCCGGATGCGTTTCGGTTTGCAGCTCGGATATTGGGGCGCGCAGCCGCCCGCCAACGCGCAGGAGTTGGTGAACGCCGCCGAGGACGCCGGATTCGACGCGGTCTTCACCGCCGAATCGTGGGGCTCCGACGCCTTCACGCCGCTGGCCTGGTGGGGGTCGCAGACCAGTCGGGTGCGGCTGGGCACCTCGGTGGTGCAACTGTCGGCGCGCACGCCCACCGCCACCGCCATGGCGGCGCTGAGCCTGGACCATCTCAGCGGCGGCAGAGCCATTCTGGGCCTGGGCGTTTCGGGGCCACAGGTGGTGGAGGGCTGGTACGGCCAGCCATTTGCCAAGCCGCTCGGGCGGACTCGCGAATACGTGGACATCATCCGGCAGGTGCTCGCCCGCGAGGGCAAGGTGACCAGCGACGGGCCGCACTACCCGCTGCCCTACAACGGGGCCGGCGCGAGCGGACTGGGCAAGCCGCTCAAGCCGATCACGCATCCGCTGCGTGCGGATCTGCCCATCTGGCTGGGTGCCGAGGGGCCGAAGAACGTCGCGCTGACGGCCGAGATCGCCGACGGCTGGCTGGCCATCTACTACACGCCGCGGTTGGCGGACATGTACAACGAGTGGCTCGACGAAGGCTTCGCGCGCCCGGGTGCCCGGCGTTCGCGGGAGGACTTCGAAATCGCCGCCACCGCACAGGTGATCATCACCGAGGATCCCGCGGCGGCGCTGGCGTATCTGAAGCCGGTCATGGCGCTCTACATCGGCGGCATGGGCGCGGAAGAGGTGAATTTCCACGCCGAGGTGTACCGGCGCATGGGCTACGGGCCGCAGGTGGACGAGATCACCAGGCTCTTCCGCTCGGGGCGCAAAGAGGATGCGGCCAAGGCGGTTCCGGATGAGCTCATCCACGACACCATGATCATCGGCAATGAGGCGCATGTGCGCGAACAGCTGAAGGTGTGGGAGAAGGCGGGCGTCACCATGCTGCTCGTCGGCGTGCGCGATCTGGATCAGATGGAGAAGTTGAAGCCCATCATCGCGGCCGAGAATCGGCTGTAGAACGCGTTTCAAATTCCGGTCGCACGATAGCGGTCGTGCGGCCGGGCGAGAAGGGTGCGTCCCACTATGTGGGGCGCGCCCTTTCGTGGCTATTCCAATTCGGAGTAAGTCGCCGTAGTCTGTGGCGGGGGACACATCCGGTCGATCGACCAAGAGAATTTTGTGGCTTGTCACACACAAGAACACGTTCTATTTTGATCCTGTGAGCTACAACATCGCGGACCTTGTCGAACACACCATCGACCTCATGCCCGAACGTGTCGCGCTCGCCGATGACACCCGCTCGGTGACCTATGCGCAGCTGGAGGACCGGGCCAATCGGCTCGCGCACTACCTGCAGGAACAGGGTGTCAAGCCGGGTGACAAGGTCGGCGTGTACTCGCGCAACACCATCGAGGCCGTCGAGGCCCTGGTCGCCATCTTCAAAGCGCGCGCAGTGATGATCAACGTGAACTACCGATACGTTGAGAACGAGTTGCAATACATCTTCGAGAACTCGGACATGGTTGCTCTCATTCACGAGCGCCGCTACAGCGACAAGGTGGCCAATGTGCTGCCGAACGTCGAGAAGCTGAAGACCATCGTCACCGTCGAGGACGGCACCGACCTCGACCGTCCCGCCGGCGCGGTGGAATACGAAGCGGCCCTGGCCGGCACCCACGGCGAGCGCGACTTCGGCGAACGCTCCGCCGACGACATCGTGATGATCTACACCGGCGGCACCACCGGCCTGCCCAAGGGCGTCATGTGGCGGCACGAGGACTGGTGGCGCGTGCTCGGGGGCGGCATCAACTTCTACACCGGCGAATTCATCCAGGACGAGTGGGAGCAGGCCAAGGGCGGCGCGTCCGGCAACTCGCCCATGGTGCGCTACCCGATCCCGCCGCTGATCCACGGTGGCTCGTTCACCGCCACGCTGCACAGCCTCTTCGACGGCGGCAAGGCCGTCATGCTGCCGGAGTTCTCCGGGCACGGCGTGTGGCAGGCCATCGACCGGCACGGCATCAACATGATCTTCATTACCGGTGATGCCATGGCGCAGCCCATGCTCGCCGCCCTCCGCGAGGGCAACCCGGAAACCGGTGAGCCGTACCAGCATTCGAGCCTGTGGGTGCTGGCCTCCTCGGCCGCGCTGTTCTCGCCGACGCTGAAGGACGAGTTCATCGAGCGGTTCCCGAACGCGCTCATCACCGACTCCATCGGCGCCTCCGAGACCGGCTTCGGCGGTCTTTCCGTGGCCACCAAGGGGTCCACCCACACCGGCGGGCCGCGGGTGAAGATCGACGGGTCCACCCAGGTCATCGACGAAGAGGGCAATCCGTGCGAGCCGGGCTCCGGCAAGGTCGGCATGCTCGCCCGCACCGGCAACATCCCGATCGGGTACTACAACGACCCGGTCAAGACCGCGGAAACGTTCAAGACCTTCAACGGGATTCGCTACTCCATCCCGGGTGACTACGCCCGCGTGGAGGAGGACGGCACCGTCACCATGCTCGGCCGCGGGTCGGTGTCCATCAACTCCGGTGGCGAGAAGATCTACCCCGAAGAGGTCGAGGGCGCGCTCAAGGCGCATCCGGAGGTCTTCGACGCGCTCGTGGTCGGCGTGCCGGACGAGCGCTGGGGCCAGCGGGTCTGCGCGGTCGTGCAGTGCCGCGGCGAGGTGCGGCCGACGCTGGAGGACCTGCGCCCGGTGCTGAGCAAGGAGATCTCCTCCTACAAGATGCCGCGCTCGCTGTGGTTCGTGGACGAGATCAAGCGCAGCCCCGCCGGCAAGCCCGACTACAAGTGGGCCAAGGCGCAGACCGAAGCGCGCGACGCCGACGAGTGACGCACTCCCACTCCATGATTCTCGAGCCCGCCTGCCTTCGCAGGCGGGCTCGGTGGTGGGAGAGGGGGTGAATCCACCCGCCTTCGGGGGTTCGGGGGCGAAGGCCCTGAGGGGCCCGGGAGTGGATCAATCCCATTTTTCTTGTCGGTGGGCTGTGCAAGAGTGTTTGCCATGAGCGACACGGCAGGCCGGTCCACCACCATCACGGACGACGTATTGCGCTCCTTCGAGGGGCACCGGCGCGAGCTGTGCGCTTACGCCTACCGCATGCTCGGTTCCTCCTTCGAGGCCGAGGACGCGGTACAGGAAACCTTCACCCGGGCCTGGAAGTCCTACGACTCCTTCGAGGGTCGTGCCAGCGTCCGCTCCTGGCTGTACAAGATCGCCACCAATGTCTGTCTGGACATGCTGGACGGTCCGCAGCGCAGAGCCAGACCCATGGACCTGAACGGTCCCTCCACGCCCGAATCCCCGCTGCCCATGCCCGAGCCGGATTACGTCTGGGTGGAGCCCATTCCGAACGCGCTCGCCTTCGGCGCGGACCCGGCCGAAGCGGCCAGCACCAAAGACACGCTGCGGCTGGCCTTCGTCGCCGCCGTACAGCATCTGCCGGCCACCCAGCGCGCGATTCTGATCATGCGCGAGGTGCTGCGCTTCTCGGCCAATGAAACCGCCGACATGCTCAATGTGTCGCCCGCGTCGGTCAACAGCGCCCTGCAGCGCGCCCGCGCCACCATGTCCAAGGTCAACGACGTGTCCACGGTGTCGGATGTCTACGACGAATCCAACGAGCAGCAGCGCAAACTCGTCGACGACTTCGTGAAGGCCTTCGAGTCCTACGACATGACGGCCCTCACCGAACTGCTGAAAGCCGATGTGGCGCTGTCCATGCCGCCCATCTCCTTCTGGGTGTCGGGTCCGGAGAACGTCGCGGCCTTCATGCTCGGTCACGGCCACGCCTGCCGCGATTCCCGCATGGTCCCGGTCGAGGCGAACGGCATGGCCGCCTTCGCGCACTACAAGCCCAGCGCGGATGTGCCGGGTCTGTGGACGCCGTGGTCCATCACTGTGCTGGAATTGGACGGCGACAAGGTCTCCGGGTTGAATTTCTTCCTCGACACCGAAAAGCTCTTCCCGTTGTTCGGGCTGTCGATGGAGTACCGCGAGAATTAAAATCGCACACGGGGGAATCCAGACCAGGTCGCCGTGCACGGTGGATGCGCCGGGGTGGTCCGGCGCGGCGCGGCGACATGCGTGACGGCCCGCTGGGAGCAATTGCCAGCGGGCCGTTCATGTTTCGCCGCCACTGCGGTACTGTGCCGACACGGTCGGACCTTCGCGGGACTGGAGGTACTCATGGCGCGCACCGAATCCGATCTGGCGCAACTGCTCACCCATTCGCGGAATCTCCTGGATATCGCCCTCACCGAGATCCTCGAATCACACCGTGCCCCCGACGATGTGACGCCGCTGTGGCCGGACGAGCGCTGGAGCGCCGACCTCGAGCGCATGCTCGCCAACGCCCGGCAGGAGGCCATCCTGGCCATCTCCGGCACCGTGCGCAACGAACCCGAATACGGTGCGGGCAAGACCATGCTGCACACCCTGCACGACGCGGGAACCCAGGTGCGCCTGCTCCTTTCCCCCGATTACGTGCGCAGCCGTGAACAGCGCGAGGCACCCACTCGCTTCGCGGTCAACTCCCAGATCCGGGTCACCGACGCGAACTTCTGCAATACGGTCATCATCGACCGCCGGGTGGCCGCACTGTGGGCGCAGAGCGAGGACCGCCGCCCGCGCGGCGTTCTCGTCACCGAACCCACCCTGCTCGGCGTGATCCACCAGTTCGCCACCACCACCTGGCATTCCGCCCGGCACCTGCGCGACCACCTGGACGTCAGCGATGCGGAACTGGGCGAGAACGCTTTACGCGTCATCCAATACCTCAATGCCGGCCTGATCGACGAGGTGGCGGCGCGCAAACTCTCGGTCTCGGTCCGCACCTACCGCCGCTACGTCGCCGACCTCATGGCGCGGCTCGAGGTCACCAGTCGCTTCCAGCTCGGCGCCCGGGCACGCGAACTGGGCCTGCTGAACTGACTTCGCGTGGCCGCGCCGCGCGGTGTGCTCCGGCCGACGCGGTCGCGGCCGTGGGGCTCAGCGCGGCGGTAGACCCGCCTCCGCGTGTTCGGCCGCATACCGTTTGGCGGCAGCGTAATTGGCCTTCCCGCTCGGCTGCCGGGTCATCTGCTCGACCAGCCAGTACGTCCTCGGCGCCTTGTAGCCCGCGACCTGCGTGCGCACATGCGCGTCCACCTCGGCGAGGTCGAGCGATGTACCGCGAGGCTGCACGAGCGCCGCCACCCGCTGCCCGAAACGCTCGTCGGGCACCGCGATGACCAAGGCGTCGAACACATTCGGATGCGATTTCAGCGCGCCCTCCACCTCCTCGGGGAACACCTTCTCCCCGCCGGTATTGATGCACTCCGATCCGCGCCCCAGCAGAGTGACGGTGCCGTCGGCCTCGTAGCGCGCGTAATCGCCGGGCACCACGTACCGGGTGCCGTCGATTTCCAGGAAGATCGTGGCCGACTTCTCGGGATCCTTGTAGTAGCCCAGCGGCACATGGCCTTTGCGTGCCATCCGCCCCACCGCGCCCGGCACCGGCTCGACCAGATTCCCGTCGTCATCGATGAGCGCGGCCTGCGCGCCGAACTTCACCCGCGGCCCTTGCGAATGATCGGAATCCTTGCCCACCACCGCCAATCCGGTGCTGCCGCTCTCGGACGAGCCGATCACGTCGGTGAGGAACAGATTCGGGAACAGCTCGAGATACTGCTGTTTCAGCGCATGCGAGAAGAGCGCCGCATGACTGCTCAGCGCCCACAGCGAAGGAGTGTCGTAGCCGCCCTCGCGGTACGCGTCCAGCAGCGGCCGCGCCATGGCGTCCCCGACCACGGTCAGCACGTTCACCCGATGCCGCTGCACCACCCGCCACACCTCGTGCGCGTCGAACTGTGGCACGAAAACCACTGTGCCGCCGGAGTTCAGCGCGATGAACACCGCCCACTGCGCCGCCCCGTGGATCAGCGGCGACAGCGGCGCCATGACGATTCCGCTGGGCGCGGACTTGGCATTGTTCGCCAACTCCCATTCGTCCGCGACGTATTCGCCGGTCACATGGTTGATGCCGCCGCCCAGTGCCCGCCACACGTCCTCGTGAGTCCACATGACGCCCTTGGGCATTCCGGTGGTGCCACCGGTGTAGAGCAGATACAGGTCCTCGGAGGACCGCGCCGCGAAGTCGCGTTCACCGGACTGCCCGGCCAGCGCGTCGTCGTACGCGATGCCCCCGAAGCGCATGTAGTCGAGCGCCGAATCATCCTCCACCGCAATGAACTCGGTGAGCTCCGGGCTGAGTGCGGCGACCTCGGCGACGATGTCGGAGTACGCGCGCTCGAAAACCAGCGCCTTCAGATCGGCATTGTCGACGATGTAGCGCACCTCCTCCGCCACATACCGATAGTTCACGCTCACCGAAACCGCCCGCAGCTTGTACGCCGCGATCATGGCCTCCAGTGCCTCGATGGAATTGCGCGAGTACACCCCGACGTGATCACCATGACCGATTCCCCTGGCGGACAAGTGATGTGCAAGCCGATTGGCCCGCTCGTCTAGCTCCCGATAGGTGACCCGCCGCTCCCCACAGATCACCGCGACCCGATCGGGCACCGCATCCACCGCATGTTCGAACAGGTCGGCGACATTGAAAGACATGCCGCCAGCCTCGCAGCGGAGATACCGATACCAGGAGGAAAAGCCCTGGCAGGAAGCGGTCGGGCGGTGACAGGAACTGGTCGCGACAGCAGTCGGCCCGCCGGAATGTACGGCGGGCCAAGGAAGTTCGGGTCAGTTCGCGCCGGGGTAGGCCATGTAGAAGGGCTCCCACTGGTGGCCGTCGGGGTCGAGGAAGGTGCGGCCGTGCATGCCCACCTGGGCTTCCTGGGCGCGTTTGTCGGTGTTGATCTGTTCGGTGCCGCCGGCGCGGAGGGCGGCCTCGGTGAGGGTGTCGACTTCGGCGGCGCTGGTCAGGGCGAGGGCGTAGGCGGCGGCGACGGTGGCTTTGGTGTCGGCGAGGGGGCGCTCGGAGAAGGTGGTGAAGAAGTCGGGGGTGAGGAGCATCAGGCAGATGTTGTCGTCGATGACGATGCAGGCGGCGTTGCAGTCGGTGAAGTCCTGGTTCACTTTCCAGCCCAGCGCCTCGTAGAAGGTCTTCGACCGGTCCAGGTCGGTGACGGGGAGGTTGATGAAGATCATCTTGCTGGCCATGGTGGCTCGTCCTTTCCTTGATGTCATTCGTGTGGACGGGGTGCGCGCGGAAAACTAATCGGCACCGCTCGCGCTGTGGTCTGTGACACATCATTTGCCCATCACGCGGTGGCGGGTGAGCCCGGCGTGCAAGAGTGACTGTTGGGAGGTGCCTGATGAAAAACAGCTACCTGGTCGCGCTCACCGGCAGTGGCGGGACGGTACCGCCGGAGTTGGGTGTGGTGCGCCGTCTGGTCGAGCGCGGGCATCGGGTCACGGTGCTCGCGGAGGACTCCATGGCCGCGGCGGTCGCCGCCACCGGTGCGCGGTTGCGGATTCGCGCGGGGGCGGGGTTCGCGCGCGAGACCGTCGACGAAATCGACAGTGCGGCACCGGATATGGTGCTCGCCTCCTACTTCGCATTCGGGGCGATGGTGGCCGCGCAGAGCCGGGGCGTCCCCTTCTCGGTGCTCATGCCCGGCATCTATCCGCTGCCCGTCGAAGGCTCCCCGCCGCCCGGATCCGGATTCACCCGCGCACAGGGCCCGCTCGGGCGCGCCCGCGACAATCTGGTCGGCGGCCTGGTGCAGCGCCGCTGGGATCAGGAACTGCTGCCACAGCTCAACGCCCTGCGCGCCGACTTCGATCTGGAGCGTCTGGCCCACTACCGCGACCAGGTGCAGCTGGCCCACCGTCAGCTCGTATTGTCCAGCGAGGCTTTCGATTTCCCGGCCCCGTGGCCGGATGGCGTCCGCTTCACCGGCCCCATCCTGGACGACCCGCACTGGACCCGGGACACGGAGTGGACGGTCCCCGACGGCGGCGCACCCGTGATCCTGGTTTCCCTGTCGAGCACGGACCAGCGCCAAACCGACTGTCTCCAGCGGATTGCCGACGCCCTCGGCCGTCTCCCCGTGCGCGGCGTGATCACCACCGGCCCCGCGGTACATCCGACCGCGCTCACCGCCCCCGCCAATGTCTCCGTCCTACCCGCGGCCCCGCACCTGCCGATCATGCGGCACGCCAGCCTGGTCATCACGCACGGCGGCCACGGCACCCTCATGAAGTCCTTCGCCGCCGACCTCCCCGTCCTGGTCCTCCCGCACGGCCGCGACCAAGCCGACAACGCCGCCCGGGTCCGCGCCCACAACGCCGGAATCACCTTGCCCCGCACGGCATCTCCGCACCGCATCACCCGCGCCGTGCAGCGGCTCCTGACCAGCCCCGCCCACTACCGCGCCGCCGCCCGCCTGGGCCGCACCATCCGTCAGGACGCCACCTCCGACCGTCTCATGCGCGAGCTCGACCCGGCGGGAGATCACCCAGGCGTGATATCCGAGCGCCTCTTCCCGGTCCGCGAATTCGAATCCTGACCCCCGCGCCCCCGCCGCCCCGGTTACCGTGACCAGCATGGATTTCCTGGCCGTCCTGCGCGACAAGCTCACCGCCTTCGGCGCCCTCATCACCCCCGAGGCCGACCTCACCACCCCCGTCCCCTCCTGCGGCGACTGGACCTTCTACGACCTCGTCGACCACATGGGCCAGGGCAACCTCTGGGTGGTCACCGCCGTAGCCGAGAACCGCGGCGACTACGAGGGCCCCGCCGCCCCCAAGGACCCCACCGACCTCCGCGCCTGGTACGACGAAACAGCCCACGCCATAGTGCAATCCCTCTCCGCCGCCCCCGAAACCCCCGCCTGGACCTTCACCCGCCTCCTCCCACGCAATGTGGCCTTCTGGCGTCGCCGCCGCGCCCAGGAAACCCTCATGCACCTCTGGGACGCCCGAAACGCCCTGGGCGCTCCCGAAGCCTTCGAACCCGCCCTGGCGGACGACGGCATCGCCGAGGTGTTCGAACTCTTCGCCCAGCGCATGATCGACCGCGGCCTGGCCACCACCCCCACCTCCGCCCTCCGCATCACCACCACCGACACCGCCCGCACCTGGACCTACGGCCCCGGCGAGCCGGTAGCCGAACTCTCCGGCCCCACATCCGATCTCCTGCTCGCCCTGTGGGGACGCAAGCCCGCCTCCGACCCGGGCTTCACCTGGTCCGGCGACCGCACCGCCGGTGAACGAGTCCTTGCCGGGCCGTTGGTGCCGTGACACCGACCCGGAAGTTCCCCGGAACGAGAGAGGCGGTGGCACCGGGTTGGTGCCACCGCCTCGCTGTGCCGTTGTGCGGCTGAAGGTTTACCTCAGTGCTGCGCGGCCAACTGCGCGCCGAGAGCGCGGAGGTGGTCGGTGGCCCCGCCGAGCGCGAATTCGTTGTGCTTCGCGGCGGTGAAGTACTGGTTGACGATGTGGTCACGGTCGATGCCCACGCCGCCGTGGACGTGGACCACCGTGTGCGAAACGCGGTGGCCGGCTTCGGCCGCCCAGAACTTGGCGGTGTGGATTTCGCTGGTGGCGTCGAGACCTTCGGCCAGGCGCCAGGCGGCCTGCTGGACCGCCAGGCGGATGCCCTGGACGTCGATGTAGGCGTCGGCCAGGCGCTGGGCGACAGCTTGGAAGCTGCCGATCTTGCGGGCGAACTGTTCGCGTTCGCGGGCGTAGTCGGCCACCAGTTCGAGGCCCTTCTCCAGGGTGCCGAGCTGCTGGGCGGACAGGCCCAGCCAGGCGCGCTGGAGGAGCCAGTTCAGGATTTCGGGGCCCTGGTCGAGGGTGCCGACCAATTCGGCCGGGGCGCCTGCGAATTCGATCTCGGCTTCGGGGGAGCGGTCGGTGACGATCTGGTCGGCGATGTGGACCTTCTCGTCGGCCAAGTCGACGAGGAAGACGGCCGGGACGCCGTTGGCCGTGGCGGGGACCAGGATTCGGGACGCCTGGCGGGCGAAGGGGACCGTGGTCTTGAGGCCGGTGATACGCCAGGAGCCGTTCTCGTCGGCGGTGGTGACGGGGTGCTCGGGCTCCCAGTTGCGCTCCTCGGACAGCGCCACGGTGAGGATGACCTCGCCGGTGGCGGCCTGGGAAGCCAACTCGCGCTGGGCATCCGAGCCGAAGGTCGCCAGCACGCCCGCGCCGAGGATGGCCGACCACAGGTAGGGGACGGCGGCCACGGACTTGCCGAGCTCGCGCAGGATGGCGATTTGCTCGAGGACGCCGAAACCGCTGCCGCCCACCGCTTCCGGGAGGGTGGCGGCCAGAATGCCGGTCTCCGCCAGCGACTTCCACAGCGCGTCGTCGTACCGCACGGTGGGCTCGCCCAGATCGGACTTGTTCTTGTCGAGTTCGCGCAGCTTGTCGGCGGTGACCAGCTTGCCGGTCACCTCGGCGGTGAGACGGGCCAGGTCCTGCTGCGCCTCGGTAAGGGTGAAATCCATTGGAGTTACCTTGCTTTCCGCGCCGTCCGGGTCAGGCCCGGAGGAGGCAGCTTGCGTAACCACGCAGGGCCCCCGGACGTCGCAATCTGATTCGGTATCAGCGGGCGGCGGGCGGCTGCTTGAGGGCGGTCATGGCGATGATGTCGCGCTGCACCTCGTTGGTGCCGCCGCCGAAGGTGAGGATCAGGCAGGCGCGGTGCATGCGCTCGAGCCGGCCGCGCAACTGCGCGCCGGGGGAGTCCTGGCGCAGGTACGCCTGCGGTCCGAGCACCTCCATGAGGCTGCGGTAGGTCTCGGTGGCCAGTTCGGTGCCGTACACCTTGCAGGTGGAGGCGTCCCAGGGCCGCGGCGCGGCCTCCCCGCCGGCGTCGGCGCGCGAGGCGATCTCCCAGTTCAGCAGCTTCAGGTATTCGACCTTGGCGTGCACCCGAGCCAGCGCGATCTGCACCCATTCCTGGTCGATGACGCGGGAACCGTTGGAGTTCTTGGTATTGCGCGCCCACTCGGTGGTCTGCGCCAGCGCCAGCGCCAGCGGAGCGGAGGAGGTCAGCGCGACCCGCTCGTGGTTGAGCTGGTTGGTGACCAGCGACCAGCCGCCGTTCTCCGGCCCGACCATGTCGGAGTGCTTGACCCGCACATCCTGGTAGTAGGTGGCGGAGGTGTCGGGCCCGGCCATGGTGTGCACCGGCGTCCAGGAGAATCCCTCGGCGGAGGTGGGCACGATGAACATCGAGATGCCCTTGTGCTTCTTGGCTTCCGGGTCGGTGCGGGCGGCCAGCCAGATGTAGTCGGCGTAGGCGATGAGGGAGGTCCACATCTTCTGCCCGTTGATGATCCACTCGTCGCCGTCGCGCACGGCGGTGGTGCGCAGCGAGGCCAGGTCGGTGCCGGCGCCGGGCTCGGAATAGCCGATGGAGAAATGCAATTCGCCCGCGGCGATCTTGGGCAGGAAGAACTTCTTCTGCTCCTCGGTGCCGTAGTGCATGATCGTCGGCGCGACCGAGTTGATGGTCAGGAACGGCACCGGGGCGCCGGCGATGGCGGCCTCATCGGTGAAGATCAGCTGATCCATGGTCGAACGGTCCTGGCCGCCATACTCTTTCGGCCAGCTCAGGGTGAGCCAGCCGTCGCGGCCCATTTCCCGGACCACCTCGCGGTACACATTGCCCGAGCCGTACTCGCCGGTCTGGGCCGAAAGTGCCTGGCGCCGTTCGGGAGTGATCAGCTTGGCGAAATAGTCACGCAGCTCAGCACGAAGCTGTTCCTGTTGCGGCGTGTAGGCAATCCGCATGGTACGTACCCCTAGCCTGAAGTTTCTGGTTCCGCCGATCATCGCACAGGGGGTGGAACTTGTTCCAGTAATAGGGTCCCCTAAGCCCATTCCGACTACCTCTGAACGGCGCTGCTTGTTACTCTCGGGCCATACCTGAGGTTAAGGAGTCACCTATGAAGGTCACCGTCGATTTCGACCAGTGCGAGGCGAACGGCATCTGCGTCGGAATCGCCCCTGAAGTCTTCGATCTCGATGACGATGACAATCTGCACGTCCTCGTCGACGAGGTGCCGAAGGCCGATGAGCACGATGTGAAGACCGCGGTCGCGCAGTGCCCGAAGGCGGCGCTGAAGCTCGCCTGAATCGGCGCTTGCCCGCGAAGTGGAACACGTTCTAGAGTCGGCCCGGTGAGCGATTCAGATGTGAGTCTTGCCGGCCGGGTTGCCATCGTCACCGGAGCCGGTGCGGGTCTGGGCCGGGCCGAAGCCCTCGAACTGGCCCGGGCCGGCGCGTCCGTCGTGGTGAACGACCTTGCCGAAAACGACGCCGTCAGCGCAACCCTCGCCGATATCCGGGCGCTGGGCGCGAAGGCGGAGTTCGTGGCGGGCAGCATCGCCGAGCGGTCCACCGCCGACGCCCTGATCAGCACCGCCGAGCAGACCTTCGGCGGGCTGGACATCGTGGTGAACAATGCCGGGATCACCCGGGACAAGATGTTGTTCAACATGTCCGACGAGGATTTCGACGCGGTGGTCGCGGTGCACCTGCGCGGGCATTTCCTGCTGACCCGCAATGCCGGGTCGTACTGGCGCACCAAGTCCAAGGAGGCGGGTGCGCCGGTGTACGGGCGCATCGTCAATACGTCCTCCGAGGCCGGCCTGCTCGGTCCCGAGGGGCAGGCCAACTACGGCGCGGCCAAGGCGGGCATCACCGCGCTGACCCTGTCGGCCGCACGTGCGCTGTCACGTTTCGGCGTGACCGCCAATGCCATTGCCCCGCGCGCCCGTACCTCCATGACCGAGAAGGTCTTCTCCGCGGCTCCCGAAGAGGGCCCGGATCCGCTCTCGCCCGATCATGTGGCGCGGCTGGTGGCCTACCTGGCCTCCCCGGCGGCCGCGGCCGTCAGCGGCCAGCTGTTCGTCGTCTACGGCCCGATGGTGGCGCTCATGGCGGCTCCGGTGGTGGAGCAGCGCTTCGACGCCGAGGGTGAATGGAGCACAGCGGGTCTTGCATCCACGCTGGGCGCATATTTCGCCGAACGTTCTTCGGGCGCCACGTTTTCCGCGTCCTCGCTGATGGATCTCGGATAATCCGGTCAATGTAACCGTCATCCGGGGTTTTTACCCTGTCCAGCGGTTGATCATGCGGTCGACAGTTGGTAGGAAGGATCAAACTGTGTGTGTGACGCCTCACAAAGGCGTCACACACATACCGGTGGTTGCCGGATGAACACGTTCTCGAAACTGGACACTGGTTCAGAAAGATTGCCTGTTCAAACCGGCGAAACCTTCCCGAATCGGATGAGAACGTGTTCTAATCTGTGAGCGGGACCGAGATCACATTCACATCTCGGGTGCTATAGCTAGGCAGGGGCAGGAGGAATAGCGGGAATGAATGAAGTCCTTGCCGTACCGCTGCGGGCGGTCGGAGGGTTCTTCGAACTCGCCGGTGCTGTCGCTCGCGCCGCGGTACGGCCCCCGTTCCAGCGACGGGAATTCATCGATCAAGCCTGGTTCGTCGCCCGGGTTTCCATCTTTCCGACCCTATTGGTCGCGATTCCGTTCACCGTCCTGGTGAGCTTCACTCTCAACATCCTGCTCCGGGAGATCGGCGCGGCCGACCTGTCCGGAGCCGGCGCGGCCTTCGGCGCCATCACCCAGATCGGCCCCATGGTCACCGTGCTCATCGTGGCCGGTGCGGGCGCCACCGCGATCTGTGCCGACCTCGGCGCGCGCACCATCCGCGAGGAGATCGACGCCATGCGGGTGCTGGGCATCGACCCGGTGCAGCGGCTCGTCGTCCCCCGCGTGCTCGCCTCCATGGTCGTGGCGGCCCTGCTCAACGGACTCGTGTCCGCCATCGGCATTCTGGGCGGCTTCGTCTTCTCCGTGTTCCTGCAGGACGTGAACCCCGGCGCGTTCGTCAACGGCATCACCCTGCTGACCCATCTGCCCGAGGTGATCATCTCCGAGGTGAAGGCCATGCTGTTCGGACTCTGCGCCGGACTGGTCGCCTGCTACCTGGGGCTGAACGTGAAGGGCGGTCCGAAGAGCGTCGGTGACGCGGTGAACCAGACCGTCGTTTTCGCGTTCATGGCGCTGTTCGTCATCAATGTCGTGATGACCGCCATCAGCGTCAAGTTGGCGGTGCGGTGATCCCATGGCTTTCGTGATCCAATCCCGGTTCCCGCGGGTGACGCGGCGTGTGAAGCGCACGTCCGACAGCCTGGACTCGGTCGGCAAGCACGCGGTGTTCTACGCGCAGTCGCTCGCCTCGATTCCCAAGGCGCTCGTCCACTACCGCACCGAGACCATCCGGCTCATCGCCGAGATCTCCATGGGCACAGGCGCACTCGCGGTCATCGGCGGCACCGTCGTGATCGTCGG
Source organism: Nocardia huaxiensis (assembly GCF_013744875.1). NCBI lineage: Bacteria > Bacillati > Actinomycetota > Actinomycetes > Mycobacteriales > Nocardiaceae > Nocardia > Nocardia huaxiensis. The sequence continues at coordinate 892,300 of NZ_CP059399.1, forward strand.
GTTCCTCACCCTGGCGGCCGGCGGCACCATCGCGGTGCAGGGCTACAGCTCGCTCGGCAATATCGGCGTCGAAGCACTCACCGGCTTCTTCGCCGCCTTCATCAACGTTCGCATTGCGGCACCGGTGATTTCGGGCATCGGCCTGGCGGCGACCCTCGGCGCGGGCACCACCGCGCAGCTCGGCGCCATGCGCGTCTCCGAGGAGATCGACGCGCTCGAGGTGATGGCTATCCGGCCGGTGCCCTTCCTCGTCGGCACCCGCATGCTCGCGGGCATGCTCGCGGTCATTCCGCTGTACTCGCTCGCGGTCATCGCCTCGTTCATCGCGAGTCGCTTTGCGACAGTGGTGATCTACGGGCAGTCGGCCGGTGTGTACGACCACTATTTCGAGACCTTCCTGATCCCCAGCGACATCCTCTGGTCGTTCGCGCAGGCGATCTTCATGGCCATCGCGGTCATGATGATCCACACCTACTACGGCTATCACGCCGCGGGCGGCCCCGTGGGCGTCGGCGTCGCGGTGGGCAATGCGGTGCGCGCGTCCCTGATCGCTGTCGTCATGGTGACGCTGTTGATGTCGCTCGCCATCTACGGCACCTCCGGCAATTTCCATCTCTCCGGGTAGGGCGGGGCGACATGGTTCAAGAACATGCACGAGTGGCGAGTCCGATCGGCTCGCCCTTCGTCGAGAAACCCAGACCCAAAAGGGCTTCCGAACAGGGCTGGTTCATCAAGCTGGCCGGCCTCGGCATGGTGCTGGGCCTGGTCGCGATCGTCGCGATCTGCCTGGTCATGTTCGCGGGCGGCTTCGAGAACACCGTGAAGGTGACCGTCGCCGCCCCGCGCAGCGGCCTGGTGCTGGACCCCGAGGCCAAGGTGAAGATCCGCGGCGTGGAGATCGGCACGGTCTCCGGGATCACCACCACCGGCGACGGCGCGCGCATCGAATTGGCGCTGGACCCGGACAAATTGAAGATGGTGCCGGCCAATGCGCTGGTGGACATCAAGTCCACCACCGTCTTCGGCGCCAAGTACATCAACTTCGTGTCGCCGGAGAACCCGTCGGCCGAATCGCTGCGCCCGGGTGCGGTCGTGCAGGCCGGTGCGGTGACGGTCGAATTCAACACGCTCTTCCAGCATCTCAACGAGGTGCTGCTCAAGGTCGAGCCGGAGAAGCTGAACGCCACCCTGACCGCGCTGGGCATGGCCCTGGACGGTCGCGGTGAGAAGCTGGGCCAGCTGCTGGCCGACAGCGACGCGTACCTGCGCGAGATCAACCCGAGCCTGCCCGACCTGCAGCGCGATCTGCAGACCTCGGTCGGCGTCACCAACCTGTACGCGGACACCGTGCCGGATCTGTTGCGCACCACCGGAAATATGACGGTCACCGCCGAGACCATCGTCGACGAGACCGCGAACTTCGATCGCGTGCTGCTGAACCTGATCGGCCTGGCCAACGACACCGGCGCCGTGCTCGACGAGAACGCCGAGCCGCTGGTGACCGCGCTGAATCTGTTGCGCCCCACCGCGGAACTGCTCAACGAGTACAACCCGGCGCTGTACTGCCTGGTCGTCGGCGCGGCCGACGGGCTCGAGCGCGGCAACCAGATCTTCGGTGGCCTGGGCCCGTACGTGAACCTGAACGCAGGCTTCATGCCCGGCGGCACCCCGTACGAGTACCCGAAGGACCTGCCGAAGGTGAACGCCACCGGTGGCCCGCACTGCGAGAACATTCTCGACCGGGTGCCGGGCAGCCACTCCAACTATCTCGTCACCGACACCACCGAGGGATACGTGTGGACTCCGCCCACGGGCACGAGCCTCAACGGCCCCCGGGTGTTCCAACTTCTGTTCGCCGGATTGCCGGGGGTGACCAACTGATGCGGATCAAACCGCACGCGAGCACCGTGAAGCTGGGGATCTTCACCCTGGTCATGGTGCTGATCCTCGCCGGGCTGGGGGTGATCTTCAGCCAGGTGCGCTTCGCCGCCTCGACGAGCTATCACGCGATCTTCACCAGTTCGTCCGGGATGCTGCCCGGCGCGAAGGTGCGCATCGCCGGTGTGCCGGTGGGTTCGGTGGATCGGGTGTACGTCAAGGACAACAAGGCGTACGTCGATTTCGACATCGACAGCAAGTACCGCATCTACGCCGGCACCCAGGCCGCCATCCGTTACGAGAACCTCGTCGGCGACCGCTATATGGAGCTGATGGACGGGCCCGGTGACGCGCAGCCGCTGCGTGAGGGCTCCACTCTCGGCTTGGATCAGACCAAGCCCGCACTGGATCTGGACATGCTGCTCGGCGGCTTCAAACCGCTGCTGCGCGGGCTGAATCCGGATCAGGTGAACGATCTGACCGGCGCGCTGCTGCAGGTGTTCCAGGGGCAGGGCGGCACGCTGGTGGCGCTGCTCAACAGCGGTGGCTCCTTCAGCAAGACCCTCGCCGACCGGGACGCGTTGATCGGCAGCGTGATCGAGAACCTGAAGACCGTGCTCGGCACCATCGACGCACACAATCAGGAGTTCTCGACCACGTTGACCGAATTGCAGCGCCTGGTCAGCGGTCTCGCTGCCGACAAGGATCCGCTCGGGGCCGCACTGCCCCGATTGGCCGGAGCGACAGGCGATCTCACCGGGCTGCTGCAGCAGGTGCGCCCGGATCTCAAGGCCGACATCGAACACCTCGGACGCCTGTCGGCCAATCTGGATGACAAGCGCGACGACGTCCAGTACGTGATGGATCTGCTGCCCGAGACCTACAAGAAGCTCATCCGGATCGGCTCCTACGGCTCGTTCCTGAACATGTACGTCTGCGGCGCGGACTTCCTCGTCACCGCACCCGACGGCTCGACGAAGGTCATCAACGCGCCGGGTGGGGAAACGGCCGGAAGGTGTGCCAAGTGAACGGACAACGCTCTCCGCTGATCAATATCGGTGTCGTCGGCATCGTGCTGGTCGTGACGATCTGCCTGACCGCCCTCCAGTTCGACCGGCTGCCGTTCGTGCGCGCCGGGGCCGAATTCAACGCCTACTTCGCCGATGCCGGCGGCCTGCTGCCCGGGGATCCGGTGCAGGTCGCGGGTGTGCGCACCGGGCGCGTGGAGGAGGTGGAGCTGGACGGCCCGAAGGTGAAGGTGCGCTTCACCCTCGACGAGTCGATCGTGCTGGGCGGCAAGACCACCGCGGCCATCAAGACCAATACCCTGCTGGGCCGCAAGTCCCTGGAGGTGACGCCCGCGGGCACCGGAGCCATCCGCAAGGACGACGTTATTCCGTTGGACCGCACCACTTCTCCGTATTCGCTCAACGATGCCCTCGGCGACCTTGCGACCACGGTGAAGGGGCTCGACACCGATCAGGTGAACGAGACCCTGGACACCCTGTCCGAGGCGTTCGCCGACACACCCGGGCCGCTGCGCTCGGCGCTGGACGGCATCAGCGCGCTCTCACGCAGCCTGAACACGCGTGACCAGGCACTGCTCGACCTGCTCGGGCACGCGCAGAATGTCACCAGCGTGCTGGGTGAGCGTGCGGCGCAGATCAATTCGCTGCTGGTCGACGGCAACAGCCTGCTCGGCGAGCTCGATGCCCGGCGTGCGGCGCTGAGCCAGCTCATCGTCTACGTGAACGGATTGGCCCAGCAGCTCACCGGTTTCGTCAACGACAACGAGGCGCAGCTGAAACCGACTCTGGACCGGCTGAATTCGGTGCTGGAGCTGTTGCAGAACAACAAGGACAACCTGAGCAAGGCGCTCATCGACCTCGGCCCGTTCGAGGCGGCGCTCGGCGAACAGGTCGGCAGCGGCCCGTACTTCCAGGCCTACCTGTCCAACGGGTCGGGCAAGGCGTTGCAAACAGTGATCGATGCGATGGTCTGGCCGGAGCATCTGCCCAACGATCTGCGCGAGTGGCTGCTGAACCCGCCGCCCTCGATCAACCCCGCACTGGTGGAGCCGCCGAAGTGAACGCAATTCGAAAAGTTCCTCGCTGGGCGCGATTGGTCGCCGCGGGCCTCGTGGTCGCCCTCGGGGCCTGGGTGGTCTACGGGCTGGTCTCCGATATCGGCAAGAAGCACATCACCGCGTACTTCCCGTCCACCACCGGTCTGTACGACGGGGACGAGATCCGGGTGCTCGGCGTGAAGGTCGGCACCATCGACTCCATCGAGCCCGGCAAGGACGGCGTCAAGGTGACGATGACCGTCGACCGTGGCGTCGACCTGCCCGCGGACGCCAAGGCCGTGGTCATCTCGCCGTCGCTGGTGTCGGCGCGGTTCATCCAGCTCGCGCCCGCCTACGACGGCGGTCCGAAGATGGGCGATGATGCGACGATCCCCGTGGAGCGCACCGCGATTCCGGTGGAGTGGGACGACATCAAGGCGGAGCTGACCAAGCTGTCCACCGCGCTCGGCCCGATCGGCGAGGACGACAAGGGTTCCTTCGGCCGCGTGATCGACACCGCCGCGGCCAATCTCGGCAACGGCAATGCCGAGTCCTTCCGGACCACGCTGCGGGAGCTGTCCAGCACCCTGAACACGCTTTCCGACGGCCGGACCGACCTGTTCGGCACCATCCGGAACCTGCAGCAGTTCGTCGACGTGCTGTCGAAGTCCAATGATCAGATCGTGCAGTTCGGCGGCCGGCTCGCCTCGGTGGCGTCCGTGCTGGCCAATGTGTCCACCGATCTCGGTGCGGGACTGGACAATCTCGATATCGCCATCGCCGATGTGAAGCGCTTCCTGGACGAGCGCGGCGACGCGCTCACCGAGAGCGTGCAGCGGCTGGGCGACGCCACCCAGGTGCTCGCCGACCACAAGCCCGAGCTGGAGCAGATCATGCACTCCGGCCCGACCGCGCTGGCGAACTTCTACCAGCTCTACAAGCCGGCGCAGGGCACGCTCACCGGCTCGCTGGCCGCACCCAACTTCGCCAACCCGATCGTGTTCCTGTGCGGGGCCATCGAGGCGATCGAGGTCAACGATTCGCAGAAGAGCGCCGACCTGTGCAAGCAGTACCTCGGACCGGTCCTCAATACGCTCGTCATGAATTACCCTCCGCTGCTGCTCAATCCGGCGACCCAGCAGAACGCCTTCCCGCAGCAGCTCACCTACAGCACGCCGGAGCTGGCGGGCCAGGTGCAGACGGGCAACGCGCCCACCAACCTCGCCGAGATCCTCACCGGAGGTGGGCAATGATGAGCCGCCGAATTCGACTGGCGGGCATGGCGATCGGACTGGTCGCCGTGCTCGGGGCCAGCGGATGCGAATGGGACGGACTGAACTCGCTGCCGCTCCCCGGCGCCCAGGGCGTCGGAGAGGACTCCTGGCAGGTGCGCATTCAAATGCCGAATGTCACCATGCTGACCCGCAATTCGCCGGTCAAGGTGAACGACGTGTCCGTCGGCACCGTCACCGACATCGAGGTCGAGGACTGGCACGCGCTGGTCACCGTGGGCCTGGAAAAGGGCGTTCAGCTGCCGGCCAACGCCATCGCGCGCATCGGCCAGACCAGCCTGCTGGGCAGCAATCACATCGAGCTGTCCGCACCGAAAGATGTTCCGGCACAGGGCACCCTGAAGGACGGCGACCTGATCCCGCTGGATCGGGCCGGCGCCTTCCCGACCACCGAGCAGACGCTGTCCTCGCTGTCGGTGGTGCTCAACGGCGGCGGCATCTCCCAGGTGGAGACCATCACCCGGGAACTCAACGCCACCTTCACCGGCCGCACCGACGCCATTCGCGATCTGCTGCCGCAGCTGAACACGCTGACCAGCACGCTGGATCAGCAGACCGGTGACATCATCGCCGCCATGAGCGGACTCGACCGCTTCGCCGGCACGCTGGCCCAGCAGAAGGACGATGTCACCCAGGCCATCACCACCATCCACCCGGCCCTGACCGTGCTCGCGGACCGCCGCGAGAACATCACCAAAGCCATTACCTCCCTGGGTGATCTGAGCGCCGTCGTGCAGCGGATCATCGATCAGGGCGGCGAGGACCTGAAGGCCGACCTGGCCAATCTGGAGCCCGCGCTGAAGTCGCTGGCCGACACCGGCGGCAAGCTCGCCGACTCGCTGCAGTGGCTGCTGACCTTCCCCTTCCCGATGAAGAACATCGACAAGGTCATCAAGGGCGACTACATGAACCTGTGGATGACCGTGGATCTCACTGCCTCCCGGCTGGATTCGAACTTCCTGACCGGCACGGCGCTCGGCGGCACCTACGGCGGCGTGCAGGCCACCCTCGGGTACGGGATCCCGGCCACGGCCGCGGGAATCGGTGACCCGCTGCAGGATCCGTACAAGACGCCGGCCGAGACCACGGCTCCGGCGCCGACCATCGCTGGGCTGCCGCCGATTCCGGGTCTGCCCGCCATTCCGGGGCTCACCGTGCCCGCGACCGGACAGGGGGGTACCGGACAGTGAAACTCACCAAGTTCGTCAAGATCCAGCTGGCGATCTTCTCGGTGCTGACCGTGATCGGCCTGTCGGTCATGGGTGGCGAATATGTGCGGCTGCCCGCCATGTTCGGCATCGGAACCTACACCGTCACAGTCGAACTGGCGGCTACCGGCGGTCTCTACGAAACCGCCAACGTGGCCTACCGCGGCACCAATGTCGGCAAGGTGGACGAGGTCCGGCTCACCTCCAAGGGGGTCGCCGCGAAACTGTCCATCGACAGCGACTACAAGGTCCCCGCCGATATCGACGCCTACGTGAAGAGCGTCTCCGCGGTCGGCGAGCAGTACGTCGATCTGGTGCCGGTGGAATCGCCCAAGGGCGGGAATCTGCGTGACGGCGCGGTGATTCCGATGGAACGCACCAAGCTGCCGCAGGACGTCGGGGCGATGCTCGATCAGGCCGACCGGCTGCTGTCCACCGTCGCCGACACCAAGCTGCAGGAGGTCATCCAGGCCGCCTTCACCGCCTTCGACGGTGCGGGACCGGAATTGCAGCGCTTCATCGACTCGGCCTCCCTGCTGGTGCAGGAGGCCAAGGCGAACGCGGAGCCCACCAAGGATCTGCTCGCCAAGCTCGGTCCGCTGCTCGACACCCAGGTGCAGTCCGAGGACTCCATCCGCAGCTGGACCCGCGACCTGGCGACGCTGACCGACCAACTGCGCGAACATGATCCGGCGCTGCGGTCGGTGCTGCAGAGCGCACCGTCGACGGTGCAGAAGGTGAACCAGACCTTCCAGGACCTGAAGCCCACGCTGCCGATCGTGCTCGCGAACATGATCAGCGTCGGACAGGTCGGCGTCACCTATCACGCCGGTGTCGAGCAGATTCTCGTCATCTATCCGCCGTTGCTGTCGGGGCTGCTCACCGCGATTCGCGGGCCCGTCGAATACGGCGCGATGGTCGACTTCATGCTCGGCCTGAACGATCCGCCCGGCTGCACCACCGGCTTCCTGCCGGCCGAGGAGCGGCGCTCGCCCGCTGAGTGGGACCAGATTCCCACGCCCGCCAATATGTACTGCAAGGTGGCGCAGAACGCCAACGAGGCCGTGCGCGGTATCCGCAATACGCCGTGTATGGAGGTGCCGGGCAAGCGGGCGCCGACTCCGGAACTGTGCCGTGACCCGCAGGGTTACGTGCCCGAGGGCACCAACCCGCCCTTCGGCGATCCACAACCTGTTGACAACACCGGTCAACCGACCAGTAACCTGCTCGGTAACCAGACGTCCCCCTTCATCGGACACTCCGATCCGGTCACCGGCAACTTCGTCGGACCCGACGGCAGCGTCTACCGGCAGGGGGGTATCAACCCAGATGGTTCCACCAGGGTGCCGTCGAGCTGGCAAGAAATGCTTCAGGAGCCAACACGATGAGCGAAACCGCAGCTAATCGGAGCCGCACTCGGCGGCGAGTCAGTCGACAGGCCGGTCCACCGGCCGAGGACAGCGCCGCCGTCGAGATCCGGGAATCGGTTGCCGCCACGGTGGAACCGGCGCCGGCCGAGGACGCCGCCGCCGCACCGGCGGTGGAACTCGTGAAAGACGCTCCGACAGCTGTGGATTCGGCCGCGAAGGCCGAGCCTGAAGTGGTGGTGGACGCCGAGCCTGAGACTGTGGCGGTTCCGGCCGCCGAGCCCGACGCCGCGGCGGACGCGGCTCCGGCGGCGGAGGCCGACGGCGAGGAAAAGCCGAAGTCCAAGCTGCGCAACCTGTTCGGCTCGCTCGGGCGATCGGGCACGATCGCCGCGGCGGTCGCGCTGGTGTCGGCGCTGGTGCTGCTGGCCTCCGGTGGCGTGTTCTTCTACCACCAGAATCGGGCCGACGCGCTGGAGACCCGGCGCGCCGACTACATTCAGGTCGCCAAGCAGGCCTACATCGACATGACGACCATCAAGGACACCACCGCGGGCGCGGACATCGACCGGCTGCTCACGGTCGCGGGCGGCTCGCTCGAGAACGAGTACTCGCAGAACCGGGATCTCTACAAGCAGATCTTCGAACAGCTGAAGGTCAACTCCACCGGCACGGTCGTCGCCGCCGCGATCGAGACCGACGACGAGAATTCGGCCGATGTGCTGCTGCTCGCCAAGCAGACCATCTCCAATACCGCCTCCAACGGCCCGATGCAGAAGGACTACCGCTTCCGGGTCCATGTGCAGCGCGAGGGCGATTCCCTGTCCGCCACGTCCGTGGAGCTGGTGCCGTGAAAACCGATAAGCGTTCCCTCCTGATCGCCGCCGCCGGTGTCCTTTTCGTCGCGGCCGTCGCCGTCGCCTCGCTGACCGCGTGGACCTTCTGGTCCGACCGGCAGGCCGAGCAGAACCGCGCATCCTCGGCGGAGGCGGCGCAGCGCACCGTCGAGGCGCTGTTCTCCTACGACTTCAACAATGTCGACAACCAATTGGCCACGGCCGCAGAGAATCTGACCAGCACCTACCGTGACGACTACATGAAAGTCATCGCGCAGCAGGCGATTCCGGCCGCCAAGGAAACCAAGCTCACGGTCCGGACCACCGCGCAGGCCAGTGGCGTGATCAGCACGTCGCGGGACAGCGCCACCATCCTCGTCTTCGCGAATCAGCTGTTCATGCGCGGTGATTCCGATCAGAAGACGATCACCGGCTCGCGCCTGCAGGTCGAACTGACCAAGCAGGACGGGCAGTGGCTGGTCTCGAACATTATTCCGGTCTGAGTTCCGCCCGTCGTCCGGTTGCGGCGCGCCCGCGTCGATCTCGAACTAATCTCCTCGGAGAGAACAAGATCGACGCAGGGGCAGTGCTTTGGGTAAGACGACGACGCCGTGGACCGCGGCCGACATACCGGATCTGAGCGGGCGCACCGCGGTGGTCACCGGAGCCAGCGCGGGATTGGGGCTGCAGACCGCGCGCATGCTCGCCGAGCGCGGCGCACAGGTGGTGTTCGCCTGCCGTGACACCGAAAAGGCCACGGGGGCGGTGGGATTGATCCGGCAGACGGCGCTGGATGCCGAATTGCCGGTGCTGGAACTGGATCTGACCTCACTGGAATCGGTGCGCACAGCCGCCGACCGGCTGCACGACCTGGTCGGCGGTGTCGATCTGCTGATCAATAATGCCGGGACCCTGAATCTGGAGCGGACGCTCACCGGCGACGGGTTCGAGAACACCTTCGCCACCAACCATCTCGGGCCGTTCGCTTTCACCGGGCTGGTGCTGGATCTGTTGCTCGCCGCGCCCGGTGCGCGCATCGTCACGGTCTCCAGCGGAATGGCGGAGTCCAAGCGGTCCCCGCTCGACCTCGACGACCTCGCGTTCGAACAGCGGCCGTACAAGGCCACGGTCGCCTACGCGCAGTCGAAACTGGCGAACCTGATGTTCAGCCTGGAGCTACAGCGTCGCTTGAACGGGACCGACATCGAATTGTCCGCTGTCGCAGCGCATCCCGGTATCTCGATCACCGAGTTCCCGCGCAATCTGCCGCTGGCCGTCCGCATCCTCGCGCACCCGGCCCTGCGCTGGCTGTTCACCCCGATCCAGCAGACCGCCGCCATGGGCGCCCTGCCGACCCTGCGCGCCGCCGTCGACCCCACCGTGCGGGGTGGTGAATTCTTCGGCCCCACGGGCAAATTCAAGGGTTATCCGGTGCCCCTCGAGCCGGTGGCGCAGGCGATGGACCCGGAGACGTCCGCCGCGCTGTGGGCGGCCTCGGAGAAACTCACCGGCGTGACGTTCGACTTCGGCGGGCGGCAGTCGACCGAATCGGCCTGAATCCCAGGGGGCGCGTGATCGGGTGCCAGACGGCTGTCGAACGTGTACCGGCGATGTCGCCGACGAGGGGGTGTGCCGCATGAACCCTCAGTAGCGGTGCTGGTTGTCTGCTGGTGGGACGACGGTGTTGACAGCATAAGGGTTGCCTAACCTAAAGTCATCGCCCGTGACTGCTGTGGATACCGCCCGTGCGCCCGCGCTGCGGCGTGGCCTTCCGATGCTAGGCATCGGGATCGCCGCGCTGCTGGTGTGCGTTGTGCTCAGCCTCGCGCTGGGGGCGCGGTCGGTGCCGGTCAGCACCGTCGTGCAGGCGCTGCTCGGAAATGGGCAGGGGCGGGACGCGCTGGTGGTGACCGGAATGCGGTTGCCGCGCACGATCGTCGGGCTGGCGGTCGGAGCGGCCCTGGGGCTGGCCGGAGCGGTGGTGCAGGGGGTAACCCGGAATCCGCTGGCCTCGCCGACCACGCTCGGAATCAATGCCGGTGCGGGACTCGCGGTGGTGACCGCCATCTACGCCCTGGGACTCACGCACCCGGCGCAATTCGCGGGATTCGCCTTCGCGGGAGCGGCTGGGGCCGCGGCCTTCACACTCGCGCTCGGCCGACGGTCGGGGGATCTGGACCCGGTGCGGCTGGTTCTCGGCGGGACCATGCTCCAGCTGGTGCTGGTCTCCTGGACGTCGGCGATCATGCTGCTCAGCGAACGCACGCTCGATGAGGCGCGGTTCTGGCTGGCCGGATCCATCGCCGAACGTGATCTCGGCACCTTGATGCCGCTGCTGCCGACCATGATCACCGGCGCGGTTGTGGCGCTCGCGATCGGTCCGGCGCTCAATGCTCTCGCGCTCGGTGATGAAGCCGCGACAGCGCTCGGACTGCCGGTGGCGCGAATCCGGTTGGCGGGCATGGCCGCCGTGGTGTTGCTGGCCGGATCCGCCGTCGCCGTCGCGGGGCCGATCTCCTTCATCGGGCTGGCTGCTCCGCACCTGGTGCGGCTGGTCATCGGTGGCGACCACCGTCTCCTGTTGCCCGGCTGCCTCATTGCTGGTCCGCTGTTGTTGCTTTCGGCCGACATCATCGGACGTCTCGTCGCCCGGCCCTCCGAAGTGGAGGTGGGTATCGTCACCGCCCTCCTCGGCGCGATCCTGCTCGCGGTGCTCGCACGGCGGAAGACGGTGCAATGAGGGACAACCGCCGCGCACTCGCCGAGACGTCGCGTTCCACCGCCGGGACCGATCGGGCGGGTTCCCCTGCCGAGCAGGGGAAATCCTTGGATCCGGCAGTCGAGACATTCGATGTGCGGTTCTGCTCGCTGGAGCCGGTCGCGGCACGGCGGTACAGCGGGCGTTCCGTGAACTCGATTGTGCGGCAACGCAGGCGGGTGCTGGTGTACGGCATCGGCTGTGTCGCGGTGCTGGCAGTCCTCGCGACGGTCGCACTGGTTTCCGGCGAGATCGCGATGCCGGTGCCGACCGCGCTGTCCGCCGCGCTGGGTATGGGCGATGCGGGTGACGTGTACGTCGTGCAGCAGTTTCGAGCGCCACGGCTGGTGGCCGGGGTGATCGCCGGGGCGGGGCTCGCGGTGGCAGGCGCGATCCTGCAGCGATTGTTCCGGAATCCGCTGGCGTCGCCGGATGTCATGGGTGTCACCGGTGGCGCGTCGCTCGGCGTGGTGCTGATTCTGGCGTTCGGGGCCAGTCAGGCGGCTATTCCGTTCGGGGCGTTGGCCGGCGGTGTGCTCGCGGGTGTGCTGCTCATCCTGCTCGGAAGCAAGGCCGGGTTGCCGGTCGCGCGGCTGGTGCTGGTCGGGCTGGCCGTGCAGGCCGGACTCCAGGCGGCCGTGAATCTGTTCGTGGTGCGATTTCCCCGGGAGCTGGCGTCCTCGGCGACACAGTGGACAGTCGGATCGCTGTACGGGCGCACCTGGACCGAAGTGCAGGGCGCGGCACTCGCGCTCGCGGTCGTGCTGGTGCTCGCCTTCGTGCAGTACCGGACGTTGGCGACACTCGATCTCGGTGACGAATCCGCCGGGGCGCTGGGCATTTCGGTGCCGAGTGCCCGGCTGCGACTGCTCATGACCGCGGTCGTGCTGGCCTCCCTGGCGGCTGCCATCGCCGGGCCGATCACCTTCGTGGCGCTGGCCGTGCCGCAGCTGGTGCGCATGCTGGTCGGACCGCCCAGCGCCCTATCGCTTTTCGTCACCGGACTCGCTGGGGCGGTGCTGCTGGTCGGCTGTGACCTGGTGGCGCAGCATGTTTCGCCGGTCACCGTGCCGGTGGGCATCGTCACCGCCACCATCGGCGCGCCCTGGCTGTTGATACTCATGCTGCGCGAGAGCAGCCCGGCCCATCGGAGGACCGCTTGAGCGCGAATGTGCTTGCCACGCAAGGGCTCGCCTTGCATTACGGCGAGCGGGTCATCATCGATGGGCTGGATCTGGAACTGCCCGGCGGGGCGGTCACCGCCATTGTCGGACCCAATGCGTGCGGCAAATCCACGCTGCTGCGGGCGCTGTCGCGGCTGCTGCGGCCCAGCGGCGGCGCGGTCACGCTGGACGGGGCCGATATTCATCGCATGTCGGCGCGGGCGCTGGCGCTGCGGCTGGGATTGCTGCCGCAGCAACCGATCACGCCGGAGGCCATTACCGTGGAGGCGCTGGTGCGGCTCGGGCGGTACCCGCATCAGCGGTTGCTGCGGCCCTGGTCGGCCGGAGATCAGGCGGCGGTGGACGAGGCCCTGCGGCGCACCGGCACCACCGAACTGCGGGACCGGCAGGTCGATCGGCTCTCCGGCGGTCAGCGTCAAAGGGTATGGATCGCACTGGCTCTCGCACAGGACACCGATCTGCTGCTGCTCGACGAGCCCACCACCTTCCTGGACCTGCGCCACCAGCTCGACGTGCTCGATCTGGTCGCCGAATTGCACGCCGACGCCGACCGCACCGTGATCATGGTGCTGCACGACCTCGGCCAGGCCGCCCGCTACGCCGACCACCTCGTGGTGCTGCACGACGGCCGGCTCGCCGCCGCCGGTCCGCCCGCCGAGATCCTCGACGCCGAGCTGGTGCGCACCGTCTTCGGCGTCGACTGCCGGGTCATTCCCGACCCGGAGACGGGCACGCCGCTCGTCGTCCCGGCTCGCCGCGCGGCCCGCTCACTGCTTCCGGGAACCGTTGCCGCCCAAGGCGGTGGGCCCGAGCCCACCGCCGTCGCTCCGGTCTGACGTCCGGAACCGCACGTCCACGCCGCCGCCCGTTCGGGCGGCGGAGCACCACCCCACGAAATGAGGACTCACCTTGTCCAGACGAGGATTCGGCATGCCCGGAACCGGCCGGGTCATTGCCGCGCTGGCCGCGGCCGCCATCGGCATCGCAGGGCTCTCCGCCTGCGGATCCAGCTCCACCACAACGGATTCCGGTGCTTCGGTGGCCGGGCGCGGGGAGTTCCCGCGCACCCTCGACACCGTCAAGGGGCCGGTGACCATTCCGAACGCGCCGCAGCGGGTGGTGGTGCTCGACACCGCCGAACTCGATTCGGTGACGCTGCTGGGCGTCAAGCCGGTGGGAGCGGTGGTGCCGCACACCAAGACTCGCGGTGGGTTCCCCGATTACCTGGCGGACAAGGTCGACGGTGTCACCGATGTCGGGCCGCTGCTGGAACCGAACCTGGAGCGCATCGCCTCGCTGAAGCCGGATCTGATCCTGTCGTCGAAGGTGCGGCACGAGAAGATCTACGACAAGCTCTCGGGCATCGCGCCGACCGTCTTCACCGAGACCACCGGCAGCACCTGGAAGGCCAATCTGGCCGTGCACGGTAAGGCCCTGGGGCTGGAACAGCAGGCCGCCGACGCGCTCAGCGCCTACGAGGGCCGGGCGCGGGCGCTCGGGGAGAAGATCAAGACTGCCAACAACGGTGCGCTGCCGTCGGTTTCGGTGATCCGCTTCCTGGCCGGACCGACCCGGCTCTACCTGAGCAACTCCTACAGTGGCACCGTGATGGCCGATATCGGCCTGGTCCGCCCGGCCGCGCAGGTCTCCACCGATCCGAAGAAGATCATGCAGGAGGTCAGCGCCGAGCAGATCGACCTGGCCGACACCGATCTCATCTTCGTCGCCACCATCGACGACCCGAGCAAGACCGAGAAGGGCACTGTCACAACGAGTCCGGTGTGGAAAGACCTGCCCGCCGTGCGCGGCGGCAAGGTCTTCGAAGTGGCGGACGAGACCTGGATGTCGGGCATCGGCGTGCAGGCCGCCGACCGCATGCTCGCCGACGTGGCCAAGGCCACCGGCGTGCAGCAGTAACCCGTCGTCATCCCGGCGCGCTTCTTGGCCGGGATCCACGCAATCGAATCATGACTTGCCTGTGTGGATCCCGGCCAAAAGCATGCCGGGATGACGGAATGTGATCAGTCGCGGATCGCCGGATCCACGTCGTCGTCGGTGAGCAGTGCGCTGCCCGCGACCCGATCTTGCGCCAGCGCGTCCAGGAAGGCTCGCGCCCACCGGTCCACGTCGTGCGTGAGCACCTGACGGCGCATCGACCGCATTCGGCGTCGCCGGGTGTCCCGATCGTCGTCCAGCGCGCCGAGCAGGGCCTCCTTCACGCTCTCCAGGTCGTGCGGATTGCACAGGTACGACTGCCGCAATTCCGCTGCCGCGCCGGTGAATTCGCTCAGTACCAGCGCGCCGTTCAACCCGCCCTGGCAGGCCACGTACTCCTTGGCCACCAGGTTCATGCCGTCGCGCAGCGGTGTCACCACCATGACGTCGGCGGCCACGAAGAACGAGATCAGCTCATCGCGCGGGATCGGCCGGTGCAGGTAGTGCACCACCGGATAGCCCACCCGGGAGAACTCGCCGTTGATGCGTCCCACCTGGCGTTCGATATCCCCGCGCATCTGCACGTAGGACTCGACCCGCTCGCGCGACGGCGTGGCCAGCTGCACCATCACCGTCTCCTCGGGATTCACCCTGCCCTCGTGCAGCAGCTCCTCGAGCGCCGCGAGCCGGATGTCGATGCCCTTGGTGTAGTCGAGCCGGTCCACGCCCAGCAGGATGTTCTTCGGATTGCCCAGTTCCGCACGGATTTTCGCGGCCCGCTCCCGCACGGTGCGCCGGCGCGAGTACTCGTCCATCTCGGTGGAGGCGATGGAGATCGGGAACGCACCCACCCGCACGGTGCGGAAACCCACCTGCACCACACCGAGTTTCGAGCGCACACCCACATTGCCGCGCGAAGTCGGCTGTCCGGCAAGCCTTCTCGCCAGATACAGGAAGTTCTGCGCTCCGCCGGGCAGATGGAAGCCGATCAGGTCGGCCCCCAGTAGGCCCTCGACGATCTCGGTGCGCCAAGGCATCTGCATGAACAGTTCCACCGGCGGGAACGGAATGTGCAGGAAGAAACCGATGGTCAGATCCGGGCGCAGCATGCGCAGCATCTTGGGGACCAGCTGCAGCTGATAGTCCTGCACCCACACCGTCGCGCCCTCGGCGGCCACCTTCGCGGTGTGCTCGGCGAAACGCCGGTTCACCTGCACGTACGCCTGCCACCAGGTGCGGTCGTACACGGGCCGCACGATCACATCGTGATACAGCGGCCACAGCGTGGCATTGGAGAAACCCTCGTAGTAGTCGGCGACCTCATCCGAGGAGAGCGGAACCGGATGCAACTCCAGCCCGTCCTCGACGATCGGGTCGATCTCCACATCGGGAACCCCGGCCCAGCCGACCCACGCCCCCTTGTTGTTGCGCAGCACCGGTTCGAGTGCGGTCACCAATCCACCGGGGCTGCGCTTCCAGCGGGTGGTGCCATCGGGTAGTCGTTCCAGATCGACCGGTAGCCGGTTCGCGACGACGACGAATCCGGAGCCGGAGCTGTCCGGGTTCACGGGTCATTCGCCTCGCGAGTTCGGTCCGATACCCAGCATCGACAGCAGCATCCGGCATTCGTCGGCGTCGGTGGCGTACGCCGCGACGACGCGCTGGGCCTGGCGTGCGGTCTCGTCGGCGAGCGGTTCCAGATCGTCGTCCGCGATGTCGTTGGCGGTGCTCTTCGCGGCCATCATCATGTCCTCTCGGGAAAGTCTGCTCAGGTCTCGAGAGTCCATCGTATCTGCCAGGCATTTCCGGCACGTTCCCTCGGGGCGCAGCGTGCCCTGATCGCGATACTCGAGGCTTGCACATCGGGGCGCTCCGAAACGACGCCGGGCCGAATACCTATACGGTGAGCAGTGCACATGTTCCAACCGATGAAGGGGTCGCAGCCATGCCGTTGGCCACGGTGAACGGAATCTCGCTGAACTACCAGGTCAAGGGAGACCGGTCCAAGGGCACCGACGTCAAGGGCGCGGCGCCGCTGGTGGTCATGATCATGGGGACCGGCAGTCCGGGCCGGGTGTGGGAGCTGCACCAGGTGCCCGCGCTGGTGGCCGCCGGATACCGGGTGTGCACCTTCGACAATCGCGGAATCGCGCCGTCCTTCGAGGCCGCGAACGGCATGACCATCGACGATCTGGTGCGCGACACCGCCGCGCTCATCGAATTCCTCGATGAGGGGCCGGTATTCGTGGTCGGGCAGTCCATGGGTTCGCGGGTGAGCCAGGAACTCGCGCTGGCCCGCCCGGATCTGGTGCGCAAGGCCGTTTTCCTGGCCGGGCACGGCCGCCTCGACCAGTTCCAGCAGACGCTCTCGCTCGGCGAGCACGAACTCGATGCGAGCGGTGTGAAGCTGCCGCCCAAGTACGAGGCCGCCATCACCGCGCTCATGAACCTGTCCCCGGCCACCATGGCCGAGACCAACGCCGCCCGCGACTGGCTGGACCTGTTCGAATTCACCGGCGGCCCGGTCACTCCCGGGGTGCGCGCACAGCGCCGCATGGACCACGATTTCCACCGGCTGGCCGCCTACCGCGGCATCAAGGTGCCTTGCTTGTCGGTCGGATTCGCCGACGACCGCATGATTCCGCCCTACCTGTCGCGCGAGGTGGCCGAGGCCATTCCGGGCGCTCGCTACCAGGAGGTTCCCGACGCCGGGCACTTCGGCTACCTGGAACGGCCGGAGACCGTCAACAAGCTGCTGCTCGAATTCTTCGCGAGCTGAAGGTAAAGGTAACCACCAACTCGTAACGCCCGCCTTGCTAGGGTCCATATCAACGTCGGGGGTTCGTTGCAGTGCTGTGGTGCCTCACCCAGCGCCTATGCGATCCGTCAGCGTTCCCGTACACAGCGCCAGTATCAGTGAGGTGAAATGAGCACCAATCCCTTCGATGACGAAGACGGCCGGTTCTTCGTCCTGGTCAACGACGAGGAACAGCATTCGCTGTGGCCGGCTTTCGCCGAGGTCCCGGCGGGTTGGCGAGTCGTGTTCGGCGAGGACAGCCGTGCCGCGTGCGTCGAGTACGTCGAGAAGAACTGGACGGATATGCGTCCCAAGAGCCTGCGCGATGCCATGGCCGCCGACGATGCGGCCCGTCAGGCGGCGCAGTCCTGAAATTCGCGGTTGACCCGATACTGCGCAGGAACGGTTCCCGAGTGCGGTTCGCCGATGCCATGAGCATCCGGCGACCACGCTCGGGCCGCCCCTGAGGGCATCGGCCGACCCGGTGAACTCCGGCTTTCCGCGCAGCCGGACCACCTGGTTATGATGGGCACCGCATCCGCCTCCTTAGCTCAGTGGTAGAGCACCGCTCTTGTAAAGCGAAGGTCGTCAGTTCAATCCTGACAGGGGGCTCCACCCCGGAAGCCGGGCCGAACCAACAGGTTTCGGCCCGGCTTCCGGCATTTCGCGCTCACGCGCGGGAGTCGGGGAGCTCCGCGTAGTCGGGGAGGTCGATGCCGTTGATCGCGCGCTCGATCAGCTCTGGATCCCAGCCGGTTTCGGGCTCGGCGTCCGGGGCGGCGACCTCGAGACTGCGCACGTGCAGACGGCCGATCTCCTGGTTCGCCTCGACGAAGGCCCGCATGCGCTTCTCGTAGGCGGTGAATCCGGCCTCCGGATCCCAGTCGGCGGCGGCCAGTTCCCCCGCCAGCAGATAGGCGCCGACCAGGGCCAGTCCGGTGCCCTGGCCGGACATCGGCGACGAACAGAAGGCGGCGTCGCCGAGCAAGCCGACCCGGCCGTCCGACCAGCGATCCATGACGACCTGGGCCACCTGGTCGAGATAGAAGTCGGGGGTGTCGTCCAGGTGGTCGAGGATCCGGGGGCCGAGCCAGCCCATTCCGGCCATCCGCTCGCGGAGCAGGCGCTGCTGGGCTTCCACATCGCGGTGGTCGACGTCGAACTCGGCGGCGGGGAACGAGAACATGGCGATCGCGCGGGTGGCGTCCCGCATGGGGCGCAGTCCGGCGGAACGGCCGGACTCCTGATAGTCCATCAGCCAGCGGTCCAAGCCGAACTCATTGGGCACGGTGTAGAAGGCCAGCACCAGCCCGAGGTGGCGGATGAACTGCTGGTGCGGGCCGAAAACCAGTGCGCGCAGCGCCGAGTGCAGGCCGTCCGCGCCGATCACCAGGTCGAAGCGCCGCTGTTCGCCGCCGGCGAAGGTCACGTCGACCCCGTCCGGGTCCTGGCTCAGCTCGGCGATCCGATCGCCGAAGAGGTACTCCACTCCATCGCGGGTGTCGGCGTACAGCACGCGGGACAGGTCGCCGCGCAGAATCTCGATATCCGCGACATACCCGTCGCCGTCGTGGTCTTCGGCGCGAAAGGTCTCCAGCACTTCGCCATTCGCGTCCACGGTGTACGCGCCGGCGGTGTCGGTGCAGGCCGCGCGAACCGCCTCGTCCAGCCCCATGCGCCGGATGACCTCCTTGGCCACCCCGCGCGCGTCCACCGCCTGCCCGCCGGGCCGCAGCCCAGGAGACCGCTCCACCACGGTCACCTCGGCTCCGCGCCGATGCAGCCAATGGGCCAGCGCGGGCCCCGCGATGCTCGCCCCCGCCACCAACACTCTGATCTCGCTCACGAATTGGTGACGATGTGGCCGGCCGGGATTCATCGGTGATGTTCGCGTTCCCAGGAAACTCCCAGCGGGGGCCCAGGTTCGGCCGGGGTGTGCAGCACAATATGAGGTCATGACAGGTGTGTCCGTGCGTGAACCCGAGGCCAGGGTGCTCGTCGTCGATGATGAGCCGATGATCGTGGAGTTGCTGACGGTCAGCCTGCGGTATCAGGGGTTCGAGGTGGCCAGTGCGGCCAGCGGGACCGAGGGGCTGGACAAGGCCAAGACGTTCAAGCCGGATGCGCTCATCGTCGATGTGATGATGCCGGGGATGGATGGGTTCGGGCTGCTGCGGCGGTTGCGGGCCGATGGGATCGATGCGCCGGTGCTGTTCCTGACCGCGCGGGACGAGGTGGAGGACAAGGTCACCGGGCTCACGCTGGGGGCCGACGACTATGTGACCAAGCCGTTCAGTCTGGAAGAGGTGGTGGCTCGGCTGCGGGTGATCCTGCGGCGGGCGGGGCGGACCGCGCCGGAGGAGAAGTCGTCGCGGTTGAAGTTCGCGGATATCGAACTCGATGACGACACCCACGAGGTGTGGAAGGCGGGGGAGCCGGTTGCGTTGTCGCCCACCGAGTTCACGCTGCTGCGGTACTTCCTGGTGAATGTGGGGACGGTGCTGAGCAAGCCGCGGATCCTGGATCACGTGTGGCGCTACGACTTCGGCGGGGAGGTCGGGGTGGTCGAGACCTATGTGTCGTATCTGCGGAAGAAGGTGGACACCGGGCCGGATCGGTTGATTCACACGCTGCGCGGGGTGGGATACGTGATGCGGGAACCCAATCGCGGGAAAACGAGCGTGCAGTGAATGCCGCGGCAGCGCGGCGGAAACTGACCGATCGGCTCGCGGCGGTGCCGCTGCGCACCACGCTGGCCTTGGCGCTGGTGTCACTGGCCGGGCTGGGGCTGTTCATCTCGAGTTTCGCGGTCACCTCGCTCATGCGGGATGTGCTGATGGATCGGCTCGACGAATCGCTGATCGACGCCGCGCACGGGTGGGCCTCGCCGGGGGCGCCGCAGCCGGAACGACTACCGCGGCCGCCGCAGAACAAGGAGCGGCCGGCGCAGTTGTTCTATGTGCGCGTGGAGGATTCGCGGGGAGAGCAGCGGCTGTCCCTCGACGACGGAGCCCAGATACCGGATATTCCAACCGATCTCGGGAATCGGCCGGTCACCGTCGGGTCGGTGGGCGACCCGGGGGAGAAGTGGCGGGTGCTGCGGCGCACCGACCAATTCGGCACCAGCACAGTGGGTTTGCGGCTGGACGAGAACAAATCCATTCTCGACCGGTTGATCGTGCTCCAGGCGGTGATCGGCGCGCTGGTGCTCGCCGCGCTGGCTTTGGTTGCGCGCGTGGTGATCCGGGCCAGTCTGCGGCCGCTGCGCGAGGTGGAGCAGACCGCGGCCGCCATCGCCGGCGGGGACCTGGATCAGCGAGTTCCGGTGCGCGGCACCGACACCGAGGTGGATCACCTGTCGCAATCGCTGAACACCATGCTGCATCAGATCCAGCAGTCCGTGGCCGCCACCGAAGCCTCCGAGGAGGCGGCGCGGCGGTCCGAGGCCAAGATGCGGCGGTTCGTGGCCGACGCCAGTCACGAACTGCGGACGCCGCTCACCACCATCAAGGGATTCTCCGAGCTGTACCGGCAGGGCGCCATCGACGACGCCGGCATGGTCATGGACCGCATCGAACACGAGTCGAAACGCATGGGGCTGCTGGTCGAAGACCTGCTCATGCTGGCGCGGCTGGACGCCCAGCGGCCGGTGGAACGGCGGCCGGTGGACCTGCTCACGCTCGCCAGCGACGCCGTGCACGCGGCGCGCGCGGTCGCCGCGGTGCAGCATCCGGAAGGACCCGCGCGGCCCATCGACCTCCAGATCGTTTCCGGCGAAGGCACATTGGAGGTGCTGGGGGACGAGGCGCGGCTGCGGCAGGTGCTGGCGAATCTGGTCAACAACGCGCTCGTGCACACGCCGTCCGACGCCGCGGTGACGGTGCGGCTCACGCCCGCCGCGGACCAGGTGCTGCTGGAGGTCGCCGATACCGGGCCGGGGCTGAAAGCCGAACACGCGGAACGGGTTTTCGAACGGTTCTATCGCACCGACAGCTCCCGCACCCGGGGCAGCGGCGGCGGCACCGGGCTGGGGCTGTCGATCGTGCAGGCGCTGGTCGCCGCGCACGGCGGGGCGGTGTCGGTGACCAGCGCGCCCGGGGCGGGCACCACCTTCACGGTGCGCCTGCCCCGCGGAAATCCTTCTCAGGCAGGCACGTTCGCGCCGTAGCCGAGATCGCGCAGGGCCTGCTTGATCTTGGCCTGCGCCTCGTCCAGGGACTCCTTGCTCGGATCCGGATCCGCGCCGGTGATGTCGAAATCACCGAGCTCGAAGGCCGGGAAGACGTGGATGTGCAGGTGCGGCACCTCCAGGCCGGCGATGAGCAGGCCCGCGCGCGGGGCGTCCCAGGCCGCCCGCACCGCCTGGCCGATCTTCTGGGCCACGCCCGTCATGCGCGCGAAGGTGTCCGGATCGAGGTCCTGCCACTGGTCGATCTCCTTGCGCGGCACCACCAGCGTGTGCCCCTGCGTCACCGGGGCAATGGTCAGGAATGCGACGAAATCGTCGTCCTCCCAGACGAACCGGCCCGGCAGCTGACCTTCGATGATGAGCGAGAAAACGGAAGCCATGCCCCGGACCTTACGCGCATCACACCGCCACGAAGTGCGACAGGATGCCCTGCACCTCGTAGATGTCGACCTGCCGGTTGAAGCGTTTCTGGATGGGTTGCGGGGCGCCTGCGATATAGATCGCCAGCTCGGCGTCCAGGTCGAAGGTGCCCGCCGTTTCCACCGAGAAATGCGTGATCGCGCGGTAGGGGATGGAGTGGTACTCCACCTTGCGTCCGGTCAGGCCCTGCTTGTCGATCAGGATCAGCCGCCTGTTCGTGAAGAGGATCGCGTCGCGCACCAGGAGGTAGGCGGCGAACACCTGCTCCTGCTGACCGAGCAGCCTCCCGTACTCCTGCTGTGCCGCCCCCGCATCGATGCGCCCGGCATTGCCCATGATCCCGTCGATCAAGCCCATGGCTCTTCCTCACAGTTCGCGGTGATCGCCGTCACGATCCATCATCCCCGGGGTACCCGCTCGCGGGCATGCGAACTCTTCGTGACTTTCTGGGCGACCAGGGGTGCTCAGGGGGATTCCGGCACGATCTAAGCTGTTGGCCGTGCGCGTACTCGTCATCGGTTCCGGAGCCCGTGAACATGCCCTCGCCCTGGCTCTGCGCCGGGATCCCCAGGTTTCCGCGCTGTTCGTGGCGCCCGGCAATGCCGGTATCGCTCAGCATGCCGAGGTGCGGGCGGTGGATGCGTCCAATGGGGACGCGGTTGTCGCGCTGGCCAAGGAGGTCGCGGCGGATCTCGTGGTGATCGGGCCCGAGGTGCCGCTGGTGCTCGGCGTTGCCGATGCGGTGCGGGGTGCGGGAATCGCGGCGTTCGGGCCGTCGGCCGCGGCGGCTCAGATCGAGGGGTCCAAGGCGTTCGCCAAGGACGTGATGAGTGCGGCGGGCGTGCTGACGGCGCACAGCGAGATCGTGGATCATCCGGGCGAATTGGATGCCGCGCTGGATCGGTTCGGGCCCACCTGGGTGGTGAAGGACGACGGGCTGGCGGCCGGTAAGGGTGTCGTCGTGACGGCGGACCGGTCGGTGGCTCGCGAACACGGCGCGGAGCTGCTGGAGAACGGGCATCCGGTGCTGCTGGAGTCGTTCCTCGACGGGCCCGAGGTGTCGCTGTTCTGCCTGGTGGACGGGGAGACCGTGGTGCCGCTGCTGCCCGCGCAGGATCACAAGCGGGTGGGCGACGGGGACACCGGGCCGAACACGGGCGGGATGGGCGCGTACACGCCGCTGCCGTGGCTGCCGGCGGAGACCGTCACCGCGATCGTCGACGATGTGGTGAAACCCGTTGCCGCCGAGATGGTCCGGCGGGGCGTGCCGTTCAGCGGCCTGCTGTACGCGGGGCTCGCCATCGGGCAGGCCGGGCCCGCCGTGGTCGAATTCAATTGCCGCTTCGGGGATCCCGAGACGCAGGCGGTGCTGGCCCTGCTGGACAGCCCGATCGGTGAGCTGCTGTACGCCACCGCGACCGGGACGCTGGACCAGGTGGACGCGCCGCGCTGGAAGGACGGCTCGGCGGTCACCGTCGTGCTGGCCGCCGAGAACTACCCGGCCCGCCCGCGCAGCGGCGATGTCATTTCCGGGGCCGAATCCTCGGGCACCGGAACCGAATCCGAGGTGCTGCACGCCGGCACCGCACAGCGGGAAGACGGTGCGCTGGTTTCCGCGGGCGGCCGCGTGCTCGCCATCGTCGGCCAGGGCGCGGATCTCGCCGAGGCCCGTAAGAACGCCTACGACCGGCTCGCGGGAATCAAGTTGCCCGGCGGGCACTTCCGCAGCGATATCGGTCTCGCTGCCGTCGAGGGCCGCATCACGGTGCCGACCCCGGCCTGATCGACCTCTGAAAGACTTACGCCCCCTTGCGGTTTCGCAAGGGGGCGAAGTGTTTCACCGGCTTTCAGCTGAGGTTGACGCCGTGCAATGCCAGCCAGCGCTGCGGGTCGACCTTCTGCCCGTCCATGACGATCTCGAAGTGCAGGTGCGGGCCGGTCGAGTCGCCGCGATTGCCGATGCGGGCGATCTGCATGCCGGCCGGGACGCGCTCGCCGACGGAGACGAAGAAGTCGTACATGTGCCCATAGATGGCGATGCTGCCGTCATCGTGGCGGATGCGCACCCACAGCCCGAAGCCCTGCGCCGGCCCGGCCTCGATCACCGTGCCCGCGGCCACCGAGTAGATCGGCGAGCCCAGCGGCGCGGCGATGTCGATGCCCGCGTGGAAGGTTCCCCAGCGCGGTCCGAACCCCGAGGTGAACGCCCCGATTGCGGGCAGCGTGTACTGGCCGACTCCGGGCAGCACGAAGGTATTGGCATTGCCGCCCGTGATCCACGGCTGATACTCCCCGGCCACCGCCGCCGCGGCCTCGGCCTTGGCGCGTTCGAGGGTCTGGCGCGCGGCCGCCGCCACCACGGCCTGTTCGCGCAGCCGTTCGCCATTGTTGATGGCATCCAGATACCGCTTGGTGGTTTCCGTCGATGCCTGCACCTGCAAGGGGTGCGCGACCGGAACCCGAATGGCCACACCGGGACTCGGCTCCGCGTCCACCGGAATCAACCCCATGGCACTGTCGGCTCCGGCGAACACCACCACGGCCGTCATCCCGGCGATCAGTACTCGATGCCGCACCGCCCAGTCCCGCGCCACCGGCGCCTGCCGCCGATACTCCGCGCGCGCCTGCCGCGCCAGCTCCTCCACCTCGGCGCGCGAGCGGGGCCGCCGCCCCCACAGCTCGATGCCGCGCTCGCGCACGACCGGAGCCTGCCTTCGCACCCAACGCGCGGTCTGCGCGGCAGCCTGAACACCGCGTGCCACGACCGCGCGCGTGCTGGTCGATTCGGTCTGGCCGGCCAATTGTGACCGCACGCCGGGGGTATAACTACCCTGGTCGCGCCCGAAGCCTCGCTTGCGCGCGGGACGCTCGGTGCCCTGCGCGGGCTCCGCGACCGGTGCCTCCGCTCCCGATTCCTCGGGTTCGGTGGCGGTTTTTCCCCCCGCCATGTGGCTCCCCTCAGCCATTCCGGAGACCATTACGGGACAGCCGGGGGAGCGGGTGCTCTACCGTCTGTCGGGTGCGTATCGAATCTCGGCGGTCGACCATTCCACCTTTTTACGTGATGGACGTCTGGAAAGCAGCAGCTGAACGGGCACGAACCCACGGGGATGTGCTGGTGCTGGCGGCCGGGCAGCCGTCCACGCCCGCGCCGCGGGCGGTGCTGCGAGCCACCCGGGAGGCCATGGATTCCGAATTGCTGGGGTACACCGAGACTTTCGGGATCCTGGCCTTGCGGGAGGCCATCGCGGGGCATCACCGGGATACCTACGGGGTTGCCGTGGAGGCCGACGATGTGGTGGTGACGACCGGGTCGTCCGGCGCGTTCACGCTCATTTTCCTGGCGGCCTTCGATGCGGGGGACACCGT
Organism: Nocardia huaxiensis; assembly: GCF_013744875.1. NCBI lineage: Bacteria > Bacillati > Actinomycetota > Actinomycetes > Mycobacteriales > Nocardiaceae > Nocardia > Nocardia huaxiensis. The sequence continues at coordinate 917,598 of NZ_CP059399.1, forward strand.
GGTGGTGGCCCGGCCCGGCTATCCGGCCTACCGCAATACGCTGACCGCGCTGGGTTGCGAGGTGGTGGAGCTGGACTGTGGTCCCGAGACCCGGTTCCAGCCGACCGTGGCCATGCTGGAGGCGCTGCCGGAGGCCCCCGCGGGGTTGATCGTGGCGAGCCCGGCCAATCCGACCGGCACCATGATCGCGCCGGAAGAGCTTGCGGCACTTGCCCGCTGGTGTGACGAGCACGGGACGCTGCTCATCTCCGACGAGATCTATCACGGCATCGTCTACGACGCTGGGTTTGCTTCGAGCGCCGAGCCGACAGCATCCGCGTGGGAAACCTCCCGCGAATCCGTGGTCATCGGCTCGGTGTCGAAATACTTCTCCATGACCGGCTGGCGGCTGGGCTGGATGCTGGTGCCGGAGTCGCTGCGCCCGGCCCTGCAGCGGCTGGCCTCGAATATGACGGTGTGCCCGCCCGCCATCTCGCAGTACGCGGCCGTGCACGCGTTCGGGGCGGAGGCGAAGGCCGAGCTGGACGGGCATGTGCGCCGCTACGCAGCCAACCGGCAACTGTTGTTGACCGGTCTGCCGAAGCTGGGCATCACCGATCTGGCGCCCGCGGACGGCGCGTTCTACGCGTACGCGGATATCGCGCACCTGACCGATGATTCGATGCGCTGGTGCCAGGACGTGCTCGATCACACCGGTGTCGCCTTGGCCCCCGGCCTCGACTTCGACACCGTGAACGGCCTTCACACAGTTCGCTTCTCGTTCGCCGGGGCGAGCGCCGACATCGAGGAAGCGCTGGACCGGTTGGAACGCTATATGGCGTGATCTGCCAAGACTTTCCGGACTGGCCCACGAGCCCGCGCGGATGGGGTACAAAAGCTGTAATGCGATTCCGCGCGGCGCGTCCGATCGCCCTTCCTTTCCGGAATCACCACAGATCGCACAGATTTGGCATGAATTTACCGATGATGACTGGCACGTTTGGCACGATTGCACCGTGACCACTGCGACGACTCCGAAAGGCGAACGGCGTCGCCAAGCGCTGGTTTCAGCCGCCGCCGAGCTACTGCTCGAGGGTGGCTTCGAGGCGGTCCGGCACCGCTCGGTGGCGACCAGGGCGGACCTGCCGCTCGCCTCGACCACCTACTACTTCGAATCCCTGGAGGATCTGATCGCCCGCGCGGTCGAGTTCTCCGGCAATGCCGAACTGGATGCCATGCGCCGCCGTGTCGGCGAGGTGACCCACCGCCGCCGCGGTGCGGAAGCCACCGTGGATCTGGTGCTCGATCTGCTGGTCGGCCCCGACCAGCACGACGAGGACGCGCGCGGGCAGCTGATCGCCCGCTACGAGCGCTCGGTCGCCTCGGCGCGGCATCCCGAGCTACGCGAGGTCCAGCTCCGACTACGCGCCCAGCTCGAGGAGCTGCTGGCCGATGTGCTGCGCCGGTCCGATCGGGTGGTACGGACCGAACAGATACGCCGGCTGGTGGCGGTGGTGGACGGGGCCGTCGTGACCGCCCTCAGCGAACTCGACCCGCAACCCCGCCGCATGGCGCGCGGGGCTCTGCTCGAGGTGATCGACATCGTCGCGCCTCCGGCCTGACTCGGATCCAGGAGCGGGAAGCCCACTCCCGGGACCCTCAGGGGTTTCACCCCTGAAACCCCAAGCGGCGAACGGGGAAACACCCCGCCCGCAGACCCAGCACACCATGGTTCGCGGCCGTCTCGATTCTGGACTGACGGAGCGGGGGAGCGAAGCGGAGGAGCGGAGGAGGGAAGAATCGAGACTCAGGGCCGCGAACCCCGCCGGAGCGAAGCGGAGGCAAATAGGCACAGTAAACTGGGTCAACGTGACCTTTGTGCCTAACGTCCTCGCCACTCGCTACGCCTCTCCTCAGCTCGTGCGGCTGTGGTCTCCCGAGAACAAGATCGTTCTCGAGCGGCGGCTGTGGCTGGAGGTGTTGCGGGCGCAGAGTGAGCTGGGGATCGAGGTTCCCGCCGGGGTCATCGAGGATTACGAGCGGGTCATCGAGCAGGTCGATCTGGCGTCGATCGCGGAGCGGGAGCGGGTCACCCGGCACGATGTGAAGGCGCGCATCGAGGAGTTCAATGCGCTTGCCGGACATGAGCATGTGCACAAGGGCATGACCTCGCGCGACCTCACGGAGAATGTCGAGCAACTGCAGATCCGGTTGTCGCTCGAGCATGTGTACGCGCACGGTGTGGCCATCGCCGCGCGGCTGGCCGAGCGGGCCACGCAGTATCAGCCGCTGGTGATGGCGGGGCGCTCGCACAATGTGGCGGCGCAGGCCACCACGCTGGGCAAGCGGTTCGCCTCGGCCGCTGATGAGCTGCTGATCGCGCTCACCCGGCTGCGGGAGCTGATCGACCGGTACCCGCTGCGCGGCATCAAGGGTCCGATGGGCACCGCGCAGGACATGCTGGATCTGCTGGGCGGCGATCCGGCCAAGCTGGCGCAGCTGGAGCAGAAGGTCGCGCATCACCTCGGGTTCAAGAACGTCTTCACCAGCGTCGGCCAGGTGTACCCGCGCTCGCTGGATCACGACGTGCTGTCCACGCTCGTCCAGATCGGTGCGGGCCCTTCGTCTTTCGCGCACACCATCCGTCTGATGGCGGGCCACGAGCTGGTGACCGAGGGCTTCCAGCCCGGTCAGGTCGGCTCCTCGGCCATGCCGCACAAGATGAACACCCGCTCGGCCGAACGGGTCAACGGCCTGCAGGTGGTGCTGCGCGGCTACGGCTCCATGGCGGCCGAGCTGGCGGGCGCGCAGTGGAACGAGGGCGATGTGTTCTGCTCGGTGGTGCGCCGCGTCGCGCTGCCGGACGCGTTCTTCGCCGTCGACGGCATGATGGAAACCTTCCTCACCATCCTGGCCGAATTCGGCGCCTACCCGGCCGTCATCGACCGCGAGCTCAATCGCTACCTGCCGTTCCTGGCCACCACCCGCATTCTCATGGCCGCCGTGCGCGCCGGGGTGGGCCGCGAGACCGCGCACGAGGTCATCAAGGAGCACGCGGTGGCCGTGGCGCTGGCCATGCGTGAGCAGGGCCGTGAGCCCGATCTGCTGGATCGCCTGGCCGCCGACGACCGCATGCCGCTGGACCGCGCGGCCCTGGATGCCGCGCTGGCCGATCGGTCCGCCTTCATCGGCGCGGCCGAGGCGCAGACCCGCGATGTGGTCGCGCAGGTGCAGAAGCTGGTCGACGCGAATCCGGAGGCGGCCCGCTACACCCCGTCCCCGATCCTCTAAGGGAGACAAGGATTCTCGTACGATCACTGGGTCATCCCGGCGTGCTTTTGGCCGGGATCCACACAGGCCGAGGTGGTTTCCGGCTAAAAGCATGCCGGAATGACGAGGGTGGGGCCTCCGCCTAGGCTCGCCACATGAATCCGTACACCATCTTTGCCGATATCGTCGCTGGTCGGGCACCTTCCTCCAAGGTGTACGAGGACGATGATGTGTTGGCGTTCATGGACATTCGGCCGTTCACGCCGGGTCATCTGCTGGTGATTCCGAAGGTTCCGGCGCGGAGCCTGTCGGAGTTGGATCCCGAGGTGGGCGGGAAGCTGTTCCGGGTGGGGCAGCAGCTGGCCGCCGCGCTGCGTGCTTCCGAGGTGGGGGCCGACGGGGTGAATTTCTTCCTCGCCGATGGCGTGACCGCCGGCCAGGAGGTGTTCCATGTGCACCTGCATGTGATTCCGCGTACACCCGGCGATGGTTTCGGGCTGCGTGGCCGGCCCACCACTCCGCCGCGTGCGGACCTCGATTACCTGGCGGGTTCCATCCGCGGAGCGCTGGACAGAAACGCCCCCAAGTCATAGCGAATCTGCATTACCATATGCGTACCGCATGGTTTGCTAGCGACACGCCAATTCCGCAATCTTCCCCGAGGCTCCTGGTTCGTGAGTTACGTTTGAATGCGATTGTGGTGGGCTGATGGAGGTGGGGCATGCGCAGAAGAGTCGTTGCCGCAGCGATTTTCGCGATCGCCGCGAGTTTGCTGTACCCGGTTGCCGTCGCACCGGCAACCGCGAACGCGGCCTCGGTCCTACGCGTAGACGAGCTGAACTCGACCCGCTCCGCCCTCTTCATCGACTCACCCGCCATGGGCCGCGTCATCCAGGTCCAGGTGCTGCATCCGGCGGGCGGCGGATCCCGCCCCAGCTACTACCTGCTCGACGGCCTGGATCCCGGTGCGGCGCAGAGTACCTGGACCAATGCCACCGACGCGGAGCCGTTCTTCAGCGGCAAGAACGTGAACGTGGTGCTGCCCATGGGTGGCCAGGCCAGCTACTACACCGACTGGATCGCCGACGATCCGAAGTTCGGCCGGTACAAGTGGGAAACCTTTCTGACAGAAGAACTTCCGCCGATCATCGACGGCTACTTCAGCGGTAACGGCGTGAACGCCATCGGCGGCCTGTCCATGGGCGGCAACGCGGCTTTCACCCTGGCGGTACGGCATCCGGGCCTGTACACGGCGGTGGCGGGCTACAGCGCCTGCCCGGACACCACTTTCGCTCAGGGGGCCATGCTGTTCTCGATCGCCAACCGCGGCGGCAATCCGTTCAATATGTGGGGCGGCACCACGAGTCCCGCCTGGGCGGAGCACAATCCGGCGCTGATGGCAGATCGCTTGCGCGGCAAGACCATCTACCTCTCGACCGGCACCGGCCTCCCCGGCCCGCACGAGCTGGAGATCAAACCCCAACTGCCGGAGAACATCTTCTTCGGCGGCCCGATCGAGTTCGGCGTGAACGCCTGCGTCACCTCGTTCGAGGGCAAGCTGAAATCGCTCGGTATCCCGGCGCGCATCGACTACAGCCCGGTGGGCACGCACTCCTGGTCGTACTGGCAGGACACCCTGCACCAGTCCTGGCCCACGATCGCCGGAGCGATCGGGGCCTGACGATGGGTGAGCGGGCGTGCCGGTCCGGCACGCCCGCGAACTACGTTCCGGGACGGTTGAATTCGCCGTCCTTGGCTCCGGCTACGAACGCCGCCCACTCTCCCGGCGTGAAGATCAGGATGGGTCCGTCGGGGTTGCGGGAATCGCGAAGGGCGATATTGCCGGTCGCGAGGAAGGCGATCTCGACGCCGTCGGCGTTCTCGTCGCTCCGCCGCCACACGGCGTCGGGTTCTATCTGGCGGTTCTTGACTTCCACTCCTGGGCTCCTGTGCGGCTGCGGGCAGTACTGGACGGTGATGTGGATCGCATTCATGATGCCAGCGTTTGTGCGGCCTCCGGATCGGATATTCCATTCTGTGTCAGCGGAAGGGAGGTATGGTGCGCACGCCATGGTCTCAGCAGCGGGCAGCCCCCATCTCCGACAGCTGTGAGATGGTTCCCGCACGCTTCACGGTGGAATTGGCTCACAGCATCCTGCGGATCCACCGAAGTTGCCCGACCGATCAATGTGCCCGTCGCAAGGCGGCGGTGTTTTTCCTGTACGAACAGCGGCAGCCTGCCAACGGCAATGGAGCGCGTACGCGCCGCCGCTAACCGACCCGAGTCGTGGGCCGCCGCAGCACGATGGTGGCGGCGAGCACCGGGATCAGCCCCAGCGCGCTCACCACGAGTATGTAACCCGCTGGGATGCTGAGGATTTCGCGCACCTCGGTGCGGCGCACCACGTGCTGGAAGTCGCCTGCGGAACTGGCCGTGAAGGTGAAGTCCGAGGTGATCGCCGCGGGGGTGCGGATCGTGGTGGTCAGCTCGGTCAGATAGTTGTTGCCGTTGGCGGAGAGCCGGCGCAGATCCGCGTCCGCAGGATCGGAGATGCGCCCCGCGAAGTCGACGTCCTGCCACTGTTCGGTGCGTGCCGACCGCGATGTCGCGTCGGGATCGGAGCGCGTGACCCGCTGACCGTTCAGCACGTACAGGCGTACCGACTGGGTGCCGGTGGCGGCGCTCGACATGCGCATGGGATACACCAGGTGATCGGTGTCGAAGGTGAGCCGCACCGGATTCAATCTGCCGCGCAGGGCTTCCGAGCCGGTGAGCCGCATGGCCACGAACGACCAGCCCTCGCTGAGATACGGCTGCAGTGTGGCGATCACCTCGTCGCGCAGGGCATAGCCGTTGGCGTTCAGCCACTCTCGTACGCCACTAGAATCCCCGCCGCTGAGCGTGGTGGCTTCGAGCGGGCCGAGCCGGACCTGGTTCACCACGGTCGGCGCGCCGGTCGAGTTGGCCGCACCGCCGGGTGCGACCGCGCCATCGCCGCCGCGCCCCAGCGCGGGCGATGGCGGGAACCACCGGTAGTCCACGATCTCCCGGGGCGCGGTGATCTCGTCCAGTTCGTCGAAGGTCGCCGCACTGCCCTCGGTGACGGTGGCGGGTGCGGGTGTGGGCACGATGAGCGCCGCATTGTCGCCACTGCTCTGGAGCGACAGCCGCATGACGATGGTCTCGCGCGTGCCCTCCAGCCCCAGCAGCGCGACTTCGTCGTCCACGCTCGCCGTCTGTCCGATCGGCGGCGCGATTCCCCCGCACGCGCATGCGGAAGCGGGTGCGGCCAAACCCATTCCCCCCGCCCCGGCCACGGTGGCCACCACCGCGAGCAGGCGCGCTGTCGAACGCAACAGCATGGCGCGAGCTTACCGGAGTGAGCGCCCCACTAACGTGGAGCGCATGGCTCTTGACAGTGGTAGCGCGACGACCAATCCAGGCGTGGCAGTGTCCGCGCCGATCGCCAAGAAGGTGCCGAGCGAACGCGTGCACCACGGCGATGTCTTCGTCGACGAGTACGAGTGGCTGCGGGACAAGGAGAACCCCGAGGTCATCGCCTATCTGGAGGCGGAGAACGCGTACACCGAGGCGCAGACGGGCAAGTTGGGGCCGTTGCGGGAGAAGATCTTCGACGAGATCAAGGCCCGCACGCAGGAAACCGACCTGTCGGTTCCGACTCGCATGGGCGACTACTGGTACTACTCGCGCAGCTTCGAGGGCAAGCAGTACGGCGTGCACTGCCGCTGCCGCGTCGCCGACGCCGACGACTGGACCCCGCCCAAGCTCGAGGTGGACGCGGCCATCGAGGGCGAGCAGATCCTGCTCGACTCCAATGAACTGGCCGAGGGTCACGATTTCTTCTCCCTCGGCGCGTTCTCCATCAGCCACGCGGGCGACCTGCTGGCCTACTCCGTCGACACCGTCGGCGACGAGCGCTACATGCTGCGCTTCAAGAACCTGGAGACCGGCGAGATCCTCGCCGACGAGATTCCGGGCACCGCGCCCGGCGCGACCTGGTCCCTCGATGGGACGCACGTCTTCTATCAGACCGTCGACGAGTCCTGGCGGCCCGACACCGTGTGGCGGCATCGCCTCGGCACCGCACAGGCCGCCGATGTGAAGGTCTTCCACGAGCCGGACGAGCGCTACTGGGTGAGCATCGGCGCGACCCGCTCCGAGAAGTACCTGGTGGTCTGGGTCGGCTCCAAGATCACCAGCGAGGGCTGGATCCTCGAATCCGACAATCCCGAGGGCGAATTCCGGGTGCTCATCCCGCGCCGCGAGGGCGTCGAGTACTCGGCCGAGCACGCCGTCATCGGCGGCGAGGACAAGCTGCTCATCATGCACAACGATGTGATCGACGGGCGGAAGGCGGAGAACTTCGTGCTCGCCGAGGCCCCGGTCGCCGATCCGTCGAATATGCGCATCCTCATCGGCCACCGCGACGATGTGCGCCTCGAGGATGTCGACGCCTTCTCCGACAAGCTGGTGCTCAGCTACCGCAAGGAGGCGCTGCCGCGAGTCGCGGTGTGGCCCTTGACCGCCGACGGTTACGGCGAGCTGAAAGAGATCGATTTCGATCTCGCGCTCTTCTCCGCCGGTCTCGGCTCCAACCCGGAGTGGGAGCAGCCGACCCTGCGCATGGGCGTCACCTCCTTCATCACCCCGATGCGGGTGTACGACTACGTGCCCGGCACGGGTGAGCTGCTGCTGCGCAAGGAACAGCCGGTGCTCGGCGGCTACAATCCCGACGAGTATGTGCAGCAACGCGATTGGGCCGTGGCCGCCGACGGCACCCGTGTCCCGATCTCCCTGGTGGTGCGCCGCGACGCCCCCGCCGGCCCGAAGCCGTTGCTGCTCTACGGTTACGGCTCCTACGAGGCCAGCATCGACCCCGGCTTCTCGGTGGCGCGGCTGTCCCTGCTCGACCGGGGCATGGTCTTCGCGGTCGCGCACGTGCGCGGCGGCGGCGAGATGGGCCGCCTCTGGTACGAGCACGGCAAGACCCTCACCAAGAAGAACACCTTCACCGACTTCGTCTCCTGCGCAAGGCATCTCATCGATTCCGGCGTCACCGCCGCGGACCGCATGGTCGCCGATGGCGGCAGCGCGGGCGGCCTGCTGGTGGGCGCGGTGGCCAACCTCGCGCCGGAGTCCTTCGCGGGCATCCTCGCCAACGTCCCCTTCGTCGACCCCCTGACCTCCATCCTCGACCCCTCGCTCCCGCTCACCGTCATCGAGTGGGACGAGTGGGGAAACCCGTTGGAGGACAAGGAAGTCTACGACTACATGAAGTCCTACTCGCCGTACGAGAACGTCGAGGCCAAGGACTACCCGGCCATTCTCGCCATCACCAGCCTCAACGACACCCGCGTGCTGTACGTGGAACCGGCCAAGTGGGTCGCGAAACTGCGCGCCACCAAGACCGGCCACGCTCCGCTGCTGTTGAAGACGGAGATGAGCGCCGGTCACGGTGGCGTCAGCGGCCGCTACGAGAAGTGGAAGGAAGTCGCCTTCGAATTCGCCTGGGTGCTGGACACTGTGGGCCTGGCCGACCGCTGACCGGCTAGCCGGTCTTCAGGTGTGAGGTGTCGGCGCTCGGACCGAGCGCCTTCGCCTTCACCTCGTCCGGCGGGACCCAGGACGGCTTCTTCATGCGCTCGATGATCAACGGCACCGCGCTGAACACGATCGCCCCGCCCGCCACCAGGGCGATGTAGGTGCCGGGGCTGCCGATGGGCAGCTGCGACGGTGGCACGAACGCCAGGATGAAGGCGAAAGCCACCGAGAGGAAACCGATTCCGGCGAAGATCCACATGCCCAGGGTGCCGCCCGGAATCTTGAAGGCGCGGGGGAGGTCCGGCTGGGTGTAGCGCAGCCGGATGGCGGCGGCGTACATGAACATGTAGATGATCAGGTACAGGCTCACCGCCATGGCGGAGATGAGGAAGAACGCCGAGCTGACATCGTCCATGAACAGGTAGATCGAGGACAGCGCGGTGACGATGACGCCCTGGATGATCAGGATATTCACCTGCACGCCACGGTTGTTCACCTTTTGCAGCACCGGCGGGAGCATGCCGTCGTGTGCGGTGGCCAGGACGCCGCGGCTGGGGCCCATGATCCAGGCGAGTACACCCGCCAATGCGCCGTAGGCGATGAGCGCCGACAGGATGCGCACCGGCCAGCTGGTGTGGATCATCTCGTCGAAACCGAGCGTGAAGGCGTCGAAAACGCCTGTGTTCAAATCGATTTTGTCGTAGGGGACGATGCCCGCCACGGCGAGCGCGCCGAGGGTGAAGATGCCGAAGGCCACGGCCGCCGCGATCATGATGGCGGCGGGGTAGCCCTTGGCCGGATTCTTCAGTTCGGTGGAATGCACGCCCTGCGATTCCACGCCCGCGAAGTTCAGCAGGATGCCCGCGAGGAAGGCCAGGCCGGAAAGCCCTGCGAGATAAGGGAAGAAGCGCGGTGAGTCGTGGCCGCTGTGGTCGACGGTGACGGCCGGATCGGTGGTGTGCTCCCAGCCGATGGAATGCCCGGTGGACAGCCACCAGAGGAAGACCAGCACCAGGATGATGCCGGGCAGCGCGGTGCCGAGCAGGAATCCGGCGCGGGTCACCTTCAGCGCGAACTGGTTGCTCACGAACGCCACCGCCGTGCACAGCCAGAAGGCGACGATGGCGAAAACGCCTACGTAGACATGGTTCTGGGCGATGTCGGGGCGGTCGAAGGCGAAGGCCACGCCCGCGGCGGCGAAGCTCATGCCGGTCGGGTAGAAGACGATCACCTGGATCCAGGACAGGAAGATGATCCAGAAGCCCACGGGCTTGCCGAAAGCCCCGCTGATCCACGCGTAGAGGCCACCGGCCTTGTCGGCGTACATGCTTCCCAGTTCGGCCGCGACGAGCCCGGCGGGAATCAGGAACAGCACGGTCGAGAAGCCGATGTAGAAGAACATCGTCATCTCTTCCTTGGCCATCATGGGCAGCCCGCGCAGCGAGGTGACGATCGAGGCGGCGGTGGTGAATCCGAGCGCCGAGACGCTCAGGTACTTGGTGGCGGTCCGCGCCGTCGTGGCTGTCACGACTTCGCCTTGCCCGCAGCGGCTTTCACCCTCGCCACGATCTCCTCGTGCGAGACGGCCGGGGTGGCGTTGTGGGTGAAGCCGCCCGCGTCCTCGCGGGTGAGCGAGGTCTGCATGGGATGCGCATCCAGTTGCCGCAGACCGCGTTTCACGTCGTCGAGCAGCAGATCGGCCTGGTCCAGGGTGAATCCGTGTCGCAGTACCGCGCGCATGATGGTCTCGTTGTCGCGGTCGGCGGGCAGCGGATAGGCGGCGATGAGCCAGCCGCGGGTGCGCAGCCGGTCGGACAGGTCGTAGAGGTTGAAGTTCTGGTCGCCGTTCAGCCGCCACGACACGGCGGTGATGCCCTTGTCCGGGTCGGCGGCGTGGATGAGGTCGAACGGGCCGATGTCGGTGAGGCCCTTGGCCAGGTGCTGGCCGGCCGCGTAGATGGCCGATTGCACGCGCCGGTATCCGGTGCGCCCGAGCCGGATGAAGTCGTAGTACTGGGTGATGGCCTGTCCGCCCGGCCGGGAGAAGTTCAGATTGAAGGTGGGCATATTGCCGCCGAGGTAGTCGACATTGAAGACGAGTTCCTCGGGCAGGTCCTCGGCGCTGCGCCAGATGGCCCACCCTGCGCCGAGCGGGGCCAGCCCGGTCTTGTGCCCGGAGGCGTTGATGGATTTCACGCGCGGCAGCCGGAAGTCCCACACGATGTCGGGCGCGGTGAACGGTGCGAGGAAGCCGCCGCTGGCCGCGTCCACGTGAATCGGGATGTCGAGTCCCGTTTTCGCCTGAATGTCGTCGAGCGCCCGGCTGATGCCCTGCACGTCCTCGAACAGTCCGGTGAAGGTCTGCCCGAAGGTCGGCACCACCATGATGGTGTTCTCGTCGACATGCGCCGCGATGTCGTCGGGGTGCATGGTGAAGTGGTTGCCGCGCAAGGGAATCTGGCGGATCTCGACATCGAAGTAGCGGGCGAACTTCTCCCAGCACACCTGCACCGGCCCGCACACGAAGTTGGGGAGGCCGCGCCCGCCGCGCTTGCGCCAGCGGAATTTGGCGGCCAGTCCGCCCAGCATGGCGGCCTCGCTGGAGCCGGTGGTGGAGGTGCCGAGGGTGCTCATCGGGTCGGGGGAGTGCCACAGGTCGGCGAGCATGTGCACGCAGCGCTGTTCGAGTTCGGCGGTCTGCGGGTATTCGTCCTTGTCGACGATGTTCTTGTCCAGGCTCTCGTCCATGAGCCGCCGGGCCTGGTCGTCGACCCAGGTGGTGCAGAAGGTCGCGAGGTTCATCCGGGCGACGCCGTCGAGCAGCAGTTCGTCGTGGACGATCTGATAGGCGACCTGGGGGTAGATCTCCCGTTCCGGGAAACCGCCGCGTGGGGCCGGGCGTTTGATGCCGGGCATGGCGAACAGGTCGTCGGGTTCCTGAGTGGTGGTCATCGGGCCTCCGTCGCACGGTCGAGCCGGGTGTTTGCCATCGAAGTGCACCAGTCCCGAGACTCATCGAAACCGGTTGAGCAAGTATTCGTTTCGTAATCAGAAGATAGTTGCTGAACGGTTACTATTTCGACTATGGACTATCCGCATGTCGTCGACCAGGTGATGTCCGCAGTACGGCCGCACATTGGCGAGGGCGCGGTCGCCGATTACATTCCCGGCCTCGCGAAGGTCGATCCCAAGCAGTTCGGTTTCGCCGTCGCGACCGCGGACGGGCAGCTCTACACCGGCGGTGACGTGCACGTTCCCTTTGCCATCGAATCCATTTCCAAGGCGTTCGCGCTTGCGCTGGTGCTGGGTCGCAAGGACGCCGACGTCTGGAAGCGGGTGCGCCGCGAACCGTCCGGCATGGCCTTCAACGACCTGATCGAGCTTCAGCTGGAGAACGGCATTCCCCGCAATCCGTACATCAATGCGGGGGCCATCGTGGTCGCGGACGAATTGCTGGCCGATACCGGCGATGCCGTGGCCGCCCTGCGCGACTTCTTCCGCGCCGAGACCGGCAATCCCGCCCTCGACGTCGACAGCGTGATCGCCGAATCGGAGCTGCGCTCCGGCGACCGCAATCGCGCCATCTCCTATCTCATGGCCAGCTTCGGCAATATGCGCAACACCGTGGAACTGGCCCTGGACCACTACTTCCGGCAGTGCTCGTTCAGCATCACCTGCGCCGAACTGGCCAAGGCCGGACTCGTCATCGCCCGGCACGGCCTGCGCGCCGACGGCAGCCGCCTGCTGAGCGAGGACGACGCCCGGCACATCACCGGGCTCATGACCATGTGCGGAACCTACGACGGCGCAGGCGAATACGCGTATCGCGTCGGCCTGCCCACCAAGAGCGGGGTCGGCGGCGGACTGCTCGCCGTGGTGCCCGGCGTCTGCTCGGTCGCCGCCTGGGGACCGGGGCTGGATGCCAAGGGCAACTCGGTCTCCGGCGGCATCGCGCTCGAAACATTTTCCCGGACAGGCGGTTTCTCGGTCTTCTGACCTGTCGTTCTCGTGTTCACAACGGACGGAAGGGAACAACCATGGCGCACGCGGCGACCAAATCCGCGAAACCGGCTGTGGCCACCTCGTACATCTCCTGGATCACGCTGGCCTTCATGACCACCAGTTCGGTGGCCAGCCTGCGGTCCGCGCCGACCATGGCCGTGTACGGCCTGGCCTGCATCTTCCTGTACCTGTTGCCCGCCATCGTGTTTCTGCTGCCGACCAGCTTCGTGGCGGCCGAACTGGCCTCGGGCTGGGCGGGCGGCGTCTACAAGTGGGTGGGGGAGGGGCTGTCGCAGCCGCTGGGCTTCCTGGCGGTGTGGTGCCAGTTCGCCATGACGATCTTCTACTACCCGACGCTCCTGGCTTATGTGGCAAGCACTTTCGCCTACATCATCCATCCGTCGCTGGCCTCCAACGGCGTGTACGTCGCGATCGTCATCATCACCATCTACTGGGCGGGCGTGTTCATCTCCTCGCAGGGCACCAAAACCGTTGCGGGACTGTCGAGTATGGGACTGGTCATCGGCACCCTGATTCCGGGCACGCTGCTGGTCATCCTCGGCCTGGTGTTCCTGGCACAGGGCAACGAGACCGCCGCGCCCATGGACGCCGGGCATCTGCTGCCCGCCTGGACCGGACTGGCCAGCCTGGTGCTCATCGTCAACAACTTCATGTCCTTCGCGGGCATGGAGATGAACGCCGTGCACGTGTCCTCGCTGAAGAATCCGGGCAAGGAGTACCCGAAGGCCATGGCCGTGGCCGTGCTGCTGGTGCTGGCCATCTTCATCATTCCGGCGGTGGTGATCAGCTGGGTGGTGCCGGCCGGCAGCCTGAGCCTGACCGCGGGCGTCATGCAGGCTTTCGACGGCTTCTTCAACCACTTCGGCATCGGCTTCCTGACCCCGGTGCTCGGCATCATGCTGGTGGCGGCGGCGCTGGGCGGAATGCTCACCTGGCTGGCCGGACCGTCCAAGGGACTGCTGCTCATCGGCCGCCAGGAGGGCTATCTGCCGCCGATCCTGACCAAAGTGAACAAGCACGGCGTGCAGCAGAACATGCTGGTCGCACAGGGCATCTTCACCATGGTGCTGGCGCTGCTCTATGCCTTCATCCCGAATGTGTCCAGCGCGTACTGGATTCTGTCGGTGATCACCACGCAGGTGTATCTGATCATGTACGTGCTCATGTTCGCGGCGGCCTGGCAGCTGCGGCGCAAGCAGCCCGACCATCCGCGCGGCTACCGCGCGCCCATACTGGGCGTGCTGTGCGTGGTCGGCACGCTGTCGTCCATCGCGGCGTTCGTCATCGGGTTCGTCCCGCCGTCGCAGTACAGCAGTGACAATCCGGTGGTGTACGTCGGCATCATCGCTCTCGGCCTGGGCGTGGTGGGCCTGCTGATCCCGTATCTGTTCCTGCGTTTCGCCAAGCCGAGCTGGAAGACCGAGGTTCCCGAGGAGGCGCTGTCATGACCGGTCTGGAATCGGCGCAGCAGACCCGCAACCGCCGCAGGATCAATATCGTCGCGGCGCTGGTGCTGGTCGCTCTCGCCATTGTGGGAGCAATCCTGTTCAAGCAGAACAAGAATGACGACGAGGCGCTGCGCAAGGCGCAGATCCTGCACACCCGGCTCATCGACGCGGGGCTGGCCGCGCCCGACGCGGAGACCATCCGGGATTCGCTGGGCAGTGACGGCGGTCTGGTGTGCCAGGACCCGTCCTCGCCGCTCATCAAGGCCCGCTATCAGGCCGCGATCAGCAATGGCGCGTCCGGGCCGGGCAATCGCCCGGTCATCGCCGACACCGACATGTTGCAGGCCACCGCCCTGGCCATCGAGACCTACTGCCCGGATCATCTCGCGGCCTACCTGAAGGAAACGGCCGATCTGCGGACCGGCGATACGGTGAAACCCGGAGACGGCCAGTGACAGAGGAGGATGTAGTGACCGATACCGCTGCCGCGAACGACGATTCGCGCACCGCCGAGCTGCGGGCGCAGGTCAAGGCGCTCATGCCGCGGGCGAAAGCCGATCTCACCGAACTGGTTTCGTACAGGTCGGTGTACGACGCCCGGCAGTTCCCGGTCGAGGAATGCGTCAAGACCGCGCAGTGGGTGGCCGACGCCTTCGCCGCCGAGGGCCTCACCGACGCCGGACTGCACGTGACGCCGGACGGCAGCAATACCGTGGTGGCCCGCTATCCCGCACCCGCCGGGAAGCCGACCATCATGCTGTACTGCCACTACGATGTGCAGCCGCCGCTGGACGATGCCGCCTGGAAGACGCCGGTGTGGACGCTGACCGAGCAGGACGGCCGCTGGTACGGGCGCGGCGCGGCGGACTGCAAGGGCAATATCGTCATGCATCTGACCGCCCTGCGTGCGCTGCGGAAGACACTGGGCGGCAAGGACTTCCCGGTCGGGCTCACCCTGGTCTGCGAGGGCTCCGAGGAGCAGGGCACCGGCGGTCTCGAACAGTTCGTGCCCGGCAATGTGGAACTGCTGCGCGCCGACACCATCCTCATGGACGACTGCGGCAACTTCGCGGTCGGCGTGCCCACCTTCACCCAGACCCTGCGCGGCAATGTGAATGTGGTCGTCACCATCGAAACCCTCAGCAGCCCCATGCATTCCGGCATGTTCGGCGGCGCCGCGCCCGACGCCCTGGCCGCGCTCATCCACGTGCTGGCCACCCTGCGGGACGAGCACGGCAACACCACCATCGACGGGCTCACCGCCGATCAGGTGTGGGACGGCGTGCAGTACCCGCCCGACGCCTTCCGCGCCGACGCCAATGTGCTGCCCGGCGTGGACCTGCTCGGCAGCGGCACGGTGTCCGACATGCTCTGGGCGCGACCGTCATTGACGGTGCTCGGCATCGACGCCCCCAAGGTGGTCGGCTCGTCGGCGGCCATCCAGCCCACCGCGGCGGCGCGCCTGAACCTGCGCATCCCGCCCGGCCAGGACCCGCAGCAGGCGCTGAAACTGCTGAAGGGGCACCTGGAATCGCACACCCCGTGGCATGCCAAGGTGACCGTCGAAACCGAAGCCGTCGGTGCGCCTTTCAAATCCGCGTCCGGCGGCCCGGCCCGCACCGCCATGGAGAAGGCCCTCGAAGCCGCCTACGGCCGCCCCACCACCACCTCGGGCCAGGGCGGCGCGATCCCCCTCTGCAATGTCTTCGCCGACACCTACCCCGATACCGAGATCATGCTGCTCGGCGTCGAGGAACCCAAATGCCTGATCCACGCCCCCAACGAGAGCGTGGATCCGACCGAGATCGAGAACATGGCACTGGGTTTGGCGCTGTTCCTGGCGTCCTACACGGACTGAGCACAGCGTCATCCCGGCGCGCTTTTGGCCGGGATCCACACAGGCGGTACACCTGCTGATTGTGTGGATCCCGGCCAAAAGCATGCCGGGATGACGAGGCCGGGATGACGGGGTGGGGTCAGCGAGAGAGTATGCGGCTCAGCGGTTCGGCGAGGTCGATCGGCATGGGGAACACGACGGTGTTGCGGCCCTCGCCGCCCATTTCGCTGAGTGTCTGGAGATACCGCAGTTGCAGGGCGGCCGGGGTGCTCGCGAGGATTTCGGCTGCCTCGCGGGTGTTCTCGGCCGCCTGCACCTCACCGCGTGAATGGATGACGCGGGCGCGGCGTTCGCGTTCGGCCTCGGCCTGGCGGCCGATGGCGCGCTGCATGGCCTCCGGGATCTCGACGTCCTTGATCTCGACGAGAATGACCTTCACGCCCCAGGGTTCGGTCTGCTCGTCGATGATCTTCTGCAGGTTGGTGTTGAGCTGGTCCCGCTCCGACAGCAGCGTGTCCAGGTCCTCGCGCCCGAGCACGGAACGCAGTGTGGTCTGGGCGATCTGGGAGGTGGCCACGGCGTGGTTCTCCACCTCCACCACGCTGCGCACCGGATCGACCACCTTGAAGTAGGCGACCGCGTTCACCCGCACCGGCACATTGTCGCGGGTGATGGCCTCCTGCGGCGGAATGGTGAGCGCGATGGTCCGCAGATCGACCCGCACCATGCGGTCCGCGAACGGGATCAGGCCCACCAGGCCCGGTCCCTTCAACGGGCGCAGCCGGCCCAGCCGGAAGACCACGGCGCGTTCGTATTCCCGCAGAATCCGCACCGTCGATACCAGGGCGGCGAGGACGACCACGCAGCCCGCGGCGAGACCGGCGACCATCATCGGGAACTCCTCTCGAGCCCGGCCGGGAAGGCGGCGGGCGTATGCCGGAAGTGGTCGGTCAGCACCCAGCCCGCCGCCAGCCAGCCCAGCGAGATCGGCACCAGCACAGCGAAATTCGCGATCGACGGCTTGAGTGCCGCGGCGAGCAGCAGGAACACCGCCGCCAAGAGCATGAGCAGCAGCGCGATCCCGCGATGGAACCGCCCCGCCTCCGAATGCGGCCACGGATCCACCGCCCGCGTGATCTCCCGGCCCTCCAGCGAGGGCGTGCACTCGCGCTTCTCCGGGCAGGCATTGCACACCGTGGGCCGGCCCCGGTACCGCACCAGCCGCTCCCGCTTGTCGATGCTGTGCGGCCACAGCGGCTGATCGGTGGGGCACACCCAGTAGTCGTGGTCGGGCAGGTACCGGAATCCAGCCGTCCGATGCCGGTCCGCACGCCGATGAATATGGCGCGCAATCACATCCAGCACGAAGGCGATGGCGATCAGCAGCACCGCGTAGCTGCCCATGGCCACGGTCTCGGGGGAGGGGCTCAGGGTCACTGCTCCTCGCCCCCGGCCACGGTCGCCAGCTCCGGCGCGGGCACATCCCAGTCCGGGGTGTGCGTCTTGGAGTCCTCGGGCCGGTCCGCGCCGCCGGTGCCGCGATACTTCACCGCCAGCACCATGATCCACAGCAGCGGCGCGATGCCGCCCAGCATGAACACGATGTCGCCGGGCATGCGCAGCCACTCCAGCACTGTATTGGCCTTGCTCTGGATGTAGGTGAGCTCGCGCGCCTCGTAGTAGCCGCTGCCGACGGCCTTGTACAGCTGCAGGATTCCGATCGGGAACAGGGTGGCGAACACCATCCACGCCAGGCCGATGTTCAGCGACCAGAACGACAGTTTCGCGAGTTTGTCCGGCCACTTGTCGGCCGGGATCATGTAGCGCACGCAGAACAGGGCGAAGGCGCAGGCCAGCATGCCGTACACGCCCATCATGGCGGCGTGCGCGTGATTGGCGGTGAGCGCGGTCCCGATCTCGTAGTAGGACACGATGGGCAGGTTGATCAGGAAGCCGAAGACGCCCGCGCCCAGGAAGTTCCAGAACCCGACGGCCACCAGGAACATGACCGCCCAGCGGTGCGGGAACGGGGTCTGCGAGCGCGCCTCCTGCTTGGAGCCCAGCTGCAGGAAGCTCCACGCCTCGACGGTCAGGAAGGTCAGCGGCACCACCTCGAGCGCGGAGAACACCGCGCCCAGAGCCATTGTCTCCACGGGGGTTCCGTTGAAGTACATGTGGTGCATGGTGCCCACCACGCCGCCCGCCGAGTACAGGATGACGTCCAGGTAGATGACGATCATGCCGACCCGTTCGCGCACCACGCCCAGCAGCACGAACATGTAGGCGACCATGACGGTGGTGAACAGCTCCAGGAAGTCCTCCACCCACAGGTGCACCACCCAGAACCGCCAGAACTCGGTGACGGTGAAGTTGTCGCCCGGCCGGGCCAGCAGCCCGACCGCGTACACGGCCGGAATGGCCAGCGCCGCAAGGAAGAACAGCCACGGCATATTGCCCATGTGCTCGTTGGCGAGCCGGTGCCGCATGCCGCGCCACAGGATCGCCACCCAGACCGCGAGCCCGGCCACCAGCAGGATCTGCCAGAAGCGCGCCAGATCCAGGAAGGTGAATTGCTGTGCGGCGAAGAAGTTGTCGTAATCCACCTTGCCGTGAATGCTCAGCGCCTCGCAGATGAGGCTGCCGAACACCACCACCGCGACCGCCCCGAGCAGGATGTAGGAGAGTTTGCCCTGCCCGCGCGGTTCGCGGCGAGCGATCAAGGGCGTCAGGAAGATTCCCGCCGCCAGGAACGCCGCCACCACCCAGAACAGCGCCAGTTGCAGATGCCAGGTGCGGGTCAGGTTGTAGGGCAGCCACTGTGCGAGATCGATGCCGAAGAAGTCGGTGATGTGCGCCCGATAGTGCTCGGTGGCCGCGCCCAGCATGGCCTGCGCGCCGAACAGCACCACCATGACCGCGAAATACCAACGGGTGGAACGCTGTCCGGGCGTCAGCATGACCTCGCCGGGCTCCCGGAACGACAGCGTCGCCGCCTCCCGGCCCTTCCAGCCGAGCTTGTCGCCCCAGCGCCCGAACACCGCGAACAGCACGCCGATGCCGACCAGCAATGAGATCAGCGAAATCACGCTCCACACCACGACACTCGCGGTCGGGGTGTTGCCCACGCGTGGTTCCGGCGGCCAGTTGTTGGTGTAGGAGTAGTCCTTGCCGTCGCGGTGCGCGGCCGAGATCCAGGCGGTCCAGGAGATGAACGAGGTCACCGCGCGCACGGCGTGCTCGTCGGCGAGCACCTCCGGCTTGAGGCCGAGTTCGGTGCTGTCGCTGCGGAATACGGTGCCGTAGTGGGCGGTCAGCGCGTCGAATGCCAGCGCCTGCTCGGGGCTGTACACCAGCACGCCGGTGTGCTCGTCGTAGCGATTGGCCTGGAAGTCGGCCTGGACGAGTTCACGTGCGGCATCGGTGCCCGCGTGCTCGTCGATGGCGATATTCGCGGCCCGGCGCAGATAGTCGGCGGTGTAGTCGGGTCCGAGCCAGGCCCCGTGGCCGAGGATCGAACCGTATTCCATCAATCCGGCGGCCAGGAAGATCTTCTGGCCCTCGCCGATATCGTCGCCGGTGAACAAGAGGGTGCCGTCGGCGGTCTGCACGCGATCGGGAATCGGCGGTCCGTCGTCGTAGGTGCGGAAGGCCAGTAATCCCATGATGAAGAATCCGAATAGGGCGACCAGGGCACAAGCCTGAATCCATCCCTTGCCGACGAGCAATTGCCGTTTCGAATCCTGGGCCACTCCCGATCCTCCGCTCGTTGTCCGAACTCGCCGATCGCAGTACCTTTTCCGCTCGCCCGACGACTGTATCGCTTGATCGAGCGGCAATTACGTAGCAAACTCTGATGTCGAAACTGCACGACTGACCGATTGCACGATCCGGCTACCTACTGGGAGATGCGCGTGTCCGTCTATCTGTATCGGTGGGGAAAGTTCGCTTACCGGCGCAAGTGGATTGTTCTGCCCGTCTGGATAGCCCTGTGGATCGTGCTCGGCATCCTCGGCTTCAGCCTCCAGAAGCCCATGAGCAACTCCTTCGACATCCCGAATCTGCCGTCGGAACGAGCCAGCGAGATCCTGGACAAGCATTTCCCGGGCATGTCGGATGCGTATCAATTCGATGCCGTCACCGGCGTCTACGTGATAGGCGCGCCCGCCGGCACGAAGCTGACCGACGAGAGCAATCACCAGGCGGTGCAAGCCCTCGTGCAGAAGATCGAAGCGCTGAATATCGTCAATCACAGCAAACCGCTGGTGGACCCGATCGAGGCCGCGCAGGAAATGGGCTGCCTCGATGCCGACCGCACTTCCAGCGCCTTCATCTCCAAGTGCAGCAACGCGCCGCTGAACGTGTTGAACCCGGAGCACCCGGATTCGGTTGCGGTACTCAGCGTTCCGTTCGATATCAAGAATTTCGCGGATATCACCGCAGACGACCGCAAAGCCGCCTACGACGTCGCCGACGAGGCCCGCAGCGCCGGGCTCACCGTGGAACTGTCCGGCACCATCGCCATGGAACAGGAGCAGCCCAGCGGCAAGGCCGAGCTGATCGGCATGGGCTTCGCCTTCCTGGTCATGATCATCTCGTTCGGCGCGATCGTGGCGGCCTTCGTGCCCATCCTCACCGCGCTCGTCGGGCTCGGCGCGGCCACCTCGGTGATCTTCCTCGGCACCTCGGTGCTCGACGTGCCGAGCTTCACCACCTTCCTGGCCTCCATGATCGGCATCGCGCTGTCCATCGACTACGCGCTTTTCATCGTCTCCCGCTACAAACACGAACTGGCCGTACAGGATTCACCCGAGGAAGCCGCAGGCGTGGCGCTCGGCACGGCCGGCTCGGCGGTGGTGTTCGCCGGTGCGACCGTGATCATCGCGCTGGTCGGGCTCAGCATCGTCGGCGTCCGCTTCTTGACCTTCATGGGTCTGGGCGGCGCGGTGGCGGCGGCCTTCGCGGTGCTGGTGGCGCTGACGCTCATGCCCGCACTGCTGGGCGCGTTCGGCCGCTTCCTGTTCAAGCCGAAGCTGCCGCTCATCGCCCAGCACGATCCCGAGGACGACAACTCCGTCACCAACGGCATGCGCGTCGGCACGCTGATCGGCCGCATGCCGGTGGTCACGCTGATCCTGAGCATTCTGGTGCTGGGCCTGCTCGCGCTGCCCGCCGCGAAAATGAATCTCGGTCTGCCGGGCGAGGATTCGCTGCCCAAGACCTCCACCGCCCGCAAGGCGTACGAACTGCGCACCGAGGGCTTCGGGGTCGGCAGCAATGGCGTGCTGCAGGTCGCGGTGGATCTCTCGGATACGCCCGCCGATCAGCGCGAACCGGCGGTCACCGCGCTGCGCGAGAAACTCGCCTCGTACTCGGATATGAACTACGTGACCGAACCGACCTGGAGCGAGGACCGGGCGGGCGCGACCTTCGAGGGCGTCCCCAAGACCGGGCCCAATGATCAGCAGACCAAGGATCTGGTCCGCGATGCCCGCGACGCGGAATCACAGTTCCGGTCCAAGTACGGCATGGCGTACGGAATCACCGGCACCACAGCCATTTACGCCGATATCGACCACGTGCTGCTCGGCAAGATCGTGCCCTACCTGGCCATTGTGGCGGGCGCGGCCTTCCTGCTGCTGATCGCCGTCTTCCGCTCGATCCTGGTGCCGTTGACGGCGGCGCTCGGCTTCCTGCTGTCCATGGCCGCCACCTTCGGCGCGACCGTGCTCATATTCCAGGAGGGCGCGTTCGGCCTCATCGACGAGCCACGGCCGATCATCAGCTTCCTGCCGATCATGTTGATCGGCTTGGTCTTCGGCCTCGCCATGGACTACCAGGTCTTCCTGGTGACCCGCATGCGCGAGGAGTACGTGCACGGGGAGCGGCCCAAACAGGCCATGGTCAAGGGCTACCACCACGGCGCGCGCGTGGTCACCTCGGCGGCCATCATCATGATCTTCGTGTTCGGCTCGTTCCTCATGGAGCCCGATGCCAGCGCCAAGTCCATGGGCTTCGCCCTCGCCGCCGGCGTACTCTTCGACGCCTTCCTGGTGCGCATGGTGCTGATCCCGTCGCTGCTCGTGCTCATGGGCGACGCGGCCTGGTGGATGCCCAAGTGGCTGAGCAAGATCGTGCCGGATATCGACGTCGAGGGCGCGAAGCTGCGGGAAATTCAGCGGCGCGAGGCAAATTCCGCCTCGGAATCGGGGGTTTTTACAGGTTGACATTTGATGTAGATCTGTAAAACTCAAGGGCGTTTTGCGGTCATCCGGAGAGAGGGACGCCAATGACCGAGCACGCCCGCACGGCGCTCGACCTGCTGCGCGACAGCAGCCAATTCAAGTGGTATGCCATTCCACTGCTGCTGCTCGTCATCTACGTCTATGCCACCGAGGTCGAGCGCCGGAACTGGAATGTTCTGTTCGCGGGCATCGCGCTCTGGGGCATGGATCTGTTCAACGAGATCTGGAATTCGCTGGTCTTCCATGCCACCGGCCGCGCACCCGTCTGGGGCGCGACCGGCCCGACCGCGTATCAGCTGCTCATCGGACTGAACATCGAGATCTGCTTCATGTTCGCCATCATGGGCGCGGCGGCGGCGAAGATGCTGCCGCCCAAGGAAACCCGCATCCTCGGCCTGCCCAACCGGCCGGTGCTCATCGCGGTGAACGCCGCGGCGGCCGTCGGCGTGGAGGTGCTGCTCAACAAGGCCGGCGTGCTCACCTGGGACTGGTCCTGGTGGCAGCCGAGCTTCCCGTTCCTCATCTGGCTCATCGGCTACGTGCCGTTCTTCGCGGCCTGCTTCTACGTGCACGATCTGCCGACCGTGCGGGCGAAAGCCACTACGGTGGGGGCGATTCTGGGCGTGGACGCGGTGGCCATCGCTGTCTTCGGAGCTCTGGGGTGGCTGTGAATTCTCGTTTCAAGCGCGGCGCAGTCTGGGTGGCAGCCGGAGTCGTCTTCGCCGGTCTGACAACGTATTCCGGCGCTTCCGCCGAGACCGGCGGGTGCGGGCTGATCGGCACCGTGGGCACACCCGAGCTGGGCGCGGACGACACCACGGCGGGCCTCGAGGCCCTGCCCGCCGCGAATATCGCACTGCCCGAACAGATCTACTTCCGCACCTCTGCCGAATCGTTCAACCGGCGCTGGTCCTTCTCCGCCCGCGACGGGCACATCTACGTGAAAGAAGCCGCCGCGCAGGGCGGGTGGCGCAACCTCCCGCTGCCCGGCTGCATGGAGGGCCGCATCGCGGGCGTCTCCGCCGATGACGACGAGGTCATGGCCATCGATCGCGACGGCCGGTTCTTCACCATGGACCACGCGCTCAGCGCGCCCGAGGACTGGAACTGGAGCGAGCGGTACGGGACGCCGCTGTGGACCGGGGCCGGAAACACCCTGCCCGCAGGCACCCTCGACTGGACCTGGTCGGTGCTCTCGCCGAACGAGGATCACGTCTGGCGCGACAATGCGGGCAATGACCATCCCGTCGGCGGGGCCAAGGTCTCGCACGTCTTCGCCTTGACCGGCGGCGGCAGCCGCATCAGCTATGTGGACCCCTGGCTGCCGGTGGACCACAGCTACGAGTTCGCCACTCCGGCGAACGGGCGCTTCCGGGCGGTGAAGCTGTCCACCAGCGCCTCGACCACGTTGGTGGTCAATCGATTCGGCGATCTGTACACGCGGCTCTACGACTTCGACATCTCGGGCGCGGACAAGGTCTTCTTCCGGTACTCGTACGAGGATCAGCGCGGCCTGCCGGAAGCGCCCGACATGCTGTCGGAGCGGATCGATTCCCGGTACGCCGCCATTCAGCTGCCCGCGCCCGACTGGGTGCGCCAGCCCAAGGTGCCCGGTGAGATCACCGACCGCATCTCCGTGCACAAGACCGGAATCGGTTCGGACGCACGGGAGTTGCGCGTCGAGGGCCGCAGTGACGGCCGCACCGGCTACTGGGTCAAGACGCTGACCGCCGCGCAGTGGAGTTTCGTGCCCACCGACCAGCCGCTGGCCGGAAATCCCTTGCAGAACACCACGGACGACCGTTCCATCGACGATTCGATCCAGCCCTCGCCGTACAGCTATGCGGGCAGCGCCGGAACGTGGACCGCGTCGGTCGAGAACTTCGATGTGTCGAACACGCCTACGCTGCGAATAGATTTCGGCGACGGCGCGCGCCTGGATCTGATCCTGCACACCGTCGACGGTCTGCGGCAGCTCCCACAGCAGCAGGGCATCGGCACGCAGGCCCGCCGTTTCGACGGGACCATCGAGGTTCCCGCCGAGGTCCTGGGTTCACTTGCCACGCAACCCGATTCGGTGCGTCAGTTCCTCGCCTCGGCGCTCGGCGGCCGGCGGTTCACCGACACCGCCGTCGATGTCACCGTGAGCGAATTCCGTATCGACGGACTCGGCGTGGTTCTGGTCAGAACTCCGCCTGGTCCTCCGGCTCGATGACCTTGAATTCGGTATTCGCAGGGCGCATTTCGTTCAACCGGCCGAAATAGATGCCCTGCGCCTCCGGCTGAATGATCCCGTAGTGGATCGGCAGCGCCGTGCGCGGATTCACCGCGCGCAGATAGTCCACCGCCTCGCTGATCCGCATCCACGGGGCGGCGGCCGGAATCGCGAGCACGCCCACCGGCACCGGCGGCACCCACAGCGAATCGCCCGGATGCACCAGCTGCGCCGGATCGTCCGGGGTGCCGAGCTGGAAGACCGTATTGTCGATGACCGGAATCTCCGGATGGATCACCGCGTGCCGCCCACCGCCGCCGGTGACCTGCACGTCGCCGACCTTCAGCACGTTCCCGGCGTGCACCGCCTCCCACGGCTCCTCGCGCAGTTGCGCGGTCTGCGGATCCGACAGCAGCCGCGCCTGCGGATTCGCCTCGACCAGCGCGCCGATCCGATTCGGGTCGATGTGATCGGGATGCTGATGCGTCACCGCGATGGCATCCAGCCCCGTGAGGCCCTCGAACCCGTGCGAGAAGGTGCCCGGATCGAAGAGAATCTTGGTCCCGTTCAGCTCCACCAGAATGCATGAGTGTCCGAAATGGGCTATGCGCATATGGCAACGGTAGCCCTGATCTGTGGCGCGGCCCACTTACCGCACGACCCGGCGACGCCCCGCCGCGCCACGCCAACTACCCTGATCAGCGAAACCCCCGCTCGGCTGCATGTGTCTCCGAGCGCCGCCCCACCAGCTGAGGAGCAACGCGTGGCACGTGTCGTGGTCGAGGTGATGCCGAAGGCCGAAATCCTGGATCCGCAGGGACAGGCCATCGTCGGCGCGCTGGGGCGCCTGGGTCACCCGGGAATCTCGGATGTGCGGCAGGGCAAGCGATTCGAACTCGATGTCGCCGACAATGTGAGCGACGCCGAGCTCGAGCAGATCGCCGAATCGCTGCTCGCCAACACCGTCATCGAGGACTGGAAGGTCGTCCGGCTGTGACCGCACGCATCGGAGTCATCACCTTCCCGGGCACGCTCGACGATGTCGACGCCGCCCGCGCCGCCAAACTGGCCGGTGCCGAGGCCGTCTCGCTGTGGCATGCCGACGCCGACCTGAAGGGGGTCGACGCGGTCATCGTGCCCGGCGGCTTCTCCTACGGGGATTACCTGCGGGCCGGGGCGATCGCCAGCATGGCTCCGGTCATGGGCGAGGTCATCAAGGCCGCCGGGCAGGGCATGCCGGTGCTGGGCATCTGCAACGGTTTCCAGATCCTGTGCGAGGCCGGGCTGCTGCCGGGCGCGCTCACCCGCAACGAGGGGCTGCACTTCGTGTGCCGCGACCAGTGGCTGAGCGTCGAGCGCACCGACACCGCCTGGACCTCCCGCTACGAGCCGGGCGCGCAGATCCTGGTGCCCGTCAAGAACGCCGAGGGGCGCTACCAGGCTTCGCAGGCCGTGCTGGACGAGCTGGAAGGCGAAGGCCGCGTGGTCTTCCGGTACGCGGGCGACAACCCGAACGGGTCGCAGCGCGATATCGCGGGCATCTGCTCCCCGGACGGCCGCATCGTCGGCCTCATGCCGCATCCGGAGCACGCCACCGAGGCGCTCACCGGCCCCAGCGACGACGGGCTGGGGATCTTCTTCTCCGTGCTGGACGCGCTGGTTTCCGCCTAACTGATCCGATCCAGAATCTCGAACCCGACCCCCTCGGCGCGGGCGATGTAACCGGGTAGCACCACCTGGTTTCCATCGAATCCGATTGCGCCCGAGGGGGTTTCGAGTATCGCCCCATTGTCGACGGCGGCGTGCACCCGGCGGACGTCCAGGGAATTCGCGGCCTCGGCCATGGCCCACAGCGTGCGGACCGCCTCGTATTCGGTATTGCTGAAGTTGGTGAGCGCCGGGGCGAACTCACCGTGCAGCCGCCGGTAGCGCTCCAGCCGATCCATGCCCTCGGCCCCGTTCACGAAGAAGCTCGACGGCACATACAGATTCCGGTTCGCCTTGCGGCCCGCCGCCAGCAGCACGTTCTCGTCCACCGCCGGGCTCACCCGCAGCTGCTTCTCGTCCCGCCCGATCTTGGCGAACTGCTTGTTGAATCGCGCCACATCGGCCCCCACCAGCAGCACGATCACCCCGTCCACCTGATCGAGCAGGGGATCGGCGAGGAAATCCTCGAAGTCCTGCGTGCCCATCGGCACGAATTTCTCCAGCGGCAGGAAGTGCTCCAGATCCGCGGCCCCCCGATGGCCGAGCTCGTCGCGCACCGCGTCCGCGGTCCGCCGCGGCCACACATAGTCGTTGCCGATAATGGCCCAGCGTCGTGCGCCCAGTTCTCTTCGCAGCCAGCGCAGCGCGGGCAGAATCTGCCGGCCCGGATTCGAGCCGATCATGAAAAGCCCTGGTGGCGGCCGTTCCACGCCCTCGTGATCGGTGGCGAACAGGTACGGCACCCGCCCGTCGACCGCTTCCGACACCGCCCGCCGCACCGCCGAGGTGTGCCAGCCGGTGATGGCGTGCACCATCCCGGTCGCCAGCAATGCCGATACCTCGCGTGCCACGTCGGCCGGATCGCGCCCGCCGTCAATGTGCGTGACGCGCAATTCCCTTCCGAGAATTCCTGTGCCGCTGTTGATTTCTTGCACGGCCAGAGAAATGGCGGCCTCGCACGAGGGCGCGAAGATGCCGCCCGGCCCCTGCTGCGGGACTATGTTGAGGATCTCGATACAGTTCTCGGGATTCCCGCCGAACGGGGTCATCGGATACCCTTCCCCTCGTTCGATGGAATTTGGACGGGCGGGAATTATGGCGACAATTCTAGGTGGAATTTCGACCCTGCACGGTGCACTGAGGGCTGCGGAGCGCAGTTGGCTTCGTCACCTCGACGCCGCTCTGTGTGCCAGACGCCTGACCCCCGACCAGTGGTGCATGCTCACCAACCTCTCCGGTGACACCGGCATCACCATGAGCGAACTGGCGGCCCGCGCGCAACTGCCGCCCTCCTCCGCCACCCGGCACGCCGACCATTTGGCCGAGCGTGGACTCATCTTCCGCGTGGCCGCCGCCGACGACCGCCGCCGCATCCTCATCGGATTGAGCCGGCGCGGCGTCGAACTCGTCGAAGAGGTCCGCGCCGAGGAGATGCGCGCCGAGGCCGAGCTACGCCGGACCCTCGGCGGCGGCGACTACCTGGAGCTGCTACGCCTGCTCGAACGCGTCGCCGACGCACCCCAGCCGCGCTGACCGAGCGCCGATCCGAACTCACCCGGTGAGCACCGTCAGATCCACCCCGTCCGCGCGCGCGATGCGCACCGGCCGCAGAATCTGATCGTCCCAGAACCGGAATTCCCCAGGCGGGCCCTCGAATACGGACCGCGCGTGCAACGCGCTGTGAATCCGCGGCACCTCCGGTGAACCCACCGCCTGCACCAGCGCCGCCAGTGCGTGCACCGACAGATACGAGCCGTACGCGAAACGTCCCACCGCGGGCGGGAATTCGCGATACCACTGCCCGTAGCGATCCCGCAGCGCCCGGCTGTCGGCACGATCCGGCAGCGAACTCGACGCCACGAACACATTCCGGTTGGCGCCGGGCCCACCGGCCAGCAGCACATCCTCGTCGAAGGTCGGCCCCACCCGCACCTGCCGTTCGGCCCGGCCCGTCGCCGCGAACGCGCGATTGAATCGAACGGCATCGCCGCTGGTCATGACGAGCAGCAGGCCGTCGGCCAGATCCAGCATGGGATGTCCGAGCACCGGCTCGAAATCCGCGGCGCCGATCGGCACCGCGTATTCGGCGAACACCACGTGCGGGGGTGCGAGCAGCCGGCGCAGCACGGCCGCGTAGCGCCACGCCCAGCCGAAGTCGGACACCAGCAATACCCAGCGGTGCAGCCCGTATTCGCGATACAGCCAGCGCACCACGTGATAGGTGAGCGCACCCGGATGTTCGGCGATCATGAAGGTGCCCGGCTGATACGGGGCCAGCCCGTCGTGCCCGTAACCGAACAGGCAGGGCACGCGCCCGGCCACCGCGCGCATGATCGACAGCCGGTCCGAGCTCACCGGATTGCCGGTCACCGCGCGCACCAATCCGGTGGCGATCAGCGCCGAGACCTCGCGCCCCAGCTCGATCGGATCGCCGCCGCCGTCCAGGACGGTGAGGCAGGTTTCCCGGCCGAGAATGCCGTCCGAGGAATTGATTTCACCGGCGGCCAGCCGCGCCAGCGCCTCACACGAGGGCCCGTACATGGCGGCGTGACCCTGCCGGGGCGCAATGTGCAGGATTTCGAACGAATCCCCCAGCGCAGGCCCGGACTGTCGCACGGTTTTCACCCCTCCCGCCGGGCGAACCCGGATACCAGGATCGTGGACTGATTCTAGTCCCGCGCCGCAGGCCCGAGCCGGCGGATCGAAATTCCATTCCCCTCGAAATCCTTTAATTACCAGCGCAACCCGATACCCGCGCCACGCGCGTACGCGGCCGGAGGGACCGCTGCCGCAGAAACTGAATCAGACATGCTTAGGATCGGCACATGCCAGTTGCCGAGACCACCGCCACTGCCGCCGGACTGTGCGAATTCATCGACGCCTCGCCGTCGCCGTTCCATGTGTGCCGCACCGTGGCGGCCGAACTCGACGACCACGGATTCACCCGCCTCTCCGAATCCGCGCCCTGGCCCTCCAACAGCGCCGGCCGCTACTACGTGGTGCGCAGCGGCTCGCTGGTGGCCTGGGCCGACGGCGGCCCCGGCGCGCCCACCGGCTTCCGCACCGGACAGGCCACCCCGTTCCGGGTGGTCGGCGCGCACACCGACAGCCCCAACCTGCGCGTGAAACAGCATCCGGACCTGGCCGTGGCGGGCTGGCAGATGGTCGGGCTGGAACCCTACGGCGGGGCCTGGCTCAACTCCTGGCTCGACCGCGACCTCGGCATCTCCGGACGGCTGTCGGTGCGCGACGGAAATGTGGTGCGGGAGCGGCTGATTCGCATCGACGAACCGATCCTGCGGGTACCGCAGCTGGCCATCCACCTGTCCGAGGACCGGGGCGGGGTGAAACTGGATCCGCAGCGGCACGTGAACGCGGTGTGGGGGATCGGCGGGGAACCGCGCTCGTTCATGGCCTTCATCGCCGAACGCTCCGGCATCGAAGCCAACGCGGTGCTCGGCTGGGAACTCATGACCCACGATCTGGTGCCGTCCAAGCTCATCGGCCGCGACCTGGATCTGGTGTCCGCGCCGCGCCTGGACAATCAGGGCACCTGCTACGCCGGACTGCGCGCCTTCCTCGCCGCCATCAACGAACCCGGCGCGGCGGTGCCGGTGCTGGCCATGTTCGACCACGAGGAGGTCGGCAGCCAATCCGACCGCGGCGCCCAATCCGGGCTGCTGCCCACGGTTCTCGAACGCATCGTGCTGACTCGCGGCGGCGGGCGCGCCGAATACCTGGCCGCGCTGGCCGGATCCGTCTGCGCCTCCGGCGATATGGCGCACGCGACGCACCCCAACTACCCGGACCGGCACGAGCCCGCGCACCGCATCGAGGTCAACGGCGGACCGGTGCTCAAGGTCAACCAGAACCTGCGCTACGCCACCGACGCGGCCGGCGCGGGCGCCTTCGCCCTGGCCTGCTCGCAAGCCGATGTGCCACTCCAGCGCTACGTCCACCGCGCCGACCTGCCCTGCGGCTCCACCATCGGCCCCATGACCGCGGCCCGCACCGGCATGCCCACCGTCGACGTCGGCGCGGCCCAGCTCGCCATGCACTCCGCGCGAGAAATGATGGGAGCGGCCGACATTCCCGCCTACGCCGCAGCGCTCGCCGCCTTCCTCACCCCCGAGCCGCCGCGCTGAAAGAGCATTTACCTAGACCGTGTGCGCTGCGGGTTTCCGCAGCTGCGGGTGGTAGGTCAGCGCTGCCACCACGAAGATCGCGAAGGTGAACAGCACGTAGCTGCTGCCGAGGATCTGCTCCCACCAGGACCATTCGAGTTCGCGGTCGCGGTCGTGCGGGAGCACCCACTGCGGCCCGACCGCGAACATGACGAAGGCGAAACCGACCGCGCCGACGAACCAGCGGCTGCGGCGGCCGTTGGCGATGGCGTCGGCGGCCACGATGAGCGCGGGCGCGACCCACACCCAGTGGTGCGACCACGACACCGGCGAAATCAGCAGCACCGTAGCGGCATTCACCATCAGGGCGGCCGCGTCCGCGCCGATCGAGAACAGCCGCTTCATCCAGATGGCGGCCAGCGCCACGGCAATGGCGGACAGCCCCAGCCAGATCAGTGTCGCCGCCGAATCGGAGACCCCGAGGCGGAAGGCGAAGCCCTTCAACGACTGATTGCCCGCGTAGTACGGCGGCCCGATCCGCCCGGTGTCTGCCAGCGTCTCGAACCAGTACTTCGGCGAATCCTTCGGGAAGATCAGCCAGCCCACCAGCACCGCGCCGATCGTCGCGCCCACGAGGGTGGCCGCGCCCTTCCAATCCCGGCGCAGCACGAAGTACAGCAGATATCCGGCCGGCGTCAGCTTCACCGACACCGCGATGCCGATCAGCATGCCGCGCGGCCAGAAAGGCTTGCGCACCAGGCAATCCAGCGTGATGGCCGCCATCAGCACCAGATTGATCTGCCCGAAATTGAAGGTCTGCCGCAGCGGCTCCAGCAGCTGGAAGATCGCGATCGCGCCGACCACGATGCTCAACCGGGTGACCCGCTCCATGGCGGGGCGCAATCGCTCCAGCACCACCCACAGCGTGATGCCCAGGGACAGCACCGAAGTCGCGAGCACCACCCACTCGGCGACATCCAACGGCATCAACGCCAGCGGCGCGAAGAACAGGGCGGCCAGCGGGGGATAGGTGAACGGCAGCCCGATCCCCATCACCGGCGGCATCGGCCCGTACAGGTCCTTGCCGTCCAGCCAGGCCCGCGCGCCATTGCGGTACACCTGAAGATCGATGTAGCCGTACCAGAACTTGGCGAGATAGCTGACAATCGCGGACACCGCGAAGAGGCCGATCGCGATCGCCAGCAATTCGAGCTGTCGGCGCGTCAAACCTGCAGAACCTTCTGATGCGGTCGCGGGCTTCTCCGCCGGATCCGCAAGCCCGGATCGATCGCTCACCGCCCTAGAGTAGCGGTGAGGCTTGGCTTCTCTGTGCCTTCGGGCACCCGTGCGCCGCCGAAACCGCGACCCCGCAGCACATTCCTCACAAAAGCCCCAGCGAGGACGAGGAATGTGCTCTCGACCACACAGGTAGGCGGCGAAAAGCGCGCGGAGACCGGCAACTAGACTCACGCTGTATCTCGCCGATATCCAGCCATGCCGGTTCTCGGTCCTGACCTGCCCGGCCGAAAGGACTCTGGTATTCCCGTGACCAGCCACGTCGATACCGTCAGCAACGCCGCGGCCACCCCGGACACCGCACAGCCCTACAAGGAACTCGGCCTCAAGGACGACGAGTACGCCCGGATCAAGGAGATCCTCGGCCGTCGGCCCACCGACGCCGAGCTCGCCATGTACTCGGTGATGTGGTCCGAGCACTGCTCGTACAAGTCCTCGAAGGTGCACCTGCGCTACTTCGGTGAGACCACCACCGACGAGATGAAGAAGTCCATGCTCGCCGGCATCGGCGAGAACGCGGGCGTGGTGGACATCGGCGACGGCTGGGCGGTCACCTTCAAGGTGGAATCGCACAACCACCCGTCCTATGTCGAGCCCTACCAGGGTGCGGCCACCGGCGTCGGCGGCATCGTCCGCGACATCATGGCCATGGGTGCGCGCCCGATCGCCGTCATGGACCAGCTGCGCTTCGGCGCGGCCGACCACCCGGACACCCGGCGCGTGGTCGACGGCGTGGTGCGCGGCGTCGGCGGCTACGGCAACTCGCTCGGCCTGCCGAATGTCGGCGGCGAGACCGTGTTCGACGCCTCCTACCAGGGCAACCCGCTCGTCAACGCGCTGTGCGCGGGCGTCATGCGGGTCGAGGATCTGCACCTGGCCTTCGCCTCCGGCAAGGGCAACAAGATCATTCTGTTCGGCGCGCGCACCGGCCTCGACGGCATCGGCGGCGTGTCCGTGCTCGCCTCCGACACCTTCTCCGGCGACGAGACCGCCGCGGGCCGCAAGAAGCTGCCCAGCGTCCAGGTCGGCGACCCGTTCGCGGAGAAGGTGCTCATCGAGTGCTGTCTCGAGCTCTACCACGCCGGACTCGTGGTCGGCATCCAGGACCTCGGCGGCGCCGGACTCTCCTGCGCCACTTCGGAACTGGCCGCTGCCGGTGACGGCGGCATGCACATCGACCTGGACCGGGTGCCGCTGCGCGCCGCCAATATGACTCCCGCCGAAATCCTTTCGAGCGAGTCGCAGGAGCGCATGTGCGCGGTCGTCACCCCCGAGAACGTGGACGCCTTCATGGCCGTCTGCAAGAAGTGGGACGCCACCGCCACCGTCATCGGTGAGGTCACCGACGGCGACCACCTGATCATCACCTGGCACGGCGAGACCGTCGTCGACGTGCCGCCGCGCACCGTCGCCCACCAGGGCCCGGTGTACGAGCGCCCGGTCGAGCGCCCCGCCGACCAGGACGCGCTGAACGCGGATTCCGCTGCGGCGCTGAACCGTCCGAAGACGGCCGACGAACTGCGCGCCACCGTGCTGAAGATGATCTCCAGCCCGCAGCTCTGCTCCAAGAAGTGGATTACCGAGCAGTACGACCGGTACGTGCGCGGCAACACCGTGCTCGCCGAGCACGCCGACGCCGGTGTCGTCCGCATCGACGAGGAGACCGGTCGCGGCATCGCCCTCGCGACCGACGCCTCGGGCCGCTACACGAAGCTCGACCCGTACACCGGCGCGCAGCTGGCGCTCGCCGAAGCCTTCCGCAATGTCGCCACCACGGGTGCCACCCCGAAGGCCGTCACCAACTGCCTCAACTTCGGTTCGCCGGAGGACCCGGGCGTCATGTGGCAGTTCCAGCAGGCCGTGCGCGGCCTCGCGGACGGCTGTGTGGCCCTGGGCATTCCGGTCACCGGCGGCAATGTGTCGTTCTACAACCAGACCGGCCAGACCGCCATCCTGCCCACCCCGGTGGTCGGTGTGCTCGGCGTCATCGACGACGTGCACCGCCGCATCCCCACCGGCCTCGGTCTCGAGCCCGGCGAGACGCTGATCCTGCTCGGCGAGACCCGCGACGAGCTCGACGGCTCCATCTGGGCGCAGGTCGAACACGACCACCTCGGCGGCCTCCCGCCCAAGGTCGACTTCGCCCGCGAGCAGGCGCTCGCCGAGATCCTCACCATCGGTTCGCGCGACGGCATGATCACCGCCGCCCACGACCTCTCCGAAGGCGGCCTCATCCAGACCGTCGTCGAGGCCGCGCTGGCCGGCGAAACCGGTTGCCGCGTCCTGCTTCCCGAGGGCGCGGACCCGTTCGTCACCCTCTTCTCCGAGTCCGCGGGCCGCGTCCTGGTGGCCGTGCCGCGCAACGAGGAGATCCGCTTCACCCAGATGCTGGACGCACGGCAGATGCCGTGGACCCGCATCGGCGTCGTCGACCAGGGCTCCGACTCCCTCGAGGTGCAGGGCCAGTTCTCCATCACCCTGGACGAACTGCGCACCGCCCACGAGGGCACCCTGCCCGCCCTCTTCGGCGGCGAAGACCACTAGGTCACCCCAACACGACTCCACCCCGCCGGGTCCGTACCCCTCGTACCGGACCCAGCGGGGTGGAGTTTTCTATGTCATGACCTTGAACGGATCGTGTTCGGCCATGAGCTTTTCCATACGAGCCTCATCGATGCGACTGTGCACCTTGCTCGACTCGTGCTGATCGCGAATGACTTTCGCGAGAGTGAACGTGCTGCTCGTCAGGAACAGCACCGTCATGGCGAGGAACCCGCGCTGCCAGATATCGAGCGGCAGATACAGGATTCCGATAATCAAGGCGGAGAAGGAGATTCCGAACGCGATGGCCGCCTGGGCCAGAAATGCGGTGGTGCTCTTGGTCTGTGCGCTGGGAGTGCTCATGACTCAGCAGTCTGTCGGCCATGCCCGCCGCTCGACCGCGTAGGACTACTCGAGTCCCCCTGGGTAGATGTCGTAACCGACACGCCGCAGCGGTTGCGGCTCTCACATACCGAGGTCCACGGTTTCGGGCGATCGGCCGCCATACTGGACCGGTGCTGGACACCGCTCGCGCTCTGACGCGGCTGCGCGCTCGCGGAGCCGTGTTCTTCCGGCGCGGACGCGGCCGCCCGGTCGCCGCCATCGTACGGCGGGCCGAGGAGATCATCGATCTCAATCACACCGGGCTGGTGGTCGCCACCATATTCTTCGCCTGGTCGGTGACGCCGTCGCTGCTGCCGCGCGACTGGCTGTTCCAGGGGTTGATCAGTGGCATCAATGCCGCGCTCGGCTATGGCGTCGGCTGTCTGCTGCAATGGCTGTTCCACAAGTGGATTCGGCCCCGGTTGAAGATCGGCACGCCGCCGGTGTGGGTGCGCGACCTCGTCAAGGTCGCGATCGTGCTGTCCTGCATCCTGTTCGCCGCCTACATGCTGGTCATGTCGGCCGACTGGCAGCGCGAGATCTACACCCTCATGGGTATGGAGGGCACCACGCGCGCCGCCTACCTGCGCACCGGCGGGTTGAGTCTCGCGGTCGGGGTGGCCGTGGTGGCGGTGTACCGGACGCTGCGGGAACTGGTGCGGTTCATCGCTCGCCAGCTCAACCGCTGGGTGAAGGTGCCGCCGACACTGGCCCCCGCCACCGGCGTGCTGCTGCTCACCGTACTGATCATCACGTTGTTCAACGGCGTCGCCACCAGCGCGTTCTTCGCTGTCGCCAACTCCGGTTTCAGCGTGCGCAACGACACCATGAGCGATTTCGCGAAACAACCCACGCGGCCGGAACGTTCCGGCAGCCCGCAGTCGCTGGCCAAATGGGCGACGCTCGGCTTCGAGGGGCGCTGGTTCGTCTCGCACGGGCCGGACCCGCTGCTCATCGGCGCACTCACCGGAAAGCCTGCGCGCGAACCGATTCGGGTGTACGTCGGCCTGCAATCCGCCGGACCCGGCACCACCCAGGAAGCGCTGGCCGTCGCCGAGCTCGAGCGCACCGGGGCCTTCGACCGCAAGGTGCTGGCCATCGTCACCACCACCGGCACCGGGTGGGTCAACAATATGAGCGCGGCCGCGCTGGAATACATGTACGGCGGCGACACCGCCATCGTCGCCTCCCAGTACTCGTATCTGCCGAGCGTGCTGTCCTTCCTCGCCGACCGTCAGAAGGTCGCGGTGGCGGGCAAGAAGATGTTCGACGCGGTGTACGCGGCCTGGTCCGCGCGGCCCGAGAACGCCCGCCCCAAACTGCTCGTCTACGGGGAGAGTCTCGGCTCCCAAGGTTCGGAAGCCGCCTTCGACGGCCTCGCCGACCTGAGATCCAAAGTGAACGGCGCACTCTGGGTGGGCCCGCCCAACTCCAACCGCCTCTGGGAACAGTTCGTCTCCCGCCGCGACCCCGGCACC
Source organism: Nocardia huaxiensis (assembly GCF_013744875.1). Taxonomy (NCBI): domain Bacteria; kingdom Bacillati; phylum Actinomycetota; class Actinomycetes; order Mycobacteriales; family Nocardiaceae; genus Nocardia; species Nocardia huaxiensis. The sequence continues at coordinate 953,705 of NZ_CP059399.1, forward strand.
CGCGAGGTGGACCCCATCTACGCCGACGGCCTGGTGGTCCGATTCGCCGCCACCGCAGCGGATCTGGGCAAGCCGTCCCCCGACTGGCGCTACCCCCGCATCGTCTACCTCCAGCACCCCTCCGACCCCATCGTCTGGTGGTCGCCGGATCTGCTGTCCTCCCAACCGGATTGGCTCTCCGAACGCCGCGGCTCCGACGTCTCCACCCAGATGCGCTGGTGGCCCTTCGTCACCTTCTGGCAGGTGGCCGCCGACCTCACCAACGCCCAGGGTGTGAGTGACGGCCACGGCCACCGCTACGGCTCCCTCGTCCTCGACGGCTGGGCCGCCATCGCCCCACCCGAGGGCTGGAACGACGAACTCCGCGAAAAGATCCGCGTCCAAATCGAATCGGCCGAAGACTTCGAACGAGTGGTCAAGTAGCCCCGCATGCGCCCCGCGCCCCGGACCGCTCGCACCGCAGTATCGAAAACCGCTGTGGCGGTGAGCTTTCCACTGCTCTGGGCCAACTACCTGCTGCCTGCCCTCGACCTTCCCATGCGTGGCCGCAGCACCGCCAACATCCTCTTCGCCACCGCCTATGCCATGGTCTTCCACGGCCGCGCGAACTGGTTCTCGCCGCGCGGCCTGCGGACCGGCACGGCCGCGGCGGGTCTCATTACCGCCGGTTACCTTGCAGCACTGGCCATCCCGTCCGTCCGGCGACACATGGCCGAGGTGGACCGTGGCCCGGACGTCACGACCGCCGAATGGGCGGGCGTGCACATCCCCTTCGGCACCGTCTACAGCGAAGAACTGATCTACCGCGCCACCCTCACCCCGCTCTTGCGCGAAACCTGGGGAGCGGACGGAAAATGGCTGGGCGCAACGACATTCGGCCTGGCCCACGTGCAGCCGGCCCGGAGCGTAGGCGATCCGATACCCGCCACCGTCGCTGTCACCGCCTTGGCGGGCCTGGTCTTCGACCACCTCCGAGACCGCTCCGGCAGCGCCGCCGCCCCGGCTCTCGCCCATCTCGCCCTCAACGCCGGCGGCGCACTCGCCCCAGCCGCCGCTCGCGCCCTCGACCATGTCCGCGCGGCGCGCCCCGGAAAATCCTGGCGCGGCTGGCGCTTTCGCAACCGCTGACAGCGGTTGTCGACAAGCTCTGCAAATGGGTGTGACCTGGTGATATCATGTGATATCACCAGCATTGGAGGTCCACGATGTCGGCAGATCTGTTGATCCGGGACGTACCGGATGATGTCATCGCCGCGATCGATGCCAAGGCCAAACGCCTAGGTCTATCGCGGACGCAATATCTTCGCCGCACGCTGGCTCGCGAAGCGGCATCCGATGAACGGCGTGTCACCGCTGCGGATCTCGTATGGTTCTCGGACACCTTTGCGGATCTCGCAGATGAGGAGGTAATGCGCCGCGCATGGGAGTAACCGAGTGGCTCATCGACAAGTCAGCGCTGGTGCGGCTTTCCGGATCGCCGGATATCGATGTCTGGGCGGAACGCATCGACCAGGGTCGCGTTCGAGTAGCGACAGTCACCATGCTCGAGGTGGGATTTTCGGCTCGATCTGGACCAGATCACCGCGCGGCGTTCTCCCGGCCGCCTCTGTCGTCATTCCTCGTCGAGTACCTGACTCCGACCATGGAGGACCGAGCGCTCGAGGTTCAGGCCGCACTCGCCGACGCCGGGCATCATCGCGCGCCGTCTGTCGCAGATCTGCTGGTTGCCGCTGTGGCCGAGTTGTCAGGTCTGACGGTGCTGCATCTGGACAAGGACTTCGAGCTGATCGCCGACGTCACGGGTCAACCTGTGGAGCGATTACGGCTCTCGGGTGAATAGGTAACCTCGCTGACGTGGGACGACAGGCGAAGGTGGATCCGGTGGAATTGCGGGCCGCGCTGGCGGCGGTGGGGGAGTGGCTGCGCGACGGGGAAGCGCCGAAGCCCGCGCGCAACGAGCTGGCGGCGGCGGTGCGGGGGACGGCGCGGACGCTGGCGGCGGATGCGCCGGGCGGGTCGGTGGAGGTGCGGGTGCCGCCGTTCGTGGCGGTGCAGTGCGTCGAGGGGCCACGGCATACCCGGGGGACGCCGCCCAATGTGGTCGAAACCGATGCGCGCACGTGGCTTCTGCTCGCCACCGGAATGCTGTCGTTCGAGGACGCGGTGGAATCCGGGGCGCTGACCGCGTCGGGGTCGCGGGCCGCCGAGGTGGCGCGCTGGCTACCGATCGTTCCGCTCTGAGGCCCCTCGCCGGGATCGGCGAGGGGCCGGCGGGTCAGACCTTCGCGTCCCGGGATTCGTTGATCGGCTTGCGCTCCAAGCCCTTCCGGTCGTAGTAGGTGGTGATCGCCAGACCGCCCACCAGGCCGATGGCCAGCCCCAGCGCGGCCATCCAGAAGCCGCGGGTCAGGCCCGCCTGGCCGCTGCCGTTGAAGTAGAGGATGGAGCGGGTGCCCAGGAACACCTGGTGCATGGGCTCGAATTTGGCCAGCCAGGCGAAGTACTTCGGGGTGGCCTCGATCGGGACGGTGCCGCCGGAGGAGGGCAGGCCCAGGATGATGAAGATGATCAGGTTGATGATCAGGCCCGCCGTGCCGACCGCCGCGAGGATCGAGGTGCAGGTGACGCCGACCGCGATGATCACGAACGCGCCGTAGAGGAACAGGCTCAGCGGTTTGTCGATCGGCATGCCGAGGGCCGTGCCGATCCCGAGCAGTGCCGCCGAGACGGCCGTCGCCATCACCACCACCGCCGACCATTTGATCAGCAGCGTCGTCACGCGAGAGATGGGGGTGCGCGGGAAATGCACGTACCAGGGACCCCATTCGGTCGGCAGGAAGCCGAGCGCCGAATCGATGAGCTGATGAATGATCATCGCGCCGACCATGCCGACCAGCAGGAGCAGCAGACTGTAGAAGAACGCGGTCAGGCCCTCACCGGAACCGCCGGGCAGCGGCCAGAACTGCTCGACCACGATATTCAGCGGATGCTCCAGCGCGATGCGGGTGGCGCCCGACAACTCCGGCGCGGGCGGTCCGCCCGGCGGCGGCGCCAGCTGCGTCTTCACCTGTTCGGTGAGCTGCTGCCCGACCTGCGCGTCCACCTGCGTCAGCGCTTCCTCGCCGAACTTCTGCACGATGGCCGTGGTGAACGCGCCGGTGCGCGGATTCGTCTGCAACGTGATCACCGGTCGCGAGATGTCTCCCGGCACAACACTGCCCACGCCGAGGATGCCGAGCCGCTTGGAGAAGTCGCTCGGAATGATGATCGTCCCGTACACCTGCGCGTTCTGCATCTGCAGCTGCGACTCGTTGATGCCGATCTCACGCAGATCGATCTTGTCGGCGGGCACCGCCTTGCGCAGCCCCTCGGCGACCTGATCGCCGAAGTTCACATGCGTCACCTGCCCGTCGGCTCCGGTGATGTCGTCGCCCACATCCTGATTCACCAGCGCGATCGGGAACCCGTGCAGGTTCTTCTCCGGATCGACGACGTAATCCAGGTACATCACGCCGAGCAGCGAGGCCAGCAGCGTGACGACGATAATCGGAAACGCCCATTTGACGGGCGTCAGATGCCGGCGAGGAGGGGCTTCCGCAGTCTCGGTATCCGTCACGCTCGAAAGCTAACAGCAAACCGCCCGCCAACTCGGTTATCCCAGCGGTGGGTTGTGTTGTGAATACCCGTACTATGGGGGAGCCCCCCGCCCGCCGAACAGGGAGCAAACGGTGACACTGCCCCCCGACGCCACCACCCCCGACCAGGACGAGAACGAACCCCGCGAGGAATGCGGTGTATTCGGAGTCTGGGCGCCGGGCGAGGATGTGGCCAAGCTCACGTACTACGGACTCTACGCATTGCAGCATCGCGGTCAGGAGGCGGCCGGCATCGCCGTCGCCGACGGCACGCAGGTGCTGGTGTTCAAGGATCTCGGCCTGGTGAGCCAGGTCTTCGACGAACAGACCCTCGCGGCGATGCCCGGCCATGTGGCCGTGGGCCACTGCCGCTACTCCACCACCGGTTCCACCACCTGGGAGAACGCGCAGCCGATCTTCCGCACCACCGCGGTGGGCACCGGCCTGGCCCTGGGGCACAACGGAAATCTGGTGAACACCGCCGAATTGTCCGCTCGGGCAAGGGAACTCGGTCTCATCAGCGGACGGCTCGCCGGGAACCTGGGCGCCACCTCCGACTCCGATGTGATGACCGCGCTGCTCGCGCACGCGGCCGCCGACAAGAGCATCGAGCAGGCCGCCATGGAGCTGCTGCCGACGCTGCGCGGCGCCTTCTGTCTCACCTTCATGGACGAGCACACGCTGTACGCGGCGCGCGATCCGTGGGGCATCCGCCCGCTGTGCCTGGGTCGCCTGGACCGCGGCTGGGTGGTCGCCAGCGAAACCGCAGCGCTCGATATCGTCGGCGCCTCCTTCGTGCGCGAGATCGAGCCCGGCGAACTGCTGGCGATCGACGCCGACGGCGTGCGTTCCATGCGCTTCGCCAACCCCGAACCCAAGGGCTGCGTCTTCGAATTCGTGTACCTGGCCCGCCCCGACTCGACCATCTCCGGTCGCTCGGTGCACGCCACCCGCGTCGACATCGGCCGCCGCCTGGCCAAGGAGCATCCGGTCGAGGCCGACCTGGTCATCCCGGTCCCGGAGTCCGGCACCCCGGCCGCGGTCGGCTACGCGCAGGGTTCGGGCATCCCCTACGGCCAGGGCCTGATGAAGAACGCCTACGTGGGCCGCACCTTCATCCAGCCCAGCCAGACCATCCGCCAGCTCGGCATCCGGCTCAAGCTGAACCCGCTGCGCGAGGTCATTCGCGGCAAGCGGCTCATCGTGGTCGACGACTCCATCGTGCGCGGCAACACCCAGCGCGCGCTCATCCGCATGCTGCGCGAGGCGGGCGCGCTGGAGATCCACGTGCGCATCGCCTCCGCGCCGGTGAAGTGGCCGTGCTTCTACGGCATCGACTTCGCCTCGCGCGCGGAGCTCATCGCCAATGGCGCGGGACCCGATGGGATCGAAGGCAATTCGCTCGACGAGATGGTCGAGGGCGTGCGCCGCTCCATCGGCGCGGACAGCCTCGGCTACATCTCCATCGACGAGATGATCGCCGCCACCGAGCAGCCGGCCACGCGTCTGTGCGCCGCCTGCTTCGACGGCACCTACCCGATCGCGCTGCCCACCGAGGCGGCCATCGGCAAGAACGTCCTGGAGGGCATGCTCACCGGGGCCAGTGAGTCGGATCTGCTGGCGGACAATGCGAACGCGAGTGCGCTGAGCCGTCCGTAGGGACTCTCGATCTGTGCCCCCGCCCCGTTTCGGGGGGCGGGGGCACAGTCGTGTCCGGGGGAGTTTTCTGGTCAGCCGCCCAGGGGGCTTGGCGTGTCGAGCACGTCCGGGCGTGTCGCGAAAATGGGTTTGCTGCAGGGATACTCACCGATCCCAGTGAATGGGACACCGCTTCGCTCGAGTGGTTATAACCGCAGGCGGGAGCGCGCAGGCCACGGGGTCGCGGGAGAGAAGCGGACCAATTCGTCTGTCGCACTGAGGACATCGACCCTCTCGGGAAAATGTCCGGTTTGTGATCTGTTTGTTCGTAAACGCAACACATCGGCAACGGCGCGCCGATACTGTGCCCAGCCAAACGAGTTCACCGCGGTGCGCCGCAGCTTGTGATCCAGGCCGCCACACCGCGTTTCGAGAGCGGGGCATTGATGCGCGCGAAAAGTGTTGCGGCGATTGGTTTCGCCGCACTGGCAGTACTAGCGGTGGCCGGCTGTGGAGCCGGCCGCACCGACAAGGAAGCGAGCGGCGGCGCCGCGGGCCTCGTCATCGGCACCACCGACCGGATCTTCACCCTCGACCCCGCCGCGGCCTACGAGAACGGTTCTCTCGCCGTGGAAACGCAGGTCTATCAGTACCTGCTCAACTTCGCGCCCGGTAAGACCGTCCCCGAACCGGACGCAGCCGAAAAGTGCGAGTTCACCTCGCCCACCGTCTACACCTGCAAACTCAAGCCGGGCCTGAAGTTCGTCAACGGAAACCCGTTGACCGCCAACAGCGTCAAGTTCTCCTTCGACCGCATGGTCGGCATCAACGACCCCAACGGCCCGGCCGTACTGCTCACCAACCTGGACCACACCGACGTGGTGGACGAACTCACCGTCAACTTCACGCTCAAGGTGGCCAACGACCAGACCTTCCCCGCGGTGCTGCCCACCCAGGCCGGGCCCATCGTCGACGAGAAGGTGTTCCCCGCGGACCGGGTGCTCGGCGACGACGAGGTGTGGAAGGCGCACCCGTTCTCCGGGCCCTACGACATCACCAGCTACGACAAGAACAAGCTGGTCCAGTACAAGGCCAATCCCGCCTACGATGGCCTGCTCGGCGCACCCAAGATCGAGACCGTCTCCGCGAAATACTATGAGAGCCCGGAGAACATGAAGCTCGACGTGCAGAACGGAGCGATCGACGTCGCCTACCGCTCGCTCAGCCCCACCGACATCTCCTCGCTGCGCAACGACTCGAAGGTCACTGTGCACGACGGACCCGGCGGCGAATTGCGCTACGTCGTCTTCAATCTGAAGACCATGCCCGGCGACACCCCGGCGCAGAAGCTGGCCGTGCGCAAGGCCATCGCCTCCAGCGTCGACCGGGACGCGCTGTCGCAGAACGTGTACGAGGGCACCTACACCCCCGCCTACTCCTCGGTTCCGCAGGGTGTCACCGGCGCCACCGAACCGTTCAAGGACATCTACGGCGCCAAGCCGAATCGGGACGCCGCCGCCAAGTTCCTCTCCGACGCGGGCGTGGCCGCCCCGGTGCAGATCAACCTGCAGTACAACCCGGATCACTACGGCGGCACCAGTTCCGAGGAATACGCCGCGATCAAGACCCAGCTGGAAGCCACCGGGCTGTTCAAGGTGAACCTGCAGTCCACCGAGTGGGTGAGCTACCAGAAGGAACGCGTCCAGGACGCCTACCCGATCTTCCAGCTCGGCTGGTTCCCGGACTTCCCGGACCCGGACAACTACCTGACCCCGTTCTTCGCGCCGAACAACTTCTTGCAGAACCACTTCGAGGACCCGGCCATCACCAAGCTGCTCACCGCCGAGGCCACCGAGGCCGACCCGGCCAAGCGCAATGCGATCCTCGCGCAGGTGCAGCGCGACCTGGCGGCCGATCACCTCTCCATGATTCCGCTGCTGTCCGGCAAGTCGATCGCAGTGTCCGGCACCGACGTCAAGGGCGTCGAATCCACACTCGACGCCTCCTTCAAGTTCCGGTACGGCGTACTGAGCAAGTGAGCGACGTGCCCGAGGGGTACCTGAGCAAGGATCCGAAGGGCGGTGGGCCGGCCGCGCCGGCCCGCCGCCGGATCCCTCTGCCCGCATCGCGAATTCGGGTGCCGGGAGCCGACTCCCGGTACGGCGCACTGCTGCGCTACCTGGGCGTGCGGCTCGCGCTCATCCCGGTCACCGCCTGGATCCTGGTGACCATCGTGTTCCTCATGCTGCGCGTGATCGGCGATCCGATCACCGCGGCCCTGGGCGGGCGCATGAGCGCCGACCAGATCGAGGCCCGCAAGGAGGCCGCCGGGCTGAATCGTCCACTGCTGACCCAATATTGGGAATACATCAGCGGGCTCGCACGCGGTGACTTCGGCTACACCCGTGAGCATCAGGCCGTCAGCGAGGTCATCGTCACCTACGGTGCGGCCACGGCGGAACTGGTGTTCTGGTCGCTGCTGGTGGCCTTCGCGGTCGGCATCCCACTGGGCAGGTTCGCTGCCACACACCGGGATTCGGCCGCCGACGTGGGCCTGCGCCTGTTCGGCATCCTGGCCTATGCCGCGCCGGTGTTCTTCGTGGGCCTGCTGCTCAAGCTGATCTTCTCGGTGTGGCTGGACTGGCTGCCGGTCTCGGGTCGCGCCAGCCCGCTCGTCGAGGGGCAGCTGCAGAATGTCTCCCCCAAAACCAATGTCATGGTGATCGACGCGATTCTGTACGGCGACGGCGAATATCTGGTCGACGTCCTGAAGCACGCGGTGCTCCCGGCACTCGCGCTCGGACTGCTCACCGCGGGCGTGTTCCTGCGGCTGGTGCGCATCAACCTGATCCAGACGCTGCGCAGCGACTACGTCGACGCCGCCCGCGCCCGCGGGCTGTCCCGGCGCGTGGTCACCGGGCGGCACGCCTTCCGCAATGCGCTGATTCCCGTCGTCACCGTCATGGGATTGCAGATCGCCATGCTGCTCGGCGGTGCGGTGCTCACCGAGCGCACCTTCGAATGGAAGGGGCTCGGCAACCAGCTGGCCATCTACCTCGGACAGCGGGACTTCTTTGCCGTGCAAGGGATCGTCGCCTTCATCGCGCTGCTCGTCGCGGTGATGAGCTTCGTCGTGGACGTCGTCGTCGCCATGATCGACCCGAGGGTGAGGTTCTGATGACCGCGCCGGAAATCCTGACCGAACCCGTTGTGCCCGCGCTGGTTCCACGACGGCGCGGCATGCCGGGGCTGCGGCTGATCGGCATGACCTCCGGATTGCAGCGCGCCACACTGCTTTTCGGGCTCGCGCTGGTGGGGATCTTCGTCTTCATCGCCGTGTTCGCGCCGGTGCTCGCCCCCTACGGGCTGGCCCAGAAGTCCGCCGACGGCGTCGAATTCGTGAAACTGCAGGGGCCGTCGGCCGATCATCTGTTCGGCGTCTCGGTGCGGCAGGAGGACGTGTTCTCCCGCGTGCTCTACGGCGCGCGCACCGCGCTCATGGTGATCGGCGTATCCCTGGTGCTGTCGCTGTTCGTCGGCGTCCCACTGGGATTGGTGTCCGGATATGTCGGGCGCTGGCTGGACCGGGTGCTGGTGCTCGTCATGGACGCCATGTACGGGTTCCCGTCGCTGCTGCTGGCCATCGTGGTGTCCATCGCGGTGGCGGGCGGGGAATCCAGCGCCTTCGGCGGGGTGATGTCGGCGGCGGTGGCCATCACCGTCATCTTCGTGCCGCAGTACTTCCGGGTCACCCGCAATGCCACCATCGCCGTCAAACACGAACCGTACGTGGACGCCGCCCGCGTCACCGGGGCGTCGACGCCGCGAATCCTGTTCCGGCACATCCTCGCCAATGTCACCCAGTCGCTGCCGGTGATCATCACGCTCAACGGCGCGGAGGCCATCCTGACTCTGGCCGGACTCGGTTTCCTCGGCTTCGGCATCGAACCGACCCAGGCCGCCGAATGGGGTTACGACCTGAACAAGGCCCTCGGCGACGTGGCCAACGGCATCTGGTGGACCGGCGTCTATCCGGGCCTGGCCATCGTCATCGTGGTGCTCGGAATGACCCTGGTGGGCGAAAGTCTCAACGAGGTGCTCAACCCGTTGCTGCGCACCCGCCGCGGGGTGACCGCCGTCGTGGGCGCGACCGTGCCGGCGGGCGCGACCACGGCGGCGGATCTCGAAGTCGCGGCCGCCTTGGACGAGGCCGCGGAAACGGAGGTGCATGTTGACGAGTGACCGTGGCGCACCGGCACTTTCGGTGGAATCGTTATCCGTCACGTTCGCGACCGACGCGGGGCCGGTGAACGCCGTCTGCTCGGTCTCGTACCAGGTGTTCCCCGGCGAGGTGCTCGCCGTCGTCGGGGAATCCGGGTCCGGGAAATCGGTGAGTTCGCGCACCGCGATGGGGCTGCTGCCGCCCACCGCGCGCGTGCGCGGACTGGTCACCCTCGGGACCGACAAGATCACCTCGATGAGTGAGAAACAGCTCACCGCCCTGCGCGGCGGAGCCATCTCCATGATCTTCCAGGAACCCGGCTCCGCGCTGGACCCCCTCTACACCGCCGGCTACCAGATCGCGGAAGCCCTGCGCGCGCACGGGGATATGAGCAGGAAGGCGGCGCGGGCGCGAGCTGTGGAACTGCTGCGAATGGTCGGACTGCCCGATCCGGAGCAGCGCGTCGACTACTACCCGCACCAGCTGTCGGGCGGGCAGAAGCAGCGCGTCATGATCGCCATCGCCATCGCGTGCGAGCCCAAGGTGATCATCGCCGACGAACCCACCACCGCCCTGGACGTCACCGTGCAGGCCGAAATCCTGGAACTGCTCCGGGATCTGCGTGACCGCATCGGCAGCGCCATCGTGCTCATCACGCACAACATGGGCGTCGTCGCCGACCTCGCCGATCGCGTCGTGGTGATGCGCGCCGGGGAGGTGGTGGAGGAAGCCCCGGTCGAAGAACTCTTCGCCGGCCCTCGGCACGAATACACCCGCGCGCTGCTCGCAGCGGTACCGCACCTGGGCGCCACCAGGATTCGCGACCAGGTGGCCGAGCGGGCCGCGGGCGGATTCGCGCCAGCGAGTCCCGCCCCGGCGCCTGCCGAACCCGCACCCGCACTGGGGAAGACCGTGCCCGCCTTGGATGAGGGGGCGGGCACGGTCCTCGACATCGCCGACCTGGTGGTGGAATTCCACGGTGCGCTGGGCCGCAGTGCCTTTCGCGCCGTCGACGCCGTGAGCCTGTCCATCGCGGCCGGTGAAACCCTGGGCCTGGTGGGCGAATCCGGCTCCGGCAAGTCCACCATCGGCCGCTGCGTGGCAGGGTTGCAGCGCGCCACCTCCGGTGCGGTCCGGGTGCAGGGCGTCGATATCGCACGCCTCTCGGAACGGCAGCTGCGACCCATGCGCCGGCGACTCGGCTTCGTCTTCCAGGATCCGGCCACCTCGCTCAATCCCCGCCTCACCGTCGGCGACTGCGTGGCGGAACCGCTCATCGTGCACCGCACCGAGAGCGGCCCCGCCCTGCGCGCCCGCGTCCGCCAACTGCTCGACGACGTCCAGCTACCGGCCGGCACCGAGAAGCGGTACCCGCACGAACTGTCCGGCGGCCAGCGGCAGCGGGTCAGCCTCGCGCGCGCCCTCGTGCTGCGGCCGGATCTGCTCATCGCCGACGAGCCGACAAGCGCCCTCGACGTGTCCGTCCAAGCCAAGGTGCTCGAACTCTTCGCGCAACTCCAGGCCGAGTGCGGCTGGGCGTGTCTGTTCATCAGCCACGACCTCGCCGTCGTGGATCAGCTCGCCGACCGTATCGCCGTGCTCTGCCGGGGTGCGATCGTCGAACAGGGGACTCGCGACGAGATCCTCCGGAACCCGCGCGAGGAGTACACACGGCGGCTGGTAGCCGCTGTGCCCGTACCGGATCCGATCGAACAGCGCCGCCGCCGGACCGAATCGTCCGCCTTGTTCGGCACGGATCACACGGCTTGACACGGATACGGGTTGTCGGGGTGTTATCGCTCTCCGGTACCGTGAGCAGGCAACTATCCACCGCGAATCGGCTTGGAGTTCTCCCCGACAATGACTGAACAGACACCCAGTGCGGCCGGTGCCTCGTATGCGGCTGCCGGAGTGGATATCGAGGCCGGCGACCGCGCAGTAGAGCTGTTCGCGCCCCTGGCCAAGAAGGCCAGCCGGCCCGAAGTGCAGGGTGGACTCGGCGGATTCGCCGGACTGTTCGCGCTGAAGGGCGGATACAAGGAGCCGCTGCTGGCCGCCTCCACCGACGGCGTCGGCACCAAGATCGCGGTCGCGCAGGCCCTTGACAAGCACGACACCGTCGGCCTCGACCTGGTCGCCATGGTCGTCGACGACCTCGTCGTCTGCGGCGCCGAACCGCTCTTCCTGCAGGACTACATCGCCGTCGGCAAGGTCGTCCCCGAGCGCGTCGCCCAGATCGTGGCCGGCATCGCCGAAGGCTGCGTCCAGGCCGGTTGCGCCCTGCTCGGCGGCGAGACCGCCGAACACCCCGGCCTCATGGGCAACGACGACTACGACCTGTCCGCCACCGGCGTGGGCGTCGTGGAAGCCGATGCCGTCCTCGGCCCCGACCGCGTCCGCCCCGGCGACGTCGTCATCGCCATGGGCTCCTCGGGCCTGCACTCCAACGGCTACTCCCTCGCCCGCAAGGTCCTCCTCGACATCGACCGCATGTCCCTCACCGGACACGTCGAGGAATTCGGCCGCACCCTCGGCGAGGAACTCCTCGAGCCCACCCGCATCTACGCCAAGGACTGCCTGGCGCTGATCGCCGAGACCGACGTGCGCACCTTCAGCCACGTCACCGGTGGCGGCCTCGCCGCCAACCTGGCCCGCGTCCTCCCCGCCGGCCTGGTCGCCGAACTCGACCGCGGCACCTGGAACCCGGCTCCGGTCTTCAAGATGATCGCCCAGCGCGGCCGCGTCGAGCGCGCCGAAATGGAGAAGACCTTCAACATGGGCGTCGGCATGGTCGCGGTGGTGGCCCCGGAGGACGCCGACCGCGCGCTGGCCGTCCTCACCGCCCGCCACATCGACTGCTGGACCCTCGGCACGGTCAAGAAGGCCAAGGACGCCGAGGCCCCCCGCGCCGTCCTGCTGGGCGACCACCCCCGCTTCTGAGCGGGCCTCCACCCCAAACCAATCCGGCCCCGATCACTCGAAAGTGATCGGGGCCGGACGCATTTCAAGATCAACGACACCGAACCGCGACCCGGCAGCCCCGCCTCTCCGTCATCCCGGCATGCTTTTGGCCGGGATCCACACCGGCAGGTGCTGCGCAGATTGTGTGGATCCCGGCCAAAAGCGCGCCGGGATGACAACCGGGATGGCGAGAGAGTCGGTCTCCGAGGAGGACAGGCCCCAGGCGTGCGCCGAGCGAGCTCGGCACGAGAGTGCGTGTGCTCCAGGGGGTTCGGGGGCGCAGGCCCTGTGGGTCCCGGGAGTGGGTATACGCCAGTGCCCGCCCGGGTTAGGGGCGGGACGTGGTGTTTAGAGCGAGCCTTCGAATGGGCTGTGCTCGGTGCATTTCGACGTGCTAAGGGGGAGGCCTGTCATGGCCTCCCCCTTCGACATGTCTGATGAATCCGAGTCAGCGGCGCCAGTCGTCGTAGTCGTCGTCGTTGTTCCAGCTCGACAGCGAATCGTCCGCGTCGCGCTCGTCGGAGACCTTCACACCGCCCAATGGTGAATCGGTGGAGCTACCCGACAGCTCGCGCTGAAGGCTCGCGAAGTCGGTCGATGGCGAGCTGTACTTGAGCTCACGTGCGACCTTGGTCTGCTTTGCCTTAGCCCGGCCACGGCCCATGGCTGACCCCCTCGCGTCACTGCGGGGCGGCCTGGGGTGTGTTGGCGGCCCCGTTCGAATTAATAATCTTCCTGACAGACACTTTAGCGTGTGTCTCGCGGTCGCGCTTCCAGGAGTGGGGGAGAAACCATCGAAGTGCTCCCCGGGGGCCGTGGCGACCGGGGTGGAAGAGCCGTCGGCCCCGGGCTAGAACGCTCCTGGAATCGCCCGGATTATGCCGACTCGAGCGCCGCCGCCGAGCACCGCGGGAGTAGCCAATTCCGCGTGCTCGCCGGTCCATTCGATGCCCATACGCTGCAACAGCGCGAGCGTGAGGGGTAGCCGCGCGCGGTCCGCGCCATCGTCGATCTTGTACGCGAACGACGAGCCATCGGGCAGCGCGCCGGCGTGCACACCGTCCGCGCCGATCTTGCACACCAGTCCCGGGGTTGCCGTCATCACGCGCAGATCGGGGCCGTCCGTGCCGGAAATCACTCGCGGATGGGCACGGATCGCGTCCGCGACCCGGCGTTCCGGACTGGATTCGGGCGCGGTGGCCAGCGTTGCGTAGGCGCGGGCCAGGTTCACCAGGGAGACCGGCACGATCGGCAGACCGCAGCCGTCGATGCCCAGATCGGTCTCCGGCTCGCCGGTGACATCGGCGATGGTGTCCAGCACGGCCTGCTGCAAGGGGTGCCCGGTGTCGAGGTAGCCGCGGGTCGGCCAGTCGTTGATCTTGCAGGTGGCCAGCATGGCGGCGTGTTTGCCCGAGCAGTTCATGAAGATCCGGCGGGCCGCCTTGCCGCGGTCGTGTCCGGCCAGCGCCTGGGCGCGGGCCTGCTCCTCGAAGGGCAGATCGGGCGGGCACTCCAGATCGTCCTCGGTGAAACCGAAGCGATCCAGCAGCCGCCGCACCAGCTCGACATGATCCGGTTCGCCGAAATGCGAGGCGGTGGAGATGGCCAGCTCGGCGTCGTCGAGCGGCTCGAAACCATTGCGCAGCAGGGTCAATGCCTGCATGGGCTTGTTGGTGGAGCGCGGAAAGATCGGGATGTGGACCGAGCCGGCCGCCACGACGGGCTCGCCGTCCGGGGCCAGCACCACGGCCGAACCACGGTGCACGCACTCGCGGAACCCGGACCGGACCACCTCGACCAGATCGACGCTCACAGCGGGGCCCCGCTCTCTGCTCGGGCGGCACTGCTCCCGGCACGGGCGGCATTGGCGCCGCGCTTGCGGTGGCGCTCGATCTGCATGCGCACGTCGTCGGAGATGGTGGGCTCGGCCTCCAGCAGCAGATCCAGCTTCGCCTGATCGGCGCCGGTGAACAGGTCGCGGACGGTGATGCCGTGCGCAGGCGTGTGCACGATCTCGACGGGGTCGCCCGCGCCGATCGAACCCTCGCGCAGAACGCGGAAGTACGCGCCCGTATCCGATTGCAGCGTGAAGCGTTTCACCCACTGCTGCTCGCCGGTGCGCCACTGGAACGTGGCGCAGGGCACGCGGGGCGCGGAGACCTCGAGCAGCGTGTCGCCGATGGCCCACCGCGCGCCGAGCACGGCATCGCTCACGGGAAGTCCGGACAGACGCAGGTTTTCGCCGAACCAGCCGGCGGGCAGGTCGCGGCCGAGCTCCTCGGCCCAGCGCCGGGCGTCCTCCTCGGCGTAGGCGTACACCGCCTGATGCACGCCGCCGTGATGCTTGGTGTCGCACACGTGGTCACCGTCCAGGCCCAGCGCGCGCACCGGAACCCGCTGCAGCACCGGACGTTTGTCGATCGCGGTGCGGCCGACCTTCGACGAGCGGGCAGGCACCTCCAGCTCGGCGTGCACGACGCACACCGCCAGCACCCGGGCGGTCACCGGCCGCGCAGCTTCTCGACGGCGAGTCGGCCCGCTTGCGGCTCGTCATGGGAGGGAACGGAATCCGCGTCGATGGCGGCGGCGCACGCGCCGGCTTCCAGCGGGGTGTCGGCGGGGATATTGCGTTTGATCAAGGCCAGCGCGATCGGGCCGAGCTCGTGATGGTCGACCACGGTGCCCAGCACGCCCACCGCACGGCCGCCGGCGGTCACCGGTTCGCCGGGCTCGGGGCGGGTGTCGGTGGAGCCGTCCAGGTGCAGCAGCACCAGATGGCGCGGCGGCTTGCCGAGATTGTGCACGCGGGCCACGGTCTCCTGACCGCGGTAGCAGCCCTTGTTCAGGTGCACCGCACCGTATTCGGCGGGGCCGCCGATCCAGTTGACCTCGTGCGGGATGGTGCGGTCGTCGGTGTCGACGCCGATGCGCGGACGCAGGGCCGCCACGCGCAGGGCCTCGAAGGTCCAGCTGCCCGCGGGCTCGGCGCCGGCCTCGCGCAGCCGCGTCCACCAGGTGACCAGCTGATCGCGGGGGATCACCAGGTCGAAGGAATCGGCTGTGGGCCAGGGCATCCGGCGCAGGAATCCGCCGCCCGGCAGCGCCACGGCGCGGTTCGTCTCGGGAAGGGTTGCCACGCCCAGGGTTTCGGTGAGTTCGGTCACGCGCGGGCCCAGCAGGCTCAGCACCGCGTGATCGGGGGCGGCCACCGGCTTCGCGTCGGCCCAGAAGACCATCTTCTGCAGGAAGTCCAGCAGCGCCGGTCCGCGCTCGGCCTCGGTGTCGATCCAGACCGTGCCGTCCAGCTCGGTGAGCACGAAGTGATGCTGCACCCGGCCGTTCAGATCGAGGTCGAGGTTCTCTGCGGACTCGCCGTCGCCGAGCCCGGCCACATGCTGACTGGAGATGGTGTGCAGCCAGCTCAGGCGTTCCTTGCCGGTGATGGCGAGGACGAATCGATGCGACCGATCCACGATCGCGACCCGCTGCACGGCCGCGCGCTGCTCACCGAGCGGATCGCCGTAATGCCACGCGACGGCGGCATCGGGTGAGCCGGGCAGCCCCGCGACAGCCCCTGGAATCTGGAGAATCGGACTGGGTGCAACCTCGAAGGACACAAGACCACAGTACTGGTGCGCACATGCGCCGCTGCGTCGGCACATGGCGTCCGTACGACATCCTGACGGTCAACGGCGTAAACCTCGATGTGATGTATTGCCGGGTTACGCGGATTACGGGGTCTGTTGACCGGTGCGGCGGGGTTTGCTGTCGTAGGGTCAGCGCATGGTGGAACGAGTTCTGGTGACTCTCGACGGCGCGATCCGGGATCCGGACGCGCCGTTGCTGTATGCGGACGACATCGGTGTGCTGCGGGGCGACGGGGTCTTCGAGACCGTGCTCGTGCGCAATGGGGAAGCGTGTGCGCTGGAATCGCATCTGGCGCGGCTACGCAAGTCCGCGGAGGCCCTCGAGTTGCCCGCGCCGGACCTCGACGCTTGGCGGCTGGCGGTGTGGACGGCGGCCGAGGAGTGGGGCAAGGACCGCGAGGGTTTGCTGCGGCTGATCCTGACCCGCGGCCGCGACAGCGAGCTCGGACATGCCAGCGACCGCCCAGCAAACGGTAGCGGCGACCTTGCCGGCGCCGAACCGGCCGGAACCGGGTACGTGCTCGTACTCCCGGTGCCCGAGCGTGTGAAAACGGCGCGCACCGAAGGTGTTTCGGTCATCACACTCTCGCGCGGCATTTCGGTGGATCTGGCGCAGGCCGCGCCGTGGCAGCTGCTCGGCGCGAAAACCCTGTCGTACGCGACGAATATGTCCGCCCTGCGGTTCGCTCAGCGGATGGGCGCCGACGATGTCATCTTCACCAGCACCGAGCACCGTGTGCTGGAGGGTCCGCGCTCGACAGTCGTTGTGGCGCGGGGCAATCAGCTCATCACACCGCCCGCCAAGATCGGCGTGCTGCCCGGCACCACCCAGCGGGCGCTGTTCGCCCAGGCCGAGAAGGCGGGCTGGGAATGCAAATACGAGCCGCTGTTCACCGCCGACCTGATCACCGCCGACAGTGTGTGGATGCTGTCCAGCGTCACCCTCGCGGCGCGGGTCAAGTCCCTGGACGGATTGCGAATGTCGGCTCCGGACAATGCCGCCGAGATCATCGAACTGGTGGAGAAGGGGATCGCGCAGCCCGGCAGCATCGCCGACTGGTAGTCGGGTTTCGGGCCCAAATGCTCTAGTTCCGACCGGTTTCTCTGACGATCATCGACGTGTCAAACAGGATGTGCGTCACAAGTCAGCAAACTTCTGGCACGTTGTGGTGCGTCACATGTTGATCTAATGCCCGGTAAGCGTAATGTCGGGTACTACGTCATGTCGTAGATCGGCAGGGAGGTCGGATGAGCGTCGTCGACGTTGCTCGCTGGCAGTTCGGTATCACCACCGTTTATCACTTCATCTTCGTGCCGCTCACGATCGGCCTGGCCCCGCTCGTCGCGGGTATGCAGACCGCCTGGGTGATCACGGGCAAGGAGCACTGGAAGCGACTCACCAAGTTCTTCGGGAAGCTGTTCCTGATCAACTTCGCCCTCGGCGTCGCCACCGGCATCGTGCAGGAATTCCAGTTCGGCATGGGGTGGAGCGAATACTCCCGCTTCGTCGGAGACGTCTTCGGCGCACCCCTGGCCATGGAGGCGCTGGTCGCCTTCTTCATGGAATCCACCTTCCTCGGACTGTGGATCTTCGGCTGGGAACGACTGCCCAAAAAGGTGCACCTGGCGTGCATCTGGCTGGTCGCCATCGGCGTGAACGCGTCCGCGTACTTCATCATCGCGGCCAACTCGTTCATGCAGCATCCCGTCGGCGCCGCCTACAACCCGGAGACGGGACGCGCTGAGCTGAAAAGCATTTGGGAGGTCATCACCAATGTGACCACCCTCGCCGCCTTCCCGCACGTGGTCGCCGGCGCCTTCCTCACCTCCGGCACCTTCGTGGCGGGCATCGCCGGATGGTGGATGGTGCGCAAGGCGCGGCAGAGCCAGGCTCTCGGCGACACCGCGCACATCGAGGAAGCCCGCACCATGTGGCGGCCGGTCGCCAAGATGGGCCTCTGGGTCATCGTGATCTCCTGCATCGCACTGATTTTCACCGGTGACATCCAGGGCAAGCTCATGTTCAAACAGCAGCCCATGAAGATGGCGTCCGCGGAATCGCTGTGCAACACCGAAACCGACCCGGACTTCTCCGTCCTCACCGTCGGCACGCACAACAACTGCGCCAGCGTCGACCACCTCATCGAGGTGCCGTACGTGCTGCCGTTCCTCGCCGAAGGCAAATTCGACGGCGTCACCCTCAAGGGCGTCAACGACCTGCAGGCCGAATACAACGCCAAGTACGGGCCCGGCGACTACCGCCCCAACCTGTTCGTCACCTACTGGACCTTCCGCGCCATGATCACCTGGATGGCCGGCTCGATCCTGCTGGTGCTGGCCGGAATGTGGGTGCTGCGCGGCGGGCGCGTGCCGGACCAGAAATGGTTCTCGTGGCTGTCGCTGCTCGCCATCGCCACGCCGTTCCTCGGCAACAGCGCGGGCTGGGTGTTCACCGAGATGGGCCGTCAGCCCTGGGTGGTCGCACCCAACCCGACCGGCGACCCGAACATCCACATGACTGTGCAGCAAGGTGTTTCGGGAGTGTCCGCGGGCACCATCCTCACCTCGCTCATCGTCTTCACCCTGCTCTACGGCATCCTCGCGATCGCCTGGTTCTACCTCATGAAGCGGTACACGGTCGAAGGACCCGAACCCGCGCCCACCGATGACGACACCCCGAAGATGACCGGGGACGCCGTCGAGAAGCTTTCCTTCGCCTACTAGGAGACTCGCGATGAGCCTGCAAGTGTTCTGGTTTCTGCTGGTCGCCGTGCTCTTCATCGGGTACTTCGTGCTGGAGGGCTTCGACTACGGCGTCGGCATGCTCATGCCCATCATCGGGCGCAAATCCGAGGTGAAGAAGCGCGTCGTGCTCAACACCATCGGACCGGTGTGGGACGGCAACGAAGTGTGGCTGCTCACCGCCGGTGGCGCCATGTTCGCGGCCTTCCCCGAGTGGTACGCGAGCCTGTTCTCCGGGTTCTACCTCGCGCTGCTGCTCATCCTCGTCGGACTGATCGCACGGGCCTGCGCCATCGAATGGCGCAGCAAGATCAATGACGAGCGGTGGCGGGTCTGGTGCGATGTCGGCATCGGGCTCGGGTCCTGGATCCCCGCTCTCGCCTGGGGATTGGCGTTCGCGAACATCGTGCGCGGCGTGAAACTCAACGCCGACAAGCAGATCGAAGGCAATCTGTTCGACCTGCTCAACCCGTACGCGCTGCTCGGCGGACTCACCACGCTGCTGCTGTTCCTGCTGCACGGCGCGGTGTTCATCTGCCTCAAGACCGGCGGCGAGGTGCGCGACGACGCCCAGGCCATCGTGCGGAAGATCTTCGTTCCGACCGCGGTCGTGGTCGCCGTGTTCGGGATCTGGACCCAGCTGTCCTACGGGCACGGCTGGACCTGGATTCCGTTGGTGCTGGCCGTGATCGGGCTGCTGGTCGCCGGCTGGGCCATGACCCAGGGCTGGGACGGCTGGGCTTTCGCGGGCACCGCGCTCACCATTCTGTCGGCCACCGTGCTGCTGTTCGGTTCGCTGTTCCCGAACGTGCTGCCCTCCAGCATCGACCCGGCCTTCAGCCTCACCGTCGACGGCCGCGACGGCACGGTCAGCGCGTCCTCCACGCACTACACGCTCGTGGTCATGAGCTGGGTCGCGGTGGTCATGGTGCCGCTGGTCCTCGGCTACCAGGCGTGGACGTACTGGGTGTTCCGCAAGCGCCTCACCATGGAACAGATCCCCGCGCCCATCGGACTGCCCCTGGAATCCGCGAAGAACTGAACGAAGAAGCGAACCGATGGCACGACCGGTAGACCCGCGCCTGTGGCGGCACGCGCGCTCGGCACGCAGGTACCTGGCGCTGAGCGTGACGCTGTCGCTGACGACCACACTGTGCATCGTGGTCGCGGCCCTGGCCCTGGCGCGGGTGCTGGCCGGTGTCATCACCGAACCGGCCCACCGTGACATCGGTTCCTGGACAACGGAACTGCTCGTGTTCACCGCCGCGGTCGCGATCCGGATCACCGCCACCTGGTGGCAGGCCCGGCTCGCGCACCGCGCCGGAGCGCAGGTGGTCGCGGAACTCGAAACCGCGGTCGTGGCAGCGGGAGCCGCCCTCCCGCCTCGCGAATTGGATTCCCGCCGAACCGAACTGGCGGTCATCGCGGGAAACGGCCTGAGCGGCCTGCGCGCCTACCTGGCCGGCTACCTGCCCGCCCTGCTGCTGGCCTGCCTGGTCCCACCGGTCGTGCTGGCCGTAATCGCCGCCCACGACCTGGTTTCCGGCGTGATCGTCGTGATCACCCTTCCGCTGATCCCGATCTTCATGATCCTCATCGGCCTGCTCACCAAGGGCCGTGCCGAACAAACCCTTACCGCCACCACCCGCCTGTCGGACCAGTTACTCGACCTCTTCGCGGGCATGCCCACCCTTCGCGCCCTGGGCCGCGAAACCGGCGGCGTGAGCCGTGCGTCGGCATCGGAAACCACTGCGGCCCAACCCGACTCCTCACGAACCACCATGCGGCACCGGGTCGCCGACCTGGGCGATACCCTGCGCCGCCGCACCATGTCCGCGCTGCGCATAGCGTTCCTCTCCTCGATGGTCCTGGAGATGCTGGCCACCCTGAGCGTCGCCCTGGTGGCCGTCTCCATCGGCATGCGCCTCGTCTTCGGCGACATGCCCCTCTACGCCGGCCTGGTGGCCCTCATCCTCGCCCCCGAGGTCTACCTCCCCCTCCGCATGGTCGGCGAACGCTTCCATGCCGCCCAGGACGGGATGGCAGCCGCCGAAAAGGCTTTCGCCGTCCTCGACCCCGCGCCGCGGCCCGCCCCCGGGCGGCATTCGGCGGGCGCGACGGTCGCCGCACACCCGGTGGGACACATAGAGATTCGCGACCTGTCCGTGGTCGCCCGCGACGGATTCGCCCCGTGCGGCCTGTCGGCGGTGCTTCGCCCCGGCGCTGTCACCGCCCTGACCGGTCCCAACGGCTGCGGCAAGTCGACTGTCCTGCAGGCGATCCTGGGCTTGCTCACCCCCGACCGTGGCGCAGTGACCGTCTCCGGCACCCCGGTCCCGGACCTGGACGCCGATCACTGGTGGTCGCACATCGCCTGGCTGCCCCAACGTCCCGTTCTCCTCCCCGGCACCCTGCGCGCCAACCTCGAACTGCTCGGCGCCCCCGCGAATGCCGACGACCTCACGAAGGCAACCGCCGCAACGGGATTCGACGAAGTACTGGAAACCCTCCCGGACGGCTGGGACACCCTCGTCGGCACCGGCGGCACCGGCCTGTCCCTGGGCCAGCGCCAACGCCTCGCCCTCACCCGCACCCTGGCCGCCCCACGCCCGATCCTGCTTCTCGACGAACCCACCGCCCACCTCGACGAGGACAGTGAAGCAACGGTTCTCGCGGCCCTGACGGCCCGAGCCCGCGCCGGAGCCACAGTCGTAGTGGTAGCCCACCGACCCTCCGTCCTCGCTGCCGCAGACCACATCATCGAAGTCCGCGCCGAGGTCACCGCAAACGAGTCAGGCCCCAGCGGAAAACGGCCCGCCGAAGCCGGAGCACCACATCCCGCACGAGGCTCGGTGGAGGAGAAGGCCACGCCCGGCGGCACAGGCTCTGCGACAGCGACTGTGTGTACTTCGCAAGGCGCTGTGGCGCAGTGCGGGACGGGAGAGACCGCTGCCGGGCACGGAATGGTCGATACGACTGCCGGGGTGATTGTGCGATGAAGGCTGTGCTGCGGGACTTTCGGCGGATCCGGGGGCTGTTGGAGCTGTCGCCGGGGCGGATGGTGGTGTCGGTGTGCTGGGGGGTGCTGGCGCTCGGGAGCGGGTTGGGGCTGGCGGCGCTGGCGGCGTGGTTGATCGCGCGGGCGTGGGAGATGCCGCCGGTGCTGGATTTGACCATTGCGGTGGTTACCGTTCGGGCGCTGGGGATTTCGCGGGGGTTGTGCCGGTATCTGGAGCGACTGGCCACGCATGATGTGGCCCTGCGGGCCATGAATACCGCGCGGACTACCACCTACCGCACGCTGGCGGCCGCGGACATCTGGCGGCCCCGGCGTGGGGTCGGCGGGAAGGGCGCGGGAGGCGATCCTGCCGTCAGGGTGGGGGCGGCGGGGCGCGGCCGGGATGCCGCGGCGGAAAGGGCTGGGCAGCAGCAGGATCCGGAGGACCTGCGGCGCGGGGAGCTGCTCGGGCGGGTGATGAACGATATCGACGATCTCGGGGCGGTCGTCGTGCGGGCGTTCGTTCCCCTCGCGGTGGCGGTGGTGCTGGCGGTGTTCGCGGTCGGGCTGCTGGTTCCGATCTCGGTTCCGGCCGCGTTGATTCTGGCTGTGGCGCTGGCTGTTTCGGGAATCCTCGCGCCATGGTTGTCGGCGCGGGCGGCGCGGGAGGCGGAGCGGGCCGTACGGGAGGATCGGACCGCGTTCACCACCGAGGCGCTCACCGTGCTCGACCACGCGCCCGAATTGCGGGTGGCGGGACGGCTGGATGACGCTCTCGCACAGGCGAATCGGGCTGGACAGCGAGCCGTGGCGGCAGAGGACCGGGCCGCGTCGCACAGTGCGTGGGCGGCGGCCGCGGTGCCGTTGTCGATCGGGGTGAGTGTGCTGGGGTCGCTGCTCATCGGGATCGCGTTGTACGGGAGCGGGACGGTCGTCCCCACCGCCGGCTTCCAGACGATTCCGGGTGGCGGCATTTCGCCCATGGCGTTCACTGTGCTCGTGCTGCTGCCGCTTTCGGCGTTCGAGGCGGTGGGGGTGCTGCCCGCGGCGGCGCAGGCGATCACCAACGGGCGGGCCGCATTGCACCGGCTGGAACGACTGGAGCGGCCGGAAAACGAACGGCCGCAGGTGAATGCGCCGGAGCTGCCCGAAGGCCGGAGGATCGCGGTCGTGGGGCCCAGCGGAGCCGGGAAGACCACCCTGCTCATGGCGTGGGCCGGACTGTTCGGCACTCCGAAGCCGGGCGTCACCTTCTTCGCCGAGGACGCGCATCTGTTCGGGACCACCGTGCTGGAGAATCTGCGGGTCGCGCGCGGCGATATCACCGAGCGGGAGGCCGAGGCAGCACTGCGAGCGGTGGGCGCGGGGGAGTGGCTCGATTCGCTGCCCGAGGGCGTGCACACCGACCTGGTCGGGGGTGCGGCGGCGGTGTCGGGCGGGCAGCGGCGGCGCATTCTGCTGGCGCGGGCGCTGCTGTCGCCCGCGCGAGTGCTGCTGCTGGACGAGCCGACCGAGCATCTGGAAGCCGAGGCCGGGGCGGATCTGCTGCGCCGGCTGCTGGATGGATCCAGTGGGCTGGTCGATGGAGACCGCACGGTTGTCGTGGTCACCCATCAGCTGCCGCCGGACCACAAGGCGGACACCATCGTTCACGTGACCGGCGACGGCGACACTCGGATCGACCGGCTTATTCCCGCCTGACCTGCGATTTCGCAGTGCGAGAAAATGCGTTGCCGCCGTTGGTGCCCGCGACTAGATTCGTCGGTACACAGAAGGGAGGTGGTCAGAGAAATGGTTATTTCTAGGACGCGTGAGGTGGCTGCCAGCTAGGCGCTACCGCTGCAGAACGGATTCTCGTTAGCGCGAGCGCCTAGCGAATCCAAGGCAGTCACCCGGCCCCCGAGTCCCTGATCTGTCCGATCAGGATCGCGTGAGTTGCATCCGCGATACCAGGCTCGGGGGTCGTTCCTTGTTCTGGGAAAGCAGTCAGCCGATGTAGCGCTGCAGTCGCGCCGAGAGCCGAGGCTCCAGGGCCCCATCCGCCGCGATGCGCTCTTCCACGTAGCCGAGATCGCCGCCCTCGACGATGCCGTACAGCCGCTTGGCGCCGCCCACGACGACTCCGGACTGCGAACGGATCACCACGTCGGTGGCCAGCTCCCAGGACGACTGGGTGAGCGCCTGACCGTAGAACAGCTCCACGATGCCGGACGAGTGGGTGAGCAGCAGCTCCAGCACCTCGTCGTCACCGTCGATGCCGACCCGCCAGAAGCCGCTCTCGCGCAGATCCGGTCCGGCGTACTTGCCGTCGGAATCGAGCTTCCAGGAACGGGATTCCCACGTCAGGTAGTCGCCGCCATCGTGCGAGACGATGATCTGCTGCCCGAAGCGGTAGTCGCCGGTCTCCGCGTCATTGCCCTCGCCCTCGCCGCGCCACACGCCCACCAGCGGCAGCAGGGCGAGCATGGAGGAGCTCAGGTCGGGGCCGAGCCGGAGGTTGGCGGTGTCCTCGGGAAGCGGTAGGCCGTCGAGCGAGGGGATATTGCGCACGCCGGTGTTCTTGGCGCGCTCGACAGCTTCGGAGACCGCCTGGTCGCCACTGCGGCGTACCGCAGTGCTGTCTTCCCCGTTTTGAATGTTCTCGCTCGCCGGCTCGGTCACGACTCGGTGAACAGGCGGTAGGCGACGTACCCGGCGAACCAGGCAATCAGCACCGAGACGAGGACCAGCAGAATCTCGAAGAATTGCACCACGCTCGCGAGTCTAATCCGCGACGCCCGCAGACATGAAAACGACCCCGGGGAAAATGAATCCCGGGGCCGTTCTGTGTGTTTCATCCCCCAGAGGTTCGGGGGTTCGGGGGCGAAGCCCCTGAGAATCCGAAGAGTCGGAATCTCCCTCTTACTTGGCGACGGTCACGTCGACCGAGTGGATGCCGGCGCCCTCGGGCGCGACCTCGGCCGAACCGTTGCCGGACGCCGACAGCGCGCGGATGGTCCAGTTGCCCGGCGCCGCGAAGAAGCGGAAGTCACCGGTGCCGGAGGCGACAACCTCGGCGGTGAAGTCGCCGTTGCCGTCGAGCAGACGCACGAATGCGCCACCGACGGTCTGGCCGTCAGCAGTCAGGACGCGGCCGGTGATGACCGTTTCCTTCTCGACGTCGACATTGGCCGGGATGGCCTGACCCTGGGTAGGTGCTGCACACATATTGATTACGCTCCCAACTCGATCGGTGCACCGACGAGGGAGCCGTACTCGGTCCAGCTCCCGTCGTAGTTCTTGACGTTCTTGTGGCCCAGCAGCTCCTGCAGCACGAACCAGGTGTGCGAGGAACGCTCGCCGATGCGGCAGTAGGCGATGGTCTCCTTCTCGCCGTCCAGGCCCGCGTCCTTGTACAGCTGCGCCAGCTCGGCGTCGCTCTTGAAGGTGCCGTCCTCGTTCGCGGCCTTGGACCACGGCACGTTGATGGCGCCCGGGATGTGGCCTGGACGCTGCGACTGCTCCTGCGGCAGGTGGGCCGGGGCCAGGATCTTGCCGGAGAACTCGTCGGGCGAACGCACGTCGACCAGGTTCTTGTTGCCGATGGCGGCGATGGCGTCATCGCGGAAGGCGCGGATGGACAGGTCCTGCTCGGAGGCCTTGTACGCGGTGGCCGGGCGCACCTTGACGTCCTTGACCAGCGGGCGGCCGTCCAGCTCCCACTTCTTGCGGCCACCGTCGAGCAGCTTCACGTCCTGGTGGCCGTAGAGCTTGAAGTACCAGTAGGCGTAGGCCGCGAACCAGTTGTTGTTGCCGCCGTACAGCACGACGGTGTCGTCGTTGCCGATGCCGCGGGCCGACAGCAGATCGGAGAACTGCTCACGGTTGACGAAGTCGCGGCGAACCTGGTCCTGCAGGTCCTTCTTCCAGTCGAGGCGCACGGCGCCCTCGATGTGGCCCAGGTCGTAGGCCGAGGTGTCTTCGTCGACCTCGACGAGGACGACGCCCGGGGTGTTCAGGTTCTCTTCGACCCAGTCTGCGGAGACCAGGACATCGGAGCGAGCCATTGTGTTCCTTTCGAGGTGGCGGGTGCCGGTGTCAGGCGGTGGGATGGGGGTTGGTCGGCGCGGTGCGGAACCGCGAGACGAGCGGATAGATCTTGCAGCCCAGGCAGATGCCGAAGGCGGCGTTGAGGAAGGCCGCGAACAACGCGAAACCGGTGAAGATCGCACCGATCACCGAATTGCCTGCGGCATAACCCAGTACGCCGATCACGGCGAACACCAGGCCGACCAACTGCGCGAACCGCAGCGGCGCAACAGGTTCCACCGCGGGGGCGGGACCGATCTTGGGCGCGACATAGGTCGCGTAGAGCCGGCCGTAGGGGCTGCGGCGCGGGCCGTAGGCGGCGCCGAGTGCGAACACGGCGGCCTGCAGGGCCAGCAGCACGGTGGCGGCCGGGACGGAAAACGTAGCGATGATCAATACGAGCGCCAAGGCGGCGGTGGTGATCCAGGCGGCGAACCGCGGGCCGCGCACATCCACCTGTCCGGTGGGGGCGGTGGAATTTTGTGTACTACCGGGAGTGTTCGGGTTCGACATGGGAATGCTCCTGCGCTGAAGGATTATTGGCCAGATCGCCGGAGGATCTGGACGATCTCTCGTACGGCGGACGAATCCGGTCGGCGCGTCAGGAAGGGACGTGTAAAGGCCGACCGGCTAGCGGCACAGGCAGCAACAACCACCGAGGCGGCACAGGTCTACCGTGCGGCGTCGGGTGAGCATCAGCTCGCGGTTGGTTTGCACGAGAGGGAGTTTACCCAAAAATTCGGGGAAATTGGACCCGGGGTCCGTAATGCTGGTCACTCGACCGCCTCGGAGCCGGTCAATTCGCCCAGTGACGTGCGCAGATCCGCGGCCTTGGGCACTCCGGAAATTCGGAACCGCTCCCGTCCCCGGGCATCGAGGACGAAGGTGGTCGGCAGCGACAGCACGTTCAGTTCGCGCGCCAGCGCCGGGTCCGCGTCGATGTCGATCTCGAGATCCAGCGGCGGGCGGGGCGCGTCCGCGAGTTCGGCCACCAC
This sequence comes from Nocardia huaxiensis, assembly GCF_013744875.1. NCBI lineage: Bacteria > Bacillati > Actinomycetota > Actinomycetes > Mycobacteriales > Nocardiaceae > Nocardia > Nocardia huaxiensis. Next base: position 980,611 of record NZ_CP059399.1, read on the forward strand.
ACTCGAAACGACTCGGCGCACGGCCGCGCACGGGCCGCACCAGTCGGCGGAGAAGTGCAGCACGGTGGGCCGGCCCGGAACCACTCCGGCGGCGGCCAGCAATTGCGCACGGGCATCGGCTTTTTCGGGAGCGGTCTCGCTCACCTGTGTGCTGCGCACGCGACCTTCGTTGCGGCGCACCAGGATTCCCACGCCGATCGCTCCCGCGACCGCCGCGGCCAGCACGCCGAGCGCGATCATGGCTGCTGTAGCCGATCCAGATCGAGGACCACGTTCTCGGCGGTGCCCTCCACGATGATCACTCCGCCGAGCGCCTGCACCTTGGTGGGCATGATGCCGAAGGGCAGATCGCGCACGTCGATGGTGCGGGTGAAACGCGCGAGCACCGCGGCCTTCTCCGACTCGGGCACCACCGCGGGCTTCTCCGCCTCCGGCACCACCGCCGCCGGCGAGGAGTCCGATCCGCGATAGATGTCGGTGGCGATGATGTGCACCTGATCGCCGTCCAGGCGCAGTTCGGCGAGCACGCTCACCACCTGCTTGCTCTTGCTGGTCGTCGGCACGGTGCTGAGCGAGACCGCGCTGTCGTCGGAATCGGGGTACAGCGAGATGGTGCCCGCCAGCCGGATCAGGCCGGGCTTCAACTGGGTGCTGGTGATGCCGGACCCGCCCGAACCGCCCGAGCCGTCGGACTTATCGGTGGACGGACCGAGCACCTGCAGATCCGGGATCTTGAACAGCCGGCCCAGATCGACCGATTCGAAGCGCATGGTCGCGTTCACCTCGTCCACCGGCACCCGATTCGCCACGCCGTCCACCAGATCGCGCATGGGCAGCCGCACGCCGCGCAGGTCGGCCTCGGAATAGATCGAGCCCTGCACATCGGTGCGCGGGGTGCGGGTCCGGATCTTCACGTTCTCGAATTCCCCGTCGAGGGCCTGCGACACGAACGGATGCAGAATCGATTCGCGGAAGGTGACCTCGGGATCGGAGCCGAGACCCGAACCCTGGCGCAGCAGTCGCGATACCCGGTACTCCGAATACGCGGCGACACCGAAGTCGAGCACGACGGCCAGCCCTGCCAGGCAGAGCAGCCCGATGATCAGCCTCCGGAAATACATGGGGCCAACCCTATCGGGCCGCGCGCCCGCACGACGATCGGCGAGCTCACGCCGTTTCGGTATTCGGTGTGATGTTTCGTTAGCGGGGCTGTGATGCGTCGCCCGCATTGCGTGGTCTGGTCCAAGTACGCGCTAATGTATGACCCGAATTACCTGTGATGACTTGCATGCGGGTGTGGCAGACAATGCGGTAGCCACACACATGCCAGAGATGGGATGGAGGGCCCCCCATGGAGCTGCTCCTGCTGACCTCCGACCCCAATCCTGAGTCGGTGCTGCCGTCACTGGCGCTGCTGCCGCACCACGTGCGGCCCGCTCCCACCGAGGTGGCGTCGCTGCTGGAGGCGGGATCCGCCGATGTGGCGCTCGTCGACGCCCGCACCGATCTGGCCGCCGCGCGCGGCCTGTGTCGTTTGCTGGGCAGCACCGGATCGTCGGTGCCCGTGGTCGCGGTGCTCACCGAGGGCGGCCTGGTCGCCGTCAATGCGGACTGGGGACTGGACGACATTCTGCTGCCCGGCACCGGACCCGCCGAACTCGATGCCCGGCTGCGGCTGCTGGTGGCCCGCAACGGTGGCGTCGCCAGCCCGGAGAACACCGGCAAGATCACCCTGGGTGAGCTGGTCATCGACGAGGGCACCTACACCGCGCGCCTGCGCGGCCGCCCGCTCGACCTCACCTACAAGGAATTCGAACTGCTGAAATACCTCGCGCAGCATGCCGGCCGGGTGTTCACCCGCGCCCAGCTGCTGCAGGAGGTGTGGGGTTACGACTTCTTCGGCGGCACCCGCACCGTGGACGTGCACGTGCGGCGGCTGCGCGCGAAACTCGGCAGCGAGTACGAGTCGCTCATCGGAACGGTGCGTAATGTCGGGTACAAGGCGGTGCGGCCGGCCCGGACGTCCGGCAAGGGCGACGCGGTCACCTTCCCTGATGCGGACGACACCGGCGACAGTGAATTGACCACGGCGAACGGCACTTTCTAGATGATTTCGGAGCGGCAGCCGGGTATGCGGCTGCGGGAGCTCGGCTGGGACCGGCGGGTGCCGGACGCGGTCGCGGCGCAGACACGGTCGGTGATCGAGCGGGCGACCGCGGTCGACGGGGTGGCCCCGATATCCGAGCAGGCGGTGCTGTCGCTGGGCGCGGAGTCCGAGGCGTGGCATCACGTGGTGGCGTCCGAAAACGGCTCCGGCGTGGCCGGATACGTGAATCTCGTGCCCTCGCACGGCGGGCATCCGGCCATGGCCGAGATCGTGGTGGATCCGGCGGCGCGCGGGCGGGGTCTGGGCGCGAGCCTGGTGCGGGCCGCGCTGGAGGCCGGCGGGCGTGGGGCGCGGGTCTGGGCGCACGGTGATCTGCCGCCCGCGCGGGCGGTCGCCGAACGGTTGAAGCTGTCCGTGGCGCGCGAACTCTGGCAGATGCGCCGCGATCTCGCTAACTCCGAGCTACCGGAATTGGCGGTGCCCGAGGGGCTCGAATTGCGAACCTACGCCGGGCCTTCCGACGATGCCGAGATCCTGCGGGTCAACGGCGAAGCCTTCTCCTGGCATCCGGAGCAGGGCGCGTGGACCGCACGCGATATCGAGGCTCGGCGCAATGAATCCTGGTTCGACCCGAAGGGTCTGTTCCTGGCGTTCGATCCCGCCGAGCCGGACAAGCTCCTCGGATTCCACTGGACCAAGATCCACTACGACGAAAACCCGCACCTCGGTGAGGTTTACGTCGTCGGCGTCGATCCCTCGGCGCAGGGCCGCGGCCTCGGCCGCCTGCTCACCCTCGCCGGTCTGCACTATCTGCGCGATCGCGGCCTCGGCTCGGTCCTCCTCTACACCGAGGCCGACAACACCGCCGCCGTGCACACTTACACCAAGCTCGGTTTCGAGCGCTTCCACGTGGATGTCGCCTACGCGCTGTCGCCTTAGCGTTCCTCACCGGAGGGTTCCGGACTCCTTCGGGGGTTCGGGGGCGAAGCCCCTGAGGGCCCCGGGAGTGGTGCGAGCTACTGTGAGGCAAACGTCACATATGGTGCAGCGTAATCGGGGCGGGTTGTTCATCTCCCGTTCACCTGCCCTGGTCCAACTGTCAACCGAGCGCCCTTACGTTGCTTGTGGGCGGTACCGAGCTGCCCGGTGTGCTAGTTCGCAGCGAACGGCCGCCACCGATACGCCCGTCCGACCGTTGAGGGGTCGGGCGTGCAAACCGTGATTCCCGGAGGAATAGGTGAATCTCAAGCGCAGCACCACCGTGTTCGGTGCGCTGATCGCGGCCGGTGCCATGACGCTCACGGCGTGTGGCAGTGACGACAACACCACCGAGACCGGCAACGCGAGCAAGATCGACGTCGCCTGCGGCGGCAAGACCGCGCTCAAGGCCAGCGGCTCGTCCGCGCAGAAGAACGCGATGGATCGCTTCGTCGCCGCCTACGAGGCCAACTGCGACGGCTTCAAACTCGACTACACCTCGTCGGGCTCCGGCGCCGGCGTGAAGGAATTCCTCGGCGGCCAGACCGATTTCGCGGGCTCCGACTCGCCGCTGAGCGCCAAGAAGAACGAGGTCGCCGACGCCGAGGCCCGCTGCGGCGCGCCGGCGTGGAACCTGCCGACCGTCTTCGGACCGGTCGCGGTGACCTACAACATCCCGGGCGTCACCGACCTGGTGCTGGACGGCCCGACCATGGCCAAGATCTTCAACGGCCAGATCACCACCTGGGACGACGTGGCCATCAAGGCACTCAACCAGAAGGCCGCCCTGCCGTCGGAGAAGATCGCCGTGATCTTCCGCTCGGACGAGTCGGGCACCACCGACAACTTCCAGAAGTACCTGACCGCCGCCTCCGAGGGCGCGTGGACCCAGGAGTCCGGCAAGACCTTCAACGGCGGTGTCGGTGAGGGCGCCAAGGGCAATGAGGGCACCTCGGCCGCGGTGAAGAACACCAAGTTCGCCATCACCTACAACGAGTGGTCGTTCGCGAAGGCGCAGGGCCTGTCCATTGCCCGCATCCTGACCGCGTCGACCTCCAACGACCCGAAGCCGGTCGAGCTGACCGCGGAGACCGCGGGCAAGGCCATCGACGGCGTGAAGATCTCCGGCCAGGGCAACGACCTCGTGCTCGACCTGTCCTCGATCTACAAGCCGACCACCGGTGGCGCGTACCCGATCGTCATGCCGACCTACGAGATCGTCTGCTCCAAGTACAAGGACGCCGACACCGCGAAGGCCGTCAAGGCGTTCCTCGTCTCCGCGCTCGGCAATGGCCAGAGCGGTCTGGCGGATGCCGGCTACGTGCCGATCCCGGACCAGTTCAAGACCAAGCTGACCACGGCCGTCAACGCCATCTCCTGATCGACTGATCGAAAAACACCATGACCGTGCACGATCAAACAACCCCGACGGGTCGGTCCGTTTCGACCGGCCCGGCGGGGAGCCGTGCCCTGCCGCCGGGGGATACTGCGCTCATGCCGACCGATCTCAGCAAGCAGCCGGCCGCCCCCCAGCCCAAGGGGAAGGCCACCTCCGGCCGCGGCCAGAACAAGTTCGGTGCGGAGTTCATCTTCCGCTCGGCGGCCACGGCCGCCGGTGCGATCATCGTCGCCGCCATCGCCCTCATCGCACTGTTCCTGCTGGTGCGGGCGGTGCCGTCGGTGGCGGCCAATGAGGCGAACTTCTTCACCAGCACCGAATTCAACACCTCCGATGCCAACCACCTGCGGTTCGGCATCAAGGACCTGTTCATGGTCACGGTGCTGAGCTCGCTGCTCGCCCTGGCGATCGCGGTGCCGATCGGTGTGGGAATCGCGCTGTTCCTGACGCAGTACGCGCCCAAGGCGCTGGCGCGACCGTTCTCCATGCTGGTCGACCTGCTGGCGGCGGTGCCCTCGATCGTGTTCGGTATGTGGGGCTTCCTGGTGCTCGCCCCGGAAATCGAACCGTTCCAACGCTTCCTGAACGAGAAGCTCGGCTGGTTCTTCCTGTTCGCCGACGGCAATGTGTCGATCTCCGGCGGCGGCACCATCTTCACCGCCGGCGTGGTGCTGGCGGTCATGATCCTGCCCATCATCACCTCGGTGAGCCGTGAGGTCTTCGGCCTCACCCCGCGCGCGCACATCGAGGCCGCGCAGGCCCTCGGCGCCACCAAGTGGGAGGTCGTGCGCATGACGGTGCTGCCGTACGGCCGCTCCGGCGTGATCGCGGGCTCCATGCTGGGCCTGGGCCGCGCGCTCGGTGAGACCATCGCGGTGCTCATCGTGCTGCGCACCTCCGCGCAGGCCGGGCACTGGTCGCTGTTCGACGGCGGCTACACCTTCGCCTCCAAGATCGCTGCCGCGGCAGCGGAATTCAGCTCGAAGCTGCCGACCGGCGCGTACATCGCCGCCGGCTTCGTGCTGTTCGCTCTGACCTTCGTGGTCAACGCACTGGCCCGGCTGGTCGCCGGCGGGAAGGTGAACGGATGACCGCCACACTCGACAAGCCGATCAAGGCCCCCACCTTCCGGCACGTCAGCCCGGCTCGCCGGCTGAAGAACAATCTCGCCACCGTCGTGGTGTGGGTGTGCTTCGCGGTCGCGCTGGTCCCGCTGCTGTGGGTGCTCTACACCGTGGTCGAAAAGGGCGGCGAGGCAATCCTTTCCGCCAACTGGTGGACCAAGTCGCAGAAGGGCGTGCTGCCCGACCAGACCGCGGGCGGCGTCTACCACGCAATCTACGGCACCATCGTGCAGTCCGCGGTGGCCGCGGTCATCGCGGTGCCGCTGGGCATCATGGCCGCGGTCTACCTGGTCGAATACGGGCGCGGCTGGCTGGCCAAGACCACCACCTTCATGGTGGACATCCTGGCCGGCGTGCCGTCGATCGTCGCGGCGCTGTTCATCTTCGCGCTGTGGATCGCCACCCTGGGTTTCCCGCAGAGCGCGTTCGCGGTGTCGCTGGCCCTGGTGCTGCTCATGCTGCCGGTGGTGGTGCGCAGCACCGAGGAGATGCTCAAGCTGGTCCCGGACGAATTGCGGGAGGCTTCCTACGCGCTCGGCATTCCCAAGTGGAAAACCATTCTGCGCATTGTGGTTCCGACCGCCGCGCCGGGCATGATCTCCGGCATCCTGCTGTCCATCGCCCGCGTCATGGGTGAGACCGCGCCGGTGCTGGTGCTGGTCGGCTACTCGAAGTCGATCAACTTCAATGTCTTCGACGGCAATATGGCCTCGCTGCCGCTGCTGATGTACCAGGAGCTGGCCAACCCGGAGGCCGCCGGCCGACTGCGCGTCTGGGGTGCGGCGCTGACCCTCATCCTTCTCATCGCGCTGCTGTACGCCGCGGCGGCCGCGGTCAACAAGTTCCTCACGCGGAACCGATAGAGCGAACGGAAAAGACTCATGGCCAAGCGGATCGACATCAAAGATCTCAACATCTACTACGGCAAGTTCCACGCCGTGGCCGATGTGGCGCTGACCGTGCTGCCGCGCAGCGTGACCGCGTTCATCGGTCCTTCCGGCTGCGGTAAGTCCACCGTGCTGCGCTCGCTCAACCGCATGCACGAGGTGACTCCGGAGGCCCGCGTCGAGGGCGCGGTGCTGCTCGACGGCGAGGACATCTACGGCGCGCAGGTCGATCCGGTCGGCGTGCGCCGCACCATCGGCATGGTGTTCCAGCGTCCGAACCCGTTCCCCACCATGTCGATTCGCGACAATGTGGTGGCGGGGCTGAAGCTGCAGGGCGTGCGCAACAAGTCCGAGCTGGACGAGGTGGCCGAGCGCTCGCTGCGCGGGGCCAACCTGTGGAACGAGGTCAAGGACCGGCTCGACAAGCCCGGCGGCGGTCTGTCCGGCGGTCAGCAGCAGCGTCTGTGCATCGCCCGCGCCATCGCGGTGTCGCCGGACGTGCTGCTCATGGACGAGCCGTGTTCGGCGCTGGACCCCATCTCCACGCTCGCGATCGAGGATCTGATCTCCGAGCTGAAGAAGGAGTTCACCATCGTCATCGTCACGCACAACATGCAGCAGGCCGCGCGGGTCAGTGACCAGACGGCGTTCTTCAACCTCGAGGCCCAGGGCAAGCCCGGCCGTCTCATCGAGATCGACGAGACCGAGAAGATCTTCTCCAACCCGTCGCAGAAGGCCACCGAGGATTACATCTCGGGTCGTTTCGGTTAAGCCGGCTGCGCAAGGCTCCTGGCCCCGGTCCTTCAGGACCGGGGCCTTTTTCGTGCCGGTGGGCTAGTCGTGGACGGCGGCGAGCATGCGCTGCTTGCCGGATCGGATGTGGGCCTCCATGAGGCGTCCGGCTTCGTCGGCGTCGCCTTCGGCCAGGCGGTCCAGGATCTCGGCGTGCTGGCAGTTGGATGTGTGTCTGGCGTTCTCGGTTTCGAGGCCGTGGCGGCGGAACAGGTGCAGTTCCTTGGAGACGTCGTCGTAGAGGTCGATCAGGCGCGGATTGCCGGACAGGGCAACGAGATCGCGGTGCAGGTCGACATTGCCGGGGTAGTAGTCGTCGACGGCGGGGACGGCGTCCGCGAGCCGGGAAACCTTGGCGCGCAATGCTTCCACGTCTTCGGGGGTGGCGCGTTCGGCGGCGAGGCGGCCCGCCAGGCCGAACAGGGCGGCGCGGACGTCGTAGAGCTGGGCGGCTTCCTCGACGGAGATCTCGCGCACGAACATGCCTCTGTTGGTGCGGAATTCGACGAGCCGGCTGTGTTCGAGCTGCCGTAGCGCTTCCCGGACCGGGCCGCGGCTGGTGCCCAGTTGCAGGGCGAGCGCGGATTCGTTGATCCGGTCGCCGCCGCGCAGGGCGCCGTTGATGATCATCTGCTCGAGTTGCCTGGCGATGAGTTGCAGCAGCGAGGTGGATCGCCGGTCGGCGACCTGCTGCTGTAGGGCGCTCAGTGCATCGGTGTGCTCGGCCATGGCCTCCGCTCGCTCGCTCCGCCGACAGATCTGTGCGGCATTCTGGCATGTCGAATTGTCAATTGCAAATCGTTGACAGTTGACGATTCTCGCGCGCAGACTCTGTGCACCGTCCAGGCGAAACGAAGGAGGACGGAATGAAGATCAAGGACATCCGGGCCGGCGTGCACACCACCTCGATCGAGGTGCCGCTGCTACGGGACCGGGTCAGCGGCTACGGCCGCGAGGAGCAGAAGGAGTTCGTCTTCTGCGAGGTCGAGACCGACGAGGGGCACACCGGGGTGGCACTCACCGGGCACTTCCTGGCCCGCGCGGTGGTGGTCGCGCTCCAGGAACACTTCCTGCCCGTCGTGGTGGACATGGACCCGCGCGAGACCGAGGCGATCCACCAGAAGGTCTGGCGCACACTGAATCCGCGCACCATGACCGGTGTGGTGTCCAGCGCGCTGTCGCTGCTGGACATCGCGCTCTGGGATATCGCGGGCAAGGCCGCGGGCCGGTCGGTGGCGAGCCTGCTCGGCGGCGCGCGCACCGACGTGCCGACCTATGTCACCTTCGGCTTTCCGCAATACGACCGGGAAACCCTGGCCGAGGCCGCGAGACTGCAGGTGGCGCAGGGCTTCACGGCGCTGAAGATGGTCGTCGCGGTCGACCCCGGCGGCTGGCGTGAGGACGCCGCGCGCATCCACGCCGTCCGCGACGCGATCGGCCCGGACATCGACCTGATGATCGACGCCAACTACCTGTACACCCCGACCGAGGCCGCGCAGCTGTGCCGCGCGGTGGAGGACGCGAACCTCACCTGGTTCGAGGAACCCCTGCATCAGAACGACGCTCGCGCACTCGCGGATCTGCGCGCGCACACCAGAATTCCGCTCGCCGCCGGCCAGATGGAGGGCCACCGCTGGCGGTTGCGTGAACTGGTGGAGCGGCAGGCCGTCGACATCCTGCAGCCGAATGTCTGTTACTGCGGCGGCTTCACCGAGGCCCGCAAGGCCGCCCATCTGGCGCAGATCTACAACCTGCCGCTGGCGCACGGCGGCGGCTGGCCGCTGTTCAACCTGCACACCCTGGCCGGAATGATGAACGGCTGGATCCTGGAGTGGCATGTGGGCATGGTGCAGGTGGGGGAACTGCTGTTCCCCGACGCGCCCAAGCCGGTGCACGGTGTGATCACCGTGCCGGATCGCCCCGGTCTCGGCCTGACCGTGGACCGGGCCGCGCTGCGCTCGACGCTCGTCGCGGCCGAGTGAATCCGGGCGGTGAGTCGGATGAGCAGTACCGCGCTCGACACCGCGCCGGAATCCGCGGCCCGCCCGCCGCGCTGGCGCCGGGTGGTCACCAACACCAGCTTCCAGGTGCTGGTGGCGGCCGTGGCCGCGGCCGTCTTCGGCATTGTCGCTCCGGAGGCGGCGGCCGGCACCAAGCCGATCGCCACCGCGTTCATCGCGCTGATCCAGATGCTGATCGCGCCGATCGTGTTCCTGGTGATCGTCACGGGCATCGTCACGGCCGGCGGGATGAAGGCGGTCGGCCGGATCGCGGCCCGCGCGCTGATCTATTTCGAGATCGTCACCACCGCGGGCATGCTGCTCGGGCTGCTGGCGGTCAATCTGTTCCAGCCGGGCTCCGGGGTGGCGCCACCGCAGGATGCCTCCGATGACGTGTCCAGTTATGTGAAAGGCGGCGCGCACACGTCGTTCGGGGAATTCCTGATCGGCATGGTGCCGGACAACGCGGTGAACGCCTTCGCGTCCGGCCATATCCTGCAGGTGCTGATCTTCGCGGTGCTGTTCGCCATCGCCGTGGTGAAAATGCCCGCGGCGGTGCGGGATCCGATCGTGGACGGGTGTACCCGGTTGGCGCAGATCCTGTTCCGGATGATCGGCATGATCATGCTGCTGGCGCCGATCGGCACCTTCGGCGCGGTGGCGTCCACGGTCGGCAAGTACGGTCCGGCGACGCTCACGGCCCTGATGAAGCTGGTCGCCGTGTCCGCGCTCGCGCTGGCGGTGTTCGTCTTCCTCGGGCTGGGGCTGGTGTGCCGGCTGGCCGGGTTCTCGCTGTTCCGCCTGATCCGCACCTTGCGCCGGGAGCTGATGGTGGTGGTCGGCACCTCCTCGTCGGAGGCCGTGCTGCCGCAGTTGATGGAGCGGATGGAGGAGGCCGGCTGCCGCCGCAGTGTGGTGGGTCTGGTTGTGCCGACCGGGTTCTCGTTCAATCTCGACGGTGTCGCGGTGGTGATCCCGATCTGCGTGGTGTTCATCGGGCAGGTGTACGGGATTCCGCTGACCTTCGCCGATCAGTTCGGGCTGTTCCTGGTCTTCCTGCTGTTGTCCAAGGGCACGGCGGGGATCAGCGGTTCGGCGTTCATCACGCTCGCCAATACGGTCGCCGCGACCGCGCTGGTTCCGGTGGCGGGGCTGGCGCTGGTGCTGTCGGTGGATCGATTCCTCTCGCTCATCAGGGCTTTGACCAATGTGCTCGGCAATGCGGTGGCCACCGTGGTGGTGGCGCGCTGGGAGCCGGGTGGGCTGGATCCGGAGGCGGCCGCGCCCGCGCTCGGTTTCCGCCCGAAAACCGTTCAAGGAGTATAGAAATGCCTCGTATCGTCGCCATTCATGAAGGCACCGTGCCGATCAGCTCGTCCATGAGCAATGCCTTCATCGACTTCAGCGCCATGGACTGCTCGATCGTCGCGGTGGTCAGTGATGTGATCCGGGACGGAGAGCCGGTGGTCGGTTACGGCTTCAGTTCCAACGGCCGCTACAGCGCCGGGGAAATCCTGCGCCGCAGGGTGATTCCGCGATTGATCCATGCCGCGCCGGAGGACCTGGTGTCCGCGGACGGCTCGGTGATCGATCCCGCGAAGGCGTGGAAGGTCATGACGCGCAACGAGAAACCGGGCGGCCACGGCGAGCGTTCGGTCGCGGTGGGCGTGATCGACATGGCGCTGCACGATCTGGCGGCCAAGCTGGCCGGACTGCCGCTGTACCGGTGGCTGGTGCGGCACTACGGCCTGGGTGCGCCCGACGATGACGTATTCGTCTATGCCGCAGGCGGTTACTACGCGCCGGGCAAGGGCCTCGGCCAACTCCAGGACGAGATGAGGGGCTTTCTGGAACAGGGCTACGACGTGGTGAAGATGAAGATCGGCGGGGCGAGCCTGGCCGATGACATCAAGCGGGTGGAGGCCGTGCTGGAGGTGCTGGGCGGTGAGGGTGCGCGGCTGGCCGTGGACGCCAACGGCCGCTTCGATCTCGACACCGCGCTGGAGTACGGTCGCGCGCTCGAGCCCTACGGTCTCTTCTGGTACGAGGAGCCGGGCGATCCACTCGATTTCGCGCTGCACGCGACCCTGTCCGAACGCTATCCGGGTCCGCTGGCGACCGGGGAGAACCTCTTCTCCATGCAGGACGCGCGCAATCTGATCCGCTATGGCGGTATGCGGCCGGATCGCGATTACCTGCAGTTCGATCCGGTGCTGGGCTACGGGCTGGTGGAGTACCTCCGCATTCAGGACATGCTGCGGCAGCACGGCTGGTCCTCGCGGCGGTGCATACCGCACGGCGGGCATCAGTTCGCGCTGCATATCGCGGCGGCGTTGCGGCTGGGCGGGAACGAGTCCTATCCGGGCGAGTTCCAGCCGACCGGCGGGTTCGCGGATGCCGCCGTGATCGTGAACAGTCATCTGCGGCTGGGTTCGAGTCCGGGTATCGGGTTCGAGGACAAGGCGGAGCTCTACCGGGTTTTCCGGGCGCTGCACACTCGCTGAGCAGGTGTCCGATCGTCCCCGGCCCGGGTGGCCGGGGACGATTTGGTGTGTCCCGCGTCATAGCGCTTTCCTACCAGGGGAGGATTGTCTGCAACCTGCGGTCACAGTTAGCCTGAGTCGGTAAACCGATCGGTCTAGTTGGGAGGTGTCGGATGACGGTGTCAATGGCGAGCCGGAGTTCCGGACGAACCGTGGCGGGCTTGAGCAAGCAGGGGCGGATCGCCGCGCTGATTGCCATCTGCCTCGCGGAACTGCTTGTAGTGCTGGACAACACGCTCGTGAACGTGGCGCTGCCATCCATGGCGGTGCAGCTGCAGGCCGATATGAGCGGCCTGCAGTGGATCGTCGACGCCTTCACCCTGGCGTTCTCCGGACTCCTGCTGGCCATGGGCCACCTCGGGGACCGGTACGGGCGGCGCAAATTCATGATCATCGGCCTGGCCGGCGTGGCGGTCATGTCGCTGGCGGGGGCGCTGTCCTCCGGACTCGGTCAGGTCATCGCGGCACGGGCGGGCATGGGCGTGTTCGCCGCCGTGGTCTTCCCGGCCACCCTCGCCCTGCTGACGAACATCTTCACCGAGGCGCGGGAGCGGGCCGCCGCCATCGCGCTGTGGACCGCCATGGCCGGCATCGCGATCGCCGTCGGGCCGACCGTCGGCGGCTGGCTGCTGCAGTACTTCTCGTGGCATTCGGTGTTCTGGATCAATGTTCCGGTGGCGCTCGTCGCCATCGCGGCGGTGCTGGCCACCACGCCGGAATCCCGTGCGGAGCATGTGGATCGGCTGGACCGGGTCGGCATCGTGCTGTCGCTGGCGGGCATCACCACACTGGTGTGGTCGATCATCGAAGCGCCCAAGCACGGCTGGCTGGCCACCCAGAGCCTGATCGGCTACCTGCTGTCGGCGGTCCTGCTGGCGGCCTTCGTGGCGTGGGAACTGCGCGTGAAAACGCCTGTGCTGAACATGAATCTGTTCCGCATCCGCCGATTCGCGGTGCCCGCCCTGGCAATCACCGTGTCGTACTTCTGCGCCTTCGGATTCCTGTTCCTCATCACCCAGTACTTCCAGGGCGTGAAGGAGCTGACCCCGCTCCAATTCGGCATCCACTCATTGCCTTTCGCGGTGGCGGTGGGTGTCGGCGCACCGCTGGCGACGCTGCTGGCGCAGCGGGTGGGGACGACGGTGATGATCGTGTCCGGCATGCTCATCCTGGCGGTGGCCATGTACATCGCGGGGCAGACCACGGTCGAGACGCCCTACCTCGGCCCGGTCGTGATCTCCATGGTGCTCATGGGTTTCGGCTTCGCGGTCGTGCAGGGTCCGGCGACCGAATCCATCATGGGCTCAGTGCCTTTGGAGGAGGCGGGTGCGGGCTCGGCGGTCAACGACACCACCCGCGAGGTCGGCGGCGCGCTCGGCGTGGCACTGCTGGGCTCCATCATGACCTCGATCTACGCCGATCGGGTCAGCGGCCGCATCGCGGGGATTCCGAACCAGATCATGAACGACCAGCAGAAGGAATTGGCGAGCAATACGCCGATCAGCGTGCTGGAGATCGTGAAGGCGCCGGTGAATCCGCTGCTGGCGCAGGCGAAGACGGACCTCATTTACGCCATGAAGGTCGCGGCCATGGAGGGCGCTCAGGCGGCTTCCCATGTGGCGGTGGGCACTTTGCTGGTGGCGGCGCTCGTCGTGGCCGTGAGCCTGCCCTGGAAGCCCGAACGCAACCGTTCCATCCTGCTGTCCTGGCGCGACAAGGACTGAGCCGGCCCACGGACATGAAAAGGATTCGGCCCCCGCACCGAGTGCGGGGGCCGAATGCGTCCAAGGGGCTATGGGGCGAGGTCCCATGCGGCTCTTGGGGTTTCAGGGGTGAAACCCCTGACGGGCTTCTGGAGAGTCAGATGGACTCTTTCTCGGAGTCCGGGTCCGGGGGCAGCACGCCGGTGACGAGGAAGACGACGCGGCGGCCGATCTCCACCGCGTGATCGGCGAACCGCTCGTAGTAGCGGCCCAGCAGCGCCACGTCGACGGCCGACGGCACGCCGTGCTGCCAGTCCCGGTCCATGATGAGCGTGAACAGATGCTTGCGCAGGTCGTCCATCGCCTCGTCGTCGTCATTGAGCTTGGCGGCGCGCTCGGGATCCCGGGTCTCCAGGACCTCCTTGGCGGCCGCGCCCATCTTGACCGCGATGCGGCCCATCTCGGCGAAGTAGCTGTTGACGGCCTCCGGGACGGCGTGCGCCGGGAAGCGGCGGCGGGTCATCTTGGCGACGTGCAGGGCCAGCACACCCATCCGGTTCACGTCGGACACGATCTGGATGGCGCTGACCACCTGCCGCAGATCGCCGGCGACCGGGGCCTGCAGCGCCAGCAGTGCGAACGCCTTCTCCTCGGCGAGCTGGATCATTTCCGCGATCCGGTCGTACTCGGTGATCACCTGCTCCGCGAGCTCGAGGTCGGCGTTCAGCAGCGAGTTGGTTGCCCGCTCCATCGCCGACCCGGCGAGCCCGGCCATGCCACCGAGCAGGTCGGCGAGCTCGGCCATTTGTTCGTTGTAGATGACACGCATGAGTCAAGACATTAGTAGTAGCTGCTGACCAAGTCACCAACGGCAGGTAAAACCTGAGTGCTGGTATGTCCCGGCTGCTCCGCAGCGCCTACTTGCAGGTGTCGTCGGCGGCGTTCACGTGTTCCAGGTCGGAGGGCAGTGTGACCGGCGCCGCACTGACCGAGTCGGTCGGCGCGTCGGGCAGGGTCGAACCGAAAGCCGTGGGCGCCTTGATCGTTCCGGCGAAGTCGCTGCCGATCACCACCTCCACGATGCTGCCCATGCCGCTGGTGGCCTCCAGGGTCGAGCCCGGGATGGCGCTGGCGACGGTGGCCGCCGCGGCTTCCTGTCCGGCGGAGTAGCGGACCTTGGTCTTGGTGGAGGTGCCTTCGGCGTAGTTGCCGGTGCTGTAGATCTGGAAGCCCTGATTGGAGAGCTTGGTCGCGGTGGTGGAGGCCACGCCGCCAATGCCGGAACCATTGGAGACCTGCAGCGACACCGTGCTCGGGTCGACGGCCAGCAGTTTGGGTTTGCTGGTCGGCGCGGCGCTGGTGGTCTCTTCGGGGTCGTCCTGCTTCTTCTCGCCGGGCAGCGGCTGGTCGTCGATGATGGCGCGGAAGATGGCCTTGATATCGGATTCGCGCGGAATCTCGTTGCCGTAGGACGTGGTTCCCGCGGTGGGCACGGTCAGGAAGGTGATGGCGCCGGCGTCCACCTTCTTCAGCGACTGGCCGAGCATGAGCAGGTCCTTCACGTTCACGTTGTCCATGAAGGTGTGCTTGGTGAAGGCGTCGATGAAGCCGTTGAGCTTGCCCGGGTCGAACAGCACCCGGCTGGAGAGCGCGCTGCGCAGCAGTGAGGACAGGAAGCGCTGCTGCCGGTTGATGCGGTCGTAGTCGCTGCGTTCCTCGCCGACGACGTGGCGGGCGCGCACGTAGTCGAGGGCGGTCGCGCCGCTGACCATCTGCTTGCCCGGGTTGGTGAGGATGGTGCCGAGGGTGTCGTCGACGAGCGGTTTGGCGCTGCACACCTCGACGCCGCCGATGGTGTCGACCATGGTCTCGAAACCGGCGAAGTCGATGCCGACGAAGTGGTTGATCTTGAGGCCGGACATGCGCTGGATGACATTGGTCAGGCATTTGGGCCCGCCGAGCGCGTAGACGGCATTGAGTTTGTCGCCGGGGGCCGACGAGAAGCTCTCGCCGGTGTACTTGCCCTTGTCGTTGTCCCAGCCTTCGCAGACGGGCCGGGTGACGTCGAGGTCGCGCGGGAAGGACACGGCCACCACGCGGTCGCGGCTCTTGGGGATGTTGACCAGCATGACGGTGTCGGCGCGCGCGCCCTCGGCGTCCTCGGTGGTGCCCGCGCCGAGGCTGGAGTTCACGCCCGCGCGGGTGTCGGTGCCGATGATGAGGAAGTTCTCGTCGCCGTACTGGGCGTCGGCGTCGACGATGTCGGGGGAGTCCTGCTGCAGCGCGCTGATGTTGTTGAAGTTGTTGTCCTTGGCCTTCAGGTAGCTCCAGCCGCCGCCGGTGATCAGGATGGCGATCACCGAGAAGACGATGGCGCTGCTGCGTGCGGCGAGCTTCATGCGCTTGTTGCGGCGCTTGCGTCCGGCGGCCAAGCGGGACAACGGCTTTGCGCCGACGGCGGCGGGCAGCGCGGTGGTCGGATAGTCGGCGGGCGAGGACACCGGCGCCGGCGCCGGAGCCTTGGCGCGTTCGCGCGGGGCCTCGGGGGCGACCACGGGTAGTTCCTCGGTGACCGGATCGGCCGGGGCCGCCGGATGCTGAGAACCGTTGGTGGCGGCCGGTTCCGGCGCGGGCGTGCGCCGCGCACCGTTGACGGCGGCCGGGTCGGCCGGGACGGTGCGCCGCGAACCCGTGGTGTGCACCGGGTCGGCGGGGACGGTGCGGCGGGATCCCGTGGTGTGCACCGGGTCCGCGGGGACGGTGCGTCGCGAGCCGGTGGTGTGCACCGCGTCGCCGTTGGGGGCGCGGCGAGAACCGTTGGCGGCGGGCTGTTCCGGGGGTGCCGCGCGACGGGCGCCGGTTTCCGGCCAGCCGGCGGAGTTGCCGGGGGCGGGGCGGTGGGTGCGGCCGGAGCCGGTGGCCTCGTAGTCGTCGGGGGCCGCGGTGGCCTCGTCGTGGTCGTCGGCGCGGCGCCGGCGGCGGGTCTTGCGTTCGCTGTCGACGCGTTCGACCAAGTCCTGCACCGAGATCGGGGCCGAGCCGGGGGCGGCGCTGTCCGTGTGGCGGCTGCGCCGGCCCGTGCGGGATTGAGTTTCGTCGTCCGCGGGGTAGCGCTCCCACGGGGCGAGACCTCCGGGCCGTGGCGTACGCCCGTACCGATCGTCACCCACCAACGAACCTCACTTTGCTATTCGATGCCGACCGCCATGATAACGATTCCGCCACGATGGACCACTCGAACCGAAATCGGTTCGCGCGCCCGCCCTGAAGATTCTGATCCGAACTGGGACTTCAGCGGGTGAGCGGAAGCCGATTTGTGGATTGCATCTCGATGTCGAACTCGCGACGCGCACGCTCGTTTATTCGAACAAATGTGCGGTCGGGTCGAATTCGATTCGGTCGCAGCGGTTATCCGCCGCTGTGCATGACGTCGGCCGCCGCGGGCACGGTGTCGTCTTCCGGATCGTCCAGCCAGCCGTCCGGCAGAGCCACCTTGACCTGCGGCGATCCCTGTCTGCCGCGCGGTCCGGTGGCCTCGTCCACGGGGAACGGAATGCTCGGATCGAGTTGCCCGACAAGGTCTTCGATTTCGGTCAGGCTGGAGACGGTGGCGAATTTTCGCCGCAGTTCCGAACCGATCGGGAAGCCCATGTAGTACCAGGCCATGTGCTTGCGAATATCGCGCATGGCTTTGTCCTCGCCGTCGTGCTCGACGAGCAGTGCGGCATGCCGGATGAGGATTTCGCCGACGCGGCCCAGGGTGGGTCCCTCGGGAATGGGTTCGCCGCGCAGTGCGGCGGACAGTTCCGCGAACAGCCACGGCCGGCCGAGGCAGCCGCGTCCGACGACGACTCCGTCGCAACCGGTTTCGGCCATCATGCGCAGCCCGTCCTGGGCGGTGAAGATATCGCCGTTGCCGAGCACCGGAATGGTGGTGACGGCTTCCTTGAGCCGCGCGATGTGACTCCAGTCGGCCTGGCCCGAGTACAGCTGGGCGGCGGTACGGGCGTGCAGCGCGACTCCGGCCGCGCCCTCGGCCTCGGCGATGCGCCCGGTGTCGAGGTAGGTGTGGTGGTCGTCGTCGATGCCGATGCGGAATTTGAAGGTGACCGGGACATCCCCGGCGGCCTTCACCATCTCCTGCACGATGTTCGCGAACAACCGCCGCTTGTACGGCAGCGCGGACCCGCCGCCGAGTCGCGTCACCTTCTTGACCGGGCAGCCGAGATTCATGTCGATGTGGTCGGCCCAGCCCTCGCCGACGACGATCCGCACGGCCTCGCCCAGCGTCTTCGGATCGACCCCGTACAGCTGCATGGACCGCGGGCTCTCGTCGGGCCCGAACGACATCATGTGCAGCGTCTTCTCATTGCGCTCCACCACGGCGCGCGCGGTGATCATCTCGCACACGTACAGCGAAGTGGCGCTGCCGAATTCCCGGCACAGCGTCCGGAAGGCCACATTGGTGATGCCCGCCATCGGAGCCAGCACAACCGGCGGATCGACCTGGTAGGGGCCGATCCGCAGCGCGGTCTTCGGGGCTTCGAGCGACACGGTCACGAGGTCAAGTCTCTCATCCGGCAACCAGTGGCCCGGACCACATCCCCGGGTTTGTGCACCCGGTCACCATGGAGAGCGGCCCCCGTGACCGATGGTCACGGGGGCCGCCAGGTTCCTGGGGGTTCGGGGGCGAAGCCCCCTGCGGGTCCCGGGGGTGGGTGCTACGCGTTGGCGAGCTCTTTTTCGCGCTTGGCGGCCTCGCGGGCCAGCATGCGGTCGCGCTGTTCCTCGAACTTCACGACGTCCTTGGACAGCTTCTCGAGGAAATTGCCCAGGCGCTCGCGGGTCTCCTCACCGCGGGCGGTGAAGTCGTCGCGCTCGAAGATCTTCCACTTCTTGAGCACCGGGTTGACGACCTCTTCCAGGTGCTGGCGTAGGTCGTAGATGCCGTGCTTGGCCATGAGCACGCCATTGCGCCGGAAGTTGGGCATGCCCGCGCCCGGCATCTGGAAGTTCTCCAGAATGAGGGTGATGGCGTCCAGCGCCTGGTCGGGTGAGAGGTCCAGGGCCGCGCCGCACATGTTCCGGTAGAAGATCATGTGCAGGTTCTCGTCGGCGGCGATGCGCTGCAGCATGCGGTCGGCGATGGGGTCGTCGCAGACCTTGCCGGTGTTGCGGTGGCTGACGCGGGTGGCCAGCTCCTGGAAGGTGACGTAGGCGACCGAGTGCAGGAAGCCGGCCTCGAGTTCGTCGGTGGGAGAAGCGAATCCGTTGGTCATGTGGATCATGCGCGCCTGTTCGAGGGCGACCGGATCCACGCCGCGGGTGACGACGAGGTAGTCGCGCATGACGATGCCGTGCCGGTTCTCCTCGGCGGTCCAGCGACCGACCCAGGTGCCCCAGGCGCCGTCCTGGGAGAAGTTCTCGGCGATCTCGCGGTGGTAGGAGGGCAGATTGTCCTCGGTGAGCAGGTTGGTGATCATGGCCGCCTTGGCCAGTTCACTCAGTTTCGACTGCGAGGGGTCCCAGTCGATGCCGCCCATGGCGGCGAAGTTGCGGCCCTCGTCCCACGGCACGTAGTCGTGCGGGTGCCATTCCTTGGCCAGTGACAGGTGGCGGTTGACGTTCTCCTCGGCAACCGGCTCCAACTCCGTCAGTAGTTCGAGTTGAGTCAGATCCCTTGCCATACATACGCCCTTCGTGTGTTGCGAACTCTGTGTCCCTCGCTGGCCTGCCGCCGCGCCCATACCTTACGACACCGTAGGGTGATGTGAAACTCATGCGGTCCCCATTGCGGCGCCAGTGAGCGATGTCATATGGCGGCGGCTTCGCTGCCGAACGACGACGGCCCGCAGCGATGTCTCTATCGCTGCGGGCCGTTGATCGTTAGCCGCACACCGGATTTCGGTGCACCATCACTTCTTGCCGCCGAGCAGCCCACCCAGCACATTGCCGAGTACGCCGCCGGCGTTCTGTCCTACTGCCTTGCCCAGCACATCGGCGAGACCGCCACCGCCCTTGTTACCACCGGTGGCGCCGCTGAGCAGTCCGCCGAGAATGTCGCCGAGACCGCCGCTGCTCGCCGCTTGGGTGCCACCGCCGGCGGCGGCGCCGCCACCGAGGGCCTTCTTGCCGAGGTAGGCGAGCACGATCGGGGCGAGCATGGGCAACAGCTTGGCCATCAGATCCTGGGCATTGCCGCCGCCGACATTGCCGAGCGCGCTGATGACGGTGTTCTTCTCGGCGCCGAAGGTCTGATCGACGATCTGGCTGCCCGCGGCGGTGTCCACCTGTTCTATATCGACGCCGCCGTCGAGGAGGGTGGCCGGCTGATTGGCCACTTCGCCTTCCAGATTCAGCCCGACATCGGGGTTGCCGGCCTGTGCCTGGAAACCGCCGAGCAGAACCGGAATGGCCGCATTGATCGCGGTGGTCGCGGTTGCTTCGTCAACTCCGAGCTTGTTGGCGATCTGTGCGACCGGCACGTTGGAGAGCAGGTCATCGAAGGAAGTCATGAACTCCGCCTGAGGTGAGGGGATCCCGGAAAAGCCCTAACGAAGCCACGGTAGGGGAAAACCGGACAGATTGCCACAGATTCGCGGATGTGGCGAGGGGCCCGGATGTAGCATCCGGGCCCCTCGGCGTGTGTGCCCCCACCAGGGCTCGAACCTGGGACCTGCGGATTAAAAGTCCGTAGCTCTACCAACTGAGCTATAGGGGCGCGGGCCACAGTGTAGTGTGCCGACCCCGCAAGTGTTAAACGAGTATCCGATTGTGTTCGGTGCGTGGACATTTGCGCAGGTCATCACGGTTCGTCCGGATGTTGGGGCGGCTGGTTCCGGGCGCGGCGCGGGGGAACGGCGGGGGAGTGGCCGATGGATTTCCGGCGGGTGCGTAGGGGGGACCGGTCGGTGTCTGCGGGGACGGCTAGGGGGTACTGACCGGTCCTCTGGGTGGCGCGCGGCAATCCGACTCGGGGTTCTCGCGGGATCGGCCGGGGGTGTCGCGGGCGTGAACGGCCGACGCGGCGAGTCGCGGTCCGGACTCGGGTGGGTGCGGGGTGGGAAGACCGTGGGCAGGGCATGGGAATGCCCCCGGGCAATCGCGTTGCCACACAGTTTGTTTCATTCCTACCAGGTGGGAATATCATCCAATGGTGATGTGTGGCAACCTTTTTGGTGCGGCAGCCGGGAACGGCCGAAAGTCCGCGCGCCGGCGCGGGTGTCGGCTCGAGGGTGATGCCGTGCGGGCGGGGGCGGCCCGGGCGGGAGGGGTGCGCGTGCCGAACATCGATGGGATAGGGGCGAATTCGCCTATTCGGACCAATCGCCCAGTGGGTAACTGGGGAATTGCGGTATCCGCTAGGGGGCAGTCTGGCTAACTGACTTTCCGGTACACCTCACGCAGGGAGGACTTTCCGGGTACGGTGACCGACTGGTGAATTCCCGAAGAACCGGGATTGCCCCGGCGGCACGGGATTCGGCTTATCGTTGATGTGCCCGAACGTGTCGCGACCGGTCTGGCCGATCGCGGCTCCAACAGATTGAAGCTGCGGGAGGCGGATCCAGACGACGAGAACGCCCGGATGCGCACCCCCTGCGGCGCACCCGGGCGGGAAAAACTATACCAGTTGGTGTGTTTCAAGTTTTTCGCGCTTTTTCGTACCAAAAGTTTGGTAATTCGGGCGTCAGCCCGTCTGAAGTATTTGAAAGACACGTAACTTTGCGTCGCCGGTAGCCCGGAAAGGGTCCGCGACGGTAGCTAGCTTCGGAGGCGTTTCGAGCATGGCACGGCAGCAAGAGCGGGCCCGCCGGACACGCGCGGCGATCATACGGTCCGCCGCCGTTGAGTTCGGGAAGAGCGGCTATGCCGCTGCATCGCTCAACCGCATATTGGAAGGTTCACGCGCCACCAAGGGCGCCATGTACTTTCACTTCGATTCCAAGGAGGATCTGGCACGGGCAGTTCTGGAAGCGGCAGTCGACCGCTACCGCGCCTCCACCGAAAGATGGCTCGGCAGAGGCGATCTCGGTCCCCTGGACGTTCTGCACGGCATGATCGACGAGATCGCGCTGCGGCTGGAGAACGACATCATCATCCAGGCCGAGTTCCGGCTCATCATCGAACCGGAGTTCTACCGCGACATCCAGGCCGGCGGCGGCCGCATCCTCGGGCGGTCCATCCGGCTGCTCGCGGTGCGCGCCATCGAGCACAAGCAGTTGCGCTCCGACGCCGATCCGGACCGCTTCACCCGCACCCTGGCCGCTGCGCTCGCGGGCCAGCGCTATATCTCGGACGTGCTCGGCGGTCCGGCGGATCTGCGCTCCCGTTTCGCCGAGGCGCTCGAGGTGATCGTGGATGCCACCGCGACGCCGGAGTGGGCCGAGGAGTTCAAGCGCACCGGCTGGAAGGTGTCCGCACGCTTGGAAGATCTCAATTTGGCGCTGTGACCAGTGGATTTGGGATTAGAGCGGTGGCTGTCATAAGCTATCTCCGCTCCCAACGGAAGCCGTTGAGCAAACGGTCCAGAGAAATCTGGCGGGCCCCCTTCGTCTAGCGGCCTAGGACGCCGCCCTTTCAAGGCGGTAGCGCGGGTTCGAATCCCGTAGGGGGTACCAGCAGTGGCAACACTGCTGGCGCGGAGCAAGCAAGGCCCTGTGGCGCAGTTGGTTAGCGCGCCGCCCTGTCACGGCGGAGGTCGCGGGTTCGAGTCCCGTCAGGGTCGCAAGTCTGAAGTTTGGCATTCGAATGGGTGCCTTTCGGCCAGGTAGCTCAGTTGGTACGAGCGTCCGCCTGAAAAGCGGAAGGTCGCCGGTTCGATCCCGGCCTTGGCCACCAGTTCACAAAGGCCGCACCTCCGGGTGCGGCCTTTTTGCGTGTTCGCGAGCCTCGCACTGATCTTGGTGCCATCCTGGAAGCATGGCTGATTCCGACGACCAGGCGTGGTACTACGACCTGTCCACGCATCAGGCGGTGCAGGGCAAGCAGGGCTGGGTGAACGACCGGATGGGTCCGTATCCCGACAAGGCAACGGCCGAAAGGGCTTTGGAGATCGCGCGAGCGCGTAACAAGGCCGCCGACGCCGAGGATGACTGATTCGGTGTGATCCGCGACGCGACCGGCCGAGGCGCTCACGCTGCACTCAGACGAACCAAGTAGTGTTTCGTGAGCACATTTGACCGGAGCGGGAGGGCGAGTCTTGAAGGTTACCGTGGTGGTGCCGACCTATAACGAGCGGGAGAACCTGCCCGTGGCGGTGGAGCGTCTGACCGCGCTACCGGTGGCGGACCTGCATGTGCTGGTCGTGGACGACAATTCGCCGGACGGCACCGGCGAGGTGGCCGACAAGCTGGCCGCCGATCTGCCCAACACCGTCAGCGTGCTGCACCGCACCGAGAAGGACGGCCTGGGCCGCGCCTACATCGCGGGCATCACCAAGGCGCTGGACGAGGGCGCCGACGTGGTGATCCAGATGGACGCCGACCTCTCGCATCCGGCCGAGGTGATTCCGGCCATGCTGGAGAAGCTCGAGACCACCGACGCCGGCGTCGTGCTCGGATCCCGTTATGTCCCCGGCGGTTCCACCGCCGCGGAGTGGAAGTGGTACCGCAAGGCGCTGTCGGCGTGGGCCAACTTCTACGTGAACATGATCCTGCGCCTGGGCGTCAAGGACGCCACCGCCGGCTTCAAGGCGTGGAAGGCGGATACGCTGCGCGCCATCGACGTGGCCTCCATCAAGTCGAACGGCTACTCGTTCCAGGTGGAGATGAACTACCGCACGGTCAAGAAGGGCATCGCCATCGCCGAGGTGCCGATCCGCTTCGAGGAGCGCACCCTGGGCGCCTCCAAGATGAGCCTGAAGGTGCAGCTGGAGTCCGCGGCCATGCCGTGGAAGCTGCTGTTCGGCAAGCAGGTCTAGTCTTTCGGCCAGTGCAGCAGGGTGTCGGTGAACAACTGCCGCACCCGTTCGACGTCGGCGTCCATATCGGCCGGATCCCAGCCGCTCACATCGATGGGCGGTAGGACGGCCACGTCCACGACGCCTTTGCGCACGATTGCCGAATTGCGCCAGGCGATTTCGCCCGCATTCCGGATGACGACCGGGATGATCGGCACGCCGGCCTGGATGGCGATGTGGAACGCGCCCTTCTTGAAGGGGCCGATGCGCGGGGTGAGCGAGCGGGTGCCCTCGGGCGCGATCACGACCGACAGTCCGCCCCTGAGGGTTTCGACCACGGGCGCGAGCGCCGCCTTGGCGGCCTTGGTGTCGGCGCGGTCGATGAAGGTCACTTCGACGAAGCGCATGAGGGGTCCGAAGACCGGATTCTTGGTGACCTCCTTCTTGGCGATGCCGGTGAAGCCGGCGCCGAGCACCTCGGCCAGCACCACGATGTCGAACTGGCTCTGGTGGTTGAAGATGAACACGGCCGGCCGTGGGGCGCGGGTGTGTTCGGCCCCCACCACCCGCACCTGGACGCCGCTGCCGCGCAGGGTGGAGTCGGCGGCGTGGGTCATCATCGAATCTGCCATGCGGCGGCGCTCTTTGGTGTGCGCCTTGGCGGCGACGCCGAACAGCGCGCCGCCCAGCAGCCCGCCGAATCCGGCTGCGGTGCGCGCGTAGTCGATGGCCTTCGGGTCCTGCCGGGGCCGGAAATGCAGGACAGGCCAATCCTTTTCGGCGGCCTCGAGCACCACGCGCGGGTCGGGGTTGACGGCCACCGGATGTCCGGCGAGCTGGAGCAGCGGCAGGTCGGCGGCGCTGTCGGCGTACACCCGCACGTCCGGCAGTTCGATGCCGCGGCCGGTGCAGAATCGGCGCACGGCCTCCGCTTTCCCGTTGCGCCACAGTGGTTTCCCGTCCACATGCCCGGTGAGGACGCCGTCGGCGACGCTCATGGTGGTGCACAGCACGTTCGGGATGCCGAGTTCGGCGGCCACCGGCTGCACCTGGTACCGGGTGAGCGAGCTGACCAGCAGCAGGGTGTGCCCGGCGGCCTCGTGTTCGCGGACCAGCCGCCAGGCTTCCGGGTACAGGTGCCCGTACACCGAGCGCTGGAACAGTTGCGACCCCAGCTCTTCCAGTTCGGTCTCGGGGACGCCCGCCCAGGTGTGCATGGCGAATTGCAGGAAGCGTTCGTACTCGCCTTCGCTGCGCGCGCCGCGGATGCTGCCCAGCATGGTGGCGGTGAGGACGCGACTGCTGGTGCGCCGCCCCAGGATTCGGTTCAGCAGCGGTGGCGGATTGAATCCGGCCACCACGGTGCCGCCGAAATCGAAGACGGCGGCGATGTGCGGTCCGCGCGGTCCGGAGCGGATGGCCGCGATGGCATCGTCGAGTTCGGTTGCGCCGATGGGTTGTTGGGTGATGCCGACCCCGGGCCGCAGTCGGCGGCGGGGCCGGGCTCCGTCCACGATGCCGGAGGCCCGATGGCTCATAGCGCGTCCAGCCGGTTGGACGGATCGAGTACGGCCGCACGGGATATGCGCGCGCTGATGGCCCGCAGTTCCGCCCCGAAGCGAATCCGCCGGGCGGTGAGCTCGTCGGGGTCGTCGCCGCCGAGCAGTCCGTGATTGTCGGCGAGTTTCCAGGCGCTGCCGAACAATTCGGAGGACACCGATTCCGGGCTGTGCAGGCGCTGCTGGAGCAGCATCTGTTTGCCGACGGTGAGGCATTCGTCGATGAAGGTCTTCTTGTCGAGGGTCTCGGTGGGATCGTGTGCGGCGAGCCGCTCGGCCACCACCAGTTGCGCGTCGAAGAACGACCGCAGGACCCGGTGCGCCATCATGAATCCGGATTCTGCCAGCTTGGCCAGGATTTCGGCGCCGACGGTGCCCGCGGCGGTGCGGCGATGCCATTCCTGGTCCACCAGCAGCATTTCCGCGGTGAGCTGGCTGGTGAACTCGGTGCGTTCCGGGAAGAAGAACTCGAATTTGAGCAGATCCCGCAGCCGGTAGGCGGCTTCCCAGCCGGCCCGCAGCTGATCGCCCTCGGGTGCTTCGACGGCGGTGAGGATGGCCAGTTCCAGGATGGCGCGATTGACGAACCAGTGCACCGCGCTGTTGCGGTAGAACGCGGCCTCCAGGTGCGCCCCGGCGTTGATGGAGTACACCGGTTCCAGCCCGCCCCGGTACACGGTGACGACCTTGGCGACGGTGAGCTGTTCCAGCACCACCGCGAGCCCGTGATCGTCACGCAGCGTGGCGAGTTCGCCGCGCGGCAGGTCCCGGCCTTCGATGTAGCCGAGTACCGGTGCGATGGCGTAGCGCAGTTCGTCGCGGGTGAGCGCGCGTTCGTGCACGCCCAGCAGCACCAGTGTGGTGAGGGCGTTGACGGTGATGGGCGTGACGTCGTTGATGCCGACCGCGACCTCGAAGGCGAGCCGCTGCACGGCGCGGTGCTCGCTCTCCTCGATCTCCTCCGGCGCGGAGATGCCGTGCGCCTGCAGTGGATCCCCGTGTACGGCAAGCCGTTCCCGCGCCGAGAGCGGTGATCCGAAGCGCACGTACACGTGCCCGGCCGAATGCTGTTGATTGCGCACGTAGCGCGCCAGCCAGGTGAGCCCCTCGGCTTTCTTGCTGCCGCCGGTCTGTTCGTCGGCGATGGCGCCGATTTCATTGAGCCGTTCGTAGGTGATCGACACCGGAATGAGCATGACATCGTCGATGCGTTTCGAACGCAGCGCCGCCGCAAGATAATTCAGCAGTCCGTAGCGCGGCGGCCGGAGTTTCCCGGTGCGGGTGCGCCCGCCTTCGAAATACCATTCCAGGTTGAATCGTTTGGCCAGCAGATATGCGAAATACTCTTCGACGACGGCCTTGTACACCTCGTCGTCGCCGAAACTGCGGCGGATGAACACGGTTCCGGTGCGCCGCGCTATGGGCCCGATCGGCCAGAAACTCAGATTCGCCCCGCCGACCACATGATTGGGCGGAAAGTCGTTGCGCGCCAGAATGTCTCCGAGCACGAACGCGTCCACGTAGGAGCGGTGCGAGGGCAGGAACACCAGCGGATAGCGCCGGTTGAGTGCGCGCAGCCGATCCAGTCCGTGTTCTTCGGAGTCGACCTTCCAGGTGGAGGCGTGGATGGGCCGCATGGCCTGGGTGAACAGGTCGGACACCAAACGGCTCTGGGCCGCGACGAGTTCGCGCAGGGCCTTCTCCGCGCGCCGGTGCACCTCCCGTTCGGAGGCGCCGGTCTGCTCGGCGATGGCGTCGAGGCGGCGCAGGAATTCGCGGGAGTCGAGGATCTCCTCGGCCACCAGCCGGGGCACCTTGTAGCGGTCGCCGATGACGGCGCGTTCGGCGCGTTCCAGCGCCACGATGCCGGCGCGAACTATGGCCCGCGCGAAGGCTTCCGGGGCCGGGGCCACGTCCGGATTGTTGGCGCGCAGCTCGCTCAGTCGCGCGGGCTGGCCGGTGAGGACGAGGTGCCGGTCGGGGGCCTTCTTCACCAGTCGTCGCTGTAGCAGTTTGTTGGGCTTGCGCGGATTGGAGAGCGTGGCCAGATCGGTGAAGGTGGTGCGCCGCACGCCGTCTCGTTCCGGCGGCAGCCACAGCACCCGCACGGGGACGACGAGCGGATCGTCGCGCCGCCCGACCAGCCGGGTGGCCACGGCCTCGGCGTCGAGGTCGAGCTGGGTGACGGGGGCGCTGGTGCCGAATTCCTGGGCGATGCCGCCTTCGATGAGCCAGTTGCCGACGAGTTCACGTTCGACGCGGCTGGCGGCGTCGACGAGGGCGACCACCGATCCGGGGCTGGTGGCGGCTTCCGGGAGCCGACTGTCGTGATCGAGCATGGTCGCACTCCTCCGCACGCACGTGGTGGCGATCTCCATTCAAGCCGAAAAGCGGTGTGGTGCGGGGCGGAACATAGCGGGTATTTCCGGGCGGGTCTTCGTGATGTATTCGGCTGTCACCTGCTGCGGCATGTAGGGCAAGGTAATGCTAACCTCACTCGAGAAGTAAGGTAAGCATAACCTTGGAGGACCTGGTGTCGGCTACGGACGAGCGAGTGCGGCTGGAGTTTGCGAACAGTCCGGCGGCACTGTCCCCAGCACGGGTCACCGACCCTATCGCGGCCATGACCGCACTGGCCGCGTCGGATCGCTTCGGCGAGTACGTGGTCTACGAGAAGCCCGGCGAATGGGTGTTCGCCGCCGACCCCGTCGGCAGTGTCGAACTCGACGCCGACGAACTGCGCGTCACCTGGGGCGGCGACACCACGCGCGGCCCCTGGACCGGCCGTCCGGCGCAGGTCATCGATACCGCGCTGGCCGGACTGCCGATCGGCCGCCGCAACGGTTACGGCTGGATCGGTTTCGAGTTCTGCGCGTGGGCGCTGAACGCCACCGAGCACGTGCATCCGCGAGCGGCTGTGGCGCAGATCATGATTCCGCGCATCGAGGTGCGCATGGACGCCAGCGGCATCCAAATCTCCGGCGCGAGCACCGACGAGGCCGGTGACATCCTGGCCCTCATCGGTGCGGCACAGGGGACTTCGCTGCCCACCGCGCACCCGGTGGACATCGGCCTCGACCCGACCGGCTATCAGGATCGGGTGGCCACCGCGGTGGCGGAGATCAACTCCGGCAAGTATCAGAAGGTCATCCTGTCCCGGAAGGTGGATCTGCCCTTCGCCGTGGACATTCCGAGCAGCTACCGGCTGGGCCGCATGCACAACACGCCCGCGCGCTCGTTCCTGCTGCGCCTGGGCGGCCTGGAAGCGGCCGGCTTCAGCCCGGAACTGGTGGCCTCGGTGGACCGCGACCGCGTGGTCACCACCGAGCCCCTCGCGGGCACCCGCGCCTTCGGCCGCGGCTCCGAGGTCGATATGGCGGCGCGCGCCGATCTGATCAGCGACCCCAAGGAGATTGTCGAGCACGCGATTTCGGTGCAGCTGTCCTTCGCCGAGATCGCCACCGTCGCCGAACCCGACACCACCGCCGTCTCGGATTTCATGGCGGTGCGCGAGCGCGGCAGCGTGCAGCACCTGGCCTCCACCGTGCGCGGGCGGCTGGCCGCCGACCGCAGCCCGTGGGACGCGCTGGAGGTGCTGTTCCCGTCGGTGACGGCCTCCGGCATTCCGAAGACGGGCGGCGTGGACGCGGTCTTCCGTCTCGACCACGATCAGCGCGGCCTGTATTCCGGTGCGGTGGTGACGGTTTCGCCGGACGGTGAACTCGAGGCCACCCTGGTGCTGCGCGCGGTCTACCAGACCAGCACGGGCGCCTGGCTGCGGGCCGGCGCGGGTGTGGTCGGACAGTCGAAGCCGGAGCGCGAGTTCGAGGAGACCTGCGAGAAGCTGGGCAGCGTCGCGCCGTACGTGGTGCGCGCCGCGCACTGAGCGCGCCCCTGGTCATCCCGGCGCCGAGCGTAACCTTCGTGATCCCGGCGCCGAGCGTAACCTTCGTCATCCCGGCGTGCTTTTGGCCGGGATCCACGCCGAGAGTGGTTCACCCGACCGGGAATTCGACGCCGGTCAGCTCCTCGGCCTGCTTCCACAGCAGGCGCATGGTCTTCTCGTCGTGGGCGGCGGCACTGGATCGGTTGCGGGCCGGTGCGCCGCGCCAGTCGAAATGCTCGGGGCCGTAGTAGCCGCCCGGCTCCACTGCGGCGGTGGCGGCGTACAGCGTTGGCAGCGCGCCCATCTCGGAGCTCTGCGCGACGAATCGATTGCCCAGGTTGATGATCGACTCCAGCAGGTTCCCGGCCTTGGAATTGATGCCGGTGGCCGCGTATCCCGGATGCGCGGCCACCGCCAGCTTCCGTGATCCCGCGGCCAGCAGGCGCCGCTGGAGTTCGTTGGTGAATTGCAGCGCAGCGAGTTTCGACTGCGCGTACGCGCCGAAGCGGGAGTAGGCGCGCCGCTCCCAGTTCAGGTCGTCGAGGTCGATGCGGCCGATGTAGTGGGTGAGGCTGGACAGGTTCACCACGCGATCGGAGATCCGGTCCAGCAGCAGTGCGGTGAGCGCGAAGTGGCCGAGAAAGTTTGTGCCGATCTGCATTTCGAAGCCGTCGGCGGTGTGGCTCTTCGGCACCGCCATCACACCGGCATTGTTGACGAGGACGTCCGCGCCCTCGACCGTGCCGGCGAAGCGGCGGATGGAGGCGAGGTCGGCGAGATCGAGGGCCCGGATGTGCACCTTGCCGTCGCTGGTCTTGGCCACCGCCTGCGCCTTGATCTCGTTGCGGCAGGCCATGATCACCTCGGCGCCGGCCTCGGCCAGGGCGCGCGCGGTGGCCGCGCCCAGGCCGCTGGTGGCTCCCGTGACGATATGTGTCCGTCCGGCTTGATCAGGGATATCCGCTGTTGTCCACCCGCCCATACCTGAACTCTAGGACGTGTGACCAACAACGGCACGGCGAACGGGACGCCGCGAAATCAGGCTCCCCGCAAGGCTTTCTTGTCGATTTTGCCGACGGCGGTGATGGGCAGGATGTCGGCCTGGCGCAGCACATCGGGCAGCTTGTAGGTGGCCAGGCCGCGATCGGTCAGGAACTTCTTGATCTCCGCCAGCGACGGCATGTCACCGTCCACCACCAGTACGGCGCACGCCTTTTCGCCGAGCGCGGCATCGGGCAGGCCGACCGCGGCGGCGTGCCGCACGGCCGGATGGGCGAGCAGGTGCTCCTCGAGCTCGTCGCAGGAGATGTTCTCGCCGCCGCGATTGATCACATCCTTGATGCGGCCGGACACCACCAGGTGGCCCGAGGGCAGGCGGCGCACCAGATCACCGCTGCGGTAGAAGCCGTCCGGGGTGAAGGCGCGCGAATTATGCTCGGGCGCACGGTAGTAGCCGCGCAGCGTGTACGGGCCGCGGGTGAGCAGTTCGCCCTCCTCGCCGTCGGGCACGTCATTGCCCTCGCCGTCCACGACGCGGACCTCGTCGGCGGGGGAGAGCGGGCGGCCCTGCGTGGTGGTGATCAGTTCCTCGGAGTCGTCCAGGCGCGTGTAGTTGAGCAGGCCCTCCGCCATGCCGAACACCTGTTGCAGGCGCGCGCCCAGCGCCGGGGTGACCTCGACCGCGTTCACCTCCGCCAGTCGCGCGCCGCCCACCTGGAGCAGGCGCAGCGAGGACAGGTCGGCGTCCTCCCATTCGGTTGCCGCGCACCAGAGTTGGGCCAGCGGCGGCACCACCGCGGTGACCGTCACGCCGTGCCGTTCGATGGCGGCGAAGGCGCTCTCCGGGCTCGGGTCGAGGGTGAGGGCGACCGCGCCGCCGGTGGCCACGGTGCCGAGGATGCCGGGGCAGGCGAGCGGGAAGTTGTGTGCGGCGGGCAGCGTCGCGAGATACACGTCCTCCGGGCCGAGGGCGCACACCGCGGCGCTGGCCTTGGCGTTGTAGGCGTAGTCGTCGTGGGTGCGGGCGATGAGCTTGGGCAGGCCGGTGGTGCCGCCGGAGACCAGCATGAGCGCGATCTCGCTCGCGTCGACCGTGGGCAGTGAATCACCTTCGGCGGTCACGGAATTCAGATCGGTGAAGGTGCCGGGGTCGCCGAGGATCAGCACGTGCTCGAGACTCGGCACGGCGGCGGTGACCTCGGCGGCCAGTCCGCGGTAGTCGAAATCGCCCAGCCGGTCGGCGGCGATGTAGGCGACCGCGCCCGAAAGCCTGGTCAGGTGCTCGATTTCGGCGCGCCGGTGGGCGGGCAGGGTGAGCACCGGAATGATCCCGGCGCGCAGCAGGCCGAACAGCACGCGCGGGAACTCCGGCACATTCGGCAGCTGCACCACGACCCGATCGCCGGGCGCGAGCCCGAGCGCCAGAAAGCCGTGCGCCGCGCGATCCGCGGCGGCGTCGAGTTCCGCGTAGGTGAGAGCGCCGGATTCGCTCAGCAGTGCGGGGCGCTGCGGCCACTGCCGGGCCGCGTCGCGCAGCAGCTCACCGAGCGGCTGCCCGGCCCAGTATCCGGCCGCCCGGTACTGCTCGGCCAGTTCTGCGGGGAAGGGGACGAAGCCGTCACGATGATCCCCGGTGGCATTGGAGGGGGATGTCCCGGCGGCGGTGGAGGGGGAAGTCACGGTCTGGCCTCACGCTTCGAGCAAAGTTGATAAGGGTCTCATTACATAGGTTAGGCAACCCTATCTCAATCGGTTAGGCTGCTCGACGAGACGTGTCCGGAGAGCGGGCCGGAGGACAAGGAGTGCAGCGGAAATGGAGTCAGCGCAGCGGGCTGGTAACGAGGCCGGCGCATCCGACGAGGTCATCGCCCGCGACGAAATCCGCGCCGCCATCGCGGGCCACCTCGGCCTCGACCCCGCGGACGTCACCGACCACGACGACCTCATCCAGCTCGGCCTGGACTCCATCCGCACCATGAAACTCGCGGGCGCCTGGCGCAAACGCGGCCTGTCCATCAACTTCGCCCAGCTCGTCGCCGAGCCCACCGTCGCCGACTGGCACCGCCTGCTCGGCGGCGGCGACGCGGCGGACAGCGCAGCACCCGCGGCGGCGCCGCAGGCGGCTACCGCTGAAACCACCGCCGCGGCGCGACCACCGGCCGCTGCTGTGAGCTCCGCCGTGGAACCGCGGGCAGCATCCGCGGACGTCGCCGATCCGGAAACCGTTGGGGCAGTTGACGACGGCACTCCTTTCGCTCTCGCGCCCATGCAGCACGCCTACTGGATCGGCCGGTCCGAGGGCCAGGAACTCGGCGCGGTCGCCGCTCACCTGTACGTCGAATTCGACGGCAGCGGAGTCGATTCCGAGCGCCTGGAGCGCGCCGTCGAACAGCTCGTCCAGCGGCACCCCATGCTGCGCACCCGCTTCCTGCCGGACGGCACCCAGCAGACCCTGGACCGTCCGGGCCGCTCGGTGTGGACCATCACCGACCTCCGCGATCGCGATGCCGCCGAAGCCGAACGCGCCCTGGAAGAACTGCGCGACCGCAAGACCCACCAGCTCATGGCCGTCGAGGACGGCCAGGTCATCGACATCGCCCTCACCCTGCTCCCCGACGGCCGCACCCGCCTCCACCTCGACGTGGACATGCTGGCCGCGGACGCCCAGAGCTACCGCATCCTGATCAGCGACCTGGCACGGCTCTACCACGGCGAAGACCTGCCCGCGCAGACCTACACCTTCCGTGACTACCTGACTGCCTACAGCGGTCCGGATGCCGACCGCGAGCGCGCTCGGGAATGGTGGCAGCAGCGTCTCCCCGAACTCCCCGGCGCACCCGAACTGCCTCGCGCACAGGAGATCACGCGCCGAGCCGACTCCTCGCCGGTCGGCGAGGTCCTCGCCGAGGCCCGGTCCGGGACCGCCGCGGTCGGCGTCGGCGGAACGGTCGCGTCTGTCGGCGGTGCTGTCGAGCCCGGCGGTGCTGTGCGCGGGGGCAAGCCGATCGGTGGTCCGCGCACCGGCGCGACGTCGACGGCCGCGCCCGAAATGCGCACGGTGCGTTTCCATCGCTGGCTGTCGCCCGAGGCGAAGGCGCGCACCTTCGCCGCCGCGCATGCGCGTGGCGTCACGCCCGCCATGGCGCTGGCATCGGTCTTCGCCGAGACGATCGGCGGTTGGTCCGCGCAGCGCCGCTTCCTGCTGAATCTGCCCCTGTTCCACCGCGAACCGGTGCACCCGCAGGTGGACGGCGTGGTCGGCGACTTCACCTCCTCGGTGCTGCTCGAGGTCGACGTGACCACTCCTGCGACGGTGACCGAGCGGGCGCAGGCCCTGCAGCGCGAATTGCACGCCGCCGGAGCCCATTCCGCGTACTCCGGCCTCGAGGTGCTCCGCGACCTCGGCCGCCACCGCGGCGAGCCGGTCCTCGCCCCGATCGTCTACACCAGCGCCATCAACCTCGGCGAACTCTTCTCCGATCAGGTCACCGACACCTTCGGCGACCCGGTGTGGATCATCTCCCAGGGCCCGCAGGTTCTGCTGGACGCCCAGGTGACCGAGGTCCGCGGCGGCCTCCTGCTCAACTGGGACGTCCGCGAGAACGCTTTCCCCACAGGCATGGTCGAAACCATGTTCGCCCGCTACATCGCCGCCATCCTGCGCCTGTCCGGCCTGCCCGCCGACGCGGCTCGCGAGCTCGCCGCAGGCGGTGTGGTCGTCGCGCAGTCGCCGGGCGATACCGCTGCTGAGGCGACTTCTCCCGGGCCGCAGGGTGATTCGAGCGCGGACGCGCCGACATCCGCCGAGCCGTCGGGCCATCCGGATCCGACCAGGATGCCGGCCGGTGCCGCCGGGGAACTCGGCGGCCCGGTCGAGACGGCGGTCGGCGATTCGGTGGGTGACACCGGCGCGGCGATCTCCGCCGGGCTGATGCGCGACCACACCGCGAGAATGACGGCCGTCGTCGCGCCGGTGTGCGGTCTCGATGCCGATTCCGCGACTTCCTTTGCGCCGGTGCGGGATACCGGGGTGGCCCGACCTGCGCGGGGTGTGGACCCCGAGCCGGTCCCGGCGGCCGTGCTCGCCGATGCGGCGGCCGAACTGTCCGCCGAGGCGGTGGCATTGGTGCTGCCCGCGGCGGAGCGCCGCGCGGTCCCGGCCGAGAGCGCGGGCTGGGACGCGGAAGCCACGGTGCGAATCCCGGTGGAGCAGGCGGTGATCCGGGCGCAGGTGAATGCCACGTCCGGGCCGGTCAGCGGGCGAACCCTGCACGAGGGGTTTTTCGCGCACGCGACGGCGAATCCGGATGCGGCGGCGGTGATCTGGGAGCGCGACGGGGCGGCCGGAGCCGAGCCGGTCGTGCAGACCTACCGGGAACTGGCGGCCGAGGCGCTGGCGGTGGCCGGGGTGCTGCGGGCCGAGGGTGTGAAACCCGGTGATGCGGTGGCGGTGCAGCTGCCGAAGGGGCCGGATCAGGTGGTGGCCACGCTGGGTGTGCTGGCGGCCGGTGCGGTGTATGTGCCGATCGGGTTCGATCAGCCTGCCGCGCGGCGGTCGGAGATTCTGCGTACGGGTGGCGTGGTCGCCGCCGTCACCACGGGGGATCGGGTGCCGGAGGTGCCGACCATCGTGCTCGGGGCGGCGCGCGGGTACGCGGAACCGTTGGCGGAGCCGGTGTTTCCCGATCCGGAGGCCATTGCCTATGTGCTGTTCACGTCGGGGTCGACCGGCAAGCCCAAGGGTGTGGAGGTGCCGCATCGGGCGGCCATGAACACCATCGACGATCTGAACGAGCGGTTCGAGATCGGGGCGGGGGATCGGGCATTGGCCTTGTCCGCCTTGGAGTTCGACCTGTCGGTGTATGACATCTTCGGTCTGCTCAGTGTGGGCGGCGCGGTCGTGACCGTGGACGACGCGCAGCGTGGTGAACCGGCCCGCTGGGTGGAATTGATTCGGCGGCATCGCATTTCGGTGCTCAACTGTGTGCCGAGCCTGCTCGACATGCTGCTGACCGCTGCGGCCGCGCAGCGCCTGGACAGCCTGCGCATGGTGATCCTGGGCGGCGACTGGGTGGATGTGGCGCTGCCGTCGCGGCTCGCCGCCATCGCCCCCGCCTGCCGGTTCGCGGGTCTGGGCGGCGCCACCGAGACCGCCATCCACTCCACCATCTGCGAGGTCGTGGACGCGCGCGTGCCCGCCGAATGGTCGGCCGTGCCCTATGGCACGCCGCTGCGGAATGTGCGCTGCCGGGTGGTCGGTCCCGCCGGGCACGACTGCCCGGACTGGGTGACCGGCGAACTGTGGATCGGCGGCGACGGCGTCGCGGCCGGCTACCGCAATGACCCGGAGCGCACCGCCGACCGCTTCGTCACGCACGAGGGCCTGCGCTGGTACCGCACCGGCGATCTGGCCCGCTACCTGCCCGACGGCACCCTGGAATTCCTGGGCCGCGCCGACCACCAGGTCAAGATCCGCGGCTACCGGGTGGAACTCGGCGAGGTGGAGAGCGCCCTGCGCGCCCTGCCCGGGGTCCGGCACGCGATCGCCGCCGTGATCGGTTCGGCCGCACCGAAACTCGCCGCCGTGGTGGTCGGCGTCGACGGCGTCCGGCTGGAGGTGGAGGCGCTGCTGACCGCCGCCGCAGACCTGCTCCCCGGCTACATGATCCCCACCCGGATCGAACTGCTCGCCGAGCTCCCGTTCACCTCGAACGGCAAGCCGGACCGCAAGGCCATCGTCACCCTGCTGTCCGTCGAGGACAGTGCGACCGAATTCGTGGCCCCGCGAACCGATCTGGAGCACGCCCTCGCGGATATCGTTGCCGCCGTGCTGGATCGCGAGCAGGTCGGCGTCACCGACGACTTCTTCGCGCTCGGTGGCGATTCCGTCCTCGCCACCGCAGTGGTGGCCCGCGTCCGCGAATGGCTGGATTCCCCCGACACCGTGGTCTCGGACTTCTTCGCCGCCCGCACCGTCGCCGGTCTGGCCGCGCGTCTGCTGAAGCGTGAGCAGCGCAATGGAACTCCGGGCCGCCTGGACGCGGTCGCTCGGATGTACCTGGAGGTCGCCGCCATGTCCGACGACGAGGTTCTCGCCCAGTCCTGACGACAGAGGCCCCGCACCTGAGCAGGTGCGGGGCCACTGTCGGTGCGAGGGAACGCTACTCGATGACCGGGCAGTCGCCGTCGATGATGCCCAGGTCGTGGAACAGCTGATAGCAGGACGGATTGTCCGGCAGGTACCAGTGGAAGCCCGCCAGGCAGAACACCGCCACCAGGTTGATCACGATGACCAGCCCGAGGAACCACAGCGCCAGCTTGCCGATCAGCTCGTGCGCGCCGCCGGTGGGGATCCGGGTGGCCGCGGTCTCGTCCGCGAAGGCGAGCACCACGCCGATGGTGGCGATGGCGGCTACGAACAGAATCAGCGCCCACACGTACAGGTGCAGGCCGAGTACCGCGCCGCCGTAGCCGGGGTCGCCGGGCAGGATGTGCAGCATGGTCTGCCGCCAGGAGGTGAACCCGCCGCCGAAGCAGCCGACGATGCACAGACCCCAGCCGGTCATGTAGTGCAGCCGGGAGATGCTGCCGGTCATGGCTTTTCGCACAATGTATGCGCCGCCGAGCGCCGCCAGGATCATGAAATTGCGCTGCACCATGCACAGCGGGCACGGATAGTCCCAGGGGCCGAACTGCACGGCCAGGCCGCCGCAGACGACGCCGGTCCAGCCGACGATGAAGATGACGGCCAGCCAGTACTGCACCTGGCCGAGGGCGCCGGTGCGCGGCGTGGTGGTCGCGGTGTCGTTCGTCATGGCGGTCACCAGGTGAGTCCCAGGCCGAGGCCGCTGGTGATGTGGTGTTTCAGCAGCAGTGCGGTCACGATGAATCCGACCCACCACGCCGCCAGCACGGTACGGCGAGAGCTTTGTCGATAGATCAACACCAGCACCGCCAGCAAAATAGCCCAAAGGATGGTGTCCATGGTCGCGGACGCTACCGCTTTCGCAGGTCATAGGTGTTTAACGCGGTTCGGACACGCCGCGCTCCGACGACCTGGTGCGGCGGATGGCAACTTTTCAGCATTCGAGGGTGGGGTGGTCCGGAGCGTGCGGGTTCCCGGCTAGACCACCCGGTCCCGCGCCCGCGCCCCTAGACTCGGTCGGGTGAGTGGTTGGGACATCGCCGACATCCCGGATCAGAGTGGCCGGACGTTCATCGTCACCGGCGCCAACAGCGGATTGGGCGCGGTGACCGCTCGGGCGCTCGCGGGCGCCGGCGCGCAGGTGATCATGGCCTGCCGCAATGAATTGAAGGGTCATGCGGTCGCGAACCAGATCGGGGCGGGCGCGCAGGTCCGCCGGCTGGATCTGGCCGACCTGTCCTCGGTGCGCGAGTTCGCCGACGGCATCGACTCGGCCGATGTGCTGATCAACAATGCGGGCGTCATGGCCGTCCCGCTCGAGCGCACTGCCGACGGTTTCGAAATGCAGGTCGGCACAAACCATCTCGGTCATTTCGCGCTGACCGGGCTGCTGCTGGACAAGATCCGGGACCGGGTGGTGACGCTGTCCAGCGGCGCGCACGCCATGGGCCGCATCGATCTGGAGGATCTGAACTGGGAGCGCCGCTCCTATCAGCGCTGGGCCGCCTACGGGCAGTCGAAGCTGGCCAACCTCATGTTCGCCTACGAGCTGCAGCGCCGGCTCACCGCAGCAGGTTCGGCCAAGCTGTCGGTGGCCGCGCATCCAGGTTATGCCGCGACGGAATTGCAGTCGCACACCGAATCGATTCAGGACCGGTTCATGGCGATCGGCAATCGCCTGTTCGCGCAGAGCGCCGAAATGGGCGCGCTGCCAACCCTGTTCGCCGCCACCACCGAGGTGGAGCCGGGGGCGTACTACGGCCCCACCGGATTCCGTGGCCTGCGCGGGTATCCCGGCCGCAGTGGTTCCACCGCCGCGTCCCGCGACGAGATGACGGCCCGCCGCCTGTGGGAACTGTCCGAGCAGCTGACCAAGGTCACCTATCCGTTCACTCGAAAATAGCTGCTGAAGAGCAGAATCCGGCACCCGGGAATCCGAATAGGCTGGGCCGCATGAACATTCCGCACGACCGCCGCGACCAGCTCGACAAGATCCAGTCGGGCCTGCTGCAGGGTGAACAGATTCTGGCGGTCTACGACGCGATCGGCGTGGGCACCGGCTTCCTCGGGCTCACCGACCGCCGCGTCATCATCCAGGACAATTCCTTCGTCGGTAAGAAAGTCGCCGTCACCAGCATTCCCTATTCGCGGATCAGCAGTGTGAGCGTCATCGCCAACAAATCCATCGCGGGCCAGTTCTTCTCGTCGGGCCATATCGCGATCAGCACCGGCCACAACACCTACGAGGTGGAGTTTCGCGGCGATCAGAAGGCCCGCCACGTACACGACGTGATCCTGCATTACATCGCGCGATAGTTGCCGGAGTGTCGCACGCCACACGCAATATCTTTCAGTTCTGGTACAGTCCGGGACATGCAGCGCGTGTATTTCTGGTTTAGCCAGCCGGCCCCGGGTGGGCCGAGCGGCGTGAACCTGCGCTGACCTCCTCCACCCCGAGCCGGATGTAACACAGACCGGCTCCGGGGTTCTCGAAACCCGAATCACCGTGGGCCGGCCTGAGAAAAGGAACCCACGATCATGACTCTCGCCGCCGATCTCGACAGGCATGCCGACCTCGACGACCAGCGCACGCTCAGTGTGAGCCCGCTCCGTTCCCCCGCCGATATTCGCGGCATGCACCCGATCGACGACGCGCTCGCCGATGTCGTGCGCGCCGGGCGCAAGGCCACCGTCGATGTGCTCAATGGCGACGACGACCGCCTGATGGTCGTCGTCGGCCCGTGTTCGGTGCACGATCCCGAGGCCGCCATGGACTACGCCCGCCGCCTGGCCGCCAAGGCCGCCGAGCTCGGGGACCGGCTGCACATCGTCATGCGCGTCTACTTCGAGAAGCCGCGCACCACGCTGGGCTGGAAGGGCCTGATCAACGATCCGCACCTGGACGGATCCTTCGACATCAACACCGGTCTGGATCTGGGCCGGCGTCTACTGGTCGACATCACCGGACTCGGGCTGCCGGTGGCCTGTGAGTTCCTCGATCCCATTACGCCGCAGTACATCTCGGATCTGGTCTCGTACGGCGCGATCGGCGCGCGCACGGCCGCCAGCCAGGTGCACCGGCAGCTGTCGAGCGCGCTGTCCATGCCGGTCGGCATCAAGAACGGCACCGACGGTGACGTGCAGGTCGCGGTCGACGGCGTGCGCGCCGCGGCGGCCAGCCACGTCTTCCCCGGCACCGACCTCGACGGGCGTTCGGCGCTCATCCGCACCGCGGGCAACCCGGACTGCCATGTGATCCTGCGCGGCGGCAGCAACGGCACCAACTTCGACGCCGCCTCCTGCGCGGAAGCGCTGCTGCGCCTGGAGAAGTCGTCGCTGGCGCAGCGCCTGGTGGTGGACGCCTCGCACGGCAACAGCAACAAGGACCACAACAAGCAGGTCGACGTGGTCACCGATATCGCCGGACGCATCGCCGAGGGCGAGCGCACCGTCGTGGGCCTGATGATGGAGAGCTTCCTGGTGGCGGGCCGTCAGGACCTGACCCTCGGGCAGGCCGACGACCTCACCTACGGGCAGTCCATCACCGACGCCTGCCTCGACTGGGAGGTCACCGCCGCCCAGCTCGACCGGCTGGCCGAGGCTGTCGCCGCGCGTCGCGGCTGAGGAATGTGCTGCCGGACACGGGGTTTCATTCGTCCGGCGTGGCGATCACGCACAGCAGATCGCCGGAGGATTCGACTCGGGTGGTGAAGCCCGCCGCGGCCAGGTTCGCATCGAGCTCGGCGGCGGCGGGCTTCGGGCTCTCCGACGGGTCGCCGTCGGCGGCGCCGTAGCCGTAGGCGAGATAGAGCCGGCCGCCGGGCGCGAGCAGATTCCGGATCAGCGCGAGTTCGGTTGCCGCGCGGCGGGTCCAGAACAGATTCACATTGACCGCGAGGATCTTCGTGAAGGGGTCGTCCGGAAGTTCTTCCGGCAGCAGCTCTTCCACCTCGGCCACCCGCAATTCGACCTTGCCCGAATCGACCAGGGCGGCATGCTTTTTCGCGGACCGCGTGATGGCGGTGGCGGACCGGTCGATGGCCAGCACCCAGCCGGAGGTCAGCCCGGCGGCCAGATAGGCCACCGAGGGGCTGGATCCGGCCCCGATCTCCAGAATGCGGTCGTCCGGGCGGATCCGCATGAGCTCGGCGATCCATTCGAAGCGGGAATCACTCGGCACGGGTACTCCTAGACGCTGTCGGGCCAATCGGGGGCGGGGTCCGCGGCATCGGTGGCGAGCCGGCCCGCCACCCAGCTGTCGCGGCGCACGCCGCGCTGGACCGCGCCGCCGCGTAGCAGGCCCTCATAGCGGAAACCCGCGCGGCGGACCACGGCGGCGGAGCCGTGATTGCCGGTGAACGCGCGCCATTCGATGCGCTGGAAGGCGAACAGCAGCGGATCGAATCCGGCGGTGCAGACCATGCGCACGGCCTGGGTCATGAGGCCGCGGCCGCGCTGCGCGCCGGACAGCCAGTAGCCGATCTCGGCGGCGTCGCTGTCGCGGTGCAGATCGGGGGTGCCGAGGCCGATCATGCCGATCACCGGGCCGTGCTCGGCAAGACGCAAAGCCCAGGTGGGGCGGCGGCTCGCCCAGCCCGGCGTGACGATGTCGTAGACGAACTTCTCGGCGTCGGCGCGGTGATAGGGCACCGGCATGGTGGTCCATTCGCCGATGGACGGTTCCTGACAGCGGGCGGTGATGGCGTCGATGTCGTGCACCGTGGGCGGTGACAACCAGAGGGTTCCGTTGGACAGGGTCTGCGCGTCCTCCATCGAGCCATGCTGTCACGGAATCGTGCGCGAGCGCAGCCGGATTCCGGGGTGCGGTGGCGGGCGTGTCGCCGGGCCGCCGTAGGATCGGCTCGATGGTTGCCGCTCTTCTCGCCGACTTGTTCGAATCCCATCGGCCGCATCTGCTCTCGGTGGGCTATCGGCTGACGGGAAGCGTCACCGATGCCGAGGACGCGGTGCAGGAGAGCTGGTTACGGCTCGCCGTCGCCAGGCAGCACGAGATCGAGGATCTGCGCGCCTGGCTGACCACCGTGGTGAGCCGCATCTGCCTGGACCGGCTGCGCAGCGCCGCCACCCGGCGCGAACGCTATGTGGGGCAATGGCTTCCGGAGCCCGTCGTCACCTCACCGCTGCCCTCCAGCACGCCTGACCCGCTGGCGGCCGTGGTGCGCAAGCAGGACGCGCGGCTGGCCGCCCTGGTGGTGCTGGACACGCTGACGCCGCCGCAGCGGGTGGCCTTCGTGCTGCACGACGGATTCTCGGTGCCGTTCGACGAGATCGGCGACATTCTCGGCGTATCCACCGACGCCGCACGGCAATTGGCGGTGCGGGCCCGCAAAGCCGCCGCGCGAGCGCCCGAACCGGTCACCGACGACGAGCACAATGCGGCCGTGCAGGCGCTGCTGGAGGCGCTGTACCGCGGTGACGTGGATGCCGTTGTGGCGGCGCTGCATCCGGAGATCCACACGGTCGGCGACGCGGGCGGCACCACCGCCACCGCCATCAATGTGGTTGCGGGCGTGGAGAAGAACGCGCGCCTGTGGCTGGGGCTGCGGCGCAAGTACGGCCTGGACGATGTCTCGCAGATCGGCGCGGGCGAATTCGAATTCGTGCTCGTCAACGGGCAATTGGGGATGCTCATCCACGAACGCGCCCCGCGCGACGGCATTCCGGGCAGCCCGCTGCGCGTCTACGCCTTCACCGTGCGCGACGGCAAGATCTGGAGCATCTACGACCTGGTGAATCCGGCCAAGCTCACCGGTATCCGGCTACCGCGCTGATGCGTGGGGGATGGGCGGCACACCCCCGACGAACCTGCCGCCCAGCCCTTTTCGTCAGTTGGGTGTGACCACGCCGCTACCCGAGGTGCAGCTCGGGCCGCCGGAGATGCTCACCGAGCCGGTGGGCAGGCAGTTGCCGATGCCGGAACCGGTGCCGGAGCCGCTGCTGTTGCCGGAACCGGAGGGCGGGAAGCTGGAGCCGACGTTCCAGTCGGGCGTGGTCCAGCCCCAGCCGGAGACGAACTGGTGGGTGGTCTGTTGCAGGAAATCGATGGCGAGTGCCGGATTGAGCAGAAATTCTATGTAGGAGGCCATGTTTCGCCCCTTTCGAGAAGCCGCCGGGTGTGGCGGTGTGAGATGAAGCACGGGCAGGCTAGCTCTCGCTGGGAAATTGCACAACGACGCAGGTAGAAGCCTTGATCAAAAAGTGAAATATGCGTGTTCGCTATCGCCTCGCAACGATTTGCGCAGGTGGACTATCCTCCGGACATGCCCCACACACCGACCGTCGCCCGGTTGCGGCCCTTCGCGTCGACGATCTTCGCCGAGATGACCGAGCTCGCCGTCAAGCACGGCGCCGTCAATCTCGGCCAGGGGTTCCCGGACTCCGACGGGCCCGCGGGCATGCTCGAGGTCGCGCGCCAGGCCATCGCCGACGGCTTCAACCAGTACCCGCCCGGCCGCGGCGTTCCCGCGCTGCGGCAGGCCGTCGCCGTCGACCGGGCGCGCCGCTACGGCACCCACTACGACCCGGACAGCCAGGTGCTGGTCACCGTCGGCGCGACCGAGGCCATCGCGGCCACCATCCTCGGGCTGGTCGAACCCGGCGACGAGGTGGTGCTCATCGAGCCCTACTACGACTCCTACGCGGCCGCCGTCGCCCTGGCCGGAGCCACCCGGCGCACCGCGCGCCTCGTCCCCGACGGCGACGGTTTCGCCCTCGAC
This sequence comes from Nocardia huaxiensis, assembly GCF_013744875.1. Taxonomy (NCBI): domain Bacteria; kingdom Bacillati; phylum Actinomycetota; class Actinomycetes; order Mycobacteriales; family Nocardiaceae; genus Nocardia; species Nocardia huaxiensis. Next base: position 1,023,368 of record NZ_CP059399.1, read on the forward strand.
CTGGACAGCCTGCGCGCCGCCATCACCCCGAAAACCCGCATGCTGCTGGTCAATTCACCGCACAACCCCACCGGCACGGTGCTGTCGCGCGCCGATCTGACGGCCATCGCCGAACTCGCCATCGAACACGACCTCTACGTCATGTCCGACGAAGCCTACGAGCATCTGGCCTTCGACGGCCACGAGCACATCAGCATCGCCACCCTGCCCGGCATGTTCGAGCGCACCGTCGTGATCTCCAGTGCCGCCAAGACTTTCAGCGTCACCGGCTGGAAGATCGGCTGGGCCTGCGCTCCCGCCCCACTGCTCGACGCCGTGCTCGCCGCCAAACAGTTCCTCACCTTCGTCGGCGGCGGCCCCTTCCAGCCCGCCGTCGCCCACGCCCTCCAGCACGAACAGCACTGGGTGACGGCCCTGCGAGACACCCTCGCGGACAAGCGCCTTCGCCTCTCCTCGGCCCTCTCCGACGCCGGCTTCGGTGTGAAGCGCAGCGACGGAACCTATTTCGTCTGCGCCGACATCACCCCCCTCGGCGCCACCGACGCCTACGCCTTCTGCCGCGAACTCCCCGAACGCCTCGGCGTCGCCGCCGTCCCGGTGAGCGTCTTCGCCGACGACAAACCTTCCTGGAACCACCTGGTGCGCTTCACCTTCTGCAAGAAGGAGGAAACCATCGCCGAGGGCGTCCGCCGCCTCCGCGCCGGCGTCCGCGTCGGCTAGTCCAGGGTGAGCGGGCCAGCGGCTGCCGACTGGCCCGCGACAGGACACCGGTCGGTCGCGCAGCATCGAAGACATGATCGAGGCGACGGCGGTGGTGGGGGTGGCGGTCGCGGCGCTGGGGTTGGTGCTCACGCCGGGGCCGAACATGATGTATCTGGTGTCGCGCACGGTCTCACAGGGACGCCGCGCCGGGATGGTGTCACTGCTCGGGGTGGTGGCGGGGTTCCTGGTCTATCTGGTGGCCGCCGCCGCGGGCATTACGGCGGTGTTCGCCATGGTGCCCGCGCTGTATCTGACGCTGAAGCTGGCGGGCGCCGCCTATCTGCTGTGGCTGGCGTGGAAAACGCTTCGGCCGGGCGGTATTTCGCCGTTCGCGCCGCAGGAGCTGCCCGTCGACAACACGCGCCGGCTGTTCACGATGGGCTTCGTGACCAACCTGCTCAACCCCAAGATCGCAGTCATGTACATGGCGCTGATCCCGCAGTTCGTGGTGCCCGCGCACGGCCGGGTCTGGCTGCAGAGCCTGAGCCTGGGTGCGGTTCAGATCGTCATCGCTGTGAGCGTGAACGCGCTCATCGTGTTCAGCGCGGGCGCGGTGGCCGCCTTCCTGTCCGGCCGTCCGCTGTGGCTGCGGGCGCAGCGGGCCGTCACCGGCGGCATGCTGGGCGCTATGGCCGCGATGGTCGCCACCGACCGCGCCCGGCCCGTTCCGGCGTGATCTAGGTGTGCAGCGAGCCCGGGTAGAGGTATTCGTCGGCCGGGGGTTCCTCGGTGTCCAGCCAGGCGGTGAAGAAGCCGGTCAGGTCCTGGGTTGTCTTGGTCTGCATGAACTTCCGGAATTCCGGCATGGAGGCATTGCCGTAGGCGTGGGCGTTCACGAATTCGTGGATGCCGGAGAAGAACGCCTCGTCGCCGATGGTGCGGCGCAGAGCGTGCAGGAACAGCGGGCCGCGGTAGTAGACGGAGGTGAATTCCTTGCCGACGCCGGGATCTTGCAGGCGGTTCCGCCAGAACTTGGGGTTGCCGAGGAATTCGTTCAGCGTCTCGTGGTACTCGGCGTCCACGTCCAGGCCCTCTTTGCGTTCCGGCCACAGGTAGTCGGCGGTGTAGCTGGCGAAGCACTCGTTCAGGCAGATATCGGACCACTGCTTGATGGACATGGAGTCGCCCCACCACTGGTGGGCGATCTCGTGCACCACCGTCTGCAGGTCCGTCCACGGCGCGTAGATGGGCCGCGACTGGGTTTCGAGGGAGAACTCCAGTTCGGTGTCGACGTAGATGCCGCCCGCCACGTCGAACCGGTACGGCCCGTACAGCTCCTCGGTGAAGTCCAGGATTTCCGGCAGCCGGGCTTCCATCTCCTTGGCGTCCACGGCATTCGGCGCGAAGGCGCTCAGCAGCGGAGTTCCATTGGCGCGCCGCTGTTCCAGGAATTCGAACCTGTCGATGGCAATGGTGGTGAGATACCCGATGACCGGCTGCCGCATCTCCCAATCGGTGACCCGGTGGGCTCCCTGCACCACATCGCGCACCTTCAGCCCGTTCGACATCACCTCCCACTCCTGCGGAACGGTGGCGTGCAGCGTGAAAGTTGCCTTGTCCAAAGGGGTGTCGTTGAGCGGATACCAGCTGGTGGCCGAATGCGGTTCGCCCGCAACGAAAGCGCCGCCGGTGGGGGACAGCACCCAGCCTTCGCCGTCGGTGCCGGTCACCTCGCCCGCGTACTCCACCTGCACCGCGAACGGCAGACCGGGCAGCAGCGGGATGAGCGGGGTGATCACCAGTTCGTGCTCGTCGGTGCGGTCGAACCAGGCGGGCATATTGTTCACCGACACCTTGGACACCTGCGGGCCGCTGTAATCCAGATTGAAGGTGCGCAGCAGCTGGGTCGCGGTCGCGTCGACCCGGGTGGATCCGGTGAGCTGCCGGGTCGGCGGGTCGTAGCCGATGGTGACGTCGTAGTGCCTGGCGTCGTAGCCGCCATTGCCGTCGAGCGGATAGTAGGGGTCTTCGAGTCCGGGCGCGCCGACCGTCGGATCTGCCGGATCGGCCTGGGCCGGTGCCACGCCCACTCCCGCGAGCACGGCCGCGCTCGCCGCCGCGTACCGCCACCAGCCGCGCCGCCCTGTCCGTGCCCCGTACAAGAAATCCGCCCCTTTCCGACAAACCGCCGATCAGCCGATGCTAGTCGCCCCCCGGCTCAGTGCGCGTTGCCCGACACGGCCACGCTCGCACCCAGGCCGATGATCATGACCCCGCCCGCACCCCCGACCGCATCCATCCGCTTCGGAGACTTGGCGAACCAGTCTCGCGCCGACCCCGCCACCAGCGCCCACGCGCTGTCGGACACCAGGGCGATGGCGAGGAAGAGGAAACCCAGGATCAGCATCTGCACCGGCAGCGGCCCGCTCGCCGGATCGACGAACTGCGGCAGCACCGCCGAGAAGAAGATGATGGCCTTGGGATTGGTGACGCCGACGATCACCGACTGCCGGAACACCCGGCGACGGTGCGCGGTCTGCGCCTGGGTGCCCAGCGCCGCACGCAGCGACCGCCGCTCCCGGATGGCCTGGATGCCGATGTAGATCAGATACAGCGCACCGGCCAGCTTCACGATGGTGAGCAGGATGGCCGAGGCCTGGAGCACCGCGCCGAGCCCCACGGCGACGAGCAGCAGCACGCCGAGCACGCCGAGCGAGTGCCCGAGCACCGACACCAGGGCGGCTCGCCGGCCCTCGGTGAGCGCCCGGCCGATCACGAAGAGCACACCCGGACCCGGAACGACAATGAGAACGAAGGCTGCGACGAGGAACGCCAGCAGGTTTGCGGCGGGGATCATCGGATCAGTCTACGGAAGCGGCGCAAGCCATTTCGGGTTCCGGCGATCCGGTCAGCGCTGTAGTTCCTCGGGTAGCTGCTGCGGATCCAGCAGCAGCCGTTTGGCGTCCACGCGCCGCACCTTGGCCGCCAGATCCAGATTGTCGGTGAGCAGCTTCCACTCGACCTCGCGAATGGACCGGCGAGCGTCCTCGATGATGTTGAGATCGCGGGTGCCCCAGGCGATCGGCATGGTGCTCACCGACTGCCACAGCTCCCCGACCTTGGCGGGTGCGCGGTCGATGCGGACCGTCACCGCCGGGACCCGCTCCCCGGTCTGCGGGCGATGGCCGGGCAGGGTGCGCACGGTGCGGGTGATGAGCGCGTAGCGCGGGCCGTCGGCGCTCGGCTTGGCTAGATTCACCAGGGCCAGCAGCGTGGTGCCCCTACCCGTGGATTCGGAGACCACCGCCGGCACGAGTTCGCCTGCGGCATAGAGCTTGTCGACACGGCCGCGGTGCGGCGTCCACAGTCCGATGAACAGCGAGGTGGCCGCGCCCAGCGCGAAGGCCACGGCCAGCAGGTACGACCACGGGTGGTTGAGCCAGATCAGGAAGGCGGTGCCCAGCCACAGCACCACCGCGACCGTCATCGCCGCCACCCGCAACCGTCGCAGATCGGCGACGACTTCGTTGACCGCTCGGGCGTGCTCCCGGTCCACCGCGAATTCGAAGCGTCGCACGTGCGTCCCTCCCGCCTTGTGGAGGCAAATCCTCCACTTCTATCCTATCGTCGGCCCCAGGAGGTCGTCCGCATCGGTGATGCGATACGCATACCCCTGTTCGGCAAGGAAACGCTGCCGATGCGCGGCATATTCGGCGTCCAGCGTGTCACGTGCGACGACCGAATAGAAGTGAGCCTGGCCGCCATCCTGTTTCGGCCGCAGCAGCCGGCCCAGGCGCTGCGCCTCCTCCTGCCGCGACCCGAAGGTGCCCGAAACCTGCACGGCAACAGACGCTTCCGGTAGGTCGATACTGAAGTTAGCGACTTTGGAGACGACCAGCACCGGAATTTCCCCGCGCCGGAACGCGTCGAACAGCTCCTCGCGCTCCTTGGTGCGGGTGGAGCCCTGGATGACCGGGGCGTTCAAATGCTCGCCCAGCTCCTCCAGTTGATCCAGGTACGCGCCGATCACCAGGCTCGGCGCGTCCTTGTGCTGGGCCAGAATCGATTCCACCACAGGCAGTTTCGTGCGCGCGGTGGAGCACAGCTTGTAGCGCTCCTCGGGTTCGGCGGTGGCGTAGGCCATGCGCTCGGCATCGGTGAGCGTCACTCGCACCTCGACGCAGTCGGCCGGGGCGATCCAGCCCTGCGCCTCGATGTCCTTCCACGGCGCGTCGTAGCGCTTGGGGCCGATGAGGGAGAAGACATCGCCCTCGCGGCCGTCCTCGCGCACCAGCGTGGCCGTCAATCCCAGGCGGCGGCGGGACTGGAGATCGGCCGTCATGCGGAAGACCGGCGCGGGCAGCAGGTGCACCTCGTCGTAGATGACCAGACCCCAGTCGCGGCTGTCGAACAGCTCGAGATGCCGGTACTCGCCCTTGGTCTTGCGCGTGATCACCTGATAGGTGGCGATGGTGACCGGCCGGATCTCCTTGCGCTCACCCGAGTATTCGCCGATCTCGTCCTCGGTGAGCGAGGTGCGCGCCAGCAGCTCGCGCCGCCACTGCCGCCCCGCCACGGTATTGGTGACCAGGATCAGCGTGGTCGCCTTGGCCTTGGCCATGGCCGCCGCGCCCACCATGGTCTTGCCCGCGCCGCAGGGCAGCACCACCACGCCCGAGCCGCCGGCCCAGAACGAATCGGCCGCCATCTCCTGGTAGTCGCGCAGATGCCACTGCCCGCCGGTGTAATCCAGATCGATGGGATGCGCCTCGCCGTCCACATATCCCGCGAGGTCCTCGGCCGGCCAGCCGATCTTCAACAGCATCTGCTTGATCCGCCCGCGCTCGGACGGATGCACGATGACCGTGTCGTCGTCGATGCGCGCGCCCAGCATCGGCGCGATCTTCTTGTGCCGCAACACTTCTTCCAGCACCGCGCGATCCAGGCTGACCAGGGTCAGCCCCTGCGCCGGATGCTTCACCAGCTGCAGCCGCCCGTACCGCGCCATGGTGTCCACGATGTCCACCAGCAGCGGCTGCGGCACCGCGTACCGCGAGTACTTGACCAGCGCGTCCACGACCTGTTCGGCATCGTGCCCCGCCGCCCGCGCGTTCCACAGCGCGAGCGGCGTGATCCGATACGTGTGCACATGCTCCGGCGCCCGCTCCAGCTCCGCGAACGGCGCGATGGCCTGCCGCGCCGCGTCCGCCGACTCGTGGTCGACCTCCAGCAGCAGCGTCTTGTCACTCTGAACGATCAGCGGACCGTCGGTCATCACACCTCCAGGCTTGTCCGGGCCCGGCTGCGGGCCGTCGTCCATTCTTCCTGATGGGACCGACAGGTGGTGGTGGGCTCCGCCACGGCGCGGGCCGCCCACACCGGTGGTATCGAAGGCTGTCCCGCCGGACGGGCGCCGAATTCGGCGAAAACGGTCAAGACCCGAGTTTCCGTGGCTACGATCACTCGGCAACTGGACGGTTGACCATAACTGCAGAGGTGGCCGATGCGCGGGAAACGATGGCTGGCCGGGCTTGCGGCGTCGGGGTGTGTCCTGGTGGCGGCCCCGGGGGCGATGGCCGAGGCCGCACCCGGGGATCCGGTGGCCGGCGACATTCGGGTCGCGGGCTCCCGGTTCGTGGACGAGTTCGGGCGGGTCGTGCTGCTGCACGGGGTCAACAATGTCGACAAGGAAGCGCCCTACATCGAGCCCGGAGACGGGTTCACGCTCACCGAGGACGATGCGGCGCTGCTGGCTCGGCACGGCTTCAATACGGTCCGGCTCGGGGTGAGCTTCGACGGGCTCATGCCCACGCGGGGTGTGGTCGACACCGCGTACCTGGATCGGGTCGCCGCCGTGGTGGACATCCTGGCGCGCCACGGGATTCACACGCTGCTCGACAATCATCAGGATGGGTTGTCGAAACCGTGGCAGGGCAATGGATTTCCGGCCTGGGCGCTGACCTCGCGGCCCGGTGCGCTCGAACCCAATCCGGGATTCCCGCTCTATTACCTGATGCCCAGCATGAATCTCGCCTGGGACGAGGTGTGGGACAACCACAATGGCGTGCTCGACCATCTCGGGCAGGCGCTCGGCGCGCTGGCGGCCAAGATGGACGGGCGCGCCGGAGTGCTCGGCATCGAGCTCATGAACGAGCCGTGGCCGGGCACGGCGTTCCTGTCCTGTTTCCCCGACGGCTGTCCGGGCTTCGACGCGAAATATCAAGCGGCCATGCAGAAATTGACCGATGCGGTGCGGGCGCGCAATGCCGGCATCACGGTGTTCTGGGAGCCGAATGTGACCTGGAACGAGACCATGCCCTCGAATCTGGGCAAGAACCCGCCGATCACCGCGCCCGGCATCGCCTTCGCACCGCACGACTACTGCATTCCGAGTCAGCTGGCCATCTATCTGGGCCTGCCCGCGTTCCTGCGCGGCCTGTGCTCGCCGCAGCAGGGCAAGACCTGGGGCAATATCGACTCCTTCACCGCGCGGACCGGGATACCCGCGCTGGTCACCGAATTCGGTGACGGGGATGCCAGTGTCCTGGGTCAGACGCTGAGCCGGGCTGACGAGCGGTTCATCGGCTGGCAGTACTGGCACTACTCGTCGCGCTTCGGCGCGGGCGGTCCGCGGCCGGATCCGTTCCTGGGCGACGCCGGCCGCGAACTCGTGCGCACCTACCCGCGGGCCACCGCGGGCACGCCCGGTCGCATGATCTTCGATTCGGGCACCGGGGATTTCGCCTACCGCTTCACGCCGTCGGCCGCGGCGCGGCCCACCGAGATCTATGTGTCGGATCTGCACTATCCGGACGGGTACGAGGTGCGGGCCGAGGGCGGGGTCGTGACCTCGCCGCCCGGCGCGTCGCTGGTGACGGTCGAGGCGCGGGGGTCGCAGCCGGTGACCGTCTACCTCCAGCGGCCCGGGTCGAAGGGCGCGACGCTGCCCGGTGGCTCCATCGGAACCGGTTCTGCGGGAACGGGTTCCGGTGGATCGGGGTCCGCGGGAGCGGGATCGTCGGGGCTGTCTTCGGACTCCGGTTCGTCCGGTAACGGATCGGCGGGCTGATCCGACAAGCAGTTGATTCGCACGTGTAACGATCAGTCGGTACGGTGCGACAAAGTGTGGGCCGCCACAGTTGGTCGGTTGCCCAGATAGATTCGAGAGGGAATATCCGTGAACACCAGCCTGATTCTGCTCAACCTCCTGCTCTCCAACCTGGGCCGGCTGTCCCTCGCCGGGTTCAACAGCATGTACACCTACAACCACCTCTGAGCAACGTTTTCGGCGCTGATGCGGTCGGTGCTGGTCGGAAGGTATTCTCACCGCGTTCACGGCAGCCGTGAATTGTTCGGTGAGAAAGGTTTTCGCTAGTGAAGTTCGCAGGAACGAGGCTGATCACTCGCCTCGTGCTCGCCCTCGTGGCGGTGGCCGCGCTGGCCGTGACCGGGTGTTCCATGATCAAGGACGCCAGCAAGTCCGATACCGCCAAGGCGGCCGTCGGCGACTGCATCAATGTCCTCGAGGGCGCCTCGGCCAAGACCGAACCGGTCGACTGCTCCTCGGAGAAGGCCGTGTACAAGGTCATGCAGGTCTTCGACAAGTCGACCACCTGCAAGGACGAGTACACCTCCTATGAGGAGACGCTGAACGGCGGCACCACGGCGTTCCTGTGCCTCGCGCCCAACTTCAAGGAAGGCGCCTGCTACAACGAGAACCAGAGCACCGGGTACAAGTACGTCGCCTGCACCGCGCCGGACGCCTCCTTCAAGGTGACCAAGCGCATCGACGGTCAGGCCGACGAATTCCTGTGCGACGCCACCAGCGCCCTCGGGTTCCGCATGATCCCGGACCCGGCCACCACCTTCTGCCTGGGCAAGCCCACGGCGTGATCTCCACTCCCTGGAGGCGGTAGCACCATCGGGCGGCGTGGGAATTTCCCACGCCGCCCGAGCTATTCGACGAGGGACACCGACGCGATGCGGTGCAGCGTGAAATGGCGGATCGAATTCGTCACCGGGTCCAGGGCGTCGAGCTGGCCGCCGCCGACCTTGACCGGTTCGACCACACGCTGGCTGGCCACGCCCTGGGCGTCCACATAGCCGATGCGCACCTGGCGGCGGGTGCGGGTGGCCAGCTGCAGCAGATTCAGGGTGGCCGCGGTATTGGTGCGGGTGCCGTCGGCGCGAATTGTCTGGCCGCCCCGGGCATTCGCGGCGCGCTCCCCGGCGCGCAGTTCGGCCACCAGCGACTGAAGCTGTTCCGGCGTAGGCGGATTGGGCCGCCATGCCGGTCTCTGATTGGAACGGCCCGGGATTCGCGCACCACGCGGGCGCAGGTCGACGATCGCACCGGAGGAGTCCTCACCGGCCGGGCTGAAGCCGGCCGCGCGCAGCTGCTCCAGGACTTCGCCCAGGGGAGCCTGGGAGATCGCGACCGTGGGCGCGACCACCCGCAGGGCCAGCTGACTCGCCACGGGCGCGGCCAGCACTTCGGCGAGCAGCGCGGGATCCTCACTGCGCACGAAGGATTGGGCCATGCCCGCGCGCAGCCGCCCGTGCCGGCGGGCCACATCGTCGATGAGATAGGTCAGCGACTGCGGAACCGGCGTGCGCGAGTGCGTGGTGAACAGGTTGTGCAGTTCGGCGGCGGTCGCACCGGCATCCAGAGCCCGCCGCACCGACTGTTCGGATATCCGGTAAACCGTTGCCGCACCGGCCGATTCGACATCCGCGACCAGTGCGACGCGATCCTGCAACTCCGGTGTGAGCGGTCCGGGCGCGATCACCGTCAGATCCGCCTGCACCAGTACGTGATCCACCGGTTCCGGCAGCGCGTTGGCCATCTCCGATTCGGCGTCCTCCTGGCTGCCGTGCAGCAGCGCCCGGCCCGCCGAGGTGACCGCGCCCCGCGCCACCAGTCCGAGCGTCTCGGCCTCGGCCAGTGTGCGTTCCACCGCCTCCAGCCGGTAGTGCCGTCGCCAGCGCGGCTGCCGCCACGCCAGCACCCGCGCCAGATCGGCGGCGGAAACCTCGGTGCCGGAAGGGTATTCGGCCAGCAGTCGCAGGATCGCCCGCCGGTCGCGCACGGCGTGCACATTGCGTAGCTCACCCGACAGCGCCGCCAGCGGCTTGTCATTGGCGTCGCGCATACCGATCATCCACGGGAAGCGTTCCAGCTCCAGCCAGGCCCACGCCAGCACCACCCAGCGGCGCGGCGGCACCACCGCCAGCCAGGCATCGGCCGTCGTGGTGGGGGCCCAGTAGTCGTCGGCGCTGTCCACATCCGGCGCGGGTTCGGGTCCACCCTTGTCGATCAGCCTTGCGGCGGAAAGGATTTCGGCCAGCAGTCCGAGCCGGTTCTCGTCGATGCCGGTCTGTTTGGCGACACGGCGCAGCTCCCGCACCCCCAGCCCGCCGGAGCGCAGGGCCGGTGCGGGCCCCTGCCCGAGCGACTCCAGCACGGAAGCGCTGTGCCGCAACAGTTCTCCCACCTCGCCTGCGGCGGCCGCGTTCACGTCGGCGGGGGAGTGCTTGGTGATGTCGGTGTGCGGCGGCGTCAGCGCGTGCGGATCGGTGACCGGTTCGCGCCGCAGCACCTGCCCCACCGAGACCGGCAACTCCACGGTCTCCTCGTCGATCCAGTTCAACAGTCGCCGCGACAGCAGGCGCTGCACCGGACGCTCCTCCGGCGTCCCCGGTGCCGCATCCCGCGTCCGCCCGCGCGGCCCGGTCGTCGCCAGCTTCTCCAGCAGCCCGCGCTCCTGCGGCGTGCACTGCGCCAGCGCGGCCTCGATCTCCGGTTCGGTGAGCGAGTCCGGCAGTTCGGTGGTGCTGCCCAGCGGCCATGGCAGCGCCTCCTGCGCGGCCGGCGTCACCCGCAGCGCCTTGTCCGGCCCCCACACGAGGGCCCGCGCCCGCAGCCGCCCCACCGAGGCGTCGACGGCGGCCTTCGAAACTCGATCCCCCAGCAGCTTCCGCAGCTTCGTCAAGGCCAGCGGCTCGGGCGTGCGCGGATCCCCGCCCTGCACCACCAGCGTTTCGATGACAGCGAAATCGAGCGTGTCCAACTCGTCGGTGGCCCGTAGTACCGAAGCGCGCTGCTCCACCCGCCCCGCCAGCACGGTCATGGAACTCGGCAGCGGCACAGCCAGATCCGGCCGCAACTGCAGCAGCGTCACCAGCTCGTCGTCGTCGCGCGCCGACAACCACTCGGCCAGTGTCGGTTCGACCACGGTCCTGCGGTTCTTGGGGCGTGCTGCGGCAGCACCGGACTCGGACTCGTCCGGTCCTGCGGAGGTGACGGTTTCGGTCACGTCAGGCACCTTGCCCCTGGGGTTTCACGATCCGGCGTCCCCGGACCCTATCGGCCGCACCGGTGCTCGCGGCCGCGCTCACGTGGTACCACGCGGCCCGGACCCCGAAATCATGGCGCGAATGCGCGGATGTGAACCCTCCGGAGTGCGGCAATGCCGGCCGGCCGACCGGCGCGCATCGCATCTGCTCGAACCCCATCACGCCAGGCTATGCCTCGAGCCGCGCGAGGGTGTCGGGGAGGGGTGAAACGGCACAGCTCAACGGCCGCCGCTCGAGCCGGGCTCGCCAAGTGGAGCCGGGCGATTGCGCGGCGGCCGTCGGAAAGAGAGCCGCACCTTCGACCGCATAGGAAGGCCGAAGCCTGCTATCGGTTGATGACGGTGTGCGGGTGCACGTACGGCAGCTGCTCCACCGGCAGCGGGAACTCGGTGTCCTCCCCGTACGGGGACAGGTTGCCGGAGCGCGTCGAGGAAAGCTCGGTGACGGCGTGCTCACCGTCGGCCACCGCGGGCCAGCCATTGTCGACGTAGGGTTTCTTCGATTTGTTCACCACGCCGCTCATTCTGGCATGCGAGCCCCGCAACCGCCGTGCCCGGCACCCGGAAGTTTGCCCGGCGCAGGATGATCCACGACCATCGTGGCCCGATATCGCCCGCAAATACACAAACGCCCCGCATCGACATTGATGCGGGGCGTTTGCGTGATGCGAACTGCAGGGGTCTAGCTGGGCAGCAGGCCCTTGTTCGCCTGGTAGAAGTTCACGATGTTCGGGTCGAGCTGGCCACCGGCCTTGGTGGCATTGATGAAGTCGAGCACCGGCTGCGGCAGGTTGACGCCGGCCTGCTGGGCGACCTCGACGGCGCGATCGACGGCCTGGAAGACTTCCTGGGTCTGGTCGGCGGCCTGGGTCGCGCCCGGGTTGGGGTTCCACTTCGGGGTTTCCACGACGGACGGCGCGGTGCGCTCGGTCGGGCCGCTGGTGAGGCCGAGGGCCGACGAGCAGGAGGGCCAGGCGCCCCAGCCCTGCGAGGCGAGCACCTTCTCGGCGATCACGATCTGCTGTTCCCGGCTGGCCTGATTGGCGGTGGGGGCGAATTCGCCGCCGCCGTGGGCCTTCCAGGTGCTGGGCGAGAACTGCAGGCCGCCCTGGTATCCGTTGCCGGTGTTGATCTGCCAGTTGCCACCGGCTTCGCACTGTGCGAGGCGATCCCAGTCGGAGTCGGGTGCCGCGCTGGCGTTTCCGGCCAGGGCCACTCCGGCTCCACCGATGATCGCGCCCGTCAGGGCGACCTTGGCGGCGGTACGACCGGTGTTACTCGGCTTGCGATGGCGTCCACTCATGTTCGGGTCGTTCCTCTCGTACGCGTCTACGAGGCCGACTACCGGGGTCGAACTGAGAGGTCGTCCGGCCCGGCGCACCAGGTGCGCTGTTCCTCGTCCTCGCCCCTGGATCCAGTTGGGGGTCCGTACCCGCGGGGCGAGGCTCGATGCGGCGGGCCGGTGGCGCCGGGCTGACCCGGCTGGTGAGAGACATTACGACGACCGCCGCGAAAAATCACCATTTGGTAACCGTCGTGTCTGTCCGAGTCACTAACCGGTGCAAGGGGTTCCGCTTCGCGTCTTCGCAGGTGGTCACGGCGAGTCCCGTCCGATAGGCCCCTGACACCGCGCCGTGACCTTCTCGTTATGTGACGAAGGTCACAGGCATGACGGGGTAACGAACGGGGCAATCAGTGTGTCGCGCCGGGCGCGGCGAAGCGGTGCGGCAGTGAGCCGGATCCTCGGTCAGCGCCCCGGAGGGATCACCGCGCCCGGCGACCAGACCACAGCGCGAACCCGATCGACCCCAGGAACCCGATCGACGTACCGGCCATCGCCACGAGATACAGCCACACCCCGGGCTTCGCGTCGGTGAACAGACCGATCACGAAAATCGCCACCACAGCCAGCAATCCGACTGCGAACAACGCGAGCGAGGCGTACAGCAGCGGGCTCCCGGACCTGCGGGGCGGCTGCGAAGAGGAAGTGTCGGACACCTTCAGACCGTAAAACTGATGTGCTCGCGCTATTCGCACCGGGGTAGACTCGATGGCATTCGCGTCCTGCATACCTGTGTGGGGCGCGTTCTTTTCGCAAGCAGAAAGGTTGCGGACGAACGGTCCGACAGCCACGACTGTGCCCGGCACCGCCCGGGCATCGAATGACGAACGGGTGAGCGCAGTGCCGACCGGCAAGGTGAAGTGGTACGACGTCGAAAAGGGCTTCGGCTTCCTTTCCCAGGATGAGGGTGAGGACGTCTACGTTCGATCGTCGGCGCTGCCCGAAGGTGTCGAGGCGCTCAAGCCCGGACAGCGCGTCGAATTCGGAATGGCGGCGGGACGCCGTGGGCCGCAGGCGCTCAGCCTCAAGCTGCTCGAAACCCCTTCCCTGCGAAACACTCCCGAGCGCGGAGAGCGCGGCGGTCGCGGCAAGGGCAATGACGGCGCGCCCATCCAGCGCAAGTCCGCCGACGAACTGCACGGGCTCATCGGTGACCTGATCACTTTGCTGGAGACCAAGGTTCAGCCGGATCTGCGCCGCGGCAAGTACCCGGACCGCAAGACCTCGCAGCGCATCGCCGAGGTCGTGCGCGGCGTCGCGCGCGAACTCGACCACTAGGGTCGAGGCGCAGACAGCGGAAAGCCCCGGTGAGCATCGGCTCACCGGGGCTTTCCGCTATGGGAGATGTTGTGGCCCCGCGACATTCGTGCGGGGCAGTCGGAGAGCGGCGCGGATCAGGAGGCCACCCGCACCGACCACGCGGCATGCGGAATGTAGCCCTCTTCGCCGGTTGCCATGTCCCGCGCCAGAATCGGCAGATCCAGCTCGATGCCCACCAGCGGCAGTTCCTTCGCCGACGGGATGGTGATCGCGGTCGGCGACTTCTTCACCGTCTTGAAGCCGGTCCAGCTCAGCTCACGATGCTCGGTCTCGAAATCGGTCTTCATGAACTGCTGCTTCATCAGCCGCCCGTCGGGCAGCTGGTACACCGCCGTCAGCAGCCACGGCGCCTCCACGACCTGCCTGGGCAGCGACAGCTGCAGCGGGTATCCGGCGGGCACCGCCAGCTCCGCGAATGTGCCGGTGCGGCAGTCGGTTCCCGCGTTGCAGACAATGCCGTCGGGCAGTTCCTCGGCCTTGATGTCGGCCGGCAGCACCCGGCAGTCCTGCATCTTCGTATTGCAGAACATGTACGGCTCGACGGTGACCGACTCGCCGTGCGCGTACGCGGTGATCTCCGGCTTCGGCTCCGGCGCGTCCTTCACCGCCAGGGCGACGACAGCGGCGACTGCTGCCACGAAAACGAGCAGTGCCGCTCCCGCTAGCGCGGCGATGGTGCGGGCGTTGGGTTTGCTCACCGGTAGAGGTTCCTTGTCCGTCAGGGGGTGGCTTCCCCGAGCCCGTGGGCGCCGGGGATCTCCTGCTTCGCATGCTGTGGTCGGTTGCCGCCCAAACCGGGCAGCAGCGAATGACCACGGTAGCTGACCACGGTCTGGATCAATCCGAGCGCCATGACCCCCGCGACGATCGCGAACCCCTTCCACCACACCGTGGGCAGCAGCACGCCCATGGCCCCGCCGAGCACCCACGACAGCTGCAAAACCGTCTCCGACCTGCCGAAACCGGAGGCGATGGACTCCGGCGGGAGATCGTCCTGAATGGACGCGTCCAGCGACACCTTGGCCAGCGCGCTGCCGCCCGCCGCGACCAGGGTGGCCACGGCCGCGCCGATCAGATTGCCGAAGACCGCGGCGAGCACGGCGATGGCCACGCAGGCGATGGTGCACAGCAGCACGATCAGCGTCGGCCGGCCGAGCTTCATGCGGGCGCCGGTGGCATTGCCCGCGAAATTGCCGATGGCCGCGGCCGCGCCGACCACGCCGAGCATGGCGGCCTGCTGCACCGGGCGATGCTCGGTGGCCTTGGCGACGAAGGCCACATAGAAGGTGAGGAAGCCGGTGAGCACGCGAATGGTGCCGTTGCCCCACAGCCCGGTCACCACCGACCGGCCCAGTGGCTGACGGCGCTTCTTGGGGGGCACGTCGGTGAGCTCGCTCGAATCCAGCAGTTCGGTGCGGGCTTCGGAGCCGTGATAGCCGAGGGTCGCGGGCACCTCGCCCTCGGTGACCTCCACCCACTGCGGAATCCGCAGGCTCAGATACGCGCCCGCGGCCGCCAGCATCGCGGCGAACAGCAGCGCACCCGTCGACCCCGCGATGAAAGCGATGAGCCCCGCCACGCCGCCCGCACCCAGCGTGCCGCCGACCAGACCGAACACGGTGAGCCGGGAGTTGGTGCGCACCAGGTCGATTCCCGACGGCAGCACCCTGGGCGTGACCGCGCTCTTCAACACCGAGAACGACTTGCTGAGGATCATCATGCACAGGGCCAGCGGATACAGCGCCCAGTTGTCGATATTGAAGATGAGCAGCAGCGCGATGAACACGCGTAGCCCGAACGAGCCCGCCAGCGCCAGCCTGCGACCCCGCTGCAGCCGATCCAGCATCGGCCCCACGAACGGCGCGATCACCGCGAACGGCGCGATCGTGATCAGCAGATACAGCGCGACCTTCGTCTTCGACTCCGCGGTGGCGCTGGCGAAGAACAACGTATTCGCCAGCGCCACCGCAATAGCCGCGTCCGTCGCGAAATTCGCCATGGTGGCGTACACGAGCGAGGTGAGCCCCGACTCCTCCGCCCCATCGGCCTTCGCGGCCCGCTGAAAGGTCGCGAACCCCCGCTCGGTCAACTCGATACTCCGCCGCGCCGCCACCCGGGTCACGGTCAGTTTCCGCGGCGGCTTGTGCAGCCCGGGATTCGACGGCGTGCCCACACTGGCCTGTGGATCACCTTGCGGAGCTGTGCCTTCCGCATCGCTGATCGGCCACGGCTTCGTCGCATCCGGTGCTGCGCCCCGTAGTTCTTCCGGCGCTCGCGAACCCCGGGGATCCGGGCCCGATTCCAGGTATCGCGCGGTGCGCGGGTCGGGAGTCTGCGGCGCGTTCGGATTGCGGCGACCGTCCGCCGACGCGGGCTCCGCCGCGAAGCGCCTTGTCGGTGGGGCGGACTGCGGCGGCCCCGATGCGAACGGCCGGGTGGCCGGGTTCTCCGGCCCGGCCTCGGCCTGGTGCTTGCGCCGCGACCACCACGATCCGGTCGCCTGCGTGGCCTGGTTGTCGGCAGGCGGTTGCGGACTCGCGGGCCGGGCGGGGGTGCGGCGGGTAAGGAACTCCGGCACATCCGGTTCGTCCGGGGCGGGCCTGCGGGCGGGCCGGTTCGCGGGCGGGTATCGGTCGTAGCCGGGATGGCGTTCGATGAGGGGAGACTCCTCGTCGCCCCACCGACCGGGGTCGGCGCCTGGGTCACGGGGAGCTGTCACGCACCCAATTCTTGCAGTGCCGAACGACTGCGGTGCGACTACCGCCGGTGTGGCCCGCCACAACTGCCGAGAATGCCCTTCCCGCACCCGAATTCCGCGCCGTGTGCCGTCGCGCACAGGATCAGCGGGACCTGGTGGCGGCATTGTGCGAGTAGTCCCCGCCATCAGGTCCCGCTCGATGACGGGGCCGCGCTAGTTCGGGACGAATCGGACTTCGTAGGTGGTGGGCCAGTTCTTGCCGGACAGCAGGAATCGGTCGGTGCCGGGGATCGAGGCGATGCCGTTGAGGACGTCGACGCCGGAGGGTCGGGGGTCGGTGGGGAGCAGGCCGGAGGCGTCGATGATCGCCAGGACGGCGCCCGTCGAGGGGTCTATGCGGAGGATGTCGTCGGTGGGCCAGGCGTTCGCGTAGACGGAACCGTCGGGGGCGCAATCGAGTTCGTTGAGGCGGGTGCGATTGTGCGAGGTGAGGGTCACCGTGCCGGTGGGGGCGAAGGTTTCCGGGTCGCGGAAGGTGAGGGTGTCGGTGCCGTTGCTCATGACGACCCGGTTGTCGCGGGTGCACAGGCCCCAGCCCTCACCCTCGTAGGTGGTGCGGCGCAGTTCGGCGAGGGTGCCCGGATCGCGGGCGATGGCGATGCCGTCCTTGTAGGTGAGCTGCCACAGGATGTTCCCGGTGTCGGTGATGCCCTCACCGAACAGGGGCGCGTCGAGGTCGGCGCGGGCGACCGTCGCACCGGTGGTGGTGTCGGTGGCCCGCACCCATGAGCGGCCGGACAGTCCGGTGCTTTCGTAGAGCACGCTGCCCCGTATTTCGAGACCTTCGGTGAAGGCGGAAGTGTCGTGCGGACGCTCGCCGACCACCTCGACACGCATGCGCGGCGTGTCGTCGGCGGGTTCCCCGCATCCGGCCGTGGCGGCGGTCAGACACAGGGCTGTGGTCAGCAGTATCGGTACGTTCGCTACCGGTGCACGACGTTTGCGCTCCATACGGCAAAATGTAGGGCGTGAGCGCGGTTGGAGTTTCGGAGTCCGGTGTGCGGCCCATCCTGGCGGAGGCTGTGGAGCAGGCTCGCCGTGCACTCCTGGAGCTGGAACCGGTGGGTGTGGGCGTGCATCTCGGCGTGACCGCCGAGGGTGATACGGCCGCCACCCACCATTTCGAGGCCACCCTGCCCGGCTATCGCGGCTGGCAGTGGGCGGTCGTCGTGGCGGCCCCGCCCGAGGCCACCCATGCGACGGTCTCCGAGTCGGCCCTGCTGCCCGGCCCCGACGCCCTTGTCGCCCCCGACTTCCTGCCCTGGGATCAGCGCATCCGCCCCGGCGACCTCGCCCCCGGCGACCTGCTGGCCCCGCCCGCCGACGACCCCCGGCTGGTCCCCGGCTACCTGGTCTCCGGCGACCCCATCGTCGACGAGACGGCCACCGAGCTCGGTCTCGGCCGCCCCCAGGTCCTCTCCCGCGAGGGCCGCGAGGAAGCTGCCGACCGCTGGTTCTCCGAATTCGGCCCCGACACCGACATGGCCCGCTCCGCCCCCTCCACCTGTGGCGTCTGCGGCTTCTTCGTCCCCCTCGCCGGCTCCCTCCAGGCCGCCTTCGGCGTCTGCGCCAACGCCATGGGCGCCGACGGCCGCGTGGTCCACGTCGCCTACGGCTGCGGCGCCCACTCCGACACCACGGTCCCCACCGGCAACGGCTCCCCCCTCTACGAGGCCTACGACGACGCCGCCGTGGAACTGATCCCCGCCGAAGACCTCCGCAAACCGGAACCGCCTGCCGCCGAATCGGATACCGCCGGCGAGATCGAACCGGCCACCGCCGAGACCTCCGATGCGGCTCCCGAGCCCGCCGCCACCGCTGCGGCCGAGGTTGCCGTGGCGGATTCCATTGTGGCCGAGGCAGAGTCCGGGCCCGCGGCCGAAGCGGCTGCCGCGCACACCTTGTTCGACCTCGACGACGCCGACGCCCGCAATACCGACGCGTGGACCGCCTCCGCGGTCGACGTCGAGGCCGAGGCGCGCTCGAACGAATCCGGAGCGCCGGAAGCCAACTGAGTCACGGGCCGTTCCCGGCTCGGCGCGCTCGCGGGACTCTCGGCTCACGGAAACGGCACGCTGGACCAGGCGCCCGTTTGGAAATGCTCCGCGATATGAAGGCCGATCCCGAGCAGAGTTTCGCGCGCAACGTCCGATCAGGCTCTTGGTACCCGGCCTCAGCGCACACAGATCGCCGATCTTCGGCCGAAATGGCGGAGCTCGGTGCGGTGGTATGGGCTCGGGCCGGTTCCGGCCCGAGCCCGCGGCGACGTGCGCGGCGGACTGGGATCAATGAAGCCCCCGGCTTCGCGAGGCCGCGTGGTTCGGTGCGCCTCCAGTGCGGGCGGCGGGCTCACGATACCGGGGCAGACGGGTGGGACCTCGCCGCATCGTTCCAGGGTCGCGGTGGGGCGATTCCGGGCGGGAGGGGCCGGTGATGATGGGTGGTGTGCGGGGAGGGGCTACGGTCACGGGCGACTAGTGGCGTTGTGACGGGAAAGGTTGGGTGTGAGCGTGGAGGATACGTTCGGCACTGCCGGGCTGCGGGTGGGAGTGGTTGCGGCTTGGCGGGACTCGCCTACCCGGTTGCGGGAGGACGCGGCTACCGAAGCGGATCTGGTGCGGGCGGGGTATCGGGATCGGGTGCTCACCGAGTTGGCGCAGAACGCCGCTGACGCAGCGGCCAAGGCGGGGGTCGAGGGTCGGGTCGCGGTGTGGCTCGATGGGCGCGAGCTGCATGTGGCGAATACGGGGGTGGGGCTGGATGTTTCAGGGGTGCACGCGCTCACCGCGCTGCGTGCCTCCAGCAAGAGCGGGGGATCGGCGGAGGAGTCCGGCGGGAACGCGTCGGTGGGGCGGTTCGGTGTGGGGTTCACCGCTGTGCTCAGCGTCGCGGACGAGGCCGAATTCCGCTCTGTGGGTGGGTCGGTGGTGTTCTCGCGGGCGCGTACGTGGGACCTGATCCGCTCCGAAGGCGTCGGGATCCCTGAGGGGGTCGAAGGATTCGCGCCGCCCGCACTGCGCTTGGCCTGGCCGCTCGATGCTCGCCCGGCGAACGGCTTCGATACTGAAATCGTCCTGCGACTGCGTGACGACATCGATGCGGCCGAGCTGCTGGCAGGTATGCGGGCGGAGGCGGTGGATCTGCTGCTGGAACTGCCCGCGCTACAGCGCATTCGGATCGGTGACGACGAACTCGTCAGCACGGTGACCGATCTCGGCGTGGATGCTCGGGTCACACAGCCTGTCGTCGAGAATCCCGCTGTCGCGGAGACGCGGCCCACGAGTGCGGAGCCGGACGACGGCCAGCTGGCCCTGGATATCACTGGCGGACAATCCGATTCGGATCAGATCACACTCGATCTCGGTGTCGGGCCGGCCGATGCGGCTGGGCGGGCGCCGAGTTCCGTCGATGATGCGGCAGGTTCTCGGCTGCAGGAGTTGCGGATTACGGGTGGGGAAGAGGGGGAGTGGGTGTGGTGGCAGTTCCGGACCGGGCGGGTGCGGTGGCTGGTACCGGTGCGGGATGGGCGGGCGGTGGCGGCGCGGCCGGATGTGTTGCGGGCGCCTACGCGGTCGGATGAGGAACTGTCGTTGCCGGCGTTGATGATCGCGGATATTGCGATGCAGCCGGATCGGCGGCGGCTGCTGCCCGGGGCGCGGGTTGCCGAATTGGCTTCGGGGTATGCGGATTTCGCGCGGGCGCTGCCGCCTCGGGATCGGCTGGTGCTGGTTCCGGTGCCGGGGTTCGCACGCAGTGAGGCGGATGGGCTGCTGCGGGAGGCGCTGGTCGAGGAGTTGCGGCGCGGGGAGTGGCTGCCGGTGCTCGGCCGCCGGGATGATGGGTATCCCACTCCGGCAGATGCTTTCGGTCTGGACGCCGATCCCGGGTCGGCGGGAGGCAGCGGGGGAGGTCACGACGCCCTCCAGGTGCCACCGGGGGGATATTCCGGCGCGAATGCCGCGCCTGCGCGGGCGAGTGTGTTCACCGGGGTGACACCGGAATTGGCGCCGCTGCTGGCGGAGATGGTTGGGCCGCTGGTGATTCCGGAGCTGTCGGGGCGGATGCAGGCGGATGCGCTGGCGGTGCTGGATGTGCATCGGATCGGGTTGGCGCGGATCGCGGAGTTGTCGGCGAGTCTGGAGCGGGAACCGCAGTGGTGGTATTCGCTGTATGACGCGTTGGAGCCGTTCGTGGGTGATCCGCTGGCGGTGGAGGAGCTCGGGGCGCTGGCGGTGCCGCTGACGGATGGGCGGCTGGTGACGGGGCCGCGGACCGCGATTCTGGATGAGCATCTGGAGTCGGCTATTCCGGTGCACTGGGCGCGGCTGGTGCATCCGGAGGCGGCGCACGAGCTGCTGGGGCGACTGGGGGCGCGCCAGGCCACGGCGGAGGATCTGTTGAATGATCCTGCGCTGCAAGCGTATTTGGAGGACGAGCCGGGGGATCCGGACACCGTGGACGCGGTGTTGGGGTTGGCCGCACATGTCGGTCCGGCTGCCGGGGTGCTGCCGACCTGGCTCGGGTTGATCGAATTGGCCTCTGATACCGGTGAATTGCTGCCTGCCGATGAACTGCTGCTGCCGGGTGCGCCGCTGGCCCGGGTGCTGGTGGCCGATTCGCCGTTCGCGACCGTGTCCGAAGAAGTCGTGGAGCGCCATGGCGCGCAGGCTTTGCGGGCCGTCGGCGTCGGCTGGAGCTTCACGCTGGTGGCGGAGACGGATCCGACCGGACCGGACCATCACCTCGATGACGAGGAATCCTGGTGGGAGTCGCTGGCGGAGGATCCGGCGGAACTCGTCGCCGTGCGCGACCTGGATCTGGTGGACGACGCCGAATGGCCGGAAGCCTTGCGGCTCTTGCTCTCCGATGAATCCACCCGCCCCCTGCTGGCGGATCGCGACGGCTACACGGCGTGGTGGCTGCGGCAGCACGCGCATATCGACGGTATTCCGCTGGGCCTCATGCGGCACCCGGACGACAAGATCTTCGCCGGTCTGCTCCCGCTGCTGCCGGGCTTCGAATCCCATGATCTGGCGGTGCTGCGCGGAGTGCTCGCCGCGCCGCAGGTGCTGACCGCGCAGCTGGCCGAGGAGCTTCTCGACGCGCTCGCCGATCCGGCGAGAATCCCTACGCCGGAGGCGATCTCGGAGACCTACCGCCTGCTCGCGGAGACTCTCGCCGAGGGCCGCCTGGACACCGAGGATCTGGTGCTCCCCGACCGGGTGCGCGCCATCTCCGGCGCGGTGATCCCCGCCGCGGACGCGCTGGTGCTGGATCTGCCGTGGTTCGGCCCGGCGCTGCCCGCGGATCGTCTCGTGGTCGGCGATATCGAATCCGCCACGGCGCTGGCCGATCTGCTGGATCTGCCGCTGGCCTCGCAGGCCGTCGTCGCGAAGGTGACGAGCGAGGGGCACCACACCACCTGGACCGCCGCACCGCTGGGCGTGCTGCTGCGCCTGCAGTTCGGTTTCCCGGCTCGCACAGGCGAACTCGTGGTGCACGAGGATCTGCGCGTGCACCTGTCGGGCGCGTACGAGGGCACGGTCGCGGTCTCCTGGTGGGAGGACGGCGACGTCACCCACGTGCAGGCGGCTTCCCGCAGCTGACGAGCGCAACCGGGATCCGCACAGCGGATCCCGGTTGGGGCGAATCGAATGTCAGGCCGCGTGCGAGGACACCATGCCCGCGAGCACATCCAATTGCTCACGCACGGCGGCGCTGTCGTTGTCGACCAGCCACCGCAGCACGATGCCGTCGATGGTGGCGAGCATGAATCGGCTCAGGGTGCCGACGGAGGCCGTCCACTGGCAGCCGGTGGCTTCGCGCGCGTGCTCGATGATGTCGGCGACGGTGGAGTCGTTGAACGTGTACTGCTCGCGTGCGATGGCGAGTTTCGCCGGAGTTGTTTCACCTTCGCGGAGTGCGTAGGTGGTGGTTTCGTAGGTGAGCAGCTGCCGTTCCGGCGTGGCTTCGATGTTGAGCCACATGAGTTCCAGTCCGGCGCGCACCAATTTTTGAAGCGCTTCTTTTCCAGTTCCGACGTCCTGCCAAACCGCTTCGTTGGCATCGACGGAATCGCGCAATTCCATCGAGAGGGCCTTGACCAGCTCTGTCATGAGCTGATCCTTATTTTCGAAACAGTAATGCACCACACCGAGGGAAACACCGGCTGCCTGCGCGACATCGCGGGTGGTTACCCCTGCCACGCCCTTTTTTTCGGCAAGGCCGATGGCCGCCTCGATAAGGTGGGCCCGTCGTTCTTCGACGCTCAATCGGGAGGACACTCCGCAGAGTAAAGCTTCAAGGAAGCGCACAGTCAATTCGCACGCTCCGAAAATCTGGTCTGGACGAACGTCCAGTTGCATGGTTCGATCCCATCCAAGACGTGAGGAGGCGCGAATGGTGCTGTCGGACAACGGAACGAACACCGCCGGCGGGAGCTCGGCGGTGTCGCGCCGGACGGTGCTCGCGGGCGCGGCGGCGGGCACGGCCGCGCTGGCCGTCGCGGGCACGCTCGCGCTACCCGAAGGGGAGGCGCGCGCCGAAAATGCCGATTTCCTCATTGGAGTAGGCATTTCCGACATCACCGGCCCCGCGGCCGAATGCGGCATGATGGGCTATTCGCAATTCGGGCAGGACACGGCCGGCATCCACCTGCGCCCCCGCGCCCGCGCCTACGTCTTCGCCACCGGCGACCGCCGCCTCGCCTACGTCGTCGCCGACAACGGCATGATCTTCCAGTCCGTGCATCGCGGCGTGTTGCAAGAACTGGCCCGGCGTTTCGGCGACCGCTACACCGAGCAGAACGTCCTGCTCACCTCCACGCACTCGCACGCCACCTGCGGCGGTTCGGCCCACGACTACGCCTACAACCTCTCGATTCTCGGCTTCCAGCAGCAGGTTTACGACGCGGAGGTGAACGGCATCGTGGAGGCCGTCGTGGCCGCCGACGCCGATCTCGCGCCCGGCACGCTCGCACTGGGCCGCGGTGAACTGCACGATGCCAGCGTCAATCGCTCGCGAATTGCCTTCGACCGCAACCCCGAAGCGGATAAACAGCATTTTCCGAATGCCATCGATCCGGCCGTCACCGTGCTCTCGCTGCGCCGCGGCGGCCGGGAGATCGGCGCTGTCACCTGGTTCGCCACCCACAACACTTCGATGAGCAACAAGAACCGGCTCATCAGCGGCGACAACAAGGGTTACGCCTCCTTCGCCTTCGAACACGGCGAGCACGGCGTGCGCTATCTCGACGGCGCGGACTTCGTGGCGTCCTTCGCGCAGACCAACTCCGGTGACATGTCGCCGAACCTGAATCTGCACCCCACCGACGGCCCGACGCAGGACGAATTCGAGAACACCCGGATCATCGGCGAACGCCAGTACCGTGCGGGCAAGGACGCCCTCGCCGCCGCGCGCCCGATGGGCGGCACCATCGACAGCCTTCTCTGTTATATCGACATTTCCGACATCGCGGTCGACGGCCGATGGACGGATAGCGGACAGCCCCGCCGCACCGCACCGGCCTGCGCGGGCGTGGCCCTCATCGCCGGCAGCATCGAGGACGGCCCCGGCCTGCCCGGCGTCCCGATCCCGGAGGGCGTGCGAAACCCGTTCGTGGACGCCCTCGGCGGCGCGAACCAGCCCGTCCCCGACTGGCTGGCCGACGCGCAGGCCCCCAAGGCCATCGTCGCCCCGCTGGGTCTCATGCCGCCCGCCGCCTGGGTGCCGAGTGTCGTTCCCCTGCAACTGGTTCGCATCGGCGACCTCTACCTGGCCTGTGGCGGAGCGGAATTCACCATCGTCGCCGGCCTGCGCATCCGCCGCGTGGTCGCCGAGGCGCTCGGCGTCCCGCTGGAGAACGTCCTCATGCAGGGCTACGCCAACTGCTATCACGAATACGTCGCCACCCCCGACGAATACGACGCCCAGCAGTACGAGGGCGGCTCAACCCTCTACGGCCGCTACACCCTCCCCGCCTATCAGCAGGAATTTCACCGCCTGGCAACAGCTTTAGCCGCCCGTCAGACCGTCCCGCGTGGCCCGGCCCCCCGCGACATCTCCAACATGCAGCCGAATCTCGTCGCCGCCCCCGGCCCCGACGCCACCCTCCCCGGCCTGTCCTTCGGCGACGTCCTCACCCAGCCCGCCCCGTCCTACGCCCCCGGCACCCAGGTCGCAGTCGAGTTCCTCTCCGCCCACCCGAAACACAGCACCCGCCGCAACGGCACCTTCCTGGAAGTCCAGCGCGCCACCGGCAACACCTGGACCCGGGTGGCCAACGAGGGCGAATGGGCAGTCAAATACTTCTGGAGCCGCCGCGCGACAGATGTCTCCGCAGCCCGCTTCACCTGGGACATCCCCGCCGACGCCACCCCCGGCCGCTACCGCTTCCAGCACTTCGCCGACCACCTGTCGGCAGACGGCGCCCTGCACCCCTTCACCGGCACCAGCGCGGAATTCGACATCCCCTGACCCGGGGCAAGCCCTTCGTCATCCCCTGACCCGGGGCAAGCCCTTCGTCATCCCCTGACCCGGGGCAAGCCCTTCGTCATCCCGGCATGCTTTTGGCCGGGATCCACACGGGCAAGGCATGACTCGACTGCGTGGATCCCGGCCAAAAACGCGCCGGGATGACGAAGGGCGGGGTTCGCCGGGATGACGAAGGCGGGGTTCGCCGGGATGACGAAGGTGGGCTCAGGGCTACCGGAGGCCCAGTTGGGCGCCCTTGTCGCCGCGGCGGGCGGAGCGGCGTTGGAGGGCGAAGATGGTGTAGCCCAGGAGGCCCACGGCCAGGCCCATCAGGCAGATGGGGCGGTAGGTTGCCCAGTCGTCGTTGAGCCAGACCGCGATGGTGGCTATGAGCCAGGCGATGCTGCCGACGAGGAGCACCGGGCGGGGGTCGGTGAGGTGCGGCGGTATCTCCGGGACGGGGGGAGTCACGGGTTCAGACTACTGAGACGCGCGCTGGGATGCGGGGGACGCGGGCGGGACCGGGGCACGTGTAGCGAGACTTGCGTACCGGTAGGTCCGCCACCTGCGAGGGGACCGCGATCTTGCGTGGTGGGACGGTGCGGGGCGGAGCGCGCGAACAGGTAACTCGTGCGCGAACGTTCCCGTATCGTTTGCCTCTGTGACAACGCCTTCCGACATTCGAGCGCTCGCTGGTGACCTCTCACTGGCGGTGGTGCGCTTGACGCGACATCTGCGAGGTAGGCGCGCCGATGCCCAGATTTCGCTGACTCAGCTGTCGGCGCTCGCGACCCTCAACCGGGACGGGGCCATTACGCCCGGCGCGCTGGCCGCCAAGGAGCGGGTGCAGCCGCCGTCCATGACCAGGGTGATCGCGTCGCTGTCCGATCTGGCGCTGGTGGAACGCAAACCGCACCCCACCGACGGGCGGCAGATCATCGTGTCGCTGTCGGAGGCCGGGCGCGCGCTCATCGCCGACGAGACGCACGCGCGGGAGGCGTGGATGACCGAGCAGCTCGCCACCCTGCGGCCGGAGCAGCTGAAAACGCTGAACGAGGCCGTTTCGATCATGAAGCAGATCGTGGACGAATCGGAGTAGCGCTGCCGTCTCTCCGGACTTCACAGCGGGAAATCGGGGAAACTACGCGAAAGCGTGGTCGCTGGGGACGATTTCGCGGCCCAGGGGGAACAGCGAGATCGGGATGAGCTTGAGATTCGCCCAGGCGAACGGGATTCCGACGATCGTGATGGCCAACGCGATGCTGGTGAACAGGTGCCCCAGCGCCAGCCACCAGCCGGCGACGATCACCCAGATGATGTTGCCCAGCATCGAGCCCGCGCCGGCGCTGGGCTTTTCGACGGCTTCGCGGCCGAAGGGCCAGAGCACGTACCCGGCGATGCGGAACGACGCGATCCCGAACGGGATGGTGATGATCAGGATGAAGCAGATGATTCCGGCGATCACATAGCCGACCGCCATCCAGAATCCGGCCAGGAAGAACCACAGGATGTTCAGGATCAGCCGGAGCACGCTCATATTTCCAGCATGCCAGCCGGACCGTGCGCCCACCACCGGCGGCGAGTGACCGGTCGGTGGGAATACTGACCAGGGCATGGGCCACCTGGTGAAACACCCGTTTCGGCGCCCCCCTGCGAATTCGATCACTGCTAACGTCTCGCTATCGCGGCTTCGAGCAGCTCATTCGGGATTCTCCAGCAGCAGAGAAGGTGGGAGCACATGGTGGGCAATGGGATGCGACTCCGGGCGAGCGCGGCCGCGCTGGCGGCGGCCGCGGGCCTGCTCACCGCCTGCGGTGACGACGATGGCTCCGGTTCCGCACCGACCAGCGTCGAGATAGCGCCCGGCATCGGCCCGGCCCGCAACCCGTACCTGGCGGCCCCGCGCTACGCCATCACCCACATCTACCCGGGCAACTCCGACAGCTTCCCGGATCCCGTGCCGCGCGGCACTTTTCCCATCGATCCCGCCCGGATGCCGCGCGTCCCGGGCGGTCCCGTGAACGTCATGACATTGGCTTCCACGTCACCCGACTACATGTGGGTGTCCTCCACGTCGGGGCCGCGCTACGTGAAGGTGTCCGATGGCGGCTTCGAACAGGTCGCCGCCCTGGATGCGCCTGGCGTGGAACCGATTTCGACACCCGAGCTGGACAAGGTGATCGATCAGCAGTACACCGGCACCGACCAGATCGGTGCCGCCATCGCCCAGGATTGGGACGGCGTGGACTGGCAGCGCATCGGCAACGGCGTCTACAGCCTGGTGGACAAGGACAATCACCTCTACTACGTCACCCAGAAGGCCGAACTGTTCGTCTTCGGCCTGAAGGACGAGGACGATCCGGCCGCGGGCATCGAGATCCTGGCCCGCCGCGACTTCGTGCCACTGCTCAGCGATACGCCGACCACGCTCGGCATTCCGGAGATCATCGTCGGGGTCAACATGACCTACGACGGGCATCTGGCGGTCCTCGGCTCGCGCTCGCTGTATGTGCTGGAACGGGATCTGCGCGGCGATCCGGAACGCCTGCGCGTCGGCGACAACGAGACCATCTCGAATTCCATGGCCGTCGACCCGTACGGCGGCATCTACTTCGCCTCCGACAAGGTCATGCGCAAGGTGGTGTGGCGGGACGGCAAGCTCTCCACCGACGGCGCGGACGGGGCGTGGGCCTCGCCCTACGACTTCGGGCGTCAGCCGCCGACGGTGAAGTTCGGCATCGGCACCGGCTCCACCCCGACCCTCATGGGCTGGGGGCACGGGAACGACGAACTGGTGGTCATCACCGACGGCGCCGATCGGATGAAGCTGGTCGCCTTCTGGCGCAACGGAATTCCCGCGGACGCGCAACCGGCGCCGGGTGCGAGGTCCCCGCGCATCGCCGGGCAGATCCCGGTGACGGCCGGGCTCGACCCGCAACCGGAGTTCATCCAGTCCGAGCAGTCGGTGGTGGTGACCGGATACGGCGCGTTCGTCGTGCAGGCCATTGTCGAGGGCGGGTCACCGGACCGGCTCGTCGACGTGATCGCCAACGGCCCGGTGACCCGGCCCGCGCACGGCGTGCAGCGCTTCGAATGGGACATCACGCTGAATCGCTGGAATTCGGTGTGGGAACGCGGTGACGTGGTGACCAATTCGATGGTGCCGGGCGTATCCACCACCGCCGGAATCGTTTTCGTGAACGGCTACTACGAGGCCGACGGCTGGGAGGTCACCGGCCTGGACTGGGCGACCGGAGAAACGGTGCACCGCACCGTCTTCGGCCGCTCCAATCGAGGCAACGGCGCCTATTCCCAGACCGAGGCGTTCCCGAACGGCGATCTGCTGTTCAACAGCATCTCCGGGCCGTTCCGGGTGAAGATCGCCGGAAACTAGTGCGGCTCAGAAGAACCAGCCCAGCTCCGGGGTGCGCTCGGTGCTGAACGCCTCGTCGAACGCGCGCAGCACGGCGGCGTCCTTGACCTGAATCCGGTTGGCGGCGGCGAAGACTCGCGCGCGATGCCCGCCGAAGTAGAGCCCGCCGAGTACGTCGATGCCGAGTTCCAGGTCGGCGGCGCGGTCGGTGCGTTCGCATTCGGCCACCCCGTCGCGCACCCGCAGCGCGAAGGTGCCGCCGGCATCGCGGAACGGGTCCTCCACGGCCACAACCACATCCAGATCCTGGCGGTAGCTGCGGGCGGTGAGCGCGGCGGGGATGTCCATGAGCCGCACCCACAGGCTGTCGTAGCGGCGGACCAGCTTCACCAGGCGCGGGTCGGTGAGCAGGTAGGGGAGCGGATCCTCGTCGATGTAGTCCGCCTCCACCTTGTCCACCAGGTCCAGGCTCAGCAGCACCCGCCACAGCGCGATGTGGGCTTCCGGTGTGACAGCGTGGATTTCGGAGATGGTCGCGACGGACTTGGTCTCGGTCCACTGCCTGCGATACAGCACGTAGCCGTCCGGGTGGGTCAGCGCGAACAGGGTGGACGCGCCGTCGCGGTAGCGTTCCGGATCGGCGAAGGTGAGGTCCCAGT
Organism: Nocardia huaxiensis; assembly: GCF_013744875.1. Classification (NCBI taxonomy): domain Bacteria; kingdom Bacillati; phylum Actinomycetota; class Actinomycetes; order Mycobacteriales; family Nocardiaceae; genus Nocardia; species Nocardia huaxiensis. Next base: position 1,052,349 of record NZ_CP059399.1, read on the forward strand.
GGGCGTCCGGGCGGACCTGCGCGCCGGGGGTGAGCCGCTGCCAGCGAGCGTAGACCTCGCGGATGTGGTCCTTGGCCGCTTCCACGGTCGCGATCCGCACGCCGCCGGGATTCGGTGCGTCGGAACGGAATTCGACTCGGTGCCGGTCGATCTCGACCTCGTTGAGGTGGATGGCGGTGTGGTAGCCGAAGCGGCCGTAGATGGTGCCCTCGCTCGCGGTGAACATGGTGAGCGGCAGGCCCTCGGCCTCGGTCCGTTCGTGCAGCGCGGTGTACAGGGAGCGCAGGATGCCGCGGCGGCGATGGGTCGGGGAGACCACGACGCCGGAGACGCCGCAGGCTCGCACGGTGTTCTCGCCGGGCACGGTGACGGTCAGTTCGCGGTCCACGGTGTGGCCGACGATCTGGTCGCCGTCGATCGCCAGAAGTGCGCGTTCGACGGGGAAAATGTGGGGCATGTGGTCGATTTCGGCGCGGTCGTATCGCATGCCGAAAGCTGTTTCCACCAGGTTTTGTATCTGGGGCCAGTCTTCTTGGGTGGCCGAGCGCACGGTAATGCCAGTCATAGCCATACGTCGGACGATCCCACGGACCCGCCATCGTTCGCATCCGATTATTCGGCGAGTCGAGCCGGTGAAGGCCACCTGCCACCCCCTCCGAGGCAGGTGACCTTCACACCGGTAACTATGCCGAGGACCGCTGACGAAACTCTTGCAAAGTTCTAATCACTCTCATTGAGCTCTCAGGGGCTTCGCCCCCGAACCCCCGAAGACGAAAGCGTGGCTTCCCCCGCCCACCCGAAGCGACGAAACCCGCCTTCCCCCAAGGGAAGGCGGGTTTCGACAGTTTTTCGCAGCTACCTCAGCGGGTGGTGATGCCGTTGTAGTCGCGGGCCTCGTAGCCGGTGTAGATCTGGCGCGGGCGGCCGATCTTCAGCGGCTCGCGGTGCATTTCGCGCCAGTGGGCGATCCAGCCCGGCAGCCGGCCCATGGCGAACAGCACGGTGAACATGCGGGTCGGGAAGCCCATGGCCCGGTAGATGACGCCGGTGTAGAAGTCGACGTTCGGGTACAGGCGGCGCTCGATGAAGTACTCATCGGTCAGAGCCGCTTCTTCCAGCGCCTTGGCGATGTCGAGCAGCTGGTCGTCGCCGCCGATCTTGGACAGGATCGAGTCGGCGACCTTCTTGACCAGCATGGCGCGCGGGTCGTAGTTGCGGTAGACGCGGTGCCCGAAGCCCATGAGCTTCACGCCGTCTTCCTTGTTCTTGACCTTGCGCACGAACTCCTTGACGTCGCCGCCCTGCGCCTTGATGTCGTCGAGCATCTCGAGCACCGCCTGGTTGGCGCCGCCGTGCAGCGGGCCCCAGAGCGCGTTGATGCCGCCCGACACGGAGGTGAACAGGTTGGCGTCGGACGAACCGACAAGGCGCACAGTCGAAGTGGAGCAGTTCTGCTCGTGGTCGGCGTGCAGGATGAGCAGCATGTCCAGCGCGGCGGCGACCTCGGGGTCGACCTCGTACGGCTCGGCCGGGAAGCCGAAGGTCATGCGCAGGAAGTTCTCGACCAGCGACAGCGAGTTGTCCGGGTAGAGGAACGGCTGGCCGACCGACTTCTTGTAGGCGTAGGCCGCGATGGTGGGCAGCTTGGCCAGCAGTCGGATGGTGGACAGCTCGACCTGCTCCGGGTCACGCGGGTCCAGCGAGTCCTGGTAGTACGCGGACAGCGCGTTCACCGCGGAGGAGAGCACCGGCATGGGGTGCGCGTTGCGCGGGAAGCCGTCGAAGAACCGCTTCAGGTCCTCGTGCAGCAGGGTGTGCCGGCGAATCCGGTTGGTGAAGTCGTCGAGCTGGGCCTGGGTCGGCAGCTCGCCGTAGATGAGCAGGTAGGAGACCTCGATGAAGGTCGACTTCTCCGCCAGCTGCTCGATCGGGTAGCCGCGGTAGCGGAGGATGCCGGCCTCACCGTCGATGTAGGTGATGGCCGACTTGGTCGACGCGGTGTTCATGAAGCCCGGGTCGTAGGTCACGTACCCGGTGCTGGCGAGCAGCTTGCCCAGGTCGATTCCGTCGTTGCCCTCGGAAGCCTTGGCAACCGTCATCGGGTACTCGCCACCGGGGTACGACAGCACCGGCTTGGCGTCGTCGTCGACGTTGATGATGTTCTCAGCGGGCACGGAAGGATCCCTCTCAGGCTTGAAACCGTAGGCACAGGACGCGGTCGGCGTACGGTGCGCTTGCCTGAAGGCTAGTCGCTGTCCGGTTGGCCCCACTAATGAGGGTCGTCGTTTGCTACCTCACAGTCACATGACAACGAGGTGAGGCGCGGCGCGGTTCTGTGCTAATGCCGTGAACCGCGGCCGCGCCCCTGCTCCGAGAGCTTTTGGTAGCTGTCAGTACTCGTTGCAGACCGACTTCAGGATGACCGAGTCGTGGTGCACGCGAGCGTTGTCCTCGGCCTCCCAGCGGGTGTCGCCGTAGCGGCCGTTGTACTCGCGGGCGAACTTGGAGTGGCTGACCGCGCCGCAGCCGGTGAAGGACACGAGGACCTCGCAGTTGGGGCCGTGGCACTCGTTCATGGCGGCCTGCTTGGCCTCGTCCTTGGTCCGGTAGTTCCAGGCCGAGCCCATGGCGCCGTCGTCGGCGACCGCGATGGCGCCCCACAGGGTGGGCGAGGCGGAGGCGGTGGCCGGGACGAGGACCGGAGAGATGGCGAGGCCCGCGACGGCGAGCGTGGAGACGATGATCTTGCGCATGGTGATAATTCCCCCGTATGGAATCATTTGTCGGGTTTGACCGAGTTCAGGTCGCGTGGACTTTAGCGTCAGAACCCGGGACGTACCAGTTGTTTCGCGGGTCTGCTCCGTTTCCGGACAAGAGGAAAGCTAGCCCACGCTCCCTGTGAAAGATCTTGGAACTTCCTTAAAATCGCAGGTCAGGCCGCCTGAGGAACTGAGTGCGCGCGGGCCACGCGATACCGCACGAAGGCCGGGAAAGCCAAGGCCGACACCACCATTCCGAGCACCACCAGCACCCCGCCGCCCGCGGCCGCCGCCGCGGTGCCGACCGCCGCCGCCGCGAAACCGTGCGCCACATCGCCGATTCGGGGACCGCCCGCCACCACCACGATGAACGCGCCCTGCAGCCGCCCGCGCATCTCGTCGGTGGCCACCGATTGCAGCATGGTGGTCCGCAGGGCCGCCGAGAACATGTCCACCGCCCCACCGAAAGCCAAGCAGCCCAACGCGATCCACAGCGCGAGGGTGACATTCAGCGCCTGTCCGGCCGCGCCGACGGCCAGGCCGAAGCCCACCATGCCCAGGCCCCACAGCACGATCAGCCACACCACCGCCAAGCCCTGCCGTCGCACCCGGGTCAGCCAGCCGGAGAAGACGCCGCCCGCCACCGCGCCCACCGACATGGCCGCGAACAGCAGGCCGAGGGCGTGCCCGGTGGTGGCGGTATCGCCGAAACTGTCCTGCGCGATCTGCGGGAACAGCGCGCGCGGCATGCCGAACACCATGGCCACCACGTCGACGGCGAAGGAGGCCAACAGGATTCGCTGCGTGGCCAGGTAGACGAAGCCGTCCGCGACCTCGCGCAGTCCGGCCCGGCGGGATTCGCCGGTGGGCGGAACGGGCGGGAGTTTCCAGATCGCCCACAGCGTGGCCAGCAGCGCCACGGCGTCCAGCAGATAGAGCAGCGCCAGACCGCTGACCGGAATCAGCATGCCCGCCACCACGGGTCCGGCGATGGCGCCGAACTGCATGACCGTCATGCTCAGCGAATTCGCCGCCGGCAGTTGATGTTCCGGCAGCAGCCGGGGGTAGATGGCGGCGCGGGCGGGCTGGTTCACCGCGAAGAACGCCTGCTGCACCGCGAACAGGCCCAGCACCAGCCAGACATTGTTCAGCCCGGCGGCGGCCTGTGCCCAGAAGGCGAGCGCGGTGAGGCCGGTGCCCGCACTGGTGATGAGCAGCAGTTTGCGCCGGTCCATCACATCGGCGAGCGCGCCGCCCCAGAGGCCGAACACGATCAGCGGAATCAAGCCGAAAAGTCCGGCGAGCCCGACATACGACGAGGAGTGCGTGATGTCGTAGAGCTGCTTGGGCACCGCTACCACCGACAGCTGGGCCCCGATGACGGTGACGATGCCGGTGGTCCACAACCGTCGGAAGTCGGGATCCCGGAGCGGGGTTATGTCGGCGAGCAGCTTCACCGGCAGGAGATTAGTAGGATGAATTGGCGTAAGGCCAGGCGATTTCGGTGATTCATCCCACGACTCCAACTCTTGCTTTCGTCAGGGCTGTAGGCGTTCGACCTTCATCGCGCTCACATCGGTGTTCCCCGGCTCGACCGTCACGCGGATCCGGTTGTGCATCCGGCTGCGCCGCCCCTGCCAGAACTCCAGGGTCTCCGGCTGCAACTGGAACCCACCCCAGAACGGCGGCACCGGAATCTCCGCGACATCCTTGAAACGTGCTGTGACATCGGCCAATTGGCGATCCAGCTCGGCGCGCGAGGCGATCGGCCGGGACTGCTGCGAAGCCCACGCCCCCAGTTGCGAACCGCGCGGGCGCGAATGCCAGTACAGCGCCGTGACCTCCGGCTCCACCTGCCGCACCGGCCCGCGCACCAGGATCTGCCGTCCCAGCGCGGGCCAGACGAAGGTGGCCGACGCGTACGGGGTTTCGAGCAGTTGCCGGCCCTTCTGCGATTCGTAGTTCGTGTAAAAAGTCACACCTTCGGGAGAGAGCCCTTTGCACAGCACGGTCCGCGAGACCGGGCGCGGCCCGGTTTCGGTGACCTCCACGGTGGCCAGCACCATGGCGTTCGGATCGGTCATGCCGGCGCTGGTGGCGTGCTCGATCCAGTTGCGCAGCAACGGTTCCCAGCCGTCGGCCAGCCAGCTCTCGTCCAGGTCGGTTTCCACGCCGGGATGGTTGTCCCCGGCGTCCACCCCGTACTCGACCCGCAGTGCCGCGATATCGAGCGCGACGGTGACATTGTGCGCCTCCGGCGCAGTGGCGAATTTCTCCTGGTCACCCATGGGCCAGACGTTACTCCGCGGTAATCCTGGCGTTAAGGTCTAAGTGATCGGCGTGGCTGCCCATCGATCGGGCAGCCCGACTTGCAAGGAGAGTCACAACATGACTGCCAGCGCTGCGGTTCCCAGCTCAGCCGTCCCCGCCGACTTCGTCAGCGGCCTCGAAGGCGTGGTGGCCTTCACCACCGATATCGCCGAACCGGACAAGGACGGTGGCGCACTGCGGTACCGCGGCGTCGACATCGAGGATCTGGTCGGCAATCGGGTCACCTTCGGCGATGTGTGGGCGCTGCTCGTGGACGGCGAATTCGGCCGGGGGCTACCGCCCGCCGAACCCTTCCCGCTGCCGGTGCACACCGGTGACGTGCGCGTCGACGTGCAGGCCGGCCTGGCCATGCTCGCCCCGATCTGGGGTTACCAGCCGCTGCTGGACATCGACGACGACACCGCCCGCGAGAACCTCGCGCGCGCCTCGGTCATGGCGCTGTCCTATGTGGCGCAGTCCGCGCGCGGCATCTACCAGCCGGCCGTGCCGCAGCAGAAGATCGACGAGTCCGCCACCATTACCGAGCGGTTCATGACCCGCTGGAAGGGCGACCCGGACCCGCGCCACACCGAGGCCATCGACGCCTACTGGGTGTCGGCCGCCGAGCACGGCATGAACGCCTCCACCTTCACCGCGCGCGTGATCGCCTCCACCGGTGCGGATGTGGCCGCTTCGCTGTCCGGCGCCATCGGCGCCATGTCCGGCCCGCTGCACGGCGGCGCCCCGGCGCGCGTGCTGCCCATGATCGAGGACGTCGAAAAGACCGGGGACGCACGGGCTCTGGTGAAGGGCATCCTGGATCGCAAGGAAAAGCTCATGGGCTTCGGGCACCGCGTGTACCGCGCGCAGGACCCGCGCGCCAAGGTGCTGCGCGAGACCGCCAAGCGCCTGGGCGCCCCGCGCTACGAGGTTGCCGCGGCGCTGGAGCAGGCCGCGCTGGCGGAGCTGCGCGAGCGTCGCCCGGATCGGGCCATCGAGACCAATGTCGAGTTCTGGGCCGCGGTCATCCTCGATTTCGCCGAGGTTCCGGCGCACATGATGCCCGCCATGTTCACCTGTGGCCGCACCGCCGGCTGGTGTGCGCACATTCTGGAGCAGAAGAAGCTGGGCAAGCTGGTCCGCCCGGCCGCCATCTACACCGGGCCGGCGCCGCGCAAGCCGGAGACGGTTGTCGGCTGGGAGTCGGTCATCCGCAAGTAGTCCCGTCGCGGTAACCGGCTGGTTGCCGGGCCGCGAAGACTGGGCAATGGCGATCCTGCCCCTGGAAACGGGGGCGGGATTCCCATAACCTGCATCGGTGCTCGACGCAGGATTGCCGCGGCGCCGCTTCCTGGCCGCGGGCGCGGCCTTGGCCGCAGGATTCATGACAACCGGATGTGGTGTGGCAAGCGGCAATTCCGCCGATCGCATCCTCGAACCGCCGCTGAACCGGACCGGCCCCGGTCCCGCGCCCGTCAGCATGCCCATCAACACCGTGAACCCGAATACGGTGGCCGCCAAGTACGCCGGCCGCAAACCGGGCAGCTGGGGCACCGACCTGAACGGCATCACCACCGGATTCCAGGCTGCCGGAAAGCAATTCGCGCTCACCTTCGACGCGTGCGGCGGCCCCGGCAACAACGACATCGACGAGAACCTCCTGAGTTTCCTTGTCGCCCAGCAGATCCCAGCCACCCTCTTCCTCAACAAGCGCTGGATCGACGCCAACCCCGCCCGCGCCACCCAACTGGCCGCCAACCCCCTCTTCGAGCTGGCCAACCACGGCACCGCCCACAAACCCCTGTCCGTGAACGGCCGCGCCGCCTACGAAATCAAAGGCACCGCAACTCCTCAGGAGGCCGTGGACGAGGTCTGGGGCAACCACGAACGCCTCACCGCCCTCACCGGCCACGCCCCCCGCTTCTTCCGCACCGGCACCGCCCACTACGACGAAGTGGCCGTCTCCATAGTCTCGGATCTCGGCGAAACCCCCGTCGGCTTCACCGTCAACGCCGACTACGGCGCCACCGCCCCCGCCGCCAAGGTCAATACGGCCATGCTCGCCGCCAAGCCGGGCGGCATCTCCCTCGCCCATATGCACCGCCCCAACTCCGGGACCGCCGCCGGCATGCTCCAGGCCCTCCCCGCCCTGCGCGCCAACGGCTTCGAATTCGTGAAGCTGCCCTAGCGGGCCGGGGTATCGGGTCGTCGACGACTGTCAGCGGCCGAAGTGGCGGTGCATCCGCTCGAGGCGCGCCTCGGTCGTCGCCGGATCGGCGATGCCCAGGCGGGCGCGGCGTCGCAGCCGGTACTCGACGGTCTCGCCGAGGGGCGCGTCCCGCCATTTGCGCCAGCGCATGTTCATCCATCGTGACTTCTCGCGCTGGAGTTCGGTTTCCACGCGCTCGGCGAGATCCACGTCGGCCGAGGTGCCGGTCGCGCCGCTGAGCACCTGATGCTCCCGGTGACGGTCGGAGCGGTTCGGTTCGCGCTTGTTGCGGCGGATGTTCCGGCGGGAGCTCTTGTCGTTCTCGCCGTAGTCGTTGCGACGGTCCCTGGCGTAGCTGAGCGCCTTCTTCTGCTGCGGGGTCTTGCGCATCGGGAACTCCTCTCACCCGTTCGGTTCCACCGTAGGTCGCGGGGACCGGTGCGGGCGATCAGTTTTTCCGGGAGGCGGTCCAGTCGATTGCGACGGATTCGCCGCGGTCGACGGTGAAGAAGGCGGCTTCGAGATGGCGGCCGAGGTCCACGAGTTCGAGGGCGGACAGGGGAACGGTCTGGACTATGCGGACTCGCCAGGGCGAGGGTTCGTCCCAGGCTTGGAGTTCCAGGTCCAGACGCAGGACTGGGTCGTCGCGGCCGGTGTAGTCGGCGGCCACGGGAGTGGCGGCGAGGACCGTGGCGCGGGCTCGGCGGCCGTCGGTGAGGATTTTCGTGATGCTGGTGCGGGTGGACTCGTCCGGGGAGGGGACATAGAGGACCACCCGGTCGCGGTCGCCGGGGTCGACGCGGCAGGCGATCACCTCGCCGGGTTGCATCCATTCCAGATCGGCGGGGGCCACGCGCTGGCGGACTCGGGTCTCGTACGGGTGCCGGCCGTCTCGCTGGATGCGGACCCAGAACTCGTGGCCGAAGGCCGGGGAGTGGTCGGGTGCTGGAGTTTCGGGGGTACCCGCGGCGGGGGAACGACCTTTCGTGCTGGAGCGGACGCTGAGAATCGTTGCCACGCCGTCGGCGCCGTGCAGGAGGAGTTCGCGGCGGGCGGCGTCGTCGAGGGCGGGGCCGCGGCGGGTGAGACCGCGGGAGCCGAACTGGGAGGACAGGCGGGTGAGCAGGCCGGGGCGGGGGCGCGGGGGAGTGGCCGGATCGCCTTGGGGGCGGCCGGGATTCGCGGGGGCGGCGGACGGGGCGGCGGGGACGCCGGGTCTGTCGTGCGCGGCCATGTTCATGGCGGTAAACCGTAATGGTTATGTGCGACGCGCCACAGCGATACTCACATCCGGGCTCGTCGATGCGGCAGTTTTGCGCGCCAGGTCCTAAATGTCCTGGTTACCGGGTGGTCGCCGCAGTTCGGTAGGGGCTACCCAGTGCATTCGCCGGCCAACCCCTGGCCCTATTCTGGTCGCCATGACCTCTGCGTTCCCGACCATCCCCGACGATCTCAAGCCCGCCGACGGACGGTTCGGTTGCGGCCCCTCCAAGGTCCGCCCCGAGCAGCTGCAGTCCCTGGTGGATACCGGCGCCTCGGTGTTCGGCACCTCCCACCGGCAGAAGCCGGTCAAGGATGTGGTGGCCCGCGTGCGCTCCGGCCTGCGCGAATTGTTCTCGCTGCCGGACGGTTACGAGGTCGTGCTGGGCAACGGCGGCACCACCGCGTTCTGGGACGCCGCCGCCTTCGGCCTGATTCGCGAGAAGTCGCTGCACCTGAGCAACGGTGAGTTCTCCTCCAAGTTCGCCTCGGTGGCCAAGGGCAACCCCTTCATCGGTGACCCCATCGTCATCAAGTCGGAGCCGGGCGACGCGCCCGAGCCCACCTCGGACCCCTCGGTCGACCTGATCGGCTGGGCCCACAACGAGACCTCCACCGGTGTGGCCATTCCGGTTTCGCGCCCGGCCGGCTCGGAGAACGCCCTCATCGCCATCGACGCCACCTCCGGCGCCGGCGGCCTGCCGGTGAACATCACCGACTCGGACGTCTACTACTTCGCGCCGCAGAAGTGCTTCGCCGCCGACGGTGGCCTGTGGATCGCGCTCATGAGCCCCAAGGCGCTCGAGCGCGTCGAGGAGATCAAGAACTCGGGTCGCTGGGTGCCGGAGTTCCTGTCGCTGCCGATCGCCATCGACAACTCCACCAAGGACCAGACCTACAACACCCCGGCGCTCGCCACGCTGTTGCTGTTCGCCAACCAGATCGAATGGCTCAATGGGAACGGCGGTCTCGATTGGGCCGTCAAGCGCACCGCGGATTCCTCCTCGCGCCTGTACAACTGGGCCGACACCAGCGAGTTCGCCACTCCGTTCGTGCAGAACCCGGCGCTGCGCTCGCAGGTCGTCGGCACCATCGACTTCGCCGACACCGTGGATGCGGCGCAGGTCGCGAAGGTGCTGCGCGCCAATGGAATCGTCGACACCGAGCCGTACCGTAAGCTGGGTCGTAACCAGCTGCGTGTGGGCATGTTCCCGGCCATCGATCCCGAGGACGTGTCGCAGCTGACCCGCTGCATCGACTGGGTCGTCGAGAAGATCGGCTGATACCGAAAACGGGCCTCGCGCATCGAGTTGCGTGAGGCCAAACGAGACACAGTATGCGGCGCGGGAGTCCAGCAATGGATTTCCGCGCCGCGTGTCTTGCCCCATGATTAACAGAAGTGCACTACTGTTCCAGATCGTGGGCGGTGTCGCGAGCCGATGCGTTTGTGAGTAACGGTGCGGCTGTGAGTGACGCAGCGATAAGGAGGTAACGGTGCGTGAACTTCGAGTAATCGGGTTGACGCCCGATTCCGCGCACATCGTGTGCATCGATACCGAGAACGGTCAGAAGTACCGGCTCGCCGCCGATGACAAGCTGCGTGCCGCCGCCCGTGGAGACCTTGCCCGATTCGGCCAGATCGAAATCGAAACGGAAGCCACGATGCGCCCTCGTGATATCCAGGCTCGTATCCGTGCCGGTGCTTCGGTGGAGCAGGTGACCGAAGAGTCCGGCATGCCCGCCTCTCGGGTGGAGAGGTTCGCGTATCCCGTTCTGCTGGAACGCGCCCGCGCCGCCGAACTCGCCCAGAAGGCGCACCCGGTCCGCAATGACGGCCCGGCCGTGGAAACCCTCATCGACATCGTGGCGGCGGCGTTCACCGAGCGCGGCCACAATATCGAGGTCGCCGAGTGGGACGCCTGGAAGGACGAGAAGGGCTACTGGGTCGCCCAATTGCAGTGGCAGGCGGGTCGTTCCGTCATCGCCGCGCACTGGCGCTACCAGCCCGACGCGCACGGCGGCTCGGTGGTGCCGCTGGATGACCCCGCCTCGGATCTGATCGATCCCGACTTCGGCCGCGCCCTGCGCGGGCTGGCCAGCATCCTCCCCGATCAGACGCAGCTGGCCGCGCCGGAGCCGATCTCCGCGCCCGCGCCGCGCACCGAACGCGCCGAATACGTGGAGTCCGCGCCCGCGCGTGTCGCCAGCCAGCAGAGCCTCGACGGGTACTTCGAGCAGCGTGCCGCCGTCGGCGCGGACACCGTTCCGGTTCCGGCCGCCGTCGCCCCGGCTCCCGCGCCGTCCGCTCCGGCCGCGCCGAAAGAACCTGCCGCCCCGGCGCATTCGGCCCCCGCCTCGACCTCGGCTCCGGCGGCGGTTCCGGCCCCGGCCGCCGCGACGCCCGCCGCTGAGGCTCCGGCCGTCGAGGCCGCCCCGGCCGCGGAACCGGCTGCCGCGCAGCCCGCCGCAAAGCAGAACGCGCCCAAGCAGAATCGCCCCAAGCGCGGCGGCAAGGCCCCGATGCCGTCGTGGGAGGACGTCCTGCTGGGCGTCCGCAGCTCCGGCCACTGATCGTTCGCTCCATCCGCGCGCCCTCGTCCACATGGCGGGGGCGCGTTTTTGGATGCTGGAGGGTAGCTGTACGGCAAAAAGTGTTGCCTGTGGATAGCCGATGCGTGCTGCTCGAGGCGTGAATAGCCAGTTGGATGCGGAAAACCGCTTTTCAACGCCCTGCGCACCGGGTGCTGACCGTTTCGTCCGAAGCTCTGGGAGACAGGCGGTTTCGCCGCGCCGGGAACGCGCCCCCGTAACAGCGCCATTTCAGTCCTGACGGGGGTAGATTTTGTACTGGTGGCGGTGAATGTCGGGGTCGATCCGCACCGGCGCCGACCGACGGCCACCAAATGTTGCTCAAGATTTGCCAACTTGGGTCGCAATGACTTCGGGAGGTGCCGTTCGTGCCATCGACAGTGTCATCCCTCTGGTACGTCGACGCCCCCGATCCGGTCGCCGTGCTGCGCGAACACCCCGGGCCGGATCCCGAGGCCGCATGGGCGCTGGCGCGCCAGCTCAATCCCGGCCGCGATGTCGTCCCGGCCGCCTCCGGCACCATGAAGGTGTGGGCCGGGCCCGACCCCGAATCCGTCTACATCGGCTGCTATCCCGGCGTCACCGTGGTCTGCTCCACGCAGGCCGCGCTGCCGCGGCCCACGAAACTGCCCGAGCTGCTGGTGCGTCCGCTCGCCTCCGAGCACACCTACCTGGTGGCCTACGACCTCTCGCTCGGCTGGGGCGCGTTCGCGCATTGGGAGCGTGGGGAATTCCGGCGCTCGTTCAGCTCGACCCGGGTGAACATCCTGGAGGACGAGGGGCTGCCGCTGGTGTGGGAGCGGTCCTACTGGGCGGGCGAGCATCCCATCGAACTCGCGCCGGGTGAACTGCCCGACCCGCAGCTGCTGCCCTTCGAGCCACCCGATTTCGCGGATGCCGCCAATGCCGAATGGCTCGGATTCCATTACCGCGGCGAAGTTCCCGAGGATGCGCTGCGGCCCGAAGAGATTGCGGTGTGCGGGTTCTCGCTGTTCCCCAAGGGCGAGGCCCCGGTGCTGGAGAAACCGGTGGAACCGCAGGTGGAACACAACGGCAAGCGCGGTTTGCTGCGCTGGCTGCGCGGCCGGGACCGAGTGTCCTGAACGCTTCCGCCGTGCCCGGCCGGATATCGGCTGTGGCAGGGCGATTTCGGCCGAGCCGGGGCCGGTTCCCGGGAACCGGGTCGGGATGCGGGCTATCCCAGGGCAGCCAGGCCGCTGATGAGCAGGGCCAGCCAGCCCAGCGCCACGCCCGCGGTCAGGCCGATGATCACCCAGCGTGTCACCGGCGCGTAGCGCCAGCGCCACGCGGAGGGGGCCGCGCCGCCCACCGCGACCACGTTCACCAGCAGCGACAGCAGCGGATGCACCTCGGCCAGGGCCGCACCGAAGGCGTACACACCCGTGGCGGCCAGCAGCGCGACGAAGACGGACACGAAGACTCCGGTCGCCCACGGGGTGGGTTCGGAATAGCCGTATCCGTACGGCCCGTCCGGCGGATGCGTCACTGCGCTGGTCCTTTGCTGCCCTGCCGAGCTCACTGGATGCGAACCCGTTCGTAGAACGCCATGGCGGCGGCGGTGGCCACATTAAGCGAATCGGTGCCCGGTGTCATGGGGATGCGCGCGCGAATATCGCTGGCCAGCATGGTTTCCTCGGTGAGGCCCGGACCTTCCGCGCCGAGCAGCAGGGCCGCCTTGGCGCCGGTCATGGCGGCGGCGAGGGTGTCCGCCTTCGGGTCCGGGGTGAGTGCGATGACCTGAAAACCCCTGTCGCGCAGCATATTCAAACCACCCGGCAGCGGCGGGAGAGTGGCGAAGGGGACCCGCAGCACATGTCCCATGGACACGCGCACCGCGCGCCGGTACAGCGGATCGGAGCAGCGGTCGCCGAACAGCACCGCGTCCGCGCCCAGCCCCGCGGCATTGCGGAAGATCGACCCGATGTTCTCGTGGTCGTTCACGCCCTCGAGCACCGCGACCGTGCGCGCGTCCGCGAGCACCTCCTCGGCGGACAGCTCCGCCGGTCGCCGCGCCGCCGCCAGCACGCCCCGGTTCAGATGGAATCCGACCACCTCCGCCATCACCTCGGCGCTCGCGCAGTAGTACGGTACGTCCACGCCCGCGAGATCGTCCGCGAGTTGCTCGTACCGCTTGCGCACCCCCAGCAGCGCGAACGGCGCGAACCGGGACGCCAGCATGCGCTGCACGACCACCGTCCCCTCGGCGATGACCAGCCCTTTGCCGCCCGGCAGGTCGGGTCGCCGGTCGGCATTGTTGAGGTCGCGGAAGTCGGCGACCCGCGGATCCGCCGGGTCGTCGATCTCGATCACTTCAGCCACGATGCTTCATCCTGCCGTCGTCGCTTCACACGCCCCGCCCCGGGCTGTGACACGCCGTGCGGTCGCAGGGCCTATGGTGATCAGGACCCGATTCCCGTCATCGAACGACAGCGAGGACAGCGCATGACCAAGCCCGTGATCGATATCTCCGAGGGCCCCGCCCCCACCGACCTGGTTATCGAGGACCTCACGGTGGGCACCGGCGCCGAGGCCAAGCCGGGCGATCGCGTCGAGGTCCACTATGTCGGCGTCGAATACGGCACCACCGACGAATTCGACTCCTCCTGGAAGCGCGGCGAGTCCATCACCTTCCCCCTCGACGGCCTCATCCAGGGCTGGCAGGACGGCATCCCCGGCATGCGCGAGGGCGGCCGCCGCAAGCTCACCATCCCCCCGCTGCAGGCCTACGGCCCCGCCGGCGCCGGCCACCCCCTCTCCGGCAAGACCCTGGTCTTCGTCATCGACCTCATCAAGGTCGGCTGAGAAACCCAACTCTCGGGAGGGCTCAGGGGGCTCCGCCCCCCGAACCCCCGGGTAAGCCTCGTGCCCGCCGCGCACAACGCGCGGCGGGCACAGCCGTATAAGGAGAACGGCGCGGCCCGAAAGCGGGCCGCGCCGAAGGGGATTGAGGCAAGGTATCCCAGTCCACCCGCGCGCGGGGGACGCCCAAGTCATTGGGGGTTCGGGGGCGGAGCCCCTGAGGGCCTCCCTGGGAGTGGGGAAGCCCATGTTGTTGGGGGTTCGGGGGCGGAGCCCCTGAGAGGTCCCGGAGAGTTGGGCTACTCAGACCTTGACGACGATCGTGTTCATGATCTTGTCGGCGAAGGTCTGCTTCTTGGGGTCCCAGATGGGCCAGAGGTAGCCGATGTAGCAGGGGAGGCTGTCGACGATGTGGCAGAGGCGGCGGAGGAAGGCGTAGCCGAAGCCGAGGGGTTGGCCGTCGGCTTCGCGGATCAGGCGGATGCCCACCATTTTCTTGCCGGGGGTTTGGCCGGTTTTGCCTTCGAGGTAGATGAAGTAGAGGCCGGCGGCGAAGGCTACGAGGCCGGCGAGGACGATCAGCAGGATGCCGAGGCCGGAGAGGCTGCCGGTGCAGGAGCTGCTGTAGTAGCCGGGGCCTTCGTCGACCACGCAGTCGCTGTCCTCGAAGCCGAGGATGAAGGCGAGGGCGTAGAGGATGCCGGCGGGGATGCCGATGATCAGGCCGTCGATCAGGAAGCCGCCCACTCGGGTCAGCCAGCCGGCGTAGGGCGGGCTGACCCATGAGCGCTGATTGGGGTCGGGGGCGCCGTAACCCGTTGGGGGCGGCGGATATCCGGGCTGGGATTGTGGGTAGCCGCCCTGCTGCGGGTATCCGCCGGGCGGCTGCGAGTACGGATCGTTCGGGTTGCTCATGGGTTTCTCCGATGCGAACTCGGTGGTACTGCATCCCGATTGTCCGCGCGACCCGCCGAATCCGCGCTGGAAACGGGCTAACCCACCACGGCATTCATGATCGTGCCCGCACTGGTCGCCGTCGCGCCGCCGATCATGGCATTGGCCACCATCTTCGGTGAAGCGGACCCTCCGCCCCATTTCTCCCAGGCGAATCGACCGCCGCCGTAGGTGATGGCCGCGATGCCCGACATCTGGGCGAACCAGGTGAAGTAGCGGAACATCTTCATCATTTTGTCGGCCATGGGCGGGGTTTCCGCGGTGGGGTTGCCGATCTGGGCTAGCACCGTGCCATACATGTCATGCGCGGCAAGCATCATGCTCACGATCGTTTCCTCTCCGGTACCGAGTGGCGCAGATGGTGAAAACGGGTCGATTAGAGCAATTCGGGCATCATTTTAGCCCGGCGAACCGCCGAATGTTGCTGATTATTTGCGAACGATATCGACCGGATCGGTCAGCGCGGTCGCGATCACCGACTGCACCGGCGCACTGCGCGCCGGGATCGTATTCAGCGCCTGATTGGCCTGGTTGCCCAAGGTCGTGGTCACCGACTGCAACTGCGTCACGCCATTGGTGAGCGCCGTCATGGCCGTCAGCAGCTGCGTCCCGGCCTGATCGGCAATGCTCGGAATGCTCTCGGCCAGCGCCGCGCCCTGATTCAGCTGCGCCGCCGCATCCCCGAGCCGGCTCGCCGCATCCCGCAGCAGCTGCCCGACCTGCGTGTCGTCGGTGACCGCGGTCCCGGTGAGCTCGCCGAACCCGGCCAACTGCCCGGTGGCCTGCCCCGCGAGGGTCTGCAATCCCTCCAGCTGCGCGATCACATTCGCCAGCTGCGGATCGTTCGCGAACGGCAACCCGCGCAGCAGTGGCAGCACGATGTTCAGCCCATTGCTCAGCCCATTGGCCGTGGCGGAGATCTGCCCGATCGTCACCCCGGTCGAATCCAGGGCCGTGGCAAGCTGATTCGCCTGCGTGGTGGCCGCCGACAGCGTGGCGTTCAGCGCGTCGATGCCCGAAGTCAATTGGCTCGCACCGGATTTCGCCTGCTCCAGGAACGCCAGCATTTGATCCGCCCCGCCCTGGAACTGCCCGGCCCCCTCGGCCGCCGCGTTCACCCCGGCGCTGAGCAGCTGCGAGGTGAACGCCACCTGCGAAATCGACCCGCGCGCACTGTTCATGGTGGCGAACAGCGAATCCAGCCCGGCCGCGCTGATCCGCCGCGTCACCTCGTTGACTGCGTCGTTCACCAGATACGGATCGGCCCGGTCATTGGTGGCCACGGTGACCTGTGCCCGCTGCGGCTGGTCGGTGGCCAGCGAGGTGATCGAACTCGACAGATCGGTGGGCAGCGTGATGACCGCCGCGTAATCCCCGGTGCTGGCCTCGTCGACCACATCCCACTCCCGGGTTCCGCTGTCCTGCAGGGCTTTCACGATCTTCTCGCCCATCGGCCCGGTGTCGCCGTTGATCAGCGCCACTCCGCTGGGCGCGTCGGCCGCCCAGCGCAGATAACCGACGGCGCCCGCGCCGATCGCGGCTGCCACGAGCAGCACCAACAGGGCCCAGCGGGTACGTTTTCCGGTCACCTTTGAGACCGTACGGGTATGGATTGGCGCGAGCGTTGGCGTTTCTCTGAGAGTTCCATAAAACGCGGCGCGGCGCGGGGTCAGGCGTGCCGCAAATCGATCGGCTCGGTCGCAGGCGCGCTGCGATCCGGCAGCACCAGTACCAGCCGTACGCCGCCCAGATTGCCGTCGTCGAAATAGGCTCGGCCGCCGTGCAATTGGGCCTGCTGTGCGACCAGCGCCAACCCCAGTCCGGAACCACCCTTGCTGGCCCGGCTGCCCCGGAAGAAGCGTTCGAACACCGCCCGCCGTTCTCCGGGCGGAATGCCGACGCCATTGTCGTCGACGGATATGACGATGTACCCGTTGGGATCTCGATGCGCCGACAGCAGCGCCTCGGTGGCCCGGCCGTGCCGCGCGGAGTTGGTGAGCGCATTGTCGACGGCCAGCCGCAGCCCGGTGGGCAGCCCGCGCGTCACGAGTTCGGAGCCGACGTTCAAGCGCACCTTGAGATCCGGGAAGTGCCGCATGGCATCGTGCGCGGCGGCATCGCAGAGCTCGGCCACATCGGTTTCCACGTGATCGCGTTCGCTGGTGAGGTCGCCGCGCGCCAGCCGCTCGAGTGCCGACAGCGTCGATTCCACCCGATTCTGGCCGCGGTGCAGGTCTTCCAGGATCTCGGTGCGCTGCGCCTCGTCCAGCTGGAGCGTGCGCATGACTTCCAGATCGGTGCGCATGGCGGTGAGCGGGGTGCGCAGCTCGTGCGCGGAGACGGCGGCGAAATCGCGGGCGGTCTCGAGGGCGGCGGCGGTCTGCGCCTGCGCGCGATCCAGCCGCTCCAGCATCATATTGACGGCTTCGGCGAGTTTCTCCGCCTCGCGCACGCCCGAACCGTCAACGGGCAGTGGGGTTCCCGAGTCTCCGGCGGGATCGCGCTGATCCACCTGCCGGGTGAGGCTCACGATGGGCCGCACCGCGCGCCCGCCGAACAGCCAGCCCAGTCCGGCGGCGGCGGCCACCGCGGCGGCGGCCGCCAGCATGACCCAGCGTCGCTGCGCCGCCGTCTGCGCCTCGGTCTGTGTGGTCGAGATGCCCAGTGACACAACGCGTCCCGCGGGCTGATTCTCGGTGGTGGTGAGCACCCGGTAGGTGTCGCCGTTCACGGTGACGGTGTGATTGCCGACCGGCAGCGGCGGCAGCTGTACCTTGGTGCTGGCCAGCGACCCGTCCGCGTTGCGCACGGTCATGGCCATATTGTCCTGCGGTAGCACGCCGAGGATGGTCACCGCGATGACCGGTTCGATCATGGTGAGCTGCGAGGCCACCCGCAGCTGCTGATCGGCCTGCGCCAGATTGTTGCGCTCGATGGCGGTCACGGTGACCCAGCTCAGTGCCGCCACAATGATTGTCGCGCCCAGGGCGGCGGCCGCCGCGACGCGGGTCCGCAGGGAATAGGAGCGCCGCCGCCGGCCGGTTTTCTCGGAAACGATCATGGCCGCGTCTCCCTCAGCGTGAAATCACCTGTGGTGTCGTTCATTTCGGTGCGCGCAGCACGAATCCCACCCCGCGGATGGTGTGCAGCAGGCGCGGGGTTCCGTCCACCTCGAGTTTGCGCCGCAAATAACCCACGAATACGTCGACCACATTCGTATCGGCGGCGAAGTCGTAGCCCCACACCAATTCCAGCAGCCGTTCCCGGCTCAGCACCACGCCGGCACTGCGCGCCAATGTGGACAGCAACTCGAATTCTCTTTTGGTGAGCTCGATTTCGTGCCCGTTCAGCAGTGCGCGATATCCGGCCACATCAACGTTCAACGGGCCCACGCTGATCGCGCCGGGAATGGCGGTGGCGGGGGTGTCGGTGCGCCGGCGCAGCAGTGCCTTGATCCGCGCCACGAGTTCGGCCAGCACGAACGGTTTCACGAGATAGTCGTCGGCCCCGGACTCCAGTCCGGCGATGCGATCGTCCACCGAACTGCGCGCCGACAGCACACAGATCGGCACCTCGTTGCCCATGGCCCGCAGGGCCGTGACCACGCCCGCGCCGTCCAGTACCGGCATGTTCATATCGAGCACCACGGCATCGGGCGACTGCTCGTTGACACACTTGAGTGCCGCCCCGCCGTCGCGGGCGATCAGCACCTTGAATCCGGACAGCCGGAGCCCGCGCTCGACCGACGCGAGCACATCCTCGTCGTCATCGACGACCAGGACAGTGGGTAGCTCACCGCGTTCGACCACGGGCTCCATTATCGCTGCCGCCGCCTCAGTAGTTGTGGCAGGAGTCGGCGACCTGCTGGATCGCGGCGGCGATTCCGGCATTGGCGTTGGCGTTGGCCTGATCCGCGACACCCGGGTTGTCGCGCAGGTACGCCTGGAATTCGGCCTGGCGCTGCTCGACCGGCTGCTCGAACTTGGCCTGCAGTTCGGCCTTCTGCGCGGGGTTCTGGTCGAGGATCGAGGCCAGGGCGGGCGCCTTGTCGTGCAGGGCGGCATCCACCTGCGCGAAGCTGCACGTCGAATTCAGTAGCGGGGCAGCCATATCCAGTGGGCTGGCGGAGGCCGTGGCCGGCACCAGGGCCAGCGCGACGGTGGCCAGCGCGCCGGCTCCGAGGGCGGCACCGAACCGGCGATTACGGACGAAACTCATGCATCGACCTTTCATCAGGGGCCCAAGTCGATTGGGCGGCGCGGATCCCGCGATCCGCGCCCGCCCGACGCTAAAGCACCCGCTTGGGATGGCGATGAACGATGTCTGAGAACTTTGTGAGGGCGGTGCGCGGTCAGTCCGCGGAGGCCGGGTCTCCGGTCGGCGCGGCGATCGGCCCGGTGGGCGTCTCGATGCGGCGAATGGGCATGGTGGCGGCGGTCGCGGCCTCGGCGGCGGCGATGCGCTCCTTGTCCTCGATGAGGGTGACCGCGTCGCGGATCTGCTTCTCCAGGGTGGGCAGCATGCCCGCGTCCTCGATGGTGGGCGGCACCTCGAACTCCTCGCCCGCGGCGATCTGACGCATGGTGCGGCGCAGGATCTTTCCCGAACGGGTCTTGGGCAGCGCGGTCACCGCGACCACGTCGTAGAGGGTGGCGATATTGCCGACCCGCTCGCGCACCCGCTGGATGACCTCGCCGCGCAGCTGGTCGGCGTCGATGCCGACCCCGGCCTTGAGCACCACGTACCCGATCGGCCGCTGGCCCTTGAGCTCGTCCGGAATGCCGATGACCGCGGTTTCCGCGACGGCCGGATGCCCGGCGATGGCGGCCTCGATCCCGCCGGCCGAGAGCCGGTGCCCGGCCATATTGATCACGTCGTCGCTGCGGCCGAGGACATAGAGGTAGCCGTCCTCGTCGAAGTATCCGGAGTCGCCGGTCAGATAGTGGCCGGGATACGCGGAGAGATAGGAGCGTTCGAAGCGCGCGTCGTCCTGCCACAGCGTGGTGAGGGTGCCGGGCGGCAGCGGCAGCCCGATGACGATATTGCCCTCGGTGTTCGGTGCGACCGCATTGCCTTCCGAATCCAGCACGCGCAGGCGGTATCCGGGCACCGGCACCGAGGCCGAGCCGGATTTGATCGGAAGTTGTTGCAGTCCGAGCGGATTCGCGCAGATGGGCCAGCCGGTTTCGGTCTGCCACCAGTGGTCGACCACCGGGCAGTCGGCGCGGTCGGCGAGCAGGGTGGACGACGCCCACTCGTAGGTGGCCGGGTCCAGGCGTTCACCCGCGCAGAACAGGGCGCGCAGCGTCGAAAGATCGTGGCGGTGCGCCAGTTCCGCCTGCGGGTCGGCGCGGCGGATGGCGCGCAGGGCGGTCGGCGCGGTGAACATGACGTGCACCTTGTACTCGTCGATCAACCGCCAGAAGGTGCCCGCGTCGGGTGTCCCGATGGGTTTGCCCTCGTAGAGGATGGTGGTCGCGCCCACCAGCAGCGGCGCGTACACGATGTACGAATGTCCCACGACCCAGCCGATATCGGAGGTCGTGCACATGACCTGCCCGGGCCCGACGTCGTAGATATTGCGCATGGACCACGCCATGGAGACCGCGTGCCCGCCGTTGTCGCGCACCACGCCCTTGGGTTTTCCGGTGGTCCCGGAGGTGTAGAGGATATAGAGCGGATCGGTGGCGGCCAGCGAAACCGGTTCGGCCGGTTCGGCATCGCGCACGGCATCGTCCCAGTCCAGCCAGCGCGCGGCCACGGTCGCGGTGGAGGCGGGCAGGTTGTCGGTGGCGGGCTGTTCGGCGGAGAAGCGGATGGCGGGGAAGCCGTCGCGCTGTTTCACCAGCACGGTGCGGGGCGCGGTGGTCTGCGCGAGCTCGAGGGCCTGCAGCACGATGGGCGGGTATTCGATGCGGCGTCCGGGTTCGAGGCCGCCGGAGGCTGTGATGATGAGCACGGGTGCGGCGTCGTCGATGCGGGCGGCGAGTTCGTGCGCCGCGAAACCCCCGAAGACAACCGAATGCACGGCGCCGATGCGGGCGCACGCGAGCATGGCGATCACGGCTTCGGGAATCATCGGCATATATATGACGACGCGTTCGCCCTTGGTCACCCCGAGACGCTGCATGGATCCGGCAAATCGGGCGACTTCGTCCAGCAATTCCCGATATGTGTAAATCCGCCTGGCGCCCGTCATAGCCGAGTCGTATATTAGGGCGGGCTGATCGGCTCGACCCCCTCCTGACCGTTGGTCGAGCCCTCTTCCGATGTGATCTCGCGCACATGGCGATCCAGTGCGTTGTAGGAGGTGTTGAGGCGAGCGTCCGGAAACCAGCGCGCCGTGGGCCGCTGCTGCGAGTCGAGAATCTGGGTGGGAGGCACGTCCCAGCTGATGGATTCCGCTGCGGTGCGCCAGAACTCCGAGGGATCGACCAGGCTCAGTTGATACGCCGGTCGGTACTCCTGCTTCGCGTTCAACCCGGTGACTCCCTAGCTCCGCATCGATGCCCGCCTCGATAGATCAGCCTGATTGTGGCAGACTTCACGCGACGTCCGGGCGGACGCCGCGACCTTTGATTTTGCCTGGAATTGGCAGGTCAGCGACCGGTGGTTGCCAAGAAGTCACACAAGAAGTTATTGATCCGTTAGAATCGCATGTCACATATTTCGGCCGTCATGGACGCAATTTCTCGGCCAGCCGCAGTTCTCGGTCAGCTCTACCTGTCGAGCCCCGCGTGCGATCGCGGAGGCTCGCTGTTGGTTCGTGGCTGGGGCCAGTTTGGAAAGTGAGTGGGAGATGCGTGACGCCGCTAGGTCCGGCAGCACGAAGAGCTGGGCTCTGAGCAATTGGGACCTGCGATGGAAGGTCACGGCGGTTCTCGCCGTGCCGCTGCTGGTCGCCGTTGTTCTGGGCGCGTCCAGGATTTCGGCTGAGTTCGCCGAGTCCAGTCGTTTGTCAACGGCGGTGGACCACGTCGGGGTCATCCCGGCGATCACCGGCCTCAGTGCGGCGGCGGCTCAGGTCGCCTCCGGTCAGTCGGTCATGCTCGGCCCGACCCAGTCGATCACCTCCGAGCCGGAGCTCGCCAAGCTCGACACCGCCATCGCGTTCGCCGAGAAGGCCGCACCGCGACTGAGCGATATCCCGAGCGCCCGGCAGGCGCTGGACAAGATGATCGTGACGGCCAAGGCGGTCCGGGCCCAGGGCCTGGCGCCGTCCAAGACCGTCAGCGACGCCATCAACCAGGTCGAGGACATCCGCACCAACAGTGTCAAAACGGTGGAGCAGATCGTCGCCACCGTCTCCGACCGGGTCGTGGACACGGCCAAGCTGAAGATGGTCGACTCGCTCAACACCCGAGCGGTGATGGTGAGTGAGATCGGTGGCTTCGCCGAGGCCCTACGCGGCAACGCCAAGGATGGTGTGCGCGAGATTCAGGTCGCGGTGGCCGCCGAGCGTCAGATGCTGGGCGTGCTGCAGCACCGCTTCAATGACGGCGACCCCACCATCGCCGAACTTTTCCGTCAGGTCGACACCCGAATCCAGTTGACCTCCAGCACTCAGGCCGGCGCCGGCACGCTGCCGGTCTCCGAGCTGAAGGATTCGCTCGAGGCGAGCCTGGTCAAGTACCAGTCGATCGTCAACGACACCACCAAGGACATCACCAACCGAGTGGACACCCTGGCGAGCACCGCTCGCTCGGACGCGATCCGCTACTCGATCATCGTGGTCGCCACCATCCTCGGCGCGCTCGCGCTCGCCGTGCTGATCGCGCGCGCCATGATCGTGCCGCTGCGCCGCCTGCGCCTGGCCGCGCTGCGCGTCGCCGAATACGACCTCTCCCAGGAGGTCACCGCGCTGCGTGACGGCGCCGATCCCGAAGAGGTTCCGCTGGAACCGATGCCGGTGCACACCGACGAGGAGATCGGCCAGCTGGCCCGCGCCGTCGACGACATCCACGGCCAGGCGCTGCGCCTGGCCGCCGATCAGGCCGCCATGCGTAGCCAGGTCAACGACATGTTCGAGACCCTGGCCCGGCGCTCGAAGTCCCTTGTCGACCATCAGCTCTCGCTCATCGAGGCGATGGAGTACGACGAGAAGGACCCGCGCCTGCTCGAAAACCTGTTCCGCCTGGACCATCTCGCCGCGCGTATGCGCCGTAACGGTGACAACCTGCTGATTCTGGCCGGTACCACCAAGCAGCGCCGCGGCAAGGCCGCGCCGGTCGAGATCGCCGACGTGCTGCGCGCCGCCATCTCCGAGGTGGAGGACTACGAACGCGTCAAACTGGGTGCGACCCCGCGTGGTTCGCTGGTCGAGCCCGCCGCCTCCGATCTCGCGCACCTGTTCGCCGAGCTCCTGGACAACGCGCTGCGCGCTTCGCCCCCGGAGACGGACGTGAAGTTCACCTTCGCGCAGGCGCACGATCAGGGTCTGCTCATCGAGGTCTCCGACCGCGGCATCGGTATGCCGCCGGCGGAAATGGCCGAGATCAACCGCAAGCTGGAATCCACCGCCGAGGTCGGCCCGGACACCGCCCGCCACATGGGTCTGTTCGTGGTCGGTCGCCTCGCCGAGCGGCACGGTCTCACGGTCCGGTTGCGGCCGACCCTGGACTCGGCCCGCGATCCCGGCGTCACCGTGACGGTGCACGTGCCCAAGCCGCTCATCGTGGCCGCGGGCGGCGGACTGTCGGTGCCGCAGCAGTCGGCTCCGGCCGCGCCGGCCCCGCAGGGCGCGGGCAACCAGGCCGGGGCCTCGGCCTCCATGCAGATGCGTGCGGTCACCCGCACCGCCACCGGCAATGTCATGGTCACCGTGGATCCCGGTGTGAGCGGGCCGATTCCGGCCGGTGCGCCGGCTCCGGCCGCGCCCGCCCCGGCGGCCGCGAGCGCCGCGACCGGGCTGCCGCAGCGCACCCCGGGTGTGTCGACTCCGGCCGGAATGCCGCAGCGCGACGGCGGTTCCGGTGGTCTGCCGCAGCGTTCGCCCGGCGATGCCGCGGCCGCGAGCGGCCTGCCCACCCGTCAGCCGGGTGTGAACGGTCCGACTGTCAAGCACACCGTGGCGCCCGCGGGCGGCACGAGGCCGGGCCTACCCCAGCGGGATCCGGGCGCGAACCAGCCCGTCGGGCTCCAGGGCCAGCCGGGCGCGAGCCTGCCGCCGCGGGCGCCGGGCGAGGCTCCGGCCCGTCCGGGTGGCGGTCT
Organism: Nocardia huaxiensis; assembly: GCF_013744875.1. Taxonomy (NCBI): domain Bacteria; kingdom Bacillati; phylum Actinomycetota; class Actinomycetes; order Mycobacteriales; family Nocardiaceae; genus Nocardia; species Nocardia huaxiensis. The sequence continues at coordinate 1,076,460 of NZ_CP059399.1, forward strand.
GGCCGCCAATATGTTGAAGCGTCAGGGCGGTCTGCCGCCGCGGCCGGGCGGTCCGGGTGCACCGGGCGGACCGGGCGATTCGGCGCTGCCGCCGCGTGGCCCGGGTGGTCTGCCGCAGCGCGATCAGTCGGGTGCGATGCCGCAGCGTGAGCCCGCCGAGGGCGGACTGCCGTCGCGGGATGCGAACGGTCTTCCGCAGCGCGGTGATTCGGTGCTGCCGGGGCGGGGCGATTCGGCCCTCCCGGGGCGGGGCGATACCGCTCTGCCGCAGCGCGGTGAGTCGGCCGCCGGTGGGCTGCCCACTCGTCAGCCGGGTGCCAATGGCGCGCCGGGTCGTGAGCCGGGCGTCGGTCAGCCGCCGCGTGGTGGTTCGGCCCCGCGTACCGCCGCGAGCGGTCTGCCGCTGCGTGAGCCGGGTGCCAACGGCGCCCCGCAGCGTGATGCCGGGCGCAATGGCCTGCCACCGCGTGACGGTGGCGCGCCGGGCGCTGCTCCGGGTGCTCCGGAGTCGGGTCTGCCGCAGCGCGGCCCCGGTGGTCTGCCGCAGCGTGGCGCGGGTTCCCGCGACGCCGCCGGTGGTGGCCTGCCGCAGCGTGATGCGGCCGGTGGTCTGCCCGAGCGCGGTGCCGCCGCGCGTGGCGACGCTCCCGGCGGTCTCCCGCAGCGTGGCGAGAACGGTCTGCCGCAGCGTGGGGCGAACGGTCTTCCGCAGCGCGGTGATTCGGCGGCCGGTGGCCTGCCGTCGCGTGAGCCGGGCGCCAATGGTCTGCCGCAGCGTGGTGACGCGACGCGTGATTCCGGTAAGCACGGTCTCCCGCAGCGTGATTCGGGCGCCAACGGCCTGCCGCAGCGTGGTGACGCCGCCAACGGTCTGCCGCAACGCGGCGATGCCCTGGGCGGTCTGCCGCAGCGTGGCGAGGCCGCGAACGGTCTGCCGCAGCGTGGTGACGCCGCCGGTGGTCTGCCGCAGCGTGGCGCGAATGGTCTGCCGCAGCGCGGTGATTCGGCCGCGGGTGGTCTGCCGACCCGTCAGCCGGGTTCCACACCGGGTCTGCCGCAGCGTGATCCGGGTGCGGGTCTGCCGCAGCGGCCGGCTCCGCTGCCGGGTGTCGGTCTGCCGCAGCCGGATCCGGGCTCCGCCGGTGACGCTCGCGATCGGGGCCGGCACAGCTTCCGGTCGAACCCGCAGAAGGCCGCGTCGTTCTTCCAGACCAGGCTGCAGCCGGCCGGTGAATCGGAGGCGACGCTCGGCACGCCGATCTTCGCTGAGATGATGTCCGCGTGGCTTTCCGATCCGAATGCCGACCGGTCCCAAGTGGCCGCCTCCTTCGAATCACCGGGTGATGAAGGTTGGCAGGCCGCGCAGCGGGCCAATGAGTCGCAAGCCGAGAAGCGCACGGCAGCCGGTCTGCCGCAACGCGATCCCGGTAACCGACTTGTGCCCGGTGGTGTGACCGGTTCGGCTGACAGAACCCCCCAGCGCGACCCAGAATCCATCAGGTCAAGTCTGAGTCGTCACCAGCAGGGCGTCCGGGATGGCCGCGCAATGAAAGCTATGAACCTAACCGGAGATAAAGGAGACCGATGAACCCCGATCTAGGTGGTACGAAGCGTCAGCTGGATTGGCTGGTTTCGAATTTCGCCAATGAGGTTCCCGGCGTCGCGCACGCCGTGCTCGTTTCGGCGGACGGCCTGTTGATGGCCGCGAGCGCTCAGCTTCCCGTTGATCGTGCAGAGCAGTTGTCCGCGGTGACCGCCGGTCTCGCGAGCCTCTCCGTGGGTGTGTCGAACCTCTTCGAGGGCGGCACCGTGCTGCAGTCCGTGGTCGAGATGGAACACGGGTATCTGCTGCTCATGGCCGTCGGTGACGGCTCCTACCTGGCCGTTCTCACGAACACCTCGTGTGACATCGGCCAGGTGGGCTACGAGATGGCGTTGTTGGTCGAGCGAGTGGGCCAGACAGTCCAGGCCACACCTCGCGTCACGATGGGTTCCTGATGGCGGGATGGACATAGACAACGAACGCGTTGGGAGCGCCGAACCTAGCCTGGTTCGCCCGTATTCGCTGACCGCCGGTCGTACGCGGCCGAAGGTGGAATTGGCGTTGGAGGCGCTCGTCGCATCGCATCCGGTCGCCCTCGAGCGGCAGTTCGAACTCACCAACATCGAGACGTCAATCGTGGAGTTGTGCAGAGAATCGCCGTCTGTCGCCGAGGTCGCCGCGCGCCTGGGCATCCCGATCGGGGTTGCCCGGGTGCTGGTCGCCGACCTGATCGAAGCCGGCCACGTAAGGGTTTCGGCGACTTTGAAAGACGATTCCAGCGACGATGAACGTCGCGAGCTGATCGAAAGGGTTCTCAGTGGACTCCGGCGTATTTGATTCGACGACACAGGTCGACACACGCACGAGCAAGCCGACTTCGGCGAAGATCGTGGTGGCCGGTGGCTTCGGTGTCGGCAAGACCACCTTGGTCGGTGCCGTCTCGGAAATCGTCCCGCTGCGTACCGAAGCTTTGGTGACCAATGCCAGTGTCGGCGTGGACTCCCTCACGGGGGTCCCGTCGAAGGCCACCACCACGGTGGCCATGGACTTCGGCCGTATCTCGCTGGCCGACGACCTGGTGCTGTACCTGTTCGGCACGCCTGGCCAGTACCGCTTCTGGTTCATGTGGGACGACCTGATCCGCGGTGCCATCGGCGCGGTGGTGCTGGTCGACACCCGCCGGCTGGAGGACAGTTTCGCCGCCGTCGACTACTTCGAGGCGCGGAACCTACCCTTCCTGGTGGCCATCAACGAATTCGATGATGCGCCACGGTATCCGGTCGAGGACATCCGGCAGGCGCTGGCCATTCCGGCCGATGTCCCGATCATGTCGATCGACGCCCGCCGCCGGGATCCGGTGAAGCAGGCGCTGGTCGCGGTGACCGAGTACGCGCTGCGCAAGGTTGTGCAGGGGTACTAGGTAGTGGGCCCGGCGTTCGCGTATGCGGAGCTCCGGGCCGGATAAGCTCGCGCGCGTGAAGATTTCGGCGCGTGAGCTCTTGGGCGAGTTGCTCGATCCCGGTTCTTTCGTGAGCTGGGATCGACCGCCTGTCGCCATCGACGCCACCCCCGAATACGCGGCGGAGTTGGCGGCCGCGGCCGTCGCGGCGGGCACCGATGAGTCGGTGCTCACCGGTGAGGGGCTGTTGCGCGGGCGGCGGATTGCCGTGATCGCATGCGAATTCGCTTTTCTCGCAGGTTCGGTGGGCGTGGCCGCCGCCGAGCGGATCACCTCCGCCGTCGAGCGCGCCACCGAACTGGGGTTGCCCCTGCTGGCGTCGCCGACCTCCGGCGGGACCCGAATGCAGGAGGGCACAGTCGCTTTCGTGCAGATGGTGAAGATCGCCGGTGCGGTGGCCGCGCACAAGTCCGCCGGGCATCCGTACCTGGTGTATCTGCGCAATCCCACCATGGGCGGTGTGTTCGCCTCCTGGGGTTCGCTGGGCCACATGACTTTTGCCGAGCCGGGAGCCTTGATCGGCTTCCTCGGGCCGCGCGTCTACCGGGCCCTGTACGGCCGGGACTTCCCCGAGGGCGTGCAGATCGCCGAAAACCTTTACGCCAGTGGCGTTATCGATGGTGTCGTCCCCGTTCCGGTCTTCCGCCGTATCGCGCACCGCGCCTTGAACGTGCTTTGTGGAACCCCTGCCGATCCACCTTCCCCGGAGCGGGACCCCAAGGAATTCGGCAGGGGCACTGGAGTATTCGCGGCCGGACACGAACTGTATGGGCCCGCTCTCCGGGAAGGTGGTGATATTCCCGCCTGGCAGTCGGTGCTGATCTCCCGCCGCGCCGACCGCCCCGGCATTCGCGAACTGCTCCGCAATGTCACCGACCGAGTCCCCCTGTCCGGCACCGGCCAGGGCGAATCCGACCGCACCGTGGTCCACGCCCTGGCCACCTTGCGCGGCCAGCCCTGCGTGGTCTTCGGCCACGACCGCGCCGGCCAGTCCCCGGACAACACCATGGGTCCGGCGGCGTTGCGCGAGGCCCGCCGCGCCATGGCCCTGGCGGCCGAACTCCACGTCCCCCTGGTCCTGGTGATCGACACCGCTGGCGCTTCCCTCTCCCGGGAGGCCGAGGAACGCGGCCTGGCTCCTGAAATAGCCCGCTGCATAGCCGATCTCGTCACCCTCGACACCCCCACGGTCTCCGTCCTGCTCGGCCAGGGCACGGGCGGCGGCGCGCTGGCCCTGCTGCCCGCGGACCGCGTCCTGGCGGCGGCCAATGGCTGGCTGGCCCCCTTGCCGCCCGAGGGCGCCAGCGCCATCGTCCACCGAGACACCGGCCACGCCCCGAATCTGGCCGCCGCCCAGCGCATCCGCGCGGTGGATCTCCAGGAGGACGGCATCGTGGACCGCATCGTCCCCGAATACCCCGACGCCGCCGACGAACCCGTCGACTTCTCCCGCCGCATGGTGGCCGCGATCGCCGCCGAGGTGGCGGCCCTGCGCGAACAGCCCGCCGGGAAACTGCGCGCCACCCGCCACTCGCGCTACCGCCGCCTCGGCCTGAACTGAGTCAGCCGACGACCTGGCCGGTCTCGTTCCCGTGTTCGTCGCGCAGGTGCGTGGGCCAGATCTCCAGCTCCAGCCCCGGCAGGCTCGCGAAGGTGTGCCGGCCGGCCTCCGGCCGCAGCGCGGCGGTGAACTCGTCCAGCGCCGCCGCGGGCAGCTCGATCTCCAGGGCGTCGTCCTGCACCAGCTCCGCCCGGAAGCGGTCGCCGGGCACGAAACGCAGGAGCCGGTCCTGGCTTTCGAGGAGCAGCGGTCTGTCGTGCGGTAGCCGCCCGCGCAGCACATCGGCAATGGCCGGGGCCTGCAGCGCGCCCAGTCGCAGCACGGTCGTATCGGGTTCCAGCTCCCAATCGACGAGAGATACGAACAGCGACCCCGCACTGGATCCATCGCGCGCGATCCCCGCCGCGACCGCTGTCGCCAGCTCCGGATCCTGGAGCAGGGACGAGCGCTCGATATCGGTGACGTACAGGGGAATTCGCTGTTCGAGGGCCTCGAGCAGCAGTTCGGTCCGCCACTGCCGCGCGGCGTCGTATTCGTCGCCGGTGAGCCCGACGACCTGCAAAAACTGGACCTGTCCGTGTGGGGTGCCGATGGTGCCGAGCTCGGGATCGTGGGTGAAGGCGATGGCCCGCACCGCCGAATCCTCGCGATCGGCGGCAATGGGACCGTTCACGTTCATGTGATGGCCTGCCTCGAACCAGTTTCCGGTCTTGAACACGTACCGCCCCAGGTTCTGCAGCAGGCTCGCCGCCCATACGGGCGGTGTGCTCTCCTCCGGTTTCCGGGCGAGCCGGAAGGTGAATTCGAAACCCCACCCGGACTCGTCCGGGTTGTCGGATTCCTTGTCGTACAGCTCGCTCATGCCGTAGGAGATGTAGTGCCAGTGCGGCACGGGCTCGGTGCGGGCGTACACACTGATTCCGTCGAGCGGATCCGGTCCGCCGAGCATCCACTTGATCACCGTTCCCCAGTGGAACGGCTGGGCGTCGCCGTAGATTCGAGCCAGCGCCGCGTCGATGGCCGCCCAGCCCGGTGCTTCGTCCTCGATGAGTTCATTGCTCCCCATGCGTGAAAGTTAGCCGATTCACAACGGATTGACCTCGCGCTATGTCGCTTCGTGGGCGGTTGACGTGCCCCCCGTGCGCTTCTACTTTCGATGTAGTGACCTACCGCCCAGAATCCAGCGACATTCCCGCAATCGTTCTCAGTGATGGACAAGTCATGCCCAAGCTCGGGTTCGGTGCGTACAAGGTCGCCGGTGAGCAGGCCGAGGGCATCATCACCAAGGCTTTGGAGCTCGGGTACCGGAGTATCGATACGGCGTCGCTGTACGAGAACGAGGAGGAGGTCGGGCGGGCGATCCGGGAATCGGGGCTGCCGCGCGATGAGGTCTTCGTCACCACGAAGCTCTGGAATTCCGACCATGGCTACGATTCGGCAATGCGGGCGTTCGACGCCAGTATGAAGCGGCTGGGGCTGGATCGGGTGGATCTGTATCTGATCCATTGGCCGCTGCCCGCCACCGACCTGTACGTCGATACCTTCCGGGCGTTGCAGTCGCTCAAACGGCAGGGCCGCGTGGTCTCCATCGGCGTCTCGAACTTCAATCGTTCGCATCTGGAGCGCGTCATCGGCGAGACCGGGGAGATCCCGGCCGTCAATCAGATCGAGCTGCACCCCTACTTCGCGCAGAACGAGCTGCGCGCCTTCCACGCCGCGAACGGCATCGTCACCGAGGCGTGGAGCCCGCTGGGGCGCGGCGCGGAGTTCAACGACTCGGTGATCATCCATCTTGCCGAAAAGCTGGGCCGCACACCGGCTCAGATCATCCTGCGCTGGCATATGCAGCTGGGCAATGTCGCAATCCCCAAGTCCGCCACGCCTTCTCGCATGGCGGAGAACCTGGCCGTCTTCGATTTCGAGCTGACCGGCCGCGAGATGACCCAGATCACCACCCTGGACAAGGGGGCGCGGCAGGGCGGTGATCCGGACACGCTGGATCTGGATGCGCCCGGCGCGTCCTAAACGCCTTTCAGCCCAAGGTAATTCGTGAGTTCCACGGCGGCGGCGCGGCCCGCGCGGTTCGCGCCGATGGTGCTGGCCGAGGGGCCGTAGCCGATCAGGTGGATGCGGGGGTCGGCGGCGACCTGGGTGGCGAGCTGCCCGGTCATGGTGATCCCGCCGCCGGGACCGCGCAGGCGCAGCGGGGCCAGATGGTCGAGGGAGCTGCGGAAGCCGGTGGCCCACAGGATGACGTCGGCCGGCTGGAACGAGCCGTCCGCCCAGCGGATGCCGCCGGGATCGATGTGATCGAACATGGGTTGCCGGTTCAGGACGCCGCGAGCGCGCGCGGCCTTGACCCGGTCGTCATTGCGCAGTCCCGTCACGGACACCACGGAGCCGGGCGGCAGGCCGCGCCGCACCCGGTCCTCGACGATGGCCACGGCGGCGCGCCCGGCGTCGGGGGAGAATTCGTCGTCGCGGAAGACGGGTTCGCGCCGGGTCACCCACGTCGTGGTGGTGACTTCCGAGATCTCGTCCAGCAGTTGGATCGCGGTGATCCCGCCGCCCACCACGACCACCTGCTTGCCCGCGAATTCGCTTGCGGTGCGGTAATCGTGGGCGTGCAGCTGCCGTCCGGCGAAGGTGTCCGCGCCGCGATAGAACGGGATGAACGGCTTGTCCCACGTGCCCGTCGCATTGATCAACCCGCGCACCCGGAACGTGTCGCCGGGTGTCGTGGTCGCGGGCGGAGCATTGTTCGCGGTGGCGTTGGTGCCGCCCTGCCTGGTTTCCGCGTGCAGCAGCCCGTCGACCTCTTCGTTCGGGCAGGTGGCCGGGGTGGCGCGGTCGCACACCACGCTCACCGACACCGGCCGGTGCACGCGCAGGTCGAAGCGCTTCTCGTACAGGTCGAAGTAGTGCGGCACGGCGGTGGCGGCCTGCACCTGGTCGGAGTCGGGCGGCAGGGTTTCGGTGAAGGACATGCCGGGCAGGTCGTGGATGCGGTTGACGGTGCTCAAAGTCAGTGAGGGCCACCGGAATTGCCAGGCTCCGCCGGGGGCGGGGGAGTGGTCGAGGATGAGGAAGTCCTGTTCGGGTCGCAGGCCGAGGCGTCGCAGGTGGTAGCCGACGGAGAGACCGGCCTGGCCCGCGCCGATCACGAGGATGTCCACATCGGGTGTCGCACTCACGAGCCGACAGTACCGAGCCGTGCGGCCGTCCTTTGTTGACCGGTCGGTAGCTCTCGCCGCGTCGAGTGCGGGGCAGTCGGTCCGTCCCGCTTAAAGTGAATGCCGACAATCAGCACGGTGGAGGGGCAGGACATGCTCGGAGTGAGTCGCGATGGCGATGTGGTCACCATCGAACTACAGCGTCCGGAGCGCCGGAACGCGCTGAACACCGACCTGGTGGTGGAGATCCAGCAGGCGGTCCAGGAAGCGGCGAAGTCGGCGCGCGTGATCGTGCTGACCGGGCAGGGCCCGTTCTTCAGCGCGGGCGCCGACCTGGACGGCGTCTATTCCGACGACTTCCTGGACGGCCTGCTCAGCATGCTGCGCACCATCGAGCAGGTGCCGGTCCCGGTGATCGCCGCCATCAATGGCGGGGCCATGGGCGCGGGCGTGCAGATCACCCTGGCCGCGGATCTGCGGGTCATGGAGCCGGACGCCTTCATCGGTATTCCGGCGGCAAAACTCGGTGTGGCCGTGGACGGTTGGACGGTTCGCCGGCTGTCCTCGCTCATCGGCGGCGGCCCGGCCCGCACGATTCTGCTGGGCGCCGAACGGGTTTCCGCCGCCGACGCCTACACCTTCGGTTACGCCAACAAGCTCGGCACCCTCGCCGACGCCAAGAGGTGGGCCGCGCAGATCGCCGACCTGGCCCCGCTCACCCTCGAGCACCTCAAACTGGTCTTCAACGACGACGGCGCCCGCGCCGAGGAAACCCCCGCCCAGCGCGCGGCCATGGCAGCGGCGTGGAGCAGCGCGGACGCCCAGGAGGCCCGATTGGCCCGCCAGGAAAAGCGGACCGCGAAGTTCGTGGGCCGATGAAGAACACACGGCGAGCGACCGCGATTTCGCGGAAACTGGTGGGTATGGGAGCTGGTGCGTTCGGAATTTCCTGGGTGGTGCGGGCGGCGTGGGGCATCCCGTCCGCGATGGGCGCGTCGATCTCGGCGATCGCCCCCACCGCGAAAGGTGCCACCACATACCGCAATCGGCAGTTCCACAACACCGAGCCGAGCAGTCAGATCGCCGCGGGTTCGGGCATGGGGCTGCTGTATCAGCTGGTGACGCAGCGCAATAACGGTCGCCCGCCGGGGAAGATCCCGCTGGAGACGCCCGCGGTGCCGGAGGAGGCCGCGGATCTGGCGGTCACCTGGTACGGGCACGCGAGCTGTCTGGTCGAGGTGGACGGGTATCGCGTCCTCACCGATCCGGTCTGGAGTGAACGTGTTTCGCCGTCGCCGCTGGTGGGCCCGGCCCGCCTGCACCCGGTGCCGACACCTCTCGAAGCGCTGCCGCCGATCGACGCGGTGCTCATCTCGCACGACCACTACGACCATCTGGACCGCGAGACCGTCACCGAGCTGGTGGCGCGCCAGCAGTGCGTGTTCATCGTGCCGATCGGCATCGGCGCGCACCTGCGGCACTGGGATGTCCCGGTCGACCGCATTGTCGAATTGGATTGGGCGGCTTCGGTTTCCCTGTCGGAGCTGGAGCGCGACCGCGGCGACGGCACCGATCTGGTGATCACCTGCTCGGAGGCCCGGCACTTCTCCGGTCGCGGGCTGGTGCGCAACACCACGCTGTGGGCGTCCTGGTCCCTCACCGGTCCGACGCGGCGGGTCTACTTCGGTGGCGACACCGGCTACACCAAGGCGTTCGCGGAGGCGGGCGCCCGGCTCGGCCCGTTCGATCTGACCCTGCTGCCCATCGGCGCGTACGACAAGGCGTGGCCGGACGTGCACATGAACCCGGAGGAGGCGGTGCGCGCACACGCCGATCTGTGTGTCGGCGACGCCGGGTACGGCCTGCTCGTGCCCATTCACTGGGCGACCTTCAATTTGGCCTTCCACGGCTGGTCGGAGCCGGTACGCCGAATGGTGGCGGCGGCGCGCGAGGCGGGCACGGAGGTCGCCGTGCCGAAGCCGGGACAGCGGATCGACCCGATTGGCCTGCCGCCGCGGGATAGCTGGTGGGAGGATGTTCGCCAATAACCGAGGACCGAGTGTGAAGGAGCACGGCCGTGAGCTTGTTGGACACGCTCAAGGGATTGGTTGGCAAGGGTAAGGATGTCGCCGCCCAGAACGCCGAGAAGATCGAGCAGGCAGTAGACAAGGCCGGATCGGTCATCGACCAGAAGACCGGTGGCAAGTACTCGTCCCAGATCGAGAAGGGCGCCGAGGCCGTCAAGAACGCCATCCCGGAGAGCACCCCCGCTGCCGCCGCACCCGCGGAAGCAGCACCGGCTGAGGCCGCTCCGGCGGCGGAACCGGCCCCCGAGCCCGCGCCGGAGCCCGCTCCGGCCGAGGCGGCGGCCGAGCCCGCTCCCGAGGCCGCCGCGGAACCGGCTCCCGAGCCGGCGCCGGACGCCGCTCCGGAGGACAAGCCGCAGGTCTGATCTCGTATCGCTGGTCGCGGGCCGTTCGGTCCGGCGGAGACACACCGCCGGTAACCCGAACGGCCCGTTTCCATTTCGCGGGACGCCTAGACTGAGGTCATGGGGTCCCGGCGGAGTTTCGGGGGTGTCGAGGTTGGGCTGACCAACCTCGACAAGGTGCTGTATCCCGCCACCGGCACCACCAAGGGCGAGGTCATCGACTATTTCACGGCCATCGCGCCGGCGCTGCTGCCGCATGTGGCGCAGCGGCCGGTGACGCGCAAACGCTGGCCGAACGGGGTGGAGGAAGCCTCCTTCTTCGAGAAGAACCTGCCCGATCACGCCCCGAAGTGGCTGGAGCGCCGCACCATTGAGCATTCCGACCGGACGGTGGTGTACCCGCTCATCGACTCGGAAGCGGGCATGGCGTGGCTCGGGCAGCAGGCGGCGCTGGAACTGCATGTGCCGCAATGGCGTTTCGACGGCGCGGAAATGGGGGCGATCACCCGGCTGGTCTTCGACCTCGACCCCGGGCCGGGCGCCGGGCTGCCACAGTGCGCGGAGGTGGCGCTGATCCTGCGGGATGTGGTGCGCGAGGTGGGGCTGGAGGCGTATCCGGTCACCAGCGGCAGCAAAGGGATTCACGTCTACGTGCGGCTGGATCGCGAGCTCGGGCCGAACGGGGCGTCGGCCATCGCCAAGCAGGTGGCCACCAGCCTGGAAAAACTGCATCCCAAGCTGGTGACGGCCAATATGGCGAAATCCGCGCGCACCAACAAGGTCTTCCTGGACTGGAGCCAGAACAACACCGCCAAGACCACCATCGCGCCGTACTCGCTGCGCGGCCGCGCCGAACCCTGGGTGGCGGCCCCGCGCAGCTGGGACGAGATCGAGAAGCGGAAGAAGCTGCGGCACTTGCACTTCGATGAGGTGCTGCGGCGGTGGCAGGAACACGGTGATCTGCTGGCGGAATTGGATGAGCCGCTGGAACAATCGGAGCCGGAGCAGGCGGATTCGCCTGCGGCCGAACCGGATCGCCTCGACACCTACCGCGCCAAGCGGGACGCGAAGAAGACGCCGGAGCCCGTACCCGCCGCCCCGCCCGCGCCGAGCGCCGGGAATCGCTATGTGGTGCAGGAGCATCGGGCGCGCCGGTTGCACTGGGATGTGCGGCTGGAACGCGACGGCGTCCTGGTGTCCTGGGCGGTGCCCAAGGGCCCGCCCACCGACACCCACGAGAACCGGCTGGCGGTGCACACCGAGGACCACCCGCTGGAATACCTGGACTTCCACGGCACGATTCCCAAGGGGGAGTACGGCGCCGGGGACATGACCATCTGGGATTCGGGCACCTACGAGACCGAGAAGTGGCGCGACGACGAGGTCATCGTGCGCTTCCGCGGCGAGCGGCTGGACGGGCGGTACGCGCTCATCCAGACCAATGGCAATCAGTGGCTCATGCATCTGATGAAGGATCAGTCGCAGCCCGAAACCACTGGTGCGCACACTTATTCGTCCTCGAACGGCGATGCGCCCTTCCCGCACGGCCTCAGCCCCATGCTCGCCACACCCGGCGATGTCTCCACGCTCACCGGCGACGACTGGGCCTTCGAAACCAAATGGGACGGGTTCCGGCTGATCGCCGAAATCGAAGACGGCGCGGTGACTTTGCACAGTCGCGCCGGGCATGTGGTGACGGGCCGGTACCCCGGCGTCGCGAGCCTGGGGGAGGAGCTGTCCGAGCATCGCGTCGTCCTCGACGGTGAAGCCGTGGTGTTCGACGATCACGGCGGCGCGAATCTCGGCCTGCTGCGGGCGGATTCGAACAATGCCGTCTTCGTCGCCTTCGACATCCTGTATCTCGACGGCACTTCGCTGGTGCGCAAACGCTACGAGGACCGGCGGCGGGTGCTGGAGGCGCTGGCCGCCCGCGCGCCCTCACTGGAAGTTCCTGCGCGCCTGGAAGGTTCGGGCGCGGAGGCGCTGCGCTTCAGCCAGGAGAACGGCATGGAGGGCGTGGTCGCCAAACGCCGCGACTCGGTGTACCTGCCGGGCAAGCGCGGTCAGTCCTGGATCAAGACCCGCAATTGGCGCACGCTACAGGTGGTCGTCGGCGGCTACCGCAGTTCCCAGGTCCGCCAGTTCGCCTCGCTGCTCGTGGGCGTCCCGCACGAGGGTCAGCTGTACTACCTGGGCCGGGTCGGCACCGGTTTCAGCGAGCAGGAGATGAGCGAGCTGGCCACCCGACTGCATCGCCTGGAGCGCAAGACCAGCCCGTTCGGCAATGAGCTCACCGCCGAGGAGCGCAAGGAGGCGGTGTGGGTGTCGCCCAAGCTCACCGGCACCGTGCGCTTCATGAACTGGACCGAGGTCGGACGCCTGTGGCATCCGGCGTGGATTCCGGCCTCGGACTGAGGTTTCCGCGCTAGGCGGGCTTCTCCAGCAGTGGCGTGATGGTCGCGGTGTCGGTGACGAAGGCGTGCCCCTGGAATGCGAATTCCTCCCAGGCGCGCGCCATTCCGGGTTCGTCGCGCCCGCCGACGGCATCCTCGACGACCACCGGGATGAAGCCCAGATCGGTGGAGTGCGTGACGGTCGGGACGATGCCGATCTCCAGGGCGACACCCGCGATGGCGTACGCCCCGATGCCGAGATCGCGCAGCGTGGACGCCAGCGGCGTGCCCTCGAAGGCCGACATGGAGGTCTTGTCGAAGACCATCTCGCCCTCCTGCGGCTGCAGTTCGGGGACCAGCTGGAAGCCGGGCGTATCGCGCTGCAGGATCGGATGCACGGCCTCCGGCGAGTCCACACCCTGCCAGCTCATCGCCATGCGCAGCGCGAACGCGCCCATGAGCCGCTTGGGCAGGAACATGTGCCGCAGGAAGATGATCGGATACCCGCCGCGCCGCGCGGCCTCGACCACGTGCACGACCTTCTCGATGATCTGCGGACCGTGTTCGAGCTGCGACAGCACCCCGACCTGCATGTCGTACACGATCAACGCCATGCGCTCGGGCGCGCAGACGTCCTCGAGTGTCTCCGGAATCTCCACACCGTTCCCGTGTCGCATCGCTTCTCCGCTATAGCTCGCTCCCGCAACAACTTCCGATCTTCACAGTACCCATCTTCGCCACTCGCCTCTCGTCATCCCGGCATGCTTTTGGCCGGGATCCACACGCGGAAGTGCTGCGCGGACAGGGTGGATCCCGGCCAAAAGCGCGCCGGGATGACGAGGCGGTCGTCCGGGATGACGAGGCGGGTCGTCCCCCCCCACACGGAAATACTGATGACACGCATAAGTCGATGCGCACCAGTCGGTTTCACCCGCAACACCCTGGCAACGACACGCGCAACCCGTTGACCTGGAGTGATAGCCGCAGTAACTTGAGTGGTCCGATGCGCCGGAGTAGTGGTCGGCGCGGTTTGCGAGTCCGTAGTGCCTGGAGCGTCGGTGATAGGACGCTGGAGGCGTGATGCGGCGGGATGGCGCACGGTTCGAGGGATACTCACGGACTTTTGCAGGAGGTTCGCCGGCCGTCCCCGTCAGAAGATCCGGTTGGCGGGCGGTGCTCATCGCGGTGGCAGCGCTCGCGGCGGCACTGCTCGTGCTCCCGGTGACGCGGGCCGACATCCCGTTTCCGGATGACGATCCGTTCTACTCCCAGCCGATGGGGCTGGACGCCTATGCCAATGGGGCCGTGCTGGATTCGCGGCCGATCTCGGTGCTCGGACTGCCGCTGCCGGTGGCCGGGTGGCAGTTGAAGTATCGCACCACCGATGCGGCCGGAGATCCGGTGGCGGATGTGACGACCGTGCTGCGGCCGCTGCTGCCGTGGCTGGGGGCGGGGATGCGGCCGCTGGTGTCGTATCAGGTGGCGGAGGACAGTCTGGGTACCCGGTGCGCGCCGTCGTTCGCACTGGCCGGCGGGCGGGACTGGTCGATCGTGAACACCCTGCTGGACGTGCCGTTCCTGGCGGAGATGCTGCGCCGGGGCTGGGCGGTGGTGGTGTCCGATTACGAGGGACCGCAGTCCCGCTTCTTCGATGGCGTGAACTCCGGCCAGGCGGTGCTGGACGGGGTGCGGGCCGCGAAATCGTTTCCGCCCCTGGGGATCACCGATTCCAGTCCGCTCGGGGCGTGGGGCTATTCGGGCGGCGCGTTCGCCACACTGTGGGCCGCGCAGCTGCGCGCGACCTACGCGCCGGAGCTGTGGTTCGCGGGGGTGTCCTCGGGCGGTCTGCCCGCCGATATCGCCGCCATTGCCCGGGAGGCCGACGGCAGCGTCCAGGCCGGGCTCAGCATCCTCATAGTTATCGCCATGGCGCGCAGTGCGTCCGGGCTCGGGATACCGGGGCTGTTGAACGACGACGGGCGCGCCATGCTGAATCAGGAGGCGGCGGCCTGCGGTTCGGATCTGGTGGCGCGCTACCTGCACCGGCACGTGGATGATTTCGCCGCGGAACCGGGCCTGCTGTGGCATCCGGTCTTCCGCGCGGCGGTCGAGCCGCAGGAACTGGGCCGCAGTGCGCCCGACGTGCCGCTGTACCTGTACCACAGCACCACCGACGACGTCGTTCCCGTCGCGGGCTTCGATCGGCTGTTGAACCGCTACTGCGAGTTGGGCGCGGACGTCACGGCCCTGCGCTCGGGAGTACCCGGCCACAATGCGGCGGCCCTGCTGGAATCGGTGGGTGCCATGAACTTCCTGGCCGATCGTTTCGCGGGCATCGCGCCCGCCCGCGGCTGCGTCACCCGCTAGCCGCGGAGCGAGCCGCGCGTCATCCTCATCATCCTGACGCGCGGCTCGTCACTCGGACCTACTTGGTCGCCCACTTGGTGGTGCCGGGGGCGGCCGTCAGCGTCGAGATCAGGTCGATGCCGGCGATGACCAGCGTCGGCCCGCCGACCACGACGGTGCCGATGATCGCGCCGACGGTGGCGCCCGTGACCACGGTCGCCAGACCGGCCGGGCCACCGGCGAATCCGGCGAGGCCCACCAGCGCACCGAGCGCGAGCCCGATGAAGCTGCCGATGGCGGTGGCGAGCCCGAACTGGCTGGCGAAGTTCTGCTGGGCGGCGAGGTTCTCGGCCGGCGAGGCGACCTCCCGCACGCCCGGGCGGGCGAGCGACACATCGCGCACGGCATCGATTTCCAGCGTGGCGCCGTCACCGCTCACGGTGGCGGGCAGGGTGTATTCGATGCCCTCTTCCTGCACCGAAACCGGCAGGCTGACCAGCGTATTGCCGGAGCGGTCGAGGACGTTGACGGTGCCGCCGGACAGTTCGAAGCGGCCGTCGGTCAGCGTGGTGACGACAGTGGTGCCGACCAGTTTGGTCTCATAACCCACATTCGGGACAGCGTCCTCGGCGTGGGCGACGCCGGCACCGGCAATGGCTACCGCCGTCACGACGGGTGCGGCGACGGCAGTGATCTTGCGCAGCATGGTGAATCCAATCTTCATCAGGTTTTCGAGGCAACACACGGCTCACACGAACGATTCCCTCCCTGCCAGGTGTGTGAACCGAAGATGAACAACTGCTGGCCCCTCGATCGCCTACGGTAGCGCCCCCTGCCGACACGTCGAATAATTTTCGACTCGAGTGTCGTTCAAATCAGCAGGTCGATCCCGAATCCCAAGGCGCACACCAGCGCCACGACCAGCAATGCCACCGCATCCGCCCGCCCTGGCGCGCCCGGTCGCGCGGTCAGCTCG
The DNA here is from genome assembly GCF_013744875.1 of Nocardia huaxiensis. Taxonomy (NCBI): domain Bacteria; kingdom Bacillati; phylum Actinomycetota; class Actinomycetes; order Mycobacteriales; family Nocardiaceae; genus Nocardia; species Nocardia huaxiensis. The sequence goes on from NZ_CP059399.1 coordinate 1,092,342, forward strand.
CCGGTCCCGCCGCGGGTGGTGATGGCCTCCCCGAGTTCGCCCGCACGCCTGGTGGATACGGCCATGGCGGCGGTCAGAATGTCGACGAGCGGGTTCTCGGTGGCCAGTTGCAGCATGGAATCCTTCGGCCGCAGCTTGCGGGCCGCGCGCAGAATGCGCATCTCCTCCAGCAGCAGCGGCAGCCCACGCAGGGTCAGCGCCACCACCACGGCCCACTCGTCCACCGGAATCCGATGCCGGACGCCCTTGCGGGTCCAGCCGATCCGCCGCAGCGGCGCGCCGAGTTTCGCCAGCGCGGGGGCGACCTCACCCATGGGCGTGGTCCACGCGATCAGGAAGGAGGCGAACAGCAGGATGAATCCGAACAGCACGATCTGCGCGTACCGCTGCAGCGCCACACTGCCCACGGGTGCGTTGATGAGCGCGCCGATGAGGATGCCCACCCAGATCCACCACGGAAAGCGCGGCAGCGTGCCCAATGGCAGGCGGGACAGCAACCAGACCGCAACCAGGAAGGCGGTGCTGAATCCGATCATCCACCAGCCCGGCGTGAACATGAGCAGCACGCTGACGGCGAAGACCGCGATCATCTTGGTGCCCGCCCACAGCCGATGCACCGGGCTGTCGACCGGCACCTCGCGCAGAATAACGCTGCTCATCGAATGCCTCCGTCGATCTCGTGCATGGGGGCGACAGGCGTTGCGGGAGCGGCGGTTTCGACGATCCGCCCGTCCCGCAGGTGGACCGTGCGGTCGCACACCGCCGCCACGTCCGACACATCGTGCGAGATGACGATCAGCGTCAGCCCCGAATCACGTAGTCGCGCAAGCAGTTCCACCACTCCGGCGCGGCCCTCCGGATCCAGTCCGGCCAGGGGCTCGTCCAGCACCACCACCTGCGGGCGTCCGGCGACGAGGGCGGCCAGCACCACCCGCTTGGCCTGCCCGCCGGACAGTGATTCGATGGAGCGCGAGGCCAGTATCCGATCCAGCCCGACCGCGTCCAGCGCGCGGGCGACCGCGGCGGTGCCGTGCCCGCCCCAGTCCTCGATCTCCTCGCCCACGGTCTGGCGCTGCAATTGCAGCCGCGAATGCTGGAAGGCCAGCTGCACGGATCCGATCCGCTTGTGCGCGGGGCGATTTCCGGTGAGCTCACGCAGTTCGCAGCTGCCCGCGGTGGGCACGATCAGCCCGGCCATGATCCAGGCCAGCGTGGATTTCCCGGATCCGTTGCCGCCCACCACGAGCAGCGTCTCACCGCGCCGCACGGTCAGGTCGACACCGTGCAGGGCGGGCGCTTCCCAGGGCGTGCCCCGGTTGTAGGTGTGCCGCACCTCGCGCAGTTCCAGCACCGGGTCGCCCATGGGCCGCCGCCGCGCATCGCGGACCGGTCGCGGCCAGGCGGGCAGATGGTCGACCGAACGGCCGCGTTCGAGGTGCACGACGCGATCGGCCGCCGCCGCATCGGCCTCGTGATGGGTCACCAGCACCACGGCCATCCGGTGCCGCCGCGGCAGCTCGGCCAGCAGCGCCACCAGGTCTCGCCGCCCTTCCGGATCGATCATGGAGGTGGCCTCGTCGGCGATGAGCAGCGTGGGCTGCCGGGCCAGGGCCGCCGCCACGGCGAGCCGCTGCTGTTGCCCGCCGGAGAGGGTCGAGGTTTCGCGCCGCCCCATGCCGCCCAGTCCGACCTCGGTGAGCAGTCCGTCGATATCGACGCGGGCGGCGTCCGCGGTGGGCAGTCCCCACACCACGTCGTCGGCGACCAGCACGCCCAGGGTCTGACTTTCCGGGCGCTGCAACACCATTGCCGTTCCGCCGCGCACGCCGAGTCCGGCCGAACCGGGCCGGGTGACGGTGCCGCCGGTGGGCTGTCGTCCCGCGAGAATCCTTGTGAGCGTGGACTTCCCGGATCCGTTGTGGCCCACCACCGCGACGAATTCCCCGGTGCTCACCGTCAGATCGATGCCGTGCAGCGCGTCCGTGCGCGCCCCCGGATAGCGGAATGTGACCTGCCGCAAGGTAACCGGCAGCGGCGCGACGGGCCGGTCGTCCGCGGGCGCGTCGAGCAGGTCGTCCCGCCCCGGCAGCCACGCCAGCCGATCCAGCACCGATCCCAGCACGAACCAGGAGATCGCCCCGCTGATCACGATGGCGAGGGCGATGCCGCCGCCGATCCACAGCCACCACCAGCGCAGCATCATCTCGGTGAAGTCCGCGACCGACCGCCCGATCGGTTCCAGCCAGGACTGACGCGCCGCGAGACGCTCGACGCCGGTGGCCGTATTCCGGATACTGTCGAACAGCAGTTGGCGTGACCGGGAGAACAGCAGCAGCATTCCGACGGAGAACGATGCCCCCAGCAGTCCGGCCAGCAGTGACAATCCGAGCACCGCGAGGATTCCGCCGTGCCGTCGCTTGACCACGCCGATGATCCCGCCGACCACGGCCACGCCCACGACATTGACCGCGGGCACGAGTCCGGCGGCCACGAAGGTCACCAGGGTGCCGGCCACGGTCGCGGTGAGCATGGCGCGCACGCGCTGCCGGTAGGCCAGCAGTCCCATGGGTACGGCCGCCACGAACTGCAGGGCGGCGGCGAACGGCACCAGCGATCCGACGGTGACGAGTGCGACGGTCGCGCCGCCCAGGACGGCCCCGTTGGCCAGTTCGATCGGGCGCAGTGGTCCCTTCGCGAGCGTGGGCGGGTCAGGGGCGAGGGGCGAGACGGTCACGCTCACCAGTCTGCCGTGTGCGCACCCGTGCTCGCGTACACCCGGCGCACGCGGGCAGAACCAATACGTCCGAAATCTCCGACTCCGTACGACTTGCAGTCATGCGCAACTATGCATAGGTTGGTCCACCGTGGGACATGATCATTCGCACGGCATCGCCCCCGAGAGTGCGTCGGGGAAGTACCTGAGCCGACTCGTGATGGCGCTCGGCATCGCCCTGGTCTTCATGGCGACCGAATTCGTCGTCGCCTTCCTCACCGACTCGCTGGCGCTGCTCTCCGACGCCGCGCACATGCTCACCGATGTGGTCGGCATCGCCATGGCGCTGTCGGCCATCCTGCTGGCCAAGCGCAGCCGGCCCACCTACACCCGCACCTTCGGCTACTACCGCGCGGAAGTCCTTGCGGCCCTGGCCAATGCGCTGCTGCTGTTCGGCGTCGCCATCTATGTGCTGTACGAGGCCATCGTGCGCCTGGGCGAGCCGCCGGAGGTGCCGGGCTGGCCGGTGCTGATCGTCGGCGCGCTGGGTCTGCTCGCCAATATCGTGTCCTTCCTGCTGCTGCGTTCCGGCGCGCAGGAGAGCCTGAATGTGCGCGGCGCCTACCTGGAGGTGTTCGCCGACCTCATCGGCTCGGTCGGCGTGCTGCTCTCCGCCGCCATCACCCTGACCACGGGCTGGCGCTACGCCGACATGATCATCGGTGTGGCCATCGGCTTCTGGGTGCTGCCGCGCACCTACGTGCTGGCGCGCCGCTCGCTGCGAATCCTGTTCCAGCACAGCCCCGAAGGCATGGACGTGGAGCAGATCGCCACCGCCCTGCACGCCGTGCCCGGCGTCTCGGACGTGCACGATCTGCACGTCTGGACCCTCACCTCCGGCATGGAGGTGGCCTCGGCGCACATCACCGTCGCCGACGGCCACTCCGGGGACGAGGTGCTGCGCGCCGCCCAGCACGTGCTGGCCCACGACTTCCACATCGAGCACGCGACCCTCCAGGTGGAGGGCGCGGATTCGGCCCGCCGCTGCGCGGAGCTCAGCTGGTAGGTCGCAGCTGGAAGTCGGCGAGTCGCACCTTCCGGGTGCGCCGCCGATAGCTCCGCGTGGTCCCCGGCCAATTGTTGGTGATCCGCCCGGACGCGGTCCGATACCAGCTGGTGCAGAAGTTCCACGGCGTCTTGGCCAGTCGCTCCTGTAAGGCGGCATTGAACTCCCGCTCGGCCTCGTCCTCGACTTCCAGGGTGTGCCCGGGGTTCTCGCTCAACAGCTGGACCGCGTGCCGGATGTACCGGGCCTGCGATTCGATCATGTAAATGATCGACCCCACACCGAGATTCGTGTTCGGCCCGTACACCATGAACATATTCGGGAAGTGCGGCACCGTGATTCCGAGATGCGCGTGCGCCCCGCCCGCCCACTCGTCGGCGAGGTTCCGCCCGTCGGTTCCGTGAATCTTCATGGGCCACAAGAACTCCGTGCCCTTGAACCCGGTCCCGTAGATGATCACGTCGGCTTCGTGCACGACCCCGTCGACGGTGCGCACCCCGTTCGGCACGATCTCGCTGATGGCGGTGGTCTCCACGGCCACGTTCGGTTGGGTGAGCGCCGGGAAGTAGTCGTTGGAGAACAGCCCCCGCTTGCATCCGATCGGATAGTCGGGAGTCAGCTTGGCCCGCAACACCGGATCGGTGACCTGCTCCGCCAGATGCCGCTCCGCGATCCCCGACACCACCCGCACGATTCCGGGAAACTCGACCAGCCCCAACGCGACGGTCTCCCCGATTGCCCACCACCAGAGCCGTTCCGCCGCAGGCAGTCCCGGCACATGCAGCAGTACCCGCTGATGCACCGGCTTGTAATCGGTATCGAACTTCGGCAGCACCCAGGCGGCCGTCCGCTGAAACAGCGTGAGCCGTTCCACCACCGGCTGGATCTCGGGCACATACTGAATCGCACTCGCCCCGGTTCCGATGCAGGCCACCCGTTTCCCGGCCAGCTCCACCCCGTGATCCCACAGCGCCGAATGGAACGAAGGCCCCTCGAAGGTCTCGATCCCGGGAATCGCCGGCAGAGCGGGCCGAGACAGCTGCCCGACAGCCGAGATCAATACATCAGCAGTCCGAACGGACCCATCCGTAGTCCGAACGGCCCACTGCCCCGCCTTTTCATCGAACTCGCACTCGCTGACCTCGGCCCCGAACTCGATGGCCTTCAGTAGATCGTGCCGCTCGGCCACCCCCCGCATGTACTCCCAGATGTCCTCCCGCCCCGAATACCGCTGCCGCCACTTGGGTTTCGGCTCCTTGGCGAACGAGTACAGCGGCGAGGGCACATCACAGGCCGCCCCCGGATACGTATTCTCCCGCCACACCCCACCCAGCTCCCCGGCCCGCTCCAGAATGGTGAACTCCCGAAACCCATTCCGCTGCAACTCGATAGCCATCCCCAGTCCCCCGAACCCGGCACCAATGATGATGATCGACGGCATGTGGCCCTCCTCACAACGGCGGTGCCTCCACTGTAGAAGTGAGTCATTCCCCCTCGCATCATCTCGCCCAGATCCGCCGACCACGGGCGAGTCACTGACCGGAGTCTCCGTGGTGGGTTCCGTGGTCGGCACGGATGTCGCCGGTGCGCGCCGTGAATAGCTTTAGGGGCATGGAAATCAACGCGAACATCAGCACCGACATCAACATTCAGCTCGAGGTGGCCGACCCGCGGGCCGCCGCCGCGATCTATGAGGCGGCGTTCGGGCTGGGGGACCGGCTCGGATTCCGGGCCGCGCAGGGCCCCTCGACCGGGTTCCGGGGATTCCTGCTGTCGCTGGTGGTTTCGCAGCCCTCCACCGTCGACAGCCTGGTCGGCACCGCGGTGGAGGCCGGGTTCACCGTCCTGAAGCCCGCGAAGAAGAGCCTGTGGGGTTACAGCGCGGTGGTGCAGGGGCCGGAGGGGACGATCTGGAAGATCGCCACCTCCAAGAAGAAGGATGTGGGGCCCTTCACCCGGGCGGTCGATGACGTGGTGTTGCTGATGGGCGTGGCGGATGTGAAGGCCAGCAAGCAGTTCTACGCGGACCGCGGGTTGACGGTGTCCAAGAGCTTCGGCGGCAAGTACGCGGAGTTCGAGAACGCGGGGTCGTCGGTCACGCTGGCGCTGTACCCGCGCAAGGCTGCCGCCAAGGAAGCGGGCGTTGCTCTGGAGGGCAGCGGATCGCACCGCATCGTCATGGACAGCGGCATCGGATCGTTCACCGACGCGGACGGTTTCGTGTGGGAGACGGCGGCCTGAGGCTGCGCTCCGACTCGGCGGACACGCGCCGATTCCTAGCCGGGCCCGATCCCGGATTTCCGGTAGACATAAATCCACAACATCAGGAGTAAGTCATGAAAGCGCACGTCAGCTCCATCCTCCTCGGCGTCCGGGACATGGACCGGGCCAAGCAGTTCTATACCGAGGGCCTCGGCTGGAAGATCCAGAACGACTACGGCATCTCGGTGTTCTTCGAGTCGGATGGCGCGTCCCCGGTCGGCTTCTACGGTCGCGAGGGGCTGGCCGGCCAGGTGGGCACGGATCCGGAGGGCAGCGGGTTCAGCGGGCTGGTGCTGACCTATGTGGTCCGCAGCGCGGCGCGGGTCGACGAGATCATGGCGGAGGCCGAGAAGGCCGGCGCCACCATCCTCAAGCCCGCCGGTGCGCTGCCGTGGGGCGGCTACGGCGGCACCTTCGCCGACCCGGACGGCTATGTCTGGAGCCTCGGTTACAGCGAGCAGGGAACCGATCAGCCCTACGCCGAATAGCCGGCGCGGCAACAGGAGATGAGCATGAAGTTTCGCACCCACGTCGAGCCGCCCGAGCCCATGCGGGGGCTGGAAGTTCCGCCGGAGGTGGTCGAGGCGCTCGGCGAGGGTGCGCGGCCGCCGGTGACCATCACGATCAATGGGCACACCTGGAAGAGCCGGGTCGCCCTCATGCGTGGCCGGTACCTGCTCGGTCTCAGCAATGCCAACCGGCAGGCCGCGGGGGTCGAGATCGGCGAGGAGGTCGAGGTCGATCTCGAACTCGACACCGAGCCCCGCGTCATTGTCGAACCGGCGGACTTCACCGCGGCCCTGGACGCCGATCCGGTGGCTCGCGCCGCCTACGACAAGCTCGCCTACAGCCGCAAGCGTGAGCATGTGCACGCCATCGAGAGTGCGAAGAAGCCGGAGACGCGGCAGCGCCGCATCGAGAAGGCCATTGCCACCCTGCGGGGGTGAAACCGGAAGCGAGCCTGGTTCGGATTGAGGTTTCCGGCCATACTCTATGGATATGAGCAGGGTGCAGGAGGCGGGGATCCGGGATTGGGATTTTCCGCGGGGAGTGGCCAGTGCCGCGCTCATGGTGGGGTTCGCGCGGGAGCACGGGGTGGCCGCGGAGCGCATCCTCGAGGGAAGTGGGCTGAGCGAGAAGATCCTCGGCGATCCGGACGCGCAGATCGATGCGCGGACCGAGCTGGCGGTGATCCGGAATCTGGTGCGGGAGTTGGGGGATCGGCCGAATCTGGGGTTGGCGGTGGGGCGGCGCTATCGGATCACCACTTTCGGAATTTTCGGATTCGCCTGTGTCAGCAGCCCTACCCTCGGTGAGGCCATCGCGTTTGCGCTGCGGTATCTGGAGTTGAGTTTCACCTTCTGCATTCCGGTTGCGCGGTGGCGGCCCGGCGAGTTCGTGGCCCGGATTCACGATGAGCGGGTGCCGGCGGATGTCCGGAGATTCCTGGTGGAGCGGGATGTGACCGCCATGCATCAGATGCTGTGCGATCTGATGGGGCACCGCGTGGAGCTGATCCGGGCGGATTTCGATTTCCCGGCGCCGGACGATATCGAGCCCTGGATCGAAATCTATGGGCTACGACCGCGATTCGAGCAGCAGCACAATCTGTTCACCCTGGATCCGGCGGTGCTGGAGCGGCCGTTGCCGCAGGCCAATGAGCACACCTGGGCCATGTGCCTGGCGCAGTGCCGCGATCTGGTGTCGCGCAGACGCGCGCGGACGGGCATCGCGGCGGATGTGCGGGGACTGCTGGTGCCGCGCGGTGGGATCGACGGATTCGCGCAGCCGCCCGGGATCGACGCCGTGGCAAGGGAACTCAATGTGAGCACCAGGACCCTGCGCAGGCATCTGGATTCGGCGGGCACGAGCTACCGGGCGCTGCTGGACGAGGTGCGCCGCGCGCTGGCGGAGGAGATGCTCACCGCCACACCGCTTTCGGTGAGCGATGTGGCGATTCGGCTGGGTTATGCGGAGGCGTCGACTTTCATTCACGCCTTCAAAAGGTGGACCGGCACAACGCCTTCCGCGTACCGGCGGGCCGCGATCACTCCGCTGGTTCGCTGAGCCAGCCGCCCAGCGCGATGGGCCGGAACATGGTCAGGAACTGCCCGTCCTTGATGGAGTGCAGCACCAGCGACGGGTCGGGCGCGAAGTCGATGGGCACGTGTCCCGGTGCGGCCGTTTCCCATTCGCCGCCGATGGTGGAGGACACGCTGGGTGCCACGATGAGCGGTTTGCCCGCGAATGTGGTGACCAGGCCGGCGTGCACGTGCCCGGTGAGGATGGCCGCGATGCGGTCGTCGGCGGCGACGATCGCCGCGAGGGGTTCCGGATTGGTGAGCCGAATGTGGTCGACGACGGTGCTGCACACCGGAACCGGCGGATGGTGCATGCCGATCACAATGGTTTCGTCGGCGGGCGCGGAAGCCAGTGCGGCGGTCAGGAAGTCGAGGGTTTCGTCGTCCAGGCGGCCTTCCGGCCTGCCGGGAATGCTGGAGTCGAGCATGACCAGGGTGACGCCGTCGGCGCTGTGCACCTGATTGATGGGCGCGTAGGAGGCGTCCTCGCCGAACAGCACGGTGCGCATATTGGCGCGGTCGTCGTGATTGCCGGGCAGGATGACCACCGGCACATCGGCGTTCAGGGCGGCGCGAGCCTGCTGGTATTCCCCGGTTTCGCCTTCGTCGGCGATATCGCCGGTGACGATGATGACGTCGGGCCGGGTGGGCAGCTCAGCGAGGTAGGCCATCACCCGTTCGGCGCGTTCGACATTCCTGGCGGCCATATTGAAGTGGGTGTCACTGAGATGTGCCAGCAGAACCATCGCTGTTCGCTTTCTGTCTGGGGCCGCATCATTGCGCCCGACCGCGGCCGCGCGCCCCGCGGTCACGCCCTCAGGCTAATTGACCTGCCTGTATGCGGTCTCGGTGAGACTCGCCACCGAATATAGCGATCAAGTATCAATGCCCGTCAATGGTGGTGTGGGTCATGAGTTCGGCTGCGCTGCCGAGAAGTTGCCCGGGGGTGTCGCCGAGGGGTTTGCCGTCGAGCTGCCAGAAATCCGGGCCGGGTATGGCCTCGAGCGCGAGCTCCGCGGGGGACCGCCAGGACGCCTCCAGCGACAGTCGCCAGGAGTGGAGGTAGGTGCGCGCGTGCGTCCCGGACCGGTCGAACAGCGGGTCACCCACGATGGCGTGCCCGATCCACGCCAGATGCACGCGAATCTGATGCCGCCGCCCGGTGATCGGCCGCAAGGCCAGCACCGTGTGCTCGGAAGTGCGCGTCACCACGACGAATTCGGTGACCGACGGATAGTTCTTGCCCGCCAGGACATCCGCCGCGTCGACCCGCCAGCGGTCGCCGTCGCGCCGAATGCTCTCGCGGGGCGCGGCGATTCGCACCCGGTTCTTGCGGCCCACACTCAGCGGCAGTTCGATCACGCCGCGATCGGGCAGCCCGTCCCCTTCGACGACCGCCAGATACGCCTTCTGCGCTGTCCGCTTGTTGAACTGCCGCGTCAACTCCCCGTGCGCCTTCAGCTCCTTGGCGAGCAGCACCAGCCCGGAGGTCACCTTGTCGATGCGATGCACCGGGTACAGCGTCTCGCCCTGCCCGGCGGCGAGTTCCACGATGTCGGTGTCGTGCCGCTCGCCGGTGACCGAGATCCCGGCGGGCTTGTTCAGCGCGAGCACCGCCTCGTCCTCCAGGATCAGGCACTGTTTCCGCAGTTCGGGCCAAGACGTTTGCACCCGACCAGGCTAGTGAACCGCTAGCCGACCGCTTTCTCCAGCTCGGCCAGGCCCGTCTCCAGCAGATCCGGGAAGCGGTCCAGATCGGGCACCGTGCGCCGGCAGCCGACTATGCCGAAGTCGAGGTTCTCCTCGTTGCTGGTGAGCGTGATGTTCATGGCCTGCGAGTCGAACGGGATCGACAGCGGATAGTTGGCGTCCAGTCGCGCGCCCTGCATGTAGACGGGTTTGCGCGGTCCGGGCACATTCGAGATCACCAGGTTGAACGGCATGCGCGGCATGCCGTCGAAACCGGGCAGCTGTGTCAGCCCGAGCGGCGACATGAGCAGCGCGGACAGGGCCATGGCCTCCAGCTTGGGCAGCTGGGTGAAGACCTGCTTGGCATCGCGCATGGAGGTGCTGATGGAGTGCAGCCGCCGCGCCGGATCGTCCAGGTGGGTACCGAGATTCGCCAGGCAGGCGGCGACCATATTGCCGCCGGAGGCGTCGGCGTCGGCGGCGCTGCGAATATTGACCGGCACCATGGCGATCAGCGGTTCGGCGGGCAGTGCGTCGTGGTCCTCGAGATAGGCGCGCAGCGCGGCCCCGCTCATGGCCAGCACGACATCGTTGACGGTGGCCCCGGTGGCCCGGCGCACCGCATTGATCCGCTCGATCGGCCACGACCGCACGGCGATGCGCCGCGCCCCGCCGATCGGCACATTGAGCATGGTGCGCGGCGCGGTCATGGGCAGCGTGAGCCGCCCGTCCAGGACGCCCCGCAGCGGCGCGGCGATCGAACGCGTGCTGCGCAGGACCTGCGGCAGCGCCTTGCGCAGTTGCTGCCAAGGGTTTTCGGGTTCGACGGTCTCGCCGTCGACGGGCGCGAACCCCCACGGCACCCGCACCCGCGTGTCGAACGGATCGTCGGTGAGGGTGCGCTGCAGCAGCCGCATGGCGGAGACGCCGTCGATGAGCGCGTGATGCATCTTCATGTAGACGGCGAACCGGCCGTCGTCGAGGCCCTCGATGAGCCGGCCCTCCCACAGCGGCCGGTGCCGGTCGAGCAGGGTGCCGTGTAGTCGCTCGGTGAGGTCGAGCAGATCGGGCAGCCCGCCGGGGGAGGGCAGGGCGCAGCGGCGCAGGTGGTAGCGCAGATCCACCTTGTCGGCATGCGACCAGGCGAGCGAGGAGAACCCGCCGAACAGCCGGCTCGGATGGCGGCGGAAGCGGGCGCGCACCTCGTCGGCGGCGGCCATGTTCCGGAAGAGGGTGCGCGCGAAGTCGGGTCCGGCGTCGGCGGGCGGTTCGAACAGTTGCAGCCCGCCCACGTGCATGGGGTGTTCGCGGGACTCGAAGGCCAGGAAGATCGCGTCGAGGGGATTGAGAAGATCCATCGGTGTCGCCTAATGCCGGTGGGGGCAGAGCTGCCCAGTGTGTACGGTCCGGCGACGCTGCCCCCCGCGGCCTGAAATGTGAATCAGGTTAGCACTGTGCTTGTTTCGTGATAACCCGAACATCGGGCGGCAAACCCGGGGCAGCCGCGCCGGTGGTTTGCCGGGCGGCCTTGCGATCGCGTTCCAGGTCCTGGGCCGAGGCGAACGACATGCTGAGGGCGGTGCGTCGGCCGTGCGCGAAGGGGTGCACCCGGTGCAGGGTGGTGCCGGCGCGCAGCAGGTAGAGATCGCCGGGGACGAGTTCCCAGGAGCGGATGGAGTGGCGGGTCAGGGTGCGGTGGATGCCGTCCTCGAGGTGCCGGTCGCGGCTGGTGTGCGCGACGGTCTGCACGAAGCCGCCGTCCTCCAGCTCGGGGCATTCGACCACCAGTACGAGCTCGAAAGCGTAATCGCCCCAACACCATCGGTCCGGTGGATCATTGTGCCGGGTGCGGGTGACGGTGCACCGGCGCGGCGGCGGGCAGGCGTGCACGCGTTCGGCGGCGACATCGGATAGCTTGTGCCGCAACAGTTCCGAGTCGTACAGCCGGGGAATGCAGTGGCCGTGCGCGGTGACCTCGGCGGGCGGCACCTCGACGCCCCCGGGGCCGTCCTCGGCCGACCCGTTCCACTGCCGATGCTGGTCGACCAGGCCGAGCGCCTCGGCCGCCAGGCTGCGTTTCACCCCGTAGGGCAGCAGGAATCCCAGGCGCGCGATTCCCGTCTCGGCCAAGCGGTCTCGGCCGTGACGCAGGGCGGCGGGGTCGACGGCGGCCAGATGTCTCCGGGCCACCTCGAGTGTGCTGTGGAACCGCACCCTGTCGATTGTAATCCCTTGTGCGCCAGGGACTGTGGTGTTGGATCACGATCCGGTCATCCCGGCGCGCTCATCGCGTCATCTCGGGGGCGTCGTCAACCGTGTGCGGCCGAATGCGGCGCGTCGAGCCGCTGAGCTGCGCCATTGGCGGTAGCTTGAGGTTTGCTATGGCTGACTACGGGCATGAGCTGAGGTTCGGGATCTTCGTTCCGCCCGAGGCGGCGCGGACGCCCTCGCTGCTGCGCCTGATCCGGCTGTCCGACGAGATCGGCCTGGAAGTGCTGGCGGTACAGGATCATCCGTATCAACCCGCCTTCCTCGACACCTGGACGCTGCTGTCCTACGTCGCGGCGACCACCCGCACCATCACCCTCGTGCCCGCGGTAGCCAACCTGCCGCTGCGCCCGCCGGCCGTGCTCGCGCGCAGTGCCGCCACCCTCGACATCCTCAGCGGCGGCCGCGTCGAGCTCGGACTGGGCGCGGGCGCGTTCTGGGACGCCATCGACGCCATGGGCGGTGCGAAGCGCACGCCGGGGCAGGCGCTGCGGGGACTGCGCGAGGCGATCGGCGTCATCCGGGCCATCTGGGGTGAGGGCCGGCCGGTCCTCGACGGCGAGTTCTACCATCTGCGTGGCGCGAAAGCCGGTCCGCCGCCGCCACATCCGGTGGGGATCTGGCTCGGCGTGTACGGCCCGCGCGCGCTGCGGCTGGCCGGTGAGCTGGCCGATGGCTGGCTCGGCGGTTACAGCTACGCGCCGCCCGACGTGCTGCCCCGGCTCATGACCGCTCTCGACGCGGGCGCACGCGACGCCGGTCGGGTGCCGGGCCTGATCCGGCGCGCCTACGTCATCGACCCGTCCATGCCGGTGCAGCAGTTGACCGAGGTCGCCCTCGCGCATGGCATCAGCGAATTTCTGTTGCCCGTGGCCGCGGACGGCGACTGGGAGGCGCAGCGCTACGCCGCGGAAACGGCTCCGGCGGTGCGGGCCGCCGTGGCCGCGGCCCGGGTCTGACCGGTGACTGCCGAACCGGCACGCCGACCCCCGCGAACTGCGGCGGACGGATTTCCGGATCCTGACTCGTCGGTTCGGAGTGTTCTCTGCCAGAATCGAATTGCTGTGAGTACGCTAGGCGCCGATCAACGCAGGTTCCGGAGCGGTTAACACGAGCTGCGGACCGTCTTCGAGGAGGATGTGGTGACTGCCGTAGCTCCCAAGCCGGAACCGGAATTGCAGGCCCAACGGCCTTATCCGCCCCGCCTGGGTCCCAAGGGCTCGTTCATCTACAAGGCCGTGACGACCACCGACCCCAAGGTGCTCGGCGTCATGTACCTGACCACCGCTATCTCGTTCTTCATGATCGGTGGCCTGATGGCCCTGCTCATGCGCGGCGAGCTGGCGCGCCCGGGTATGCAGTTCCTGTCCACGGAGCAGTTCAATCAGCTGTTCACCATGCACGGCACGATCATGCTGCTGTTCTACGCGACGGCCATCGTGTTCGGTTTCGCGAACCTGGTGCTGCCCTTGCAGATCGGCGCGCCCGACGTGGCGTTCCCGCGGCTGAACGCCTTCAGCTACTGGCTGTACCTGTTCGGCGCGACCATGGCGACGGCCGGTTTCATCACCCCCGGTGGTGCGGCCGACTTCGGCTGGACCGCCTACACCCCGCTCTCGGACATGGTGCACTCGCCCGGCGTCGGCGCGGACCTGTGGATTCTGGGCCTCGCGGTCTCCGGTCTGGGCACCATCCTCGGTGGCGTCAACATGATCACCACCGTGGTCTGCCTGCGCTGCCCGGGTATGACGCTGTTCCGGATGCCGATCTTCACCTGGAACATCATGATCACCAGCATTCTGGTGCTGCTGGCCTTCCCGATCCTGACCGCCGCGCTGTTCGCGCTGGCCTACGACCGGCACCTGGGCGGCCACATCTACGACCCGTCCAATGGCGGCGCGCTGCTCTACCAGCACCTGTTCTGGTACTTCGGCCATCCCGAGGTGTACATCATCGCGCTGCCGTTCTTCGGCATCGTGTCGGAGATCTACCCGGTCTTCTCGCGCAAGCCGATCTTCGGTTACACCACGCTGGTGTACGCGACCATGGCCATCGCGGCGCTGTCGATCGCGGTGTGGGCGCACCACATGTACGCCACGGGAGCGGTTCTGCTGCCGTACTTCTCGTTCATGACCTTCCTGATCGCCGTCCCGACGGGCGTCAAGTTCTTCAACTGGATCGGCACCATGTGGCGCGGCCAGCTGACCTTCGAGACGCCCATGCTCTGGTCGATCGGCTTCCTGGTGACGTTCCTCTTCGGTGGTCTGTCCGGCGTCATCCTGGCGTCCCCGCCGCTGGACTTCCACGTCTCGGACACCTACTTCGTGGTGGCGCACTTCCACTACGTGCTCTTCGGCACCATCGTGTTCGCGACCTTCGCGGGCATCTACTTCTGGTTCCCGAAGATGACCGGCCGCATGATGGACGAGCGCCTGGGCAAGTGGCACTTCTGGGCGACGTTCGTCGGCTTCCACACCACGTTCCTGGTGCAGCACTGGCTGGGCAACGAGGGCATGCCGCGCCGCTACGCGGACTACCTGCCCTCGGACGGTTTCACCGCGCTGAACACCATCTCCACCATCGGCGCCTTCATCCTCGGCGCGTCGATGATTCCGTTCGTGTGGAACGTCTTCAAGTCCTACCGTTACGGCGAGGTCGTGACCGTGGACGATCCGTGGGGCTACGGCAACTCCCTGGAGTGGGCGACCTCCTGCCCGCCGCCGCGGCACAACTTCTACGAGCTGCCCCGAATCCGTTCGGAGCGACCGGCTTTCGAGCTGCACTACCCGCACATGGTCGAGCGCATGCGCGCCGAGGCCCATGTCGGCTGGGGCTCGAAGTCTCACTACGTCGAAGAGGAGAACAAGGTCCACAGCTGATCCACCCCCCGAGCGCGGCGGCCGTCCCCGGACGGCCGCCGCGCTCGTCTGTATACCCCTGCCGAAAACTTATGCTTGACACAAAAAATAGCCCGACATAAATTTTAGGTCGATAATAAGTTCGAGCGGCAAGGTGGTCGGAATGCACAAGGGACAGCTGCGCATCGCGGTCGAGCTGGCGGGAGTCGGTATCGCGCTGGTCCGCATGCGGCGGGCCGGAAATGCCGCCGATCCCGGGGGAGAGATCGTCGGGACCGTGGTCGAGGTGGGGGCCGACCTCGACCCGAGCTGGCTCGGAAAGCGGGTCGCCGGAGTGGTTTTCGAAGGCGCGTACGCCGAATACGCTTTCGGCGTACCGGGATTGGTGACCGAGGTTCCGGCCGGGGCCGATACCGCCGATGCCCTGGCGGTGGTGCGCGGCGGGCTGGTCGCGCTGGGCGCGCTGCGCGCCGGGCGGTTCACGGAGGGGGAGTCGGTGCTGATCACCGGCGCGGCGAGCGGAAGTGGGCATCTGGCAGTGCAATTGGCGGCGGCGCTGGGCGCGAGCCGGGTGGCGGCGGCGGCCGGTTCGATGGAGAAGGCGGAGTTCCTGCGGGAGTGCGGCGCGGACGCCGTGGTCACCTACGGCGAACAGTGGCCGGAGCGGGTCGATGTCGTGCTCGACGGGGTGGGCGGGGAGATCGTGCAGAAGGGCGTGAACGCGCTCGGACCGCACGGGCGCTTGGTCGCCTACAGCGCCGGCGGGGGTGCGGTGGATTCGGGGAGTCTGCTGCCCGATCTCAAGACCCTGACCGGATTCTCGGTGGGCCTCCTCAGTCGCACGCGGCCGGAAGTCATCGAGGCAATTCGTAGCGAACTCT
This sequence comes from Nocardia huaxiensis, assembly GCF_013744875.1. Classification (NCBI taxonomy): domain Bacteria; kingdom Bacillati; phylum Actinomycetota; class Actinomycetes; order Mycobacteriales; family Nocardiaceae; genus Nocardia; species Nocardia huaxiensis. Next base: position 1,108,160 of record NZ_CP059399.1, read on the forward strand.
GGGATCTGCTGGCGGCGGGTAAGCTGCGGCCGCGGCATACGATCCTGCCCCTGGATCGGCTGGAGGAGGCGATCGCACTGGTGGAAGCGCGCCGAAACCAGGGCCGGGTCATGGTTCGGATTGCCGGGTCCTGAGATCGGCTAATCGGTTCGGGGCGGTGATCATTCGTCCATGTGCGGCACGAACGGAATGGTGGCTAGTTTTCAGCAACTGTGCGGTACTGTCCGGCTGACGGGGTGCTGGGACGGCGCGGTGGCGGAGTCCGATTGTGCCCCGGCGCATTCCGCCACTCTCCACGCCGGGAGGGATAGTGCTCGCCGATTCTCCGGAAGTTTTCCACTCCGTACCCTTCGAATTGTCCCGCGCCCAAATGGAATTGTGGCTGGCGGACGAATCCGGGGCCGAGCAGCGGGCGCGCGCGCTACCCGGGCAGGCGCACTACCTCGAGTTGCACGGTGAGCTCGACGCGGAACTCTTCGATACCGCCAGCCATCGCGCGTTCGAGGAGTTCGGTGTCGGGAGGTTGCGGATCGGGGTGGCGGACGGGCGGCCCTATCAGTGGCTGGCGGGCGATATCGGCGGCGGATTGGAACGCGTCGACTTCGCCGACCGCTCCGATCCCCTGCGCGCCGCGCGGGAGTGGATGGATCGCCGGCATCGCGTCCCCATCGACCTGATCGATGCCCCGCTGTGGGCGGCGGCGCTGCTGCGGGTGGGACCGCGTCATCACATCTGGTACGCGCAGATGCACCACGTCGCCATCGACGGCTACGGCGGGCTGAGTCTGCTGGTGCGCGTCGGGCAGTGGTACGAGGCCCTGCTCGCGGGTGTGGAGCCGACGCCGTACGGCGGGCTCGCGCCCATGGAAATCCAGGCCGCCGACGCGGAGTACCGGGCGTCGGCGCGTTTCGAGACCGACCGCGAATACTGGCGGGAACGGTTCGCCGACTGGACCGCACCGCAGCCCGCGCCCGCCGCGGCGCGCTTCCCGAGGCGCGGCGGCGCGCTGCCGCCCGCGCTCCGGGCCGCGGGCGCGATCACCCCCGAACAGTGGAACAGCTTGGAGCGGTTGGCCACCGCCTGCGCGGTCAGTCCCGCGCAACTGCTGGTCGCGGCCGTCGCGGCCTTCCGGGCGGGCATGTCCGGGGAGCCGGATCCCGTGGTGCTGCTGGCCACCTCGGCGCGAACCACCGCCGCCCTCAAGAAGTCCGGGGGCATGCTGGCCAATGTGCTGCCCATCCGCGTGCGTGGCGCGGGAGCGGGCACGCTGCGCGAACTGATCGAGTCCGCCGCCCGGGAGACCACCGGTGGGCTGCGGCATCAGCGGTACCGGTTCGAGGACATCCGGCGCTCGCTCGGGGTGGCGGCGGACCAGATTCTCGGGCCCAGCGTGAACCTCATGTTCTTCGACCACACCAGCCGTTTCGGTGCGGCCGTCGGCGAATACCGCATTCTCTCTTCGGGTTCCGTGGCCGACCTGCATTTCAACCTGTATCGGGCGGGGGCCGAAGCAGGGCTGTCGGTCGACCTGCTGGCCAATCCGGACAGGTACTCCGCGCGGACGGCGCAGCAGTACCTGCGACGCTTCCTGCTGTTCCTGGCGAACTTCATCGCGGCGAGCCCGGACCAGCCGGTGGCGCGCATCGGACTGCTCTCGGAGGCGGAGCGGCAGCGAATTACCGTGTCGCCCAGCGAAGCCCGTGCCTGCGATCCGGTGCTGCTGCCGGACCTGCTGGCCGCCGCCGTCACCCGCGACGCATCGGCCCCCGCGGTGGTCTGCGGTGAAACCGCCCTCACCTACGGCGAACTCGACGATCTCTCGAATCGGCTGGCCCGCAACCTCTGTCGCCGTGGCATCGGCCCCGAGGACGTGGTGGCGGTGGCCGCGCACCGCTCGGCGGAATGGGTTGTCGCGTTCTGGGCTGTGGTGAAAACCGGTGCGGCCTATCTGCCGATCGATCCGGACCATCCGGCCGAGCGGCTCGAGACCGTGCTCGCCGAGGCCGCCGTCCGCATCGGAATCACCACGGCCGCGACGACCTCGCTCATGAGCGGGCATGGCGAACGCGACTGGATCGTGCTGCCCGCCGCCATGGACACCGGTTCGCTGCACGCCGTCGGCACCGCGACCGCCGTCACCGATGCCGATCGGACCCGGCCGCTGCGGGCGGCCCATCCGGCCTACGTGATCTACACGTCCGGATCGACCGGCACACCCAAGGGCGTCGTGATCACCCATGCGGGATTGGCCGATGTCGTTGCCGTGCAGACGGAACGGATGCGTGTCGAGCCGGACTCCCGAGTGCTGTGCGTGTCCGCGCCGACCTTCGACGCCTCGATCTGGGAACTGCTGATGGCAGTGCACGCCGGTGCGACCCTGGTGGTGTCGACCGGCGACGCCTACGCCGGCCCGCTACTGGCGGATCTGATCCGGCGCAAGCGGGTGTCGCATGCCTTCGTGACTCCGGCCGCCTTGGCCGGGACGGACGCCCGCGGCCTCCATCACCTCCGCTTCCTGTCGACCGGAGGCGAACCCTGCCCGCAGTCGGTCGTCTCGAGCTGGGCGCCGGGGCGAACGCTGGTGAACGTCTACGGCCCCACCGAGGCGACGATCGTCACCAATACCGCTGTGCTGACCCCGGATCGGCCCGTCTTCCTCGGCCCCGCCCTCCCCGGCGGGCGCTGCCATGTCCTCGACGCCTGGCTGCGTCCCGTCCCACCGGGAGTGCCCGGGGAGCTGTACCTCGGCGGACCGGGCCTGGCACGCGGGTACCTGCGCAGCCCCGGGACGACAGCGGCGCGATTCGTCCCGGACCCCTTCGGCGTCCCGGGTGAAAGGCTGTACCGCACAGGAGATCTCGTCACCCGCGACGCATCGGGCGAACTCGAGTTCCGCGGCCGCGCCGACTTCCAGGTGAAAGTGCGGGGTCTGCGTATCGAATTGGGCGAGATCGAAGCGGTGCTCTCCACGTACCCGGGCGTCGCGCAGGCCGTAGTGCTGGTGCACGGCGGCGCTGCGATTGCCGGAGGCGGCGGGGCTGCCTCGGGCAGTGCGGCCGGTGGCGGTACCGCGCCTCGGCTGGTGGCGTACGCGGTGCCCGCACCCGGGGTGCTACTCGCCGCCTGTGAGCTGGAAAGCACTGCGGCGCAGCGGCTGCCGAGCTACATGGTGCCCACGGTGGTGCTGCTGGATCGGTTGCCGCTGACCGCCAATGGCAAGGTCGATCGGGCCGCGCTGCCGGTGCCGGCCTGCCCCACGGTTGCCTACCGCGCACCGCTCACCGCCGTCGAGAAGACGGTGGCGGCGGCCTTCGGTGCGGTGGTGTGCGGTCCCGCCGCGACCCGGCGCATCGGACTGGACGACGATTTCTTCGCCCTCGGCGGCGATTCGCTCACCGCCGCCCTGGTGGTGGCTCGCGTGACTGCCGAGACCGGCGTGGATGTGACGGTCCGGGACCTGTTCGAGGCGAGCACCGTTGCGGCCCTGGCGGATCTGGTGCGTGCCCGGCATCGGGTGGCGGATCGCGCCCGCTTGGAGCCTCGACCGCGCCCGGACGTGGTCCCGGTTTCCGGTGCGCAGCAACGCTTGTGGCTGCTGCACCGCATCGACCCGGAGTCGGCGGCCTACAACATGCTGCTGGCGCTGCGTCTCGTCGGAACCCTGGACATCGCCGCGCTGACCGCCGCACTGGGCGACGTGGTGCAGCGGCACGAAGCCCTGCGCACCTCCTTCGCCGAGGTCGACGGGATTGTCTGCCAGCGGTTTTCGCCCGCCGCGGAGGTGGCCGGGGAATTGGCGGCGGAGCCGGTCGAAGCCGCGAAGATCGGCAGTGTGCTGGACGAGTTCGGTGCGATCGGTTTCGATCTGACCGCCGCGCCGCCGATCCGGGTCCGGCTGCTCGCGGTGCACGGTGACGACCGCTCGCCGGGCCATCACGTGCTGGCCGTGCTCGTGCATCACGTGATCGCCGACGGTTACTCCCTGGGGCCGTTCGCCCGGGATCTGGCCTCCGCCTACGAGTCCCGCGTCCGTGGCGCGGCCCCGGACTGGCCGCCGCTGGCGGTGCAGTACGCGGATTACGCCCTGTGGCAGCGGGAGCTGCTCGGCTCGGAATCCGATCCGGAGTCGATGCTGTCCCGGCAGCTCGGCTACTGGTCGGGCGTGCTCGCGGGCCTGCCCGCCGAATCCGGGCTGCCGCCGCATCGGCCGCGCTCGGCCAGCGCCCTCCGGCGTGCGGCCGAAGTGCACGTCGCGATTCCCAGCGAGACCACGCGCCGGATCCACGAACTGGCCGGCCGCCAGGGCGCGACACCGTTCATGGTGCTGCACGCCGGGCTGTCGGTGCTGCTGGCGGCGGTATCGGGCGGCGATGACATCGCGGTGGGCACCCCGGTGGCCGGGCGCGGCGCGGCGGTGCTCGACGAACTGATCGGCATGTTCGTCAACACCCTGGTGTTGCGCGTCCAGGTGGACGCGGCCGAGCCGTTCGCGAATCTGCTTGCCCGCGTGCGGGATATCGATCTGGGCGCGTTCGCCACCGAGGTGCCCTTCGAGCGCGTCGTCGAGGCCCTCGACCCGCCGCGCTCGCGCACCCGCAATCCGCTGTTCCAGGTGATGCTGTCGTATCGCACGCTGGGCCGGGCCGGATTCGAGCTGCCGGGGCTGCGGGTGGAGCCCGTCGAAATCGCCTCGCCGCTGGCCAAATTCGATCTGGAGTTCGTCATCTCGGAGGCGGAGGCCGGGCTCTCGGTGGCGCTGCGGTACGCCACCGACCTCTTCGACGGCGAGCAGATGGCGGCCCTGGCCGGACGGCTGGGCCGGGTGCTGGATCGGGTCGGCCGTGACTCGAGCGTGCTCGTCGGCGACATCGACCTCATGTCGCCCGCCGAGCGCGAACAGGTGCTGCACCGCTGGAACGACACCAGTCAGGCTGTCCCCCTGTCCCTTCCGCAGTTGCTGACCCGCGCCGCCGCCTACGCCCCGGACGCCGAGGCGGTGGTGTGCGGTGACGCCACCCTGACCTACCGCGAACTCGGCGACCGCGCACATCGCTTGGCCCGCACGCTGATCGACTCCGGGGTCGGGCCGGAGGACGTGGTCGCGGTGGCCCTGCCGCGCTCCCTGGAATGGGTGGTGGCGGTCTGCGCGGTCGCCCATTCCGGCGCCGCCTTCCTGCCGGTGGATCCCACCGCACCCGCCGCGCGGATAGCCCGCATGCTCACGGATTCGGCTGCGGTCGAGGGTATTACGACCGACGAGTGGCGGTCGGGCCTGCCCGCCCTGGCCACCGGCCGCTGGCTGGTCGCGGACCCCGCCGAACTGGCGGGCCCGGCCGCCCCGCCGGTCACCGACGCCGATCGGGTGCGCCCCCTGCGCCTGCACAATCCGGCCTACGTCATGTACACCTCCGGCTCGACCGGAACCCCCAAGGGCGTCACCATCACCCACGCCGGTCTCGCGAATGTCGTCGTCACCCAGGCGCAGCGCTGCGACAGCGACCCCGGCTCCCGTGTCCTCGCCGTAGCGTCACCGGGATTCGACGCCTCGGTCTGGGAACTATTGCAGGCGCTGGCCTCCGGCGGCACCCTGGTGGTGGCTCCCGCCTGGGCGTACGCGGGCGAGGACCTGCTCGACCTGATGGTCTTCGAACGCATCACCCACGCCATGCTCACCCCCCGGGTCCTGGCCACCCTCCCCGACCCGAACCGCGTGCCGCACCTGCGCATGCTGGCGACCGGCGGCGAGACCTGCCCGCCGGAACTGGCCGGAACATGGTCCGCGGGACGGTCGCTCGTGAACGCCTACGGCCCCACCGAGGCCACCATCTGGGCCACGGCCGGACTCCCGCTGCACAGCTCCGGCGCCGATGTCCCGGTCCCGCTGGGCCCGCCCGTGGTGGGTGCCCGCTGCTACGTCCTGGATGCCCGCCTGCGCCCGGTGGCACCCGGCATCGTCGGCGAAATCTACGTGGCCGGAGCGGGTTTGGCGCGCGGCTACCACCACGACGTGAACCTCACCGGCTCCCGTTTCGTGGCCGACCCCTTCGGCCCGCCGGGACAGCGCATGTACCGCACCGGCGACCACGGCTCCTGGCGCGCCGACGGCGAACTGGAGTACCACGGCCGCACCGACTCCCAGGTGAAGATCCGGGGCGTCCGGGTGGAACTGGGCGAGATCGAAGGCGTCCTTGCGTCCCTGCCCGGCGTGGCGGACGCGGTCGCGATCCTGCGACGGCCGGACGAATCCGCCGACACCCCAGAGGTATTCGCCTACGTCGTCCCCACCGCCGACGGCCCGCTCGACCGCGCCGAGGTGAGCGCCGCCGTCGCCCGCCTGCTGCCGGACCAGGCCGTACCCGCCCTGGTGACGGTGCTCGATCGCCTGCCACTCACACCGACCGGCAAGGTGGATCGCGCCGCCCTGCCCGTCCCGGTCCGTCCGCGCGCCGAATTCCGGCCGCCGCGAACAGTTTCCGAACAGGCTGTCGCCCGGGTCTTCGCCCGCGTGCTCGAGATCGAACAGGTCGGCGCCGAGGACGACTTCTTCGCCCTCGGCGGACACTCCCTGAGCGCAACCCGCGTCGTCACCCTGCTCCGCACCGAACTCGGTATCGCCCTGCCCCTGCGCGATCTGTTCGAGCACTCGAGCGTGGCGGCACTGGCCCAGCGGATCGAGGACGCCGCGCACCGGGACGCGGGTGAACCGCCGGATGTCAGGCCGCACTCGCGTCCGGAGTTTGTGCCGTTGTCGGCGGCCCAGCAGGGGATCTGGCTGCTGGACCGGCTCGGGTCGGGCGCGGCGTACCACATTCTGTTGGCGCTGCGGCTGACCGGCGATCTGGATGTGGCCGCGCTGGCGGATGCCGTCGTCGATGTGGTGGCGCGGCACGAGGCGCTGCGAACCTACTTCCCGGAGCGCGAGGGTGTGCCGTATCAGGCCGTGGCGCAGCAGGATATCGGCGCGCTGGAGATCCGCAGGGTGTCCGCCGACCGGCTGGAGCGGGCGCTCGCCGAGTTCGAGGCGGAGCCGTTCGAGCTGTCGGCCGCGCCACCGCTGCGAGTGCGGTTGTACTCGGTCGATACGCGCCGGTGGGTGCTCGCCATGGTGGTGCATCACATCAATGCGGACGGTTTCTCGCTCGCCCCGCTGGCACGGGATCTGTCGGCCGCGTACACGGCCGGAACGCTCGGGCTGGAACCGGATTGGCCGGCGCTGCCATTGCAGTACGCCGACTACACGCTGTGGCAGCAGGGCGTGCTGGGGTCGCCCGAGGATCCGGGTTCGGAGCTGAATCGGCTACTGGCGCATTGGGTTCGAGTGCTGGAGGGGGCGCCGGGCGAGCTGGCGCTGCCGAGGGATCACCAGCGCCCCGTGCGTGCGCGGCATGCCGGCGCGAGCGTGGAATCCGTTGTGCCGCAGCCCGTCGCGGATCGGCTGCGGGAGCTGGCACGGGAGCATCGGGCCTCGCTGTTCATGGTCGCGCATGCCGCGCTGGCGATCCTGCTGTCGAAGCTCGCGCACACCGGTGACGTGGTGATCGGTGCGCCGACCGCCGGTCGGGACGTGGCCGAGCTCGATGACCTGGTGGGCATGTTCGTCAATTCGGTGCCGTTGCGCGTCATGGTCGACCCGGACGAGTCGTGCGCGGGACTGCTGGATCGGGTGCGTGACGCGGATGTGGATGCGTTCGCGCACGCGCGGGTCCCCTTCGAGCGGATCGTCGAAGCCCTCGACCCGCCGCGGGTGAGCGGGCGGCATCCGATCTTCCAGATCACGCTGGCGACAAGCAATGTCGATCGGCCCGAGCCGCGACTACCGGGCGTGCGGGTGGAACCCGTCCAGCGGACAGCGGTGACGGTGCGATTCGACCTCGAATTCGATATCGCGGACAAGGATTCGGAGACGGTCCTCACGCTGCGCTACGACACCGCGCTGTTCGACCCGGAGACCGCGCGGATGCTGGTGCGGCGCTACGAGAGTGTGCTCACCCAGCTGAGCGCCGATCCCGGCCTGCTGGTGTGGGCGGTCGACATCGTGGACCCGGCCGAACGATTGCGGCTGCTGCGCGACTGGAACGACACCGGCGCCATGCCGCCGATCCTTCTGCCCGAGTTGCTCTCTCGTGCGGCGGCGGCAGCTCCGGACGCCGATGCCGTGGTGTTCGACGGTCGCGCACTGACCTATCGGCAGCTGGATGAACAGTCGAATCGACTGGCCCGCTGCCTGATCCGCACGGGTGCCGGACCCGAGCAGGTGGTGGCCGTCGCGCTGCGGCGATCGCTGGAATGGGTCATCGCGCTGTGGGCGGTGGCCAAGGCGGGTGCGGCCTACCTGCCCGTGGATCCGGAGCATCCGCGCGAGCGCATCGCGCACATGCTCGCGGATTCCGCTGCGATGCTGGGTCTTACGATCGAATCCGTCGCCGCCGGACTACCGGCCTTGCCCGAGCCTGCGCGGCCGTGGCTGCTGCTGGACGCTCCGGACCTGCTCGAGGAACTCGCTCGCACCGATCCCGGCGCGGTGACCGACGCGATCCGGGTGCGGCCCCTGCGCTTGCTCGACACCGCTTATCTCATCTACACCTCGGGGTCGACCGGCACCCCGAAGGGCGTCGCGGTGACGCACGCGGGGCTTGCCGATGTCGCGCACGCCCAGTCGGAACACTGTGCACCGGAGCAGGATTCGCGAGTCCTCCAGCTGGCGTCCCCGAGCTTCGACGCCTCCGTCTGGGAGGTGTTGCTCGCGGTGGGCGCGGCCGCCACGCTGGTCGTCGCGGATCCCGATGTCTTCGGTGGGCTCGAGCTCACGGAAATGCTGCGCCGGGACCGCATTACGCACGCCTTCGTCACCCCCGCGGTGCTGGCGGGCATGGACGCCGCCGGGCTGTCCGGTCCCGATTCCGCGTTGGCCGTGCTGGTGACCGGCGGCGAGATGGTCGCCCCGGCCGTGGCCGCGCGGTGGTCGGCGGGCCGCACGCTGCTGATCGCCTACGGCCCCACCGAAACCACGATCATCTCCACCCTGAGCAGCCCGTACACCGACGGACCGGTCACGATCGGCGGCCCGGATACGGGCGTCCGCTGCTACGTCCTCGACGACCGGCTGTCCCTGGTCCCGCCCGGCGTCGCGGGGGAGCTCTACCTGGCGGGCTCCGGTGTCGCGCGCGGCTATCACGCCCGGCCCGCGCTCACCGCCGCGCGATTCGTCCCGGATCCGTTCACCGGCGGTCGCATGTACCGCACCGGGGACATGGTGCGCCACCGCGCGAACGGTGAACTGGAGTTCCTGGGCCGCAACGATTCTCAGGTCAAGCTGCGGGGCGTCCGCATCGAGCTGGGCGAGATCGAAGCCGCGGTGACCGCTGTGCCCGGCATCGCCCAGGCCGTGGCCACCGTGGCCGGCGATCTCCCCGGAGATCCCAGAATCGTGGCGTACGCGGTGCCCGATTCCCGGGATGCCGGGGATCGGCCCACCCCCGACAGCGTGCGGGACGCCGTCGCGGAACGCCTGCCCGCCACCATGGTCCCGGCGACCATCGTGTTCTGCGATCGGCTGCCCCTGACCGGCAACGGCAAGCTCGACCGCGCGGCCCTCCGCGTACCCGCGCCCACCGCCGCACCCGTGCGTGCCCCGCACACCTCCGTGGCGGCGGCGGTAGCGCAGGTCTTCGCCGAGGTCCTCGAACTGCCGCGGGCGGGTGCGGACACCCATTTCTTCCAGGAGGGCGGCAACTCCCTCAGCGCGACCCGGGTGGCGGCCCGGCTGGGCGCGACGCTGGGCACACACATCCCGGTGCGCGAAATCTTCGAGGCACCGACGGTCGCCGCCCTGGCCGAGCGCATCGAAGCCCCGACGGTCACCGCACCGGCAGATCACATCGAGGCCCCGATGGTCGCGGCCCGTCCGCTTCCGGCAGCCACGTCACGGACCGAAGTCGTCCCCCTGTCCTACGCCCAGCAGCGCCTGTGGCTGCTGCACCGCCTCGCCCCTGACTCCCCGGCCTACAACATCCCCCTGGTGCTGCGGCTGCGCGGGCGGCTGGACCTCGACGCTCTGCGGACAGCGGTGCGCTATGTCCTGACCCGGCACGAGAGCCTGCGCACCTACTACCCGGAGCTCGAGGGAACCGTCTGCCAGCGGTCGATCCCGGTCGAACTGCTCACCGCGCATGCGGAGGACGCCGCCCCACCATCCCCCCGTCATCCCGGCGTGCTTTTAGCCGGGATCCACCGCACCGGAATACCCACCGGCACTGTGGATTCCGGCCGAGAGCAGGCCGGAATGACCGGGGCGTTGGCCGAGTTCTGCGCTGCGCCGTTCGACCTCCTGGCCGAGGTGCCGGTTCGCGCGGCCCTGTTCACCGTGACCGAGTCGGCCGATGCGGGGGAGTGGCTGCTGGCCTTCGTCGTTCACCACGCGAATGCGGATGGCTTCTCGCTCGGCCCGCTGGCTCGCGATCTGGCGGAAGGGTATTCGGCGGCGCTGGCGGCGAGGGTGCCGGATCGTCCCGCGCTGTCGATGCAGTACGCCGACTACACACTGTGGCAGCGCACCGTCCTCGGGTCGGCGGACGATGCCGATTCCGAGCTGCGCCGCCAGATCGACTACTGGACAACAGCTCTCGCGGGTCTTCCGGAGGAGATCGGGCTTGCGCTGGATCGGCCTCGCCCGGCGTGGGTTTCGCAGCGCGGAGCGACTGTCGCCGTGGAGATCCCGGCGGAGACGGCAGAGCGTCTGCGCACCGTGGCCCGCGAGTACGACTGCACGCTGTTCATGACCCTGCATGCCGGGCTCGCGGTATTGCTGTCCGCTTGGTCGGGCAACGGTGACATTGCCATCGGCACACCCGTGGCGGGTCGCGGTGCGGCCAAGCTGGACGAGCTCGTCGGCATGTTCGTGAACACGCTGGTGCTGCGCACGGAAGTGGCTGCGGCCGAACTGTTCTCGCGGTTCATGGCACGCGTCCGCGATATCGACCTGGAGGCGTTCGCGCACGCGGAGGTGCCGTTCGAGCAGGTGGTGGAGGCGCTCGATCCCCCGCGTTCGCCGTCCCGGCATCCGCTGTTCCAGGTCATGCTTTCCCTGCAGGATCTGGAGCAGGTACGACCGGAACTGCCCGGCCTGCACGCCGATCCGGTCATCCTGCCCGCCACCACGTCCCGCTTCGACCTCGAATTCGTGGTGGCACAGTCAGATTCGGGTGTGACGCTGAACGTGCAGTACGCCACCGACCTGTTCGATCAGCACACCGTGGCGGCTCTCACACAGCGATACCTACAACTGCTGGAACAGATTTCGATTGATCCGCGGGTTCCCACCGCCCGTCTCGGAATACTGAGCCGGTCCGAATATCGGCAGATCGTCGAAGACTGGAACCGCACCGAACCCGCGGACCACCCCGTCCTGCTCCCGGACCTGCTCGCCACGGCCGTGCGCCGCGCACCGCAGACCGACGCCGTACGCTGCGGCGAGGCGGCTCTCACCTATATCGAATTGCGCGGCCTGGCCGCCGATCTCGCGCGCAGCCTGGCGGCCCTCGATATCGGCGCGGAAGACGTGGTGGCCCTGGGCATCCCGCGCTCGCTGCCCTGGGTGGTGGCCTTCTGGGGTGTCGCTCGCACGGGCGCGGCCTTCATGCCGGTGGATCCGGGTTTCCCGGACAGCCGCCGGGCCGCCGTGCTCGCCGACGCTGCGGCCCGCATCGTCATCACGGTCGAAGAACATGCCGAGGCGTTCACGGCACTGCCCGGCCTGTGCGTGATCGTGCTCGGTGCGGGCGGTGAGATCGCCCGAATCCTCTCGCCCGGCCCGGCCGCCGCCCGCATGGACGCCCTGCCGCCGATCGTCCCGATCCGTCCCGCCAACGCCGCCTACGTCATTCACACCTCGGGCTCGACCGGTCGCCCCAAGGGCGTGGTGGTCGGTCACGAGGGCCTGGCGAATATGGTGGCCGCGCAGGCGCATTCCATCGGGGCCGACGAGAAGTCCCGCATACTGTGCGTCGCCTCACCGAGTTTCGACGTCTCGGTCTGGGAGCTGGTGCTCGCGGTGAGCGCCGCGGCGACCCTGGTGGTCGCGCCACCGGAGGTCTGCGCCGGGGAACCGCTCGCCCGGCTGATGCGCCAGGAACGCGTCACGCACGCCTTCGTGACGCCGGCCGTCCTGGCCTGCACCAGCCCGAAGGGCCTGCGGAGCCTGGCCGCGGTGATCACGGGCGGCGAGGCGTGCACCCGGTCCGTGGTCGAAACATGGGGTAAGGGCAGGCGTTTCGTGAACGCCTACGGCCCCACCGAGGCCACCGTCATCGCCACCATGAGCGGCGCGCTCGCGGCGGATCGACCGATCACCATCGGGACTCCGGCGGCGGGTGTGCGCTGCTACGTCCTCGACGGCTGCCTGCGCCCGGTTCCCGCCGGTGCGACCGGCGAGCTGTACCTGGGCGGTGCGGGATTGGCGCGCGGCTACCTGGTCCGCCCCGGGCTCACCGCTGCCCGGTTCGTCGCGGACCCGTTCGGCGGCGGTGAAAGGCTCTACCGCACCGGCGATCTCGTGAGCTGGTCGGCCGACGGCGAGCTCAGCTGTCACGGCCGGACCGATGCTCAGGTGAAACTGCGCGGAATCCGGGTGGAGCTGGCGGAGATCGAGGCCGCCGTCGCCGCCGCACCTCGGGTCGCGCACGCCGTCGCCCGGCACGTGGACGGTCCGGCCGGTGGATCGCTGGTCGCGTACGTGGTGCCGGAGCACGGTGCGGCGCTGAAAGCGGACAAGATCGCAGCCATTGCGGCGCAACGACTTCCGGACTATCTGGTGCCCGCCGTCGTGGTCCTCGACAGCCTGCCCGTGCTGCGGAACGGCAAGGTCGATCGCTCGGCCCTGCCGCCGCCCCCGCCCGTGGCCGGGCGGCAGTACCGGCGACCGTCGACCGCCGCGCAGAAGGCGGTGGCCGCGGCCTTCACCGAGGTGCTCGCCCTCGACCGCGCCGGCCTGGACGACGACTTCTTCGCCCTGGGCGGCAATTCGCTGGCCGCCGTCCGGGTTCTGTCGCTCCTGGACGGCAGGGTCGCCCTGCGCGACCTGTTCGAGGCCCCGACCGTGGCCGCTCTGGCGCAGCGGCTGCGGGAGCGTCCGGTCGCCGACGACCCGTATGCGATCGTGCATCCACTGCGCCCGGGCACCGCCACACCGCTGTTCTGCATCCACCCCGGTGGCGGATTGTCCTGGCCCTACGCCGGTTTGCTGCCCCACCTCGATCCGACGGCGGCGCTGTACGGCATTCAGGACCCGTGGGTGGTGCACGCCGAGCCGCCCATGGCCACCGTCGCCGACTACGCCGACCGGTACATCCGGGAGATCCGGCGAACGCAACCGACCGGCCCGTACCGCCTGCTCGGCTGGTCCCTCGGCGGCCGCATCGCCCATGAGATCGCGGTCCGCCTCCAGGCTCGAGGCGAACAGATCGTCCTGCTCGCACTCATGGATTCCACCGCCGAGAACGACTCGACCGCGCCGACCACACAGTCGGAAGTTACGGACGCGGCGTGGCGCGAGCTCTTGGGCACGGCCTCCAGCGCTCAGGTGGCCGCGACTCTCCCCGCCGACCTGATCGAGCGGGCCACGGCCGCGCTGACCAGATGGGTTCCCGGTGCCCCCAGCGGCGTATTCACCGGCGACATCCTGCATTTCACCGCCGCCCGGGAGACCGGCCGCACCCGGTGCCCGGCCGAGAGCTGGTCCGCGCACCTCACCGGCCGGGTGATCGACATCCCCGTCGATGCCACTCACATCGGCCTGGCTCACCCCGGCCCGCTCGCCCGCATCGGCGCGACTCTGGCCGAGCATTGGAACCCGGCGTGACCCACCTCCCGGAGGCCATCCGGGTGGTGGGCGCGCGCGTCCACAATCTGCGGGACATCGATGTGGATGTCCCGCTGTGGTCCTGGGTCGCCATTACCGGGCTGTCCGGTTCGGGGAAGTCCTCGCTGGCCATGGATGTGCTGTACGCCGAGGGCTATCAGCGTTTCCTCGACGGCCTGTCCACCTACACCCGCCGCCGCATCAGTCAGGCCGAGCGCCCGGATGTGGACCGCATCGACTATCTGCCCGCCACCCTCGCCCTGAAGCAGCGCCCGCCGGTTCCGGGCCGCCGCAGCACCGTCGGCACCATGACCGAGGTGTACAACGTGCTGCGGCTCATGTACTCGCGTCTCGGTTCACACCTGTGCCCCAACGGTTTCCGGCTGCCACCGTCCCTCGATGCGGCCATGCGCGGCTACGCCGACGTCCCGGAGTGCGGCGGCCGGTTCGAGCTGCCGGGTGCGGAATCCTTCGCCTTCGACAGTTTCGGCGCGTGCCCGCGCTGCGGCGGCCTCGGCACGGTGGACGAGATCGACGACGCGGCACTGATCCCGAATCCGGATCTCACCATCGAAGGGGGAGCGGTCGCCCCGTGGAAGCTGCCGCTGCGGGATTTCCAGCCGCAGATCGCCGCCCAGCTCGGCGTGCGCATCGACGTGCCGTATCGCGAACTCACGCAGCGGGAGAAGAACATCGTCCTCGACGGGCCCGCGGTGAAGCGGCATGTCGTGGTGACCACCAAATCCGGCCGGGCCGCCGAACTCAACGGCACCTACGAGAATGCCCGTGCGGCCGTGCGGCATTCGCTGGCCAATGCGAGCAGCGAGACCACCCGCGAGCGGCTGGGCAAGTTCTTCACCCTGCACACCTGCCCGGATTGCCGCGGCACCCGGCTGCGGCCCGAGGCGCTCACCACCCTGGTGGACGGCCGCGACATCGCCGTCACCAGCGCGCTCACCCTGGCCGAATTGCAGTCCTGGGCACCGGGATTGCCGCAGCGGCTGCCCGCCGAGCTGGATGAGCTCGCGAAAAGGCTGACAGCCGAGTTCATCCGGACCATGGAGCCGCTGCTCACCCTGGGCCTCGGCTACCTGACCCTGGAGCGCGCCGGGGAATCGCTGTCCACCGGTGAGCGGCAACGGATTCAGCTGACCTCCACGCTGCAGGCGCGGTCCACCGGCATGCTGTACGTGCTCGACGAACCCTCCATCGGCCTGCACCCAGCCAATGTCGAGGGCCTGCGCGAGGTCATCCGCGCCCTCGTCGACAACGGCAATTCGGTGGTCATGGTGGATCACGAGGCGGATCTGCTGCGCGGGGCCGATCACCTCATCGAAATGGGGCCGGGCGCGGGCCGGGCAGGCGGCACGGTCGTGGCGCAGGGCAGCGTGGAAACCGTGGCCGCCGACCCGAATTCGGTGACCGGACCGTATCTTTCCGGGCAGGCGGACATCCACGTCCGCAAACAGCGCCAGGTACAGGCGGGCGACGAACACCTCGAGCTCACCGTCGGCGACTTCTACACCCTGCACCAGGTGACGGCCCGCATTCCGGTCGAGCGGCTCACGCTCGTGACCGGCGTATCCGGTTCCGGCAAAACGAGTCTCATCCTCGACAGCCTGGTGCCCGCACTCGCCCGGACCTTCGCCCACGAGCAATTGCCCGGGCACGTGGCGAAACTCGACGCGGGCGGCATCCGCCGCGTCGTCACCGTGGACTCCACCCCCATCGGCAACAACAGCCGCTCCACCCCCGCCACCTACTCGGGTGCGCTCGACGGCATCCGCGCCCTCTTCGCCGCCACCCCGCTCGCCCGCGAACGACACTGGGGCGCTGGGCGTTTCTCCTACAACGTGAAGGGCGGCCAGTGCCCGACCTGCGCGGGACTCGGCGAAGTGTCGCTGGATGTGCAGTACCTGCCGGACATGACGCTCACCTGCCCGGCCTGCCACGGCGCCCGCTACAACCCGGAAACCCTCGAGGTGCGGGTGGACGGCCTCACCATCGCCGATGTCCTGGCCCTCACCGTCGCCGACGCCGCCGACCGCTACGCCGGCGCCCCGCGCATCGGCCAGCCGCTGGCGGCGCTGCGCGAGGTCGGCCTCGGCTACCTCCATCTGGGCGAACCCACGCCCTACCTGTCCGGCGGTGAAGCGCAGCGCATGCGGCTGGCCGGCGGATTGCGGGCGAGCCAGCGGCACATCCTCTACGTCTTCGACGAACCGACCACCGGCCTGCATCCCCGCGATGTGGCGACCCTGCTCGGCGTGTTCGACCGGCTGCTGCGTTCGGGCGCGACCATCGTCGCCATCGACCACGACCTCGACATGATCGCCAATGCCGACCATGTCATCGATATGGGCCCCGGCGGCGGACCGGACGGCGGCCGCATCGTCGCGACCGGGACGCCGCGCGAGATCGCGAAATCGCCGGACAGCCTGACCGGACGCTACCTGCGACGAGCCGAATCCCGGTGATCTCCAGTAATTTTCACTGCAAGCCCGGCACCGTGACGGTGACGGCGCACGCGCTGTCCTGCCGGAGGTAGGTGTCCTCCGGAGTCGGCGGATACGTCTCCACCCCCGAATCCGGCAGCCAGCTGTAGTCGGTCAAGCGCAGCGGCAGCGGTCCCGCCGGGACGATCAACTCCACGTCCACGCCCTCGGCCGGCGGCGCGAAGAATCGGAATCCCGCAGTCTCCGAAAGGGTTATCTCCCGACCGGCCACTCGCAGCGATTCGACCGGTGCATCTCCCCAGCGCAGATCGATGCGCGTGGCGGCGCGCGTGGACCGGACCCGCAATGTCACCTTCCGCTTGCCGTTCTCGGTCGTGTCGGACAGGATCTCCGCGACCGGCGCCGAAATCGACTGTGCACCCGTGGGTTCGCTCGATACCGCCTTGGGCCACAGTTCGGCGAAGACCCCGCCGGGCGCGGTTCCGCTGACGAAGTTCCGGGTCCAGTCGTCCGGCTGCTGCGTCGAAAGCCACTGTGCTTCACGCCTGTCCGCATCGAGCGCGTAGATCAGTTGCGACAACCGCGGATGCGCGGCATCCACCTTGTACAGCGCCAGCCCGGTGGCCGTCAGCACGAGGGTGAGCACCAGCCCGGCCACCGGAATCGCCCACCCGCGCCGCTGCGGCCAGGCATGGGTGAGCGTGAGCATGAGCAATCCGCCCAGCAGCACGAGCAGCGGCGCGGCCAGGAACGGAGCGCTGGTGAGCCCGGCCTGCACCCCCGACCACAGCGAGCCGCCGAGGAAAAGCGCTGCCGGAAGCAGGAATACGGTCAGCACCGGCAGCCGCAGCGACTCCGGCGTCACGAAGGTGAGCGCCACCGCCGCCGCGGCGGCGAACGCGGGCACCATCAGCAGCACCGACGCGGCGGGAGCCACCGCCGCGAACAGCGCACCGACCACCGTCACGCAGGTCAGCAGGCCGACTCCGGCCGCGGTGGGCCCGAACATCCGGCGCGCGAACACCCACCAGAACGCGAGCACCGCGACCGACAGCACGATGACCGCCGCCTGATAGAACTCCGGATCGTACGGATCGACCGGCGCGGCGGCGAATTCGGGCCGGATGCGGCCGACCAGCCACCACCATCCGTACACCACCGCCATGGCCAGCGGCACCGCCACGAATGCCGTTGCCGCGGCGAGCAATACCCGGCGGATGCTCGTCTCCCCGGCCCGGCGCACCTGCCAGACGATCCACGCCACCAGGGCCAGGGCCAGCACCGCGAGCGCGATCATCACCCACGGCGCCACCACGACCAGCACCCCGAAGGGCAGCGTGAAATATGCCTTGTCCGCCGGATCGTCCAGTGCGCGCAGATCCCGCTCGCCGAAATCCCGTGCCTGCGCGACGGTATTGTCGCCCAGCTGCTGCAGGGTCGCGAGGTTCACGTGCGCCGGATCGTCCAGCCGATTGTGGTAGTAGACGCTCTCGCCCACGAAAGCCCAGTCCAGCACCCGCAATCCGCCCGGCTCGAAGGCGGCGAAGTCGGTATTGCTGCTGGTCTGATCCCCGGCCAGCGCGGTGGTGAGCGAATCGGTGTTCGGACGCGGAACCGCTTGCGCCACAGTGCGAACCAGATCGCCGTCGGGCCGGGTCAGCCGCCACAGCAGCGGCGGTCCGCCCGCGCCGCGGGCCTCGAGATTGACGACCACGCCGCCGTCCCGGTCGTAATCACCCGCCGCCACAAAGGCATCCGCGCCGAGCAGCCCCGGTTCCTCGGCGTCGGTGAGCAGCAGCACCACATTGTTGCGCAGCCCGGTTTCGCTCTCGCGCAGCACGCGGGCCGTCTCCAGGATGGCCGCCACACCGGCCCCGTCATCGTTCGCGCCGGGCGCGGACGGCACGGAGTCATAGTGGGCCGCAAGGTAAACCGTCCCGGTCGGAGCGGTGCCGGGGATCCGCGCGACAATATTGTCGGCGCGCCCGATGCCGACCTCCGCACGTTTCATGCTTTCGGGCCAGCGTCCGATGCCACTGCGAATCTCGGTCTCCAGACCCAGTTTTCGCAGCTCGCCCACGAGATGGTCACGCACCCGGTCGTGTTCGGCCGTGCCGACCGCGTGCGGCCGCTGCGCGATCTCCTCGATGGTCCGGTACGCCCGTGCGGCGCTGAACACGTCGCCGGGCGCGGAGTCGTCCCGATACCCGTGTGGTTGTTGCTCCCAGGCCGTCGCCAGCACGACGACGAGCAGTAGTGCGAATGCCAGCAATCCCGAAATCTCTCGACCCACCCGCATGGTCCGATAGTGGCACGGGAATCGCCCGGCGGCGTCAGCAATTAGGAGGAGACACGGCCCGCGATCTCCACCAGCCGCGCCGCCGTGGCCAGCTGCGATTCGAAATTACCGTCCAGTTTGGCCAGCATGGTGGAGATGCCGACCTCGCGATACCGGTCCAGCCGGGCGGCGATATCGTCCGGCGTGCCCAGCAGATTCGTCAGCGAACCGAGTTCGAGCGGGACCGCCGCGCGGGCCTCGTCCCGCTGCCCGGCCTGCCACAGCCGCGCCACCTCCGCCACCTCGTCGGCGAACCCGAGCCGCCCGAAGGCGGCATTGTAGAAATTGTCGTCCGCCGCCGCGCCCATCGCGCCGATGGTGAAGGCGTAGCCGTCGGCGTGGCGGCGTTGTGCCGCAGCGGTTTCCGCGGCGCCGCCGGTGATCTCGACCGCGACCGGCGCGACCAGATCCAGGTCGGCGAGCGAGCGCCCGGCGGATTCGGCGCCCTCGCGCAGCGGGCCGAGGAAGACCTCCGCGCTCTCCGGAATGAAGGCATTGGCCAGCCAGCCGTCGGCCCGCGCACCCGTCAGCCGCAGATTCGCCGGACCCATGGCGGCCACGTAGACCGGAATGTGAGTGGGCATGACCAGCGGCGTCAGCGCGCGACCCCGGCTGTCCGGCAGGGGCAGCCGATACACCTGCCCGTCGTGCTCCAGCCGTTCACCGCGGCCGACCTTCCGCACGATCTCGATGGTCTCCCGGGTCATCTGCACCGGTTTCCGGAATCGCACGCCGTGAAAACCCTCCATCACGCGCGGCCCCGACACCCCGATGCCGAGTTTGAACCGCTGCCCCGACAGCGCCTGCAGGGATGCGGCCGAGGTGGCCAGCAGCGCCGGGCTGCGCGAGCCCAGCTGAACCACGAAGGTGCCCAGCTCGATTCGTTCCGTGCGCGCCGCGACATAGGCGAGGCCGGTGAGCGCGTCGTACCCCCACACCTCCGGCACCCACACCGAGGCGACGCCGAGTCGTTCCAATTCCTGGACGAATTCGACCGCTCCGGGCAGTCGCGGTTCGATCACCACGCCGATCTTCATACGCATCCTCAGTCTCGCGGTGGCAGTGATTATGCACTCTGCCATAGAACTTAGTGTTAGTCTCCCGGCATGCGTTTGCGAGACTGTCCGACCGTCGAGGCCACCCTGAAGATCCGCACCGATATCGATGCGGCCTGGGCAGTGCTCACCGATATCGAACTGCCGGCGCGGTTCTCGCCCGAACTGCAGCGGGTCGAATGGCTGGGGGAACCGCGGGTCGCCGTCGGCAGCCGGTTCCGCGGCCACAACCGCAATCAGCATCTGGGCGAATGGACCACCGACTGCGTGATCGCCGAGGTCGAGGACCGGAGCCGCTGGACCTGGAACATCGTCGCCGGCGAAGAGGTCAGCAGCACCTGGGGTTTCGAGGTCGAAGCGGCGGGCGACGGGGTGCTCGTGCGCCAGTGGGCGCGCCTGGGCCCCGGCCCGTCCGGACTGTCCATGGCCATTGCGGCCATGCCGGACAAGGAGGCTCGCATCATCGCGCGCCGCTTGAAAGAGTTCGAGGCCGCCATGACCGCCAACCTCGACGGCTTCCGGCAGCTCCTGGAAGCGGGCAGCTGATGGCCCCGCGCACCGGCACCCGCGACAAAATGCTCTACAGCGCAGTCGAATTGCTGCGCGAGCGGGGCGCGGCCGGGGTCACCGTGGATGCCGTGCTGGCCCGCAGCAGTTCCCCGCGCGGCTCGGTGTACCACCACTTTCCAGGCGGGCGCGCCCAGCTCATGAGCGAATCCCTCACGCTCGCAGGCGATGCCATCGCGGCCATTATCGAACACGGCAGCGCCGCGGGCTCGCTCGCCGCCCTCGACCGCTTCGGTGAGTTCTGGTCCGCTATCCTGCGCGAGTCGGATTTCGCCGCGGGCTGCCCGGTCGTGTCGGTAGCGGTCGGCGGGTCACCCGACGACCGGCATCTGCAACCGGCCGTGGCCGAGATCTTCCAGCGCTGGCACGACGCCATCGTGGCCTCGCTCCGCGGTGACGGCGTGGAACCCGCACGCGCACAACGACTTGCGACCACCGCGGTGGCCGCCGTCGAGGGCGCGGTCATCCTGTGCCGGGTGCAGCGCTCCACCGCTCCGCTCGACGAGGTGGTCGCCGAACTCGGCAGTTTCTTCCGGGCCCTCGGGGGTGCCCCGAACGCCGGGTGAATGTCGCACGGTCACAAGGCAACCGGCGGTCCTCCTCGCCGAAACGTGCCCGACACCGAACCGGGCTACGATCCGCCCACCACCGGATCGCTGCCCAGGCTCGCACCGCTCGGCCGCATGAAACAGGAGAGGAGCGTTGCCATAACGCTTCGGATTTGGCTGAGCAGCGCAGGGGCGGCAACCGCTCAGATCATGCGGTTGCTGCGGCAGAACCCCGACGGAGTCGACGTCACCATCTACGCGAGCAATGTGGATCCGGGCGCGGCGGCGCTGTCGGTCTGCGATATCGCGGCCGTGGAGCCCCGGCATGTGAGCAATGACGACTACGCCCGATTCGCCCTCGACTTCTGCCGCACCCACCGCATCGACGTGCTGATTCCGCCGCGGCGGCTCGGCGCGCTCGCCGGGCGCATCGCGGAGTTCGCGGCCATCGGCACCCGCGTCATGTGCTCGCCGCCATCTGCGGTGCAGGTGCTCACCAGCAAGGTCCGCACCTACGAAATGGCCGGTGCCGCAGGACTTCCGGTGCCGCCGTGGCGAGTGGTGTCCGACGCCGACGCCCTTTGTACGGCCGTCGACGAGCTCTCCCGCACCGCGGACACCCTGTGTGTCAAACCGTGCGGTGAGTACTCGGCCTTCGGATTCCGGATTCTCGACGACCGCCCGCTCAGCCTGGCGAGCCTGCTGGCCCCGCCTCGTCCGGTGGCCTCGGTCGCCGCCGTGGCGCAGGCCCTGCGCCACGCCGCCGACCAGGGCGAGCGCGTCCCCGAACTGCTCGTCATGCCCTTCCTCGACGGCCCGGAAATCAGCATCGACTGCCTGTCCGCGCCGGGCGGCGAACTGCTGATGAGCATTCCCCGCGCCAAGCACGGTCGCTTCCGCACCCTGCTCGACGACCCGCGGCTGGATTGCCTCGCGCGGCAGTTCGTCGAGCATTTCGAACTGGCGTATCTGACCAATGTGCAACTGCGTCACCTTGCGGGCGAGCCGGTCCTGCTGGAAGCCAACCCGCGCCCCTCGGCCGGTCTGTTCCAGACGGCCTTCGCCGGCGTGAACCTGCCCTGGGCGGCGGTTCGCCTGCTCCTGCAAGGAGATTCGGGCCTGGATCACCCGCCCCGGCTGGGCGTCCGCCTGGCGGTGGCCGAGGCGGTCATGGAGGTCGCCCCGCGCCCGGAACTCCCGGACCTGCTCTCCGGCCCGCAAGCCGCCGTCCCCGTATAGCCCCCGCCGAACTCGGGTGAGGCGATTTCGCGGAAGTATCGCTGGTAATACTCCGCGAATGAGGGAATAGTATCCCTCTCGTGACGAACTTGCGGATCAGTGAGGCGGCCGCTCTGCTCGGTGTCAGCGATGACACCGTGCGCCGCTGGATCGACCAGGGGCGGCTGAGCGAGGTCCGCCTCGACAGCGGCCGCAAAGGCGTGCGCGGTGCCGAGCTGGCCGAGGTCCTGCGCAGCAGTTACGCCGAAACCCCGGAGCCCGGCGTCACCGTCAAGGCATCGGCGCGCAACCGCATGCGCGGCATCGTCACCCGCATCGTCAAGGACACGGTCATGGCTCAGGTCGAACTGCAGGCCGGGCCGTTCCGGCTGGTATCGCTGGTGAGCCGGGAGTCGGTGGACGAACTCGGCCTGGAGGTCGGCAGCATTGCCGTCGCCTCGATCAAATCGACCAATGTCGTGGTCGAGATACCAGAAAGTTGATGAGGATGATGACACTCCGCGGCCTCGGTGCCGTCGCGGCCGTACTCACCGTCACCGCCGGACTGGCCGGATGCGGTTCCGATGACCCGGCCGACAGCGGCTCGGGCCAGGTCAAGGGCACCGTCACGGTGTTTGCGGCGGCCTCGCTGACCGAAACCTTCACCCAGCTGGGCAAGGACTTCGAAGCCGCGCATCCGGGCGTGAAGGTGGTGTACAGCTTCGGCGCGAGCTCCGCCCTGGCCGAACAGATCAAACAGGGCGCGCCCGCCGACGTCTTCGCCTCCGCCGCCCCGGCCAATATGCAGCAGGTCGTCGACGCCGGCGAGGTCACCGGCCAACCGGCCACCTTCGCCGGCAACCGGCTCGAGATCGCGGTGCCCAGGGGCAACCCCGGACACATCACCGGCCTCGCCGACTTCGGCAAGACCGACCCGAAGCTGGCCCTGTGCGCCGAGCAGGTGCCGTGCGGGGCCGCCGCCAAGAGAGTATTCGAGGCCGCCGGCATCACCCCCCAGCCCGACACCCGCGAGCAGGACGTGAAGGCGGTCCTCACCAAGGTGACCTTGGGCGAGGTCGACGCCGCCCTCGTCTACCGCACCGATGTGAAGGCCGCGGGCAGCAAGGTCGAAGGCATCGACTTCCCCGAATCCACCAAGGCGGTCAACACCTATCCGATCGCTGCTCTGGCCAAGGCGCCCAACGGATCCGCCGCCGCAGCGTTCGTCGACTTCATCACGTCCGCCCAGGCCAAGCAGGTCTTCACCGACGCGGGATTCGAAACACCGTGAGGCATCAGGTGATTCACGACCGAGGCCGGGCACGCGGCGAGGGGTGCCGGTGATCGGCGCCTCGGCGCGACGGCGGGCAGCACGCGGACGACGGCCGGTCATCCTCGTGCTCCCCGCCCTGTGCGCCCTCGCCTTCCTGACCCTTCCCCTGATCGGGTTGCTGGTGCGCGCACCCTGGCCCACTCTCACCGATCGACTGTTCAGCCCTGAAGTCGGTGAGGCGCTGCGGCTTTCGCTGTACTGCGCCACCCTCGCCACCGTCATCTGCCTGGTCCTCGGCATTCCGCTGGCCTGGCTGCTGGCCCGGGCCGACGTACCGGGGCGCGGCGTGATCCGGGCTCTGGTGACCGTGCCGCTGGTGCTGCCGCCGGTGGTCGGAGGTGTGGCGCTGCTGCTGGTCTTCGGGCGGCGCGGGCTGTTCGGCCAGTACCTCAACGACTGGTTCGGCGTATCACTGCCGTTCACCACCACCGGCGTGATCATCGCGGAAGCCTTTGTGGCCATGCCGTTTCTGGTGATCTCGGTGGAAGGTGCGCTGCGCGCCGCCGACACCCGGTTCGAGGAAGCCGCCGCCACCCTCGGTGCCTCCGCCTGGTACACCTTCCGCCGAGTCACTTTGCCTTCCGTGCTGCCCGGTGTGATCGCGGGCTCCGTCCTGTGCTGGGCCCGCGCCCTCGGCGAATTCGGCGCGACCATCACCTTCGCCGGCAACTTCCCCGGCAAGACCACGACCATGCCACTGGCGGTCTACCTGGCCTTGGAAACCGACCCCGACGCCGCCATCGTGCTCAGCCTGGTGCTGCTCACTGTCTCGGTCGCGGTCCTGGTCGCCTTGCGCGAGCGCTGGATTCGAGGCGCGGTATGACGACGGCGGCAGTGCGCGGATGGCCTGCCGCGCCGGGAGGAGCGCGATGACACTGCATGCCGAACTGCGCGTCGAACGCCCTCGATTCGAACTCGACCTCACCGTGACCGCCGAGCCCGGCGAGGTCGTCGCGGTACTCGGTCCGAATGGTGCGGGCAAGTCCACCGCCCTGTGCGCACTGGCCGGGCTGCTGCCCCTCACCGGCGGCAGCATCACCGTGGCAGACCAGATCTGGGATGCTCCACCCGGTGTCTTCGTGCCCGCCGAACACCGCCGCGTCGGCGTCGTCTTCCAGGATTACCTACTCTTCCAGCATCTTTCGGCCCTGGAGAACGTTGCCTTCGGCCTGCGCGCCCGCGGCGTCCGCCGCGCCGAAGCTCGCACCCGCGCCGCCGAATGGCTCGCCCGCGTGGGCCTGGCCGAGCACGCCCAGAGCACCCCGCGCCGCCTCTCCGGCGGCCAAGCCCAGCGGGTGGCCCTGGCCCGAGCCCTCGCCACCGACCCCCAATTGCTGCTCCTCGACGAACCTTTGGCCGCCCTCGACGCCAGCACCCGCCTCCAGGTCCGAGCCGACCTGTCCCACCACCTCCGCGACTACACCGGCCACACCATCCTGGTGACCCACGATCCCCTGGACGCCATGGTCCTCGCGGATCGTCTGGTGATCCTCGAAAAGGGCGCTGTGATCCAGCAGGGCGCCCCTGCCGACATCGCTCGCCGCCCCCGCTCCGATTACGTGGCAAACCTGGTCGGCCTCAACCTGTTTCGTGGTGTCGCCACCGGCACCACGGTGGTCGTCGACACCGGTGGGACCCTCACCGCCGCCGACGCGGCCAGCGGCCGGGTCTTCCTGGCCTTCCCGCCCACCGCGGTCAGTCTGCACACCGAACAACCCTCGGGCAGCCCCCGAAACATGTGGCCCGTCACCGTGACCGGCCTCGAACAGCACGCCACGGTGACCCGTGTCCGCCTCGACGGCGCCCCATCCGTCCTCGCCGACATCACCCCCGCCGCCGTCGCCGACCTGCGCCTGCAACCCGGCATGCGAATCTGGGCCGCCGTCAAGGCGACCGAGATCCACAGCTACCCCGCCTAGCCCGCCGCGACCGGCAGTCCGGCCAGGGCGATACCCGCGATCCCCTCGGCCACGGAATATACGAGGTGTCGTCCTCCTCATTGACCGACGGCGGCCGAAGAATCACCTCGTGGGTGTACGGGGTGGACTCGGACGAGCGTCGGTGGCGCATAGTCGAGTCCGAACGTCGTCGGGCCTAGACGTGCATATCGATTGAATCGTTCGTACTCGGCCGGAGTGAGTTCATGAACTGTCGCGGTGCCGGTCACCCAGCGAAACCACTTCCGCACGCGAACGGTGGGATTGGATTCGATATTGCGTACCCAGGCTGCACGCCTGCCGTGTACCGCGATGAACAACATCGCACCGTTGTCGATCGGTCCGGTCGCCAGTGGTGTGCGGCGCGGGCAGCCTGTGTTCCGCCCAACTGTTTCCAGCAAGACCCAATACGGGTTGAGCCACGTCAGCTTGCGCACGACCCAATTGTTGACGCGCCAGAACCTCAGCAGCGCACGAGGTCTGGTGCGAACAGGTGCACGGTCGGACATCGACCCTCCTCCAGCGGCCGCCTCGAATGAAGCGTGCTCGCCTCCGTCCGCCACTGTAGTGGTTGACTACGCCCTGTAGTAGAGGAATCCGGGCGATTCGGGTCAGTCGGCGAGGACTGCGCGGAAGAGTTCGGCTGCGGCGTCGGTGGCGGGGGAGATGAGGTGGGGGTCGTCGTAGAAGTCGATCTGGCCCTGGGATTGCAGCCAGAGTTCGGATTTGGGGGTGGGGACGGCGGCGAAGAACTTGCGGGCGAACGGCGGGACCAGTGCGTTCTCCGAATGCACCAGGAGGAAGGGCTGGGTGAAGCGGGCGGCTGCTTCCTGGGCGTCGAATCCGCCTGTGTAGGCGAGGGATTGGACGGCGAAGGCGTTGGTGTAGTTGGGGACCGCGCCGCGGGGGGTGCCGTAGTACTCGTAGGCTTCCTGCAGGGGCATGGCTACGTCGCCGCCGCCGTCGGCTACGGCGGGAATCTGTTCGGACACACCGGTTTCGCGCCATTTCTGTTCGGCGGCGCGACCTCGATCGAGGGCTTCCTGGCTGGACGGGTAGGCGGCGGTGTCGGAGTAGTAGCCCGCGACACCGGCGTAGGCCCGGATGCGCGGGTCGTCGGCTACGGCGCGGGCCATGTAGCCGGCGCCGGCGCACACGCCCACCGCGAAGACGGGCAGGTTTCGGGTGCGGTCGTGGGCGAGCAGGGCGGTCACCGCGGCTTGGATGTCCTCGGCCTTGCCGATGGGGTTCTCGAATTGCCGTGGCTCGCCTTCGCTTTCACCGAAGCTGCGGTGGTCGAAGGCGAGGGCGGCGAAGCCGCGTTCGGCGAGCGCCCGCGCATAGGCCCCGGGAGCCTGTTCCTTGACCGACGTCAGGGGGCCGGTGGTGACCACCGACGCGATCGGCGCGCCCTGCGGCAGATGCAGCACGCCGACCAGCTGGTCGCCATTGTTCGTGAATGTGAAGCGTTCGGTACTCGTTGCCATGGTGCCGGGAACAGTACGGGACGTGGCGGAATTCCGCCGGGCAACCGACGGCTCTGTCGTCGGCCCGGCTCACCCGGCCGTGCTGGACCGCAAAACATGGCACTGAACAGGAAAAATATGGCGGGAGGGGGCGTGTCAGGTCGGTGTCAGGTCCATATCAGGCGCGGTCGCGAAAGTACTCCACATGAACAACGCGGCAATCGCAGCGACCGGGCTGCGGAAGGCATACGGGGACAAGACGATCCTCGACGGTATCGATTTGAATATCGGTGCGGGCACGATCTTTTCGCTGCTCGGGCCGAACGGGGCGGGTAAGACGACCACGGTCAACGTGCTCACCACGCTGCAGAAGGCCGACGGTGGATCGGCGCGCATCGGCGGGCACGACCTGGCGACCCAGCCCGAGAAGGTGCGCGAGATCATCGGCGTGACCGGGCAGTTCGCGGCGGTGGACGACCTGTTGACGGGTGTGGAGAACCTGCAGCTGATGGCGGACCTGCATCGCATGAAGGGCGCCGAGGGCAAGCGGGTGGTCGACAACCTGCTGGAGCGCTTCGATCTGACCGGGTCGGCGGGCAAGCTCGCCTCCACCTACTCCGGCGGCATGCGCCGGAAGCTGGACCTGGCCATGACGCTGGTGACCAAGCCGGAGATCGTCTTCCTCGACGAGCCGACCACCGGCCTGGACCCGCGCAGCCGGCGCACCATGTGGGAGATCGTCCGCGAGCTCACCGACGAGGGCGTCACCATCTTCCTCACCACCCAGTACCTGGAGGAGGCCGATCAGCTGGCCGACCGCATCGCGGTGCTGGACCAGGGCCACATCGTCGCGGAAGGCACTGCGGCGGAACTCAAGCGACGCGTGCCCGGCAGCCACATCCGCCTGCGCTTCGGCACCGCAATGGAATTGACGGAGGCGGCGCGCATCCTGCCCGGCTCCACCCCCGACGACGAGTCCCTGGCCCTGCGGGTGCCGGGCGACAGCGGCACGAAATCGCTTCGCGCCCTGCTGGATCGACTCGCCGCCCACTCGATCGAGGCCGAGGACGTCTCGATCCACACCCCTGATCTCGATGACGTTTTCTTCGCCCTGACCGGGCACGCCACCACGGAGGCTGTCGCATCATGACCACCATCACCGCTTCGCTGGCCGACTCCTCGACCATGCTGCGCCGCAACTTCAAGCACATCGGCCGCAGCCCGGTCACCATCTTCAACGCCGCGCTCATGCCGGTCGTCATGATGCTGATCTTCGTGTATGTCTTCGGCAGCGCGTTCAATGTCGGCGAGGACTACATCAACTACTCGACCCCCGGCATGATCCTGCTGGCCATCAGCTACGGCCTCTCCGGCACCGCGGTGTCGGTGAGCTCCGACATGGCCAAGGGCATCATCAACCGCTTCAAGGTGATGTCGGTGTCCCGCAACGCGATTCTGATCGGCCATGTCGTGGCCACCATGCTCACCAACCTGATCGCCATCACCGCCGTCATCGGCGTGGCCTTCCTGCTGGGCTTCCGCTCGCCGGCGACCCTGGCCGACTGGCTCGGCGCCATCGGCGTCATGATCGCCACCTCGTTCGCGGCCTCCTGGCTGACGGTCGCGCTCGGCATGGCCGCCAAGACCCCGGAATCCGCCGGCATGAGCGTGGTCCCGCTGATCATGCTGCCCTTTCTGAGCAGCGCCATCGTCCCCGCCGACCAGATGGGCCAGGGTGTCCGCCAGTTCGCTCAGTACCAGCCCTTCACGCCGATCATCGAATCCCTGCGCGGCTTCCTCACCGGCCACCCGTCCGGCGGCTACACCGCCGCGGCCCTGGCCTGGTGCGCCGGCTTTGCCATCGTCGGATTCTTCTGGAGCCGTGCGACTTTCAACAAGCGAGTGTAGTAGCGACCAGTTCCTGCCAATCCGATTCCGCCCCCATCGCCTCGGTGAACCCAGTGTCACCGAGGCGATTTCGTGCTTCCCGCTCGATGCGGGCCGCATCCGGTAGCGAACGATCCGGCAGGCCACGGATTTTCGTGCTCGCCGCGAGCAGTTGCACGGCATGCTCGGTCTGACCGTCCCGCAGGGCCAGGTCGGCGACGCCGAGCAGAACCAGGGAGATCAGGGGGGCGTGGCCGGCCTCGGAGGCCGAACGGAAGGCCACCGCGTGGTGGGTGCGGGCCTGGTCGAGATCCGTTGCCAGATAACCGCGCAGATTGTTGATCATCGCGCTGTTGTGCGGGTACTTCGCCTCGTCGCCCAGCATGGTGGTGGCGAGGTCGAGCCGGCGGGACGCCTCCGCGGTGTCGCCGTCCCAGCGGGCCACTTCCGCTCTGGCCGCAGCCAATTCGGCGAGCGCGCTCGGCCACGCGGCCTGATCGGCGCAGCGCTGCGCGTCGGCGAAGGCGGCGGCGCTGGCCTGCGGATCGTCCAGCAGCCAGTACAGCTGCGCCTGCCGCGATCGCATGCGGGCCACGTCCTCCAGGGCGCGGACCTCGGTGACCGCCACCACGGCCTCGTCGAAAAGCATACAGGCGGAGGCGAATTCGCCGTGCATGGCCTGGCGATCGGCGAGTTCGGTGAGCGCGAACGACATGCCCCAGCGTTCACCGAGCGCCCGGAACTCGGCGAGCGCCGTTTCCAGATACTCGTCCGCGTCCTCGTGCTGACCGAGCAGGGTGCGCATCTTGCCCAGCTGCAAACGCGCCAGCGCCCGCACCCACGGATCATCGTCGGCGAGCAGGGATTCGAAGGCGGGCAGGTACTGATCCGGGCCGTGCAGCAGCCGCTCCAGCGCGCCTACGAAACTCAGTGCAGGGTGATGCCCCCGGCTGTCCCCGGCGAGCTGATGCGCCTTGCGGATCCATTCCGCCAGCTGCTGTTCGTCATTGCGGCCCGCACTCAGGAAGTGCACGACCAGGCCGTACACCGTGGCCCGGGTGTGATCGTCCACCTCGCCCGTGGAATTGGCTGCCGCGGTGACGAATTCGAGGCCCTCGGCCTTGTGCCCGGCCAGCCACCAGTACCAGCCGGCGGACTCCGCGAGCCGCAGCGCTCCCGCGCCGTCACCGGCGGCGAGCGCGCCCCGCATGGCCGCGGCGATATTGTCGTGCTCGGCGCCGAGCACAGCCAGCCAGTGCAGCTGCTCGGCGCGGCGCAGTTGCGGCTCCGCGGTCGCGGCCAAGCCGGTGAAGTACGAAAGATGCGCTCGGCGTGCGGCATCCGCGTCACCGGACTCGTGCAGCCGGTCCAGGGCGTAGCGCCGGATGGTGTCGAGCATGCGATAGCGCGGGCCGTCGACCTCGGTGACGAGCAACAGCGACTTCTCGGTCAGCGCGGTCAGCAGATCGAGCACCTCCCACTGCTCGACGCCCGCGTTCCCGGATGCCTCGGTCCCCGCCGTCCTGTCGGA
Source organism: Nocardia huaxiensis (assembly GCF_013744875.1). NCBI lineage: Bacteria > Bacillati > Actinomycetota > Actinomycetes > Mycobacteriales > Nocardiaceae > Nocardia > Nocardia huaxiensis. The sequence goes on from NZ_CP059399.1 coordinate 1,138,351, forward strand.
GCCGTATTCCGTACTCGCGCAAACCTGTTCGGCCGCTTCGAGACTCGCGCCGCCCGCGAAGACGGCCAGCCTGCGCAGCACCGATCGTTCGGCGTCGGAGAGCAGCTCCCAGCTCCAGTCCACCACCGCGCGCAGGGTTCGATGCTGCGGGATGGCGGTGCGACTGCCACCGGTCAGCAGGCGGAAACGATCGTCGAGCCGCGTCGCGAGCTGATCGAGGGACATGGTGCGCAGGCGAGCCGCCGCCAATTCGATGGCGAGCGGAATGCCGTCGAGCGCCCGGCACACGCGCGCCATGGTCTCGAGTGTCGCGGCATCGGCGGCGAGATCCTGACGCACGGCGCCGGCCCGATCCCGCAGCAGTTGCACGGCCGGGGAGGATTCGATCTTCGCGGGATCCGCGTCGTCGGGCGGCAGCGCCAGCGGCACCACCTGCCAGATCGCCTCGCCGGTAATGCCCAGCGGCTCCCGGCTCGTCGCCAGGATCCGCAACCCCTGGCACTCCCCGAGCACCCGATGCGCGAAGGCCGCCGCGGCCTCGATCACATGCTCGCAGTTGTCGAGCACCAGCAGCGCCTCGCGTTCGCGCAGCGCCGCGATGAGCCGGTCGATCGGATCCGCGTTCGCCCCGCCGCCCAGCAGCGCGTCACGCAAACCGAGTGCGGCCAAAGCGGATTGCGCCACATCGCCGTTCGCGCCGAGGGCCGCCAGCTCCACCAGCCACGCCCCGTCCGGCAGATCCTCGAGCAGGGTGCGTGCGGTTTCCAGTGCGAGACGGGTCTTTCCGGAGCCGCCCGGACCGGTCAGCGTCGTGAGCCGGTGTCCCGCAAGGAGTTCACGCACCACGGCGATATCGGGGGTCTTGCCGACGTAGCTGGTCAGTTCCGCGCGCAGGTTCGTCTTGCGGTCCTCCTCGCGCGGGCCGACCTCACCGCGCAGCAAGGCCACATGCAGTTCGGAGAGCTCCGGGGAGGGGTCCACGCCGAGCTCGTCGGCGAGCGTCTCGCGCGTCTTCTGATAGACGGTCAAAGCGTCCGAACCCCGGCCCGCCGCGGCGAGCGCCCGCATCAAGGCGGCGGCGAGCCGCTCCCGCAGCGGATTGCGGCCCACCTCTTCGGTCAGCTCGGCGATCAGTTCCGGACCCCGGCCGAGGCGGACCTCGGCTTCGTACCGGTCCTCGAGGGCCGCCAGGTGCAGGCCCTCGAAGCGGGCGACCACGGCATCGACGGCCCCGCTCTCCCGCACGTCGACATCTCGCATGGGCGCGCCGCGCCACAGTTCGAGCGCCTCGCGCAGCAGCGGAGCGCGCTGCACATCCGTACCGCCGCGAGCGGTTTCGAGCAGCTGCTCGAATCGCACGGCGTCGACCGCCTGCGGGTCCACGACCAGCCGGTAGCCACCCGCCTGCACATCCAGCGACCCGTCCGGCAGCGCCCGGCGCAGGCGGGACACCAACGCCTGCAAGGCATTCGCCGCGTCCGCCGGCGGCTGCTCGCCCCAAATCCAGTCGACCAGCTGTGTTTTGGGAACGGCCCGGCCGGGTTCCAGCGCGAGCGCGATCAACAGGGCTCGCAGCCGCGAACCCGATACCTCGATCAATCCGCCGTCATCCGTTCGGATCACGAGTGGTCCCAGCACGCCGATCTGCACCCGGACCATTCTGCCGTGACCCTCTGGCAGCTCGCTGGTCGACCGTTCACAACCCCTCTGACCTGGGATAACGCCAGGCTGTCAGCCGTGTCAGGGCGGTGTCAGGCCCGTATCAGCGGGTCTGGCGACAGTAGTCCTCGTGAACAGCACAGCGAGTGCGGCTTCCGGACCACCGCAGGCCATCCGGTTCACACGGACTCAGCCCGAGGAGCACGCCATGACCACCTTCCAGACCCCCGCCCCGATCTCCCTCACCGTGGACGTGCTCTCCGGCAATGTCACCGTCATCGCCTCCGACCGCACCGACACCGTCGTCGAGGTCCGCCCGGCCGACGCCGCCAAGAAGGCCGATGTGCGGGCCGCCGCCAACACCACGGTCGATTTCGCCGACGGCGTACTGACCGTGCGGGCGGCCAAGGACTGGCGCACCCACACCCCGTTCGGCGGCAACCCGACCATCGAGGTCACCATCCAGGTGCCGACCGGCTCGCGACTGCAGGCCACCGCCGGGGTCGGCCGCGTGCTGAGCAGCGGCGAACTCGGCGACAGCACGGTGGAGGTCTCCGCCGGCGACGTCGTGCTGGATCGCACCCGCGGCGCGGTGACCGCCAAGGTCTCGAAGGGCGACATCCGCATCGCCGAGGCCACGCGCGGCGTACTGCGCGTCGAAACCTCCATGGGCGACCTGGAGATCGGCATCCACCCGGGCAGCACCGCACGACTGGAAACCAATGCCCAGACCGGCATCGTGCAGAACCTGACACTGCCCGCCGCATCGAACGGCGAGGACATCGTGCAGGTGTACGCACGGAACTCCTACGGCAATGTCGTCATCCGCCACGCCGACGCCGCCTGACGCCATGGAACTCAGAGTTGATCGGGAGCGCTGCATCAGCGCCGGCATGTGCGCTCTGACCGCCCCCGACGTCTTCGATCAGGACGACGCGGACGGCCGGGTGCTGGTGCTGGACGCCACGCCCGGCCCCGGACAGCAGGCCGCCGTGCGCGAGGCCGTGCAACTGTGCCCCTCCCGCGCACTCGCCCTCGCCGCCGACTGACCCACCTGCGACACAACATCTTTCACGGAAGGACAGCTCCCATGACCCGCACCGTACCCGTCCCCCAGGGCCTGCCCATGGACCGCGACGCCGGCCCCTTCGACCCGCCCAGCGCCATCACCCGGCTGCGCGCGGCCCACCCCGTCAGCCCGATGGTCTTCCCGGACGGGCACGAGGGCTGGCTCGTCACCGGACACGAATTCGTGCGAAAAGTCATGGTGGACACCCGATTCAGCTCCCGCCAGGATCTCGGCGTGGTGCACGTGCCCTACGAAACCCCCGGCATGCCCGTCGCCACCGAACCGTCCCCGCAGATCCCGGGCCTGTTCGTGGCCATGGACCCGCCGGACCACACCCGGCTGCGGCGAAAGCTGACCGGCGCCTTCACTGTTCGCCGCATGAAGGAGCTGCAACAGCACATCGCCGACATCACCGAACGGCAGCTGGACGCCCTGGCACAGCTGACCCCGCCGGTCGATCTGGTCAAGGAATTCGCGCTGCCGGTGCCGTCGCTGGTCATCTGCGAAATGCTGGGCGTGCCGTACGCGGACCGGGAAACCTTCCAGGTCAACTCCGCTCAGTTCCTGGTCAAGGACCAGACGCTGGAGGAGAAGATGGCCGCGTTCGGGGCCATGACCAGCTACCTGGCCGGACTGGTCGTCGCCAAGCGCGCCGAACCCGGCGAGGACATCCTGTCCGACCTCGCCCGCGACGACGATCTCGGCATCGAGGAACTCGTCGGCATCGCCTTCCTGCTGCTGCTCGCCGGACACGAGACCACCGCGAACATGTTGGCGCTGGGCACCTTCGCGCTCCTCGAGCACCCCGACCAGCTGGCCGCGCTGCGCGAGAACCCGGAGTTGATGCCCGACGCCGTCGAGGAACTACTGCGCTACCTGTCCGTCGCCGACATCTTCTACCGGTACGCCACCGAGGACATCGAACTCGGCGGCGAGACCATCACCAAGGGGTCGACCGTCGTCCTCTCCCTGCTCGCCGCCAATCGCGATCCGGAACGCTTCGAGAACCCGGACACCCTGGACGTCCATCGCAAGGCGCGCGGCCAGGTCGCCTTCGGTCACGGCCCACACCAGTGCCTCGGTCAGCAGCTGGCCCGCATCGAAATGCGCGCCGGATTCGCGGGGCTGCTGCGCCGGTTCCCGACCCTTCGGCTCGCCATCCCGGCGGACGAGGTGAAACTGCGCACCGACATGAATATCTACGGCGTCCATGAACTTCCGGTCACCTGGACGGAGACGCCGCGCTGATACCCGAACCCGCGAACGCCACAGGGCGGAGATCCCACGGATCTCCGCCCTCGCGGCGTTTCCGCGCGTCCGACGACAGCTGGATTCCGGCCTTCGACCGGCGCGAACAGTGCTGTCAGTAGCGGTGTCAGCGCCATGACAGCCCCATGTCAGTGCCGCTGGCGAAAGTAGTTCTCGTGACCAGCACCGCCATCGCCACCCAGCCGCTCATCCCCGCCGAATGGTTCGACCGCCCCGCCCGCCTCGCCGGGTTCCTGCGCGGCGACCACGCCTTCGCCCAGCTCATCCGCTTCGCCCTGGTGGGCGGTTCCAGCAATATCGCCTACGTGCTGCTGTTCACGGCCCTCACCGGTGCCGGCCCGTTGATCGCCAATATCGCCGGCTCCATTGTCAGCACGATCATCGCCAATGAACTGCACCGCCGCCTCACCTTCCGCGCCGCCGCCCGCGTCGGCTGGTTCAAGGCCCAGTGGGAGGGCGGCGGCCTGGCGCTGATCGGGCTGGCAATCAGCACCGCCGCCCTGGCCGCCCTCGAATCCTTCGCCCCCGGACTCGGCGAGGTCGCTCAGGCCGGTGCCGTCATGGCCCTCATGGCCGCCGTCGGTGGCGCTCGCTTCCTGGCGCTGCGCGGCTTCGTCTTCTGAGTGCACGCGGCCGTGGACGAAAGCTGGTCGCCACGGCCGTGCCGCGCAGCGGTAGCCGAAACCTCCCGCCCGGCAGCGACGTTGGATGTCGTAGCGGGCGGGCCGGGTGGAAGGGAGAACGAGGTGGAAGTTCGCGGGTTCGCGGAGGCGGATCGGAAAGGGTTGTGGGAGCTGTACAAACGGGCGGGGGCCGGTTCGCCGGTGGCGTCACTGTGGGGAGATCCGGAGTCGGAGGCGGCCATCTACCTGAATCCCTACCTCGACCTCGAACCCGAATCGGTGTTCGTGGCCGTCGTGGACGGGGAGTTGGCCGGCTATCTGGCGGGGTGCCTGGATGGTGCGGCGCTTCCCGGCGAGAACGAGCGGATCGAACAGGCCATTCGGGCGCACAGACTGTTCCTGCGCCGCAAGCCCGCCGCGTTCTTCGGCCGCGCCATGCTCGACAGTGCGGTGGCGGCCGTGCGGCGGCAGCCGACCTCCGGTGAGTTCATCGACCCGCGCTGGCCCGCGCATCTGCATATCGCGGTGGCGCGGGAAGCGCGCGGAACCGGGGCGGCGGAAGCACTGATGCGGCGCTGGTTCGAGCGGTTGGACGGAAATGGTTCGCCCGGTTGTCATTTGCAGACACAGGTCGAGAATGTGCGGGCTGTAAGGTTTTTCACGCGAATGGGGTTCTCGGCGATCGGGGAGCGTCCGGTTATCCCCGGAATGCGATTCCAGGGCAAGCGAGTTCACCAGCAGACCATGGTGCGGCCGGAGTCGGTCGGGTAGGGCTCAGGGTTCGGGAGCGTCCATGGCCGCCAGGCGGTGTGCGATGCCCGCGCGGCTGGTGAGGCCGAGTTTGCGGAGGATTCGGGCGAGGTGATCTTCCACGGTGCGCGGGCTGAGGTAGAGCTGGGCGGCGATGTCCTTGTTGGTGAGGCCCTGGGCCGCCAGGTGCGCCACCTCTCGTTCCCGGGCGGTCAAAGTGGTTGCGCCGGTGACGGTTCGATGACCCGCCAGGCGGCGCTGGGCGGTGGTGGCGGTGTCGATCAGGGTGTGTGCGCCGGCGGTGGCGAACGCCGATCGGGCGGCCGATATGTGTGCGGTCGCCGCGGTGAAATCGCCGCGCTGCCCCGCGATCCGGGCGGCCACCAGCAGGGTTCGCGCGCGGAAGACAGGCATGCCCGCCTGGGCGTAATCGTCCATCGCGGCATCAGCGGCGTGCTGTGCTCCGTCGAGATCGCCGCTTGCGCAGAGATATTCGGCGCGGGCGCGCGCGACCGCGGCGCGCTGGCCGGGGAGGCCGAGCTGTTCGGCGACGGTTGCCGCCTGTGCCAGGAGTGCGGCGGCGGGATCCAGGTCACCCCGCGCCGTCGCGGCCAGCGCGGCCATGGACAGCTCCGCGGCGCGCATCGGATGCACTCGTGGGGCGGACCCGGCAGGGGTTCCGTTCGCAGATAGCGGATTCGGTTCCGGACGCGGGGGATCGAGGCCGAGGCGGGCGGCTATCTCCAGGAGGGCGGCGTCGACCACGCCACGCCACCACCGCATGGCGGGGCGGGGCAGGGCATCGAGGGTGTGCCACCAGGCGAGCACCTCTTCGCGAGATGCCGTGTCCTCCAGGACCCGAAGCTTCGCCGCACCCGCCAGCGGAGCAACACCCGGATACCCGTACAGGCCGGCGGTTTCGGCGGCATCTTCGGCCGCCGCCAGCGCCTCCTCGTAGCGCCCCAGCTTGGCCAGCGAATAGGCGTGCACCGCATACAGTTCCGGCAGGATAAAACTGCGTCCGCGGCTGCGCCCCACCCGGAGGGCGCGTTCGATATGGATCAGGCCGGTGCGCTGATCGTCGAGGAAATACGCCATCCAGCCCAGCGCCGCGACGGCCGGCAGGCCATCGACCAGCTGAGCATCGGTGAGCCGGGCGAATTCACGTTCTGCCACACGGTAATCCGCGGCGGCCGCCTTCAGATCCAGCCCATTGAGATGCCCCATGCTCCGCAGCGTCAGTGCGGCCGCACCGATAGCCGGATCACGGACCGCCCCCGACTCGAACAACGAACGAATCCGCCCCGCCGCCTCGGCATCACGATTGTCCTGAAGTTCGAGCATGGCCAACTCCAGCCGAATCGGCCCGCTCGCCGTGCCACCCAGCCGGGAGACGGCTTGTTCCAAAAGCTTCCGAGCACTGTCCACCCGACCGAGAATCCGCTCACAGCGCGCGAACCACAGCACCGCCTCGGTCCCTTCGGTATTCGCCGGTGCATCGACGAGAGGTGCTGCGGGGAGCAGTGGTTCGAGCGAATCCCGTGCTCGCTCCGCTGATCCCGACAGCAGCAGGGCCTGCCCCAACCGCAGCCGGGCTGAGAATCCGGCCGGGCCGCGGTACTGCGGCGCGGTGCGCAGGGCCGCTTCGATCCAGCGCGCGCTGACCGCTGGTGCGGTGCCGAGCGCCAGCTCCGCGGCCCGCACGAGTTCGGCGGCTGCCAGTTCGTCGCAGCCACCCAGGGCGTGTTCCAGATGACGGGCGCGCGTGAGCAGCGGTGCGTCGGCGGCCCGCAGCACCTGCGCGGCGCGTGTGTGCGCATCGGCTCGCCAGCCTTCCCCGGCGAGCCGGTAGGCGGCGGTGCGGATGAGCGGATGCCGGAAAGCCAGCGTCCCGCGCGTGACGGTGATCCACCCGCGCCGCGCCAGCTCATCAACCGCCCCGCTCAACTCCTCGCGCGTGACTTCGGCTGTGGCACAGAGCAACTCCATGTCCGAGGTCGCGCCGCAGACGGCAGCGGCCTGCGCGACCAGACGTTCCCGCTCCGGCAGCTGCGCGAGTTCGGCCCGTATGGTCCGGTCCAGTGCCGCATGACCTACCCGGTCCGGTTGCGCATGACTCTCCTGATCCGGCACGGCGTGATCCGTGCGATCCGCCGTCGCATGCTCGGCTCGACTCGCAGCCGGATCATCGGCCCGGACGACGGCGTCGAACTCCGCTGGGGTGAGGTCCGCCAGTAGTTGCAGATAGAGCGGATTCCCATGCGCCGCATCGACCAGCACCTCCCGTCGGCCCGGGGGAATCCCGGGGAGCAGGGCGCTTGCCTCGGTGGGTGACAGCGGGGGAACGGCTATGTGCGCCACCGTCACTCCGGTCGCGCGCAGAGGGGAGCCGAGTGCGTCGGGGAACTGGCCCTCGCGATATGCCACCGCCACTCGCACCGACTCGGGCAACTGCCGCAGCAGTACTGCCAGTACCCGCAGCGATGCCGTGTCCGCCCAGTGCGCATCATCGATGATCAGGACGGTCGGTACGGCCTCTAGCCGCTGCCGCAGCCAGCGGGCCGATTCCCGGATGCCGGAGCCGGCCGAGACCGCCTCGGAGTTTTCCGCGTCGAGCCGGTCGGCAATGTCCATGAGCAGGAAGTGCGGACTGGACTGCTCGAATTCGGTGGCGGCCACCACGACTGTGCGCAGGCCGCGAGCCTGGGCCCGGCTCGCGAATTCGCGCAGCAGCCGGGACTTTCCGATTCCAGCCGGGCCCTCCACCAGGTACACGCCCGGACCGCCGGCGGCCCGGGCCGCCGCGTCGAGGGTGGCGAGTTCGCGCCTGCGGCCGACGAACGGGTCGATCGCGCACTCCTCTCCGGTGAACTGCCCCTCTGGCGGAGCCTAGCCCGCTGCCGGATTCATCCGGGTTCCGGCCCGATCCCGTGTTTCCACGGATGCTCCCCGCGACCCCGACCGGGTTGGGTGGTCCGCGTTCGATCAGACGGTGAATGGGAGAGGTACGTGTCCTTGGTACGGATGGATTCGACGGCTACACGGCGATCGCGGCGGCTGCTGCCGGTCGCGGCGGTGCTGGCCGCGCTGGCGCTGACCGGTTGTTCGGCCCTGCAGAAGGGCGCCGACGCCGTCCAGGACGTCGGCAAGTCCGACACCGCCCGCTCGAAGGTCGGTGACTGCATCAATGTGCTCAAGGGCTCGATGTTCGACTCCGAGACCGAGCCGGTCGACTGCGCCTCCCCGAAGGCCGTCTACAAGGTGGCGCAGGTGCACAACACCAAGACCGAATGCGCCTCCGACTACACCTCCTACGAGGAAACCCTGAACGGCGCGACCCGCTCCTTCCTCTGCCTGGCCCCGAACTTCCAGGAGGGCGCCTGCTACCACGAGAGCATGCTCACCGGCTACCAGTTCGCCGAATGCGCCTCCACCGAAGCGAGTTTCCAGGTGCTGTCCCGCATCGACGGCCAGTCGGACGAAAACCTGTGCGGCGCGGACACCGACAGCGTCATCATCCTGTCCGATCCGCGGGTCACGTTCTGCCTCCAGAACGTCTGAACGCCTTGATGTCACACCCGGGCGGGCTACGTCGTCACCTCGACGAAGCCGCCTGAGACGAGCAACGCCCCAGATTCCGGCTCCAGGCCAGACGTCCACGGACGACTGGTATCGCATTCTCCCGCAAAGAAATTGGAGTCAGTCATGTCGATCGCCCATGTCATCGTCACCGTCCTCGCTGCCGCCTGGGTCGGTTTCTCGGCCGTCTCGCTCTACCGCCGCGCCGCTTTCGTCGTGGACCCGCTGAAGCAGTACTCGGTCCCCGAGTCGTGGTGGACCCCGCTGGCCCTGGCCAAAGGCGCGGGCGCGCTCGGGCTGATCGCCGGCCTGTTCATCCCCTACATGGGTGTGGCCGCCGCCATCGGTCTCATCCTCTACTTCGCCGGCGCGCTGATCACGGTCCTGCGCGCCCGCGTCTACGCCAGCCTGCCCTTCCCCCTGCTCTACCTGATCCCGGTGGCGGCGGCCATGGGTCTCGGCTTCGCCGCCTGACCCGGTAGCCGGTCACCGCGGGTCGAGTGCGGTCGCCAGGGACTCGAGTTCATCGTCGTAGAGGGCCGCCGGGTCGGCGATCTGGGGGCCCAGGACGCCGTCGATCTCGAGGGTCACCAGGCCGTGCATGCGGCCCCAGATGCGCAGTCCCAGAGCGAGAGTCGCAGGGGTGAGCCCGGGAAAACGATCCCGGGCGATCGCTACGAAGGACTCGTTCATGTCGGCCCAGGTGTAGTCGCGGACAGGCCCGGACTGCGCGCTCTGGGCAGCCAATCCGACTATGCCCAAACATAATTCGTAATCGGCCTGGTCGGTGGTGTGCTGGCCGGCGCGGCTGAAGACGAGCCGGAACTCGTGGGGGTGTTTCAGCGCCCATTCGCGATACGCCCGGCCATGGGAAATGACCTGTCCGGCAGGGGTGTTCGCGGCGGCGCGGGCCTGCTCCAGGGTGCGCGCCAGCTCCCCGCGGATATCGACGGCCAGCGCCGCCAGCAGCGCTTCCCGGGTCGCGAAGTAGCTGTAGGCGTTTCCCGAAGCCATGCCCAGCTCGCGGGCGATGGCCCGCAATGACACCGCTTCGACGCCCTCCTCGGCCAGGGTCGCGCGGGCGATGGATTTCATCTCCGCGATGGTCTCGGCACGGCGGAGTTCGCGGCGGGTGGCGGGCGGCATGTGCTCGAGCATACAGCGCCCTGTTATTGATCGCTGTTTGAAAGTTGAGCGGTGCTCAATTACTGTTCGGGTGTCACTCGAATTGAAGGAGCTCACCGTGGACATTCGCGGATACGAAGTCGGTCCCATTGCCGCCGAAGCGGCTTTCACCTCGGATTTCGCTGTCGCGGCGGAGGTATCGATGCCCGATCTGGTGAACTATCAGGAGGTCGAGCGCCGCGTCATGGATGAGCGTCCGGGCATGCTCATGAAGTACATGCCCGCGGGCTACAGCCCCGTCACCGGCGAGGTGCTGACCGGCGGGCGCTACCTCTTCGACACCTGGGACAGCGTGCGGGAGTACCGCCGCTTCACCACCGAGGAGCTGGAGTTCGAACCCGGCGTGAAGTTCTGGGACCGGCCCTTCTTCCTGGGCGTCGACCGGCACATCTGGCGCGTCGCCGGAGCCCACAACTTCACCCCGCTGACCGAGCACGCGGTCGACCGCTTCGAGCGCTACACCTACACCGGCGGCGACCCCCGCCCCGAGCTCGAGCGTGCCTGGCCCGCCATGCGTGACGCCGCCGAAGAATCCGGCCTGGGCGGCGCATGGCTGCTCTACCAGCCCGAAGAGAACCAGATCGCCATCCACACCATTGCCGGGCGCGTCACCTCCGGCGAGCCCGAGACCGCCGCCGAAGCCTCCCTGGCCGCCATCGCCGGCAAGCCTCCCCTCGGCGCGCACCTACCGGCCGCCCTGCGTGCCGAGAAGATCTTCGACCGCAGCGAAATGATTGTGTCCCTGTGGCTTCCGCGATCCCGCCGGGCCGGCGGCCGCCCCACCGCCAACCCCATGACCCCACCCCTCCCGGCCTGGACCGTTGCCCCGCAACAGGTCTCGGAGACCGCCTCGGTCTGAACGGCGCGATTCCTTACCGAACTGTGAACTGATCGCCCCGCCCGCCGTGTCGGTTCGCCCGCGCACCTCCTCGCGCACAATCGTGGATCTCGTTCGAGAATCGATGCGAGGAGACACGTATGGGTGGGGAGAGCATTCCGCTGCGACCGAACCGGCGCACCGTGCTGGGCGCGGCGCTGGCCGCCGGGGCGGGAGCGATGAGCGTCGGGGGATTCCTGTTCGCCGCGAACGCGATCGGGCCCGCGCGGCTGACCGCCCGCCGCATTGTCGACGGCCTGCAGGCGGCCAATGGATTCGTGCCCGGCTACCGGCGCAACCACGCCAAGGGTCTTGCGGTGGCGGGGCGCTTCGACAGCACCGGCGCGGGCGCGGAACTGTCGTCCGCCACGGTGTTCCGGCCGGGAAGCCATCCGTTCAGCGGTCGATTCTCCCTCGCCGGAGGCAAGCCGTTCGCGCCCGACACTCCCGCGGCCCGGCGCGGATTCGGTCTGCGCATCGACTCGGCGGGCGAGGAGTGGCGTCTGGCGCTGCTGAATATCCCGGTCTTCACCGATGCCTCCGCCCGGGACTTCCACGATCGCACCGCCGCCTACGCCCCCGACCCGTCGACCGGCAAACCGGACCCGGCCCGGGTGCGCGACTACCTGGCCGCACACCCGAAAACCGCTGCGGCCCTGTGGATCATCGAACAGAACCCACCCACCGCGAGCTTCGCCACCTCGACCTTCCACGGCCTCAACGCCTTCGAATGCGTGGACGCACATGGCCGCAGAACGCCGGTGCGCTGGCGGCTGGAACCCGAAACCACCGAAGCGACAGTCACTTCCGGCGACGATCAACTCTTCACGAGCCTGGCCCGCGACATCCGCCGCGCACCGGTGCGCTGGAAACTGCTTGCCGTGGTGGGCATCCGGGGCGTCGACCCGACCGACGACCCGACCATCGCCTGGCCCGCCGAGCGCCGCCGCATAGACCTGGGCACCCTCGTGGTAACCGATGTCGCCACCGAAACCGCCGCCAACGTACGGGACGTGAACTTCGACCCGCTGGTCCTGCCGACCGGCCTGGCCGCCTCCGATGACCCGGTGCTGCAAGCCCGTTCGGCCGCCTACGCCGAATCCTTCCGCCGCCGCGCCGGCGAGACGGCCGCCCGCCAGCCCCTGCGCGTGGAGGAATCGGCATGAGCGAGTACATCGACGAATCCACCTACCCCGAACCGCTTCTCACCGAAGCGCCCCCGGGACAACCGGTACCCCAGGATGATCCGCCGGATCCGACCTACAACCTCGTGGCCCGAGTACTGCACTGGCTGATGGCAGTCCTGATCGTCGCCATGCTGTTCCTGGGCGCCGCCCTGATCGGCACGATCGGCAATTACGGTGTCCTGCTGAGCATCCACCGCACCGTCGGCCTCACCATCCTGGTTCTGGCCCTGATCCGCATCGCCAACCGACTACTCCGCCGCGCTCCCGCCCCACCCGCCGCCCTGCCCCGCCTCGAACGCATGGCCGCCACAGCCTCGGAACTCACGCTCTACGTGCTGTTCATCCTCCAGCCCCTGCTCGGCTGGGCACTGGTCTCCGCCTCGGGCATCCCGGTCCGAATCCTCAACGGCCTGCAACTCCCCGCCATCGCCCCCGAAAACGCCCGCCTCTACGCCGGATTACACCTGGCCCACACGTGGCTGGCCTACCTGCTACTGGCCCTCTTCACCGCCCACATGTGCGCCGTGCTCTGGCACGCCACAGCCCTGCGCGACGGACTGCTACGCCGAATGCTGTGGCCCCGCCGGCCCCGCTGACGGATCGGACCATCCGGCGTGCGGCTCCCAGAACCGAGGTCTTTCTCCAGGTCATGGTGTCAGGCGTGCTCGGCCTCCTGAGTGCCTTCCATTCGGACGGTTTGACGTCTGCGGTCCGCATCGCGGCGGATTCTGTCCGCTGGTCACCGGCCTGTTCGGCCGTAGGTTTCAAGCAGCGGCGCGAGGACTCGGAAAAATTCTTCGCGATCCGGGAATGCCTGCGCGCTGTCTAACCTTCTATGTATCGATGATCGGTTAGAACGACCGACCGTGGAACACGCTCTACCAGAACAGGATCCGACTCATGTCTCGTCTGCCCCTGATCCAGCCCGACACCGCCACCGGCAAGGCCGCCGACCTGCTCGCCGGTGTACAGAAGGCGCTCGGTGTCACCCCGAACATGACCAAGGCCATGGTCAACAGCCCCGCCGTGCTCGAGGCGTACCTGGGCTTCTCCGGCGCGCTCGGCGGCGGCGCGCTCTCGGCGCCGATCCGGGAGCGGATCGCGCTGCTGGTCGCCGAGGAAAACGGTTGTGACTACTGCCTGTCCGCGCACTCCTATATCGGCGCCAACATCGCCAAGCTGAGCGCCGACGAGATCCAGGCCGGCCGCCACGGCGAATCCGCCGACGCCAAGGCCGCCGCGGTACTGACCTTCGCGACGGCGGTCGTCCGCACTCGCGGTGGCGTCGAGGAATCCGACATCAAGACCGCCCAGGCGGCGGGCCTGACCGACGGCGAGATCACCGAAGTCATCGCCAACGTCGCCCTGAACGTGTTCACCAACTACCTGAACAAGGCCGTAGACACCGACATCGACTGGCCGCTCGTGCGCCACCACGAGCACTGACCATGCGCCCCGCGAACGGCCCGGCCCTCACCTCTCGGGGTGGGGGCCGGGCCGCGTCGCGCGACAGCGAGGAGCCATCGCGGGCTTCCTCACGAATTTCTTTGTGCCCGTAGCGATCACACCACCCGGCAAGTACTCGGAAACATTGCCTGACCTGGGCGAATGACTCCCCTGAAGTGCCCTCGGCAGGGCCCGATAAGAATGGGAACAGTACCGACCAGCATCTTCTTTTGGGGCAACTGGTCATCGAAGCCGATTTCGCCCTGAGTAGCGGCGGGCATTAGATCTCGAACTCCGCGTCCGGATGCCCGTGTAGACGGCTTTCGCGAGTATCTCGGACTTGGGTCCGCATCACCTTGTATCGGTGCGAGCCCCGCGCCGACGCCGATGCCCTGTTCGCGCAAGTGGGGCCGTGTTGCTGACCCGGACCCTCTTATCGACATCCTGTAGCTGATATTTGGCGATTGCAGGGTGCCCGTCCGCGCCGTCGTTCAGCGTCCGTGCCAGGGTTCAGGGGTTTCTCGGGTGTCGAATTGGTTTTGGGCGGTGATGATTTGGGCGACATTCTGCTCGGCCCAGGATTTGAAGGCATCGGTTGGGGTCCGCAGGCTTTCGCCGAGTGGGGTGAGGGTGTATTCGACCTGGGGTGGGATGGTGGGGTGCTGGGTGCGGGTCAGCAGGCCGCTGCGTTCAAGGCTGCGCAGGGTCTGACTGAGCATTTTCGGGGAGATTCCTTGGAGGCGGCGTCGGAGTTCGCCGTAGCGCAGGGTGCCACCCCCCAGGGCCGCGATCACCAGCAGGGCCCACTTGTCCGCAATGAGGTTCAAGACCATGCGGGCGGGGCAGTCGCGGAGATAGGCATCAGCTCCGCCATAGTCGCGCAGGTCCAGGGTGGTATCCATTAGGTACGTATATATCAATTAGGTGCCTTCTTCACAACGGATAGTAGTGCGCCGAACATGGTGGGCATGCGAATCACGATTCAGGAAGACTTCGGTGGCACAGAGGTTCTCGAGGTCAGAGAGGTGTCTCGGCCGGAGCCGGGACCGGGGCAGGTGCTGATCGCGCTCGGTGCGAGTGGTGTCAATCCGTTGGATGCCGTGGTGCGGGCGGGGAGTTACCAGCCGCGGGACGGTGCCGGGGGCGAGGCGGTCGACTTGCGCGAATCCGGCTTCGCTGCACAGCCGTTCACGCTCGGCTGGGATGTCGCGGGGACGGTGATAGACGTCGGACCAGGCGTGTCAGTGTTCCAGCCGAGTGACGAGGTGTTCGGACTGCTCGCGTTTCCCGAGCTCGCCTCCGCGCACGCGGACTACGTCTTGGCCTCTCCCAATGAACTGGTGCATATACCGGACTCGCTGACAATGCAGCAGGCGGGTGCGCTCCCGCTGGTCGGGCTCACGGCCTGGCAGGCGCTCGTTGGCATCGCGAATATCACTGCCGGGCAGCGAGTTCTGGTGCATGCGGCCGCCGGTGGGGTTGGGCATATCGCGGTGCAGATAGCGAAGGCTCGTGGGGCCTATGTCATCGGAACCGCGAGCGCCGCCAATCGTGAGTTCGTGCTCGAACTGGGCGCGGACGAGGTGATCGACTATCGGGCAACAGAATTCGAGAAGGTTGTCGATCCGGTGGATGTGGTCTTCGACCTGGTCGGTGGTGCGTATGCAGAACGCTCGCTGGCGATTCTGAAGCCCGATGGGCACCTGATTGCCGCAGTGGGTGTCTACCTCGGCATCACGCCGG
Source organism: Nocardia huaxiensis (assembly GCF_013744875.1). Lineage (NCBI taxonomy): Bacteria > Bacillati > Actinomycetota > Actinomycetes > Mycobacteriales > Nocardiaceae > Nocardia > Nocardia huaxiensis. The sequence continues at coordinate 1,153,738 of NZ_CP059399.1, forward strand.
AGCGTGCGACCCAGGCCGGGGTGCGGTTCGGCTATGTGGATGTCCGTCCGTCGGCCGCCGATCTGACCGAGCTGGTGCGGCTGGCTGAGGCCGGCGCGCTGACCGTGCGAGTCGCGCACGCCATTCCCTTGGCCGATATCGCCAAGGCTCACGAGTTGGTCGAAGGTGCGCATGTGGCCGGAAAAGTGGTCGTGGTTCCCTGAGTGACCACGGCGCCAGGACCGGCGGCTGCGGCCGAGTTCACATTGTGAGCCAGCCCATTTCCAGCCCACGATCTCCAGCTCGCTCACTAGCGTTGCTGCGCAGAGGGTTTCTGTTCGGCAAGGGGGTCGGGATGAGTGCACACGTCGTAATTCTCGGAGCGGGATACGCGGGCCTGGCTGCGGCGAAGCGGCTGGGGCGGGCGAACGTCGTTGTGACAGTGGTCAATCCACGCGCAGAGTTCGTGGAGCGAATCCGGCTGCATCAGCATGTGGCGGGCACCTACGACGCCACGCGGCCTCTCGAGGAGCTATTGCCCGCCGGTGCGGAATTGCGGCTCGGGTCGGCTGAGCGGATCGATGCCGAGCGCCGGATTGTGCATCTCGGGGACGGGGGACAGCTCGAGTACGACTACTTGATCTATGCCGTCGGCAGTGGCAATCGCAGGACGTCGATTCCGGGTGCGGGGCGATACGCGGTGGGTCTGGATTCCTGGGAAGATGCGGTCGAGGCGCGAAAGCGATTGCTGGGACTGGCTCCAGGGGCCGTGGTGAGTATCGTCGGCGGCGGCCTTTCCGGTATCGAGACCGCCGCCGAGCTGTCCGCACTCAGGTGCTTCACTGTTCGGCTGGTCACCGCAGGACAGCTCGGAGCGAGTCTGAGCGGACCCGGCCGCGCCAAGGTTCGCGCGTTCCTCGCCGGGGCGAATGTCGAGATTCTGGAACATGCGGAGGTCGCCGAGATCACAGACGGCAAGCTCGTTCTCGGTGGCGGGCAGACCCTGCCGAGTGACCTCACGATTGCCGTGGCCTCGGTCAGCGTCCCGGATCTCGCTGCGCGCAGCGGCTTACACACCGATACGGACGGAGCACTCTCGGTCGACCAACGATTGGTCAGTACCAGCAGTTCGAACATTGTCGGGGCCGGTGATTCGGTGCGGCTCCCGCGGCCATTACGTATGAGTTGTCAGGCCGCTGTTCCTTCCGGCGTGCGCGCGGCGCATACCGTATTGGCGCTCAGACGGGGGCGGACTCCGAAACCGGTGCGCCGCAAATTCGTTGGCCAGGCAGTGAGCCTGGGCCGGGATGACGCCCTGATACAGCTGAGCACCCTCGACGACACCCCGATTCGATTTCTTGTCACCGGCAGATCGGGAGCGTTGACCAAAGAGTTAGTTTGCCGGAGCACGCTGACCCTCGGACAGGTCGGCCCGCTGCGGTCCGGGTGGAGTTGGTGGCCGGGCAAGTGAGCGCTGTGCGCCATCCTTTTGACGCTGAAGGTGCTCGCGGCATGACCGCGCCAGCCGAACATTACATGCCGTCAAGGCTGAAAGGCCATGTACCACAACGCCGTTAATATTCTACTATCGCATGTAGTAGTCAAGGATGTTTCGTCGCTGCTGGGGCCGGAGGCTGTATTCGAGTCGGCGGTTCCAGGATCGAAGGAACATGGGAGGGATCGAGAAATGACGACCGGACACATCACCGTCATCGGGGGCGGGCTCGCAGGACTCACTGCCGCGATCGCGTGCGCCGAATCGGGCGTGCGGGTGAAGCTGTATGAGGCGCACGCAACCCTCGGGGGCCGTGCACGCGCTACCGCGGCACCCCACATCGCTCATGATGGCGCCCACGTCTTCTATGCCGACGGCCCCCATTACACCTGGCTGCGCAAGCGTGGCTTCGTAGCTGGGCTGGGTTGGCCCTCGATCCGCGATGCGGGCGGGCTCGGGTTCCGGGTCGACGGACGACTCCGTCGTCTACCACCTGTGCGCATGTTGCGAGCGCAGGCGCGTTTCGATCTGACCGCACCCGTCGACGTCGAGTTTCGAACCTGGGCCTCGAACCGCTGGGGCGAAACCACCGCCGGACAGCTGGCGAACGCAATCAGCGTTGTGACATACGACGCCGACACCGGACGCCTCTCGGCGGCCTTCGTCTGGGATCTCGTTCAGCGGGCACTCGGTCCGCGTGTACCCGCCATCCGCTGGGTACGTGGCGGATGGCAAATGGTGGTCGACAGGATGGCGGCACGAGCTGTCGAACTGGGCGTCGTCATCGAGACCGGAAGCCGCGTCACCGAATTGTCCACTGCCGCAGGACCGGTCATCGTCGCCACCGAACTGGCATCGGCGCGTGGGTTGCTCCACGACGACACTCTGATCGGCACCAGCGGACATGCCGCGCTGCTCGACTTCGCGGTTCATTCCCGTCCCGGTGACCGCACCGCCGTCTTCGATCTCGATGAGGGCGGATACCACGAGAGCTACACCATGCAGGACGACACCATAGCCCCGCCGGGACAATCACTGTTCCAGTTGCAGATGCCGGTACGCCACAAAGAATCCCATGCGGACGCGCATCGACGACTCGCGATCTTCGCCGACGCCGTCGTCCCCGGCAGGTGCGACCGGATGACCTTTTCCCGCACCGCCATTGCGAAAGGCCGCACCGGCGCACTCGATCTTCCGGGCCGAACCTGGCGCGACCGGCCGGCTGTCGAACGCGGTGACGGCCTCTTCCTGGCCGGGGACATGGTCGCGGCTCCCGGCATGCGCGGCGAAATCTCGATCAACAGCGCCCTGCACGCTGCGGCATCCGCGGTGAAAGACCTCGAGAGCCGAAGAATCAGGGCTTGGTAACCGCCGATTGCAACGTCGACACCTGCCGCATATCGCGTTACTCGGATAGGCCAGCCGTGGCTACACTGGTCAATCCTGACGGCGCCGATCGCAAGTCGCTTCGAGCGCAAGTTCTACGGCTCCAAGGACGATCAGTTCTTTCTCGATCTACAGCGGGTTGAACGAAACTCCGTCATGGAGCCACGATGTCGAGCTGATCCTGTTCCACGAGTGCGGTGGGATTACCAAGGTGCTGGTCACGCGGGACCGGATGTGTATGGCCGAACCCACTGGCCGAACCCACGGGCTGGTCCGAAGTCGACGAGATCGAACATTGGTTCTGCGGCTGCTCATTCGACACTTGAATCGAGCCCGAGCTCCGATCAGCTGGCTATGGAGCGCTATAGGTGCTCTGAACGGGGGTGCTAGCTGACAGCAACCCCGGATGATGCGAACCTGCGACACGCGACCTGCGGTTTCTTGGTCGCGTAGATCTGCCCGCGAATCGGAACCATCATCTGACCTGGGCGAATGATGGCCCGAGAAGCGCCCTCGGCGGGGCACTATATGGATGGGAACAGGACCGACCAGCATCTTCTTACTGGTCGACTGGTCATCGAAGCCGATTTCGACCTGAGCACCCTCAAAGCGCCAGGAGGCCAGCGGGGCTGAGACCAGCCGGTGACGACGGTTGGTCCGACCAGTTCGGGCGTGCTGTTGCTGCCGTGACGCCTGCCATTGGTAGAACGCTCCGACGCCACAGTTGGCGCAAACCTCCGAAGTTGCCCGCCCGATCCGGCTCGATACTAGCCAGACCGGTCGGAAATTCGCTTGCCTCAATGTTTTTCGGATCACGGCATAGCCATGCGAGTACACTTGGCGCGACGGCGGACGATCGCATGTCATTCGATATCGAAGCGCACGACCATCGTTCGAGCGCCGCTCCAGACCCCGGCGGATCGACCAGCGATCCGGACAGGGGCAGCATGAATTTCAATAATCACAACATCGGCCCTGACCACGGTCCGCAGCCGCGAACCCCACCTCCTGCCGGCGTTCAGCAATGGTCTGTCAAGGCGGTCACGCGAGGCCCGGAACACTTCGAGCGCATATTGCCGGACATCGTCATCGCGGCCGACGTGAACCTGGCCGCTGAGGCCCTGTGCGACCGGCTCGCCGCACCCGAGTCCCCGGCCGAACGCCGCTATCTGATCGCCACGGTCACCCCCGAGTTCGACGCTGCCGCCACCCGGGACCGCCTGGCGTGGTCGAATCTGCTGACATGGTGCGCAGACGGATGGGCCATGAGCCAATGGCTGCCGGATACATGGCGGCGATCGTGTTCGCCGCCACCGCTTCCCGATCAGGGTCTACCCCTCCTCGGTGACGACGCCCGGGCAGGCCGCATGCCCCGGCTCGGTCGGCCAGGGGACTAGTCTGATGGTTCAGACCGCTTACCGACATCTCGCGGTCAAGCCGTGGCGACAGCCGACCACGCCGGACGGGAGCGAGCGATGACCACCGAGCCAGGGGACGACCCCGGCGGGATGTCGTGAACGCCGCACGCTCGGCGTCGGCGCGCTTTCTGTCCGCTCTGCACGATCTGGCCGGTAACGGCCACGACACGCCACTGCGAGGCGGCCGCCTGTGCGAGATCTGCGTGCAGGTGCTCCCGATCTCCGGGGCCACCATCGCCGCTGCGATGCCCGACGGCGGCTGGGATGTCCTCGGCTCGGTCGGCCCCGCCGCCGGATGGCTCGCCGACGCCGAAATCGCCACCGGCGAGGGCCCGGGACCCGACTGCCACCGCGACGGTGCTCCCGTGCGCGTCACGAATCCGGCTGCCACGCTCGCGAGCGGCCGCTGGCCTCTGCTCGCCCAGTGGGATCGGATGCCCACCCTCGGCGCGGTGTGCTCGATCCCGTTGCAGCTGGGAGCGATTCGCGTCGGCTTCCTGGATCTGCTCGACGCCGAGCAGGTACTGCGCAACCCCGCGACATACGCAGACGCGCTGAAGATCGCCGACGTCATCACCACCGCGCTGCTCTCGGCGCTCACTCCGCCTGCCCCACCCGTCGACGACGCGGCGGTGGGACCCTGGTGGGAGCCGACGGTTTCGACCCGAGAGATCCATCAGGCCACCGGCATGGTCGCGGTGCAGCTGGACACGAGCGCGGCGGTCGCCTACGCGCGGTTGATCGGACACGCCTTCACCACCGGCCGTCGACTCGACGAGATCGCAGGCGAGGTGGTGGCGCGGCGCTTGCGGTTCCGGCCCGAGCCCGACGGACGGGACCGCGACCCGGAACCCGGACCGGCACCGCAGCCAAAGCCGGAGCGTTGAGGCGGCCAGTGCGACTCAATAGAATTACCTACAGAAAAGGCGGTCCGAGGATGGCGCAGAACGATGGTGCACTGACAACGGCGCTCATGCGATTGGTGGACACCTTGGTCGTCGACTACGACCCGGTTGAGCTGACACAAGAGCTCGTGGACACGTGTGTCGATCTACTTCCCGCCGACGCCGCCGGACTGCTGCTGGCCGACACCCATGGCACTCTGCAGGTGCTCGCCTCCACCTCCGAGCAACTCCGGCTGCTGGAGTTGCTGCAGATCCAATCCGAGGCCGGGCCGTGTCTACAGGCCTATCGCACCGGCGAGCAGGTCTTGATCGGCGACCTGGCCACTGTCGCAGCCGACTGGCCGTTGTTCTCCGAAAGCGCCGTTGCCAACGGCTTCCACGGGGTCTGCGCGCTACCGCTGCGACTGCGCGAGGAACGCATCGGAGCACTCAATCTCTTCACCCGCACCGCCGATGTCCTCCGCGCCGAAGACCTGCGTGTCGGGCAGGCACTGGCCGACTTCGCCACCGTCGGCATCCTGCACGCCCGCATCCTCGCCGATACGCTGACCGTCAACGAACAGCTCAATACCGCCCTCAACAGCCGCGTCATCATCGAACAAGCCAAAGGCATGCTCGCCGAACGCGCCGACCTCGACATGGACACCGCGTTCCAGATCCTGCGTCGCCACGCCCGCAACCATAACCGCCACCTGTCCGACCTCGCCCGCGCCGTCGTCGACCGCACCATCGCCCTCGACACCCTGCTTACCGACCCGAAGCGCTACCGGTAGACCCCCGGCGCGCGATCGGAATGCGCCATGCCGATCGGCAGCCGCCTTCGTGGCGGATTACTCGTCACGGCAACCGGATTCAGCCGAGGAAGACGAACTCGACCGCGGATGCGAGCACCGTGTCGGGGCAGAGTCGTCGACGGGTGGATCGGGAGGTGAGCGGATGTTCCGCGAGCAAGCGCCACCAGTCCAGGCGATCGGCGAGTTCGTCGAAGTAGAGTTTGGCCGCCACCAACACCGGCGCGCCCGGGCAGTAGGTCGTCGGCTCACCCGTCTCGGCAGCGGCCGCACACCCCAGATCGATGCTGAACGAGTGTGCACGCCCGTCGGAATCGATCTGCTGGACCTCGCCGCCCGCGACCCCCTCGCGAATCGCGGACCGAGCATAGTGTATTCCGTTGGCGGACAACGGGATACCTGCAACGAACAGACGTGCGGGAAGGCCCGGCGGGCAACGATACGTACCCGTCAACCGCATCAGATACGGGGTGATCAGGCTCGCCCGCGAGTCGACACGGACTCGCGCCGGGCGCACGACGACGATGCCGGAAAGGAGAACATCTTCGCGCATCGGATCTCTCCGAATCAGTCGAGTTGTTGTGCGGCAGACACTTTCAGTTCACCACGAACCACCGGCCCGCGCACGCGACCCGCACCGCTCGAGCGGGTGCGCCGCCGATTCGATCAGGAGTATCGTTGCACTATCGGTGGCCTCTCGAATCCGGTCGCAACCAGACCGCTTCGTCACACGATTCTCGAGCAACCCGGCCGGTCTCGGCCGAGACAGGAGCGTCACCAATGACGCCGCAGCTCACTCGCGCCCGTCACCCGTCGCGCGCCGGCGTCGATCCTGGACTCCGCCACGGTGAACCCACGCCACGGGTCCTGTTGAAACCCCCGGCGTCCGCGGCCACCACGAACAACACCTCTACCGCCGTAGATCTCCTGCAGACCGGTATCCGCAGGCGTCGAGAGCGGAGGCGGCGAACCACCACGACCCGCCGGTGGGCCGGGCACCCGACATCACCCAACTGACCTGGCCGGCAACGATGGATCGCTTCGACTTCGTGAAGAGAGATGTTTCCGCGACTCTCGACATCACGGTCCACGCCGACACGGTGCTCGAATTCCAGATCGCGGTCGCCCACCAGCCCGGAATCGACCTGACCGAGTCGATGGACTTCATTCTCGACAGCCGCGGTCTCCAGCCACGCGAAGTCCTCGGAGCGCATGGCACTCGTATTCACCAGGTGAGCTCCCCCGCGGGCAGCCTTCGAGTGTGCTATCGCGCCACGGCCCTGGGATCGGCGACGGCCGAACCGGTCTCGGGCCATGACCTTTCGATGTACCTGCGGCCCAGCCGATTCGCCGAGTCCGACAAACTGCTCGGGTTCGCCGCAACCGAATTCGGTTGCGGAATAGGCGATCTCGGTATGCCCGCGCGGATCTCCGCCTGGGTCGGCAGCAGGATCTGCTACCTCGCGGGCAGTAGCGACCCCATCGACGGGGCCGTGGAGACGCTGCTGTCCGGCGCTGGGGTGTGCCGCGACTTCACCCACCTCGTCGTCGCGCTGTCGCGGGCCGTCGGAGTGCCCGCGCGGGTCGCGGCCGTCTACGCCCCGGGCTGCATGCCGATGGATTTCCATTCCGTCGCCGAGGCTTTCGTGGACGGCGCGTGGCGAGCATTCGACCCGACCTGCCTCGCCCCGCGGGCCGCCCTCCTGCGGATCGCCACCGGCCGCGACGCCTCCGATATCGCCTTCCTCGCCAACCATGGTGGCGACATCAGCATGAACGGCCTGTCCGTGCACGCCACCATCGACGGCCCGCTGCCCATGGACGACATCGGTCGATCCATCGCGATCCGCTGAGCGCGAGCCCCGTATCCGGCGGGGGTGTAGTGTCATCGGCACGGTGATTGCTCACGCGCCGCCGACCCGGCAGCGCCATCGCCGAGAATCAGACCGCACACGGTCAGACGGGAGCGTCCACCATGGCGCTGCTCCATCACGGTTCACCTGATCACCCCGGCCCGCGCCAAGGTTGAGCGCTGTGACCATCCACTCCGCGCGCTTTGCCGCGACGCCCGCTGGTGTGACCGATGACGACGACGGCGTGAGCGCTTTCCTGGTACTCGGCGACGATCTGGTGCGCACCCTGACCGACGCGCTGCAGCGGCTGGACCTGCTTCGCGGCATCCTCGATGACACCGAATCGACACTGCCGCAACAATATTCGGCAAGAGAAGAGGTTCGCGAGCTGTTCGCGGCCGTCGAACTCGACGTCAGATCCGCCAAGAACGCCATGCTCTCGATCGCCGGCGCGTGGCCGATGTCGGCGGCGGGGCGCTCCGGCGCGCTGGTCATCCGCTCCACGCCCATCCCTTGACCGGCGCATCAATGGCACACGGGTGCAAGATTATTCACGGTCAGCCCGTTCGATCAGGCCATGTTGTCGCGCCACCGCGACGGCGGCCGGTCGAATCACCGAGAGCCGTCAGCCCATGCCGAAGCCTGCCGCGTCAGGCACAGGAGAGCCAGTTCATGACACTTCCCTGGACGACCGTGTACGGACCGCGGCGCACCGGCCCACGCCCGCTCCGCCTCTCCCTGCGGGACCCGGCCGCCCCTAAGGGGCCCGTCGATGGCGCCTGGTGGCCGAGGTCCAAGCAGCCCGCCGCCGAACTGCACGAGTTGGTCGCGGCCGTCGCTACCCGGCTCGGTTCCATGGTTCGCGTTGGATTCGATTGGCGAACAAATGATCCCGATAGTTTCACGCGCCGTGGCACCGCAGCCGTCGCCACGACGAGCAGGGCCGGCATCATGTACCTGTTCGGAAGCAACGGCGCACGCCTCGACGTGCTGGTCATCCCCGCGGACACCCACCCGAACGCGGCCGCCGCCCAAATGCGCTGGGCCTCCGGCAAACCGCAGCCCAGTCCGACAGCCCGGCCGCGGGCGCCGGAGAAACACCGTGAAGTGACGAAATCCCGCCCTCGGGTACCGGGGATCGGCGCATGATCAAGGTCTTCCCAGCCGATGACCGCGAGTTGGTACGCCGCGGGCTGTTCGGCCTGCTCGCCGCCGATCCCGAAATGACGGTGGTCGGCGAGGCCGGCACCGTCTCGCACGCGCTGGCTCGAATCCCGGTGCCGCGGACCGATGTGGCCGTGGTGGATGTGAGTCTGCCCGACGGCAACGGCATCGAATTGTGCCGGGAACTGCTGTCGCGCTCGGACGAACCGCGGTGCCTGGTCCTGACTGCCCACACACAGGGCTTCACCGCCGGTGGCGACCGCCCCTGCGGTCACGTCAATGGCCCGAATGTCGGCGATCCCGTTCCGCGAGTGCGGTGCGCAGACCGTGACGGCCCGACGGTGAATCGACCGCGGTCCGCGGGTGCGGGCCGAACTTGTCTTCCGACGATGTCTCGGGGGCATCGTCGGAAGTCGCGATCAGCAAATCGTCGGGGAGCGCGAGTTTGCCGATCGTGCGCAGGGTGAGCAAGTATTGCCGGGGCAGCGGGCCGGTGTTGTAGGGCAGGTCGTATTTGTCGCAGAGGGCGCGGACGCGCTCGGCGATCTCCGGGTAGCGGTTGCTGGGCAGATCGGGGAACAGGTGGTGTTCGATCTGGTTGGACAGGTGACCGCTGAGGAAGGCCAGCACCGGGCCGGCATCGAAGTTCGCGGTGCCGAGCATCTGCCGCAGATACCACTCCGGTTTGGACTCGTGCTCGATCGCGGCGGGCGTGAATTTCTCCGCGCCGTCGGGGAAATGGCCGCAGAAGATCACCACGTAGGCCCACAGGTTGCGCAGCGCGTTGGCGGCCGCGTTCGCGGCGAGGGTGCGGCGCCAGCGGCGGCCGCTCAGGGCCGGGAGGAGTAGATAGTCCTTGCCGGTCTGGCGGGCGATCTTGCGCAGCAATGCCCTGGTGTGCGTAGACTTCTCGGCGGCGGTCGCGGCGCGCTCCTGTTCGGAGTACAGGCCGTGCAGCGCGATCCCCCACTCGAAAGTCACTGCCAGGAACAGGTTTTGCAGCGGTTGCAGCAGCAGTCGCGGCCGCCACGGCTGATCACGTGTCACCCGCATGACACCGAAGCCGATGTCGTCGTCGATGCCCAGCACATTGGTGAACACGTGATGGCGGTAGTTGTGCGAGTAACGCCACTGCGATGACACCCCGGCCATATCCCATTCCCAAGTGTTGGAATGGATTTCCGGATCGTTCATCCAGTCCCATTGGCCGTGGCAGACATTGTGGCCGATCTCCATGTTCTCGATGCTCTTCGCGCCCGCCAGCGCCACCGCGCCCAGCGCGACACCGAGTTTCGTTCCGCTGCAGGCGATGACCAGGCGTGAGGTCAGGTCGAGAATGCGCTGGAAGGCGATCGTCCGGCGAATGTAGGCCGCATCCCGGGCGCCGAGCCGCTGGTCGATGTCACGACGTATCGCGTCGAGTTCACATCCCAGCGCCTCGACGTCCTCCGCGCTCAAATGCGCGTAGACCGCGATCTGCGTAATCGCCATTCTCCCAGCTTAAGCCATTACTACATTTTATGTCTACGGCGTAGACTTACGTTGTAGATGAAGATTCGCCATCGAGAAAGCGTCGACCATCATGAACCGGATCCGAGCCGGGCCCGCCGGTACCCCGAACCCCGCCGCGAATCGGCCGCGCAACGCGCCCTTGACCCGGGCTACGATGCTGACCGCAGCACTCGAGATCATCGATCGTGACAGCGTGGACCAGCTCTCGATGCGCCGCCTCGGCCGTGCGCTCGGCCGCGATCCGATGACCCTCTACCGGCACGCAGCGAACAAGGCGGCGCTGCTCGACGGGGTCGCCGAACTCGTGCTCGCGCAACTGACCGTCGATCCCGCCGACGCCGATTGGCGTCACCAATTATGCAGTGTCGCACGCGATTACCGCAGTCTCGCCGTCGCCCACCCGCACACGGTGCCGCTGCTGGTCACCCTGCCCCTGGCCACCCCGCTGGCACTGCGCCCGCTGGGGACCCTGCGGCCGCTGGAACGCATCCTCGACCTGCTCACCCGAGCGGATTTCAGCAGCCCAGACGCGTTGCACATCTATCGTGCGCTGTTCGGCTTCCTGCATGGTCACATCCTCACCGAACTCCAGGAACTCGTCGAACGCCCCGAGGAGACCGACGACGTCCTGCGCCTGGGCTTGTACCGTCTCCCGCTCGGCGAGTTCCCGCTGCTGCGTGGCCTCGCCTCGGACCTGGCCGCCTACGACGGCGCGATCGAACTGGAGCGCGGCCTCGACATTCTGCTCGGCGGCCTCTCTCTCACCGTTCCCGCGATCGCGACAAAACCCCGAAAGAAGCATCGATCATGACATCGCCACGGCACAGCACCACCGCGAACCAGATGTCCCCGCCACACCGGCTTCGACTCGAGCTGAACGCCGCCGCCACCGGACCCGTCGATGGATTCTGGTGGCCGCGCGGCCGTGACCTCGCCGCGGAGCTTCCGGCACTGCTCGCGATGCTCGCACCGGTGCTGGGCTCGATCCAGCGGGTGGTCTACCACCTCGACGAATGGAGCCCCACACCGAGGAAACTCGATGTCGGCGGACGGCAGGTGCGGCTCGACGGCTACCGGCATATGCCCGCCCGCATCCTCGAGGTCCACGGCGTCGAGGTCGGCGCCCGGCTCACCCTCCGCCTCATCACTCCGATCGACGACACCGATATGGTTGCCGCGCAACAGCGTTGGGACTCCGAGGGCGGAGCGGTCAGTGCCCGGGAGCGGGCAGCGTCGCGGTGAGACCGGTCAGCAGGATATCGAGACCGCGTTCGAGTTCGGCCGCGCCGTCGTAGGCGGCCAGAATCGGCGCGAGCTCACGCACCAGCGGAAACTCGTCGAGCGGGAGCCGGTACAGCCCCAGGCGCAGCACCTCGTCGGTCTCCTCGGGGCGCTCCACGATCTCCTGCAACTCGTTGAGCACATGTCCGTAGAGGAATCCGAACAGGGCGCGGTAGACGTGCAACGCGTCCGCACCGGAAAACCCCGCGCGGGTGAGCAATTCGAGGATGCCCTCCAGCGGCCGCACCACCGACGGCGGGCGCAGGCCCAGGGGCGTCGACAGCGGGCGGGTCACCAGCAGCGGCACCACCCGCGGGTGCGCCAGCGCCAACCGGCGGAAATCCCTTGCGACGGACCGCAACTGGCCGACCCAATCGCTGTCGGTGGCATCCACGGACAGCTGCGCGAACACGATCTCGGCGATACCGTCGAGGACCGCGGCCTTGTTCGCCACATGCCGGTAGATCACCATCGGATCGCGGCCGACGGCCTCGGCCAGGCGCCGCATCGACAACCCGTCCACGCCCTCGCGATCCACCAGCTCGAGCGCGGCGGTCAGCACGGCCGCCCTGGTAACCGGGCCATTGCCGGTATCGGCCCGCCGATTCGCGGATCGCGCGTTCCTGCCACCCGTGCCACGTTCGACCATGCGGAGGATCCTCCGTTTCCCTTCGGACCATCCGAATCACGTCGATCGTAGGCAGACGGCGTTGACAGTGCGGCGCGACTCGCGCCATTCGCCGCGGGTGCGCGCGCCGGCCCAGGGTCGGCGGCATTGCGCTCACCAGCGCGGCTATCTCCGGGGATGCGCCGCTCGCCGCATCTGGTCATCGGCGAGTCTGGGCGGGGTGTCGAACGGGACGACGAGCAGGACCAGCAGTCCGCCGTCGGTTCCGATCAGCCGCATGACGGCGGGTGGCTGGTCGAGGCCGGGTCCGAACAACTCGACGCCGTCGGCGTGATCGATGCGGCGTTGAGACAGGCTCTTGGCATTCCAATCGAATCCGATGCGGGCTATCGGCCCGGTGCGCGGCGTGATGGCGGTGATCAGATCGTGCAGTTCGGCGGTGAGGTTGGCGGTCCGCGGCCACCACGCGCCGTCGACATCACCGGCCCTGGACCGGCGCTCCCGCAGCAGCAGCCGTGGCGTGCGGGTCGGCGCAGGGAAGGGCTGGGTTCGGTCGGAAGCCGGACCCATGTAGGGCATCCCTATACGGAAGGCGAACACCTCAGGCCTCCGAGCCCGACAGGATCGCGCGGGCGGTGCCCTGATCGGTGGTCGAGCCGATGACGCGCAAGACGATCATGCCGCCGCCCCGGCCGAAGACGTAGAGGATGTTGCCCAGTTCGAACGAGTAGGCGTCGAGCTGTATCGTTCGCTCCCCGAGGACCAGCCGACCACGGGCCCGTGACCAGCTGGTGCGGTCGTAGACCACTCGTCGCGCCGGTCCCAGCCGACGTGCCAGCACCATCAGCAAATTCGGCAATTCCGCCGCGAGATCATCGGATCGGGGCCACCAGACGCCATCGATATAGCCGACGTCCTCGCCCCGCGGCGCCAACCGCAAGCGGGGCTCGAGGCCGGGCGGGCCCAGGCGTCCGACGGATTGGTCGTGCCACCACTTGCGAAGGACATCTTCGAAGATGATCATGAGCGACTGCCTGCTTTCGACATGTTGACGGCATGCGGTGCCGCAGCGGCGGTTTCGCGAGCCAGGAAGGCGCTGATCTCGCCGATCGCACTCATCAGCGGCGCCGGGAAGACCACGGTGGTGTTCTTGTCCAGTCGGTATCGGCCAGCGCCTGATCGAGCGTGTGCTGCCCGACCACCTTGCGCAGCGTGGTCTGGGCGATCTGATCGATTGCCGCATAAACGTTCTCGATCGCGACGACCGACTTCTCGGCATCGACGACCCGGAAGTAGGCGACGGCGGAGATGTCTACGCTGACATTGTCTCGGGTGATGATGCCCTGCGACTGGATCGGCATGGTGACGATGCGCATCGACACTCGCCGCAGGCGATCGACGACCGGGATGATGAAATTCAACCCGGGCTCCCGGACCGCGATCACGCGTCCGAGCCGGAACAGCACACCCCTCTCGTACTGTGTCACCACCCGAATCGACAGCGCCGACAGAACCACGGCCACCACCGCGACGGCGATCGCGACACCGATTACATTCATGACTCCTCCTCACGAAAGTGAGAGTCACACGCCAGCGTAGGCCGTTTCCGCCGTTGGTGTCTACATCGTAGAATAACGTGGTTGACACACTCGGGTCGTCCAGTCAGCGGATCTGCTCGGGAATCGTGTCGAGCGCCTGTAGCACCCGCACCGCCAGTTCGGTCGCCGCGCCGTCGTCGAGCTCGGAATGCTCCTGTACGACGTCTCGGACCCGGGCCACTCGCCGCTCGTATCGCGTTGTGATCGTCACTCTCATACTCCCTGGTAAGCCGCTCGCCCAACCGGCATGTCACCCGATTAAGCCGTAGACTCCCATTGTAGCTCTACATTGTTGACATCACGCCTCGCTGGGCGTGTGCTGAACAGGCAACGTGGAGGATCGCCATGATCGTCATCGTCGGACTCGTCATCCTGGTCGCCTCCGTGCTCATCGGGCTGGCCGGCGTCCTGGCCAACGGCGGCAACGCCCACGCGCTGACCGACAACTTCGCCGTCTTCGGATATCACGTCACAGGATCGACCGGGTTGCTGTTCCTGTACGGCATCGTCGTCGGCGCCGCAGGGCTGGCCGGACTGGCCATCCTGCTGGGCGGCGCTCGCCGCACCGCCCGCCGGGGCGCGGCCACCCGGGCCGAGCTCGTAGCGTCGCGCCGTGAACTCGCGGCTTCCGGCTCGGGGGCGCCGGACACACCCACCCGCTACGCGCACACCGGCACCGCCGATGCCACGGTCCCCGGAACCCCGACCGGGAATCCCAACCAGGAGCCTCGATGATCATTTTCCTCGACTTCGCGGCGGGAATCCTCGTCGGCGCGATCGCCGTGATGGCGCTCAACCGCCGCGGACCCCACCTCCCACCCGGTCTGCGCGGCCAGCGACCCGAAGACACCGCGATGAGCCGCGACATCGACGAAAACGCTGGCGGCGCGAGGCATATCCGCACCTACCCGAGCTGGCGCGACCGATTCGAACGACGATCCTGACCCGCCCCCGCACGGTCACGATTCGTCACGAAACAGATTGAACACCAAGGGAATACGGGAATATAATAGAGTCCTCCCACCCCTCCCGATTGAGCGCTTCGGGTCCGCCGGCCCCACGTGCCGAGGCGTTCCACACGCATCCGATCTGCCGATTCAGCTGTGCATCAACGCCGCGGCCGGCGATGTCGACATCGAAACCCGACACAGGGGAGTCGCCATGTCCACACTCACCGCACCCGAATCAGGCCCGATGGTACTGAGTCCGCAGGAGGTCGAGGAGATCGGCCGCCGGCTCGACGCACTGCGTGCCCGGATCACCGCCGATCTGGGCCGGCGCGACCGCGAGTACATCTATTCGATCATCAAGGCGCAACGCAGTCTCGAGGTGGCCGGCCGCGGCCTGATGTATCTGGGCTTGCTGCCGCCGTTCTGGCTGGCGGGTGTGACCGCCCTGAGCCTGTCCAAGATTCTGGACAACATGGAGATCGGCCACAACGTCATGCACGGCCAGTGGGACTGGATGCACGAGCCGACCCTGAATTCGCAAGTGTTCGAATGGGATCTGGTCTGCCCGGCCGACCAGTGGAAGCACTCGCACAACTACATCCATCACACCTACACCAATATCCGCGGGCGCGACCGCGACCTGGGCTACGGCTTCCTGCGCATCGACGAAAGCCAGCGGTGGTATCCCTATTACCTGGGCAACCCGGTGTACGCGGCCGCTCTGATGCTGTTGGTGGAGTGGGGCGTGATGCTGCACGATCTCGAGGTGGAGAACATTGTGCGGGGCAAGCGCAACTGGTCCGACCTCCGGCGGCTGATCTCGGCCCAATGGCGCAAGGCCGGCCGGCAGGTGCTCAAGGACTACGTGACCTTCCCGCTGCTGACCGGTCCGCTGTTCGTGCCCACCCTGGCCGGCAATGCCACCGCCAATATCGTCCGCAACATCTGGGCCTACACGATCATCTTCTGCGGCCACTTCCCCGCCGGGGTACAGACGTTCACCGAGGAGCAGACCGCCGACGAGACCCCGGGCGAATGGTACGTGCGGCAAATGCTCGGATCCTCGAACATCACCGGCAGCAAGCTTTTCCACATCCTCTCGGGCAACCTCTCGCATCAAATCGAGCATCACCTGTTCCCCGATCTACCGGCCAACCGATACCAGGAGATCGCCCCCGAGGTGCGTGACCTGTGCGAGAACTACGGCCTGCCGTACAACACCGGTCCGCTGAGCGCGCAAATCGGATCGGTGTGGAAGAAGATCTTCCGACTGGCCCTGCCACCCATCATCACCGGCAACGCCTCTCGGCCCGCCGGTGTCATCATGACGCGATAGCAGCACCGCCGCACCCGACGGTCGCCGCCCCACCGAGTCCGGACGCACCCGGTCCGACTGCCGATTCAGCTGTGCGTCAACGCCGTGGCCGACGATGTCGACAGAGTGCTCTGAGCTGGGGTGTTAGCCGACAGCAGCCCGCGCAGGATGCGAACCTGCGACACGCGACCGGGGGTTTCTCGGCTGCGTATATTGGCTCGCGAATAGGAACCACTGCCTGACCTGGGCGAACGGCGGTCCCAGGAGCGCCCTCGGCAGGATTCGAACCTGCGACACCCGCTTTAGGAGAGCGGTGCTCTATCCCCTGAGCTACGAGGGCTGAACTGGTGGCGCGGGGTGCGCGGCCGACCGGGACGACGGGGAGTCTACCTGGTCGGCGGGCGCGGGGTCGCATGCATATCGGTGGGGTTATTTTTTGGTGCCCACGGCGATGATGTAGTCGGCCCAGGGGCCCCAGAGCAGGAGGCCGGGGCGGGAGAAGGTGGCGCGCAGGACGGGGTTGACGCGGCGCATGTCGGGGGCGCGCAGGCGCTTGCCGAGGTGGCGGGCGAGGGGGCGGTAGACGTCGCGGCGGATGGAGTAGGTGGTGACGTCGGTGAAACCGGCCTGCTGCAAGGCTTTTCGGTAGCGGGGGAGGTCGAGGACGTCGCGTTCGTGGAGGGTGCCGGGGAGGCGGCGGAGGGCGGGGGTGTCGCCTACGCGGATGGCGAAGTCGGTGAAAGGGTTGGCGCGGGGGACGATGTCGGCGGCCACCAGTTTGCCGCCGGGCTGGAGGATGCGATGTGCCTCGGCGAAAAACTGTGTGTGCGAAGGGAAGTGGAAGGCCGACTCCAGAGCGGTGACCTTGGTGCAGGATTCGGATTCGCGGGGGAGCGCGACGGCCGAGCCGTAGGTGAAGCGGATGCGGTCGGCCAGGCCGAGTTCGGCGGCGCGGCGATTGGCGATCTCGATCTGTTCGACGGCGATGTTCATGCCGGTGATCTCCAGCGGGCCGAACTCCTCGGCCCAGAGGAAGTCCTGGTCGCCGTAGCCGCAGCCGACATCGACCTGGACATCGCCGGGACCGAGTTCGGCTTCGCGGGCCACCAGGCGGGCCAGGTCGCGGCTGGCCTCGTCGAGGGTGGCGGGACGGTCGCGCCAGTAGCCGAGATTGATGAAGAGGGAGTCTTCGCCGAAAAGGTTCTGCGGGCCGACGATGTCGTAGATGCGGCCGGCCCGCTCACCGGGTGGGAGGAGAGGAACCTTGGCCCATTCGTAGCATTCCCGCGCCCAGCGCCGGGTGCGCTCGGGCAGGGTTTCGACGGGCAGATCTGCGGTGGTCAGCGTCATTGGGACCCTCCGGTGGGTGTGGTGCCTGCACCCACGCTACCGCAACTGTCTGAGACAATCTAGCGAGCGTTGCCCTCGTCGTAATCGGCCGGATCGAATTCCCTTGTCTTCCACCGGAACAGCGACGTCATACCGGGCCAGTTGTTGGTGATGCGCCCCGACGCATTGCGATACCAGCTGGAGCAGAAGTTCCACGGGGTGTCCCGCAGGCGGCGCTGCAGCCAGTCGTCCCAGGACTGCTCCACCTCCGGGCGCGCCGACACGAACCGGCCCGGGTGCTCGGCCAGATACCGCACCGCCTGCCGGATGTAGCGGGCCTGCGACTCCAGCATGTAGATGATCGACCCCGAACCGACATTGGTGTTCGGGCCGTACATGACGAACATGTTCGGAAAGTGCGGCACCGCCATGCCGAGATACGCGCGCGCACCCTCCGGCGACCAATGATCGGACAGCTTGCGCCCGTCCGCACCCGAAATATTCATGGGCGCAAGGAATTCGGTGCCCTTGAACCCGGTGCCGTAGATGATCACATCGACTTCGTGCTCGACCCCGTCGGCGGTGCGGATGCCCGTCGGCGTGACCGCCTCGATGGCCGTGGTCTCCACCCGCACATTGTCCTGGGTGAGTGCGGGGAAGTACTCGTTGGAGAACAGTCCGCGCTTGCAGCCGGCCGCGTAATCCGGAGTCAGCTTGGCACGCAAGGCTTCATCGGGCACCTGCCGTTCGCGATGCCGATCGGCCAGCGCGACCACCGGCGTCTTGATGGCGGGAATATCGGTGAGCGCCAAGGCCAGTACCTCGAAGAACCCCCAGATGGCGAACCGCTCTGCCAGCCGCGTCACCGGCACATGCTTGAACAGCGCGTGATGCAGTGCGCTGTACTCGGTGTCGAATTTCGGCAGCACCCAGGCCGCCGACCGCTGGAACAGCGTCAACCGCGCCACCTGTGGCTGAATCGCCGGAATGTATTGAATGGCACTGGCTCCCGTGCCGATGCAGGCCACCCGCTTGCCGGTGAGGTCCACCGAGTGATCCCATTCCGCCGAATGGAAGGCCGCCCCGGTGAATTCGTCGATCCCCGGCAGGTTCGGCAGCGCGGGCCGCGACAGCTGACCCACCGCGGGCACGAGAACGTCTGCGGTGCGGGTGTTTCCGTCGGCGGTGCGCACCCGCCACACCCCGGCCTGCTCGTCGAACTCGGCATCGGTGACCTCGACGCCGAATTCGATCGAGGCGGGCAGGTCGTACTTTTCGGCGACCCCGCGCATGTACTCGTGAATGTCGCGCTGATGCGAGAACCGCCGCGGCCAATCGGATTTCGGCTCGAACGACCACGAGTACAACGGTGACGGCACATCGCAGGCCGCCCCCGGATAGGTGTTCTCCCGCCACACCCCGCCCAGATCCGCGGCCTTCTCCAGAATGGTGAAGTTGGTGATCCCATGACGCTTCAACTCCAGCGCCAGGCCCAGTCCGGCAAATCCCGCGCCGATGATGAGGATGGACGGCGCTCGCGTGCCTCGATGATCCCGCATGTCTCGACAGTAGGACCGGCCCCGCGGGTTGCGAAGACATACCCGGTCAGTGAATCGGTATTTTCGGCCACGCCGTGAACTGGGTATTCCCGCAACCCTGTCAACAGCGGATGAAAGACACCTCACAGCCCGCTGAGTGGGACGGTGAGTGGCGTCTGACCTGCGACGCCGTCCTCGACTGGACAGCCCCGTGCCCGACTCCCTATATTCACGGAAGACATTGCTCCAATTTGCTTGTCCTGGTTAGTGATTGGCTATTCTGCGGCGCCGCAGGGGGTGTCGTTGCGCGCTGATCGATCACCAGGACTTCGGAGTCGGCTGGTTGTCGCATACGCGATGGCGGGTCGGCTACAGGCCGCGGGCGGCGAGGGTGGGGTTCGCCGCCCGCGGTCTTTTGATTTCGGGATCACCCCAGCTCCGGCCGTGTCCGAATTCGGCTATTCTGCCCGGAAGTGACTTGGTTCACTCTCCAGTAGGGATAGGCAAGGAGCGGTTGGGAACATGTACAGCACCATGCAGGACGAGCAGCTGTCGCTGGCGACACTGCTGAAGTACGCGTCCACCTTCCAGGGCGACAGCACCGTGTCGACCTGGACCGGCGATGGGGTCCGCACGCAAACCTTCCGCGAAATCGGCGCGGACGCGGCGCGGCTGGCGAACGCCCTGCGCGGCTTCGGCATCGGTGAGGGTGACCGGGTCGGCACCTTCATGTGGAACAACAATGAGCACATGGTCGCGTATGTGGCCGTGCCCGCCATGGGTGCGGTGCTGCACGCGCTCAATATCCGCTTGTTCCCCGAGCAGCTGGTGTATGTGGCCAATCATGCCGAGGATCAGGTCGTGATCGTGGACGGCACGCTGCTTCCGATGTTCGCGCAGTACCTGCCCAACCTGAAGACGGTGCGCCACGTGATCGTCGCCAACGGCGATGCGAGCGCCCTGACCGCGCCCGAGGGCGTCACCGTGCACGCCTACACCGAATTGCTTGCCGCGCAACCGGATACCTTCGACTTCCCGGTCATCGACGAGCGGTCGGCGGCGGGCATGTGCTACACCTCCGGCACCACCGGTGACCCCAAGGGCGTCGTCTACTCCCACCGCTCCAACTGGCTGCACGCCGCCCAGGTGATCTCGCCCAGCGGCATGGGCTTCACCTCCGACGACACCGTGCTGGCCATCGTGCCGCTGTTCCACGCGAATGCCTGGGGCATCCCGTACGCCGCCCTCATGTCCGGCACGAACCTGCTCATGCCCGATCGCTTCCTGCAGCCGCAGCCGCTGCTGGAGATGATGGCCGCCACCAAGCCGACCTTCGCCGCCGCCGTGCCCACCATCTGGGGCGGCGTGCTGGCGGCCCTGGCCGCACAGCCGCAGGACATTTCGCATCTGCGCACCTGCGTGGTCGGTGGCGCTGCCGTGCCGCCGTCCATGATGCGCGCCTTCGACGAGAAATTCGGCGTGAAGCTGCTGCACGCGTGGGGCATGACCGAGACCTCCCCGCTGGGCTCGGTCTCGCACCCGCCCACCGGCTCCGAGGGCGAGGAGCGCTGGGCCTACCGCTACACCCAGGGCCGTTTCCCGGCCGGCGTGCAGGCGCGGCTCATCGACGACGAGGGCAATGTGGTGCCCAACGACGGGTCGTCGCTGGGTGAGCTGGAAGTCAAGGGGCCGTGGATCACCGGCTCCTATTACTCGCCCTCCGGAGCCGAGGTGGACCCCGACAAGTTCCACGACGGCTGGCTGCGCACGGGCGATGTCGGCAAGATCAGCCCCAACGGCTATCTGACCCTGGTGGACCGCTCCAAGGATGTCATCAAGTCCGGTGGCGAATGGATCTCCTCGGTGGACCTGGAGAACGCGGTCGTCGGTCATCCGGCTGTGGCCGAGGCCGCCGTCATCGGCATCCCGGACGAGAAGTGGGACGAACGCCCGCTGGTCGCCGTGGTCCTGGCCCAGGGCGTCGAGGCGAAGCCCGAAGAGCTGCGCGAATTCCTGGCAGACAAGTTCGCCAAGTGGCAGCTGCCCGAGTACTGGACCTTCATCGAGGAGGTCCCCAAGACCTCCGTCGGCAAGTACGACAAGAAGCGCCTGCGCGGACAGTATGCGGATGGGGCGCTCACTGTGACCAAGTTGAGCTGAGGGACCTCACACCCCGAGTCCCCGCCCCACAACCCGAATCCGGGCTGTGGGGTGGGCAATCGGGGCACGGAGTGGTTCCACTCGCGGAGACCGGGCCGTACCGTTAGTTTGAGGGCAGTTGCCCGCACACGGGTGGGGTGGACGAGGAGGTCCCTGGCGGCATGACCATCGGAGTGATTCGCGCGGCCGGAACGCGGCTGTGGAACGAGGCGGAGTCGGCTCGGCTGGTGTTGCGCAGCGGGGTGGTGGGGATCGAGACGCCGCACACCATGCTGACCGCGGCCACCGCCATGCTGCGGTACGGGACCATCGCTGCCGGACTGGCTTTGGCGGCGGCGCGGCATCCCGAGCGGACCGCGCTCATCGATGAGCTCGGGGAGCTCACCTTCGCGGAGTTGGAGGAGCGGTCGAATCGGCTCGCGAATGCGTGGCGGGCGCGCGGGCTGCACGGGGGTGAGGGCGTCGCGATTCTGGCGCGCAACCACCGCGGTCTGCTGGACGCGGTTTTCGCCGCGGCCAAGTGCGGGGCGCGAATCATCTTGCTGAACACCGACTTCGCGGGACCGCAGATCCGGGACGTGGCCACGCGTGAGGGCACCGATCTGCTCGTCTACGACGACGAGTACGCCGGCATGCTGGAGGGGGTGACGCCGCGCCGCGGCAGCTACCGGGCGTGGACCGATGAGCCGCGTGCGGACAGTCTGGAAGCCCTTATCGCGGAAGGGGATCCGTCGTCGCCGCCCGCGCCGGGCGCGGTGCCGAAGCTGATCCTGCTGACCAGTGGCACCACCGGAACGCCCAAGGGCGCGCCGCGGGCGGAGCCGAAATCGCTTCTCGCCCTTGGGGCTCTGCTGTCGAAGGTGCCGTTCCGGGCGGGCGAGGTCACCGAATGCTGTGCGCCGATCTTCCATACGCTCGGCTTCGCCATGGCCATGCTGAGCATCGGATTCGGTTCCACGCTGGTGATCCGGCGGCGCTTCGACCCGCAGACCGCCATCGATTCCGCGGCCGAGCACAAGGCCACCACCATGATCGTGGTGCCGGTCATGTTGCAGCGCATGGTGGATCTGGGTCCGAAGGCGCTGACCGCGCATGATCTGACCGCGCTGCGCATCATCTTCGTCGCCGGGTCGCAGTTGGGCGCACAGTTGTGCCGGGATGTGATGGGGACCTTCGGGCCGGTCGTCTACAACCTGTACGGGTCCACCGAGGTCGCCTACGCGACCGTCGCCACGCCGGAAGACCTTGTGGTGGAACCGGGTTGCGTCGGCAAGCCGGTGCTGGGCGCGCACGTGGAGATCGTCGACGAGCGTGGCCGCCGCGTTCCGGCGGGCGTCACCGGTCGCATCTTCGTGGGCAATGGCGTGCAGTTCGAGGGCTACACCGGTGGTGGGCACAAGGAGCAGTTGCGCGGACTCATGTCGTCCGGGGACGTGGGCCACTTCGATTCCGAGGGCAGGCTTTTCATCGACGGGCGGGATGACGACATGATCGTCTCCGGCGGCGAGAACGTCTTCCCGGGCGAGGTCGAGGAACTGCTGCACACCCACCCCGCCGTCATGGAGGCAGCCGTAATCGGTGTGGAGGACGAGAAATTCGGCTCCCGGCTGAAGGCGTTCGTCGTCGTCCACGCCGGGCACGAGCTGACCGAGGACGACACCAAGTCCTTCGTGAAGTCGAACCTGGCGCGCTACAAGGTCCCTCGCGAGGTCGTGTTCATCGACGAGCTGCCCCGCAACCCCACGGGCAAGGTGCTCAAGAAGAACCTCCGCGCCCTCTAGCGCTTCAGCCTGCTCGGCGCTGGGATTCCGCGGGGGAGTCGGCCTGCGGGTCCTGGAGGTCGATCGCGACCAGCAATTCCACGAGATCCTTGACACGGCGCGGGTTTCGGCCGGTCAGCTCCTGGATGCGGCCGAGGCGGTACTTGGCCGTGTTGTGGTGGACGCAGAGGGCGTCGGCGGCCTCGCGGAGGTTCAGGTCGGCGTCGGCGAAGGCGCGGATGGTGTCGGCCAGCGCGCCGCCGCGGGTGCGGTCCTCGGCGAGCAGCGCTTCGATGCGCGGGTCGATGAGGTGGCGGGCGGTTTCGTCGGCGCGCAGCAGCAGATAGCGGAACGGGGTGAGTTCCGGCAGGGCGAGCACGCCGCCGCCGGTGGGCAGCAGATCCAGGGCGGCCCGGGATTCCTGGTAGGCGCGCGGCAGATCGGCGATGCGGGTGACGACCGGGCTGATCCCGACGGCGAGCGGAATTCCGGTGGCCCGCAACTTCTCCTGCATGCGGCGCAGGCGTTCGCACAGGGTGGCGGTGTCGCCGGACCGGCCCAGCGGCAGGATGGCGATCACCTCCGAGCGGCGGGCCACGGCGAGCGTGCGCAGACCGTTGACGCCCACGCGGGCCAGGGCGGCCGACGCGAAATGCCGTGCGTCCGAGTCGGATCCGCCGCGCTGTCCCGGACCCGACGCCGTCGAATCCAGAACGACGGCGGTGACGACGACCAGCGGCATGGCCGGATCCGCGCCGATTCCGTGCGCGTGTGCGAGCGAGAGTTGCGGCCCGCGTTCGGGCAGCGCTCCGTCGAGCAGGCTGTCCAGCAGCGCCCGGCTCTCATCGGTCTCGGCCGAAAGATACTGCTGGAACTCCAGATACGCGTTTGCTGCCTGGGTGCTGGCCAGATCGCAGAACCGGGTCAGCGGCACCACCAGCGACAGCGCCGCCTCGCGTCCCAGCTCCGAATCGTCGGAGGTGCTGAGCAACAGCTTCCACAGCGCCTGCTGCCCGAGCCGGAACGCGCTGATGTAGTCGACCAGGGTGAGCCCCGCCCGCGCGCGCCGGGCCGCGGCTCGCCGGGCGTACGCGATATCGGCCGCGGTGACCTTGCGATGCTCCAGCAGCGCGCTCAATCCGGTGTGGCACAGGTGCGCGAGCTGGTCGCGGACATCGGCGAGGAAGGCTTCGTCGCGGTCGGCGTACGCGGGGATCTGGGTGACGATGGCCGCGACCCCGGACTCCGCCATATCGGGAACCCGGTCCATGAGCCGCTCGACGATGCGGAAGCGCTCGGCCACCAGCTCGTCCGGATAAGCGACGTCGGACTGCTGTGATCGAGCTGACATGACCGGGATTAATCCATGAGTTGCTGGACGTGTCAACGCCGCTTGGTCCCGCGCGCACTGTTCGCCGCGAACAAACGCACTGTCCCCGGCGGACAAACCTGGCCCGCCAAGTTGGTCCTCCACGCCCAATGTGCGGTCTGAACTGCCCTTTTACTGTTTGCGAGCACTGATTCACCGGCAGGGGCAAGTGTGACGCCCCGCACGGAAACTCAGCCCGCGCGGTAGTCGCGGGCCGGAGGACACATGCTCGAGATTTCCCAACTCACCGTCCGCTTCGGCGGGATCACCGCACTCCAGGAGGTCGGCTTTCAGGTCGCGTCAGGCGAGATGGTCGGGCTCATCGGGCCCAATGGGGCGGGGAAGACCACACTGTTCAACTGCATGACCCGGCGGTACACGCCGACCACGGGCACCATCCGCTACGACGGGCGCGATCTGCTGGCCGCGCCCCCGCACGCGCTGGCCGGGCTGGGCATCGCGCGGACCTTCCAGAATCTGGGACTGTTCCCGCGACTCTCGGTGCGCGACAACGTGCTCGTCGGCGCGCATCACCGGGCCGAGGCCGGATTCATCGGCGCCGCACTGCGGCTGCCCGGGGTCCGCCGCGAGGAGGCCCGGTTGCGCGCCGAGGTGGACGAGGTGCTCGAGCGCCTCGACCTCATGGAGGTCGCCGATCATCTCGCCGCCGGACTGCCCTTCGGCACGCTCAAGCGCATCGAGCTGGCGCGGGCGCTGGCCGTGCGGCCGAAACTGCTGCTGCTGGACGAGCCGGTGAACGGGCTCAGCCACGGCGAGGTGGACGAGTTCGCGGAGCGGCTCACCGGGCTGCGGAACGAGCTGGGCCTGACGGTCGTGGTGGTCGAACACCACATGGGCTTCGTCATGGGCACCTGCGAGCGGGTGGTGTGCCTGGAGTTCGGCGTCGTCATCGCCGAGGGCAAACCCGAAGAGGTGCAACAGCATCCGGCGGTCATCGCCGCCTATCTGGGCACTGCCGCGTGAGCTCGGGTTCGGCACCTGCTGGATCCCGGCCAAAAGCATGCCGGGATGACGAAAGGGAGTGCCTGTGACTGAACCATTTCTGACCGTGCGGGACCTGCACGCCGGTTACGGCGGCGCGAAAGTCGTGCACGGAGTGAGCTTTTCGATCGCGCGCGGCGAAGTCTGCGCGCTGCTCGGACCGAACGGGGCGGGCAAGACCACCTTGCTGCGCGCCCTGTGCGGCATGGTCCGCGCCCGCGGCACGATCCGGCTGGACGGCGAGGAAATCACCGGCCGCGCACCGGAAGCCGTCGCCCGCCGCGGCGTGGCCCATGTTCCGGAGGGCCGCGGCACCTTCGGCGCGCTGACCGTGGGGGAGAACCTGCGGCTCGGCGCGTACACCCGACGGGATCGGAAGGGGGTCGAGGCCGAGCTGGCGCGGGTCTTCGACTTCTTTCCGATCCTGAAGGAGAAGGTGCGCGAACCGGCCGGCGGGCTGTCCGGTGGCCAGCAGCAGATGCTGGCCATCGGGCGGGCCCTCATGCTGCGCCCCCGCCTGCTGCTGCTCGACGAACCGTCGCTGGGGCTTTCCCCGCTGATCACGCAGGAACTCTTCGGGATCGTGCACACCATCAACAGGGAGGAGCGCACCACCGTGCTCGTGGTGGAACAGAACGCGCATCTGGCGCTGGGCGTCGCCCATCAGGCGCATGTGCTGGAGACCGGGCGAATCGTCTTGTCCGGCACCGCGGATCAGATTCGCGACAACGAACAGGTCGCGCGGTCCTATCTCGGATACCGGGTGTGATCGTGGCCGGATTCCTACAGCAGATGCTCGAAGGGCTCAGTGCCGGTGCGATTTACGCCGGACTGGCCTTGGCCCTGGTGCTCATCTACCGCTTCACCGGGATCGTCAACTTCGCCCAGGGTGAGCTGGCCATGTTCTCGGCCTTCCTGGCCTGGCAGTTCGTCGAGGGCGGCATGCCGTTCTGGATGGCGCTGATCGCCGCGCTCGCAATCTCTTTCGCGGGCGGCATGCTCATCGAACGGGTGGTGATCCGGCCGGTCGAGGGCGCGCCCGAGCTGACCCTGGTGATCGTCACCGTCGGCCTGTACTTCATCACCAATGCGGCGGCCGGCTGGATCTGGTCGTATCAGGTGAAGTCGTTCCCGAATCCGTTCCCGGACGGGGCATTGCGTGCCGGTGGCGTCAGCGCCGGGTACGGCAGCCTCGGCGTGATCGCCGTGGTGGCGCTGGTGATGGCGGCCATCTACCTCATGTTCCGGTACACCCGAATCGGTTTGGCCATGCGGGCGGTGGCGAGCAATCCGGTGTCGGCGCGGCTCAGCGGGATTCGCGTCGGCGCGGTGCTCGCGCTCGGCTGGGGCCTGTCGGCGCTGGTCGGCGCGGTGTCCGGAGTGCTCTCCGCCCCGGTGCTTTTCCTCGAACCGAACATGATGGGCGGGGTTCTGATCTACGCCTTCGCCGCGGCCACCCTCGGCGGGTTCGACAGTCCGGGCGGCGCGGTGGTGGGCGGTCTCATCGTCGGCGTCGCCGAAACCCTCACGGGCGCATATGTGGATGTCATCGGCACCGAGCTGAAAATCGGTGTGCCGCTGGCGATCATCCTCGGCGTGCTGCTGGTGCGGCCGCAGGGTCTGTTCGGTCGAGCGGTGGTGGAGCGGGTATGAGTAAGAACCTGATCGGGGCCGTTGTGCTGGTCGCGCTGGCTTGCTATCTGCCCTTCCAGTTGGCTCCCTTCCACACGTTCCAATTGTCGATGGCGCTCGTGTACGCGGTCGCGCTGGTGGGGTTGAACCTGCTGGTGGGGCAGACCGGGCAGATCTCGCTCGGGCACGGGGCCTTCCTCGCGGTCGGCGCGTACACCACCGCCGTGCTGATGGATCGTTGGGACACTCCGTATTTGGCGACATTGCCCGTCGCCGCCGCGGTCACCTTCGTGCTCGGGTTCGCGCTCGGCATTCCGGCGCTGCGCTTGAAGGGCCTCTATCTGGCGCTCGTCACGCTGGCCATCGCGATCTTCCTGGTGCCGCTGCTCAAGCGATTCGAATCGCTGACCGGCGGGTCCATGGGGCTCACCGTGGCGAAGATCGCGCCGCCGGAGTGGAGCGGGCTGGCCGAGGATCAGTGGCTGTACTTCCTGGCGCTGGGCGTCGCGGTGGTGAGTTTCCTGATCATCGCGGGCGTGCGGAAGTCGCGAGTCGGCCGGGCGCTCAACGCCATTCGCGACAACGAGACCGCCGCCGAGGTCATGGGCGTGCGGCCCGCGCACTACAAGACCCTCGCCTTCGCCTGGAGCGCCATGCTCGCCGGCCTGGCCGGGTGCGTCTACACCTGGGTGATCGCCTACGTCTCACCCGACTCCTTCGCCACCGGACTGTCCATCACGCTGCTGGCGGGGCTGGTGGTCGGTGGGCTGGGGTCGCTGTGGGGCCCGCTGCTGGGCGGATTCTTCGTCATGTACGTGCCCGGCCTCGCCCAGGACGTCAATCAAGCCGCGCCGGGAGTCGTCTTCGGCCTCGTGATCATCGCGGTCATGTACCTCGCGCCCACCGGATTGGCCGGTCTCACCGGCCGGGTGGCGCGCCGGATCGAACAGTTTGCTCGGAAAGGAAAAACCAATGCGCACTAGGGCTTTTCGTGCGGTCGGGGTGGCAGCCGCGGTGCTGCTGTCGCTGACCGCCTGTGGTGGCCGCGGCGACAGCGGCGGCACCACCGCGCAGGGCGACTGCAAGGGGCAGCAGACCATCGGCATCACCGACACCAGCATCAAGCTGGGCGGGGTGTACCCGCTGTCCGGGCCGGCCTCCGCCTACGGGGAGATGCCCAAGGGCGTGCGGGCCTACTTCGACTACGTCAATGCCGAGAAGGGCGGCATCGGCGGGCGTCAGGTCGACTACCAGGTGCGCGACGACGGGTACCAGCCGCCCAAGACGGTCGAGGAGGTGCGGCGGCTGGTCGAACAGGACCAGGTGTTCGCGGTCTTCCAAACCCTGGGCACACCAACGTCTTCCGCGGTGTGGGACTACCTCAACGACCGCAAGGTGCCGCAGGTGTTCGTCGCCGGCGGGGCCACCAAGTGGGGTTCCGATCAGGACCATCCCTGGACCATCGGCTGGCAGCCCAGCTATCTGGCCGAAGGAAAAGCCTTCGCGCAGTACGTGAAACAGCAGAAGCCGAATGCGACCGTGGCCGTGCTGTACCAGAACGACGACTTCGGCAAGGATCTGCGCGACGCCTTCACCGCCGGCATCGAGGGCAGCGGCGTCACGATCGTCGCTCAGCAGAGCTACGAGGTCACCGACCCTTCCGTGGAAGCGCAGGTGCGCAATCTGTCCGAGACCAAACCTGATGTGCTGCTGAACTTCTCGACCCCGAAGTTCGCCGCCCAGGCGGTCGCGGCCGATGTCCGCAATCCGGACTGGAATCCGCTGCACCTGCTGTCCATGGTCGCCAACTCGGTGTCGGTGCTGAAGCCGGTCGGCTTCCCGAACGTGCAGGGCGTCATCTCCGGAGCCTTCACCAAGGACCCCTCCGACCCGCAGTGGAACACCGACGCCGCCATGCTGCTCTACAAGGAGAAGCTGGCCAAGTACGCCCCCGGGGCCGACCCCACCAATACCTACAGCCTGGTCGGCTGGTCCGCCGCCGAGAGCTTCCACAAGACCTTCGAGGCCGCGAAATGCGCCACCCGCGAAGGACTCCGGGACGCCGCCCGCAATATCTCCGGCATTAGCGTCGACACGCTGCTGCCCGGCATCACCCTGAAAACCGGTGCGGGCGATGCCTTCCCGATGGAGGCGATCCAGATACAGCGCTTCGAAGGCGACCACTGGACTCCGGTCGGCTCCGTCATCGACACCGGCAAATGAACCCCCGCAACACCCCTCAGTAAATCCATCAGTTCAGCGAGGAACCCGATGAAGCTCCGCCACACCCTTGTCACCGCCACCCTGGTTACCGCCGCCCTCGGCATCTCCACCGCCGGCGCCTCGGCCGCCCCCGTCTCCGAGAACCCCGTCCAGCAGGAGGTGCACTACGAGGTGAACCGCCAGGGCGACTCGGCCGTGATCACCACCAGCGACGGCAAGCTGCAAGCCGTCGGTGACCAACTCGTGCTCACGGACCAGGCCGGCACCCCGGTGGCCTCGGTGCCCCTCACCTACCGGATGAACGGCAACGCCTACCCGATCGCCGCCGAAATCAACGGCGGCACCGCGGTTCTCACGCCCGCGAAGGAGGGCGGGACCCCGATCGCCGATGTCGCGGCCGCCGACGTCATCTCCGCCGACACTGCCCTGAAGAACGTCTCCGAATCCTTCACCCCCCGCGATCAGACCGCGCTCGGCGTCCTCGCCCAGCGCCTCACCATCGGCAGCGCCGTCTCCGCCATTGTCGGCGCGGTCCTCGGCGGCGGCATCGGCTGCCTGGTCGGCGGCGCGGTCGGCGCCACCATCTCCAGCCCCGTCATCGCGCTGCTGCTACCGTTCGTCGGCGCCACCATCGCCGGCTGCGTGCTCGGCGCCGCCACCCTCGGCGCGGTCGGCGGCGTCGTCGGCCTGGTCACCGTCGGCGGTCCCCTGGCCCTCTTCTCCGCCTTCCAGTACTTCAGCACCATCCTGACCCCCTGCCCCGCCACCCTCGCCATGTGCAAGGACCCGGCGACCGTCCCCGCCACCAAGTAGCCGCCGCACCTTCCGGTTCCGAACCGGGCATCGATGTCGGACGCCCCGGGTAAGTTGCCTCATGTTGCGGCAATCCTGTTGCAATGCTGGATATTTCGACGCCCCGAAGCTCGGGGTAGATAGTGGGTGACTCTGTGGGATCACAGGGACGACGGACGACGCACGCGATCGTCAAGTGCGCAATCGCGGCTGCCGTGGCGGTGGCGACGGTGACGGTCGGCGGAACCATGGCGACGGCCGTCGCCGAGCAACCGGCCTCGGGCTGCACCTACTCCTCGGGCTCGATCCCCGCCGACCAGCCCGCGGTGTCCGGCACGACCCTGCAGGTGAATTCGACCTACACCGTCAGCGCCGCCATCCTGAACCCGAACACCACCGTGGCGTTCAGCGCCGTAGGCCCCGACGGCACCAGCGCGGCGATCGGCTCCCCGATCTTCGTCGCCGACGGCGCGGGCACCTCCGTCAGCGTGCAGTGGACCCCGAAGACGGCCGGCACCCACCGCCTCTACGCCGCCGAATCCGGCCCCGGTTGGAACTTCACCTACGGCCCGACCACCTGCGTCGTCGCGGCCGCCTCCTCCGGAACCGGTTCCGGCGCAGGCCTCCCGTTCCTCAGCGGGAACTGACCGCCCGCCGGCCGACACGCCAACGGCCCGAGAAAGACTCGGGCCGTTGGTCTTCGGATCGGAGCTCCCGTGACGGCGGCTCGCGGTCGCTCACAGAATCCCTACAATTCCGGCGCAAACCGTGCGCATCACCGTCGTAGGTTGCTGTCATGTTTGTCAGAGCTCTGCGATTCTCCGCCGCGCCACTGGGTGCCCTGGTCCTGGCCGCGGTCGCGCTCGGGGTGACGCTCCATCGCGGTTGGATAGCCACGGAGTTCTGGATTCTCACCCTGCCGCTGCTGCTGGCGGTGTTCGTGATGCTCTCGGGCGGCTTCGCGCTGGTGTTGTGGCTGGCTTTCCGGGGTGGGCGACGGTGGCCTCTGGTGGCAACCGCGATATTCGTCCTGATCGGGGCCGGTGGGCCGGTCCTGCTCTTTTCGAACTCGAAAGCCAATGCGTGGACCAGGTTTTGGGTCGAGCGACCGGCATTCGCCGCTGTGGAAGCGATGGAGTTGCCGCCGGATCGCGAAATCGACTACTACGGTGTCCAGCTGCCGCGCCACCTGTGCTTCGTTTCGGCGAACTGCAAGGTGGCGGTGATCGGTACCAGTGGTGGACAGCCGGTCCGCTTCGTACCCGACTACATCGGAATCCCCGACGATGCGCTCGGCTACGGGCATTTCGTCGGAACGCCCGAGCCGGGACCCTACGACGGGTTCGGCGAACCGGTCTGCCCCACAATGGAACTGGCTGATGGTTGGTGGTGGCTCGACTTCTGCTAGCGCACTGTCCCGCTACCCGACCGCATCGGCCAGCTGTTCGGCGTAGCGGGTGGTGAGCTTTCCGACGATGGGCAGCGGTGCGCGGGCGCCGCCGGTGTTGTTCGCCTGGAGCATGGCCATGATCCAGACGATGACCGCGAGAACCGCGACGGCGAGTCCGGCGAGGCTGAAGATGATCCCCAGCGCGCCCAGGAGCGAGCCGAGGATGCTCAGCGCGATATTGGCCGCCGAGACCGCCCCGAAGAAGACAATCGATTGTGCGGCATGGAATCTCACGTCAGGATCGTGCTTTCCCACGAAGAGGAAGATGATCCCGGTGACCCATCCCAGCGCGTAGGACAGGATCGCGCTGGTCTTCTTGTCCAGGCCGGCGGGCTGGGGGCGGTTGGTGGGCTGTTGCGAAGATGTCATGCGGTAAGTAGAGGCCGCGGGTGCCCCCCTACCGATACCAACTTTCGATGGTCAGCGCGCGAGGTGGGCCAGGAGAGCAGCGAATTCGGCTCGGCTGAGATAGCCGTCGCAGTCGGTGTCGGCGGCGGTGAGGAGCGATTCGGCGGATTCGTCGGTGAGGGCGGGGCAGGTGCGGAGGAGGGATTCGAGTTCGTTCAGTTCGATCAGTTCGTTGCGGTTGGTGTCGAAGGTGTCGAAAGCGGCGTCCGGGTCCGTGATTTCGGGGTCGCGGCCCAGGCGGGCGGCATCGAATTCGGCTCGGGAGATGAGGAAGTCGCCGTCGGTGTCGGCGGCTGCCACCAGCCGGGAGACGGCTTCTTCGTCGATTTCCAGGCCCAGGGCTCGGATGCCGAGGAGAATGTCTTCGGCGGAGATCTGGCCGTCGCCGTCTCGGTCCCAGAGATCGAAGGTGTCGGCCGGGTCGTTGGCTGGCATGGTGGCCCCCTTGGTCGGAAATACGGTGGTGCGAGGGAATTCGATCGCACCACCGCAGTGCGGTCAAGAGGCGGTGGGGACGGTCACGCGCGGGGTTGGCGGCGGTAGGTGAGTTCGTCGAATTCGGTGTCACACCCCGGGTCGTATGCTGAGCACCGATCACCGCGAATAGGGGAGGACACGTGCCCGGGGAGGACCGCTGGCTGGGCCACTATCGGCTGATCAGGCTGCTCGGTCAGGGCGGCATGGGTCAGGTGTGGCGGGCCGAGGACACTCACATGGGGCGTGAGGTGGCACTCAAGGTGCTGCCCGGCGAACTCGCCGACGACGCCGAATATCGCAAACGCTTCGAACGTGAGGCGCGGCTGGCCGCCCGCCTGCGCGGACCGCACGTGGTGCCCATCCACACCTTCGGCGAACGCGACGGGCGGCTGTTCATCGACATGGAACTGGTCGACGGCGTCGACCTCGGCAAGGTGCTCGCCAAATTCGGCCCCCTCACCCCCTCCCGCGCCGTCGACCTCATCGGCCAGGTCGGCGAGGCCCTCGACACCGCACACGCCGCCGGCCTCGTACACCGGGACGTGAAGCCCTCCAACGTCCTAACCCTCCAGAACGGCTACGCCTACCTCATCGACTTCGGCGTCGCCCGTGGCAGCGGCCAGGCCACCATCACCGCCTCGGGCGTGGCCCTGGGCACCTTCGCCTACATGGCCCCCGAACGCATAGCCGGTGAGAGCGAACAGAACCACCGCTCGGACGTCTACTCCCTGGCCTGCATGCTCTACCAATGCCTCACGGGCAAACTGCCTTTTACCGTCACCGACCCCGTACAGCAGCTCGCCGCCCACCTCAACAACGAACCGCCTCGCGCCAGCACGCAATCCGGCGTCCCCGCCGCCCTGGACGCGGTCATAGCGCGCGGCATGGCCAAGGATCCCGCTCGCCGCTACGCCAGCGCCGGCGACCTGGCGAAAGCCGCACGAGCAGCCCTGAATTCACCCCCGCAGACCCCGCCGGTCCCGCTGCCGGTGGCCAGATGGGATGCGGGAGGCCGGATTCCGCCGCAACCGACCCCACCGCCCCGCGCGCAGACCCCCGCGACTCCGCCCCCCGCCGCGTACGCACAGCACCCGATGCCCGCGCACTACTCCGGCGGAATACCGCGCGGTGTGGCGGGCCGAGCGCCGATCGGTATAGGCCGTCGCGTGTGGTGGGTGGTACTGGGGCTGTTGCTCGCGTTCTTCCTGCTCTGGTCGATCGCCACAATTGGTGTGACGGTCACCAAGGGTTTCGGTTCGGTCGGCGAGAACATCGCCGCCAACCTCATGTTCCATGCGCCGTTTCTGATCTTCGTCTATCTCGCCATCCGCGAGATCAAGCGCTACCAGAATCGGCAATAGCAACGGCGCGAACGGAATCCGTTCGCGCCGTTGCCTGTTCGTCTCAGCAGTTGCGGAGCTCCGGGCTCTGGTTCAACAGCTGGGCGCGGGTGGAGATGAACGTGCTGTAGGTGTCGCCGCCTACGGAGGCGAGCGGGAAGGCCGCTACGCGGTGGCAGTTCTGGAAGGCGAGCTTCACGCCGAAGTGGCGTTCCAGGCCGCCGCGGATGGCGTCGGACGCCATGGCGCGCAGCAGCTGTCCGCGGGCGGTTTCGTCCGGCGGCGGGATCACGTTGTCGGCGAATTCCGCGGTGCCGGAATGCAGGTCGGCCGCCACCCGGCTGACCACCTCGTAGGCGTAGGGCAGCGAGTTACGGACGCATTCGACGAACTCGGCGTCGCTG
Source organism: Nocardia huaxiensis (assembly GCF_013744875.1). Lineage (NCBI taxonomy): Bacteria > Bacillati > Actinomycetota > Actinomycetes > Mycobacteriales > Nocardiaceae > Nocardia > Nocardia huaxiensis. Next base: position 1,187,897 of record NZ_CP059399.1, read on the forward strand.
ACTTCACCGCGTTCAGCACGTTCCAGTAGTGCGGTGGGTACGTCGAGTGACATGGCGCTCTCCTCAGTGGGTGGTGGGAGGGTGTGCGCCAAGTCTAAACGACAAAGGTTGTCAATAACCCTGGATTCGTATCGAAAGTGCCCGTTGCACTGCGGCTTTGGCATCCACTGAAAGTTGCCGCACCATTTCGGCGGCCGGCAGCTCGGGTGCGAGCGTATGTGCTTGACCTGCCCAGAGATTCACCGCGTCGGCATTTCCGTCGGCCCGCGCGGCCGCCCGCAAAGGCCCGGTGGCGTAATGGATCTCGGGGTAGGCGGCCGGAGCGCCGGTGTGCTCCAGCATGAATCGATTGCGCAGCCCGCGGGCCCGCCGGCCGGTGAAAGCCCGGGTCAGCATGGTCGGAGTGTCGAGGGTGATCCCGTCGCGCAGCAGCGCCGGCGTGCCGGCCTCGGGGCAGCGCAGGAACGCGGTGCCGAGCTGTGCCGCGGCGGCGCCCGCCAGCAGCACCGCCGCCACCGCCGCGCCCGTGGCGATGCCGCCCGCCGCCACCAGCGGCCGGTCCACCGCGGCCCGCAGCAATTGCAACAGCGTCAGCAATCCGAGCGGATCGGTGACATCGTCCTCGGGCCGATCGGTGAAGCTGCCGCGATGCCCGCCCGCCTCCGCGCCCTGGGCGATCAGCACATCCGCGCCCGCCTCGACGGCCACCCGCGCCTCGGCCACCGACGTCACCGTCACCCACACCTCGGACCCGGCCGCGTGCAGCCGCTCGATCTCGGCGGGGGACGGGCAGCCGAAGGTGCACGACACCACCGCCACCGGCTCGGCGACCAGCAGATCGAGCTTGGCATCCCAGTCGTCACTGTCGAATCGCGGTTCCCCGACCGGGAATTCGCGCGCCAGGTCTTCGACGTATCCGCTGAAGCGATCGACCGGCGTCGGCGCGGACGGCACGAAGAGGTTGACGCCGAACGCCGCGGACGTCAGCTCCCGCGTGCTCTTGATGCGTACGGCCAAGTCATTCGCGCTCAAATAGCCAGCTGCTATGAACCCCAGTCCGCCCGCGGTGGACACCGCCGCGGCGAGTTCGGGTGTGGACGGGCCGCCCGCCATGGGGGCCAAAACGATCGGAGTACCCAGCTCATCGAGAAGCACGCCCTCCAGTGTGCCCCCGCACATCACGAATGACGTTTTCGTGATCGGCCGTTCACCGGGATTACCTGGCGTTATTCGGAAGAAGGTTGCGGAATGGTCACGGGCGAGTACAGTTTGCGTCACAGCGATGCCGAATCGTTACCGGCCCCACCGAACGCTAGGACGAGCTTTGCCGCACCACCGAGAGACTGCGAACTCTGTTTCCGTAATGGATTTGCTGGGTGATTGTGGCGCGGGCCGTGCAGGCACCGCGACTCGTAGTACCCGGCACCGAGCCGAATCGACCACCACCGACCGCGTGAAGGTCGCCGCCGGAACCGCGGTCGCCGCGGGCGCTCTCATCGGCGCCGTGACGCAGCTGGTTCCCGCTATCGCCCACGCCTCGCCGCTGGCCCCCTCGCACGAGGATCAGCAGACCGCCGATGAACCGGTGCTGCTGAAGAACGCGGCCCAGAAATTCAAGGGCGGCGTCGGCGATATCGCCGCCACCGAGGTCACCCAGGACGCGCCGCCGGTCGCCGCGGCCGCCCCCGTCGCGGATGTGGCCGCCCCCGCCCCCTTCGGTCTCACCAACCTGCCGCCGGAGCTGTCCACGCCGCTGGTCCAGGCCGAGAACGCGCTCAAGCAGCTGCAGCAGACCATTGCCCCGCAGCAGGCCGTGCGCCCCGTCGCCGGCGTCATCAGCTCGGGCTACGGCGCCCGCTGGGGCGCAATGCATTACGGCATCGACTTCGCCGACACCCTCGGCGCGCCCATCCACTCCGTCATGAGCGGCACGGTCATCGAGGCCGGTCCGGCCTCCGGTTTCGGCCTGTGGGTCCGGGTTCAGCAAGATGATGGCACCACCGCGGTGTACGGCCACGTGAACGACATGTACGTGTCGGCCGGGCAGCGCGTGAACGCCGGTGACGTCATCGCATCAGTTGGTAATCGCGGCAATTCCACAGGTCCTCACTTGCACCTGGAGATCTGGGATGCCGCCGGAGGGAAGATGGATCCGCTGCCATGGCTGGCCAGCAAGGGCGTAATCATGCAGCAGCAGTGGGGCCCGGACCAGTAGACCGCTCACCGGCACCCGCCCCCGGACGTTTTCCGGACCGGCGCCCGCCGGTGGGTGCGGTGACTACGCTTGACGACCTGTTCGACCCCGCTTCGCTGCACGGCCGCGCATACGCCGTACTCGTGCAACATCCCCGGTCGACCGCGCTCGAGGTCGCGGAACGACTCGGGAGTCCGCCGCGCGTGGCCGAGGCCGCGCTGGAGGCGCTCTGTCATCTCGACGCGGCGGTGCGGCTGGCCGAACCCAATGGCGTCGTGCGCTGGGACGCGCACGCGCCGGAAGCGCTGTCGGAGGCCGAAACTCGGCGTCGCAGCCGCGACATGCTGCGAATGCAGTCCGCCGCAGCACGTTTGGGGGAGACCTTCCGTTCGGTGCGGCGCACCACCGACGCCGACGGCGCCGTGGTCGCCGTCTACGAAAGACGCCAGTTGCTGGCCGATTTCGAGGATCTGCAGCACACCGCGCACTCCAATGTGAAGGTCGTGGAGCGCGGCCCGTTCCTGTCCGATGTGGACACCGAGGAGCGGCTGTTCGAGCTGAAGTCCGCGCGCATCCAGGCGGGGATCGACTACCGGACCCTGTACCAGGAGACGATCTACCAGGACCCAGAAAGACTGCGGCACGTGCTGGCCACGAATGCCGTAGGCGCACAGGCGCGTACGCTGCCCGATCCGCCGATGAAGCTGATCCTCGCCGACGACCGCCGGGCGGTGCTGGTACTGCACACCGACGAGCGTCGCGGCGATCCCATGGGCGTGCGGGTGGGCCCGTCGCCCACCCTGGATCTGCTGGTCAAGACCTTCGACGCGCTGTGGTCCATGGCCACGCCCATTTCGGTGAATCCGGCCGAGGCGCTCGACGAACGCGACCGCGCGATTCTCACCCTCATGAGCATGGGGGCCACCGACGACACCATCGCGCGGCGGCTGGGCCTGTCCCGGCGAACCGTGGTGCGCCGCACCGCCAGTCTGCTGGAGCGGCTCGGGGCGAGCACCAGATTCCAGGCGGGCGTACAGGCTACCCGGCGCGGCTGGTTGTAGCCCGGCGTATTGGATTGTGGCGCAAGTCACATCGGTGCAACGTCAGTGCCTGGTAAGCGATAGTCACTGAGCTCGAGCCGTCAACCGCGCTCGCTCGCACCGATATGATTGCCCGGTCCGCCAATCCGGGAAGACGTCGGTCGAGGTTGGGTTGGCCGAAGGCGTTCGGCGAGCGGATCAGCTAGACCCGAGAGGTGAATGCACTCGAATGGAAACTGCCCGCCGTACAGCTCGCGGTTCACGTCGGCGTCGGTCCGGCAGCCCTCTTTTCGGGCAGCTTCTCACCGCCGCGGTCGAGTCCGCCGCCGATTCCATTGCCGTCAGCTTCAATCCGACGGGCGATCCCGCCGACCTGCGTGAGGTCACCTATCGCGAGCTGGACGAACAGTCCTCGCGGCTGGCGCGGGAACTGATCGACCTGGGCATCGGACCGGGCGATTCGGTGGCCATGGGCATCAGCCGATCCGTCGAATCGGTGCTGGCCCTGTGGGGCATCGTGAAGACCGGGGCCATCTACATTCCGGTCGATCCGGCGTATCCGGCCGACCGCATCGAGCACATTCTCACCGACTCCGGCGCGAAGTTCGGCCTCACCATGTCCAAGCACCGCGCGGGACTGGGCGCGGGTGCGGAGTGGATCGAACTCGACGAACCGGCCCGCGCCGCGAGCATCGCCGCGCGCCCGGCGCATCAGATCTCCTACGCCGACCGGGTGCGGCCGCTCACCGAGCAGGACCTCGCCTACGTCATCTACACCTCGGGTTCCACCGGCAAGCCCAAGGGCGTGGCCATCAGCCACACCGGCCTGGCCGGGCTCGCGGCCTGGAAGGAAACCCGCGAGGTCGGCGCGGACGCACGCATCACCCAGCTCACCACGCCCAGCTTCGACTTCTCCATCGTCGAGATGCTGTGGGCGTTCACCGCGGGCGCGACGCTGGTGGTCGTGCCGCCCACCGTCTTCGGCGGCCCGGACCTGACCGAACTGCTGCGCCGCGAACGCGTCACGCACATGTGCATCACCCCGGCGGTGCTGGAATCGCTGGATCCCACCGGACTCGACGACCTGCGCGTCGTCGTCTGCGGTGGTGAGCGCGTCGCGCCGACCCTGGTGGACCGCTGGCTCGCGCCGCACCGCCACTTCCACATCGAATACGGTCCGACCGAGGTCACCGCGCTGTCCACCGGCACCGTGCCGCTGCACGCCGGCGGCGGCACGCACATCGGGTCCACCCTGCCGGGCATCGGCGCGTTCGTGCTCGACGCCGGACTGCGGCCGGTGCCCACCGGCGTCGTGGGCGAGCTGTACCTGTCGGGTGCAGCGCTGGCCCAGGGCTACCTGAATCGGCCCGCGCTCACCGCGGAACGCTTCGTGGCCAACCCCTTCGGCGCGGAGACCGGGCAGCCCGGCAGCCGCCTGTACCGCACCGGCGACCTGGTGCGACGCACCGAGGACGGGGTGTTCGAGCATCACGGCCGCACCGACTTCCAGGTCAAGATCCGCGGCCTGCGCATCGAGCTCGGCGAGATCGACAGCGCCTTCACCGCCCATCCCGATGTGGATTACGCGGTCACCCTCGGCGTCACCGTGCCCACCGGCGCGGCGCTCGCGGCCTATGTGCTGCTGCGGCCCGGAAGTGCCGTCAGCGCGGCCGAATTGGCGCAGTTCATCGGTGAATCGCTGCCCGCGTACATGGTGCCCGCCTCCATCACGCTGCTGGACGAGATCCCGCTGACCCCGGTCGGCAAGCTGGACCGCGAACGCCTGCCCGCGCCCGTCTTCGCCTCCCGCGAATTCCGCGCACCCTCCACACCCGCGGAAACGGCCATCGCCGAAGCCTTCTCGGCGCTGCTCACCCCCGCCGGTGACGAGACCGTGCGGGTCGGCGCGGACGACGATTTCTTCGAGCTCGGCGGCAATTCGCTGCTGGCCACCCAGGCCGTGGCGCGCATCGGCACCGCGATCGGCACCCGGGTGCCGGTGGCCATGCTGTTCGAGACCTCCACGGTGGCGGCGCTGGCCGAACGGCTCACCGCGCTGGCCGCGCCCGAGCACACCGGCCTCGCGCTCGGACCCATGCCGCGGCCCGAGCGCATTCCGCTGTCCTTCGCGCAGCAGCGCATGTGGTTCCTCAACCGGTTCGATCCGGCCAGCGCGGTCAACAACATCCCGCTCGCGGTGCGACTGTCCGGTGCGCTGGATCTGGACGCCATGCGCGGCGCGGTGCGGGATCTGGTGGAGCGGCACGAGGTGCTGCGCACCATCTACCCCGAGGTCGACGGCGAGGGCTACCAGCTGGTCCTGCCGCTCACCGATGACCGTGCGGTACCGCAACTTTCGATCGACGACATCGCCGCGAGCGATATCGCGGCCCGGGTCACCGAGATCGCGGTCGGGGGCTTCGATGTCACCGTCGCACCGCCGGTCCGCCTGCGGGTGCTGCGCATCGCCGAGGGCGAGCACGTGCTGGTGTGCGTGGTGCACCACATCGCCGGTGACGGCTTCTCCATGGGGCCGCTCGCGCGCGACCTCATGACCGCGTACCTGGCGCGCACCGCCGGATCGGCCCCGCGGTGGACCCCGCTGCCGGTGCAGTACGCCGACTACACGCTGTGGCAGCGGGCCACCCTGGGCGGCGAGGACGATGCGGAATCCGCGCTGTCCCAGCAGATCTCGTTCTGGCGCGAGACCCTGGCGGATCTGCCGGACGAACTGGTGCTGCCCTCGGATCGGCCGCGCCCGCCGGTGGCCAGCTACCGGGGCGGCACCTACCGCTTCGAACTCGCCGACGAGACCTACGCCGCCCTGCGGCGAATCACGCAGAGCCGCAATACGACCCAGTTCATGGTCGTGCACGCGGCGCTGGCCGTGCTGCTGGCGCGGCTGTCGGGCACCCGGGACATCGCGGTGGGCACGCCCGTCGCCGGTCGTGGCGACGCGGCCCTCGACGATGTCATCGGCATGTTCGTGAACACGCTCGTGCTGCGCACCGACATCGATCCGGCCCTCGGCTTCGACGAACTGCTGGGGCGGGTGCGCGAGCAGGACGTGCGGGCCTTCGGGCACGCCGACGTGCCGTTCGAGCGGCTGGTGGATCTGCTCGATCCCGCCCGCTCGCAGGCGCGCAACCCGCTGTTCCAGGTCATGCTGGCCTTCCAGAACCTGGCGCGCACCGAACTCGAACTGCCCGGCCTCACCGTGTCCGGCGCGGACCTCGAGGTGCCCTTCGCCAAGTTCGACCTGCAGCTGACCATGCAGGAGACCGCCGACGCGAACGGCGACGGCACCGGCATGGCGGCCGAATTCTCCTACGCGCTGGACCTTTTCGACGAACCCACCATCGCGTCCTTCGCCCGCGGCTTCCAGCGGGTGCTCGACGCCGTGGCCGCCGATCCGGCGCTGGCCGTCGGCGACATCGACCTGCTCGACGCCGCCGACCGGCAGCGGGTGCTCACCGACTGGAACGCCACCGCCTTCGACGTGAACGCGGCCGTCGGACTGCCGGAAGGTCTTGCGCCGAGCCTGGTTTCGATCTTCGACGCACAGGTCGCGGCCACGCCGGGCGCGCTGGCGCTGGTGTACGAATCCGAGCAGCTCAGCTACGCGGAGCTCGCCGAGCGCGCCAACCGGCTGGCGCGGCAGCTCATCGCCGCCGGCGTCGGGCCGGAATCACTGGTGGCCCTGGCCCTGCGGCGTTCCACCGAGCTCGTGGTCGCCATGTACGCGGTGCTGCAGACCGGTGCGGCCTACGTGCCGCTGGACCCGGATCAGCCGCAGGAGCGCATCGGCCACATTGTCGATACCGCGCGGCCGGCCATGATCCTGACCACGCGTCGCGACGACTTCACCGTCGAGGGCGAGGTGCCCGCGGTGTTCGTGGAGGATCTCGAGGCGCATGCGCTGACCCGGGGTGTGAGCGGCGCGCCGATCGCGGATGCCGAACGGGCACAGCCGATCCGGCCGGGCACCATCGCCTACGTCATCTTCACCTCCGGGTCGACCGGCCGCCCCAAGGGCGTCGCGGTCAGCCACGCGGCCATCGTCAACCGGCTCGTGTGGATGCAGGCCGAGTACCGGCTCGGCTACGACGACGTCGTGCTGCAGAAGACGCCCGCCACCTTCGACGTGTCGGTGTGGGAGTTCTTCTGGCCCTTGCTCACCGGTGCGCGGCTCGTGGTCGCCAAGCCGGACGGGCATCGGGATCCGGTGTATCTCGCCCAGGTCATTGCCGAAGAAGGCGTGACCACAGTGCATTTCGTGCCGTCCATGCTGTCGGTGTTCGTCGCCGCGCTGGCGGACGGTCACGCCGAGGCCGGGGAGGCCGCCGGCGCGCTGCCGCGCCTGCGGCAGGTGTTCGCCTCCGGTGAGGCGCTGCCCGCGCCGACCGCGCAGAAGCTGCGGGAGCTCACCGGCGCGCGGGTGCACAACCTGTACGGGCCCACCGAAGCCGCCGTCGACGTCACCTATCACGAGGTCGCCGACACCGACACGGTGACGGTGCCGATCGGTGCGCCGGTGTTCAACACCCGTGTGTACGTGCTGGATTCGCGCCTGCACCCGGTCGCGCCGGGGGTCGCGGGCGAGCTGTACCTGGCGGGTGCGCAGCTGGCGCGCGGGTACGTCGGCCGCGCCGACCTGACCGCCGACCGCTTCGTCGCCGACCCGTTCGGCGCCGGCGAACGCATGTACCGCACCGGCGATCTCGTGAAGTGGACGAGCGCCGGGGAACTGGAATACCTGGGCCGCACCGACTTCCAGGTGAAGCTGCGCGGCCTGCGCATCGAACTCGGCGATATCGAGGCCGCGCTGCTGGCGCAGCCGGGTATCGCGCAGTCGGTGGTCGTGGTGCGCGCGGACGCGCATGCCGGTGATCAGTTGGTCGGGTACGTGGTGCCCGAGCCGGATGCGGTAATCGACACCGCCGCAGTGAAGTCCGAGCTGGCATCGGCCCTGCCCGGCTACATGGTGCCGTCCGCGCTGGTGGTGCTGGACGAGTTCCCGCTCAATGCCTCCGGCAAGCTGGACCGCAGGGCGCTGCCCGCGCCGGTGTTCGAGGCGAAGGTGTTCCGGGCTCCGGCCACCCCGATCGAGGAGATCGTGGCGCAGGTCTTCGCCGACCTGCTCGGCGTGGACCGTGTCGGCGCGGACGACGACTTCTTCGACCTGGGCGGCAACTCCCTGGTCGCCACCCGCGCGGTGGCCCGCATCAACGAGGCCCTCGACGCCACCGTCTCCGTCCGCGAACTTTTCGAGACCGCAACGGTTTCCGCGCTCGCCGCACGCATCGTGCCCGGCGCGGGCCAGGGTGCGCGCCCGGCGCTGGTGGCCGGACAGCGGCCGGAACGGCTGCCGCTGTCGCTGGCCCAGCAGCGCATGTGGGTGCTCAACCAGTTCGATCCGGAATCCGCCGCCTACAACATCCCCATGGCGGTGCGGCTCACCGGGCAGCTGGATCTGCCCGCGCTGCGCCAGGCCGCCGAGGACGTGCTGGCGCGGCACGAGGTGCTGCGCACCCGGTACCCCGAATCCGGGCCCGGCGGTGCGCCGCACCAGGAGATCCTGTCGGTCGGCGAGGCGCTGCCGGACGGGCTCGTGGTGGAGCGCCCCGCCGATATCGGGGCGCGCGTCGCCGAGCTCATCTCCACCGGATTCGATGTCACCGCACAGGTTCCCGTGCGGATGCACCTGCTCACCGGTGACGATCCGGACGACTACCTGCTGATCGTGGTGGCTCACCACATCTCCGCCGACGGCGCCTCCATGGCCCCGCTGGCGCGCGATGTCATGACCGCCTACTTCGCCCGCACCGCGGGTGAGGTGCCGGGCTGGGCTCCGCTGCCGGTGCAGTACGCCGACTTCGCGGTGTGGCAGCGCACGGCCATCGGCTCCGACGAGGACGAGAACTCGCTCGCCGCGCAGCAATTGGCGTTCTGGCGGGAACGGCTCGCCGGACTCTCCGACATCCCCACCCTGCCGTTGGACCGGCCGCGGCCGGCGCTCGCCTCGCTGCGCGGGGCGGCGGTGGACTTCCTGCTGCCCGCCGAGGTGCACGCCGGTCTGAATCGCGTTGCGCGGCAGCACAATGCGTCGCTGTTCATGGTGGTGCACGCCGCGCTGGCCGTGCTGCTGGCGCGCACGTCCGGCAATGCCGACGTGGTCATCGGTACGCCCATCGCGGGTCGCGGTGAGCGGGCGCTCGACGATCTGGTCGGCATGTTCGTCAACACCCTGACGCTGCGCACCACGGTCGACACCGCCGCGCCGTTCGCCGATCTGGTGGAACGCGCCAAGGAAACCGACCTCTCCGCCTTCGCCAATGCCGATGTGCCGTTCGAGCGCGTGGTGGAAACCGCCGCCGCCGGTCGCACCGCCGCGAATCCGCTGCTGCAGGTGGTGCTTTCGCTGCAGAACAACGAGGTGCCGGTGCTGGAGCTGCCCGGTCTGACCGTGGCCGCCCTGGACGCCGATCTGGCGGCCGCCAAGTTCGACCTGCAGATCGGCATCGAACCCGGCCAGGCCGAAGACGGATCGGCCGGTGAGCTGGGCGTCGTATTCTCCTACGCCACCGACCTTTTCGACGAGGACACCATCGACCGCCTCGGCGACCGCCTGGGCCGCATCCTCACCGCCGTCGCCGCCGACCCGCATATTCCGGTGCGCGACATCGTGATCGAGGACGCGCTGGAATCGGTTCCGGCGCAGGCCGCCCCGGCCGCCGCCGAACCCGCCGCCGTCGCCACCCGCGGCACCGCGCTCACCCAGGTGCTGTCCTCGGTCGTGGAAGACGATCCGGACGGCCCGGCCCTGGTGTGGGGCGAGCAGGCCCTGTCCTACCAGGACCTCGACGCCCGCTCCTCGCGCCTGGCGCGCGTGCTCATCGGCCGCGGCAGCGGTCCGGGCACCGGTGTCGCGGTGCGCTTGGACCGCAGCATCGAATCCGTCGTGGCCGCCTGGGCGGTGCTCAAGGCCGGCGCCGCCCTGGTGCCCGCCGACGGCATACCGGCCGCCGGGCTCGATGTGAAGGTCGGGCTGACGGTCGGCCCGATCCCGGCCGACGACATCGACTGGCTGGCCCTGGACGACCCGGCGGTCATCGCCGAGATCACCGCCGAATCGGCCCGCCCGGTGACCTACGCCAACCGCGTACGGGCCCTGCGCGGCGACGACCCGGCCTACGCGTCGGGGGCGACCGTCCTCGGCTACGACCAGCTCGCGGCGGTTGCCGACCAGGTGCTGGACCGGTCGGAGCTCACCTTCGAAGCCCGCACCTATCAGCTGGGCGCGGCCGAATCCGCGCTGGCACTGGTCGAATTGGTGGCCGTCGGCCTGGTCGGCGCATCGGCCACCCTGCCCGACGCCTCGGGCGGCGACCTCTCCGGCGCGCTGGCCGACGAATGGGTCACCCACCTGTTCGCCGACCACACCCGTCTCGGCGAGATCGACCCCGCGCCGCTGGAGGACCTGCAGGCCGTCGTCACCGACGCCGCAACCACCGGGCAATGGGTGTCGTCCGCTCGGGTGATCACGCTTTCCGACCTGGGCAGTACGACCAGCACGGAGTAACACAGCCTGCGCATACCCGATGGTTTCCGGGGTGCGCGGCGGGCACGAGCAACAACGGACAGGATGAGGACAGCTTCATGATTCGGGTGGTCGGGGACCGGTACAACGAGTTCCGGGTGGTTGGCGCATGACCCGCCCGGCTCGCGTCCGGCCCACCCGCACCCGGCGGCCCCGCATTCCCACGCTGCCGCAGCTGCTGAGCACCGCGGTGGAGGCCAATCCGGCCGGGACCGCGCTCGTGCTCGCCGATGCCGGGGACACCCTGGCCACCCTCGGATACGCCGAACTGGATGTGCGGTCCACGCGGCTCGCGCGGTTGCTGATCGATCGCGGAGTCGGGCCGGAGGATCTCGTCGCGGTCGGCATCCGGCGATCGCTGGAATCGGTGATCGCGGTGTGGGCGGTCGCCAAGACCGGCGCGGGATTCGTGCCCGTCGACCCGAACTATCCGGCCGATCGCGTCGCGCACATGGTGTCCGACTCGGGGGCCGTGCTGGGCCTCACCGTGGCCGACACCGTCGCGGACCTGCCCGAGGACATCGAGTGGCTGGCCGTCGACACCGACGAGACCGCCGCCCGGCTCGCCGGGTATCCGGCCGACGCCATCACCAATGCCGAACGCGTGCGGCCGCTGCGCGCCGAGCATCCGGCGTACGCCATCTACACCTCCGGATCCACCGGAAAACCCAAGGGCGTCATCGTCACCCACGCCGGGCTGGCGGGCTTCTGCGAGGTGCAGCGGGAGCGCTACCGGGTCACCGCAGACTCGCGCACCGTGCACTTCGCGACCCCCTCGTTCGACGCCTCGATCCTGGAACTGCTGCTGGCCATCGGCGGTGCGGCCACCATGGTCGTGGTGTCGCCGACCGTGTACGGCGGATCCGATCTCGCGGCGGTGCTGAAGCGCGAACGGGTGACCCATGCCTTCATCACCCCGGCCGCGCTGGCCTCGGTCGATCACACGGGGCTCGACGAGCTGCGGGTCGTGATCACCGGCGGCGAGGCGTGCCCGCCGGATCTGGTGCAGCGCTGGGCCGCCGACGGGCGGGCCTTCTGGAACGCCTACGGGCCCACCGAGGCCACGGTCATGACGAATATGACCGAGCTGCTGCCGGATCGGCCGGTCACCATCGGCGCGCCGATTCCGGGCGTCACCGCGTACGTGCTCGACGAGGGGCTGTCGCGGGTTCCGCTCGGAGTGGCGGGCGAACTGTATGTCGCCGGAACGCATCTGGCGCGCGGATACCACGGGCAGGCGGGGCTGACCGCCTCCCGCTTCGTGGCCAACCCGTTCGACACCAACGGAACCCGGCTCTACCGCACCGGTGACCTGGTGCGCTGGACCGTCGACGGCGAACTGGAATACCTGGGGCGCAACGACTTCCAGGTCAAGATTCGCGGCTTCCGCATCGAACTCGGCGAGATCGACGCGGTGCTCGCCGACCATCCGGCCCTCGACCTGGCCGTCACCGTCGGACACGAGCTGGCGAGCGGGGCGACCGTGCTCGTCTCGTATGTGCATGCCACCGCAGGGGATTCGGTCGACGCCGCCGAACTGACGGCACTGGCGGAGAGCCGGTTGCCCGCGCACATGGTGCCCACGGCCATCATGGTGCTCGACGAGATTCCGCTGACCCCGGCCGGCAAGCTGGACCGTCGCGCGCTGCCGGAACCCGTGCTGCAGACCACCGCGTACCGCGCGCCGGAAACCCCGCAGCAGCAGGCCATCGCCGAGGTGGTGGCCGAGGTGCTCAAGGCCGAACGCGTCGGCCTCGACGACGACTTCTTCGCCCTCGGCGTCGACTCCATCACCTCGATCCAGATCGTGTCGCGGGCCCGCGCCCGGGGTGTGGCCTTCAAGCCCAAGGATCTCTTCGCCGCGCGCACCGTCGCCGACCTCGCCGAAATCGCCGTGGCCGCAGAGGCTGTCGAAGCCGTCGAGGAACTCGCCACCGGTCCGCTGGTCGACCTCGACGACGCCGACATGGCGCGACTGCGCGAGCAGTACCCGAACCTGGCCGACGTGTGGCCGCTGACACCGCTGCAGTCCGGCATGCTCTTCCACGCACTGCTGGCCGAATCCTCCGTCGACGCCTACATGACGCAGTTCAGCGTCGAACTCGGCGGCGATCTCGATCTGGACCAGCTGCATTCGGCCGCGCAGATCATGCTGGACCGGCATGTGAACCTGCGGGCCGTCTTCGCCGAGGACGCGGCGGGCAATCCGTTGCAGGTCGTCCTCGACGACGTCGAAGTGCCCTGGCAGTACTTCGATTTCAGCGACCGTCCGGCGGAAGAGGCTGCGGCCGAGGCGGATCGGGTGCACGCCGAGGAAATGGCGCGGCACTTCGACATGCGCACGGCGCCGCTGCTGCGCTACAGCGTGATCCGCGTGGCCGGGGACCGGCACCGCATCACCGTCACCAGCCATCACATCCTGATCGACGGCTGGTCCATGCCGCTGCTCATGCAGGACATGTTCACCCTGTACGCCGCCGGCGAGGCCGCCGCACAGCTGCCGCCGGTGCGGTCCTACCGCGACTACCTGGCCTGGCTGGCCGCCCGCGACCACGACGCCTCGCGCGCGGCGTGGCGGACCGCGCTGGCCGGGATCACCGAGCCGACGCCGCTCGCGCCGGTGGATCGCTCGCGCGAGATCTCCTCGGGCATAGGCGAAGTCGAGTTCACCCTCGATGCCGCGCAGACCGGGGCGCTGGCCCGGGTGGCCGCCGACGCCGGGGTCACCGTCAACACCATCGTGCAGGCCGCGTGGGGTCTGCTCATCGGGCGCAGCACCGACCGCGACGATGTCGTGTTCGGCGCGACCGTGTCCGGGCGGCCGCCGCAGCTGGCCGGCATCGAGACCATGGTCGGGCTGTTCCTCAATGCCATTCCGGTGCGGGTGCAGTTGAGTGCCGCCGACACGCTCATCGGACTGCTGCGGCACCTGCAGGACGAGCAGGCCGCGCTGCTGGACCATCACTTCCTCGGACTGGGGGAGATCCAGGAAATCGCCGGGGTGGACGGGCTTTTCGACTCGCTCATCGTGTTCGCGTCCTTCCCGGTGGACGGCGAATCCCTCGACGCGGCCGCCGCGCGCACCGACGGCGTGGGGCTGCTCGGCACCACCGCCGCCAATGGCACGCACTACCCGCTGACCGTCATGGTCATGCCGGATCGCGGGGCGCTGCGATTCACGGTGAAGTACCTGCGGGACCTGTTCGACGATGCCGCGGCCGAGACCGTGGCGGAACGGTATTCGGGGCTGCTCGCGCGATTCGCGGCGGAACCGGCGGCGCGGGTCACCGAGATCGACGCGCTGACGGCGGGGGAGCGCACCGCGCTCGCGGCCGTGAATGCCACCGAAGTGGCCGCGCTGCTGGATGATTCGACACTGCTCACGCTGTTCGACGCGCAGGTGGCGCGGACGCCCGACGCACCCGCCATCATCTTCGGCGATACCACCCTCACCTACGCCGAACTCGACGCGCGCTCACAGCAGCTCGCGCACGAACTCATCCTGCGCGGGGTCGGCCCCGAGTCGCGGGTCGCGATCGCCATGCGGCGCAGCATCGAACTGGTCGTCGCCGTCTACGCGGTGCTGCGCGCCGGTGGTGCCTATGTGCCCGTCGATCCGGATCACCCGGCCGAGCGCAATGAATCCGTGCTCGCGGGATCCGCGCCGGTGTGCGTGCTGACCCGCACCGCCGAGAAGTTCGACACCGATTCCGGCGTACCGCTTTTCCTGGTGGACGCGCTCGCCGCGGCCTCCGATTTCGCCGCGGCTGTCCCCGCGCCCGTACACCCGGACAACACCGCCTACGTCATCTTCACCTCCGGCTCCACCGGAAAGCCCAAGGGCGTGGCCATCACCCACCGCCAGATGGCCAACCAGTTCCGCTGGGCCCAGCGCACCTACCCGCACGCCCAGGGCGATGTGGTGCTGCACAAGACCCCCATCACCTTCGACATCTCCACCTGGGAACTGTTCTGGCCCTTGCAGACCGGCGCGGCCGTGGTCATCGCCGAACCCGACGGCCACCGCGACCCGGCCTACATCGCCCGCATGATCGACGAACACTCGGTCACCGCAGTGCATTTCGTGCCCTCGATGCTGGACGCCTTCCTCGACGATGTGCGGCCCGGATGGCAGCCGTCCCTGCGCTGGGTGTTCGCGGCCGGTGAAGCCCTCACGGCCGATAGCGCCACCACGTTCGCCGACGTTCTGACCGGAACCGAGCTGATCAACTGGTACGGCCCGGCCGAGGCCACCGTCGTTACCGCGCATCCCGCCGAAAACACTGCGGGCGTTGCTGTTCCGATCGGCAGCCCGGTCGCGAACACGCGTGTGCACGTGCTGGATCGGCAGCTGCGGCCGGTGCCGTTCGGTGCGGCCGGTGAGCTGTATGTGGCCGGTGTGCAGTTGGCTCGCGGATACCTGGGCGCACCGGCGCTCACCGCCGAGCGGTTCGTCGCCCACGATGGTGGCGAGCGGCTGTACCGCACCGGTGACGTGGTCCGCTGGACCGGACAGCCGGGTGCGGGCGCGGCGCTGGAATACCTGGGGCGCAGTGATTTCCAGGTGAAGTTGCGCGGTCAGCGCATCGAGCTCGGTGAGATCGAATCGGTGCTGGCGCATCACGACGCGGTGCATCGGGCCGCCGTCGCGCTCGTGCGCAGTGCGACCGGGGATCAGCTCGTGGCCTATGTGGTGCTCGAAGCCGGTGCCGAAGTCACCGATACCGAACTGCTGGCGCACGTGCGCGCCACCCTGCCGTCCTACATGGTGCCGTCGGCGGTGGTGCGGCTGGAGGCCATGCCGCTCAATGCCAGTGGGAAGCTGGATCGGAAGGCGTTGCCGGTTCCGGAGTTTCAGGCGCGGGAGTACCGGGCGCCGGAGACTGCGACGGAAAAGGCTGTGGCCGAGGTGTTCTCGGCCGTGCTGCATCGGGATCCGGCTGCCGAGGCGCGGCTGGTCGGGGCGGATGACGACTTCTTCGAGCTGGGCGGCAACTCGCTGATCGCCACGCAGGTGGTGGCTCGGCTCGGAGCCGCACTGGGCGTGCGGGTGCCGGTGCGGGCGCTGTTCGAAGCGCCGACCGTGGCCGAGCTCGCGGCTTTCCTCGCGCAGCAGGGGGATTCCGAGGTCGCCCCGCTGCGGGCCATGGAGCGGCCGGAGCGGATTCCGCTGTCGTACGCGCAGCAGCGCATGTGGTTCCTCAACCGGTTCGACCCGGAGAGCGCGGTCAACAACCTGCCGTTCGCGGTGCGGTTGAGCGGGCCGCTGGATGTGGACGCGCTGCGGGCGGCCGTCGGGGATCTGCTGGAGCGGCACGAACTGCTGCGGACCGTGTACCCGGAGATCGAGGGCGAAGGGTTCCAGGTCGTCCTGCCCGCCGCGAACGCCGTTCGGCCCGTGGCGGAGTCCGGCGCCCTGACCGGTGGCGACGAAAGCGCGCTGCCCGAGCTCGTGCTCGCCGACGCCACCGAGGACGAGATCCTGGCGCAGGTCGCCGAGGCGGCGCTGGCCGGATTCGATGTGACCCTCGCGCCGCCGCTGCGGCTGCGACTGCTGCGCATCTCGGCCACCGAGCATGTGCTGATCGCCGTCATCCACCACATCGCGGGTGACGGATTCTCCATGGGGCCGCTCACCCGCGACCTCATGACGGCCTATCTGCGGCGCGCCGAAGGGCAAGCGCCGCAGTGGAGTCCGCTCGAGGTGCAGTACGCCGACTTCGCACTGTGGCAGCGCGAGGTGCTCGGCTCCGAGGACGATCCGGAATCGCTGCTGGCCCGGCAGATCGGATACTGGCGCGACGAATTGGCCGGGCTGCCCGGCCAATTGGATCTGCCCGCCGACCGGCCGCGGCCCGCCGTCGCCTCCAATCGGGGCGCGACCTACGCGTTCGAGATCGACCCGCATGTGCACGCCGCGCTGAATCAGCTGGCACAGCGCCATGATTCGACCCTGTTCATGGTGGCGCACGCCGCCTTCGCCGTGCTGCTGGCGCGCCTGTCCGGCACGCGTGACATCGCCGTCGGCACCCCGGTCGCCGGACGTGGCGAGGCCGCGCTCGACGACCTCATCGGCATGTTCGTGAACACCCTCGTGCTGCGCGCCGACGTGGACCCGGGCGAATCCTTCAGCGAGCTGCTGGCGCGGGTGCGCCGCACCGACATCGCCGCCTTCGGGCACGCGGACGTGCCGTTCGAGCGGCTCGTCGAGGTGCTCGACCCGGTGCGCTCGGCCGCCCGGCATCCGCTGTTCCAGGTCATGCTGACCTTCCAGAACCTCGGACAGAACACCTTCGAACTGCCCGGCCTGGCGGTGTCCGCGGTGGACCTGGACGTGCCGCTGGCCAAGTTCGACCTCCAGCTCACCCTCGCCGAACAGACGCTGCCCGACGGCACCCCGCAGGGGCTGACGGCGCTGTTCACCTATGCCACCGACCTTTTCGACGAGGCCACCGTGCACGGCTTCGCCGAACGGTTCCGGCGCGTCCTGGTCGCGGTCGCTGCGCACTCCGACGAACCCGTCGGCGACTACGACCTGCTGGCCGTCGACGAGCTCGAGCACGTGGTCACCGACTGGAACGCCACCGCCGTCGATGTCACCGCCGGTCTGCCGGAAGGCGCTGCGGCAGACCTGATCTCGCTGTTCGAGGCGCGAGCGGAGGCCACGCCGTACGCCACCGCGCTGGTGTACGAGGACGAGTCCGGCCGCCACGAACTGTCGTACTCCGAGTTCGCCGCCCGCGTGCACCGCCTCGCGCGGCGGTTGACCATCGCGGGCGTGCGCCCGGAATCGCTGGTGGCACTGGGCATTCGACGCTCCGTCGACCTGGTCACCGCCATGTACGCGGTGCTGGCCGCCGGCGGCGCGTACGTACCGCTCGACCCCGACCAGCCCGCCGAACGCGTCGCCCATGTGCTCGGCACCGCCGACCCGGTATGCGTGCTCACCACCTCGCGCGACGGGTTCGACGCGCCCGGCCACACCGTGCTGGTCGTCGACGAGCTGGAACTGTCCGGCTTCGACCCGGCGCCGCTCACCGACGCGGAACGCCGTGCGCCACTGCACGGTTCGAACACCGCGTACGTCATCTTCACCTCCGGCTCCACCGGCCGACCCAAGGGCGTGGCCGTGCCGCACAATGCGGTGGTCAACCAGATCCGCTGGATCACCAGTGAATACGCGCTCGACGCGCAGGACGTGGTGCTGTTCAAGACCCCCGCCACCTTCGACGTGTCGGTGTGGGAACTGTTCGGCCCCTTGGCCGTCGGCGGCCGCATGGTCATCGCCACCCCGGACGGGCACCGCGATCCGCAGTACCTCGCGGACGTGATCGCCACCGAACGCGTCAGCCTGACCTCGTTCGTGCCGTCCATGCTGAGCGTGTTCGCCGGCAGCGCCGACCCGGCCGCCATCACCTCGCTGCGCGCCCTGCTCGTGGCCGGTGAAGCCTTCAGCGCCGACGCGGTCGCCGCCGCCCGCCGACTGGGCGACATCGCACTGCACAACCTGTACGGCCCAACGGAATTCACCGTGCACGCCACCGCCGCGCCGGTACCGGCCGATACGGCGGGCGCCGCGCCCATCGGTCTGCCGGTGTGGAATTCCCAGGCGTACGTGCTGGATTCGCGGCTGCACCCGGTCGCACCGGGTATGGCGGGAGAGCTCTATCTCGCGGGCGCTCAGCTGGCCCGCTGCTATGTGGGCCGGGCGGACCTGACCTCGGATCGCTTCGTGGCCAACCCCTTCGGGCGCGGCGAACGCATGTACCGCACCGGTGACCTCGTCACCCGCACCGCCGACGGGTCCATCGTCTACCTGGGCCGCACCGACTTCCAGGTGAAGCTGCGCGGCCAGCGCATCGAACTCGGCGAGATCGAATCCGCGCTCACCGCACACCGCTCCGTCGCGCAGGCGGTCGTCGTCGTGCACAGCGGTGACCTCGGCGATCAGCTCGTCGGCTATGTGGTGCCCGCACCCGGCACACCCCGCATGACCGGTGCGACCGCCCCGGCGCCCGGCCAGGTGGACGTTGCCGAACTGCGCGCTCACCTCGCGGACCGGCTGCCCTCCTACATGGTCCCGGCCGGCCTGGTCGTGCTGGACGCCATGCCGCTCAACGCGAACGGCAAACTCGACCGGAAGGCCCTGCCCGCACCGGAATTCGAGGCGCGCGAGTTCCGTGCGCCCGCCACCGGCGCCGAACTGCTCGTCGCCGAGATCTTCGGCGAGGTGCTCGGCCTCGGGCAGCCCGTCGGCGCGGACGACGACTTCTTCGCGCTCGGCGGCAACTCGCTCGTCGCCACCCAGGTGGTGGCGCGACTGGCCGCCGCCCTGGACACCCGCGTGCCGGTGCGGCTGCTGTTCGACGCCCCGACCGTGGCCGCCCTCGCCGCCGAACTGGCCGGAGCCGGCGGCGGCGGACGACTGCCCGCACTGGTGGCGGGCGAGCGGCCGGACCGGATCCCGCTGTCCCCGGCCCAGCAGCGCATGTGGTTCCTCAACCGGTTCGACAGTGGCTCCGCGGCCTACAACATTCCGGTCGCGGTCCGCCTCACCGGCGAACTGAACGTGGACGCCCTGCGCGCCGCCGTCGCGGATGTCGTTGCCCGGCACGAGATCCTGCGCACCGTGTACCCGGAGACCGAGACCGGCCCGGTGCAGGTGGTGCTGTCCGCCGAACAAGCCGGAATCGACCTCGAATACCGGACCGTCACTCCGGAGGAAATCACCGGCGCGGTCCTCGAGATCGCCTCGCACAGCTTCGACGTCACCAGCGAAGTGCCGCTGCGCGCGGCGCTCTTCCGCATCGACGACGCCGCCGCGCCGGGCGAAGCGGCTGCCGCCGAGTACGTGGTCGCCATGGTGGTGCACCACATCTCCGGTGACGGCTCGTCCGTCGCGCCGCTGACGCGCGATCTCATGACGGCCTACGCCGCCCGCTCCTTCGGCGTCGCCCCCGGCTGGGAACCGCTGCCCGTGCAGTACGCCGACTACGCCATCTGGCAGCGCGCCCTGCTCGGCAGCGAGGACGATCCGGAATCCCTGGCCGCCAAGCAGATCGCCTACTGGCGGACCGCGCTCGCGGACCTGCCGGACCAGCTGGAGCTGCCGTTCGACCGCCCGCGCCCGGCCATGCAGTCCGTGCACGGCGGCAAGGTCGCGGTGAACATCGGGGCCGAGGCGCATGGTGCGCTGGCCGAACTCGCCCGCGCCGAGGGCGCGACGCTGTTCATGGTCGTGCACACCGCCCTCGCGGTGCTGCTGGCCCGGCTCTCGGGCACCGAGGACATCGCCATCGGCACGCCCATCGCCGGACGCGGTGACGCCGCGCTCGACGACCTCATCGGCATGTTCGTGAACACCCTCGTCTTCCGCACCCGGGTCGACCCCGCCGCGTCGTTCACCGAACTCCTTGCCCGCCAGCGTGATACCGACATCCAGGCGTACGCGCACGCCGACGTGCCGTTCGAGCGGCTCGTCGAGGTGCTCAACCCGGTGCGCTCCACCGCCCGGCATCCGCTGTTCCAGGTCGGCCTGTCCTTCCAGAACCACGCCACCTCCACCCTGGAGCTGCCCGGCCTGACCGTGTCCGCCGTCGGCATCGACGCCGAACTCTCCCAGTTCGACCTGCACTTCATCATCGGCGACCGCTACACCGAAACCGGTGCGCCGGACGGGATCATCGGCCACGTCACCTATGCCACCGCGCTGTTCGACGCGGACACCGTGGCCGGATTCGTGCAGCGGTTCGAACGCGTGCTCACCGAGATCCTGACCGCACCCGCCACCCCGGTGGGTGCGCTGGATCTGCTCGCTCCGGCCGAGCGGGAGCGAATCCTGCTGGGCTGGAACGACACCGGGCACGAGGTGGAGTCCGGCACCACCCTGGCCGATCTGCTCGACCGCACCGTGGCGGCCTCCCCGTTCACCCTCGCACTCGTCGCCGACGAGCCCCGCGGGCGTGTCGAACTCAGCTACCGCGAACTCGCCGACGAGGTGAATCAGCTTGCCCGGCACCTGATTTCACTCGGCGTCGGCCCCGAGTCGCGCGTCGTGCTGGCCCTGCGCCGCTCCGCCGACCTGGTCGTCGCCATGTACGCCGTCACCGTCGCCGGCGGCGCGTACGTCCCGGTCGACCCGGACCAGCCCGCCGACCGCACCGACTACATCCTCGAGACCGCGGCACCCGTCTGCGTCCTCACCAACTCCGAGGCCGGATTCACCACCACGGCCGCGCCGGTGGTGGATATCGATGCGCTCGAACTGGATTCGCTCGCCGCCGAAACGGTCACCGACGCCGAGCGCGTCGCACCGCTGCGCCCGGAGCACACCGCCTACGTGATCTTCACGTCCGGCTCGACCGGCCGCCCCAAGGGCGTCGCCGTGCCGAACCGCGCGATCGTCAACCAGATGCTCTGGAAGACCGCCGAATTCGGCCTGGGCAGCGATGACGCGGTGCTGCTGAAGACCGCCGCCACCTTCGACCTCTCGGTCTGGGAATTCTGGTCGGCCGCGGTCTCCGGCGGCTGCCTGATCGTCGCCGCCCCCGACGGCCATCGCGACCCGCTCTACCTGAACGAGCTCATGGCGCGCGAGCAGGTCACCACCCTGCACACGGTGCCCTCCATGCTCGACGCCCTCATGACCGAATCCGGTGGGGCGCTGACAGATTCGATGCGCCGCGTACTGGCCATCGGTGAAGCCCTGCCCGCGTCGGTGGCGCAGCGTTTCCGCTCCGCCAACCCGCACGCCACGCTGTTCAACCTGTACGGCCCGACCGAGGCCGCGGTCTCCATTACCGCCCACACGGTCACCGACGCCGACCAGAGCTCGGTATCCATCGGCGCCCCCGAATGGAACAGCCATGTCTACGTACTGGATTCGCGACTCCAGCCGGTCCCGGTCGGCGTCCCGGGTGAGCTCTACCTGGCAGGCGCCCAGCTCGCCCGCGGCTACTTCGGCCGTCCCGACCTGACCGCGGACCGCTTCGTCGCGAACCCCTTCGCGACCGGCGAGCGCATGTACCGCACCGGCGACCTCGTCGCCTGGACCGCCGCAGGCGAACTCGACTACCGAGGCCGCACCGACTTCCAGGTCAAGATCCGCGGCTTCCGCATCGAACTCGGCGAAATCGAAGCAGCCCTGCTCGCCATGCCAGAAATCGCCCAGGCCGCCGTGGTAGCCAAATCCGACCCCCACACCGGTGACCGTCTAGTGGCCTACCTCGTTGGTGCGCTCGGGCAGTCTGCGCCAGGGGCGCAGGGTGGGCAAGCGCAGCACCCCGCAGCGGCGAGCGTCCTCGACCCGGTAACCGTGAAGTCCGCGCTAGCAGCGACCCTGCCCTCCTACATGGTCCCGTCCGCCTTCGTAGTCCTGGACGCCCTCCCGCTCAACGCCAACGGCAAGCTCGACCGCAAAGCCCTCCCGAACCCCGAGTTCGAGCCAACCACCTTCCGGGAACCCGCCACCGACCTCGAACGCACAGTCGCGAGAATCTTCGCCGAAACCCTCGGCAAAGCGCAGATCGGCGCCGACGACGACTTCTTCACCCTCGGCGGCAACTCCCTGCTCGCCACCCAGGTGGCCAGCCGCCTGCGCACCGTCACCGGCGTGGAAGTCCGCGTCGCCTGGTTCTTCACCGCGCCCACGGTGGCCGCCCTCAGCGCCCAGATCCTGACCGTCCTCGAGGGCGAACACGCCTACGACACCGACTCCGACGCGGGCTTGCAGGTACTGCTCCCGATCCGTGCGACCGGCACCCGAATCCCGATCTTCTGCGCGCCCCCCATGGCCGGAATGTCCTGGACCTACGCCGGTTTGGCCCGCTTCCTCCCTGAGGACCAGCCGATCTACGGCCTGCAATCGCCCGCCATGACCGAGCCGGACTACGACCCGTCCTCGATCACCGAGGTGGCCCGCCGCTACGTCGCCGAAATGCGCGCCGTCCAACCGGAAGGCCCGTACCGAGTCCTCGGCTACTCCCTCGGCGGCATCCTCGCCTACGCCATCGCCACCGAATTGCAGTCGGACGGACAGGAAGTCGACCTGGTCGCCATCCTCGACTCCTACCCCGAGTCCAAGTCCGACTTCCGCACCTCCGTGCTCGACGAGTTCGCCGCCATCGGCGTGGGCCCGGAAGCCTTCCCCGACGGCGACCTCCTCGAACTCAGCGAGGAAGCCCTCACCGCCCTGCACGCCGCCGTCCCCGCCGGCCTGGCCGTCCTCACCCTGGACCGCATGCGCCGCATCTACCGTGGCGCGGTCCGCAGCCTGCAACTCGAATCCGCCTACCACCCGGCTCCCTTCCACGGCCGCATCGACCTGTTCCGCGCCGAATTCCGCAGCCCCGGTGAACCGCAGCCGCATTCGGCCGCCGACTGGGAACCCTTCGTCACCGGCGAAATCACCCAGGTCACCTACCCCTTCGCCCACCAGGTCCTCACCACCCCCGAAGCCCTCGCCGAAATCGGCCCGCGCCTGGCGGAACTGGTCGCGCAGGCCGATATCCGCCGGACCACGCCCGAGCCGGTAACCGCACACTCCGCGCAAACGGCAGAAAGTGAGCCGGTTTCCGCGCGACCCGCTACGGTTGCCCCCGTGACGGAGTTCGCGTCCACAGCAAGCGCATCGCATCCCCTGCGACCGGAGCCCGCCGTGCCGGGGTTCCCGTCGGCGGCAGACGAATTGCCCTCCGGGCCTTCGGAGCCCGAGTCGTACCGGCAGCAGATCATGGCCGCCGCAGGCGAATTGGCCGCTGCTCAGCCGGAACCCGGCAGTGCGCCGGGACCGGCGGGCGAGCGGACGCTGCCGGAGCTCATGGCCGCCGCGGTGGCCGCCGACCCGGACGCGCCCGCCATGCTCTTCCGCGGCCGCACCTTCACCTACGGGCAGCTGGATGCCGAATCCTCGCGCCTGGCAAGGGTCCTCATCGACCACGGCGCGGGCCCCCGCGTCCGCGTCGCCGTGGCCCTGCCGCGTTCGGTGGCCTCGGTGCTGGCAACCTGGGCCGTCGCCAAGACCGGCGCCGCCTTCGTCCCGGTGAACGCGGCCCACCACACCGCCCGCCTCGAGCGCGCCCTCACCGAGTCGCGCGCCACCCTGGGCCTCACCATCAGCGCCGAAACCCCGGCCCTGCCGCGCCTGGCGCACAACACCGACTGGCTGGCCCTCGACGACCCGGCTTTCGGCGCCGACGTCGAATCCCGCCCGCCCACACCGATCTCCGACGCGGAACTCCCCATCCGCATCCGCCCCGCCAATGTCGCCTACGTGCACGAGGACATCACCGCCACCCAGGCGCAGCTGACCGACCTCGCCACCACCTACCCCGATGCCCAACTGCGCGTGGACAAATCCACCCACGAGATCCTCCGCGCCCTGGCCACCGCCACCCCGGTCGACCTCGACCACCCCGCCCCACCCGTGGCGCCCCCACCGGTCGACTCCTTCACCGACGACGCCGCCTGGGCCACCACCGCCGTCCTCCCGGCCATCACCATCGACCGCGACGGCCCCTCGGTGAAACTGCGCGCCCCCGCGGATGACGAGGGCCTCGAATCCGGCTCCGATGCAGGCGAATCCACCGCTCGGCCCGGAGCTGACGGGCGAACCGTCGACCGGAATTCCGGCCTCGTGCCCACCATCTCCACACCGCAACGGCCCGCCCCCCAGCCCGCTGCCGCCGAATTCGACAGCGCGGTCGCCGGCACCGGAGCAGCAGCCGAACGCGGATTCGACCCGGATGCCGCGCATTCCAGTCACTTCGCGACAGATCGGCGGGACTCCTCGCCCAGCGCGGAGGATGACTTCGCCTCGGGGACCGTGGATTCCGGCCTCACCGGTGTTCGGCGCGCTGGCGGCGCCGCAGGCTCGGCCGTCGGCGACACCGAAGCGGCCATCGACCAGACCGACAGCACCACCCTGGGCACCCATGCCGCAGTGGACAGTTCCGCTGCGGAGATCGACGCGGCTCCTGACGAATCCGCCGCGGTTGCGGCCGACGGTTCGTCCGCCGCGAACCGGGCTCCGGCCGAAGACAGGCGCGCTGCGGACTCGGCTCCAGCAGCAGATGAGCGCGCTGCGGCCCCGGCCCCGGCCGGCCACGCTCCCGCGGCGAATCCGGCTGCGGCCGAGCACGCGCCCGCGGCGGCGGCCGCTCCCGTGGAACGAGTGAGCTCGGCGGATACGGCTGATTCCGGCGCCGGTGCTGCCGCATCCCGGGAGGGAGTGCGGGTGCCCGCCGGGCTCGGGGCGGCGCTGGCCGCCGCCGCACCGCGACTGACCGCGGTCGGGCAGGTTTCGCCGCTGCCCGCGGGTGCGGTGAGTGTGCTCGAGGTGGATTCGTCCGGAGTGTGGGAGCGGGCCATCACGCTCGATATCGGGGCCGACTGCTCCGGTAGCCGGGTGCGGCGATCCGTGGCCGGACTGCTGGAACGGCATCCGGCGCTGTGGGCTCGGCTGCGGTGGGACGAGGATTCGGCGGTGCTGGATATTCCGGCGCGGCCGGATCGCGGGGCCGCCGTCGTATGGCAGCTGGATCCGGGCGTGCAGGCGGTCGGGGATCCGATCCAGGCCGTCATCAATGCGGCCGCGGTGGAACTGGATCCGGAGAACGGGCGCAATATTCGCTTCGTGCTCGTGGAGAACCGGGACGCCGAACCCGCCGAGGATCCCGCCGACCGCCCGGCCGCCGTGCTGGTGGTGGTGGCCAACGGCCTGGTGGTGGACGACACCTCGTGGCGCACCATCATCGAGGACCTGACCGCCTCCTGGTCGGGCGGGCACGCCACCCCGCCGAGCGCGGACGCCCACCCCAGCGGTATCGCCCGCGCCCTCGCGGAGCGGGCCTCCGGACCCGACACCGTGCACGAATTGTCCTGGTGGCGTGAGGCTCTGGCCGGTGCGTCGGCGGGCGCGTCCCCCGACGAACTGTCCGGCGACCCCGAACTGGCCGGCCGCGGCCGCGTCTCCGTCTCCATCACCGGAGAGGGTGCGGCGGCGGTCGACACCGTGGCCCGCCACTACGACGCCAGCATCGACGACGTGCTGCTCGGCGCCCTCGCGGTCGCCCTGCTCGACGAGAGCGGCGAATCCGCCCGGCGCACCACCGGATCCGTGGTCCGGCTGGTCGCCGACGGCCGCGACGAGGGCTCCCGCACGGTCGGCGCGTTCAGCACCACCTACCCGTTCCCGCTGCGCCTGGACGGCGTCGACTTCGCCGAGGTGCGCCGCGGCGGGCCGTCCGCCGGAGCAGTCCTGGAGCAAATCCGCGACCAGGCTCGGCGAGTCCCCTCGCAGGGTGTCGGCTTCGGACTGCTCCAGCACCTGAATCCGGCCACCGCGGCGGATATCGCCGGACTCCCGGTCGGCCGCATCGGCTTCCGCTACCGCGATCTGCGACCGGCGCGCGTCTACCCGGAACCCGTCGCCGACGACCTCTACCTGGACGTCACCGTCGACACGACACAGGACGGGCTGATGGCACGCTTCGATTTCGCGGGCGCGGCCCTCGACCTCGAACAGGTCAAGGCGCTGGTGGAAGGCTGGGTGCAGGCGCTGGGCGGGCTCGCGGAGCACGGTCGTGCGGCCAATCCGTAACATAGTCCGCTGTCCAAGCACGTAGCTTGGCCGATATGGTCTGTCGGGTCGGCAATTACGCGGAGAACCCGGCTGCGGGGAACAGCGACCATCGAAGCCAACCGAAGTGAAGGTGTGAACATTGATTCATCGACGTGTCCGGAACGGGGTTGCTAGTCGTCGGCGCGGTGCACGTGCCGCTGCCTTCATCGCCGCCACGGCCGTGCTCACCGGGCTGGTGTCCGGGATCGGCGTTCCCGCTGCGAGCGCCGACCCGATCATCGACTCCAAGAAGCTGCTGGCCGATCCCGTCGCACCGGACGGTTCGAAGATCACCAAGGCCGAGATGAAGGACAGCCGCAGCATCCGGCTGTACATCTACTCCGCCGCCATGGACGCCACCTACCCGGTCGATGTGCAGCGCCCCGCCGACGCCAGCGAACCGCGCCCGACCCTGTACCTGCTCAATGGCGCGGGCGGCGGTCAGGACGACGCCTCCTGGCAGAAGAAGACCGACATCGTCAAGGGCTTCCTCGGCGACAAGAACGTCAATGTGGTGCAGCCCATCGGCGGCAAGTGGAGCTACTACACCGACTGGCAGAACGACGACCCGGTCCTCGGCCGCAACAAGTGGCAGACCTTCTTCACCGAGGAACTCCCGCCGCTGATCGACGCCGCGCTCGGCACCAACGGCGTGAACGCCATCGCCGGCATCTCCACCTCCGGCACCACCGTGCTCGCCCTGCCCGAGGTCGCGCCCGGCCTGTACAAGGCCGCCGCCGCCTACTCCGGCTGCGCCCAGTTCGCCGATCCGGTCGGCCGCGAGTTCATGCGCCTCACCGTCGAAACCTGGGGCGGCGGCAAGCTGGAGAACATGTACGGCCCCGAGGATTCCCCGGCCTGGGCCGAACACGATCCGGTCGTCAATGCCGAAAAGCTGCGCGGCGTGGACCTTTACATCTCCACCGGCAACGGGCTGCCCGGCCAGTACGACACGCTCAACAACCCGTACGCGTTGCCCGGCTCCTACGGTCTCGCCAACCAGATGATCATCGGCGGCGTCATCGAGGCGGGCACCAACTACTGCACCGCCAACCTCAAGTCCAAGCTGGACTCACTCGGCATCCCGGCCACCTACAACTTCCGCAATAGCGGCACCCACTCGTGGGGCTACTGGAACGACGAGTTCATCAACTCGTGGCCGGTGCTGGCCCGCGGGCTCGGGTTGTAGCCGCACGCGCCCCGGAGGGTTCTCCGGGGCAATGAGTACAACGCCCCTGGCCACTGAAGTGGCCAGGGGCGTTGGTCTTTTACAGATTTAGGTTCATGCGGTTTGGTTTGAGGGGGTGCCGCTAAACAAAAAGTTCGGTTCACCGTAAACTGGCGCGGTGAGCAGCACTGCCCTGGCCGAACCGCGGAGTCGGTTCGTGCGAGCGAGATCGGCCATGGTCTTGCTCGGTCCCGCGTTCGTGGCCGCCATCGCCTATGTCGATCCAGGCAATGTCGCCTCGAATATCAGTGCGGGCGCGCAATTCGGGTACCTGCTGGTCTGGGTCATCGTCATGGCCAATGTGATGGCCGGGCTGGTGCAGTTCCTGTCCGCCAAACTCGGCCTGGTCACCGGCATGTCCCTGCCGGAAGCCGTGCGGGACAAGGCCAGCCGCCGCGTCCGGCTGGCCTACTGGGGGCAGGCCGAAACCGTCGCCATGGCCACCGACCTGGCCGAGGTCGTCGGCGGCGCCATCGCACTGAACCTGCTGTTCGGGCTGCCGCTGCTGGTCGGCGGTGTCATCACCGGCATCGTCTCGCTGTTCCTGCTGCTGATCCAGAACAGGCGCGGGCAGCAGCCCTTCGAACGCGTGATCATCGGCCTGCTGGCCGTCATCGCCATCGGATTCCTTGCCTCCGTGTTCATTTCGCCGCCCTCGGTCTCCGGCACCATCGGCGGGCTGGTGCCGCGCTTCGACGGCACCGAGAGCGTGCTGCTGGCCGCCGCCATGATCGGCGCGACCGTCATGCCGCACGCGGTGTACCTGCACTCCGGCCTGGCCCGCGACCGGCACGGCCGGCCCGACGCGGGACCGCAGCGCTCCAGGCTGCTCCGCGTCACCAAATACGATGTGGGCCTTGCCATGCTGCTGGCCGGCACGGTCAACCTGGCCATGCTGCTCATGGCCGCCAACACCCTGCGCGGGCGCGACGACGTGGATTCCATCGAAACCGCGCACGCCGCCGTCAACGAGGTGCTCGGCCCGGCCGCCGGCTTGCTGCTCGCCGTCGGCCTGCTGGCCTCCGGTCTCGCCTCCACCTCGGTCGGCGCCTACGCGGGCGCGATGATCATGCAGGGCCTGCTGCACCGCAAGGTGCCACTGCTCGCGCGCCGCGTCATTACGCTCATCCCCGCGCTCGCCATTCTGGCGCTCGGCGTCGATCCCACTCGCGCACTGATCATTTCGCAGGTGGTGCTGTCCTTCGGCATCCCCTTCGCGCTGATTCCGCTGGTGCGCTTCACCAGTGACCGCACACTCATGGGCGCGGACGTGAACCACCGCGTGACGACCGGCCTGGCCTGGCTGGTCGCGGCCATCATCTCGGCGCTGAACGTGGCGCTGATCTATCTGACCGTCACCGGTTCCTAGAACTTGCCGGGCGCGCCGCAGGGGGCCGCGCCCGGCAACACCCCCCCGGGCGGGGAACGTGCCGGATGACGGAGGTTTCCGGCTTACTCGGCGAAGACCGGCTTGCGCTTCTGCAACATCGAGGTCGCGCCCTCCGCGAAATCGGGGGAGCGCAGCAGCTCGCTCTGCCCGGTCTTCTCCGTGGCGAGGGCCGCATCCAGGGCGGTCAGCGTGGCCTGGTTCAGCGCCCGCTTGGTGAGTTCCAGCGCGCGGCGCGGACCGTTGGCGATCTTGGCTGCCGCCGCCTCCACCTTGGCGTCGAGGTCCGCGTCCGAGAGCACACCGGTGACGAGCCCGTACTTCTTCGCCTCGGTGACCGGCAGCCGCTCACCCAGCAGCGCCATCTCCGCCGCGAGCGGCCGCCCCGCCGCGGCCGCGACCATGGCCGCCGCGCCGCCGTCGGGCATGAGGCCGATATTGATGAAGGCCAGCAGCAGATACGCCTCCTCGGAGGCGTAGGTCAGATCGGCGGCCAGGGCGAACGCCACGCCGACACCCGCCGCCGCGCCCTTCAATCGGGCGATGACCGGAATCGGCGCGTCCACAATCGCTTTGATCATTCGATTGGCGGCGTCCATGGTGTCCTCGGGCGTGATGCCGCGCGCCGCCTCGCCCGGACTGGCCGCGAGATCCGCGCCGGTGCAGAAGTCTCCACCTTCCCCGGTCAGAACGATCACCCGGACGGCCTTGTTCTCGTACGCTCCGAGAATCGTGTCGGCGAGCCCGACCATGGTGTCGTAGTCGATGGCGTTCTTGCGTTTGGGGTTGGTGATGGTGATCCGCAGAATCCGGCCGTCCTGGATGGCGCTGAAGCCCGGGGTGGTCGCGATATTCGTCATGTGCTCGCTCCTGCTGGCTGGATCACTCGCAGTGCCTGCGTTCGGCCTGCTGCCGCGTATTCGCGTTGCGAATTGTGGTTAACTTAGGTTGACTTGTTCGGCACTGTCAACCGTCGGTGCCACGGAGAAGGAGAATGTGCATGGTCGCCGATCGCAGCGAGGCAGGCCTCGCTTCCGGGCGACCGGACAGCAAGCCGGGCAGCGCCGCCACCGAGCCGGGGCCGCGTCGCCGGCCCAAGAACCGCAAGGCCCAAATCGTGCGCGTAGCGGCGCGAGCCTTCGCCGATCGCGGCTACCACCCGGTCGGGGTGGACGAGATCGCGGCCGAGGTCGGCATCTCCGGCCCCGCCCTGTACCGGCACTTCACCAACAAGTACGCCCTCCTGGTCGCCGCCGCCGAAATGGGCGCACAGCAGCTGCTCGACGCCGCCAAGGCCGCCGACGATCCGGGGTTGGAACCGGAACCGCGACTCACCGCACTGATTCGCGGGATCACCGAGCACACCATCGAATTCCGCCGCGAGGGCGGGCTGTACCGATGGGAGCGGCGGTACCTCGAGCGCGCGGACCGGGCTCGCATCCGCGTGGTCTACGAAGACCTGCACACGACCTTCGAAGCGCCCGTCGCCGAGCTGTATCCGGACGCCGACCCGGCCGACGTGAAACTGCGCGCCGCCGCCTGCCTCAGCGCCATCGGCAGCATCACCGGACATCGCACGGCGCTGTCCAACGCGCGACTCGTGTCGCTCATGAACGAGATCTGCTGGGACATCCTGCGCGCCGACCTGCCGCCCGCGCCGCCCCCGGCCACCGGCGAGCCGCTCGTGCGCGGACTGCCCGTCATCTCCAAACGCGAACAGCTGCTCACCGAGGCCATCCGCATCTTCGGGCGGCAGGGCTACCACGAGGCGGGCATCGAGGAGATCGGCGCGGCCGCGGGCATCAATGCCTCCAGCGTGTACCGGTACTTCAGCAGCAAATCCGATCTGCTCGCCGCGGCCTTCCACCGCACCGGCGAACGCGTCGCCATCGCCAATGCCGAAGCACTGTCCGAGGCCACCAGCCGCGCCGACGCGGCCGTGCGCATAGCCGACCGGTTCGCGCGCATGACCTTCGCCATGCCGGAGATCCTGCCGGTCTACTTCGCCGAGTTCTCCAATCTGCCCGCCTCCGAACAGCATCGGCTGCGCACCATCCAGCGGCAGAACGTGCTCGAATGGGCCAACCTGCTCGACGGCGATCAGGTCGAGGCGCGCTTCCGGGTGCACGCCGCCATCAGCCAGGTCATCGACGTCGGCCGACGCCAGCGCTTCGATGCCCGCAAGGAAACCATGGCCCGCGTGGGCGCGCTCATGGCCGCGGTGCTGCTGGGCTCCGCAGCCACCGACAGCGAACAGTCAGACGCGATGGCGTAGGCGGAACAGCGCCCGCGCCATGCGCAGGCGGTACGGGTGCTGGTCGAAGGTGCCCGTGATCGCCGGATCGTGCCGGACCTTCTCGGAAATCGTGAGGGGCCGGGCGAATTCGCGCAGCGCATCCGGGTCGCGGGTGCGGCCCGGACCGTGGACGCCGTAGACCGGCACGGCATTCACCGTCACCAGGACGGTGTGCAGCCGCTCGGCGAAATCGGCGACACTGCGCACATCGCGCGTGAAAACGGCCACCGGGCGCGGTTTTTCAGAGGCATTGACACGTTCCACCGCCTCGTCCATGGACGCGACCCGGTTCACGATCAGCACCGGGCCCGCCGCGTCACCGGTGACGGCGGTGCTCACCTCCGGCACCTCGGTGAGCACGATGGGCTCGATATAGGGCTCGCGAATCGACTCCAGGCTGCCGACCACCGCCCGCCCGCCGCGCGTCAGCGCGTCACGCACCTGGCGGCGCACCATGTCGATGTGCGCGTCATAGGTCATGGGGCCGTAGGAGGCGCGCCGATCCGCGCCCGGCCGCAGCCTGCGCGCATGGTCGGCGGCCAACTCCAGGAACGGCTCGTAGATCGAGTCGGCGACATAGACCACCTGCACGCCGGAGGGATGCTGCCCGGCATGCGACATGGCGCCGAATACCGCTGCTGCGGCGGCGTGTTCGAGCCGCGCGTCCACCTGCACCACCATCGCGCCGCGCCCGCCCGGCTCCACCGTCAGCGGGGTGGCGGTCTGCGCGCACAGCGCGGTCACCTCGCGGGCGCCGGCGGGGGAGCCCACATACGAGATCTTGTCCACCCGCGCCCGGCACAGGTGCGCCGCCGTCGAGCTGTCGCCGGTAACCACCTGTAGCACAGGCTGATTCGGCACCAGCCGGGTCCAGGAATCGGCCAGCCACGCGCCCACGCCGGGCGTCAGCTCGCTCGGTTTGAACACGACGGCGTTCCCGGCCGCCATCGCGGCGGCGATCGAATTCATCGGTGCGAGAACAGGATTGTGCCAGGGGCCGAGGACCCCGACCACGCCCAGCGGCAGATATCCGACCGAGCCCTGCTGTCCGCGGGCGAATCGGCTGCCCGGCACAGACCGGCTCAGCGTTTTCTCCGCTTGGCGCGCAACCCAATCCAGATGTTCGACCGCGAGGGTCACCTCCAGCGCGGCATCCAGGCGCGGCTTGCCGGTCTCGCTGCTGACCAGCTCCACCAGTTCCCGGGTTCCGCGCGCGATGGTGCGTTTCCAGTCCAGCAGCCAGCGTTTGCGGCCGCTGAATTCGATTGCCGCCCACCACTGTTCGGCGGCGCGCCCGGCGCGTACGGTGCGCGTCAGCTCACCCGCGCCCATGACGGCGTAATCGCCCACGACCTCCCCGGTTCGTGGATCGTAGGAGGTCAGCACCTTCGGCTTTCCGCTTCCGGTGCGCCCTTTCGCTGGCTGCGCAGGCTCAGTCGCCCGCGGCTGCGCAGACTCGGCCATGGTCACCCTCTCGCGGCCAAAAATTCGTCTCCCCGCACCGCCAGACTATGGTTCGGTCCGTAGGCTCGACAAGGTAGCGAAATTCGGGCATACCGGCCGGTCCGTGCCCGGATCTGCGGCTATGCCTGGCGCTGAAAGTTTGTGACCAAGGACACAATCCGCCGTCGGCTGCTTAACCGAAGCAACGACCGGGAAACTTTCGCGCCGGTAACATCACGCGCGGCGGAGTGGATCATCCCGGATGGGATGTGGGGACCTGCCGAACGGGGCGCAAATGCCTGCCAGCCGATAGTGGAGAGTTGATGCCGAGCTTGGACAAACCGGAATCGCATACAGCGGAGTCACCCAGCGATCCGGCGGTGTATGTCGAAGACGTCCGTAAATCGTTCGGCGACGTGCACGCGTTGAACGGAATCAGCTTCACCGCCGCCCGCGGCCAGGTGCTCGGCATCCTCGGACCCAACGGCGCCGGCAAGACCACCACGGTCAAGATCCTGTCCACCCTGCTGCGCCCCGACTCCGGCATCGCCCGCGTCGCCGGGCACGACGTCCGCAAGGACCCGGCCGGGGTGCGCCGCTCCATCATGATGACCGGACAGTACGCCGCCCTCGACGAAAACCTTTCCGGCCGTGAGAACCTCGAACTCTTCGGCCGCCTCATGGGCCTGCCGCGCAAGACCGCCCGGCAGCGCGCCGACACCCTGCTCGAGGAATTCGACCTCACCGGCGCCGGCCGCCGCGCCGTGCGGCACTACTCAGGCGGCATGCGCCGCCGCGTCGACATCGCCTGCGGGCTCGTGGTTCGGCCGGAGGTCGTCTTCCTCGACGAACCCACCACCGGCCTCGACCCGCGCAGCCGTCAGGGCGTGTGGGATCTGGTGAACGCGCTCAAGCGCCAAGGCATCACGGTGCTGCTGACCACGCAGTACCTCGAAGAGGCCGACGTGCTCAGCGACAACATCATCGTCATCGACAAGGGCACCGTCATCGCCGAGGGCACCGCCGACGCACTCAAGGAGAAGACCGGCGGCAGCTTCTGCGAGATCGTGCCGCTGGATCCGACTCAGGTCCGCCGGGCCGCCGACGCGCTCGGCGACCTGGTGCCCGACGCGGTGCGCGCGGAACTGACCGGCAACGACCGGCTCTCGATTCCCGCGCCGGAGGGCGCGGTCACGCTCTCCGAGGCGCTGCGCCGGCTCGACGGCGCGGGCATCAAACTCGCCGACATCGGCCTGCGGCGGCCCTCGCTCGACGACGTATTCCTCTCGCTCACCGGACATTCCGGGAGCAAACAGGAACCGGAGAGCGCGGCATGAACGAAGCTGACACTCTCGACGCGCCTGCTCGGGACAACCGCGAGCAGCTGTTCTCCGGCCTGCCCGCCTCGAAACCCTCCAGCCTCAAACAGTGGTGGGCGCTCACCGGCCGCATCGTCTGGGTGATGGCCACCAAGGGCGAACTCATCGTCGCCGTCGTGACGCCGCTGGTGTTCACCCTCGGCTTCTACCTGCCGCTGCGCTTCGTCATGAAGGCGCAGGGCATCGACTACGCCCAGTTCGTCATGCCGATCATCGTGCTGCAGACCATGTCCTTCACCATGATGTCGAATGCGCAGCTGGCCGCCTTCGAAGCGCTCACCGGGTTCAACACCCGCATGCAGACCATGCCCATCGGCAAACTCGTCCCGCTCACCTCGCGGCTGAGCGCGGGCATGGTGCGGTCGGTCGTGTCGCTGATCGCGGCGCTGGGCTGGGGTCATCTCATCGGCTTCCGGTTCGTGGCCGGGTTCGGGCAGGCCGTGCTGTTCTGCGCCTTCTCGCTGGCCGTCGGCACGGTGCTGGCCATCGGCGCGGACGGGCTGGGGTCGCTGACCAAGAACCCCGAATCGCTCAGTCAGGCACTGACCCTGCCGACGCTGATCTTCGGCATGTTCTCCTGCGGGTTCGTGCCCGAGGCCGGATTCCCGGAGTGGGCGCGCGGATTCGTGCGCAATCAGCCGATCTCGCAGTTCTCCTTCGCGCTGCGTGACATGGCCGCGGGCGGCGTGACGTGGGACGTTTTCTGGGTGCCGCTGGTGTGGGTGGGCGGCCTGGCCGTGCTGTTCCTGCCGCTGGCCGTGTGGGCGAGTGTGAGGCGATCATGAGCACTGTTGTCGAAACCCCGGCCGGCACCGAGCCGGACGAATGGGCGGGGCATCAGCCGCTGCCCGCGGTGCAGCCGCGCTCGGAGGCCACGCTCTCGATCCTGGTGGAGCAGAGCCTGATCCAGTGCAAGCGGCTGCTGATCGGCTGGATGCGCGATCCCTCCACGACCATTCAGGCGCTCATCTATCCGGCCGCCACGCTGCTCATGTACTGGGTGGTGCTGGGCGATTCGATCACCGCGTTCACCGGTGAGCCCAGCGTCTACCGCACGGTGCCGATGGTCATGATCGTGGCCGCCATGTCCGGTGCGGTGGTGAACGCGCTCGGCTTCAAGGTGGAGAAGGCGACCGGTCTGCTCGGGCGGTTCTGGACCATGCCGGTGCACCGCGCCGCCGGACTCACCGGGCGCTTGCTGGCCGAAGTGGTGCGCGTGCTCATCACCTCGCTGTTCGTGCTCGCCGTGGGCCTGTGCCTGGGCTTCCGATTCTGGTACGGGCCCGCGGAATCCATCGCCATGATCTGCATTCCGATCCTGTTCGCCATCGGCTTCGCGGTCATGATCACGGCGCTGGCCACCATCTCCGAGGGCATCATGCTGATCTCGGTGGTCGGCATCATCAATACCCTGCTCATGTTCTTCAACACCGGATTCGTGCCGGTCAACGCGTATCCGATCTGGTTGCAGTCGACCGTGGAGAACCAGCCCATGAGCACGGCCGTGGACACCATGCGCGGGCTCGCCTACGACGGGCCCATCGCCGAACCACTGCTGAAAACCGTGGCGTGGACGGTCGGCATGATCGTCGTCTTCGCCATCCCGGCCATTCGCGGCTACCGTCGCGCGGCCGAAACCGGCGCGTGAGTCGCGCGGTTTGCGCGGTTTGCCGTGCCCCGGTCCGGGTGTGTCACGCGTCACGTTAAAGTGACCGCATGGCTTACCTGGTTACCGGGGCAACTGGGTTCATCGGTCGATTTCTGATTCCCGAACTGCTCGAACGCGATCAAGACATTCACGTGCTGGTACGCCCCGGGGAGGACTCGGTGCTGCGGTTCAACCGGTGCGTGCGCGCATGGAACGCCGGAGACCGGGTCCGACCGGTCCGCGGCGACCTCGACGCGCCCGGCCTCGGCATCGACGCGGGCTGGATTGCGGCGCAGCGCGGTTCGATCGACCACATCTTCCATCTCGCCGCCGGCTACGACACGAGCGAGCCCGGTGGCGGCACCCGGCGCGTCACCGACCTGGCGGCCGCCCTGGAAGCGGGACTGCTGCACCATGTTTCGAGCGTGCAGGTGGCCGGCGCGTGGGACGGGCTCTACACCGAGAACATGGTCGACGTCGGACAGCTGCTGACCACGCCGTACCAGCGGGCGCTGCTGAGCGCCGAACAGGCGGTGCGGGAGCAGAGCAAGGTGCCGTGGCGGATCTACCGGCCCTCCATCGTCATCGGCGACTCCCGGACCGGCGAGATCGACCGCATCGACGGGCCGTACTACTTCTTCCGGCTCCTGCGCATGGCCGCGCAGCTGCCGCGCATCCTGCCCATCGTCGCGCCCAAACTCGGCGAAACCAATATGGTGCCGGTCGATTTCGTGGCGCGGGCGCTGGCCCACATCGCGCATCAGCCCGGGGCCGACGGCAATACCTACCACCTGGTCGACCCGCGCCGGCAGAGCGTCGGCGAGGTGTTCAACCTGTTCGCCGACGAAGCCGGAGCGCCGCATCTGGTCGAGGTCATGCCCAAACAGACCCTCGACGTCTCACTGCGCGTGCCCGGCATGGGCTGGGCCCTGCGCCAGGTTGGGCTGCCCATGGACGTGGTCGAACACACCGAACTCAGCTGCCGCTTCGACAGCCGCCACACCGCGGCGGCCCTGGCCGGCACCGACATCAAGGTGCCCCCGCTCGCGGGCTATGCCTCGGTCATCTGGAAGTACTGGATCGAGAACTGGGTCTGAGCCCGGCGGCTATCCCGAAAGCCATTCCCGCACAATGGAGGAAGTCCAGGATGGCGCCACCTGCGCGGGCGGGGCTCTCACCGAGCCGTTCGGCGGCGTCGGGTCCGCTGCGAATCCGATGGCCGGCACGGCACAGTCACGCGCGAGACCTGGGACAACCACCTGATCTTCCGCACCGGCCGGGGAGCCTGGCCGGTGTGTGTGCCCCGGCGCCGTGGAGGAATGCTGAACGGTGCGGCTCAGGGGTGCTCGGCCGGATCCTGGAGCAGATGGCTCAGATCCTGCGGCGGGCCGAAATCCCAGCCCACCCAGCGGTTCCGGTTGGTCCAGCCGACCAGGTCGTAACGCCAGCGGAACGGCCAGGTCGTGGCCACCGTCATGAACAGCGAGGTGCCC
Source organism: Nocardia huaxiensis (assembly GCF_013744875.1). Lineage (NCBI taxonomy): Bacteria > Bacillati > Actinomycetota > Actinomycetes > Mycobacteriales > Nocardiaceae > Nocardia > Nocardia huaxiensis. The sequence continues at coordinate 1,225,224 of NZ_CP059399.1, forward strand.
AGCGCGGTGTAATCGTCGTGCGCCGACAGCAGCGCCCGCTGCTGCCGGGGCGGCCGCGTGAAGAACGCCTCGAACATGGCGACCGACTGCGCGGTGGTGAGCCGCCCCAGCCCGTATACGCCGCGCATGCGCATCCAGTAGACCAGCCGCGCCTCCCACGACCACATGGCCTCGATCGGATCCTTACCCTGCCGGATCGCCTCGATCGCGGTGTCCACCAGCGAAAGCGACTCCGCCACACAGTATCCGGTGATCGGATGCATCATCCCGCCCCGCGAGCCGAACGGGATCACCTGCCCGCGACCGGCTTTCGGCGGCACATCGTCGAGCGGATAGTGCGCGGCCTCCGTGGGCTCGTCGCCCGTTAGTCGAATGCCGTGGGCGGCAAGCCGATTCAACGTCCGGCGCCGCAACTCGTGCTGCGGCATCCCGCCCCGCAACCCGAGGCTGGTCTCCTCGAAGATGACCGTCCCGTCCCCGAGCGGCACCGCGTACAGGAACGACGGCGGCTCATCCGCCCCCGCCCCGTTCTCCGGCCGCCAATCCAGCATGAGCCCCTCGCCCGGTTTCACCATGGGCGCGGCCACATCCTCGTCCACGAAAATCCCGTGCGCACTGGCACTTCGCCGCTGCCCCGGCGCCGCCTGCCCCCGAGTGTCGAACACCGTGGCCGCTCGCACCTCGGTCCCGTCGGCCAACTCCACCCGATGCGCCTCGACCGTGCGGGCCCGCCCCGCGATCACCGTCGCGTCATCCAGCGGCAGCGCATCCCACAACTGCCGCTTTCCGAGCACGCAGTACTGCCGCTCGATCCGCAGCTCCTGATCCGTCCACACGGTGGGCCGCTCGATCAAACTCGCGATAGCTGTGCGCGGCAACCACTCCGGCAGCTCATCCACCCAGCACGAATAGGTGGGCACGAACAACCGCTCCGGCCGCGGATCCACCGCAACCACCTTCAGCCCGGCCACCATCGCCCGATGCGCCAATGCCCGCCCAGTAGGCCCGAGCCCCACCACACAAACGTCGGCAGCACCGCCGACCTCCCGGCCACTCATACCCGCATCAAACCAGCCGCCCGCGCCGCCCGCCAGCCTCCCCGGCCCGCAGCGACCGTCCTGAGGGCGACCGCCCTCGCCGTACCGGCGAAAATGCCGGTCGCCCAAGAGTTCCGGCGACCGGCCACCGCGGGCCTACTTCGGAGTGACCCAGGTGGTGATGTCCGCGTGCACGACCTCGAGGCCGGACTTGTCGTAGATCGACACGGGCACGACCAGGTCCTGACCTTCGGTGATCTTCTCGAAGTCGGGGACCTCCGGCAGCTTCGCGACGGCGCGCAGCCCCGAGTTGGCCTTGGCCAGGTACTGCACGTTCATGGCCTTGGGGATCCAGCGGTGGGTGCCCGGCACGGTGGCCTCGCTGAGCATGCCCATGGCGACCTCGGCCAGGTTGCAGGCGGCGATGGCGTGGAAGGTGCTCAGGTGATTGTGGATGCCGAACCACTTGGGTGCGGTCACCTCGCAGAGGCCGGGTTCCAGCCGCACCACGGTGGGCAGCACGGTGCCGAAGTACGGCACCCGCGCGACCATCCCCAGCGAGAACAGGGTGTGGCCCAACCGGTTGTCGGGCAGCTTCTTCCAGCCGCGGTAGGTGGCGGTCTCTTTCGTCATACCGCGTATCTTACTCAAAAGTAAGTTCAGCGGAAGCGGGGCACTGGCATACTGGGCCGCCATGTGGGGGAAGCTCGGCAAAGCCATATCCGAAGCGCGCGCCGGAAAGCGGCGAGGGATCGTGGCGCTGGCGTTGACGGCACTGACCATCGGCTGCCTGACAATGCTGGGCACCTACGAGAACACCGGCATCTACTTCCGAGGCGAGCAGGCCACCGCCCAGGTCACCGACTGTCGCTGGGTGAACCCCCGCCGCAAGCCGTCCTACTACATCTGCGCGGGCACCTGGACCCTGCGCAACGGGAGCACCGGCACGGGTGACCTGCGCGGCGTGAAGAACAAGCTGGCCAAGGGAACTCCCATCCGAGTCCGCGCCACCAAGGGTGTAGCCCACGCCAAGCTCGGCCCCGGGACCCCCGCTCTCTTCGTCTTCGGCGCACTCGTGGCGATCGGCTCCTCGGGGGTTCTGATCGCTCAGTTCCGCCGCCGCGACTCGCCCTCCATCTAGCCCTGCGCTGCTTGCCGTGCTGTCGCTGATTGACTGGATATTCATGCGGCTGACAGGGGAGACCAGGGGAAATGGTTGATAGGTGGCGACAACTGGACGGTTGCCTGATAGCTTGAGCCGTCGCGTGAAGTGTCGCGGCTGGAGGTCGGCGCCACTCGCCGGCTCGTCGGGGGAAATGGAGTTCTCGAAGATCATGCGTATCCGCACTGCCGTCATGATGGGTGCGACCGTGGCGGGCGCCGCCGTCGCCGCCACCCTGTCCGCGGGCTCGGCCGCGGCCCTCACCCCCACCGTGGAGCCCGGCTTCCTCGGCGTGGAACTGACCCACTCCGAAACCGTGGCCCTGGCCAACAGCCCGATTCCGGGCTGGCTCGAAGCCGCCAACCCGCCCGTCACCGTGTGGATCGACCCGGCCTCCCGCCTCCCGCAGAACGAGACCACCGTCTTCGCGACCTTCCCGCAGATCATCGGTGAGGCTGCCGCCGCACCCCAGGGCCAGATCGGCTTCGCCCTGGACAACGGCTCCTTCGCGATCGGCCAATTCCTGGGCTGACCCCAAACCCGCTGCGCCGCACTCGAACCCATTTCGCGTGCGGCGCAGTTGCGTTCGCGGAGGGAACCGGTCCCGCCGCGCAGCCGGTCAATTCAGGAACGGAATTCCGCCATTCCCGCCTCGCGGGCCTCGTGTGAGATGAATGCGTCAGGTGAGTTGCGCTCAGCTGCGAGCTCTGCGCGAACGGCTATGCGGAGGCGGGTTTCCTCGCTGAGCTCGGCCATGCCCGGGAGCATATGGTCGGCTGGCTTCGTACGCCATGGCCGACGGCGCTCGAGACGACAACTGGACGGGCGCTTGATAATTTGAGCCGTCGCGTGAAGGGCGCGGCTGGAGATCGGCGCCAAATGCCGGTTCGTCGGGGGAAGTGGAGTTTTCGTAATCATGGGTATTCGTACCGCTGTCGCCGCGCTGGGCATCGTGTTGGCGAGCGGTTTCGGAGTGTCGGCTGGAGCGGGGGCGGCGGGTGCGATCGATCCGCTCAGTTCTCCGGAAAAGGGCCTGTACTTCGGGGTGGCGCTGGACAGCGGTGAGACTGTGGCGCTGAGCAATTCGCCCATCCCGGTCGTGCTCGATCGGATCGTGGGTGATTCCGCGATCTTCCTGATCAGCAGTGGAGGTGGGGAGTTCGATTCCTATTACCTCAGTTTCCCGGTCAGCGACGTGATCGCCCAGGTTGCCGCGCGCGGCGGCCACTTCGGGATCGCCTGGGTGGACGCTGCCCAGAATTACGGCCGGTCGTTCCGGCTCGTCGCGGTCCTGCCCTGATCGTGACCGGACAGGCGGCGGAAGGCTAGCTGCCCGCCGCCTTCTTGTCAGGATGGGAAGTGCCCCACGTGATTTCGGGTAGCGCGAGCGCGGCAGCCGTTTGCAGGTGATGCAGTGACGGCACACGCAGGCGCAAACCCGGGATCTCGATGGTGATGTGGGAGTCCGGACGCGGAGCCGGGCCGGGCTCGACCCGTGCCGGAAGTGCCAGGGGCGGTTCGGGTTCCGGCTCGGGGACCGGGGGAGTGGTCGCGCTGCGCGACGCGCCCGGGATGAAGTTCGCTACCAGTCGTCCGGGCGCGGTGAGAATGCCCAGGGCCTGATTCGCGGTACCGGTAAGGAGATCCCGGGCCTGGATGGCGGTCCCGGAGACGAGATCCAGTGCTTGGTCGGCGGTGCTGGTGATCGCGTCGCGCGCCTGCTGCGCGGTGCCGGTGATCACCTCGAGCGCCTGGTCCGCTGTGCCGGTGATCATGTCGCGCGCTTGGCCCGCCACGGTGGCGAGGGTCGCGAGCGGGTCTGCGGCCGGGGTGGCCGTCTCCGGTACCGGCAGGGCGAACTGGGGGTCAGGGCCGCCGATGGCGATGTAATTCGTTGTGGTGGTGGGGTATTGGTAGTAGCCGGGGTCGCCGAGGCGGCGGGAGGTGGTGGCGCGTTCGGCGATGGTGCCGGGGATGCGGGTGATGTCGGAGGCGGCGGCCGAGACCGCGCCGGCGATGCGGACGGCGTCGCTGAGCGGGCTGGCGGCGTAGGCGTCCTGGGCGTTCTCGGCGGCTTTGCGGGCCGAATGGGCCCAGTGCACCATTTCGGCGAGCAGCATTTCGACGTGGCCGAGTACGGCGACCGCGCGCAGGGTCACCTCGACGGGCAGCAGGACCGCGCCCGCGAGGACTTCGCCGGGGAGCGGCGCGGGCGCTTGGCCGTTGAGCATCGGTCCGGCGGCGCCCTGCCAGCCGGCGCGATAGCCCGGACCGATCGGCATGGGGCGTTGTACTTGCACGGGTGCGCGCACGACGGTGACGCCCTGGGGGAGTCGGCGGTCGGTGGCGCCCAGTCCGGGTAGCTGCGGAAGCGCGTTGAATACGGACAGAATCGACATGCCAAACCCCTCCTGCTCGTGCGCTCCCCGGTCCCGGATGGTCGGAACCCCGCGCACAACGGCATTATTGGGACCCTAACCCGCCCTCGTGCGGCCCGTCGCGGTGAAGGCGGCGCTCCGGCGCAAATCGGACAGCCGGATGCCACCTACCGGACCCGATGTGACCTGGGTTATCGGTGACGAAGGTAATCCAGGGGGCGATTTGAACTGCCCCCCGGCCGTGGGGCATACTGTTCGGGTTGCCCGCACCGGGTTGTGTGGATTCCAGTGGAATTCCGCAGGTGGCGGGTGAGTGAGACCCAATTTTGCACCCGCCCGATGCTGGCGCGGGTGCGTCCGGGACACTGTTTCGCGGCCCATATGGATTCTTTCCTGGGCTGGGGAATGAGCAATAGGGCGACACGCCCGACCGCGTGGACCGGATGAACCATGACAGATGAACAGCGGTGACGGATCGGGCGAGGCCCGGTCGTAGTGATTGGCTGATGCGTCTTCGTGTGTTCGGGCTGTGCAAATGAGGGTGGTCTGAGAGGGAAACCTCTTGGCCCACAACGTAAGCGGAGAAAAGGACACTCAGCGTGGCGGGACAGAAGATCCGCATCAGGCTCAAGGCCTACGACCATGAGGCGATCGACGCGTCTGCGCGCAAGATCGTCGAGACGGTGACCCGCACCGGTGCCCGTGTCGTCGGGCCCGTGCCGTTGCCGACCGAGAAGAACGTGTACTGCGTCATCCGTTCGCCGCACAAGTACAAGGACTCGCGCGAGCACTTCGAGATGCGCACGCACAAGCGGCTGATCGACATCCTCGACCCGACGCCGAAGACCGTTGACGCTCTCATGCGCATCGATCTGCCGGCCAGCGTCGACGTCAACATTCAGTGACGGGGTATTCGACTATGACTGACAACAAGAGCCGTCCGGCCGCGGGCATCCTGGGCACCAAGCTCGGCATGACCCAGGTCTTCGACGAGAAGAACCGCGTCGTTCCTGTGACCGTCATCAAGGCTGGTCCGAACGTCGTCACCCAGATCCGCACCGAGGAGCGCGACGGTTACGCCGCCATCCAGGTTGCTTACGGCGCCATCGACCCGCGCAAGGTGAACAAGCCGGTTTCCGGCCAGTTCGCCAAGGCCGGCGTCACCCCGCGCCGCCACATCGCCGAGCTGCGCGTGGCCGACACCTCCGCTTTCGAGGTCGGCCAGGAGATCAACGCCGACGCTTTCGAGGCCGGCAGCTACGTCGACGTCACCGGCACCTCCAAGGGCAAGGGCTTCGCGGGCACCATGAAGCGCCACGGTTTCCGTGGTCAGGGTGCTTCGCACGGTGCGCAGGCCGTGCACCGTCGTCCGGGTTCCATCGGCGGTTGCTCCACCCCGGGTCGCGTGTTCAAGGGCATGCGCATGTCCGGCCGGATGGGTAGCGACCGCGTCACCACGCAGAACCTCTCGGTCCACAAGGTGGATGCCGAGAACGGCCTGCTGCTGATCAAGGGCGCGATCCCGGGCCGCACCGGCGGCATCGTGATCGTCAAGAGTGCAGTGAAGGGTGGTGCCCGGGCGTGAGCACCGAGACCAAGACCAACCTGACGCTTCCGGTCAAGGTGGCCGGCGGCAAGACCGAAGGCACCGTCGAGCTCCCCGCGGAGATCTTCGACGTGACCGCCAACATCGCGCTGATGCACCAGGTCGTCGTGGCCCAGCAGGCCGCGGCTCGCCAGGGCACGCACGCCACCAAGACCCGCGGCGACGTCCGCGGCGGTGGCAAGAAGCCGTACCGCCAGAAGGGCACCGGCCGCGCCCGCCAGGGTTCGACCCGTGCGCCGCAGTTCGCCGGCGGTGGCACCGTGCACGGCCCGCAGCCGCGCGACTACACCCAGCGTCTGCCCAAGAAGATGAAGGTCGCCGCGCTGCGTGGCGCTCTGTCGGACCGGGCTCGCAACGAGCGCATCCACGTGATCACGGAACTGGTTGCGGGTCAGACCCCGTCGACCAAGACCGCCAAGTCTTTCCTCGCCGAGCTGTCGACCCGGAAGAACATCCTGGTCGTCGTCGGTCGCGAGGATGTCACCGCGTGGAAGAGCGTGGCGAACCTGCAGGGCGTGCACCCGATCGCCCCCGACCAGCTGAACACCTACGACGTCCTGAAGTCGGACGAGGTCGTGTTCTCGGTCGAGGCGCTCAACGCCTTCGTGCACGGCCCCGCCGAAGCTGCACAGGAGGAGAGCAAGTGACCACCATCGCCGATCCCCGCGACATCCTGCTCGCGCCGGTGATCTCCGAGAAGTCCTACGGACTGATCGAAGAGGGCACCTACACCTTCATCGTGCACCCGGACTCGAACAAGACGCAGATCAAGATTGCCGTCGAGAAGGTTTTCGGCGTCAAGGTGACCTCCGTCAACACCGCCAACCGTCAGGGCAAGCGCAAGCGGACCCGCTTCGGTTACGGCACGCGCAAGAGCACCAAGCGCGCGCTCGTGACCATCTCGGCCGACAGCAAGCCCATCGAGATCTTCGGAGGCCCGGTCGCGTAAGCGGCGGGGACTTCAGAAAGTAGAGAAGAACTCATGGCAATCCGTAAGTACAAGCCGACGACCCCGGGTCGCCGCGGTGCTTCGGTCTCGGACTTCGCCGAGATCACCCGCTCGACCCCCGAGAAGTCGCTGCTGCGTCCGCTCACCAAGACCGGTGGCCGTAACTCGCAGGGCCGCATCACCACTCGTCACAAGGGTGGCGGCCACAAGCGCGCCTACCGTCTGATCGACTTCCGTCGTTTGGACAAGGACGGCATCCCCGCCAAGGTCGCGCACATCGAGTACGACCCCAACCGGACCGCGAACATCGCCCTGCTGCACTACGCGGACGGCGAGAAGCGCTACATCATCGCGCCCAAGGGCATTGCCCAGGGCACGAAGATCGAGTCCGGCACCGGCGCCGACATCAAGCCCGGCAACAACCTGCCGCTGCGCTCGATCCCGACCGGTACCACCATCCACGCCGTGGAGCTCCGTCCCGGTGGCGGTGCCAAGCTGGCCCGCTCGGCCGGCATGAGCATCCAGCTGCTGGGTAAGGAAGGCCAGTACGCCGTGCTGCGTATGCCTTCCGGTGAAATCCGTCGCGTCGACGTGCGCTGCCGCGCCACCGTCGGCGAGGTCGGCAACGCCGAGCAGTCGAACATCAACTGGGGCAAGGCCGGCCGTATGCGGTGGAAGGGCGTTCGCCCGACCGTCCGTGGTGTGGTCATGAACCCGGTCGACCACCCGCACGGTGGTGGTGAGGGTAAGACCTCCGGTGGTCGCCACCCGGTCTCCCCGTGGGGCAAGCCCGAGGGCCGCACCCGTAAGCCCAACCGTCCGAGCGACAAGCTCATCGTCCGCCGCCGCGGCAAGAAGCGTTAAGGAGGAGGTCAGACATGCCACGCAGCCTCAAGAAGGGCCCGTTCGTCGACGAACACCTCCTCAAGAAGGTGGACGTTCAGAACGAGAAGGGCACGAAGCAGGTCATCAAGACCTGGTCGCGTCGTTCCACCATCATCCCCGACTTCATCGGTCACACGTTCTCGGTCCACGACGGCCGCAAGCACGTGCCGGTGTTCGTGTCGGAGAACATGGTCGGACACAAGCTCGGTGAATTCGCGCCGACTCGTACGTTCAAGAGCCACGTCAAGGAAGATCGGAAGAGCAAGCGGCGATGAGCACTGAAACTCAGAACCCGACCGCGCGCGCGACCGCGAAGCACGTTCGCGTGACCCCGATGAAGGCTCGCCGTGTCGTGGACCTGGTCCGCGGCAAGCGAGTCGAGGACGCGCTGAACATCCTGCGGTTCGCCCCGCAGGCCGCCAGCGAGCCGGTCGCCAAGGTTGTGGCCTCGGCCGCCGCCAACGCGCAGAACAACCTGGGCCTGAACCCGGCGACGCTGGTCATCTCGACCGCGTTCGTCGACGAGGGCGCGACCATGAAGCGTTTCCAGCCGCGCGCCCAGGGCCGTGCGTTCCGGATTCGCAAGCGCACCAGCCACATCACCATCGAGGTCGAGAGCGTGCCCACTGCCGGTGCCACTCGTAACCGGAAGGGAGGGGCAAAGTAAATGGGACAGAAGATCAACCCCCATGGCTTCCGCCTCGGCATCACCACCGACTGGAAGTCGCGTTGGTACGCGGACAAGCAGTACGCGGACTACGTGAAGGAAGACGTCGCGATCCGCAAGCTCCTCGCCACCGGCATGGAGCGGGCCGGCATCTCGAAGGTCGAGATCGAGCGCACCCGTGACCGCGTGCGGGTGGACATCCACACCGCGCGTCCGGGCATCGTGATCGGCCGTCGTGGCGCCGAAGCCGACCGCATTCGCGCCGAGCTGGAGAAGCTCACCAAGAAGCAGGTTCAGCTGAACATCCTCGAGGTCAAGAACCCCGAGTCGGATGCGCAGCTGGTTGCCCAGGGTGTGGCCGAGCAGCTGTCGAACCGTGTGGCGTTCCGTCGCGCGATGCGCAAGGCCATCCAGTCGGCCATGCGTTCGCCGAACGTCAAGGGCATCCGTGTGCAGTGCTCCGGCCGTCTCGGCGGTGCGGAAATGTCGCGCTCGGAGTTCTACCGTGAGGGTCGGGTGCCGCTGCACACGCTGCGCGCCGACATCGACTACGGCCTGTACGAGGCGAAGACCACCTTCGGCCGCATCGGCGTGAAGGTCTGGATCTACAAGGGCGACATCGTCGGCGGCAAGCGCGAGGTCACCGCTGTGGCCCCGTCCGGCCGCGACCGTGACGACCGCCCGCGTCGCGAGCGTCCGAGCCGTCCGCGTCGCAGCGGTGCCCAGGGCACCACCGCGACCAGCACTGAGGCCGGCCGCGCCGCCACCGCTGTGGCGGAGGCACCGGCAGAGAATCAGGAGGGCTGACCTATGTTGATGCCCCGCAAGGTCAAGCACCGTAAGCAGCATCACCCGAAGCGCTCTGGCATGGCCAAGGGCGGCACCGCGGTTTCGTTCGGCGAGTACGGCATCCAGGCTCTGGAGCCGGCCTACGTGACGAACCGTCAGATCGAGTCGGCGCGTATCGCGATGACCCGCCACATCAAGCGTGGCGGCAAGGTCTGGATCAACATCTACCCGGACCGTCCGCTCACCAAGAAGCCGGCCGAAACCCGAATGGGTTCCGGTAAGGGTTCGCCGGAGTGGTGGATCGCGAACGTGAAGCCCGGCCGGGTCATGTTCGAGCTGTCCTACCCGAACGAGGAGACCGCTCGCGAGGCCCTGCGCCGCGCGATGCACAAGCTCCCGATGAAGTGCCGGATCGTGACGCGAGAGGAGCAGTTCTGATGGCTACCGGAACTCCGGCCGCAGATCTGCGCGAGCTCAACGAAGACGAGCTCGTCGCCAAGCTGCGCGAATCCAAGGAAGAGCTGTTCAACCTGCGCTTCCAGATGGCGACCGGTCAGATGACCAACAACCGTCGCCTGCGTGTGGTCCGTCACGAGATCGCCCGCATCTACACGGTCATGCGCGAGCGTGAGCTCGGCCTGGCCTCCGGTCCTGAAGGCAAGGGAGACGCCGCATGAGCGACGTAAAGGGCCCGGCCAAGACGCCGGCCAAGCAGGAGGAGCGTGGCTCGCGCAAGGTGCGCATCGGCTACGTCGTCTCCGACAAGATGACCAAGACCATCGTGGTCGAGCTGGAAGATCGCGTGAAGCACAAGCTTTACGGCAAGATCATCCGCACCACCTCGAAGGTGAAGGCGCACGACGAGAACGAGATCGCCGGCATCGGCGACCGCGTGCAGCTGATGGAGACCCGTCCGCTGTCCGCCACCAAGCGGTGGCGTCTGGTCGAGGTCCTCGAGAAGGCTAAGTAAGCTCTCGAAGTCTCACAGTTTGTAAAGCGAAGGCCCGCTTCCCGTTTCGGGGGAAGCGGGCCTTCGTGTATTTGTCGCGTAGGTCTCGTTAACAGTCGGTCGGGTATTGGCGTTGGACCCGGTGGAAGCGCTATCTTTTTCGTGCTATGAGGGATGCTGTGACGACTCCGGGTGCTTGGCGATCGAGCGACAACGAAGTGGTGTCTTTTCGGGACGCCGCAGTGGCATGGGCCCTGGCCGCCCATGAGGTGCTGGCCGAAACCGCAACTGGCTACGGCCATTTCGTGACGATCAACGAACTCGCCGAGCGCGTGCAGGAAATGTCCGGCGTCCGCACCAGCGCCCCCACCCGCACCTGGATGGACGCCATCCTGCGCAAGGTCGCCCGCCGCTGCCACAACGCCGGCGAGCCCCCGCTCACTGCCCTGTGCGTCAAGCAGAACCACAAGGTCACCGAAAGCTACAAGTACGTCCTGGAATTGGCGCACCTCCCCATCCCCGCGGACATGGAAGTGCACGCCGCCTACGCCCGCTGGCAGTGCTACGCGGCGTACGGCGCCGACATCCCGGCCGACGGCGGCGTCCCGCCCCTCATCTCCAAAAACGGTGTCTCGCAGCGCGTTACTTCGGCGAAGCCCGCCCCCGCGGCCAAGCCGGACCCGGAGCCGCGTGCAGCCGTCTGTTCGACCTGCTTCACCCAGCTCCCGGCCAACGGCGTCTGCTTCTACTGCTAGCCGCCCGCTGTCACAGGCTGCCGAGGTCGGCGGAGAGCCAGTGTTGCGGACGCATGTGGATGGTGACCATGTCGCCGTATGACTCGGACGCTTTCAGGTACGCCTCGGCCTTGTCCGGGGCGAGGTAGCGTTCGGCCATTTCACGGTTCTCGGCGTCGGTCATCGGGGTGGTGGAGACGATGGGGCCCTCGGCGGTGACGTAGCGGATGGTGGGTTCCAGGACCTGGGCCATGAGGCTGAAGCGGCCGGCGGCTTGCAGGGCCCGGTTCTTCGCGGATTCGGTGCCGGTGATGATCCAGAGGTTGCCCTCGGGGGCGTACTGGTACCAGATGGGCACATTCAGTGGGGCCCGGTCGGGCTTGGTGGCGGTGACGGACAGCGCCCCGATGAGGGGCTGTGCGAGGAACTCCATGCGTTCTTGCGGTGTGAGTGCCATGCAAACCACGGTACGACGCTCCGGTGTCAGACGGCCGGTGCGTGCAGGGATTCGACGACGCGGACCAGGGGCGCGAGTTCGGCGTTCGAGGCGGCCTCGTCCAGTGCCTCTCGGAGGGCGGAATCGTTTGTGGGCCGGGCCCGTTCGAGGAGTTCGCGGCCGGCGTCGGTGACCTTGGTGTAGATGCCGCGGCGGTCGTGGGGGCACAGGTAGCGCTCGAGCAGGCCGCGGTCTTCGAGGCGGGTGACCAGGCGGGTGGTGGCGCTCTGGGACAGGACGACGGCGTCGGCCACCTGTTTCATCTGGAGCATGCCGCCGTCGCCGTCGTGCTGGCGGCTGAGGACGTTGAGCAGGGAGTATTCGCGGACGCTGAGGCCGTGGGCGGATTGCAGGGCGCGTTCCAGGTGGGCTTCGATGCGGCCGTGTAGCAGCGAGAGGGCGCACCAGCCGTCGGCGAGGGCGATCATCGCGGGGTCGGTGGCGGTCATGGGATCTCCTTCTCGGTGCCGTCGGTCGTGCGAAGCGGCTGTCACCAGCATAGACCACTCGCGAAATAATCGGCGCTTGCAAATAACGCGCGCCTGCAACTATTGTGAGTGCACGTAATGAGCACTTGCAATCGTCTGTAAGGGGAAATCTCATGCCGCTCGCGCTGCTGGCCCTCGCCATCGGAGCCTTCGGAATCGGCACCACCGAATTCGTGATCATGGGCCTGTTGCCGCAGGTCGCCGACGGTTTCGGGGTGTCCATCCCGACCGCGGGCTGGTTGGTCACCGGCTACGCGCTCGGCGTCGTGCTCGGCGCGCCGATCATGACCGTGCTCGGCACCCGAGTCTCCCGCAAGCGCATGCTCATGCTGCTCATGGGCTTCTTCATCGTGGGCAACCTGCTCTCCGCGATCGCCCCGGTATTCGGCGTCATGCTGCTGGGCCGGGTGGTCGCCTCGCTGGCGCACGGTGCGTTCTTCGGCATCGGCTCGGTGGTCGCCGCCGATCTGGTCGCGCCCGACAGGAAGGCCGCCGCCATCGCCTACATGTTCACCGGCCTGACCGTCGCGAATGTGGTGGGCGTGCCGATGGGCACGTTGATCGGTCACGCCGTCGGCTGGCGGGTGAGTTTCGCCGTCGTCGCCGCCCTGGGCGTGGCGGGCTTGCTCGGCGTGGCCAAGCTGGTGCCGGAAATGCCCAAGCAGGAAGGGGTGCGCCTGCGTCATGAAGTGGCCGCTTTCAAGAACATTCAGGTGCTGCTGGCCCTCGGCATGACGGTCCTCGGCTTCGGCGGCGTATTCGCGGCCATCACCTACATCGCACCCGAGATGACCGAAATCACCGGCTACGCAGAGGGTTCCGTCACCTGGCTGCTGGTGCTGCTGGGCCTCGGCATGGTCGCCGGGAACCTGGTGGGTGGCAGGTTCGCCGACCGCGCGCTCATGCCCATGCTCTACATCTCGCTGACCCTGCTGGCGATCACGCTGGGCCTGTTCACCCTCACCGCCCACTCCAAAGTCCTTGCGGCCGTGACGATCTTCCTGATCGGCGCGTTCGGCTTCGCCACGGTCCCGTCCCTGCAGAAGCGCGTCCTGGACCAGGCCCACGCCGCCCCGACCATGGCTTCGGCCATGAACATCGGCGCCTTCAACCTCGGCAATGCGCTGGCGGCCTGGCTCGGCGGCCTGACTCTCTCCGCCGGGCTCGGTTTCACCGCGCCCAACTGGGTCGGCGTGGCCCTGGCGGTCTCGGCCCTCGGGCTGGCGGTCACCTCGGCAGCGCTGGAGCGCCGCCAGAACGCGGACGCCGCAACCGTTTCCGGCAGCGAGCGTACTCGGGAGCTGGCCGCGGTCTGATCGTGTGGATCCCGGCCAAACCCGCGCCGGGATGACGAAGGCCCGCCTCCTATGAGGAGGCGGGCCTTCGCTGTCTCGGCTACACCCAGTTCTTGCGCGGCCGGTTGCTGGCGGCGCGGCGTTCGGCTTCCTTTTCCTTCACGCGTTCGGCTTCCTTGCGGACCTCGACGAGGTTCTCGCGTTCGCGGATCAGCCATTCCGGCGGGTCGGCGAGCAGGGCGTCGATCTCGTCGGCGGTGAGGGCGTCGTCGACGCCGGCGCGCGCCAGCCCGGAGTTGGACACTCCGAGTTTGCGGGCCACCACGTCACGCGGGAAGGGTCCGGTGCGGCGCAGCTCGGTCAGCCACTCGGGCGGGTTGGTGCGCAGCTCGTCGAGCTGGGCGCGGGTGACGGGCGAGTTCCGGAACTCCTCGGGCGCGGCGGGCAGGTAGATGCCGAGCTTGGTGGCCGCGGTCAGCGGCTTCATGGTCTGGGGGTTCTTGTCCGGGCTCACCTGATCAGGGTATCGGGCGCACCGGGTCGGACCGACCGCGCGGTGCGGTAGCCGCGGCGCGGTGCAATAGCCTGGACGGCATGAGCCGGTTCGAATCGATCGAGGTGCCGCGGCTGCGGTGGTTCGCCGCGGTTGCGGAGGAATTGCATTTCGCGCGAGCCGCCAAGGGGCTGGGCATCTCTCGGCAGCGGTTGAGCCGGACGGTCATCGAGTTGGAGGAGGAGCTCGGCACGAAACTGTTCGTGCCGGGTGACGGTCCGACCGAACTCACCGACGAGGGCCGGGAGCTGCTGGCCGCCGCCCGCGAGATCATTGCCCGGACGCCCGTGGCCGCGCCGGTCGTGGCGTCCGAGGCGGCCGAGCGGCTGCGGGTCGGTTTCGTGCCGGGCGTCACGGTCACCAAGTGGGAGCGCATCTGGGGTGACCGGTTCGCCGACGTCCCGCTCGAATTGATTCCGACTCCGATGGGGGAGCAGGAGGTCGCCCTGCGCGAGGGTCGCGTCGACATGTGCTTCGTGCGCCTGCCCATCGACCGCGAGGGCGTGAACGCGATTCCGCTCTACCGTGAGGTGCCGGTGGTGGTGGTGCCGAAGGATTCCGCGGTGGCCGCCTTCGACGCGGTGAGCACCGCCGATCTGGCGGACGAGCGCATGCAGGACGCCTCGGATCTGGATGACGCCGCCATGACCATGGAGTTGGTCGCGGCGGTCAGCGGCGCGGCGATCGTCCCGCATTCCATTGCGCGCCTGCATCATCGGAAGGATCTGGTGTATCGCACGGTCACCGACGCTCCTGATACCGAGGTGGCGCTGGCCTGGCCGACCGCGAAGACCACGGAGCTGGTGGAGGAGTTCGTGGGCGTGGTGCGCGGGCGTTCGGAGCGCAGTTCGCGATCATCCTCGGGTCGTACCGAGGACAAACCGGCGCAGTCGCGCGGCAAGCAGGCGGCGGGTGGGAAGCAGCCCGCCAAGAAGCCGCAGCCTGCGAAGAAGCAGTCGGGTGTGGCGCGCGGCCGGTCCGGCGGTGCGAAGTCCGCGGGTCGGCGGCGCGGCCGCTAGTCTCGCGAAACCCCTGTTCACGGGCCCGTCTCCGGTGTGGAGGCGGGCCTTTCGGCGGTCAGGGCTCGAGTTGGGTGATTTTTCAGGGTGACATCAGGGTTGCGCTATACGTATACGTCTACATATAGTGACTACAGCGGTTCGATCGACCGCGTAAAGATCAGAACTGATGCGGCACATGGGATTTCGACCCACAGCGCCGTGTTGTAGACGCATGCCCATATGCGCATTCACTGATGAAAAGGGGACGGCCATGGCCACCGATATGCACAAGCCCGCCGAGCAGAACACCGACACCACCCTCGAGGTCGTGCCCGACGCCACCACCGGCGAGATGCAGGAGATCGTGCTGCGCGTCGGCCCGGGCGGCGGCCGCACCCAGCGCTTCACCGGCCGCCTGCTCACCGAATCGCACCAGGTCACCACGGCCGGCACCGAGATCATCCGGATCTACCTCAGCCGCAAGGGCAAGTTCGTGGTGCACCGCCACTACATCGACTGGAACGACCTGACCCAGCACGCCAAGAAGACCTTCCAGGACAAGAAGGAGGGCTTCGCCGAGGCACGCGCCCAGGCGGGTCACTCCGGTCAGTTCAGTCAGGCCGATCTGGCCGTCTTCGGCAACTGGTTGAAGGACATGAAGGACTGGCGCGGCTTCCTCGGTCTCGACGAGAACTTCGGCGACTTCACCCTCGACATCGTCGACACCCTGGCCGAGGTGCGAAACCTGGTGCCCGCCAAGGCCTACCGGATCGTGGCCGACGCGGTCGGCAACCCGTCCGTGGAACACCTCGACATCTGACGCTCGCGGCCGATTCCCGAAAGGACTTCTCCCGCATGTTCTCCGGACTGGGGCGCTTCGTCGTCCGCTTCCCGTGGCTGGTCATCGGGGCGTGGCTGATCGCCATTGTCGCGATCGTGGCCGGCGCGCCGAAACTCACCGCAACCACCGACCAATCCGACTTCCTCCCTTCGCATTACGAGTCCATCCAGGCTCTCGAAATGCAGCAGCAGGCGTTTCCGGACAGCGCCCCGCCGGCCGCGCTCATCGTCTTCGAACGCGCCGACGACGCGCCCCTCACCGAGACGGACTCCGCGTCCGTGACTGCCGCGGCGGCCGCGCTCTCGGGCCGGAACATCGAGAATGTCACCGGAATCCAGCCCCTGCCGCCGTCGGAGAACCGCCTCGTGCAGATTGTCGCGGTGTCGATGACCAAGGCCGACGGCCCGGAGGACAAGCGGCAGACCGATGCCGTCAAGGATCTGCGCGACGCCCTGAAGGAGCAGACGCAGGGCTCCGACCTGAAGGCGGGCGTCACCGGCACCGCCGCGCAGACGCTGGATCAGACGGAATCCAGCGAAAAGGGTTTGGCCATCATCGGTATCGCCACGGTGCTGCTGATCCTGATCCTGTTGCTGGTGATCTTCCGCAGCCCGGTGATCGCGCTGCTGCCGATCATCGTCATCTTCGGCATCTCGAGCATGGTGGGCGGCCTGATCTCCATCACCGCCGACGCCTTCGACCTGAAGATCGACAGCTCGGTGCAGTCGCTGCTGCTGGTCGTGCTGTTCGGCGTGGGCACCGACTACATCCTGTTCCTCATGTTCCGCTACCGCGAAAGACTGCGGGCCGGTGAGGATCCCAAGACCGCCATGGTGAATTCGGTTGCCCGCGTGGGTGAGGCGATCACCTCGGCCGCCGCCGCGGTGATCATCGCCTTCGGTGCGCTGCTGCTGTCCTCGCTCGGCATGTTCCGTTCGCTGGGTCTGGCGCTGGCCATTGCCGTCGCGGTGGCGCTGCTGGCGGGTCTCACGCTGATCCCGGCGATCGTTTCGCTGTTGGGCACCAAGGTGTTCTGGCCGTCGAAGGCGTGGCAGCAGGAACCGAAGGGCGCGGTCTTCGCGGGTATCGGCCGCAGCCTGGGCAAGCGGCCGGGCGTGTTCGCGGTGCTGTCCGGCGGTGTGCTGGTGGCGCTGGGCGTGTTCGCCGTCGGCTTCAATCCGACCTTCGATCTGAGCGGCGGCTCGACCTCCGACACCTCGGAATCGACTGTCTACCAGAAGGAATTGCTCAAGGGCATGCCCGCGGGCACCACCCAGCCCTCGCAGGTCTATCTGCGCAGCGACGGTGGCGCACTGGATTCCGATCAGCTGACGGCCTACCGGTCGGCGCTGGCGGGAGTGCAGGGTGTCGGTCAGGTCTCGGAACCGCTGCTGTCCCAAGACAATACGGTCGCCGAGTACCAGGTGACGCTGACGTACACCCCGGAGTCCGATCAGGCGCTGGACACGGTGAAGGGCCCGCTGCGCGACACCGCGCACGATGCCGCCCCGGCCGGCACCACCGCCAAGGTCGGCGGTATGACCTCGGTGTTCGTGGACTTCCAGGCCGCCATGAACCGGGACTACCTGGTGGTCTTCCCGGTGGCCGCGCTGCTCATCATGATCGTGCTCGCCCTGCTGCTGCGCAGCCTGGTCGCACCCTGGTACCTGATGGCCTCGGTGTTCCTCGGCTTCGCCGCCACTCTCGGCGCCGCGGTGCTGGTTTTCCAGCAGGCGCAGGGACATTCGGGCCTGATCTTCACGCTGCCGATCATCATGTACCTGTTCGTGGTGGCGCTGGGCACCGACTACAACATCCTCATGGTGGCCCGCCTGCGCGAGGAGGCCCGCGAGGGCAATGATCCGCACACCTCGGCGGCGCTGGCGCTGCGGCACACGGGTCCGACCATCGCGGCGGCCGGTCTGATCCTGGCGGGCACCTTCGCGTCGATGATGCTTGCCGGTAATGACACGCTGTCGCAAATGGGCTTCGCCATCTCGGTGGGCATCGCCATCGCGGCGTTCGTCATGGCCATGTTCTTCACCCCGGCGGTGACGGCCATGATCGGCAAGCGCGCCTGGTGGCCTGGCCACGGCGGGGATTCGGTTGCACGGCAATCCGATTCGCAGCAGTCGGATTGGAACGATCAGGACTGGTCGCAGTCCTACCACGACCGGGAGAGCGATTCCGCGCGCTGGTGACGGCAACTTCCGGGTGAATGACCGGGCCCGCTGTTCGATGACGAGCAGCGGGCCCGGTCTCGTCGTATCCGCAGTGGGATTGCGAGTCCGGTTATACATATCCGACCTACCGGCAGGCAGATTTAAGGGCTGGCGCGACGGGACGGGTCTCGGTGAGGATGGGGTCGAGCCAGGGACACACGGAACCCGAAAGGACCCCTCCCGCATGTTCTCTCGATTAGGGCGCTTCGTCGTCGCACAACCATGGTTGGTGATCGGCGCCTGGTTGGTCGTCATCGTGGTGACGGCGCTGGCGGCCCCCAAACTGACCGCGTCCACCGACCAGGCGGACTTCCTGCCTTCCAGCTACGAGTCGATCGAGGCGATCGAATTGCAGCAGCGGGCCTTTCCCGACAGCGCCACCCCGGCCGCGCTGATCGTCTTCGCGCGCGAGGACGGAAACGCGTTGACCGACAGCGATGTCGCCACGGTGACGGGCGTCGCGACCAAGCTGTCGGAGCGGAAAATCGAGGATGTCACCGGCATCCAGGCGATGCCGCCGGCGCAGAACCGGCTCGTCGAGATCGTCGCGGTGGGCATGGTGAAGGTCGAGTCGCCGGATGACACCCGGCAGACCGACGCCGTGAAGGACCTGCGTGACGCCCTGCAGGAGCAGGTCAAGGACACCGGTCTGAAGGCGGGTGTCACCGGTTCCGCGGCGCAGCAGCTGGATCAGCAGGAATCCAGCACCAAGGGCCTGGCGATCATCGGTATCGCCACCATCGTGCTGATTCTGGGCCTGCTGCTGGTGATCTTCCGCAGTCCGGTGATCGCGATCCTGCCCATCATCGTGATCGGCGGCATCTCCATCGTGGCCGGTGGCCTGATCGCCGCGGTGGGCAAGGCTTTCGACCTGAACTTCGACAGTTCGGTGCAGCCGCTGCTGACCGTGGTGCTGTTCGGTGTCGGCACCGACTACATCCTGTTCCTCATGTTCCGGTTCCGCGAAAGACTGCGCGCCGGTGACGATCCCAAGACGGCGGTGGTGAATTCGGTTGCGCGCGTGGGTGAGGCGATCACCTCGGCCGCCGCGGCGGTGATCATCGCCTTCGGTGCGCTGCTGCTGTCCACGCTGGGCATGTTCCGTTCGCTGGGGCTGGCCCTGGCGATCGCGGTGGCCGTGATGGTGGTCGCGGGCCTGACCCTGATCCCGGCGATCGTTTCGCTGTTGGGCACCAAGGTGTTCTGGCCGTCGAAGTCCTGGCAGCACGAGCCGGACGACGCGCGCTTCACCGCCGTCGGTGCGGCGCTGGGCAAGCGGCCCGCGCTGTTCGCGGTGGTGTCCGGTGGCGTGCTGGTGGCGCTGGGCATTTTCGTGGTCGGCTTCAATCCGACCTTCGACCTGAGTTCGGGTTCCACCTCGGACAGCTCGGAATCGACTGTCTACCAGAAGGAATTGCTCAAGGGCATGGCCGCGGGCACCACGCAGCCGTCGCAGGTGTACCTGCGCGGTGACGGCGCGCTGACCGAGGCGCAGCTCACCGAGTACCGTTCGGCGCTGGCCGGCACCGACGGCGTGGACCAGGTGTCGGAGCCGAAACTGTCGCAGGACAAGTCGGTGGCGGAGTTCCAGGTGACCCTGGACGACGCGCCGGAGTCGGATGCGGCGCTGGAGACGGTGAAGGGCCCGCTGCGCGATACCGCGCACGATCGGGCTCCGGCGGGTACGACCGCGGTGGTCGGCGGCATGACCTCGATCTTCGTGGACTTCCAGTCGGCCATGAACCGGGACTACTCGGTGGTGTTCCCGGTGGCGGCGCTGCTCATCATGATCGTGCTGGCGCTGCTGCTGCGTTCGCTGGTGGCGCCCTGGTACCTGATGGCCTCGGTGTTCCTGGGCTTCGCGGCCACGCTGGGTGCGGCGGTGCTGGTGTTCCAGCAGATCCAGGGCAATTCGGGGCTGATCTTCACGTTGCCGCTGATCATGTACCTGTTCGTGGTGGCGCTGGGCACCGACTACAACATCCTGATGGTGGCGCGACTGCGGGAAGAGGCGCAGGAGGGCAATGATCCGCACACCTCGGCGGCGCTGGCGGTCCGGCACACGGGTCCGACCATCGCGGCGGCCGGTGTCATTCTGGCGGGCACTTTCGCGTCGATGATGCTGGCGGGCAATACCGTGTTGTCGCAGATGGGTTTTGCCATCTCGGTGGGTATCGCGATCGCGGCGGGTGTGATGGCGATGTTCTTCACGCCCGCGGTGACGGCGCTGATCGGCAAGCGCGCCTGGTGGCCGGGGCACGGCGGTGATGTGCGCCCGCATGAGGTGGAGTTGAAGAAGTCGGAGCTGGCGGAGCAGCCGTAATCCTTCTGACTGGAATACGTTTCAGAATTTTCGCGAAAGCGGCTCCGGGTGAACTGGACAACCGATACAGTTCGCCCGTCCGCTTGCGAAAGCGGACTCTCGAGAACCCGGTCCGGTGCGTGTCCCGACCCGCCGGACCGATCGGGGCCGGCTGACGCCATTCCTCTGTTCCCTGGTCAGCCGGCTCCACCCGGAGCCGGCTGTCAGCTCATGGTGTGCCAGACGAGCGCGGCGGCGAGTGCGCCCGCGCCGTTCACCGACCAGTGCAGAGCGATCGGGGCGAGCAGGCTGCCGCTGCGGCGGCGCAGCCAGGTGAAGACCGCTCCCGCGGCGGCCGTGGCCACGACGGCGAGCGCGATGCCGAGAATCTGACCGGCCAGGCCGCCGCCCAGGATGGCCGACAGGCCCTTGTTCCCATTGGTCAGGCCCAGCGACGAGGCGATGTGCCACAGGCCGAAAAGCATTGACCCGGCCATGAATACGCCGCGTGCGCCGACGACCCGGTCGAGGGTGCCGTGCAGGACGCCCCGGAAGGCGAGTTCTTCGGGGATGGCGGTCTGCAAGGGGATGACGATCATCGAGGCGATGAGCGCACCCGAGATGGTGGCGTAGCGATCGGCCAGGAAGAACGGCCGGGTAATGGGCAGCAGCGCTCCGATGAGCACGGCGGTGAGCACCACGCCGACCGCCGCCAGCGCCCAGATCGACCCGCGCCGCCACTGCGACGGGCACAGCCCGAGTTCCGCCCAGCCGAGTCCGCGCCGCCGCACCATGGCCAGCAGGATCACGGCCGCGAGCGGCACCGTGATGATGTTCGCCCACGCGGTGGTGAAGTGCGCAATGAGATTCGTGCAGGTCAGCACGATGATCACGACGGCCACATCGATATGCGCGTGCAGCCGGTGACGGAGCTGGGTAGGTGCTTCCGGCAAGACGGCGACCGCACCGTTATCAATTTGAGACATCGCGGCCAGTGTACGTACGGTTCCTTAAGAGGTGCTTCGAATGTGAGTAATACCCACGCTCGGCGCTTTACACGGACGGCTCACCGGCCGCCCAGCCCGCGTAGTCGTCCCAGGCTTGGAGCGTCCGCGCGGTCTCGAAGCGCCGCGGCTCGCGCGTGATCGGATCGGGAAACTCCAGGGCCGAGGCCAGCAGTTGCAGCGGACGCGTGTAGTCGTCGACCGGTTTGTCGGTGAGCTCCGGATAGAAGTCGTCGCCCAGGATCGGGATGCCGAGGCCGTTCATGTGCAGTCGCAGCTGATGGGTGCGGCCTGTCCGGGGGCGTAGACGATAGCGTCCCAACCCGTCTCGATGTTCGAGCAGTTCGATGTGCGTCTCGGCATTGGGTTCGCCGTCCACCTCGAACGCCTGCAGGATCTGCTTCTCCTTGATGATCCGGCTGTGGATCACTCGCGGCAGCTCCAGTTCGGGGTCGAAGCGCGCGATGGCCTCGTATTCCTTGTGCACGAGCCGCTTGTGGAACATGGTCTGATACGCCCCGCGCCGCGCCGGATCGACGACGAACAACACGAGCCCGGCGGTCACCCGGTCCAGCCGGTGCGCGGGAATCAGATCGGGCAGGTCGAGTTCGCGCCGCAATCGCACCAGCGCGGTCTGCAGGATGTGCTGTCCGCGCGGAATGGTCGACAGGAAGTGTGGTTTGTCGACGATCAGGATGCTTTCGTCCCGGTAGACGATCCCGAGCTCGAACGGCACCTCGACCTCGTTGGGCAGGTCGCGATGGAACCACACCGCGCCGCCCGGCACATACGCGGCATCGGGTGCGATGGGCCCGTCGAGGTCCACGATGCCGCCCTCGCGCAGCAGTTCGTCGATGCGGGCGGCGGGTACGCGGGGCAGCCGCTCCACCAGATGGTCGCGGATGGTCGCCCAGTCGCCCTCTTCGGGCAGTCGCAACCGGGCGGGGTCGAGCCCGTGCCGCTTGGGGAGCGGCGGCTGCTGCCTGCGTCTCACGGGTCGACCCTATCCAGTGCGTTCGGGCGACCGGATTGCGCGGCATGTCGGGAGTGGATGGCGTCACCCTCAGCCGGTACCGTTCTCGCACGACCTGTAGCGGTGCGAGCCCGCGTCGACCAGAGGGGGAGGACGCCCGTGTATCCCAATAACGAACCGCCGCAGGGAGGTCAGCCGCAGCAGCCGTGGGGTTCGCCCGAGCAGCAACCCCAGGGTGCGTCCGATCCCTACGGTGCGCCGCCGCCGCAGCAGCAGCCGTACGGCACGTCCGATCCGTACGGTGCGCCGCCGCAGCAGCCGTACGGCGCGATGCCGGCGTATCCGCAGCCGGGGTATCCGCAGCCGGGCTATCCGATGGGTCCGCCGCAGTCGGCGAGCACCAATGGTTTCGCCATCGCCTCGTTCGTGCTGAGCCTGATCGGTTGTGGTGCGCTGCTGGCGGTGCCGTTCGGTGTGATCGCGCTGAACCAGATCAAGGCGAAGGGTGAGCGCGGCAAGGGCTTCGCCATCGCGGGTCTGATCATCTCGGCGCTGTGGGTGCTGTTCGTGGTGGCGGCGGTGGTCATCAGCGCGGTGGTCCCGGACAAGCCCGGCGAGACGGTGTCGGTGGGTGATGTGAGCGTCGGCGACTGCATCGGCGATGTGAAGGAGTCCGGCATGGTCTACCGGACCAAGACGGTCCCCTGCGATCAGCCGCACGATGCCGAGGTGTTCTACCAGTTCAACGTCTCCGGCAGCTGGCCCGGCGAGGACAAGGTGATCGAGGAGGCGGACCGCACCTGCACCGCCAAACTGGACGCCATGTTCGCCTCCAGCCCCAGGCTGAACGACCTGAGCACCTTCATGCTGTATCCGCCGGACGAGCGGAACTTCAAGCGGAGCAGTCAGATCACCTGCATGGTGGTCAATCTCGACGGCAGCAAGCTGACCGGCAAGGTGCCGCGCTAGCGGTTCGAGCGGGTTGTAGCGCCGTGTGACGCACCGTCCACCGCCATAAGTTAGCCTTACCTATCTTTAGCTCGATCTTTGTGTGAGGATCGGGTGCATCGGATGAGGGTCGAGAGGCAGGGCTGATGACGGTGGAAGTCGCGTCGCCACCGGCGGCGGGGGAATCCGTGCCGGACGAGAAAGCGGCGAAGGTGGCGGCGCGAGCCGAGGCCAAGGCGCGTAAGCAGCGGGAAGCGCTGGCGCGCAAGGAGATTCTCGCGCCGGTGAGCGGAACGCTCACGCTGGCGAGCCTGATCGTGGCCGTCGCTTCGGTGTGCGCGGTGGCGCCGTTCCTGCTGATCGTGTCCGCCGCCCGCGAACTGCTCGCCGATACGGTGGACACCGATCGGGTGTGGCGGCTGCTGCTCATCGCGGTCGTCGTGCTGGTGGTGCGGGCCCTGCTGCAGGCCGCCGCGCTGACCTGGTCGCACGCGGTGGACGCGGGCTATCAGCTGACACTGCGACGACTGCTGGCCGACAAGCTCACCCGAGTGCCGTTGGGCTGGTTCGGCGCTCGCACCTCCTCCGAGGTGAAGAAATACCTCCAGGACGATGTGGAGGCGCTGCACTATCTGGTGGCGCACGCGCGGCTGGACTTCATCGGCTCGGTGACCGTGCCGCTGGTGACCCTGATCTATCTGGCCACCGTCGACTGGCGGCTCATGCTGGTGCTGCTGCTGCCGCTGGTGATCTACGCGCTGTGCATGAAGCGGATGCTGGACGAGCCGGGCCGCGAGCGCATCGTCGCCTACAACGCCGCCGAGCAGCGCACCCGCGAGGCGACCGTCGAATTCGTGGACGGCATCCAGGTGGTGCGGGCCTTCGGGCGGGCGGGCAAGGCGCACAGCGTCTTCCAGGACGCGGTCGACCATCAGACCGAGAGCGTGCGCCGGTTGAAGCTGCCGGTCGTGACGGTGCAGTCGCTGTCGGAGACGGTGACCGCGCCGGTGTTCGTCATGCTGCTGGTCGTCGTCGCGGGCCTGGCGGGGGTGGGCGCGGACTGGATCGAGCCCATCGACCTGCTGCCGTTCCTGCTGGTCGGCCTGGGTCTGGGCAGCTCGCTGCTGGGGCTGGGCTACGGCGCGCAGGCGCTGCGCACCGCCGGTGACGCGGCCCTGCGCCTGCACGAACTCATGCAGACCCCCGAACTTCCTTCCGGCGCACCGGCTTCCGAGGCCGCCCCGGAGACCGATGTCGCGTCCGGGCTGGTGCGGTTCGAGGATGTGAGCTTCGGCTACCGCGCCGACCATCAGGTGCTGCGCGGCGTGACCCTCGAACTCGCGCCCGGCACGCTGACCGCACTGGTCGGCCCGAGCGGTTCCGGCAAGTCCACGCTGGCCAAGCTGCTGCCGCGCTTCTACGACGTGGAGTCGGGCCGGATCACCATCGGCGGCCGCGATATTCGCGACATCCCCAGCGACGAGCTGTATCGCACGGTCGGATTCGTCTTCCAGGACGTCCGGCTCATTCGCGGCACCGTCCGCGACAATCTGATCCTGGCCAAGGCCGACGCCGACGACGCGGCCCTGGAGCGTGCGGCCCGCGCCGCCCAGATCCACGATCGCATCATGGCGCTGCCGCGCGGCTACGACTCCGAGATCGGCGTCGACGCCGTGCTGTCCGGTGGTGAGGCGCAACGGCTTTCGATCGCCCGCGCCCTGCTGGCCGACACCCCGGTGCTCGTGCTCGACGAGGCCACCGCCTTCGCCGATCCGGAATCGGAAGCGGCCGTGCAGGATGCGCTGGCGGCGCTGGTGGCCGGTCGCACCGTGCTGGTGATCGCGCACCGCCTGCACACCATCACCTCGGTGGACCGAATCCTGGTGCTGGAGAACGGAACCCTGGTCGAACAGGGCGATCATGCGAACCTGTGCACCGCGGGCGGCGTCTACCAGCGCCTGTGGGAGATCAACGAGGCCGCGTTGCACACCATCGAACCGGCCGTGGAGGCGACCCGATGATCCGCAAGGTTCTTGCCCTGGTCCCGCGCGAATTCGCCGGGCTCACACCGAAACTGTTCCTGGCGATCATCGCGCAGGCGCTGTGTCAGGCCGCCGCGTATGTGCTGCTGGTGCCGGTCCTGCAGTCGCTGTTCGACGACGACCTTTCCCGCGCCTGGTTCTGGACCCTCTGGCTGGGCGTCGCCGTGGCCGGTGTCGTCGTGCTGTCCTATGTGCAGTCGGTCGTCGGCCTGCGCATCGGCGTGGGCATGCAGCAGGGTCTGCAGACCCGCCTCGGCGATCATCTGAATGCCTTGCCGCTGGGCTGGTTCGACTGGCAGAACGCGGGCGCGCTGTCCCGCATCGTGGTCGAGAACGTGCGTGAGGTGCAGGGCCTGATCGCCTACCTGATCGCCAAGATCCTCACCGGCGTGCTGGTGCCGCTGGGCGTCGCGGTGGGCATGCTGTTCATCGACTGGCGCATCTCCCTGGCCATGCTGGTGGCCGCGCCGCTGCTGTTCGCGGTGAACCTGTGGGCCAATCGCGCCTACTCCGCCTCCGACGCCCGCATGCACGAGGCCGCCTCGGAGGCCAATGCCCGGGTGCTGGAATTCGCGCAGGCGCAACCGGTGCTGCGCTCCTTCGGCGCGGTCGGCGCGGGCAATCGCGCCCTGGATTCGGCGCTGGCCAAGCAGCGCAAGGCGGCCTCGGGTCTGCTGGTCGCCAGCGTTCCCGGCCTGATCGTGTTCTCGCTGTGTGTGCAGGCGATCTTCCTGGTGCTGGTGTACCTGGTGGTCGGCCGCGTCACCGGCGGGGCCATCACGGCCGCCGCCGCCATCGCGCTGATCGCGGTGAGCGCCCGTTTCATCGAGCCGCTCAATCAGGCCGCGCAGCTGGGCACCGCCCTGCGCTCGGCCGCCGCGGCCGCCGATCGGGTGACCGACCTGCTCGCCGAACCCACACTGCCGCAGTCGGATACGCCCGTCACCCCGGGTGCGCCCGCCGTGGTGTTCGACCACGTGACCTTCGGCTATGGCGCGAACGACCCTGTCCTGAACGATATTTCGTTCACGGTCCCCGCGGGCACCACGACCGCCATCGTCGGCCCCAGTGGCGCAGGCAAATCCACGCTGCTGCGCCTGGCCGCCCGCTTCCACGATGTGGATTCCGGCACGGTCTCGGTCAGCGGCCACGATGTGCGCGAACAGCCGACGCCGACCCTGCTGGGTCAGGTTTCGCTGGTCTTCCAGAACGTCTATCTCTTCAATCGCTCTGTGCTGGAGAACATTCGCTCCGGTCGCCCGGATGCCACCGACGACGAGGTGCGCCGCGCCGCCGCCGTGGCACGCGTGGACGAGATCGCCGAGCGTCTCCCCGAAGGCTGGGACACCCTGGTCGGCGAGGGCGGTGCGGGCCTGTCCGGCGGTGAGCGGCAACGCGTTTCGATCGCCCGCGCCCTGCTCAAGGACGCCCCGATCGTGCTGCTGGACGAGGCCACCAGTGCCCTCGATCCGCAGAACGAGGCGGTCGTGGTGCGCGGCGTGCACGAACTCACCAGGGACCGAACGGTTCTGGTGGTCGCGCACCGTCTGGCAACCATCGCGCACGCGGACCAGATCCTGTTCATGGAGGGCGGTCGCATTGCCGAAAGCGGCACGCACGATGAGCTGTTGGCGCTGAACGGCAGGTACGCGGCCTTCTGGAACGAGCGCACGCGCGCCACCGGCTGGCGGCTGGAGGCGGCTCCCGCGTAGGTGAGCGCCCGCACACCGTCTGGTCCGGGCGACCCATTCAAGCTAAGGTTAGGCTATGCAAACCTAAGGGCGGTGGGTTGTGCGATCGGAACGACCGCGGGCGACCGCGACAGAGCAGGAGAACCGGTGGAGACACTTCTGGTGGTCGGCGCGGGGCCGAAAGCCCTGGCGGTAGCGGCCAAGTCGCATGTGCTGCGCGAACTCGGACTGCCCGCACCGCGGGTGATCGTGGTGGAAGCGCATGCGGTGGGCGGCAACTGGCTGCCCAGCGGCGGGTGGACCGACGGCCAGCACCGGCTCGGCACCAGCCCCGAGAAGGATGTGGGCTTCCCCTACCACTCCACCTGGGCGCGCGGTCACAATCGTGAAATCGACGAGGCCATGCGGGCTTTCAGCTGGAATGCCTTCCTGGTCGAGCACGGCACCTATGCCGAGTGGATCGACCGCGGCCGGCCCAGTCCGCAGCATCACGTGTGGGCCAAGTACCTGCAGTGGGTGGGCCGCAAGATCGATCTGGATCTGGTGCTGGGCTCGGTGCGCGGCATCTCCCCGGCCGACGACGGCTGGCTGGTCACCGTGGCCGACGCCGACGGCGTGGAGAGCCAGATCGATTGCGACGCAGTCATGATCACCGGTCCGGGCCGCAGCGATCGCGCGCTCACCGCGCATCCCAAGGTGCTCAGCATCGCCGAGTTCTGGGATCTGGCGGGTCGGCGCAAGCTGCCGCCGTCCTCGCGGGCCGCGGTCATCGGCGGTGGTGAGACGGCCGGTTCGGCGCTGGACGAGCTGTGCCGGCACGACATGCTCACCATTTCGGTGATCTCGCCCAAGGCCACCCTGTACACGCGCGGCGAAAGCTATTTCGAGAACTCGCTGTACAGCGATCCCACCAAGTGGAGCGCCCTCGGCATGACCGAGCGGCGAGATGTGATCCGCCGCACCGATCGTGGCGTGTTCTCGGTGCGCGTGCAGGAAAGCCTGCTGGGCGACAACCGGGTGCACCATCTGCAGGGCCGCGTGGTGAACATGGTCGAGCAGGACGAGCGCATCGCGGTGACGCTGCGCAATGAGATGCGCCCGGATCAGGTGCACTCGTTCGACCTGGTGGTGGACGCCACCGGCGGGCAGCCGCTGTGGTTCCTGGACCTGTTCGATTCCGCCGCACAGGATCTGCTGGAACTGGCGATCGGCGGACCGCTGGAGCAATCCCGCATCGAGACCTCCATCGGCTACGACCTGGCCGTGAGCGGACTCGACGCCAAGCTCTACCTGCCGAATATGGCGGCGCTGGCGCAGGGGCCGGGCTTTCCGAATCTCAGCTGCCTGGGCGAACTTTCGGACCGGGTGCTGCGCTCGGACCTGAGCCCGCGCCGGGCCGGAGTGCGTGATCGGGCAGCCGCCGCCCGCTAGCCGGAAGGCTCGTGCCGACCGGAAGACGAAGGCCCCGAACGCGAGTTCGGGGCCGGAAGTCGAATGTTGTTGGGCACTAACGGATCACCGGCAGATCAGAGCTCTCGCGCGGCAGTGCGTAGAGCGAGATGCGCCGATCCGGCCGCACATCGAAATCGCCGAGGTGCTGCCAGCCGTTCTTCTCGAGGCCCTTGCGCATGGGCGTGTTCCGGTGATCCGGTTCGACCATGACGCGCCGGCATTCGGGTTCGGCGGCGAAGATCGCGTCGGCCAGCTGTCGCATCCAGCCCGAGACGACACCCTTTCCGAGCAGCAGGGTTTCGGCGGTGGCGATGTGGAAGCCCATATCGCGCGGGTCGGCGTGGTACAGCGCGGCGATCTCGTCCTTGGCGGGACGGTACAACTCCACATAGGCGATATCGCGCCACTCGAGGTCGGTCATGTCGAGCGCGGCGAAGTCGTAGCTCAGGATGCAGGGCCGCGAATAGGTTCCGGCGAGCTGGGTTTCGCAGTCGAGGCGACGGCGGTCGGACGGCCAGTCCTGCTCCCAGGTCTCGATGAGGTGCGGCCGGTGCATCCACTCGGTGATGATCTCCGGATCGGCTCCCTCGGGGTCCACCACGCGCAGCGCGAAGGGTTCGCCGAAGGCCGGGACGACGGGTGCGGGCGCGTGCCGAACATCGTCGGGAATGTCCGTCAGCTCGCGCTTGAGCACATACGGCGTCCGGGTCATGGGGTGGAGCTCCGTTCGGTCGTAACCTCTGTCACCTCGATGGGTAAGGCTAGCCTATACTAATCTCGCGGTGTTACCGTTGCCCGGCCAATGCGCTCGTCACGTTCGCCATCGGCCGCGGGGTGTGCGGTTCCGCGGTCACGCAAGGCGATTCGAGTCGCACGCGTGCCGCAGCGCACGCTTTCACAAGTTGTTATAGCGCCGAGCTATTGTCGGCGGCAGTGTAGGAGAGATACGGGATATGCCACGAGAACTAGGCTGGATCAGGCAATTTCAGGCTCCCCGTACCGAAAACCTCCCACCGCTGCTGATTTTCCCGCACGCGGGCGCGGGCGCCTCGGCCTACCGGGTCTTCGCCAAGACCCTCGCCGAGCACTTCGACGCCATCGTCTTCCAGTACCCGGGCCGCCAGGATCGCGCGCGCGAGGCCGCCGCCGAAACCCTGCCCGAGCTCGCTGCGGGCGCGTTCGAGGCATTCCGGGACTCCGCGCACAACACCGGTGCGCCGATCACCGTCTTCGGCCACAGCATGGGGTCCATCGTGGCCTTCGAATTCGTCCGGCTGGCCGAGGCCGCCGGAATTCCGGTGCGCCTGCTGGCCGCCTCCTCGGCTGCCGCGCCCGCGCGCATCGCCGACCTGCCCGGCCACCCCACCGAGGACGAGGCGCTGCTGGACCACATGTCCGCGCTCAACGGCACCGGCGCGGAGGTGCTGGGCAGCCGGGACGTGCTGCGCATGGCCCTGCCCGTCATGAAGGCCGACTACCGCGCCTTCGACGCCTACTCCTGCCCGGCCGAGATCGCCCTCGACATCCCGATCGCCGTACTCGGCGGGGACGAGGACGAATTCGTGGCCCCGCGCGACCTGTACGCGTGGGAGACGCACAGCCGCGCCGGAATTCGGGTGACGCTGTTCGAGGGCGGGCACTTCTACCTCAACGATCACGTGGACGGCATCGCCGAGCTGCTCGTGGCCGAGACGAGCGCGTTCGCATGAGCGGCGCGGAAGGACTCGCCGCCGCGGAGCGCGCGGCGGCCGCGCACGGCCTTGCCCCCGCGGACGACCCGATCGTGATCGTCGGCATGGGCGTGGAAGCACCCGGCGGCATCGACACACTGAGCGATTTCTGGGCCGCGCTGGCCGAATCCCGGGAGCTGATCGGGCCTTTCCCGCGTGATCGGGAATGGCCGCTGGCGGAATTGTTCGCCCTGGACCGGCTCGAAGGCTGGAGCAAGGTTCCGGACGCGGGTGGATTCCTCACCGGTGCAACGGAATTCGATCCCCTGTTCTTCGGTATCACGCCGCGTGAAGCCGTGGCCATGGATCCGCAGCAGCGGGTCGGCATGCGGACGGCCTGGCGGGCGCTCGAGCACGCCGGGTTGAATCCCGGTGCGCTGGAGGGCGACTCGGCCGGGGTGTGGATGGGCGTCTCCATGATGGAGTACGGCCCTCGCGCCGCCTCGGTCAACGAGTACAGCGGCTATCGCGCGACCGGCACCGCCCTGGGGGCTGTCGCCGGGCGCATCTCGCACGGGCTCGGCCTGATCGGCCCGTCCATCAGCGTCGACACCGCCTGCGCGTCCTCGCTGACCGCCGTGCACCAGGCGGCCTCCGCCCTGCGCGCGGGGGAGTGCGACTGGGCGCTGGCGGGCGGCGTGTGCGTCATGGGCTCGCCGGGCGCGTTCTACGAGTTCTCCAAGAACAATGCCCTCGCCACCGACGGCCACTGCCGCTCCTATGCCGCCGACGCCTCCGGCACCCTGTGGGGTGAAGGCGCGGGTGTGGTTGTGCTGGAACGCGAGTCGCGGGCGCGTGAACTCGGCCACCGCGTCTACGGCCGTCTGCTCGGCACCCGTGTGAACCACAATGGCAAGGGCGCGCCGATCGCCGTGCCCAGCGCGAGCGCGCAGGAGCGCCTGATCCGCGACACCCTCGCCGCCTCCGGCCTCGATCCGGAGGTCATCGGCCTGGTCGAGGGGCACGGCACCGGCACCGCCGTGGGCGACCCGCTCGAATTGACCGCTCTCGCCGCCACTTACGGCGCGGGCGAGCGCAGCGACGGCCCCCTGCTGGGTTCGGTGAAGTCCAATGCCGGTCACGCCCAGGCGGCCTCCGGGCTGCTCGGCCTGATCAAGGTCCTGCTCTGCGGCCTGCACGGGCACATCGCCCCGAGCCTGCACGCCGACAATCCCACCACCGAATTCGACTGGACCACAACCGGTCTGCGCCTGGCCGCCAAGTACGAGCCGTGGGCTCCCGTGGACGGCGTCCGTTACGCCGCCGTCTCGTCCTTCGGCGTCGCGGGCACCAATGCGCACGCGATCGTCGGCATGCCGGTCCTGGAGGACTTCGATGAGTAACTACCGCCTGCCCGACGGCAGCATCCCCGTCCTGCTGTCCTCCGACACCGCCGACGGCCTGCGCGCCGAAGCGACGAACATCCTGGCCTACGTGCAGGATCGGCCCCGTGTGACGGCCGAGCGCCTGGCAGACCACCTGCTGCGCACCCGCAGCCCGCGCCGCTACCGCGCGCTTATCCTGGCGGCCGCCGACGCGGTGGACTCCGAAACCACCACCGCGCGTGCGGAATTGCTCGCGGCCCTGCAGGCTGTCGCCGACGGCAAGCCGCATCCCGCCGTCGTTGCGAGCGACGGTCCGGCCGCCGTGCGCCGGGTCGGCTTCGTCTTCCCCGGCCAGGGCAGTCAGCGTCCCGGTATGGGCAAGCTGTACTACGAGATCTCCGAGGCGTACCGGGCGCGCGTGGACGAATGCGCCGCCGTGCACCGGGAGCGTTTCGGCCACGATCAGCCGCTGCACTACCTCCTCGGCGACGAGGGGCAGTACCAGGACACGGTGTGGGAAGTGCAGCCCGCCTTGATGTTCCACATGACCGGCCTGGCCGCCATGTGGCAGGCGGCGGGCGTGGATCCGGCCGCCGTGATCGGTCACAGCCAGGGTGAGCTGGCCGCCGGCGCGGTCTCCGGCGTCATGTCGCTGCGTGATGCCGTGCTCGTGGTCACTCACCGCGCCCGTCTGGTGGAGCGCATCTCCCCGCGCGGATACTCCATGGCCGTGCTGGCCATGAACCGTGAGGACACCGAGGCGCTGCTGGCCCGCCACTCCGGCTGGGCCGAGCTGTCGGTGGTGAACGCCCCGCACATCATGGCCATCTCCGGTGATCGCGACACCATCAAGGACATGGTCGCCACCGCCACCGAGCGCGGCCAGTTCGCGCGCGAGATCGGCGTCGCCTACCCGGCGCACACCTCCATCGTGGCCGAGGTCCGGGCCGACTTCGAGGGCTTCCTCGGCAACGAGATGAGCGGCCCCACCTTCCAGTCCAGCGACATCGCCTGTTACGGAGCAACTCTCGGCGAGGCGATCACCCCGGACCTGGAGCACGAGCAGTACTGGTACTGGAACCTGCGCAACCGGGTCCGCTTCGACCGCGCCATCGTCTCCGCCGCCACCGCCGGCATCGACACTCTCATCGAGGTGGTCGAACACCCGGTTCTGCAGCTGGCCATCCAGGAGAACCTCACCCTGGTCCCGCGCGACCCGGCTCGCGGCAGCCGCGACTTCCGCGTCCTCGGCACCTCCCTCCGCACCGCCGACAGCCTGCGCGACTTCACCCGCAATCTGGCCGCCGTCGCCGTCCACGACCTGAACTACCGCTGGGAAGCCCTGCGCGTCGACATGACGACTGCCCTTCCGCTGCGCGACTTCCCGCACACGGTCACCAACCCTCGCAAGCTCTGGGCCGCAGGCGGTTACGAGCCGTCCGCGCTGGTGCCTCCGGCTCCCGCCGTGCCGAAACCGCAACGCCTGGTGGAGAAGTGGATTCCGCAGGCGAAGCGGTCCATGGTCGCGCCGCGAACCTTCGCGTTCGTCGACTTGTCGGGCGAGTGCGCCGATCTGGCCGCAGCGCTGGTCGCCGCGGCCGATCGGCACGGGGCCACCGCCACCATCCTCGATGCCGCCGCATCGCCCGCGTCGTCGGGTGCCGCGAATCCCGAAGCGCCGCAGGCGCAGTACGACACCGTTGTGATCCTCCTGCCCGCACTGCCGGAAACCGATGGTGCCGGCGCGGTTCCGGCCTTGACCGAGTTCTTCGCCGAACGGGCTTGGCTGCCTGCGGTCTCCGGGCTGCGGCCGGGTGGCGAGTGCTGGCTGGTCACCGTCGGTGGCGAGCTGGTGACCGAGCGCGATGCGCTGCCGCAGTACTTCCACGGTGGCGTGAGCGCCGGATTCCGTTCTGCCGGAGTCGAATACCCGGGCCTGATGTTCCGCCACCTCGATCTGGCGGCTGACGCGGGTGCGGCGCAGGCGGTGCGGATCATGGGTGCGCTGCACACCGCCGGTGAGGCGGAGCTGGCGCTGCGGGACGGCAAGGTGTTCGTGAAGCGGCTGGTCGCCGACGAGTCGGAGGCGGGAGCGCCCGCCGACCTCGACCACGTGCTGATCGTCGGCGGCACCGGGCAGCTCGGGCTGCGGTTCTGCGAGCACTTCGCGCACGCGGGTGCGGGGCGGATCACGCTGCTCAGCCGGTCCGGTGAAACCGCCGCTACCGCTGGGGAACTGGCGCGGCTGCGCAATGTCGGCGGTGTGGAGATCGTCGTCGCGGCGTGCGACGTGAACGATCCGGAGGCGGTTGCCCGCTTCGCCGCCGCGCAGTCGGAGCGGCCGGTGAGCCTGCTCATCCACGCGGCCGTCAACTATGTGGACGCCGAACTGGCCGACATCACCTCGGAGATGGTCGCCACGGCCGCCGCTTCGAAGATCCTCGGCTTGGATGCCGTGATCGCTGCGGTGCCGCGCACCGAGGGCTGCCGCGTCATTCTCTGCTCCTCGCTCGCCGCCACCATCGGTGGTCGCGGGCAGATCCTGTACGCGGTCACCAACCGCATGCTCGACATCACCGCCCGCCGCCTGCGCGCCGAGGGTCTCGACTGCGTCTCCATCGAATGGGGGCTGTGGAGCGTCGCCGGTCCGCTGGACGACGCCGGTTTCGCGCGCGTCGAAGGCGCGGGCGTCTACCCGATGAACGCGGCCGACGCCATCGAGGCCGGCTTCACCGGCCAGCCCACCGACTCCGTGATCCTCTCCGCCGACTGGACTTTCGTGCGGGAAATCCTGAGCGCCTTCGGCCAGGATTCGGTGCTGGCCGACGTGCCGGAAAGCCCGGTCGAAACAGCCGTCCCCGCGAACGAGCCGCCTTCGTCATCCCGGCATGCGAACGATCTGCCTTCGTCATCCCGGCACGCTTTTGGCCGGGATCCACACCCCGAGGAAGCGACCGTCGCCAGCGTGGATTCCGGCCAAAAGCACGCCGGAATGACGGGTGGTACGGCCTACCCGACCGGTTCGGGCGGTCCGGGCGTGAACGCCGATGCGCCGTTGGCCGACCGCGTCCTGCTCGAGCTCGGCCACGTCATGGGTATCGACACCGCCGACACCATCGACCGTTCGGTGCCGCTGGTCGCGCTGGGCCTGGATTCCCTGCAGGCCCTGGACTTCCGCAAGCGGGTCCGCTCCCAACTCGACCGCGATCTGCCGGTTGCCGCGATTCTCGGTGGCGCGTCGTTCGACGACGTCGTGCTGCTGATGGCTGAGAACACCAACTAGGGCTGAGGGGCCAGATTTCATGTCAGACACCGACGCCGCCGTGCGCACCACCGACTCCGCCGCCTCCGGCATGTCCGCCCTGGACCGCCGCCGCGAACTCATGCGGCGCAAGCTGGAACAGAGCGGGCTCGCCACCGCCGCTGCCGCCGCCCCCGTGCGGCGCACCGCCGCGGGGCAGCACCGCCCGCTGTCGGCCGGGCAGTCGCGCATGTGGTTCCTGCAGACCCGCGATCCGCGGGACACCACGCTGAACATCTGTGTGGCCTACCGGCTTTCGGGCGCCCTGGACGAGGCGCGGCTGCGGGATGCGGTGGCGAAGGTGATCGCGCGGCACGACGTGCTGCGCACCACCTACGGCGTCGATGCCGAAGGCGTCCCGTATCAGGTGTTCTCCGACGAGGTTTCGGTGCCGTGGCAGTCGCACGATGTCACGGATCTGCCGGAGCAGGGCCGGGCCTTGCGGGTGGAGGTGCTGGCGCGCCGCGAGTTCGGCCGCGCCTTCGACCTGAGTTCCGAACTGCCGGTGCGCTTCACGCTGGTGCGCACCGGTGCCGAGGAGCATGTGCTGCTGCTGTCCGTGCACCACATCTGCTGGGACGACGACTCCTGGGGCGTGTTCTTCACCGAGCTGAACGCCGCCTACAACGGTGCCGAAAACGCCGCTCTCGCCGCACAGTTCGTGGATGTCGAGGTGCTGGACGCCGTCGCCGAGGACGAGGCGGCCGATATCGACTACTGGCGCACCACCCTGCGCCCGCTGCCGGAACCCCTGGAACTGCCGGGCGCGGCGGCGCTCGCCCCGTCCAAGCAGGCCGGGCGCGCCACCGTCACCCTGCCCCGCGATCTGCTGGACCGCGTCGACGCTTTCGCGCGTGCGCAGGCCGCCACCCCTTTCATGGTGCTGCTGGCCGGCTATGCCGCGTTGATCGAACGCTACACGGCCGCAGGCGATTTCCTCGTCTCCATCCCGGTCACCAACCGTCGCTCGGCCGCCGCCGAACAGCTCATCGGCTACTTCGGCAACACGCTGCTGCTGCGCGAGACACTGCGCCCGGGTGAAACCTTCACCGGCCTGGTGGATTCCACCAAGCAGGTCTGCCTGAACTCCTTCGCGCACCAGGCGATCGGCATCGATCGCGTTGTGCGCGAAGTGAACCCGGATCGGGTCGCCGGTCGTGACGGCATGGATCAGCTGGTGAGCCTCGGCTTCAGCGTGCGCAAGAGCGCCGACGGGTTCGCCCTGGACGGCATCACCTCCACCCAGTTGGACGAGTTGGGCGCACCGACCGCGCAGGTGCCGCTGGCGCTCGCGGTGGTCACCGACGGGGCCGAGGGTGCGCTCGTCGAGGCCGAATACCAGGTGGACGTGCTGTCGAAGCCGCTGGTCGAGCGCATGCTGGAACACTTCGTGCGCCTGCTGGACAGCGCTTTGGCCACCCCGGCGGCCCGGATCGCCGATCTCGACATGCTCGGCGGGGACGACCGCGCCGCCATTCTCGAACTCTCGCACGGCACCCTCGTGGAGACTCCCGCCACCACCATGGTCGCGCTGTTCGAGCAGGCGGTCGCCGCCACGCCGGACGCGCTCGCCCTGGTCTCCGACGACACGACGCTGACCTACGCCGAACTCAATGCCCGCGCGAACCGCCTGGCGCACTACCTGATTCGTGATGGCGTCGGTGCCGAGGACATTGTCGGCCTGCGCATGAGCGGTTCGATCGAGTTCATCGTCGCGGTCTTCGGCGTCCTCAAGACCGGCGCCGCCTACCTGCCGATCGATCCGGCCTACCCGGACGATCGCATCGACTACCTGGTCGAGGATGCCGTCCCGCGCCTGGTGCTCGGCCGCGTCGAACTCGAGGCCGCCGAAACCGCCGCCGCGGCCCTGACCGGCACCGACCCCACCGACGCCGATCGACTACGCCCCCTGCACCCGTCGAACCTGGCGTACGTCATCTACACCTCCGGCTCCACCGGCAAGCCCAAGGGCGTGCCGGTCTCACATGCCGCCATTGCCGAGCACGTCGTGAGCTTCACCGCCGAATGGGGCATGACCGCCGAAGACCGCCTGCTGCAGTCCTCTTCGGTCTCCTTCGACGCGTCGCTGCTCGACATCTTCGTCACCCTGGCCCTGGGCGCCCGGCTCATCGTGCCGAAACCCAATGCCTTCCAGGACATTCGCTACGTCGCCGACCTCATCACCCGCCAGGGTGTGACGGTGCTGCACATGGTGCCGTCCATGCTCAGCACCTTCCTGCTGCTGCCAGAGGTGAGCGAATGGCGCAATCTGCGGCACGTCCCGGTCGGCGGTGAGGCGCTGCCCGGTGAGGTGGCCGACAAGTTCGCCGGAGTCTTCGACGCCGAACTGCGCAATCACTACGGCCCGACCGAGGCGGTGGTGTGCGCCACCCACATGCCGGTCGACGGCCCGCAGGGCACCGGCATCGTGCCCATCGGCATTCCGAACCAGAACGTCTACGCCTACGTGCTCGACGCGGCCCTGCAGCTGGTGCCCGCGGGCGTGGTCGGCGAACTGTACCTGGGCGGCGAACAGCTGGCCCGCGGCTATCTGGGCCGTCCCGGCCTGACCGCCAACCGCTTCGTCGCCGACCCCTTCACCGCCGGTGCGCGCCTGTACCGTTCCGGAGACCTGGTGCGCCGCAATGAATTCGGCGAACTCGACTTCGTGGGCCGCGCCGACGAACAGGTGAAGGTGCGCGGCTTCCGCATCGAGCTCGGCGAGGTCGAGGCCGCCCTGGCCGCGCACCCGACGGTCGGCCACTGCGTGGTCGTCGTCGCCGAGGATCCGGCCGTCGGCCCGACCCTGGCCGCCTATCTGGTGCCCGCCGCCGGCCAGTCCGTGGACGTGGAGCAGGTGCGCGCCAATGCCGCCGCCGTGCTCCCGGAATACATGCTGCCCAGCGCTTTCGCCGTCATCGACGAGATCCCGCTGACCGTCAACGGCAAGCTCGACAAGCGCGCCCTGCCCGCCCCGACCCCGGCCGTCGAGCGGCAGCACCGCGCCCCCGCCACCGCCACCGAACGCCGCATGTGCGCGATCTTCGCCCAGCTCTTCGCCCAGGAGCAGGTCGGCGCGGAGGACTCCTTCTTCGAGCTCGGCGGCCACTCGTTGCTGGCGGCCCGCCTGGTCGCCCAGATCCGCGCCGAATTCGGCGTGGAACTCGACGTCCGCGTCATCTTCGACACCCCGACCGCAGCGGGCCTGGCCGCCGGCCTGGTGCAGCAGTTCCGCGACGAGTTCGGCATCGACCTCGACGCCATGGACGACGACGAGGACGCCGAGACCGACAGCTCCGCAACCGATTCCGAGATCGCTGAGACGGTTGTCGGGACTGCCCCGGCCGGATCCGCTCGCCCGGCCCTGGCGGAAAAGGCGCGGCCGGAACAACTTCCGCTGTCGTACTCGCAGCTGGCCATGTGGTTCCAGTACCGCATGGAGGGTGCGAGCGCGGTCGGCAATCTGCCGTTCGCGGTGCGCATCGACGGTGCGCTCGACATCACGGCGCTGACCGCCGCCATCGGTGATGTGGTGGCCCGGCACGAGGCGCTGCGCACTACCTTCCCGGAAAAGGGCGGCGTCCCTCACCAGTTGGTGCACGCCACCCTGGATGTGCCGCTGGAGATCGCCGAGATCCCGGCGGAGCGGCTGGCGGACGAGCTCGCGGAGATCGGCGCGTACCGGTTCGCGGTGGAGTCCGAGGCGCTCATCCGGACGAAGCTGCTGGTGCTGGGCGAACAGTCGCATGTGCTGTCCCTGCTGGTGCATCACATCGCCGCCGACCATGCCTCGCTGGGGATTCTGCTCGGTGACCTGGTGGCCGCCTATCGCGCCCGGGTGAGCGGGCAGGCCGCCCAGTGGTCCGTGCTGCCGGTGCAGTACCCGGATTACGCGCTGTGGCAGCGGGAAGCCTTCGACGCCAATGCTTCCGGAGCGTCCGCCGCCTTCGGCGCGGCCCAGATCGACTTCTGGCGTACCGCTCTCGCCGGTGTGCCGGACGAGATCAATGTGGCGCACGACCGCGCCCGCCCGCCGGTGCTCGGCAAGCGCGGTGAGGTCGTCACCTTCACCGTGCCCGCCGACCGCCGCGCCGGTCTGGTGGCGCTCGCACAGCAGTGCGGCGCCACCGAATTCATGCTCTATCAGGCCGCCGTGGCCACCCTGCTGCACAAGCTCGGCGGCGGCAGCGACATCACGCTCGGCACCCCGGTCGCCAGCCGGGTGGACGAGGCCGTCACCGGACTGGTGGGCCTGTTCGCCAACATGGTGGTGCTGCGCAACGACCTCTCCGGCGCACTCACCCTGCGCGACACCGTGATTCGCGGCCGCAATGTGGTGCTGGACGCGCACGCGCATCAGGAGCTGCCGGTCGAACGCCTCGTGGAGGCGCTCAACCCGCCGCGCTCGCGCTCCCGGAACCCGTTGTTCCAGAGCATGCTGCACTTCCGCGGCGCGGACTGGGCCCCGGACACCATGGAGCTCGCCGGCGACACCACCGTCACCGTCCTGCCGACCGACTTCGACGTGTCGTTCCTGGATCTGAACCTGAGCCTGAACGTCACCACCGACGGCGGCATGGATGTGCGCGTGGTCGCCAATGCCGATCTGTACGAACCGGAAACGGTCCGGTTGATCGCCGACGCGCTGGCCGCGACCTTGGACGGCTATGCGACCGCACCCGACAGCGCCGTGGCCGAGTTGCGCGTACTGCCGCAGGCCGACCTGGATCGCCTGCTCGCACCCGCGTCGCTTCCCGCCGTGACAGCCCGGGCCGCCCGGACCGCCACGTCGCAGTCCGCCGGAGCGGCCGGTGCCGGGGCCGCGGTCGTGAATGGTGCTGTGGCCGTGGGAGAAGGAGCCGCCACTGCCGGTGGCACGGCGACCGAGCACACCCTCATCACCCTGCTCGAGGAACTGCTCGACATCACCGACGTCGAGGCCGAGGACAACTTCTTCGCCCTCGGCGGCGACAGCGTCATCTCCATCCAGTGGTCGGCGCGCGCCGCCGAACTCGGCCTGCCGCTCACCCCGCAGCTGATCTTCGAGCACATGACCATCGCCGAACTCGCCGCCGCGGTCGACACCGCCGCGGAAAACCCGGCCCCGCAAGCCGATTCGAGCACCCCGCCACAGGAGGAATCCGCCCCCATGAGCGCATCCGGCCTCGACGCCGACGCCCTGGCCGCCCTCACCGCTTCCTGGCAGGCGCAGTAATGACGGCGAACAGCGCGACCGCGACGCCGCAGGCCGCGCCCCCGAAGATCGTGGACGTGCTGGCGCTCAGCCCGCTCCAGGAGGGGCTGTTCTCGCTGTCCAAGCTGACCGGCGACGGCGTCGATCTGTACACCATGCAGTTCGTGGTGGACATCGACGGCCCCCTGGATACGGAACTGCTGCGCCGCAGCGCCCAGGCCATGCTGGACCGGCATCCGAACCTGCGGGCCGCGTTCTGGGATCAGAACGTCCCGCACCCGGTGCAGATCGTCCCAGAGCGGGCCGAGTTCCCGTGGAGCGAGATCACCGCCGCGCCAAGCGAATTCGACGCCATCGCCGAATCGGAGCGACGCCGCCCGTTCGAGCTCGGGCGCGGCCCGGTCATGCGCATCCTGCTCATCGGCGTGCCGGGTGAGACCCGCCGCCGCATGATCCTCACCGCGCACCACATCCTCATGGACGGCTGGGCGGTGGCGGTGTTCTTCACCGAACTGCTCGCCGTCTACCGGGCGGGCGGCTCGCTCGACGGCCTGCCCGCGCCGCGCCCCTACCGTGATTACATCGCCTGGCTCGGCCAGCAGGACAAGGCCGCCGCCACCCGGAAGTGGGTCGACTACCTGAGCGGCATCAACGGCCCGCTCATGATCGCCGACGGCACCCCGACCGCACGCGGCAGCGCGATCCCGGAGAAGACGAAACTCCTGCTGCCCGCCGCCGACACCGCCCGCGTGCAGCAGTGGGCGCGCGCCAACGGCCTCACCCTCAATACCGCCGTGCAGTTCGCCTGGACCGTGGTGCTCGGCCGCCTCACCGACCGCCGCGACGTGGTCTTCGGCACCACGATTTCCGGTCGCCCCGAACATCTTCCGGGCGTCGAGCAGATGATCGGCCTGTTCATCAACACGGTCCCCGTCGCGCACGCCATCGACCGCACCGTGAGCGTGGTCGAGCAGTGCGTCCGCCTGCAGCGCGAATCCGCCGCCATGCGCGATATCGGCTACCTCAGCCTGTCCGCCGTGCAGCGCGCCACCGGCCACGGCGCGCTCTTCGACACCTTGTTCGTGTTCGAGAACGCCCCCATCGACGACGCCATCCAGTCCGTCACCATGCCCGACGGGGCCGAATTCCGCCCCATCGAAATGGAAAGCCTCGCCCACTACCCGCTCACCGTGGTCTCCCACCTCTCCGACGGCGACCTGGTGGTGCTGGTGGAGGCGATCCCCGAAGCGCTGCCGTACTTCCCGTCCGCGGAGAT
Organism: Nocardia huaxiensis; assembly: GCF_013744875.1. NCBI lineage: Bacteria > Bacillati > Actinomycetota > Actinomycetes > Mycobacteriales > Nocardiaceae > Nocardia > Nocardia huaxiensis. Next base: position 1,266,514 of record NZ_CP059399.1, read on the forward strand.
CGGCGAACGCCTGCTCGCCGTTCTGCGCCAGCTCCCCGAGGTCGGCGACGCGACCCCCGACTCCCTGAACGTCCTGACCCCGGCCGAGAGCGCCGAACTCGCAGGTCCCGCAGCGCAGGCTGACGTTGCGGCTGGGCCGAACGGACCGGTCACCGCTCCGTTCGGCTCAGAAAATGCTGATATCGGAACTCTGGGGCGTCCGAATGGACCTTCTGACCTCGACGGCAAGCGTGCCGGTATTCCGAACGGAGCTGAATCAAGTCCGAACGGCGCTTCGATGTATCCGAACGGCGCTGGCTGCCTGGCGGATGAATCCGCGGCGGAGCCGGATATCGCTGCGGTGCGGTCGAATTCGGTGTGGGAGGCCTTCGAGCGGCAGGCTGCGGCGACGCCGGAGGCGGTAGCGCTGCAGACCGGTCGCGGGGAGCGCTTCACCTATCGTGAGCTGCGGGACGCGGCCGCGCGGCTGGCCGGTGAACTCGCCGAACACGGCGTCGGTCCGGAAACCGTTGTGGCGCTGGTGCTCCCGCGCACCACGGCGTCGATCATCGGTGTGCTGGGCGCTTTCGCCGCCGGTGCCGCCTATGTGCCGGTGGACATCACATTGCCGGCCGCGCGCATCGAATCGATTCTGCGGCAGTCGCAACCGGTGCTGCTGCTCACCGACAAGGCGCATCGCGGGCTGGTCGCCGAGCAATCCACGCGCGTGCTCGTACTCGACGACAGCGCTGTGGCAGAACGCGTTTCGCGCCGTGAGCCGGTGACTCCGACCGTGCTGCGGAACCGCGACCAGACCGCGTACCTGATCTTCACCTCCGGCTCCACCGGCGAGCCGAAGGGCGTCGCGGGCACCAATGCCGCGCTGCTGAGCTACTTCGCCGACCACTACCAGCGCGTCTACGCCCCTGCCATGGCGCGTCTGGGCCGCCCGCTGCGCATCGCGCACGCCTGGTCCATGAGCTTCGACGCCTCCTGGCAGCCCATGGTGGGTTTCCTTGCGGGACAGGCGATCCACCTGTTCGACGCGGAGGAGATGCGCGATGCGCACCGTCTCGTCGAGGGCATGCAGGCCCACCACATCGACATGATCGACACCACCCCGTCCATGTTCGCGCAGCTGAACGCGGCCGGTCTGGTCGACGGTGAACTGCCGGTGCTGGCCCTGGGCGGCGAGGCCATCGACGCCTCGCTGTGGGCGCGACTGCGCGCGCTCCCGGATACCGCCGTGTACAACTGCTACGGCCCCACCGAGACCACCGTCGAAGCCGTGGTCGCCCCCGTCGCCAACTTCGACACCCCGACCATCGGCACCCCGAACGCCGGAATGTCGGGCTACGTCCTGGATTCCATGCTGCGCCCGGTCCCGCGCGGGGTGATCGGCGAGCTGTACCTGTCCGGCCCCCAGCTGGCCCGCGGCTACATCGGCCGCCCCGCCACCACCGCCGACCGCTTCATCGCCGACCCGTTCTGCCCCGGCCGCCGCATGTACCGCACCGGCGACCTGGTGCGCCGCCTGCCGCACAATGGTTTCGGCTATCTCGGCCGCGCCGACGATCAGGTGAAGGTGCGCGGCTACCGCATCGAGATCGGCGAAATCGAAACGGCGCTGCGGCTTCTCCCCGGCGTTGACACCGCCGCCGTCACCGTGATCCGCAAGGCCGGCGGCGCAAGCCTCGTCGGTTTCGTTGTGGGCGAAGCGAATCGCAGCGTCGACCCGCTCCGCCTGCGCCTGGCGCTCGCGGAACGCCTGCCCGCCTACATGATTCCGGCTCGCATCCTGGTGCTCGCCAAACTGCCGACCAACAACAACGGCAAGCTGGACGGCCATGAACTGACTCGTCTTGCCGAACAAGCGCTTTCGGCCAATACCGGCGACTCCGTGCCCAGCACCCCCACCGAGAAGGCGCTCGGCGAGGTCCTCGCCGAACTGTTCGACGGCCGCGTCCCCGGCCTCGACGACGACTTCTTCGCCCTCGGCGTGGACAGCATCGTCGCCATCTCCCTGGTCAACAAGGCCCGTCGTCGCGGCCTGTCCCTGACCCCGCGCATGGTCCTGGCCACCCCCACGATCCGCGAACTGGCCGCCGCCCTCGACGCCGCCCCCGCGGCCGAAGGCGCGTCGGCCTCCGCCGACCTGGGCGAAGTCCTTCCCCTGCCGGTGGTTTCGTGGATGTACGAGTACGGCAGCTACCGCCGCTTCACCCAAACCGCCCTCCTGAGCCTGCCCGCCGGCATCACTCGCGCGCAGCTGGAGCAGACCCTGCAATCGGTCCTGGACGGCTACGACACCCTCCGCTCCCGCCTCACCGACACCCCCGACGGCCCGCGCCTGGTCACCCTCGCCCCCGGAACCGTCCGCGCCGCAGACGTTCTCACCCGCGTCGAAACCAGTGGTGGCGAGGTCGCCTCCGTGCTGCACGCGGCGGCGCGCGCGGCGAACGACGAAATCGATCCGCGCACCGGCGATATGGTGCGCGCGGCGTGGTTCCCGGGTACGGAACACGGCGAGGTGTTGCTGCTCACGGTCCACCATCTCGCGGTGGACGTGGTGTCCTGGCATCTGCTGCTCGCCGCGTTCGGCGCGGCCTGGTCGCAGCTGCGAGCCGGTGCGTCGCCGGAGGTGCTGCCCGAGGTCACCTCCTACCGCGAGTTCTCCCGCCGCATGTGGGACCGCGCCGCCGCACCCGAGGTGCTGGCCCAGCGCGACTACTGGACCAACCAGCTCACCGCCCCGGATCCCGCACTGGGACAGCGCATCCCGGACCCCCGCACCGACACCTGGTCCACCCTGCGCGTCACCACCGCGCAGACCCCGGTCCCGGTCACCAAGTGGATCCTCGCCGCCCTCACCAAGGACGAGGGCGTCCGCGAATTCCTGCTGACCGCCCTCACCATGACCCTGGCGAGCTGGCGGCGCGCGGGCGGCCACGATCCGTCGCACGGCGCGCTCATCGCCCTCGAGGGCCACGGCCGCGCCGACGCAGCGCTCGGCACCGACACCAGCAACACCCTCGGCTGGTTCACCAGCGTCTTCCCGGTCCGCCTGGGCGCAGGCGAGGTGGCAGTGGATGTCGAACGCGCGGAAGCGGATTCGCACGCCGCCCGGGCCCTCCTGGAAGCGGTGACCACCCACATCGCCACCATCCCCAACCAGGGCTCCGACTACGGCCTGCTCCGCTACGTGACCCGCACCCCGGAACTCGTTGCCGCCCAACACCCCCAGGTCGAATTCAACTACCTGGGCCGAGTGGACCTCAGCGGCCAAGACCCGGAGTCCTGGTCCCTGCACACCGGTGAACTCAACGAAGCCCTCCCGCTGGACCCGGAGCCCGACCTCCCGCTTCGCTACGCGCTGGACGTCATCGCGGGCATCGGCACCACCCCGGAAGGCCCTCGGCTCACCACCAATTGGCGCTGGAGCACAGCCCTCTTCACCGAATCCGACGCGGAGGCACTGTCCGCCCTCTGGCAGCGCGCCCTGACCGCCCTCGCCGCAGCCCTGGTCAGTTGATCACCGGGACCTGGCGGCGGCATCGCCCGAGAGCACCCCGCCACCAGGTCCCGCTCGGTGCTCGGCGGCCCGGGTGAAGGTGGCGCGGTAGGCGCTGGGCGTGATGCCGACGCGCCGGATCAGGTGCTGGCGCAGGGATTCCGAGCTGCCCAGGCCCGCGCGGCGTGCCACCTCGTCCATGGGGAGGTCCGTCACCTCCAGGAGTACGCGGGCGCGGTCCACCCGCTGATGCAGCAGCCACTGCAACGGGCTCATACCGGCTTCCGCGCGGAATCGGCGGGTCAGTGTACGAGTGCTCATGTGTGCGTGGGCGGCCAGTTCCCGCAGGGTGAGCGGTTCGTCCAACCGCTCGATCGCCCACGCCCGTGTCGGCGCCAATGAGGCGCCCTGTTCGGGTGGTAGCGGCGTCTCGACGAACTGTGCCTGCCCGCCCGGCCGCGTCGGTGCGATCACTCCCAGCCGACCGATCGTATTGGCCACGGCCGCACCATAATCCCGCCTGATCACATGCAGGCACAGGTCCAGTCCGGCCGCGACGCCCGCCGATGTGAGAATGTCGCCATCGTCCACGAAGAGCACGTCCGGTTGCAGTAGCACCCGTGGAAACCGCTCGCGCATCTCCTCGGAGAACAGCCAGTAGGTGGTGGCGGGCCGATCGTCGAGCAGTCCGGCCTGCGCGAGCACGAAGGCCCCGGTGCAGATCGATGCGACCCGCTTGCCCTGGGACGCGGAGGCGCGCAAGGCATCCAGCACCCGCTCATCCCCCTCCGCTCGCGCCCCCGTCCCCGCGACGATCACGGTATCGGCATCGTGCAATGCCTCCAGTCCCGCCGAAATCACCACGGGCACACCCTGATACGAGGGCACGATCCCGGGTTCGACCGTGCACACGACCACTTCGTAACCGGGATCACCACCGATCTGCACCGCCGGAAACAACAACTGCGGTATCGACAGATCGAAATTGGTCACCGGTGGCACGGCGAGAACAGCAACCTTGTGCATGGCCTGATCCTTGGGATGTATGGCATTCCAGCCGCTACTGTACTGCCGCGGCGCTCGGCAGAGTAGATCGCGAGTCGCCGCCCGGCGGCCCGGATACAGGAGGAATCCCCATGTCCCTGCACGTCATCGCGGGTGCGGGCAGCACCGGCAGCCGCGCCGCACTGCTACTGGCCGAGTCCGGTGAGCAGGTCCGTCTGCTCAGCCGCCGCGGCCTCGGTCCCGAACACCCGCTTGTCGAGTGCGCCGCAGCCGACAGCACCGACGTCGACCGCCTCACCGAATTGACCACCGGCGCAGCCACTCTCATCAACACCACCTGGCCCCCGTACAACCGCTGGCCCGCGGAATTCCCGCCCATTGCCACAGCCCTGCTGACCACGGCCGAGCGCACCGGCGCAGGCTACGTCGCCCTGAGCAACACCTATGGCTACGGCCTGGTCGACGGCCCCATGACCGAGGCCACCCCGCTGCACCCGATCGCCGTGAAAGGCGCTGTCCGAGCCCAGATGTGGTTGGATGCCCTCGCCGCACACGAGTCCGGGCGCCTGCGCGCCACCGAGGTGCGTGCCTCCGCCTTCCTCGGCAACGGCGCGGGCTCCCTCTACAACATGCTCGTCACACCGAACCTGTTGACCGGTGAACCTGCCGCTTTCCCAGGCGATCTCGACGTCGCCAAATCCTGGTCCCACATCGACGACGTGGCCCGGACTCTCGTCACCGTGGCGCTCGACAACCGTTCCTGGGGTCGCCCCTGGCACGTCCCGTCGAACGTGATCTCGGTGCGCGACCTGTCCTTCCGCATCGCCGCCGCGGCCGGCGCGCCGACCCCCGCCCTCACCGCCCTGTCCCGCTCGGACATGGCCTGGATGGGCCGCACCGACCCGATTGCCGCCGAGGTCATTGAAATGTTCTATTCGCTGGACAACCCCGACGTCATCGACGCGAAGCTCACCGAACAAACCTTCGGCCTATCCGCCACACCCCTCGACACGGTCATCGCCGAAACCATCAGGGGCGCTCTGTTGCCGGGTTGAACCGTGGATTCGAAACCTCAGAGGCCGGCTTGCCGTAGCGGCCGTTGACCAGGTCCAGCGCTTCGAGTTTCGGTGTCGGACGGTCAGCGAGTTGCGGGGGTGCCGATGATCATGCAGCCGACATTGCATTCTTCGAGTTCGTTCACGCCGGTGGCGGCGGTGAAGGCCGCTGTGTCGGAGAAGCCTTGGGCGACAGCGCCGAGATTCATGGCGGTGGCGGCCAGGTAGACGGTCTGCATGAGGACGCCGACGTGTTTGAGGATGTTGGCGTAGGCGACCTGTTCGTAGCCCCACATGACGCGGCCCGCTCGGGCCGAGATGAGGAGGGCCAGTTGGGGTTCGGCCGCTTCGGCGAGGGTGGCGGAGGTGGTTTTCAGGAGGCGCTGAACTGCGGGGGAGTCAGCGGGGGCGACCAGGTTCAGGGTGTGGTCGAAGGAGTCGTAGTGGTACATGCCGGGGGATAGGCCCTCGACGTGGCGGACCACCGGGTAGAGCTCCAGTTCGTGCACGCTGCCGCCCGATGGGTACGGGCGGGACGGGAGTTCTTCGCCGTCGGGAGTGGTCTCGACCGAGCGGGTACGGGCGGTGCGATAGAGGAGTTCGGCCAGTTGGGCCAGGGTGATCGGGTTCGCGTCATCGAAGGCGCGGTGGGAGCGGCGGTCTTCGAGCACGGCCGTCAGCGTCGGGTCTTCGGTGCGCAGGGTGGCGAGGTCCGGCTGCGGCAGGGTGATGGGCGCGCCCGGGTGGCTGGTTCGCCGGGCCGGGGGAGCGGGGAAGATCTGCTTGGCCCACTTGGTGGGGCCGAAGTGGTCCCAGGTGACCGTGCGGGCGCCGAGCGTGCTGCGGCGGTGGAACCACAGGTCGGGGGCGCTCCAGCTGCGGGTGGTGAAGGTGGCGTCCTCGGCAGCGGGGTCGGCGACGGCGAAGCCGCCCCACAGCAGGTCTGCGCTGAGTTGGGACGAAACCGCTTCGGGGAGGCCGAGTTCCGACGGATTCGCCCCACCGGCGAGGGCCAGCAGGCGCGGATCGTGGATGCGCAGATCGCACCACGAGGTCGGGTGCTCCAGGACGATGCCATCCGAATCGCGGTGAATGACAGCGAACTTGGACAGCACGGCCGTGGATCCCGCTGGACGGCCGGCGCTTCCGGCAGAGCCCACATCCGCGACCTCTGCTGGGCGTGCGGGCGGAGTGGCGAACGGGCGGAGGGTGTAGAGGTCGCGGTCGCCGTCGCGCACCGTGACCGTCAGCCACCCTTCGCCCGCGAGCCGGTCGAGCAGTGTTGCGACCGTGGCGGTTTCGCCGTCGCCGGTCATGTCCGCCACTGTCGAAGGCCCGCGGTTGAGCGTCTTCAGCGCCTGGCTCTGTGCCGCGTCCAACCCCTTCAGCTGCTGTTTGTGCGGCGGGTTCAGCAGCACAGCGCCGCCGGGGACGGTCAGGCAGGTGACGCCCGGACGGAGGGCGTACCGGGTGTGCTCAGGGTGGGTCGACAACCGCGGGTCCTTCGAAATGCGATGGTGCGAGGGCTATTTGGCGGCGTTGGCGAGCGCCGGTTCGAGCTTGTCGAGCAGGTAGGGCAGGGCCAGCGGGGTGGGCTGGTTGACGGCGCTGATCTCCTGCACGGTGAGGAACACGACCGCGTTCTTCTTCACCGCGGGCAGGTCGCTGTAGCCGGGCAGCTGCCGGTACTTCTCGTCCTGGCCGGGCGAGTAGCCGGCGAGCAGCAGGTCGGAGTTCAGTTCGTCGAGGCGTTCCGGCGACAGCGCCAGGCGTCCGCCGGTGCCGCCCTGCGCGACGAGCGAGGCCGGAATGGTCATGCCGAGCTGGGTGAACAGGCGGCTGGATCCGTCCGCGGGGTCGGTGAGCACCATGAGCTGCGACGGCCCGGCCAGCCAGCTGCTGACGAAGGTCTTGCCCTTCAGTCCGGGATTGCGCTGCGCGATCCCGTCGATGCGGCCGTTCAGATCGCTGATCACCTTCGCGGCGGCGTCGTCCTTGTGCAGGATCTTGCCGAGCGCGGTGACCTGGTCGGCCCACGGCGTGACGGCTTCCTTGGTGAGGCCGGGCACGGTCGGCGCGATCTTGGACAGGTCGCTGTAGGTCTTGGCGTCGGCGATGAAGGCGTCGACCAGGATCAGATCGGGGTTCAGTGCGGCCACCTGCTCGGTGATGCTGCCGGTGGTGTCCAGGGCCTTGACCGACTTCAGCGATTCCGGCTCCCAGGGCGCGAGGCTCTTGGTCAGTACGGAGATGTTGTCGATGTAGCCGACCGGGGTTACGCCGAGCGCCTGCACCGTGTCGAGCCACTGATTGCCCAGCGCCACAATGCGTTCCGGCGTGCCGGTGACGGTGGTCTCGCCTTGCGAGTGGGTGATGGTTACGGGTTCGCCGCTGCCGGCGGGCTCGTCGGACCCGGACCCGCAGGCCACGAGTCCGAGGGTGAGCACGCCCGTGAGAACGGCGACGGCTGCCCGCGTCCTGGTGAATCGCAGCCTGCCGTGTGAGGTGCGGACCGACTTCATCGTGGACCTCTCCCTTGGTCGGATATGCCCGAACCACAGCGGACGAGCGGAGGTGAGCCTAGCCTAATTAGTGATCCACCTGCGAGATCCGTTGTCCGTTCGATCTCTCACAGTGCTGCCTATTGTGTTCTCGAAGCGTTAGGTTAGGGTTGCATAAGTTAGAACCCGGGGTGAGAACGATGGAGCGTGCGGTGCGTGATCTTTCCACCGTCGAGCGTCACCGGCTCGCGGACGAATGGGCCAATGGCGTCGAACTGTACGACGTCCCGGCAATCGGTTGCCTGATCCAGTGCGCGCGTCGCGTGCCCGCTATTCGCACAGCCCTGATCTGCGGTTCCCACACTCTCACCTACGGTCAGCTCTTCGACCGCGTCGCAGCCGATGCCATCGCGGAGGCCGGATTCGCCTCCGTCGGACCCGCGTGCGACGATCGGCCCGCAGCGCTCGACGCCGACCCCGAGGCCGCGGCCCTCGAGGGCTTGGCCCGGCTGCTCGCCGAGATCACCGCGGCCGCCGAACCGCTTCCGGCCGCCCGGCCGGTCGCCTGCGCCGGCTCGCACCCCGACACCTGCGCCCAGTCCGGCGATTGCGCCCTCATCCGGCACGACCTCGCCGAACCCACCGTTCCCCGGCTGGCCCTGACCCTCAGCGCCCTGGCCGCCGCCGCCGACGACCGCCGCGGCGTGGTCGCCGACACCCGCGCCTGCCGCGTCGACCGCGCCTTCGGTTCCGCCGATGTGCGCCTGCTGGCCGCGCGCTGGGACGGGGCCGACGCCGCCGTGGAAATGCTGGCCGCTCTCGCCGACGGCGCGACCCTGGTCCTCGCCACCGAGGCGCAGCGTGCCGACGCGGCCGCCCTGTCCGAGCTCATCGCTGCCACTTCGGCCACCCATGTGCTCGCCGAGGTGGCAGCCCTCGCCGGATTCGCCGACCTGCCCGCCCCGGCCCTGCCGACCGTGCGCCGCTGGGATGTCACCGGAACCGCCTGCCCCGCAATCCTTCCCGGTCTGCTGCGCGCCATCGCCCCGGATTCGGTCGCCGGATTCGCCTACACCGCACCCGAATACGCCGGCGTAGCCGCGCGCGGCCCGCTCGATGGTTCCGGCCGCATCCGCCCCATCCCGGGCGCGCGCGTGCTCGTCCTCGACGCCGAACTCTGCCTCGTGGCTCCCGGCGAAACCGGGGACGTCTACCTGGGCGGTGCGGCCCTCGCCGCCGAACCGGCCGAAGCCGCAGCGGATTTCCTCGCCGACCCCTACGCCGCCGGACGGCTCGTCAAGACCGGCGAACGCGGCCACTGGACCGCCGACGGCTGGCTCGTTTTCGCCGCCGCCGCGCCGGCCGCCGCGTCGGCAACCGAGATCGATTACGCCGCAGCGTAACTCGGCAACATTCGCGCGACTGTCTCGGCTCGATATCGAATCGCGCCGCGTCTGGCCCGAGTCCGGACGGCCGCCTAACCTGAACGCGGCGGGTGACGCGGCGAATCTTCTCGCGACCGCCCCGCAACAAATTATCGATATCCCAAAAAAGACGTAAAGTCCGGCGATATCGTGGAATCCACCAAGTATGGCCGCCGAGCGCGACGACGCCTCGGAGGTGCCATCGGGCTTCGGCCGCACCGTTCAGGAACCAGCGGTGGCCGCTCACCATTGATGCTGAATTCGCCGATGGCACCGAGCCGGCGCGACGATCGCCAGGCGTTCAAACAATGAGCGCGCTGCCGCACCCCAGCCCGGCGTACGCATTCCCGCATTCGCCGGAATGCATATGCCCCGCCGGGGTTCATTGCGGCGCAATTGTTTTCGATCTTCGGTCCGGCCATGGCCACCGGTAAACGGCGTCCACCGGAGGGACGTCGCAGTGTGTCCCTGGAAGGAGGGGCTATGAGCGCATCCCAGGCGCCCGGCCCGAAATCGGTAGCGTTCGAATTCCTGCCCGCCGATCGCGAAAAGCTACGCATCGCGATGGTGGTCCCACCCTATTTCGATACGCCCCCCAAGGCCTACGGCGGTGTGGAAGCCGTGGTCGCGGATCTGGTCGACGCCCTCGTGGATCGCGGCCACGAGGTCACCCTGCTCGGCGCCGGCGAGAACGGCACCCGGGCACAGCGATTCGTCCCCCTGTGGGACCGTATCCAGGCCGAACGACTCGGCGACCCCTTCCCGGAGGTGGTGCACGCGCTCAAGGTCCGGCGTGCGCTGGAGCGGCTCGCGGTCGGCGACGGTTTCGATCTCGTGCACGATCACACCTTCGCCGGGGTGCTCAATCTGCCCGCCTACCGTGACCTGGGACTGCCGCTGGTGATCACCGTGCACGGCCCTGTCGACGGCGACCCGTACATCTACTACAGCGAGCTCGGCGACGACGCGCACCTGGTCGCCATCAGCGACCGGCAGCGCCGAAATGCTCCCGACCTCAATTGGGTGGGTCGCGTGCACAATGCGCTCCGTGTCGAGGATTGGCCCTTCCGGGCCGAGAAAGAGGACTACGCTCTGTTCCTGGGCCGCTTCACCGAATGCAAGGCCCCGCATCTGGCTTTGGAGGCCGCACACGCCGCCGACCTTCCATTGATACTCGCCGGAAAATGCGCCGAACCACCTGAAGTGAAGTATTTCGACAGTGCGGTAAGACCTTTGCTCACCGAACGCGACACCATGTTCGGAATGGCCGATGCCGCCGCCAAACGAGAACTGCTCTCTCGAGCACGCTGTCTGCTGTTTCCGGTGCGCTGGGAGGAACCCTTCGGCATGGTCATGATCGAGGCGATGGTGTGCGGCACCCCCGTGGTGGCGCTGCGCGGCGGCGCGGTCGGCGAGGTCATCGTCGATGGCGTCACCGGCCGCATCTGCGACGATCCGGCCGAGCTCCCGGCCGCCGTCAAGGAGGTGCAGACCTACGATCCGGAAGCCATGCGCGCCCACGTGATCGAGCATTTCGGCGCCGACACCCTGGGCCGCGGCTACGAGGAGATCTACCGCGAGGTCGCCCGCACCCGCAAGCCGCGGCGCGGCCGCGTCACCACCATCCACACCTGGACGTCCAGCACGCACCAGTCCGTCCCGTCCGCGGCCAAGGCGGCGGGCACCGGTCCCGGGCGGGCGTCCGCGCCGATTCCGACAACGCGGGCGACCGCCGCGCCCGGGCGTGCGTCCGGAACCGCCGGTCGCGGTTCCGGCGGTCCCGCAGCTCGCGGTAACGCCGCCGGACGCGCGCCCAAAGCCCGTGCGACAGGGCCTGATACGAGTCGCGTACCGGCTCCCGCGCTGCCGCCCGTGGACCCGATTCCCGATCCAGTCCTGTTGACGGGGGAGGGAATCGTGGCGGGGAGCATGCTGTCTGCCGGCGGTGTGAACCCGGGCGCGACTGCGGGCGGTAGTCCCGTACCGGGTGTGGGTTCGGCCGAGGGGTCCGAGGCGGACTTCGGGCGGCTGCCGCTGCCGGGGAGCGCGCTGGAGGCGCGACTGTCCGGATGCGCTGGAACAGCAAGTCACGCAACAGGTTCAGCGCCTGTCCCGGAGCCCGGCGTCGTGCCCGAGACGGGAGCATCGGAGGAAGGGTTTGAATGAACGCAGAGGCTCCGGCCGCACTCAACACCGGTGAGCCGTCGACCCTGGGTGGATCAGGGGGCGCGATCACACTGGTGGAGGGCAGCACGTTCTGTCTGTCGGACCGGCTCGGCGATATCGAGCTGGGCACCCCGTACGGGCTGTTCTACCGGGACGCGCGCGTGCTGTCACGGTGGGAACTGCGATTGGACGGACAGCGGCCGGAGCCGCTGTCGGTATTGAGCCCGGAGGCGTTCACCGCCCGGTTCATACTGCGCCGGCCTCCCCGGGCCGGCGCAGCTGACAGCACTGTATTGATCGTCCGCGAGCGGCTGGTCGCGGACGGTCTGCGCGAGACCATCACGGTGGAGAATCTGGGGCGCGAGACGACCGCGGTGGATCTGCAATTGCATGTGGACGCGGATTTCGTGGATCTGTTCGCGGTGAAGGAGGGGCGCAGCGGGAACACGCGCGCCGAAATCCTCACCGGTGACGTGGAATTGCTGCTGACCGACCGGTCGGATCGGGCGCGGGGTCTGGCTGTCTCCTCCTCGGAAACCCCCACGGTGCTGCCCGGCTCGCTCGCCTGGCGCGTGGTGGTTCCGGCGGGCGGCAGCTGGTCCACCGAAATCCTGGCCCAGCCGACCCTCGGCAACCAGTCCATCCACTCACCGCTGCGGCCCGGCGAACACTACGAATTCAGCGAACCCAGCCGCAAGATCGCCGCCTGGCGCGACACCGCCACCACCATCACCGCCGGCGACCCCGCGCTGTCCTGGGTGCTCGAACGCACCGAAAGCGATCTGGGCGCTTTGCAGATCCACGACGACCTGCGCGGCGGCAGACCCTTCGTCGCCGCCGGGGCGCCCTGGTTCATGACGCTGTTCGGCCGCGACAGCCTGCTCACCGCCTGGATGGCCTTGCCCCTGGATGTGGGCCTGGCCCTGGGCACCCTGCAACAGCTCGCCGAGATGCAGGGCCAGCGCGTGGACCCCCTCACCGAGGAGGAACCCGGCCGCATCATGCACGAAATGCGGCGCGGACCCGCCAGCGGCGCGGTCCTCGGCGGCGAAACCTATTACGGAACCATCGACGCCACACCGCTTTTCGTCATGCTGCTGGCGCAGGCGCGCCGCTGGGGCGCGGACACCGAAACCGTGCACGCCCTGCTCCCCGCCGCCGACGCCGCCCTGGCCTGGATCGCCGACTACGGCGACCGCGACGGCGACGGCTTCGTCGAATACCGCCGCGCCACCGACCGCGGGCTCATCAACCAGGGCTGGAAGGACAGCTTCGACGGCATCAACGACGCCGCCGGGCACCTGCCGGAAGCGCCCATCGCCCTGTGCGAAGTGCAGGGCTACGTGTACGCCGCCCTGCTCGCCCGCGCCGATCTGGCCGAGGAATTCGGCGACGGCACCACCGCCGGACACCTGCGCGACCGCGCCGCCGAACTGCGCACCAAATTCGCCGAAGCCTTCTGGCTGCCCGAAAAGGGCTGGTTCGCCGTCGCTTTGGACGGCAACAAGCGCCGCCTCGACGCCCTCACCAGCAATATCGGCCACTGCCTGTGGTCGGGCATCGTCACCGACGAGCATGCGGCAGAGGTGATCACGAAGCTGGCCGCCTCCGATATGGACTCCGGTTTCGGCCTGCGCACCCTGTCCTCCCGCATGGGCGCCTACAACCCGATGAGCTACCACAACGGCTCCATCTGGCCGCACGACACGGCCATCGCGGTGGCCGGCCTGCTGCGGTACCGCCACATCCCCGGAGCCATCGAACTGGCCACCCGCCTCGCCGAAGGACTCCTCGACGCCGCGGGCGCGTTCGGCGGCCGCCTGCCTGAATTGTTCTGCGGCTTCCCGCGTTCCAAGTTCTCCGCCCCCGTCCCCTACCCCACCTCCTGCTCACCCCAGGCCTGGGCCAGTGCGGCCCCCCTGCTGCTGGTCCGCTCCTTCCTGGGCCTGGAACCGGACGTTCCGCACCGCACCCTGACCGTGCTCCCGCACCTCCCGGCGCGCTGGGGCAAGGTCGAACTCACCGATCTCCGCTTGGGCGGCACGGTCCTCGACCTGGCCGTGGAAGGCGACCGCGTGACGGCGACCAACCTCCCCGACAACTGGACGCTCGTGACGCACTGAGCCAAGCCCGGCATCCCGCGCACTGACCAGAGCCCGTCATCCCGGCCGAGAAGCGCGCCGGGATGACAGGGTTCGGTTGCGGACGAGGGTTCAGCTTCGCCTGGCGCGCAGGAAGTCCGCCCCCTGTTGAATCAATACGAGCGCAACCGTTCCCGCGAGCAGTGCGGCCGCGCCCTGCCAGGATCCGACCGCGCCGACCAGTGCGGCGGAGGCGACAGCGGGTGCGTGCAGGCGTTTCAACCCGACCATGGCCGCCACCGCGACGCCGACGGCGAGGGCCGCGGCGACCATGCCGTCACCAATTGCCAACGCCGCCAGCAGACCTGCCGCAACCGACAGCCCGTGACCGATGGCTACGGTCCCCGGTTCGGCCGCCGGTGCCTCGGGCGTGGCCGCGACCAGTGCGGCCGACGCCGCCAGCGGTGGCGCGAAGAACGGTTGTCCCGCAATGGCTTGCGCCACCGCCAGTGGCACCACCAGCACCAGCGTCATCGCCACCGGCTGCGAAATCCGGTGGAGCCGTGCGCGATCCAGGACGCGGGTGGCAGTGGTCGCCGTGGTCACGCCTCCGGCCAATCGTTCTCGGTCTCGCCGACCTTGTTCACATAGTTCGTCAGCGTCTGCAGCGCGACCAGCGCCACCATCTCGAGCACCTGCTCCTCGGTCCACCCGGCCGCCAGCGCCGCGGCCGGATCGGCCTGCCCGCGATTTTCGGTCAGCTCCCGTGCGAACGCCACGGCCGCGGCCTCCTTGGCCAGGGCGGAGGTCCCGGCCTTGGCCGCCTCGATCTCCTCGGTGCTCAGCTTGGCCATTTTCTTGCCCAGGAAGGTGTGCGCCGCAACGCAATACCCGCAGTCATTGGCCGCGCCGACCGTCAGAGCGATCCGTTCGGAGGTCGGCCCCGGCAGGGTCCCCTTCTTCAGCGCGGCCGACAAGCCCAGGTAGCCCTCCAGCACCACCGGCGCATTTGCCATCACCTTGGTCATGTTCGGCACCCGGCCCATGCGCTTGCGCACCTCGTCCAGCAGTGGTGCGTCCTCGATGGTCTTGATCATGGCGACAGCCTTTCTAACGGAACATCGTCGTTCCAAACGTTAGAACCTAACGGGTCAACCGGTCAATGCCCGTTAGAATAAGGGCATGACCGACCCACTGGCCCTCCGCTTCGCGAGCACGATCCGCGCCACCCGCGCCGGTCTCACCGATGCCCTGGCCACCCGGGAGTCGGCGCAGACCTGGCTGCACACCCACACCGGCCGCACCGTCACCCTCGACGAGGCCGACCACGCCGAACTCATCCGCCTGCGCCAATCCGTCCGCGCCCTGTTCGCGAAAACCGTGGCTCCGCACCCGCCGAGCCGCGCCGATGCGAACGCTCTCCCGCCCTTCCCCGAGGCGCTCGACACGGTCAACCGCGCCACCGCGCCGGTGCTGCGCCGATTGCGCTGGGACGAAACCCCTTCCGAACTGCGCACCCCCACCGCCGTCGATGAGATGCGCGCCCTCCGAGCCGAACTCGCCGATGCCGCCGTCGACTTCTTCGCGGGCCCCGAGCTCGCCCAGGTTCGCGTCTGCCCCGCCCCGCGCTGCGTGCTCTACTTCCTCAAACGCCACCCGCGCCAGGAATGGTGCTCCACCGCCTGCGGCAACCGCGCCCGCGCCGCCCGCCACTACCAGGCGCACACCTGACCGCGCGCGCTGTCACACCCGGCTGCGACCATGGTGGTCATGACGGCAAGTGGGGATGATGTTCGCGCGGCGGCGCTTTCGCTACCGCAGGTCAAGGAGAGCTTCGACTGGGGTATGCCGACCTTCCGGGTCAACGGCAAACTCTTCCTGACCCTGCCCGAGCAGGAAACCTCCATGGCCGTGCGCTGTCCCATCGTCGACCGGGACGAACTGGTGCAATCCGAACCGGAGAAGTTCTGGATTGCCGGGCACGAGGCCAATAACGCGTGGGTGCGGGTGCGGCTGGCCGCGCTCGACGATCGGGAGGAGCTGGAGGCCATCGTGCTGGACTCGTGGCGGCAGGCCGCACCCGCCAAACTGGTGGAGCAGTACGCGGGCGGCGCTACAGACTGACCCGCTGATCCGGCGCGAGGTAGAGCTTGTCGCCCTCCTTCACCTCGAACGTGGCGTGGAATTCGGGGATATTGCGCACGATCTGATTGCAGCGGAATTCGTCGGGCGCGTGGGTGTCGGTGAGCGATTCGATCAGCAGTTCCTTGGTCAGCTTGCTGCGCCAGCTCAGCGCGTGCGACAGGAACAGCGACCGATAGTCGGGATTGTCGTTGCCGGAACGCTTTTCGGAATCGCGGAAGGCGGCCAGGGCGATCTGCAACCCGCGCAGGTCCGCGAGGTTCTCGCCGAGGCTCAGCTCACCGTCCACATGCTGGTTCGGTTCCAGGCCCTCCGGGACCAGGGCGTCGAACTGTTCCACCAGCCGTGCGGATTTCGCCTCGAACGCGGCGCGATCCTCCGCCGTCCACCATTCCTTCAGGTTGCCGTCGCCATCGTATTTGGAGCCCTGATCGTCGAAGCCGTGCCCGATCTCGTGGCCGATGGTGGCGCCGACCGCACCGTAGTTGACCGCCGGCTGGGCCTCGGCGTCGAAGTACGGCGGCTGCAAATAGCCTGCGGGGAAGGTGATTTCATTATTGGTGGGCGAGTAGAAGGCATTCACCGTTTGCGGCGTGGAGTTCCAGAGCGACTTGTCGACCGGCGTGCCCAGATATCCGAACGCCTTGCGCACGCCGAAAAGATTTGCGGCGAGCAGTGATTCGACCAGCCGCCCC
Organism: Nocardia huaxiensis; assembly: GCF_013744875.1. Lineage (NCBI taxonomy): Bacteria > Bacillati > Actinomycetota > Actinomycetes > Mycobacteriales > Nocardiaceae > Nocardia > Nocardia huaxiensis. The sequence continues at coordinate 1,283,073 of NZ_CP059399.1, forward strand.
CGCGTGATCCGCAGTCCCGAGTAATCCTCCCACTTGTCCGGGTACCCGATCTTGACCGACATCTTGTCCAGCTTCGCCAGCGCCGCGTCCACGGTGGCGGGCGACATCCAGCTCGAGTTCCGGAAATCGGCGCGATACGCGGCCATCAGCTCGTCCACCATGGCCTTCACCTGGTCCTTGGAGGAACTCGGAAAATGCTGCGCCACATACAGTTTGCCGAGCGGCTCGCCCAGCACGCTGTTCACCTGGCTGATCCCGGACCGCCAGCGTTCGGTCCGCTCCTGCTGCCCGGACATGACCGTGCCGAAGAAATGGAAGTTCGGGTCCGACACCGCCCTGGGCAGATACGTCGCGAAGTCGCGAATCACCGCCAGCTTCAAGTACTCCCGCCACACCGTGATATCGGTGTCGGCCCAGATCTTCGCGGCCCCCGTCACGAACGACGGCTGGCCCACCACCAGTTCCGCGAACAGCTCCCGAGGCCGATCGGTGCATCCGGCCAGCCACGGATCCCAATCGAATTCCGGTCCGAGCGCGGTCATCTCGGACCACTTCAGCTTGTTGTAGGTGGCCTCGGCATCCCGCAGCCGCACATTGTCCCAGTGCTGCGCCGCGATCCTGGTCTCCAGGTCGAACACCCGCCGCGCCATGCCCGCCGCGTCCGTCAGCCCCGCGCCGGTGCCGATCTGCTCCAGATACGTCTGGTACGCGGCGCGGATCTCCGCGTGCTCGGGCTTGCGGTAGTACTCCTCGCCCAGCCCGAGCCCCGACTGCCCGACCCACCCGATATGGCTGTCCGACTTCTTCGAATCGATGGTCACTCCGAGCCCGATCAGCCCGCCGATCGGCAATTCGCCCATCACCCGCGCCAATTCGGCCTTGGTGGCCGCCCGATCCGGTTTGGCCAGCAGTTCCGCCAGCGGGCTCATGCCCAGCTGCTCGATGGTGTCCAGATCCAGCCAGGCGTCGTAGAAGTCACGAATCTGCTGGGCCTCGGTCCCCGGTTCCGGATCGTGGATCCCGTCGATGATGGCGCGCAACTGATCGCGAATCCGGTCCGCCACTTCGCCGCCCACGCCGTAGGCGACCTTGTCCGGCGGCAGCTGATAGTCCCGCAGCCACGCGCCGTTGACGTGCCGGTACAGGTCGTCCTGCGGGCGCACGGCCAGATCGGCCCCGGACATGTCCGGCCCCTTCAACGGCTTCGGGGTCCGCTCGGTCGAGCAGGCCCCGAACGCGAGCGCGGCGGGCACCGCACCCAGCGCGATCAGAAACCCGCGCCGCCCCAGGCGCATCGGACTCTCAGCCGTCATCGCAGCTCCTCCCGGAAAGCCGTACCGCCCGCGACCGTCGCGAGGTTCAGAATGTCACGCGCTGATCCTCCGCGAGGAAGAGTTTGTCGCCTTCCTGCACCCCGTAGGCGGCATAGAACTCCGGCAGGTTGCGCACCACCTGGTTGGCCCGGAACTCGGCCGGGGCGTGGGTGTCGCTGGTGAGCAGGCGTTCGGCGTACTCGTCGGTGGACTTGTTGCGCCAGTTGCGGGCCCATGCTTCGAACAGCGGCCGGTAGTCGGGATTGTCGACGCCCCGGCGCTTCTCGGCGATCCGGAAGGCGGCCAGCGACATTTGCAGCCCGCGCAGGTCGGCCACGTTCTCACCGAGCGTGAGCTTGCCGTCCACATGCTGCTCGGGGGCGAGCCCCTCGGGAACCAATGGATCGTACTGGGCCACGATTTTCGCGGTGCGCGCCTCGAACGCGGCCCGGTCCTCCGGCGTCCACCAGTCCTTCAGATTGCCGTCGCCATCGTATTTCGAGCCCTGATCGTCGAAGCCGTGCCCGATCTCGTGCCCGATGACCGCCGCGCCCGCACCGAAGTTCACCGCCGGCTGCGCGTCCTTGTCGAAGAACGGCGCCTGCAGGAACGCGGCCGGGAAGGTGATCCGATTGAACACCGCGGCGTAGAAGGCGTTGACCGTCTGCGGATTCGAGATCCATTCGGCCTTGTCGACCGGCGTGCCCAGCCGCTCCATGCTGCGCTTGGACTCGAAAGCGTTGACGGCGCGCAGGGATTGGATGAGCTTGCCGCGGGTGATGGTCAGCCCGGAGTAGTCCTGCCATTTGTCCGGGTAGCCGACATGCGCCTGGATCTTGTCCAGCTTGGCGATGGCGGCCGCCCGGGTGGCCGGTGACATCCAGCCGGAATTCTCGAAGTTCTCCCGGTAGGCGGCCTTGAGATCGTCCACCATGGCCAGCACCTGGTCCTTGGCTTCCTTCGGAAAGTGCTTGTCCACATACAGTTTTCCGAGCTGCTCGCCCAGATTGTCGTCGACCACGGCGACCGCCGACTTCCAGGTGTCGGGCCGCTTCTCCAGCCCGTTCATCACCTTGACGTACTCGAAGTTGGCGTCGGACACGGCCTTCGGCAGATACCTGGCATAGGTGCGCACCAGGGTGAGCTTCAGATACTCCCGCCACAGCGCGAGATCCACCTCACCCCACAGGTTTCCGGCATGCGTCACATACGAGGGCTGGCGGACCACGACGGTGTCGAACAGATTCTTCGGCCGCTCGGTCATGCCCGACAGCCACGCGTCCCAATCGTATTGCGGTGCCAGCGCGACCATTTCGGTCCACGACATGCGGTTGTAGGTGGCATCGGTATTGCGGGCCTTCACATTGTCCCAGTGCCCGGCCGCGATGCGCGTCTCCAGCTCCAGCACCCGGTCGGCCATGCCCGCCGGATCGGCGAAGCCCGCGCCCTTGGCGATGCTCTCCAGCAGCGTCCGGTACGCGGCGCGCTTGGACGCCAATTCCGGCTTGCGGTAATACTGTTCGCCCATGCCGAGCCCGGACTGCGACACCTCCGGAATGTAGGCGTCGGAGTTCTTGCGGTCGATGGAGATGCCCATGCCGATGAGCCCGCCCAGCGGCAGCTCGGCCATCACCTTGGCCAGTTCCGGCTTACCCGGGGCGGCATCGATCTGCCCGAACAGATCCTCCAGCGGCGTCATGCCGAGCTGTTCGATCTCGTCCAGGTTCATCCGCGCGTCGTACACATCGCGGATCTGCTGCGCCTCGCTGCCGGGCTTCGGGTCCTCGAGGCCCTCGATGATCGCCCGCAACTGCTCCTGCACCCGATCGGAAACCTCGTCGAACGAGCTGAACGCCACCTTGTCCGGCGGCAGCTGATACTCCTTCAGCCAGGTGCCGTTGATGTGCCGGTACAGGTCGTCCTGTGGGCGGACGGCCGCGTCGACGCCGGAAAGATCCGGTCCCGCCAGCTCCTTGTCGTCTTTCGAGCAGGACATGAGGACCGCGGCCGCGGGCACCACGCCCAGGGCGATCAGAAATGCGCGGCGATCCAGGCGCACCGGACCCGACGATGTCACCGGTTATCCCTCTCGGTTGCGGAACATTTTCCGCAGAGGCTACCGGTGCACCGCCGGGTCACGCGCGGTCAGCGGATCACAGAGTGACGCGATCGGACTGCGGCAGGAATTCCTTGTCGCCTTCCTTCACGTCGTAGGTCGTGTAGAAGTCGGCCAGATTGCGGACCACCTGATTGCAGCGGAATTCCGCGGGGGAGTGCGGATCATTGGCGATCTGCTGTTCCAGCGACGCGACGGTCATCTTGGTGCGCCAGGTGCGGCCCCACGATTCGAACATGGGCTTCAGATCCGGATTGTCGACGCCCTTGCGCTTCTCGACCAGTCGATAGGCGGCGAGCGAGATTTCCAGGCCGCGCAGATCGGCCAGATTCTCACCGACGGTGAGTTCGCCATTGACATGCTGATCCGGTGGCAGGCCCTCCGGCACCAGCTTGTCGTACTGCGCGATGAGCTGATCGGTCTTGGCCTGGAACGCCGCCTTGTCCTCCGGCGTCCACCAGTCCTTCAGATTGCCGTCGGCGTCGTATTTGCTGCCCTGATCGTCGAATCCGTGCCCGATCTCGTGGCCGATGACCGCGCCGCCCGCACCGTAGTTGACCGCCGCCTGCGCGTCGGGGTCGAAGAACGGCGGCTGCAGGAACGCGGCCGGGAAGACGATCTCGTTGGCGCTCGGGTTGTAGTAGGCGTTGACGGTTTGCGGCGGCATGCCCCATTCGGTCTTGTCGACCTTGGTGCCGAGGCGGTCGAACATTCGCTTCGACTCGAAATCGCCCACATTGCGCAGGGATTCGATCAGCTTGCCGCGGGTGATGGTGACCTTGGAGTAGTCTTCCCACTTGTCCGGGTAGCCGATCTTCGGGTCGATCTTGTCGAGTTTGACGATGGCGGCCTCGCGGGTGGGCGGGGACATCCAGGTGGAGTTCTTGAAATTCTCCCGGTACGCCTCGCGCAGATCGCCGACCATGTCGAGGGCCTGCTTCTTCGCCTCGGGCGGGAAATGCTTTGCCACATACAGCTTTCCGAGCGCCTCGCCCAGATTGCTGTTGACGGTGGATATTCCCGACTTCCACAGTTCCGGGCGCTGCTCCAGCCCGGCCATGGTCTTGCCGAAGAAGTCGAAGTTCGCGTCGCGGATCTCCTTCTTCAGGTAGGGGGCGAAGGCGCGGACCAGGCTCAGCTTCAGGTATTCACGCCAGGTGCCGATCTCGACGAGCCCCCACAGCTGTCCCGCGGCGGTCATGAACGAGGGCTCGCCCACGTTCACCTTCTGGAACAGGTCCTTCGGGCGGTCGGTGTTGCCCGCCAGCCACGGATCCCAATCGAACTGCGGGGCAAGGGCTTTGAGCTCGTCCCAGGTCTTCAGATTGTAGGTGGCGTCGGTGTCGCGCAGCTTGACGTTGTCCCACTGGTCGCGCGCGATGCGGGATTCCAGGTCCACCACCCGCTGCGCGACAGCCGTCGCATCCGCGAAACCCGCTGCGGTGGAGATCTTTTCCATGAAGGTGCGGTAGGCCGCCAGCTTGTCGGCGTTCTCGGGATCGTTGTAGTACTGCTCGTCCAGGCCGGTGCCCGCCTGCCCGACGAACGGCAGATAGGCATTGGAATCCTTGGGGTCCGCGCCGACCCCGAGCCCGATCAGGCCCACGCCCGGCAGCGCGCCCATCACCTTCGCGAGATCGGGCTTGGTCTGCGCCTTGTCGATCTCGTCGAAGAGGTCCTGCAACGGGGTCATGCCGAGCTTGTCCAGCTCCGTCTCGTCCAACCGGGCGTCGTAGAGATCCCGGATCTTCTGATCCTCGGTCCCGCCCTTCGGATTGTGGATGCCCTCGACGATCTCTTTGAGCTGCTTCTCCACCCGATCCGAGACCTCGTCGAAAGTTCCGAACGACACCTTGTCCGGCGGCAGCTGATATTCGTTCAGCCACTTCCCGTTGACGAACCGGTACAGATCGTCCTGCGGCCGGATGCTCGGATCCGACCCGGACATATCCGGACCTATCAGCTGGGTCGACTTCGAGGAGGTGCTGTCACTCCTCGAACAGGCGGGCAGCAGCGCGGCGGCGGGCACCAGGCCCAGCGCTAGCAGGAACTTGCGGCGGTCAAGAGCGAGGGAGCGCTCGGACGTCAACGCGAATCTCCTCCACGGGATGATCGGATGTTGCTCGGACCTTGCTGCGCGCGACGCTAGTCAAGACAGCTGAGGAAGACCTGAAACACGCAGAGCCTCGCCGAGGGGTTCGCGTGAAGCCCCCGAGAGTGGGGGTCACCCCCCTCGATTTGGGTGCGACCTGGGGCTTCGTTACTATGGACCGGTTGCCTGCGGGAGCTATGCCCGCACTTCGGCCGCGAACCCACAGTGGTTGATCTTCCGGTTCGGTTGTGAAACCGCTGGCAGGCGTGCGTTTGAAGGGCAACTGACCATGCCCGTCGGGTCGGCAATCCGGCGTGCATTTCGTCCAGGTCTAGGAGGAGCTGAAGTGATTCAGCAGGAGTCGCGACTGCGCGTCGCCGACAACACGGGTGCGAAGGAAATCCTTTGCATCCGCGTGCTCGGTGGTTCGTCGCGTCGCTATGCCGGCATCGGCGACATCATTGTCGCCACCGTCAAGGACGCCATCCCCGGCGGCAACGTGAAGAAGGGCGAGGTCGTCAAGGCCGTCGTCGTTCGCACCGTCAAGGAGCGTCGTCGTCCGGACGGTTCGTACATCAAGTTCGATGAGAACGCTGCGGTGCTCATCAAGGCGGACAACGATCCGCGTGGCACCCGCATCTTCGGCCCCGTCGGCCGTGAGCTGCGCGAGAAGCGTTTCATGAAGATCGTTTCGCTGGCGCCGGAGGTGCTCTAACTATGAAGGTGCACAAGGGCGACACCGTCATCGTCGTCTCGGGTAAGGACAAGGGCGCCAAGGGCAAGGTCATTCAGGCCTTCCCGGCGACCGGCAAGGTCCTGGTCGAGGGCGTGAACCGGATCAAGAAGCACGTCGCGAACTCCGCGAACCAGCGTGGCGCCAGCTCGGGCGGCATCGTCACTCAGGAAGCGCCGATCCAGGCCTCCAACGTGATGGTCGTCGACTCCGACGGCAAGCCGACCCGCGTGGGCTACCGCACCGACGAGAACGGCAAGCGGGTCCGCATCTCCCGTCGCAACGGGAAGGACATCTGAGATGACTTCTACTGAGAACAAGGTGCAGCCGCGCCTGAAGGCGCGCTACCGCGCCGAGATCAAGGACGCGCTGCAGAGCGAGTTCAACTACGCCAACGTGATGCAGATCCCCGGCGTGGTCAAGGTTGTCGTCAACATGGGTGTCGGCGACGCCGCCCGTGACGCCAAGCTGATCAACGGTGCGGTCGCCGACCTCACCCTGATCACCGGCCAGAAGCCCGAGATCCGCAAGGCCACCAAGTCCATCGCGCAGTTCAAGCTGCGTGAGGGCATGCCGATCGGCGCGAAGGTCACCCTGCGCGGCGACCGCATGTGGGAGTTCCTGGATCGCCTGATCTCCATCGCGCTGCCCCGTATCCGCGACTTCCGCGGTCTGTCGCCGAAGCAGTTCGACGGCAACGGCAACTACACCTTCGGTCTCTCGGAGCAGTCCATGTTCCACGAGATCGACGTCGACAAGATCGACCGCCCCCGCGGTATGGACATCACCGTCGTCACCACCGCGACCAACAACGAGGAAGGCCGCGCCCTCCTGAAGCACCTCGGCTTCCCGTTCAAGGAGAACTGATCCATGGCTAAGAAGGCTCTGATCAACAAGGCCAACGCCAAGCCGAAGTTCGCTGTGCGCGCCTACACCCGCTGCCAGCGCTGCGGCCGCCCGCACGCCGTCTACCGCAAGTTCGGCCTCTGCCGCGTCTGCCTCCGCGAGATGGCCCACCGCGGCGAACTCCCGGGCGTGCACAAGTCGTCCTGGTAATCACCCCCTGGTGACCCCGGACCACTGAATCAGCAAGGGCCCTCCCGAGTCTCGACTCGGGAGGGCCCTTGTCATTTGAGCCGACTACTGCGGATCGTCAGACCGCGATTATGGTCAGCAGGGGTTCCAGCCCTTTGAAGTCGTCCGCGTTGCGCGTGAAAAGGGGAAGATCGTTCGCTGATGCGATCGCGGCGATCATCAAATCCATCCGGCGCGGCTTGGTATCTCTGCGGGCGGAATATGCCACCATCGACGGGCCGGGCGCAGTACGGTGACCGCTCCTCGTCGCGGCGAGGTGTGGGCCTATCTGCCCAGCGTGGCCGGTCGAGCGGAACCCAGTCACATCGGTGCGGACCGCGTTCTGGTTCTGTCCAACGACACCATCAACACCGGCCCGACGGATGTCGTCATGGCGGTACCGGTCGCCAGTGGGCACCGAGTCTCGTACCCGACGGTGGTCGATATCGGAACCATCGATGACCTCACCATCCAGGCTCTGCCGTACAAACTGCGCCTCATCCCGAAAATGTGGCTGGCAATGCGCGTCGCCGTGGTGGATCCCGTTGCGGTGGAACGAGTTCGAGACGCAGTCCTGGAATGCACCAGCGGTGGATACCCGCCGCTCCCGGATGACCTCACATAGCAGTGGTGCAAGGAATCAAGCAAGCCGAAGCGGCGATCGAGGGTCTCTAGCATCACGACCAGGAGGTGGCTGTGGTGCGAAACTACTGCCACCGGTGCCGTGGACTTCGGCAATATCGATTCAGTCGCAGCTGCCGGTCGCGGCGTCGCGTACGCCGTCGATGGTGGCCTGGCGTTCGGTGTCGTTCAGGGATGTCCATTCCGGGGTGGCCGGTAGGGCGGCGATCGCTTCCTCCACGGCCTTCGTCACGGCGGAATCGCCACCGCTGGTGCGGTATTGGGCGACTGTGGCCAGCAGGCCGCGGCAGGTGGATTCGCGGAGGGCGGCCGGGGTCGAACCGGTCGCCGCGGCGGTGGTGGACGCGCTCACCGGCGCTGCCGCGGTGGTGTCGCTGCTGGTCCCGCAGGCCGTGAGGGTCAGGGCCGCGAGGGGGAGGGCGAGCGCGACAGCTGTTTTGATCATGGGTACTCCTTGTCCGGCGGAGGGGGACACTACCTCGGCCCGAGCTGAAGCGTGGCTGTTTCGGTTTGGCGAAACCTGGAAACTTGGTCTGGCGTCCAGTTAAGCTCTCGCCGCATGACGTCCACTCGCCGAGGCTTCCTCGCGGCCACCCTGGGGGCTGCCGTGGCCGCCGGACTGCCCACCGCTCCCGCGTACGCCACGCCCCGCCCGCCGCGCCGAGTGGTCGCCGCCCCGCAGTCCTGGATGTCCAACCTTCCCGATGATCGTTCGCTGCTGCGCCTGACGATCCCGGGCACCCACGACTCCTGCTCCGACAGCCCCCTCAACGGAACCCCCTGGGCGCAAACCCAGAACTGGAGTCTCGCCGACCAATTCGCGCACGGAATCCGCTTCCTCGACATCCGCTGCAATGGCCTGCAAGACCATATGAGCGACTCCTTCGGCATCTATCACGGCCCCGCCTACCAGGGCATCACCTTCGACGGCGTGCTCAACGAATGCCGAACCTTCCTCACCCGCAACCCTGGCGAAGTTCTCATCATGCGGGTCAAGAAGGAGAATGGCACCGACAATGACGTGGGCGCCGACTTCGAGCGAATCTTCAAGGGCTACTTGGATATCAAGGGGTATCGCTCGCTGTTCTGGATCGGTGACCACGTTCCCGCGCTGGGCGCGGCGCGCGGCCGCATCGTCCTGATCACCGAGTTCGACAACACCCTCCCGGCCCTACGGTGGCCGGGCGGCGACAATGGCAACCTCTCGAATTCCACCTTCTACGTTCAGGACCGCTACCAGAATCGTGGCCTGGCCGGCCTGGAATCGGGCTCGGCGGGCACCGGCTCCACCCGCACCGGCTCCTCCGGCGGCGACAAATTCGACTACATCGCAGCCTGTTTCGACAAAGCCGCCACCGATCCCGCCAATACCCAGCTCTACATCAACTTCACCAGTTACGCCGACCGCGCCTGGCCCGTCGACAATGCCGCCGCCATCATGCCGAAGGTCGAGCGGTACCTGACCGAAAAACAAGGCGTACCAGCCCATCTCGGCGTGGTTCCCATGGACTTCCCCGACCTGCACCCGAAGGTCCTGGACCTACTCCTGGAACGAAACACCCACTGACGCCGCGGCGGATTCGCGGTCGTGGCGGCGGGTGATGAGCCAGCCGACGGTGGCGGCGAGCGGGAACATGAGGACGCCGTAAACGGCTGCGGGGACGGCGATTTCGGTGCTGTCGAGGACGCTGATGGCGATGGTGATGGCAATCGTGCTGTTGTGGATGCCGATCTCCATGGAGCAGGCGATGGACTGGCGGGGCTCGATGCCGAGCAGGCGTGGGAGGAAGTAGCCGGCGGTGAGGCTGATCAGGCAGAAGAGTGTGGTCACCGCGCCGACGTCGACCAGGTAGGAGACCAGGTTGTCGCGCTCGGCGGTCATTGTTCCGATGACGACCAGGGCGAGGGTGAGTGCGGAGCCGATGCGGACGGGGCGGTCCATGCGGTCGGCGAACCGCGGCGACAGCCGCCGCACCACCATCCCGATGACCACGGGAATCAGCACGATGGCGAAAACCTGTGCCGCCTTGCCGAATTGCAGTCCCACCACCCCGGACTCGGCGGGATCGAAGTAGTTGATCGCGAAGTTGGTGATCAGCGGCAGCGTGAATACCGCAATGATCGAATTGACCGCTGTGAGAGTCACATTCAGCGCCACATCGCCCCGGAAGAGATGACTGAACAGGTTGGCAGTCGTCCCGCCCGGCGACGCGGCCAGCAGCATCATGCCGACGGCGAGCAATGGGGGCAGATCGAACAGCAGCACCAAACCGAATGCGGCAGAAGGCAATACAACCAACTGGCAAAACAGTGCGACGCCAACCGTGCGAGGATGCCGCGCCACCCGGGTGAAGTCGTCGACGGTGAGGGACAACCCGAGCCCGAACATGATCACGGCCAACGCCACCGGCAGGCCCACGGACACAAGTGGCGAATCCATGGCGGTCCTCACTTCTTCGACCGGATCTCCGAACAACCCGCACTCTGAGACCCATGCGTCTCAGAGTGCTCGAAGAGTAGCCGATTGTGACCCACGTCGCACCCGATTCGTCCCGTTTACCGACCGGCGACGGGATGCCGCCACACCAGCCGAATCGGCCTGTGTCACAGCGAGGCTGCCACTTCCTGCAGCTGAGCCATGCCGATCGGCGCGAACTCCTCCATCCCCGACTGCGCCATCCCGTCGCGATCCGCGACGGACTGGAACACCGACAGAGTGGTGACCTTGGTCTTCCCGTCCACCTCTTCGAACGTGATGGTCTCCAGCGACACGTGCCCGGGGGTGCCGTCGAATTCGAAGGTATGGACGATGCGATCGGCGCTGACCTCGTGGTACACGCCGCGGAAGCCGTACTCGTTGCCCTCCGGGTCGACATGCGTGATCCGCCACGAGCCGCCGGTGAAGGGTTCGAATTTCTCGACCTTGCTGGTGAGTTCGCGGGGTCCCCACCAGCGCAGGTACAGGTCGATCTCGGTGTGGGCGCGGTAGACGGCGGCCTTCGGCGCGTCGATGACGGCGCTGACGGTGGCGACGTGGCTGTTGGGCTCGGCGGTGTAGGTGGTTTCGGGGTTGCTCATTGTTCTGTCCTCGTCCCTGTGTGGGTTTGTCGCCGCATCCCCTGCGGCCTCGAAATATTGGACGAGACGAGCCTGCCGGATTAATCGGTTCGCCGCGGAAGATTCCGGCGGCCTTCTCTCCCTGGCGGTTTCGGCCCGCCGAAGATCACCAGGTCAGGCCGAAGAGTTGCGTCCAGTGATCGCCCACCCGGCCGACGCCGATATGCGTGAAGTCGGGCGCGAGGATGTTCGCGCGGTGTCCGGGACTGTTCATCCAGCCGTCGACCACCTCTTCCGCGCTGCGCTGCCCCCACGCGATGTTCTCGGCGATCCCGCGATAGTCGATCCCCGCGTCCTTCGTGCGATCCCACGGTTGCCGCCCGTCCAGGCCGGTGTGCGAGAAGTAACCGCGTGCGAGCATGTCGCCGCTGTGCGCGCGAGCTACCGCGCTCAATCGGACATCTGAAGCGAGTGGCCGCAGCCCGTGCCGCGCCCGCTCGGCGTTCGTGCGCGCGATGACCTCGGAGACATCGGCGCTGATCGGCGTGCCGCCGGCGGCCGCAGCGCGCTGGGCCGCTGATCGTGGGTTCGCGGCGTACGGGTCGGCGGCGCGCGTGGCCGCGGCGAAGGGGACGGCGTGCGGCGTCGCGCCCGCAGGCAGCCCGGCACGCGGAGGGGGCGCGGCCGGTGGAGCGCTGTCCTCGATTACTTCGACGCCGTAATCGCGCGCGATCCCGGCCAGCCCGTCGGCATAACCCTGTCCCAGCGCTCGCAGCCGCCATTCGCCGCTGCGGCGATACACCTCGGCGAGCAGCAGCGCTCGCACCCCGGGGGAGGGCGGGGCGGTGAAACGCAACTCGAGACCACGCCCGCCGACGCTCAGCTCGAGCTGCCCCGGCGAGATCGCGTGCTGGGCCGGACCGGCCACCAGGGTCAGCCGAGTCGCACCGGCGCGCAACAGATTTCGTTCCACGGTCACGACGCTCCCGCGCAGTCGCACCCCGGGCGCGTCCGGCTGGTTGTAGAACACGAAATCGGCATCCCCGTCGACCCGGCCGCTGTCACCGGTGATGATCACCGACAGATCGAACGTCACCGGCGCCCGCATGGTCAGCGTTCCGTCTGGCAGTGGAAGCACGCCTCCAGGCGTCAATTCGCGCACGACAACTCTCCGGTGGACCGAACTGGAGGAAGCATGCCGCATCCCCCCGCATCGATCATTCCAGCCACCGGCCGACTCGGCCACGTCCGGCGGCCGACGCACGGATTGGCTTGCCGGGCAACAGCATCGGACAGCTTCACGGTGAGCTCCGCCCGCACCGCCCCAGTTCACGGGCGGTTGGCCAGCGCGCCGATCGCATGCGTCGACGGCAAGGCACTGACCCCTCGTGTCGATGCGGGAACCGGATCCGGCAGACTCCCCGCGTGAGTTCTCCAGGGGGAAAGTCTGCGCGGCTGTCGGCCGTGATCGCCATATTGCTGTTGGCAGCCGTGGGTTGTGCGAAGGACACCGAGCCTGCGCCGCCGAGCGGGTTCTGGTTCACCGAGCCGCGGAACGATGATCAGCGGTTGGAGGTATTGCGGCGGCAACGTGCAGTCGACCCGTGCGCGCTGCTGCCGAGAGCGGAGCTGGAGAAATACGGTCCGGTGCGATCGGTCCGTCACGATCAGCCGAATACGTGCGAGGTGAACGCCGGTTCGGACCAGCCGGGCAAGGGGACCGGGGCAAGCTTGGCCGTCATCGGCGGAACCCTTCAGGGGTCCGGTAAGGGCGTCGAGAAGACCGTGGCGGGGGTGCCGGCGTCGTTCCTGGCGGACCGCGACGGCGTCGATGCGGCGGATTTCGCCAAGACCGTCCTCCGAAGCTGCCAGGTGACGTCACGGTTTCCCGCCGGTGGCGGCCTGATGATGTTGATCAGCACCGAGCTCGGCACCGAGCCGTGTCCGGTCGCGGAGTCGCTGCTGGCGGTTGCCTTGACGGAGTGGATGAAGGAACCGCCGCGCGGCACCGCGCCGGAGACGGTGCGGACGATTCTCACCAATGCTGATCCCTGTGCGGTGCTGTCGCGGCTGGGGGCGACGGTCGACGCGGCGCATCGGAGAATGCAGACCTGTGATTTCGCTTATCGTGGTGATGAGGTCACGGTGAACTACGACTATCAGGAAGAGCGGCTGGCCTTCGATACCGAGCGGGACGAGTTGCTCGCAGGCGCCCGGTATCCGGTGTATCGCAAGGTTTTGTCCGAGTACACCTTTCACACCGCGGTGCTGGGCCCCGTGATCGACCCGGCGTTGCCCGACTCCCGGATTCCGATCGTCTCGGTGAGTGGCGCGAACTCGGAGGTGGTCGCCGCGGTGATGGACGAGGTGCTCACGCTCTTCCCGTGACGTGTGGCCCCCGCCACCTCGGCGGACCCCGATTTGGCCCTGGTGGGGGCCTTGTTTACACTGGACCGGTTGCTTGGGCACAGCTATGTCCGTACGCGTCTGCGTCGGCCATACGCCCGAGAGGCGCAATTATCCGGTCGGGCAACCCCGGCTGGACCGAATCCCGAATTGTCGTAGGCCCACGACCGCCGCTTTTTGACGGTGCTGGATGGGAACCGCGGCGAGAAAGGTAGCGGTCAACTCATGACCATGACTGATCCGATCGCAGACTTCTTGACCCGTCTGCGCAACGCCAACTCGGCGTACCACGATCAGGTGAAGGCTCCGCACTCCAAGCTCAAGGCGAACATCGCCGAGATCCTGAAGCGTGAGGGCTACATCGCCGATTACCGCACCGAAGATGCGACCGTCGGCAAGACCCTGATCGTCGACCTGAAGTACGGCCCGTCCCGTGAGCGCTCCCTGCAGGGTGTGCGTCGCGTGTCGAAGCCGGGTCTGCGGGTTTACGCGAAGTCCACCAACCTGCCCAAGGTGCTGGGCGGCCTCGGCGTGGCCATCATCTCCACGTCCCAGGGTCTGCTTACCGACCGTCAGGCCAAGCAGCAGAGTGTAGGCGGGGAAGTCCTCGCCTACGTCTGGTAAGGGAGGTAGGAACAATGTCGCGTATCGGTAAGAAGCCGATCCCGGTTCCCGCCGGCGTCGAGGTCACCATCGACGGCCAGAACATCACGGTGAAGGGTTCCAAGGGCACCCTGTCGCACGTGGTCGCGGAGCCGATCACTGTTACCAAGGCCGAGAACGGTGAGCTCGAGGTCGTTCGTCCGAACGACGAGCGCCTGAACCGCTCGCTGCACGGCCTGACCCGCACCCTGATCAACAACATGATCATCGGTGTGACCCAGGGCTACGAGAAGAAGATGGAAATCTTCGGCGTCGGTTACCGCGTGCAGGCCAAGGGCTCGAACCTGGAGTTCGCCCTGGGCTACTCGCATCCGGTTCCGGTCGACGCCCCCGAGGGCATCACCTTCGCGGTGGAGTCCCCGACCAAGTTCTCGGTGTCCGGCATCGACAAGCAGAAGGTCGGCCAGATCGCCGCGGTGATCCACGGCCTGCGTAAGCCCGACCCGTACAAGGGCAAGGGCATCCGCTACGCCGGCGAGGTCGTTCGCCGCAAGGTCGGAAAGACGGGTAAGTAAGCCATGGCACAGACTGAGAACCAGAAGGCCAAGCGCCTGCCGGTCGGCAAGGACGTTTCGACCAAGCGTCGTCTCTCGAAGACGCGTCGTCACTTCCGTCTGCGCAAGAAGGTCGTCGGCACTTCGGAGCGTCCGCGCCTCGTCGTGAACCGCTCTTCGCGTCACCTGCACGCTCAGCTCATCGACGACTCCGCCGGCAAGACCATTGCCGCCGCGTCGTCCATCGAGGCCGATGTGCGTGCGCTCGAGGGTGACAAGTCCGCCAAGGGCGCCAAGGTCGGCGAGCTCATCGCCGCCCGCGCCAAGGCCGCCGGCGTCGAGGCGGTCGTGTTCGACCGTGGTGGTCACGACTACCACGGCCGTATCGCGGCCCTCGCCGATGCCGCCCGTGAAGGTGGGCTGAAGTTCTGATGATCAACACTGCGAACGAAGGGAACGTCTGATGCCGGGACGTCAGCGGCGTGACGGCGGAAACAACGGTCCCGCCGGCCAGAATGGCAGCAATGACCGTGAGGGTGGCCGGGGTCGTCGTAACGACCGCCGCGACCAGCAGCAGCAGGAGAAGAGCAACCAGCTCGAGCGCGTAGTCGCGATCAACCGCGTCTCCAAGGTCGTGAAGGGTGGTCGTCGCTTCAGCTTCACCGCCCTCGTGATCGTGGGTGACGGCAACGGTCTGGTCGGCGTCGGCTACGGCAAGGCCAAGGAAGTTCCCGCTGCCATTCAGAAGGGTGTCGAGGAGGCTCGCAAGGGCTTCTTCCGCGTCCCGATGATCGGTTCCACCATCACTCACCCGGTTCAGGGTGAGGCGGCGGCCGGTGTCGTCATGCTGCGTCCGGCTTCGCCCGGTACCGGTGTGATCGCCGGTGGCGCGGCCCGTGCCGTGCTGGAATGCGCTGGTATCCACGACATCCTGGCCAAGTCGCTCGGTAGCGACAACGCCATCAACGTCGTGCACGCCACCGTTGCTGCTCTGAAGCAGCTGCAGCGCCCCGAAGAGGTTGCCGCTCGCCGCGGTCTGCCGATCGAGGATGTTGCTCCTGCGGGCATGCTGCGGGCGCGCGCGGGACAGGGAGCTCACTGATATGGCACAGCTCAAGGTGACCCAGATCAAGTCGTCCATCGGCGCCAAGTCGAATCAGCGGGACTCGCTGCGCACCCTCGGGCTGCGTGGCATCCGCCAGACCGTGGTGCGTGAGGACAATGCGCAGAACCGCGGCCTGATCAACGTCGTGCGCCACCTCGTTCAGGTTGAGGAGGTCTAAGCATGACCATCAAGTTGCACCACCTGCGTCCGGCCCCCGGGTCCAAGACCGAGAAGACCCGTGTGGGTCGCGGTGAGGGCTCGAAGGGCAAGACCGCGGGCCGCGGTACCAAGGGTACGAAGGCTCGCAAGAACGTCCCGGTCCGCTTCGAGGGCGGTCAGATGCCGATTCACATGCGTCTGCCCAAGCTCAAGGGCTTCACCAACCCGTTCCGCACCGAATACCAGGTCGTGAACGTCGGTGACATCGCCCGCCTGTTCCCGCAGGGCGGCGCCGTGGGCAAGGCCGAATTGGTCGCCGCGGGTCTCGTTCGCAAGAACGAGCTCGTGAAGGTGCTCGGCGAGGGCGAAATCGGTGTGGCCGTTCAGGTTTCCGCCGACAAGTTCTCCGGCTCCGCTGCGGAGAAGATCACCGCGGCCGGTGGCACTGCCACCACGCTGGCCTGACGGTAGGCTGAAAACACAGAGGCACCGGGCGAGCCGCGAGCTCGCCCGGTGTCACTGTTAAAGTTCAAGTGTTGTCTGCCAACACCGTCATGTCTATCGGCGTTGTCCAATCGCTGAAGTCATGGCCTGACCCATGTCGTTAGCCAGGAGGATCTGTGCTTTCCGCCTTCGTGTCGGCTTTCCGGACCCCGGACTTACGGCGGAAGATTCTCTTCACGCTGGGCCTGATCGCGTTGTACCGGCTCGGTGCCTCGCTGCCCTCCCCGGGCGTCAGTTACAAGAACGTTCAATACTGTGTTGATCAGGTCAACGGCGGCGATTCCGCTGGCATCTACCAGCTGATCAACCTTTTCTCCGGCGGCGCGCTGCTGCAGCTCTCGGTGTTCGCGATCGGCATCATGCCCTACATCACGGCGAGCATCATCATCCAGCTGCTGACCGTCGTCATTCCGCGGTTCGAGGAACTGCGAAAAGAAGGCCAAGCTGGGCAGTCGAAGATGACGCAGTACACGCGTTATCTGTCGATCGCGCTGGCCGTTCTCCAGTCGACGGGTCTTGTCGCGCTCGCTGCGCGCGGTCAGCTGCTGCAGGGCTGTGCCAAGGACATCCTCGACGACACGAGCATTTTCGGCATGGTCATCATCGTGCTGGTCATGACGGCCGGTGCGGCGCTGGTCATGTGGTTCGGCGAGCAGATCACCGAGCGCGGTATCGGCAACGGTATGTCGCTGCTCATCTTCGCCGGTATCGCGGCCCGTATTCCGGCCGAGGGCAAGACCATCTGGGATTCCGGTTCCAAGATCAAGTTCGCGCTGGTCATCCTGGCCGCGCTGGTGGTCATCGTCGGCGTCATCTTCGTCGAGCAGGGTCAGCGCCGGATTCCGGTGCAGTACGCCAAGCGCGTGGTGGGCCGCAAGATGTACGGCGGTTCCTCGACCTACCTGCCGCTGAAGGTGAACCAGGCCGGCGTCATCCCGGTGATCTTCGCGTCCTCGCTGCTGTACCTGCCGAACCTGCTGGCGCAGTTGACCAAGAGCAATTCCGGCGATCCGGCGAAGTGGCAGGAGTTCATCTCCAAGTACCTCGTCAACCCGAGCAACCCGGTCTATGTGACGATCTACTTCGCACTGATCGTGTTCTTCACCTACTTCTACGTCGCGATCACCTTCAACCCTGAAGAGCGCGCGGACGAGATGAAGAAGTTCGGCGGCTTCATCCCGGGTTACCGTCCGGGCAAGCCCACCGCCGATTACCTGAACTACGTCCTCAGCCGTATCACGCTGCCCGGCTCGATCTATCTGGGCGCGGTGGCGGTGCTCCCGAATGTCTTCCTGAATATCGGTAACAACTCCGGTGTGCAGAACTTGCCGTTCGGCGGTACCGCGGTGCTGATCATCGTGAGTGTCGGCCTCGATACGGTGAAGCAGATCGAGAGCCAATTGATGAACCGTAACTACGAAGGGTTCCTGAAGTGAGACTTGTTTTTCTCGGACCGCCCGGCGCCGGTAAAGGCACGCAGGCCGAACAGGTTGCGGAGAAACTCGGTGTCCCGCACATCTCCACCGGGAATCTCTTCCGCACCAACATCTCCGAGCAGACTCCGCTCGGCCGTGAGGCGCAGCAGTACCTGGACGCGGGCAACCTGGTGCCCTCCGACGTCACCAACCGCATGGTCGAGGCGCGCATCGCCGAGCCGGACGCGGTGAACGGCTTCGTGCTGGACGGCTACCCGCGCACCATCGATCAGGCCGAGGCCCTGGAGAAGATGCTGAAGGAGTCGGGCCACGAGCTCGATTCGGTCATCTCGCTCGAGGTCGCCGAGGAGATCCTGGTCGAGCGCATGCTCGCCCGTAAGCGCGCCGACGACACCGAAGAGGTCATTCGCAACCGCATGCGCGTGTACCGCGAGGAGACCGAGCCGCTGCTGTCCTACTACGACGGACACATCACCGCCATCGACGGCGTCGGCGAGATCGACGAGGTCAATGCGCGGATCCTGAAGGCCCTGGGCCGTTAATGGTCTTCGGCCGGAAGACCAAGAAGGTGGTGCCGTTCCGCACCGCCGGTGAACTGGACGCCATGGCGGCGGTCGGCGCTGTCGTCGGTCGTGCGCTGGTGGCGGTGCGTAATGCCGCCAAGCCCGGGGTTTCCACCCTGGAGTTGGACGAGGTCGCAGAGCAGGTCATCCGCGATGCCGGAGCGGTCCCGTCCTTCAAGGGCTACCACGGCTTCCCGGGCTCGATCTGCTCCTCGGTGAACGACCGTGTGGTGCACGGCATCCCGACCAAGGACGAGGTGCTGTCCGAGGGCGACCTGGTGTCGATCGACTGCGGCGCCATCCTGGACGGCTGGCACGGTGATTCGGCGTGGACGTTCGGCGTCGGCCAGATCATCGAGGCCGACCGCCTGCTCAGCGAGGCCACCCGGATCTCCATGGAGGCCGGTATCGCCGCCATGCTCCCGGGCAACCGCCTCACCGATGTCTCGTACGCCATCGAAATGGGTACGCGGGCAGCGGAAGCCGAGCACGGCCGCGCCTACGGCATCGTCGACGGCTACGGCGGGCACGCCATCGGCCGTGAGATGCACATGGATCCGTTCCTCCCCAATGAGGGCAAGCCGGGCAAGGGCCCGCTGCTGCGCGTCGGCTCGGTGCTCGCCATCGAGCCCATGCTGACGCTCGGCACCACGGAAACCAAAGTCCTGGAAGACGATTGGACAGTCGTCACCACCGATGGTTCCCGCGCCGCGCACTGGGAGCACACGGTCGCCGTCACCGAGGACGGCCCCCGCATCCTGACCCTGCGTCCGGAATAGGTACTTTCCGCAGGAAACGCCGCATCCTCCTTCCCGGAGGGTGCGGCGTTTCTCGTGTTGGATGGGCGCATGGCCGACAAGGTTGTGCTCATCACCGGAACGTCGACGGGTATCGGGCTCGCGCTGGCGGCGGCGGCCGTCGACGCGGGGTATCGGGTGGTTGCCACGCTGCGGAATCCGGATCGTGGTGATGCGGTGCGGTCCACGGGCGCGGATGTCCGCACACTCGATGTGACGGACGCGAAGTCGGTGGCGGACTGCCTGGCCGGGGTGATCGCGGATTACGGGCGACTGGATGCCGTGGTCAACAATGCGGGCGCGTCGGTGCTCGGCACGGTGGAGAACCTGCCGATGGCGGAGATCCGGCGGGCGCTGGAGGTCAACTTCTTCGGCGTGGTCGAGGTGACCCGCGCGGCCATGCCGCACCTGCGCGCGTCCGGGGGCCGGGTGGTGACGGTGTCGAGTGTCGGCGGCGTGGTCGGCCAGCCGTTCAATGAGGCGTACTGTGCCGCCAAGTTCGCGGTGGAAGGCTTCATGGAGAGCCTGGCTCCGGTGGCCGCCACGGTCGGCGTGGGCGTGAGCCTGGTCGAACCCGGTGCCGTGGCAACGGAATTCGTGGCCAACGCGGGGGTGAACCCGGCCCATGCCATTGCCGAAGCGGGCCCGTACGCTCCCGCGCTGAAGGCGTACATCGAGCGCACCCTGGGCGCCTACACGGTCGGGCAGACCGCGGAAGAGGTTGCGGCGGTGGTGATGCAGGCGCTGACCGCCGAACCGATCGTCTTCCGCTGGCAAACCTCCGACTGGGCAAGGGATTTCGTCACCAACAAGCTGTTGGACCTGGATGGTTCCAGGGTGCAGGGCCTGACCGGCGGCTGGGTCTCCTAGCGCCCGTCAGAACCGAATGTGCCGGACTCCCACCAGAGCTCGGCGCAACCGGGTGCGGATCGGGCCGTCGGTGTCGGGGGTGAGGGTGAGGCCGGCGGAGGCCGCGATGCGGTCGGCGACCTCGGTGATGTCGATATGGTCGGTGTGGATGTGTTCGGCGAATTCGGGGGCCTGGAGGGCTTCGAGGCAGGGGTCGATGCGGGCGATGGCCCAGCTTTCGGGGCGCAGGCCGAACCATTCGCGCTCGCGGAGTCTGTTCGCGACCGTCGCGTGTTCGGCGAGCAGGGCGAAATGCCGCACGTCGTGGCCGGATTCGCGAAGGCGGCCTACCGTTTCGTCGAAATAGGCCGGGACCACCACGGTCATCGGGGCGATGACGACACCGTCGTGTTTTCTCAGCACCAGGTCGAGGGCTTCGAATACGCCTTGCCGCCAGGCGGGGAAATCCTGGAAATCCGTACGCAATTCGGCGGGGATGGTGCGGTGTATGCCGAAACCGACCATTTCCGGGTCGCATACGACGCTGCCGGGGAGTCGGCGGTGCAATTCGTATGCGGTCTGGGTCTTTCCGCCGCCGAAGGGGCCGTTGATCCACAGGAGCATGGTCGCCACTCTAACCAGATTCTCGCGTTGCGGCATTCGCGCGCTCGCTCGTGCGAAACGATGAAAGGCCCGTCTCCGGGATTTCCGGAGCGGGCCTTTCAGGCGTAGTCGGCAGTGTGGTTCTACTGCACCACGTTCGGGACGACGCTGGGGTTGGTGGCGCCCACGGCCGCGCCGATGCCCGCGCCCACGCCGGTGCCGATGGCGGCTCCGATGCCCGCGCCCACGGCCACGGGGACGGCTTCACCGGCGGCGAAGCCGAGGCCCGCGCCGACGAGTCCGCCGGTGATCGCACCGCCGGGAATGGTGCCGATCTCGGTCACTACGGCGGGAGCGCCGACGACGCTGCCGATGGCGGCACCGGTGACCGCGCCCACGCCGCCGCCGATCACGGCACCGGCCGCGCCGGCGGGCAGTCCGGCCACGCCGCCGACGATGCCGCCGCCGACCGCGCCCACACCGGCGCCGATGCCCGCGCCCACGGCCGCGCCGCTGGCGATCGGGTTGGAGGCGGGGGCGGCGACGGGCTGCACGGCTGCGACCGGCTGGGCCGGGGTTTCGGGGGTGGCGGCCGAGGCGGTGCCCGCGCCGACGCTCATGAGGAATGCCGGGACAGCTACGGCGACGGCGCCGATTCCGGCCTTGGTGACAAAGCTCTTCTTCATGGGAAATTGTCCTTCAGGATTCTCGAGACTGTTTGTCTCTACCTGGGACATTACTCGCTTGTGAAACGCGCTTGTTTATTCTTTCTGTCACGGAATTCCGGATACGTGTCGCAGGTCTCGCCCTATTTCCCCGGACCGGATTATCTGTGCGAGATTTGTCCGAATTCAGGATTCGAGAAGGATGGTGACCGGCCCGTCATTGGTCAGTTCCACGTGCATATGAGCGCCGAAACGTCCCGTCGCGACGGTGGCGCCCAATTCCCGCAGGGTGGCCGCGAACGCGTCGACGAGCGGCTCGGCGACCGGTCCCGGCGCGGCCGCCGACCAGGACGGGCGACGGCCCTTGGCGGTGTCGGCGTAGAGGGTGAACTGGCTGATCACCAGAATCGGCGCGCCCAGATCGGCGGCGGAACGCTCACCGTCGAGAATGCGCAGCCGGAACAGCTTGTCGGCCAAGGCTTTCGCGGTCGCCTCGGTATCGCTGTGGGTGACGCCGACCAGCGCCACCAATCCCTGGGGCGCGCCGTGCGCCGCCGGGTCTATGCGCCCGACCACCGCGCCGTCCACGGTCACCTGCGCGGAGCTCACGCGCTGCACCAGTACTCGCATGCCTGCGATCCTCCCGTATGCGTTTCGCCGGGGAATCCGCCGGGTCTTCAATCTGTAGCCATTTTCCGGTAACTCTTGCGGCATACGGTGTTTCGGCTGATTGGCGTGCAAAAGGTGGCATCGGAGGCGTGCTTCGTGGGTGAGTCGGGCTGGGCCGATTACGGCAAGGGCCAGAAGGTCAAGATCGATCTGGGGGTGGCGCTGAAATGCGCGCAGGCGTGTTCCGACATGATCGGCACGCTCAAGGCCGTCCAGGCGCACGCCAACGGGAGTCAGATCGGCAAGATGGACGGCGAGAAGTTCGGCGGCCTGGATTCTGGCATCGAGCTGGCCGGCAAGTTCAATGTCCTCGCGGCCCAGGTGGATCTGCAGATAACCAAGCACATCGCCGCATTGAACGACCTGGTGGACATGTTCAAGGACGCCGGGACCAGGTACAAGGACTCGGAGAAGGACACCGGGGGGATCTTCGAGAAACTCACGCTGGTCAGCCGCGATCCCGGCAAGGCCACGCTCACCGGTTCGGTGCCGAAGTTCACCACGCCCATCGACTCCAAGGCGAACCGCACGCCCCCGACCTCGATCACCGACCCCTCGGTGAAAACCGAGCGGCCCCAACCGGCGACCACCGCCGAGAATCCGGAGCGGCTCGGCCTCCGCGAACTCTACGACCTCGGGGTCGCCATCAATGCCGAACATGTCGGCAATGCGGCGATGGAATACCAGTACCTGACGGAGCAGGTGATCAAGGCCGCGAACACGCTCAAGACGAATTTCGTGAGTCTGACCGCGGAGAGCTGGGAGAGCAGTGCGGGCGACGCGGCGGTGGCTGCGATCGGCAGGTACGGCAATACGGCGATGGCGCTCGCGAACTGCATGAAGGTGGCCGATGAGAACCTCGCGTTCACGGCGCTGTGGCTGACGTCGACCAAGGCGCACATGCCGACCGATCCCGTCGAATCCGCCTGCGGTGACGACGAAGACGAGTACCAGGAGAAGTACAAGACGCATTACGCCGATGAGCTGCCGTATTCGGACAAGGCGTTTCCCATTGTGACCGAGGCCAATCCGCCGACCCCGGGGGAGCTGAAGCCGAAGGACGAGAAGCCCAAGGACGGCCAGGGTGACGGCCAGGGTGGTGGCCAGGGTGGTGGCCAAGGTGGTGGTCAGGGTGGTGGCCAGGGCGGCGGTCAGGGTGGTGGCCAGGGCGGCGGTCAGGGTGGAGGCCAGGGCGGCGGTCAGGGTGGAGGCCAGGGCGGCGGTCAGGGTGGAGGCCAGGGCGGCGGTCAGGGTGGAGGCCAGGGCGGCGGTCAAGGTGGAGGCCAGGGCGGCGGTCAAGGCGGCGGTCAAGGTGGAGGCCAGGGCGGCGGTCAAGGCGGTGGCCAAGGTGGAGGCCAGGGCGGTGGCCAGGGCGGTGGCCAGGGTGGTGGCCAAGGTGGAGGTCAGGGTGGTGGCCAAGGCGGAGGTCAGGGTGGTGGCCAAGGCGGTGGCGGCACCGGAAACGGTGGCGGTGGCACCGGCAGTGGCGGTTCCGGCTCGGGTAGTGGTGGTTCCGGTTCCGGTGGTTCCGGTTCGGGCAGTGGCAATTCCGGCAACGGCTCCAACGACAGTTCGAGCATTCAGTCGGCTCTGACGTCCTTGCTGAGCACCATCACCCAGACGCTGCCGACCCTCGCGCAGCAGCTGCCGGAGCTGATCGAGGCGCTCGAGAAGTTGCAGGGCGCCGACACCACCGACGACACGACCACCCCCGCGACCAATGACTTCTCCGGCCTCACAGGCGTTTTCGAGAAGTACCCGGAGTTGAAGGCGGCGCTCGCGTCGTCTCCGGAACTGGCCGCGTTGATCAGCACCAACACCGCGTTCAACCCGCTCGGCGAAATGCTGGGCATTGCGACCGCCGATGCCACGGTGACCAATGCCGCGACCGTGGACGACGGCGCCGCCACGACCACGCAGGTGCTTCCGCGCGCCTCGGTGCCCGAAACCGGTACCGGCCCACAGGATTGGACGCAGATCACCCCCGGACTCACCGCGGAACCGCAGCCCGACACCGGCTTCCGGCTCAATGACACCGAGCCGGCTCCGGCGGTCGTCGCCCCGGCGGACGAGGTGCTGGAGGTATGAGCAAGCGCTGGGAATTCACCGATCTGGAGTTCCGGGTGCTCTGGGAGCGTTTCGTCGGCCGCCGGCTGCCTGGTCCGCTCACCTTCCGGAGCGATATCGAGAAGTTGGACGATTTCGAGCACGCGAAGTTCGAGACGTGGGATCGGTTGCAGCCCACCGTCGATCCCGCGCTGCGCGAGATCTTGCCGATGATCCAGCGGCCCGAGGTGTTCGTCCGGGTGCGGGCCTGGCGTGACGACGATCGGGAGAATCCGCAGGAGTGGATCAGAATCCGCGCGGCGCGCTCGGATGCGCGCGGCTACCTGATCGTGCAGCATCCGGGCCGGACTCAACGGCACGCGAGCGGGTACACCCTCATCGACTGCGGTCCGCACGGTCTGGCCGACGGCATCGTGGAGCTGCTGCCGCAGGTCGGCGCGGGCCGGCACTCCGGAATCGCGCTGCGGAACACCGAGGTTCCGGGGACCGAGGACGACTGGCATCGTCCGCGGTCGCTGGTCTCCGAGGATGTCGAATACGCGGATGCCTACGATCACGACCGGTTCTTCGGCATTCCGGCGATCAAGACCGGCACCATCACCCTGCATCAGGGCCAGTCGAGTTTCGGCCCGCGTGGTTTGATCGAGCACAGCATGTTGTGGCGGGATCTGCCGGACGACGGCCGGTACCTGATCGAGTTGCCGTCGGACTCCCCGACGGCGGTCGGGGTGAGTGCCCGTGAGCTGTCCGACCGGATCGACGCGTGGCTGGACAAGCTGCACAGTCGTGTCGAAAACCATTGGGAGGTGCAGGGATAGTGCGTTTCGAACATCCTTCCGAGCCGGAGTTGCGCGCGAACTTCGAGGCCGAATTGCGTTCGGCGCTCGCGGGGGAGGGGCTGCACTCCGACACGGGTCTGGACGATGAGACCTCGACGGCGCTGCGGTCGCTGGCGGCGGCCTTCCCGAATGTGACGCAGCAGCTGGTGGACGCGGCGCGGGCCGCGTTCGCCGGGCAGCTGGACGGTTCCAATGCCCGCGCGGCCGACGAGTTGCTGGATCGCATGATCGCCGAGCACAACCGTCGGCACTCTGCGTCGGAGTAGCCGGTTTTCGCTGCTGTGCGCACGAATCACGCTGCGGTGCACAGTGGTTGGCTACCTGGCGAGCAACTGCCGTTCAAGTTCGGGCAATGGTCCGGTTACCGTGGCGCACTAGCGTTCCGGTGCGCGATCCACAGAACGGGTGCGGTTCCGCCCGCGAATTGTGATGAGGAGTGACGGCGATGACGGACAAGGTGCAGGCCTACATCGACCTGCTGGGTAAGGCCGGCGGCAAGACCGGCGATGTCCGCGATCGCATCAACAAGGTGCTCGACACCCTGGAGTCCTCGCTCGCGGCGCGCGGGCGTCCGTGGGGCACCGACGAGATCGGCGACCAATTCGCCAATGGCGCAAACGGTTACCAGGCGACATCGGTGAATCTTGTGAAGGGCGGCCGCAATATGTCCGGCACCTTCGACAACTTCTCCGACGCGCAGCTGAAGGCGGCGAAGGACCTGCGCGACACCGATTTCAACAGTGGCCGGGCTTACGGCCGGTCGGGGCGCTGATCCATGCCGAACGAGCGGGCCAAGGCCGAGATGCACGCCGTGCTGGAGGAAGTGCAGGAGCAGATGCGGCAGGTGGCGCGCATCCAGCAGGAGCGCGTCCAGCTGACCGCGAGCGTCACCGTGCGCAAGCGGGTGACGGTCACCGTGAACGCGGACGGCACCGTCATCGAAACCAAATTCGGTTCCGGCATAGCGGATCTGAGCTATGCCGAGATCGCGCGGGCGGTCACCGAGGCGGCGCAGGGGGCGTCGGCGGAGGTGGCCCGCAAGGGCGCGGAACTGATGCAGCCGTTCCAGGAGCGGCGCTCGCGCCTGCCCAAGCTGTCCGATCTGGTGGAGGGCATGCCGGATTTCGGCGCCATGATGCCGGCCGCGCCGCCGGTGTCGACCGCGCCGCTGAACTCGGCCGAGCGGGTGGCCGAACTGGAGAACGTTTCCGGCGCACCGGAATTCGAGGACGTCGAAGTGCGGCCGGGGCGGGGCCGGGACGGCGGAGTCACCGATTCCGGCTGGTGATTCGGTAACAGCATATGGCCGAACTTCCCCCCTACCTGCTCCCGCTGGAGTGGGTGGCGGGATCGGATTGGCCCGCCGGTGAGCCGGAGGGCATGTGGGGGATCGGCGGCGACTGGCGTACTGCCGCGTCCGGTCTGCGCGAGATCCTCGAAGACATCGATGCCGCGAAATCGGCGTCGCTGAAGGCGTATCCGTCCGGCGAGGGCGTTGCGGAGATGACGCGCGCCTTCGATGAGCTGCGCAGTGGCGACAATTCGCTGGAGAAGCTGGCCGAGTCCTTCGACTCGATCGCGGGCGCGGCCGACGATGTGGGCACCGAGATCGAGTACGCGCAGCTGATGATGATCACGTCATTGGCTCTGCTGCTGGCGGAAATCATTGCGGCATGGGTGTTTCCGCCGACTGCTCCGGCGGTGGAGGCGGTCGCCATCGGTGTCACGCGGGTGGGTATCCGGATGCTCGCGCAGCGGTTGATGAACCGGGTCGTGCAGGCGGTCGCCAAGCTTGTCGGCGAGCGTGCGGCGGGCTTCCTGGTGCGGGAGATCTCCATCGATACCATCCTCGGCGTCGTCCAGGAGATCGCTGTCCGGAAGTACCAGGGTAGGGACGTCAACTGGGAGACGGTCTTGGTCACCGCCGTCAGCTCGGCCGTCGGCGCGGGCGCGGCCAGCCCCTTCGGCGACTGGCTCGGCAAGAAGTTCGACGACGACATCATCAAGCCCTGGGTCAAGGGCGCGATCATCGGCACCGGCGCGGGCCTGGTCGGCGCGGGCGCCGGCTTCCTGGCCAGTGTGGGAACCCAATACCTGATCGACGGCCTCAAAACCGGCGACTGGGACAAGGCCGCCCAGAACGCCCGCAACGCCCTCACCAACATAGACCCGCGCATGTTCTTCGCCGGCGCCTCCAACGGTGCCGCCTCCGGCATGAACCGCGCCCGCGCCGACGCCTTCTACCAAAACCGCCACCCCGAGTGGTATCGCCCGCCGACCCCGACCCCGACCCCGACCCCCGCCCCCGACGATGACGGGGCCCGCATCGGTTTCCGCCCACCCCCCGATCCCGCCGCCCCCACTTCCCCGGGCGAACCCCGCGCGGGCGCACCGGGTCTCGGCCCCGGTGGCACCCCCGACGGCGGCGCGACCCAGCCCACCGGTGACGGTTCCCGCTCCGGCGCCCCGCAGGCCAACACCCCGGTGGGCGACGGATCCGGCGCGACCAACCCCGGCGGCACACAATCCGGTGCGAACCAAAACCCCGGAGGCACACAGGTTTCCGGTGCACCACACTCCAGTGGCGGCGGGCAGGGCGCTGGAGTTCCCCAAGCCGGCGGTGGTGCACAGAGTGCGGTAGGACCGCACACTGGCGGTGGCGCACAGGTTTCCGGCGCTTCCCAAACTGGCGGCGGCACACAGGGTTCTGCGAGCGGTGGCCAATCCGGCGGTTCGCAGTCCACTTCTCAATCGGGCGGCGCGAACCAGTCCACGGGCAACACTCAGCAGCAATCCGGCGCAGCCGCCAACGCCGCCCGCGACGCAGGCAGGCCCCAGGGTTCCCCCACTGCCGACACCGCAGGCGACGGCTCCACCGGCCGCCCCGAAACCTCTTCGGACGCAGGCCGAGCGGGAACCCCCGACGCGCCCAGGCAGCCACCCCTGGCCGACTCCCCGGCAGCTGCCCCCTCGGATACCACCGGCACCGGAAATACCGCCACCACCGACCGCTCCGGTCTCCCTGCAGCCGGTCCCGCCGCTACCCCCGGAATCGGCGGTCCCGCACAAGCAGGCGGACTCGACGCCGGTGTCCAAGCCGCCCCGGGCCAAGCCGCCCTCGGCGCATCCACCCCGCAACTGGGCGAACAGCTTCCCCTCGCTGTTTCCCCGGAGTCCCTGGCCGCAACTCCGGAATCCCCAGCGGCCGTGCCGCCAGGAAACCCCGCTGCTGCGGCTCCAGGCGCACCAGCCTCCCCCGGCGACGCGGTGCGCTCCGCCGACGCCCCGAATTCCCCGGACGCGCCCGGAACCGCGAACGGCACCACCCCGCCGTCCACCGCCGAAATAGGCCGCACCACCACCGATTCGGACTCGACCCAGCCCAACTCCCCGGCGTCCGATACTTCCCGATCAGCTCTCGACGCGGATTCTCAGGACTCCCGCACCTCGGCTGATGACCGTCCAACAGACGACACGGCTTCCGACCATCCACTCGCACCCGCCGCCCTGGCCGACGCCGCGCGCGCAGCATCGGGAAATCCCGCTCGCCCGCCCGCAGACTCCACCCCCGCCCAGATCCGCGCGGGCCGCCCCGGCCTCCGTCCCGCCCCCGCAGAGCTGCCCCCCGCCGAGCCACTGCGTCCCGCCCCTCGTGCCGAGGCAATGGGTGACGGCTCGGCAACCCGCCGTCCCCCTTCGGAAAACCGTGCGGGCCTGACGGAGTCACCACAAGTCGGCGGCGCGGACTTGACCGCGGGCCTCCACACCGACACGGGCGAGATCACGTCCCTCCGACTGGGCGACAACGAGTCCCATGCCCGCGAGGGTGAGCAGAGCCCGCAGACCGAAGTTGCCGATCCGCAGAGGCGGCCCCCTGCCGCCGAGCCTGGAATCCCGGAATCGCCTCGGGGCGTCGACAACTCGGGCCTCCCCGGGCGCGGCGCGCTGGATCCCGCGCATCCCGGGGCGAACCACGCTCCAGATCCTCTCCAGGGCGAGCCGTCCTCGGCTGCCAACCGTACATCCGAGGACGAGCCGGTCCAGATGGCCGGACCTCGCGTCGTAGCGGACCCGGATCGGGCCGACGGCTCCCGCCCCGATGCCGAGCCGGGTTCTGGCAGTCGCACCAGGGACGACTCGGACAACGCTGGCCGACATTTTGCCGCTGACGCCGACTCGGCTGCTGGGCGTCGCACCGACGATGAGTCGGACCCGGGTGGTCGTCGTGTCGATGCGACGGAGCCTGTTGATGGTCGGCGCGAGGGTGAAACATCACTGCGCCCAGAGGATTCGGAGGCTGCGGCACGGAGGGTTTCGGATGAGCAGAATCGGGGAGAGTGTGGGCGGCTTTCGCTGCTGGAGATTCGGGAGGGTACCGGGAGCCGGGTTGTCCGGGTGCCGGAGGAGCCGGTGGGTCCGGCGGGGATGTCGCGGGCGGAGTTGGAGGAGGCCGCGGGGGCGCGGTTGACCCGGGTGCCGCGAGTGGCGGCGGGGGTGCCGCCGCATGATCCGGTGGGGGGTGCGCTGCTGGCGTTGGGGGAGGGGGCCCATGCGCTGGTGGTGGATGAATATGCCGGGCCCACCGATGAATTCGGGGTGGGGGCGCACGCGTATGTGGTGCGGGTGGTGCGGGATCCGGTGTCGGGGGAGCTGATGCTCGAGGTGGTTGATCGGGCGGCGGGGATTCGGCAGGGGTTCCCGCCGGAGGTGCCGCGGGAGCTGCGGTCGGTGTCGGTTGTGCTGTATGACGCGCAAGGTGATCCGGTGCCGCCGCGGGCCGGCGCGGAGCCGGGTGAGTTCCCGTTCCCCCGGGTGGGCACGTCGCTGGATCCCTATCCGGCGCAGGTGCGGGCGCTGCTGGAGGAGACCGAGGTCGGCCGTGACGCGCTGGCCCTGATGGAGCGGTACGGGGTGCGCACCCGGTATGCGGACCGGGCGCCGGGCGGGCAGAGCGCCGACTATCGGGCGCACGAGTTGCTGGCGACCGTGTACACGGCCGGGAGTCCGCAACTGCAGCAGGCGATTTCGGTGGTGCACGAGGCCGTGCACGCGGAGTTCGCCAATACCGGTCGCACGGTGCTGGCGCACGAGCTCCCGGCCATGTCGCGCGAGTCCTACATCGACGCCATGGTGCGCGAGGAGGCCGCTGCGCACGCCCGCCAGTACGAGTTCGCGCGGCAATTGCGGTCGGCCGGCTTCGACATTGCGGTGGAGCGCAACGAGACCACCTACTTCCGGGCCTACGACGGCGATCTGGCGGGCCGCGTCGATGCCGGTCTGAGTCCCGACGAGGCCCGAATCCACGCCCGGGAGGCCGGAATTCGCGCCATTGTGCAGGCGGTGGGCACGGCCGCCTGGGGCCCCGGCGCGGATGTCGCGAACTATCGCGACTACTACGGCCGGGGCTACGACCGCTTCCTCGCCGACAGTGGGCCGCACCCGGACCCGACCCTCCGCACGATCACCGACGATTCCGCCCTGGACACGGTGCGGGATCTCGCGAACCAGCGCCGTATGAGCTGGCTGCGTGCTGCGGATTTGGCCGATTCCACCGGGGAACTCGCACGCGCCCTGCGTCTTCCGGACTATGACCCGGAGTCGCTGCCGTCGGCGGTGGACGCGGCCCTGGCTCGCGTCGAGCGGAACCGCACGGCGCTGGCGGCGCAGCTCGGCATCGATCCCGCCGATCTCACCCGTGACCCCCTGACGGGTCCCGAGGCCGACCGCCGCGCGAATCTCCTGCGCCGCGAACAGCGTCTGCTCGAACTGTCGGATCTGCTGGACGCGCACCGCATCGAGCAGGCGAACGCGACGCGCCTGGCCGACGACCTGACCGCCGCCGCGGCCTACGACGTCCTCGACAATGAGCTGTTCCTGGCCGGCGGTGACGGCCGCATCGTGACTCCCCGGGTCGCGGTGATCGAGGGCGCCCCGCCCCGCGTCTACATCGTCGATGTGCGCGGCGACTACGACACACCATTGCAGCGCGCCGCCGAACTGGATTCGGGCGTGATCACGGCCATGGCCGACCCGGCTGTCGAGGTCCACTATCTGAATCTGACCGTCGACGGTGCGGGCGCGGTGCGCGTGACCCGCACACCGGAATCGGTCGTCGAGGCCAATGCCCTGTACGGCGGCCAGGCCGAGCACCTGCCGGACCCCGGCGTCGCCCGCCATCGGGCGGACGAGGCCGGGATGCAGCGCACCGAGCAGATCAACCGGATACTGGACCGCACCGAGCTGGGCCGCCGCACGCTGGAACTGTTGGAGCGCAACGGTGTTCGCTTCCGTTTCGAGGCGGGCGCCGAGCCGCGCTACGAGCCCGACGCCCGGGTGGTGGTGCTGGATATCGGCGTCTCCGACGTGGAGCAGGCGCTGGCGGTCGTGCACGCCACCGCCCACGTCGAGGACAGCGCGCAGGGCGATTCGGCCAGCAATTCCCGTGACCGGGTGAAACTCTCGCGCGCTGACTACATCGAACTCATGCTGCGCGAGGAGGCCCGCGCGCACGCCATGGAGATCGAATTGCGCAAGCAGCTGCGGCAATTGGACCACGACCTGCCCGTGGACGAACTGGAACGCGCCTACGACGAAGGCTTCCACCGCGCCCGCAACGCTGCCTACCGCGCCGATCCCACCGACCTCGAGGTTCTATGGGATGCGGGATTCCTCGGCGGCACAGCGCAATTGCACGCCTTCCTCGAAGGCGCACCCGCGACCGACGGCCAACGCGCCTACGCCGAGCTGTACGGCGACGCCTGGGACGCCGCCGCCGGCCTCGCGGGCAAGGTCGAAACCAGCGACCCCGCAACTCTTCCCGCAGACGGTGCCGGTCCGTCCCCCGCGCGGGCCGGTGATCCCGCCGCCGCACCCCCGATGGGCCCGCCTTCGGAGCCGCCGAATTCACCCCCTGCAGCCGCGTCCCCGGACGGCCCGGATGATGGCGACAACAGCGGGCGCGCCGACTCCGATCCGAATGCGGTGTGGGATGCCATGGCCCGCAACGACGATCACCTCGATGCGCTGAGCGCGCGCCTCGATGCACTGGCCGAGTCACTGCGATCGTCCGCAGGCGCAGCCGATCGCGCGGCGCAGACCGCACGATTCGAGGAACTCCTGCAACAGCATCGCGCCGACTTCGACGAGATCGACACGCGCCTCGAAGCCATTGCCGCGCAAGCACGCGGTGAAGCCGCCCCGGAGCAACCGGATCACCCGGCCCCCGGTAATCGGACCGCCGATGATTCCGCACCCGGCAACGGCGGCTCCGGTGACGTGAGCCCCGGTGATCGCACCGACGCCGACGCGGCTGCGCGTCGCGAAGCGTACGACGAGCTGGTCAAGCAGCGTGAGGAGTTGGCTCGGGAGCGGGAGTTCCAGCGGGCCAAGCGGAATGACCGGGCGGAACGATTCGGCATCACCGATCCGGACACGGTGCTGGGCGGGGGGAATCACGAGGGTGCGGTGCTCGGCCTGTACGACCGGGCCGGGTATGACCGGGTGGAGACGCCGGGCGGGCTGGAGCAGGCCGCGACCGTGGAGCGTAGGCCGGTTTCGCCGGAGGAGCTGGCGGCGCGCCGGGAAGCCATCCGCAAGCTGGAGTTGGCGGCGGAGCGGGTGTACGAGCTCGATCAGCAGATCGCGGAGGTGGACCGGCGGCTGACCGAACTGGAGCGTGCCGGGGTCGAGGGTCGCCGCGTGCCGTCGGAGGAAGTCGGGGCTCAGCTCGATCGGCTGGCTGGTGAGCGCGCCCAGGAGCTGCGCCGGATCAAACCGGTCCGCGAGATGCGTGACGACCTGGCGCACCGGCTGGGTATCGATCCTGCCCGCCTGGACGTGGATCCGGATCGGCTGGAACCGGAACTCCGCAGGATGTACGCCGAGCTGGACGCGCGCGATGCGACCCCCGAACAGCGTGCCGAGATCGACCGTCTCGCAGACGGATTGGCGGATGCCGCGCGCGATGTGAGCCGGGCGCACAATCGGATCGGCCGGGTGCAGGACGAGATGGCCCGGGTGGCGGGTGCGTACCAGCGGCTGGCGGAGGCCGTGGGCGCGCGCATGGTCACTTCGCGGGTCGCCGTCGTGGACGGCCCCAACCCCCGGGTCATCGTTTTCGGCCCGCGAGCCGAGGCGGGCAGCCCGCGCGCGGATCACGATGCGGCGCTGGCCGAGGCACTGCGTGAATCCCGGGCCGCGGCACAGGCTTTCGTGCGTCCGGGCGCAGACATCCGCATGATCCGCGTGATCGCCGATCGCGATGGTGGTTGGCGCGCGGAACGAATGGATCCACCGCAGCTGGGCCGTCTGGCCGCCGCACCGGTGAACGGCCGCGGCCTGGACGTGGTGCTGTGGCGGGACGGTGCGGGTGAATGGCATCCGGTGGACCCGACCCGACCGGACTGGCAGCCCGGCCGCGCGGGCGACGCGGAGTTGAAGCGCTGGTCGCCCAAGGATCCGCCGGACGGGGTGAGCGGCTGGGCCATGGCGGATGTCGTGAACGACGCCGCCCTGCCCACGGAAGATATTCCGGCGGGCGCGGTTCCGGAGACGGTGCTGCCCGTCGGTGTGCCGGGTGCGAAGGAGCAGAACGTCACCGGCGGCCTGCCTCCGGGCACGGAGCTGTTCGGTCAGCACATCGGTGACGACGCGTACAACATCGTCCGTCTGATCCTGATGGCCGCGCAGGCCCCGCAGCATCCGGCGGTGAAGGCCTGGATTCAACGTCATCCGGCGATCGGCGAGTGGGTGCGGGCGCACCCGTGGCTGCGCAATGTGCCGTATTTCGGGACGGCGTTCTACGGCTACGAGTGGACCGCCTCGCCGGGACGCAATGTGCAGCCGATGTTCCGTCTGTTCGATCCCGCCGAGCACAGCCCACAGGTGGACCGCTCGCACATCCCGGAGGGTCTGCACGCGGCATTCGACGCGGATTACGCTGCCTGGCAGCAGGTTCAGGATTGGGCGGACGGCAAGTACGAGCTGTTCCTGCTCAATGACTCCGAGGTCGGTGTGATCGCGGACAATGTCGCGGTGCATCGGCTGCTCCGGCAGCTCGAGCAGGCGCAGGCGCTGATCGGGCGGGTGCGTGAACTCCCCGACGGTTCGAATCCGGACGAACTGGCTCAGGCCGTGGACCGTCTCGCCGAGCAGGTGGCGAAGCAGTTCGACGACCCGAGCCCCGACGCGGTCCGCCAAGCCCTGCGCGACATCCATGACCTGCTGCGCACCGACGCCGACCCGGACCGTCTGGCGCAGACCGTGGCCCAGTTCATGGACGTCGGCTACCCGGAACTGACCCGCGACCAGATCCTCCAGATCAAGAACCACCTGATGCGCGACGAGCATCGCGTGCGCGACTTCACCGACCCCGCAGGCGCTTTCGTGCGCCGCCCGATGGACCGCCTGGCCGACGTGGCCGAAGCCTGGATTCGCCTCACCGCCGGCAATCCCGTGCCTCAGGACATTCTGCTGCTCCGCGACGCCCTAGCCGAATCCGACTACCTGCGCACCCACCCCGACGCCACCTGGCACGACGCCAACGCCCACGCCATCGGCCTGGGTCTGCACTGGGACGCCGACCGCCCGCCCCTCCCCGGCCGGCGTGCCGGAATCCCCTACGCCGTACCGCCTTTGGACGCCCGCTCCGAATGGAACAGCCCGCGTCGAGACCCCGATGACGACGACTGGATCGACATCTACTGGTTCGGCGGCGGCGACCCCGGCGGCTCCCCGGCCATGCCGCCTGCCAACCCTTCGACCGGCGGCTCTCCGGCGGCATTGGATGAACCGAGCACCACCGGCGGCCAGCCGAACCCGGATCGAACTCGCTCGATCGACGGGTCGGCGCAACCCCCGTCGACGGCCGCTGCGGACAGTGAAACGCCAGGGGCGCAACAACTCCGGCCCGAGCCGGAGGCTGAACGCCCGGAGGCCCCGAAATCCCGTCTGCGCCGTCTCGCCGACAAGCTGAATTTCTGGCAGCCCGACGCCCGCACCGGCGATGGCGAATCGCCCGACCCTGCCACTGGAGCCGACGGCAACAGCCCCGAAGATCCTGCCGGGCCTGGGAATTCGGCGAGCGATGGGGAGTCGTCCCGATCTGACCGCGCCGAGGTGCTGGCGCGGCAGCGAGAGCATTTGCTTGCGCAGGCGCGGCAGTTGGCCGGAGCGCTCGAGGTCGACGCCGACGGGTTGAACGGGTCGGAGCTGGTCGACGCCGCCGGCGCTGCCGTGGCACGGTTGGCGGGGGAGGAGGGGCCCGGAGCGGGACTGCGGGCGGACTGGGCGGGCCGGGTGACCGGCGAGATCGGTGAGCTGGTGCGGCTGGCCGAGGTGGCCGCAGCCGCCGAATCCACTCTGAGGTCGGGTGATTCGATTCCCGAGGCGGACGATGGGCGGCAGTGGCAGGTTGTCGAATCCCGGCGGGTTCACGAATTCACCTATCCGACTGCGGAGCTGGAGTCCGCGCGGCAGCTGTTGGCCGCTGGGGGCGACCCGTCCGACTCCCCGGTCATCGCCCGCGACGAGCATCCCGTCGCGGCGGATGCGCGTGCCCGCGTCGAGGAGGCGGCGGTGCGCGCCCTGCTCGACGCGCAGAGCGGTACCCCGCTCGGCTATGGACTGAGGCGCGTACCAGGCGTCGGTGACCGCCCGGACAGCGTGGTGCTGGTGGGCGTCGAGCCGCATCCGGATCGGGCCATGGACCCGGTGGTGCGCTCCGCGCTCGCTCCGGAGGGCACGGACTTCACGTATCTGCGGGTCATTGTGGACGGGGACGGCGTTGTCCAGGTCGAACGCTGGCGTCATATCGCTCCCGAGCCGCCCGCCGTCGCGGATGTGACTGTGCCGCCGCAGGTATCGCGACCGGAGGTCGCGGACCTGGTGGATTTCACCGCACCGGAACGCGCTCTGCTGGAGACGGCGCAGCGCCTGCACGATCAGCTGACCGAATCGGTGCACGAGGGGGTGCGGAGCTTCGGCGTCGACCCGGCCGGCCGCAGCGCGCGCGAGCTGGCGGATGCGGTGCGCGCCGAATACGAGCGGCGACTGTCGGATATCGAAGCGGCGCAGCATGATTCCAGCGGCCCGCCCGCCGGTCACCGGGTGCGGCTCGATGCCGAGGTCGATGTGCTGCTGCACGATCTGGCTCTGCTGGACGCGGCGGATATCACCGAACAACGCTTGCGCGCACACAATTTCGATGCCCCCCGGTTCACCGCACCGTCCGAGTGGCGACTGTCCGGCCCCGACCGAGATTTCATCCCGGCCGATCCGGCGGTGGCGCGCGAGCTGGCGGCGCTCGGCCGTCAGGTGGAAGTGTTCGACTCCCTTGCCGCGCACGCGCGTCAGCTGGGTATCGGCGACGTGGACGGTCGTAGCGTGCGGGACCTGGCCGATGCCATCCGGGACCGGACCGCGCCGCGCCCCGACCAGCGTGCGCCCGAACGCCGCCGCAATGCGCGCATTCGTGCCGACATAGACCGTCTGACAAGGCAATACGAGCGTTCCGGTGGCGACCCCGACCGCATCGGACTGCGTGCTCACGCCGAAGCGGAGGCGGTGCGCGCCGTGCTCGCCGAAGCGGGCGGAATGCACCGGGCCGACGGAGTGGTGCGACTACCCGACGGCTCCGGCCTGTTGGCCGTGGGTTCCGCGCCGCACCCGGACAGCGTTGTCCCGGTTGCCCTGCGCAGCCGGGTCGCCGCCCTGGGCGACGAATTCGCCTACCGCCGAGTGCAGTTCGACAGCACGGGCCGGGTGCGGATCACCGACATGGCCGTGCGCCCGACCGGTTCCGACCATGCCGAGGATCCCGCCCCGCGCCGATCCCTCTGGCAGCGCATCAACGAGCGCTTCACGACTCCGACCTCCGACATGCCCTGGCCCCCGTCCACGCGGATCACCGGCGAATGGGGCGGCTACAGCCACGAGGACCTCGCACGCGTCCTGAGCGAGCGGCACGGCGTCCGGGTGCGCCGCTTCAATGCCGCGGGGGTGAATCCCGACGCCGTGCGCCTGTTCGCCATGGCACTGGACGACCTGCTCACCCGGTACCCGAGCGCCAACCTGCACGTGGTGACGATCAACCGCCTGTTCTCCGATCGCCGGGGCGATGAGCCGCCGCTCGCCTGGGTGGCCGGCGGCGGGTCGCCGTTCGTGTGGCGTTCGGGCACCACCGGTTTCGCCTCCACCATGGAACTGGATGTCCGCCACGCCTCCGACCACGAGAGCGCTCTTCCACCGAGGTCGTCCGGGGGATTCCATCCCCCGTCCGCCGACCCCGACGCGTATCAAACCGCCGTTCACGAATTCGGGCACGTCCTCGACCTGACCGGCGACGGCCGCGCCCGACGGCTGGCCATGTCAGCCCTGCTGGAACACTTCGGCGCCACCCGCCCGCACGTGGATCGCGCCGAATTCGATACCTGGCTGCGTCAGCTCAGCGGCTACAGCTTCCATGAGGACGGCCGCTTCAACCCTCCCGAAGCGCTGGCCGAAGCCTTCCACGATGTCGAATCCAATGGGGTCGATGCGACCGAGCCCGCCCGCGTGCTCTACGTCGTCCTGCTGCGCGCGGCGGGCATCGACCCGGCCCCGGAAATCCTGGCCAGCCTGAATCCCGCCCAGGATTCGGCACCCCTCACGAATGACCCGGCACGGCAACCCATTACGGATGGACCGGCAACCCCCGATGCTCCCGCTGCCGCCCCGCGAGCCGGCGACGACGATTCGCCTGGCAACTTCCGGCGTTTCCTGCGCGGTCTGCTGCCGGGCGCACCGGAGGCGAACATCGCGCCGGGCAATGGTCTGGACGGACGCTCGGACGGCAGTGCCGACGACGGTTCCCGGGCCCGCGCGTCGACGCCTGAGGCCCCCGCCCGCCGCTCGATGTGGCAGCGCATCCAGGATGTGCTGAACGGCGAATCATCCACTCCGCCATGGCCGCCGTCGACGCTGCTGACCGATGAATGGGCCGACCGCAGCCACTCCGAGATCAAGCGGATTCTGGAGGAGCGGCACGGCATCCGGGTGCGCTATCTCGGCCGCGCGGGCGCGGACCCCGACACGGTGCGCGTCTTCGCCGCGACGCTGGACGAGATGCTGACCAGGTATCCGGAGTCGCATGTGCGCACGGTCCTGATCGGCAGACTCCCCGAATTCGCGAATGCCGCTGTGCTGCCGGGCGGTTCACCCTTCGCGACGCGCCCCGACCGCGAAGGCTTCGTCACCACGATCGTCCTGGGTCTGCGCTACGCGGGCGACATCGACGCCCCTGACACTCCGGATTCCCCTGAGCCCCTGGGCTTCCGCCCCCGCCGCAGCTCCTCGCTGATCCGGATGTCCACCATCCACGAGTTCGGCCACACCCTGCACGCCACCGGCAGCAACCGCGCCTTCGCCCGGGCCTACGCAAGCCTGGTCGAGCACTACAGCGCAACCCGGGGCCACATCGATCGCGCCGAATTCGACACGTGGCTCAACCAACTGAGCGGCTACAGCTTCAATCGCCGCGGCGGCCTCCGCACTGCGGAAGCCCTGGCAGACGCCTTCTTCGACGTCGAAGAGAACGGCGTGGACGCCGCCGAACCGGCCAAGGTCCTCTACGCCCTACTGCTCCGCGAAGCAGGCATCGAACCCGACCCGCACATCATGGCGAGCCTCCACCCGAACGGCCCACCCACCCCCGGCATCGCCGATCTGCCTCCAGCACAAGCTGATCCGATCGCCGCGCCCGACGATGCCGCTAGCCGACCGGGCGCGGATGGCGACGGCTCGACGGACCACGTCGGTGAGTCGGAAACACCCGATACCCCGAGGACCCCGGAACCGGCGCCTCAGCCGCAGGGGGAAGCGCCGCGCACCTCCGATGTGCGGGCACGGCTCGACGCGGCGACCAGTCCGCATGCCGAACTGAGGGCGAATACCTATGCGGCGGCGCGAAGTTGGGGCGTCGATACCGACGGGCTGGATCCCCGCCAGGTGGCGCGGGCGATCCACGAGCATCGGGTCAGAGTGTTCGAGGAACTCCGTGCGGGGCTGCGTGATCTCGCGGGGCAGCCAGAGAGTCAGCTCCGCGCGGCGCGGGTGCAGGCGCAGGAGCGGCTGCGTGCGGTGTACGAGGCGGCCGATGCGCTGATCCACGACCTGAACGTGGTGTCCGCCGCCGAGCGCGCGATGCAGGGCCTGCGCGCCGGGCAGTCGGACACGACTGTCCCGGGCGAGCGTTCGCGGGAGGACACGGATTCGCCTGCGCTGGATGAGCGTTCGCGGCGGCCGGACGCCGGAGCGCAGGACCTCGGCATGTCGGTCGAACCGGATTCGCCGGTGGTCGCGGAGCGGGTGGCGGCGTTGACGCGGCAGGAGGAGCAATTCCTCGCCGATGCCCGGCGGCTGGCGGTCGCACTGGCCATCCACCCGATTCCCGAGTCCGGGCGCGAGCTGGGTGATGCGGTGCGAGCCGTCATGGATGGTCTGCACGCTCGGGTCGATGCGGCTCGGACCGCGCTCGCGAATCCCGACGAGCCGAGCGTCGAACTCGGCGACGCCGAGCATCAGGTCTTCACGGCCGGTCGGGTAGCCGACGAGATCGCCGAACTGCTGCGCGCCGCGGACCGCGCGGCGCAGGTCCGCGCCGCTGTCGAGTCCGGCGACCCCGTGCCCGCGCGGGAGCGGGCCCGCTGGCGGCGTTCACCCGAGCGCGCTCTCGAATCCCGCTGGGATGCCGAGGCCCTGGCGGAGGCCGGGCGCAGGCTGGTGGCCTTCGAGCGGATGGCCGCGCTGGTCCGTGACGCGGGCGTCGATCCCGCGAACCGCAGTGCCGAACAGCTCGTTGCCGCCCTGCGTGACGCCGATCCCGCTACCAGAGCCGAAATGGACCGGCACCTGGCGGAATTCACCGACGCCGGTGGCGACCCGGCCATGGTCGACGTGCGGGCTGCTGCCGAGCGGCTCGCCCTGCGCTCGATGAGTGGCGGATCCGGTGGGCGCACACTCGGATTCACCATCACGCGCATGGGCGGCACCACCGCCATGGCGCCGCGCATGCTGGTGGTCGGCACTCAGGCGCATCCGGATCTGGCCCTCGATCCGGCAGTCCGCGATCTGCTCGCGGAACCGGGCACGGTCGTGGAGTATCACCGCGTCCGATTCGACGAGGACGGGATCGCCCGCGTCGAGTCCTGGGGCTGGGACGCAACGGATTACGACGATCTCTCCCCGCCGCCGGACGCGGACGGCGACGCGGAGCAGCCCGGATCCACCCGCAGACCGACGCCGACCAGCGACGAACCCTGGCCGCCCTCGACCGAACTGACCGGCGAGTGGGCCGATTACAGCCACGCCGACATCGTGCGAATCTTCGCCCAGCGCCACGGAATTCGCGTACTGCGGTTCAATGCCGAGGGCGTGAATCCGGATGCGGTACGCCTGTTCGCGCAGGGCCTGGACGGACTGCTGACCAGGTATCCCGGCATCGAGGTCGCCCAGATGACCATCAGCGCACTGGGTTCCGTGGCCGCCGACCTGCGCCCGGCGGCGTGGGTGATGCACCGGACCCGGCCGTTCTCCTGGACCGGCGGTGCTCCGTCCCGCTCGGTGTCCCTCGTAGATCTGGACGTCGAATTCGCCTCGCGCCCTGACGCGCACCGCCCGGTGCGACCCGATCTCGCGACGGCCGAGCCCGGATTCCATCCGCCCAGCCGCCTGCCCACCGCGCTCTACACGGTGATCCACGAGTTCGCGCACATGCTGGACAATGCCGGTGAGAAGCGCGCCGCCGAGCAGGCGCTGCAAACGCTGCTGGATCATTTCGGAGCCACCCGGGGGCAGGTGGACAGGGCCGAATTCGAGACCTGGCTGGCGCAACTGAGCGGCTACAGCTTCAGCGTGGGACCCGACGGGGATTACAGCACGCGCGGGCCCTTCAATCCGACCGAGGCGCTGGCGGAGGCGTTCCACGATGTCGAGGAGAACGGGGTATACGCGACCGAACCGGCGAAGGTGCTGTACGCACTGCTGTTGCGGGAGGCCGGTTTCGAGCCGGATCCGACCATTATGGCGAGCCTGGCGGCCGATGGTTCCGGGCCGGATGGCACTGCGCGGCCGCATGTTTCGGAAGAACCAGACGACGCACGGCCGGACAGAACTGATTCGGGGAACGCACGCGCCGATGACCGCGATTCGAGTGGGGGACGGTTCCGGCGGTTCCTGCGGGAGTTGCTGTCCGGCGGCGGGCGTCCGGAGATCCCGGCCGGTCCGGACCCGCGTGGTGCGGACGGTGTCGACGACGGTTCCCGTGCGCCGCGTTCCGATTCGCCCGCGCAGCCAGAGGGTTCCGGCCCGCTGACTCCGGCGCACCAAGCTCGACTGGAGTCGGCGGAGCGGCTGCGGCGGCAACTGGCCGACACCGTGCACGACGCGGTGCGTGTGTTCGGCCTCGACCCGGCGGGCTTGCGGACGCCTGAACTGGCGGAGGCCCTGCGCACCGAATATGACCGTCGCACAGCGGAATTCGGCGCGAATGCACGGCTCGAAGCCGAGGTCGGCGCGCTGATCGGTGATCTGGCCCTGCTCGACGCCGCGGAAACCGCTGAAAACCGGCTGCGCGCAGGCGATGTGAGCGAATCGTTCCTCGACAACACCCACCGCTGGCAGCAGTTGGGCCGCACGCACGACTTCACGCCGTCGGATCCCGCACTCGCGCGCACGCTCGCCACCTTCGGCGATCAGGTGGCGGCCTACGATCGGGTTGTCGCCCACGCCCGGCGGCTGGGCATCGACGATGTGGACGGCCGCAGCGTCCGCGAGCTGGCCGCAGCCGTCCGCGATCGGACCGCACCCGATCCCGGCCGGTCCGGCCGTGAACGGCGTCGGAACATCCGGGCACGCAATGAAATGCATCGGCTGACAAGTCGATTCGAGGCGGCAGGCGGTGACCCGAACCGCACCGGCCTGCGCGCGGACGCGGAAGCCACCGCCATTCGCGCCGTGCTCGCCGAGGCGGGCGGTCAGCGGCTGGCCGACAATATGGTGCGTTTCCCCGCCGATTCGCAAGGCCGCTCACGGATCCTGGTCGTGGATTCGGCGGGCCACCCCGACCTGGTCGTGCACCCGGAAGTGCGGCGGCGAGTGGTCGCCATGCAAGACGAAATCGGCTACCAGCGGGTCGATTTCGACGATCGCGGCCGCATCCGCCTCCTCGATATGACGGTCGTCCGCAGCAGCGACTACACCCCCGCCGGCGACCCCGACCGTTCGCTGTGGCGGCGCATTTCCGAACGCTTCACCGTCCCGACCTCCGATCTGCCGTGGCCGCCGTCGACCACCATGACCGACGAATGGGGGCAGCGCAGCCACGCCGACATCGTCCGGGTGCTGGAGCAGCGGCACGGCATCCGGGTCCTGCGCTTCAATGCCGAAGGCGTCGACCCCGACGCCGTGCGCCAGGCCGCCAAGGCTCTCGACGACCTGCTGACCCGGTTCCCCCGCGTCAACCTGCAGGTCGTCGACATCAATGCGCTACAGCCGCAACGCAAGGGCGGCCGCAAGCCCGCCGCCT
Organism: Nocardia huaxiensis; assembly: GCF_013744875.1. Taxonomy (NCBI): domain Bacteria; kingdom Bacillati; phylum Actinomycetota; class Actinomycetes; order Mycobacteriales; family Nocardiaceae; genus Nocardia; species Nocardia huaxiensis. The sequence continues at coordinate 1,325,479 of NZ_CP059399.1, forward strand.
GGCTGGCCGACCGCAGCTCGATCTTCGTGCGCCGCCCCGGCACCGCCGGCATCGGCACCACCATGGAACTGGATGTCGGCTACTACTCCCGCCGCGAGACGGGCCTCCCACCCAGCGAGCACGCCCGCGCCGACACCTTCCACCCTCCGACTCACTACCCGGACGGCTACCGCACCGTCGTCCACGAATTCGGCCACGCCCTCGCCTCCACGGGCAACCACCGCGCCCTGAGCCGGGCCCTCGACGCCCTGCTGGCCCACTACGCCGCCACCCGCCCCGAGGTCGGCAGGGCCGAATTCGACGTCTGGCTGCGCCAACTCAGCGGCTACAGCTTCCACGAAGACGGCCGCTTCAACCCCACCGAAGCCGTAGCCGAGGCCTTCACCGACGTCGAAGCCAATGGCGTCAACGCCACCGAACCGGCCCGAGTCCTCTACGTCCTCCTGCTCACCGAAGCCAGCATAACCCCCGACCCGGCCATCCTCGCCAGCCTTGAAACCACCACGGTCCACCCCGAATCCACACCGCGAACCCCGCCTCCGGCCCAGCCCGAAACCCGCGGCCCGGAAGTCCCCGTCACCACCTCCGACGGCAGCGAACCCGGGCCCGGTGCTGAACACCCCCCTGAGGGCGAGACCCCAGACCCGCCCCGGTCCGCCCCGGAACAGCCGAAATCCCCACCGGCGAACGATGGTTCGACGGCTCGGCCGCAACCCGAACCCGAGAACGTGCAGCCGACACAGCCGGAGACGGACGAAACCGGCTCGCAGACACCGCCCCTCGCATCCGGTGGTCGAGGTGCGGGAGCTCCGCCGCGTCCACCGGCGGACGGTGGCGTCGACGACCCCACCCCGTCCGGCGACAACCCGCCGAGCCGCATCGACAGCCCCCAACGCCGCCACGAACGCCTGGCCCAGGCGGTCTGGCATGCCCGAATGATGGCTGAACACGCAGCCGGCGCCCGTCGCATGGCCGACCTGTACGCGGGCACCGACACGCCCCACGCCGACTGGACCCGCCTGCGCGCCGAACGAGCCGAACTCCTCGCCCGCCTGGCCGCCGACCACGTCATCCGCCTGCAAGAGCAGGCAGACCTCGCGGATTCCGACCACACCACACCCGATGCAGGCAGTTCGGATGAGGGTGACGCTGGTGCAGCGCTGCCGGTGGCTCCCGGCGGGGACGATTCGGGCGGCGGCCGCGGCGGTGTAACGCCTCCGGTGGCGCCGGGTGCGGACGATCCAGACGGGGGAGATGGCCAAGCGACGCAGCCGCTTTCGGGTGATGGGGTACCGCAGACCAGCGGGGAGGTGGAGCCGGTCGGCCGCCCGGGGCAGTTGGAGTCGACCGATCCGGAGACCGGTGTTGTTGCGCGGCAGCAGGATTCGGTTGCGGTGCCGGTGCGGGATGTGGCTGATCCGGTGCGGGAGGTGCTGCGGTTCTTCGACGAGGTGGCACAGGCGCAGCGGGCGGCGGCCGAGGGCGGGGAGTTCCAGCCGACTGTGCTGACCGAGTCGCAGCGGGCTTACCTGCGGGCGCTGGAGGCCGCGCTCGGGTTGGACGGGGTGCTGGCGGACCATCCGGATGCGGTGCGGGCGCTGCGGGAGCTGGCCGAGATCGCTCGGGTGCGAGGGTTTTCCGGGGCTCCCGAGTCGGGGGTGGAGCCCGGGGCCATGCGGTATCCGGAGGACTTCGCGGCGCTCGATATCGATGAAGTCCACGGGGATGAGGAGTACTGGCGGTTCCAGGATGATCCGCGGCGGGTGGCCGAGGCCGAGGCCGAGGTGAATCGGCTGGACGTGCCCGGTCCCGCCGCCATGCGGGCGGGGGATGATCAGGCGCGGCTGACCGGACCCGAGCAGGTACGGGATGCGCTGGCGCGGCGACTGCGGGTCGACGCGGCGGATCTCACGCCGGAGCGGATGGGCCGGACCATGGCCGAGCTGCGGTATCGGAATCTGTTGCGGGCCGGGGCGGTTGAGGCGCTGGCCGATGCGGTGGCGCGGCACCGGGCCGCCACCGATGATGTGCAGCGCGCGCAGATCGGTGCGACGCGCGATCAGTGGGCTCGGGCGCTGGGCATTCCGGAGGCCGTGGTGGAACCCGGGCGTGCGCCCGCCGCCCTCGCGGCCTTGCGGGGCGGAATCCTCGCTCGCGCAAGGGAAATCGCGGATCTCGCCGATGCCGTGCAGGCCGCGCGGCAGGCGGAGGCGGCCGAGCCCGGCGGCACGCGGCGGTTGACTGTCGAGGTCGACGGGCAGCGGTTGCCGGTGCGGCTGGTGGCCGATGCGGACGGCACGTGGCGGGTTGAGAACACCGACCGGCTGCGGGCCCCGGAGCCCGCGGAATCGACTGAGCGCCTTCCGGTTCCACAGGAGGACGACGCCCCCGAGTCGAAGCTGCGCAAGTTCTGGAAGTGGTTCAAGGACGCCTGGCAGCACCACGACGACGTACCCAAATACCCGTCCGGCTCCGGGATCGACGGCCAGGGGCAGACCCTGCTGATCGAGTACTACGGCGACGTCGACCTGGGCGGCACGTTCAATCCCGCGCGCATTCTCAAAGAGATCGCCACCATGTGGAAGAAGCGCGGTCAGATCCGCGACTTCCTCCGCGGCTACCGCGCCGGCTACAACGACGACTTCCAGCCCCCGCGCGACCGCGATGGACGCGACTACGAATACTGGCTCCTGGAAGCCGACCCCGAACTGGTCCGCCAGCGCGGCGAGATCCCCGAACACCTGCTGCTGCACTGGGCCGAACTCGACGAAGCCCGCGCCAAGGCCAGAGAACAGGCCGAACTGGAGGCCGGAACCACCCCCGATCCCGCGCAACGCCCCGGCCTGGAATCGGATGTCGAAGCGCCCGTGCCGGATTCGGAGCTCTCCGATCCCCAGGGTCCGGCCGCCGACGCGATCAACGACCTGGCGGACCGACTACGCGATGCCCTTTCCGAGCGCAACCGGCTCGGCGACGACCTGTACTGGGCCGCAAACGAACTCGGCCGACCCCTCGCGGATCTCACCCCCGGCGAACTGCATCGCGCACACCGGGAACTGCAATACCGCAACCTGCGCCGCGCGGGCGCCATCGAGGGCCTGGCCGATGTCGCCCAGCGCTACCTCGACGAGAACGCCTACATCCCATTCCTGCGCGAGCTCAACCACTTCGAGCAGAATCCGCTCGCGCGCTTTCTCGGCGACGTGGCCCGCAGTGAAGGCCACTCCACCGCCATGCTGGACTGGGAGGGCGTCAACAATGGCGGCGAACCCGGCCGCGACTGGGGCGATCTCACCTACTCCGACCAGCCGGGCCAGGACGACGGCACCCGCGAATGGTTCATCAACGCCCTGCGCCGCGAGGAACTGCGCACCGAACGCGGCCACTGGGCGCACATGCTCGGCGTGGCCCGCGCCGACCTGAGCCCGCACACCGCCCTCGGCGAGGCGCTCGCCGAACTCCGCGCGGACAATACCGAGCGCGCCGCCGACATCGCCGAATTCGACGCCGCCGCAATCCGATACAGCGAACTCGACGCACTCGTCGACCAGCTCTCCCGGCAGCTGGCGGAACTGGCCATCCCCGAACACATCGCCGCGCAGGGCGGGGTCATGCTGGAACCGGGCGTGGCCCTGTTCGACGGCGACCCGATGCGCCTGGCCATCGTCGCCGCCGATCTCACCCACGAATCGCGCCTCGCCGACCTCCTCGCTCAGCCGAACGGCATCGCCGAATCTCTCGACGACGGCAGCCTGACCCTCGAATTCCGCGTCGTGTGGGCGGATGCGCAGGGCGCCATCCACGCCGGCCGCATCGCCGTCCCCGAAGTCCGCCACATCACCACGGAGGTCGATGGCCGCCCGGTCTCCCTCACCCTCCTGCGCGACGGCGACGGACCCTGGCGAGTCGCCCCGAACTCTGCCACCGACCCCAATGACACTGACCGGCAGAGTGATCCGAATACGGCAGTGCAGCCGTCGCCGCGCTCTCCGCAGGAAACCGCTACGGCCCGAGTGGATCTGGCAGAGCAGCTCGAAATCCCGCTCGCCGACCTGGATCCGGTGCGCCTGCACGCCACCATCGACGACCTGAATCATGCCAATCAGCGCCGCGCGGCCCGCCTGGAAGCCCTGGCGGACTATGCCCGCGCGCTGCACGCGATCGACGACTATCACCGCCGGTCGCCGGAGGAGCGGGCCTTCGATCCCCGCGTCCCGGACGATGATCCGCCGATCCACGACGACACCGCACCGGCCTTCCTGCGCGAAATCATCACCGACCCGGCCGCTTTCGGCGAGCGCCTGCGTGGTCCGGGCCCCGAGCCCCGCCCCGGCGATCCGGACGACCGCCCCGAGCCGGATGCCGACTGGGCCGCCCTGCTCGGCGTCAACCTGCGCAACCCCACACCCGAACAGCTGGCCGACGCCTACGAGAAATTCCGCGACGGCAAGATCGACGAATACGAGGCGCTCACCCCCGAGGAACTGACCCGCGTCCACGCCGAACTGCGCGACGAGATCCGCGCTCGGGCCGCCGCCATCGCCGAGCTGGAATCCGTTGCGCGCCAGTACAACCGCCTGGCCGTCGACGCGGCCGCCACGCATGCGCGAGCCGAGGTGCGCCGCCTGCTGGTGGCCCAGGAAGACCTGCTGCGCGCCCGCGACGAAGCCCAGGCCGCGGTCCGGGAAGCGGTCACCGGCCTCCCCGTCGCCGACGCCGAGGTCGCCCCAGCCCGCATCGACCAGGCCCTGGATCGCCTGCGCGCCCTGGTCGCCCCCGACGCCGAAACCCCCACCCGCCTGGCCGCCCTGGCCGCCGCCGCGACCCGCCTCAACGAGGCTGATGCCGCTGTCCGCCAGGGCTTCTCGGACCTGGCCGCCGCCATGGAACGAGCCGCCCTGCTCGGCCAGGGCGCACGCCCGATCGCCGAGAACTTCGGCGTCATCGGCGACCGCCCCCCGGTGATCGTCGTGGTCGGCTGGGGCGTCTTCCCCGACCTCGCCGGCCTCACCGCCGCCGAAGCCCGCCACCCCATCCTGCGGGACCTGCGCGCGCACCCCGGCGTCACCGTCCGCCGCGTCCTGCTCGACCTGGACGAGCACGGCCGCATGCGCATGCGCGTCGAAGGCGAGGACCCCCCACCCGACGATCTCCCCACCGACCCGGACACCCCACAACCCCCGGCGACTCCAGCCCCGGATTCCGGCCCCACCCGGCCCGCGGGCCCACGCCCGGTCGCCCCCGTGGCCGAGCCTCGCCCGGATGCTTCGGAATCGGCGCAACCACAACCGATCACGTCTGCTCACGGCCCGCGAGAGCCCGTTCAATCCGGCTCCGCCGATGCCGACGCAACCGACTCCGTGGACGGCCTTCCAGCGGCTGGTCGGTCGGAAACCGATGCGGGGCGGTCTGGTCCGGGTGAGGTCGCGGCAGTCGATCCGGCGCGCGCCGCGCTGATTCGGCAGCATGCCGCGGCCATAGCCCAGCGGGAAGCGCTGGCGGGCATGGTGCGGGAGCTGGCGCGGCGGCTGCGGCTGCGGGTGGACGATGCGGCACTGTCGCCCGAACGAGTGCTGGGGACCTTGGCGGAGGTGCCGACCACACCGCTCGACAGTGCGCATTCGGCACTGCGCGGCGACCTGCAGGATCTCGCCCAGCAGCTCGTGCGGGCCGCGCGGGAGGCGGGGGAGCTGGCCGAGGAGCTCGGTCTGGTCGCGCAGTACGACGAACTGCTGCAGCAGCATCGCGACACCGTGCGCGAACGAGAGTTCGTGGCGGCCAAGGCGAATGATCGCGCTCGCCGGCTGGGTCTCGTCGGCGCGTCCGACGAGTGGGTGCGCATGGACCCCGATGCGCGCGAGCGGGCGATCACCGCGGCCTTCGAGGCGGCCGGATCCGACATCGTGCATCGGCCGGGCGGACTGGACGAAGCGTCCCGCGATACCCGGGTGCCGGTGAGTGATTGGGAGCGGGCGCAGCGAGAGGCGGTGCTGCGCAAGCTCATCGAAGCCACCGAGCGCCACGGCGATCTCGACGGCGAGGTGCGCGAACTCGAACGGCGGATGCGTGAGCTGGCCGACGCCGGGGTGGTGCGCTTCCGCGCCCCGCTCGACGACGTCGCGGGCGAACTCGACCGGTTGGCCAGGCAGCGCGGCGAATTGCTCCAGGAGATCAAGCCGCGACGGCGCACCCGCGATGAACTCGCGATCCGGCTGGGCGTGGTCGACGACGGCCGGCCGAACGAGCACGCTCTCGGCCGCCACCTGGATGCCACCCTGGCCCGCCTGCGCGCCCAGCTCGACGCCGATTTCTGGGCGGGACGCGCCGACGTCGCCGAAGTGCGCACGCGCACCAGGGAAATCGATGAGCTGGCCGAGGCCGCCGCCGATGTGAACCGGGCCCACCTGCGCATCGGGCAGCTCCAGGACGAGATGGCGCGCGTGGCCGGGGTCTGGCGCGGCCAGATCCGCGATGAGGGCGGCTTCATGGTGACCCCGCGCGTCGGTGTGCTGCCGGGTGATCCGAGCCGGATCGTCGTCTTCGGCTCCCGCTCGGACGCCGACGCTCCCCGCACCGTCTACGAGGACGCCCTCGCCGACGCCCTGCGCAACAGCCCGATCGCCGCGCAGCTGCTGGTGCGCGAGGGCGCCACCATCGAGTTCCGCCGGGTGCTCGCGGATCGGGAAGGCAACTGGCGCAGCGAGCCGCTGCCACCACCCGCCGTGCGGCGACTGGTGTCCGAGCCGTTCAACGCCGTCCGTCTGAACGTCACCATGTGGCAGGACGCGGACGGTGAATGGCATCCGGTGGACGCCACCCGCCCGTCATGGCATGTGAACCGGCCCGATGCCGGCGGCGACCGCAACTACGGCAAGTTCAAGACCAAGCCCCTGCCGGACGGGGTGAGCAGCTGGGGCATGGAGGATGTCGTCGACGACGGTCTCGTTGTCTTCCAGGACATTCCGCCCGGCCAGATGCCGAAATCGGCGCTGCCCGTGGTGCGTCCGCCCGGCTCGGACGAGGCGTACGGCCTGCACCACCTGCCGCCCGGGGTCGAATTGTTCGAACAGCACTGGGGCGCGGACAGTTACAACATCGTGCGTCTGATCCTGATGGCCGTGCAGGCGCCGAGCCTTCCGATGGTGGTGCGCTGGATCCAGCGGCACCCCGAGATCGGCGAATGGGTCAGGGCGCGCCCCTGGCTGGCCGATGTCCCGTACTTCGGTTTGGCCTTCATGGATTACAAGTGGTTCGCACGCCCGGAAACCAATGTGCAGCCCATGCACCGCCCCTGGGACCCCGACGAGCACGGCGATCGATCCGGTGACACCGAGATCCCCGAATCCCTGCGCGCTCAATGGGAAGCGGAACGTGAAGCCTGGCAGCGCGTGCAAGCCTGGGCCGACACCCAGTACGAGCGCTTCCTCTCCGACGACACCGATATCGCGCAGATCACCAGAGAGCTGGCCCGCTACCGCCGCGACCAGTACGCCGACACCGCCCGCGACCTCGTCGACCTGGTTCGCGAACGTCTCATCACCGGCGACCCCGGCCTCGACCGCACCGGCGATATCGCGGCCCACCAGGAGCAACTCCAATCCCGAATCGACCACCTGGCCAAGGAGATCGCGGACAAGTTCCCCGCCGGCCACCGCCCCGAGATAGCCGAGGCACTCACCCAGATCCGTGAACTTCTGCTGGCCGGAGCCGACCCCGACCTCATCGCCCGGACCCTCACCGGCTACCTGGACCTGGACATCCCCGACCTCACCGAGTCCCAGATCGCCCAGATCAAGAACCACCTCATGCGCGACACCCACCTGGTCCGCGACTACACCGACCCCGCAGGCGGTTTCGTCCACCGCCCCATGGACCGCCTGGCAGATGTAGCCGAAGCCTGGATCCGCCTCACCACCGGCACCCCCCTCCCCGAAGACCTGATCCTCCTCCAAGACGCCCTGGCCGAATCCGACTACCTCCGCCGCCACCCCGACGCCACCTGGAACGAAGCCAACGCCCACGCCATCGGCCTCGGCCACCACTGGGACGCCCACCGCCCACCCCTCACCGACTGGCGCAAAGGCATCCGCTACGCCCCCACCCCCTACACCCCACCCACCCCAGCGTCGACCGAAAGCAACACCACTCCCGAATCAGCCCCACCACAGCCAGATCCGACACCTCCAGGCGACGAAGCCGATGACTCCCGTGGTGCCCCCACCGGCAGCCCCACTGCTCGTTCGTCCACGGACGCCGAAGACGCCGGTACACCGGATGAGCCGGACCGCGGCCAGATCCCCGACCTGAGCCCGGCAGGCGAGGATCCGAGCAAATCAACTGCGCCCGAACTCGACCCCGACACTGACGACCCGGCTGAAAACCTCAGCCCCGGTGCCCTTTCGCCCACGGTCACAGACGGCACTGGCGCGCCGCATGAGCCGACGCACCAAGGCGACACCGGCGGGCCCGCCCGCTCCTCCGATGGCGAGGGCGATGACAGCGACGGGGAGGCTGGTGGGTCGGCTCGCACGCCTGGCGACGACGATGACGATGATGACGGTGGGGCCGCGCCGCTGAATGATGGGCGGGCTGGAGGTGGGTTGCCGGGACGGGCTTATCGGTCGCATATTCCGCATCCGCCGCGGGAGTTCGAGCTCGAGCCGATGCCCGAGCGGATGGATGTGCCTGTTTACGATCCGGGGCCTTGGCCGGTGCCGGATTTCGAGGAGGAACCTGCGGAGCCTGGGCCGGAGCAAGGGCGGGCCAATCCCATAGGGACACAACAACAGTCGTCGGGCACCTCATCCAATATCGACTCGCAGGGGCGGACTGCCGCTGCGAGCTCGTCGACGGGCGGACAGGCGTCGGGGAATGGGACGGCTGCGCCCGAGCCTTCGATGCCGGCGTGGTTGCGTGATGCGGCGGCGCAGATGGGTGATCCGTATCAGGCGGCACAGCCGAGTGAGCGGCCCTCGCAGGGCAATTCGTTTGGCGCCGGGCACCAGGATGACGGCGGTGGATCGGGGCAGCCGGGCGGCGTGAACGGGTCCGGTCAGCAGGGGGGAACGGATGGGTCGGGCCTGGAGGCCGGGGCTACCCGTTTGCCGGTGCGGCCGTTCAACGGGGTTGGCGCTGCGGTGGCGTTCGATCCGGCGAGCGGGGTGGGGTGGGGGATGGCGGGGTCGCCGGAGGCTTATGCGGGGGTGTACTCGGATACGGGTGGGGGTGTGCTGGTGTTCTTCCGGGATGGGGAGCGGTTGGGGGTGAGCGTGAACGGGGTGAGCATCGATGTGAATGATCCTGCGGTGCGGGTGGAGTGGGTGCCGGGGCGAGATGGGTTCACTCGGTTCTCGGTGTTCCTGGGGCAGGTGCTGGGGGGTTGGATGGTGTATCCGAATGTGGGGGCGGAGCTGGATTTGGGGCGGCTGGTCCGGGATGTGTGTGCGGATCCGCAGCGCAAGGCGACAGTGTTCACTCGCTGACAACGTTTTGGCTACCGGCACTTTGCAAGATGACACGGGTGATGAGGAGATGGCGCTGAGGTGAGCAAACCAGAGGACGAGGGTCGCGAACCATCCACTGCGACAGACCAGCCGGTGGCGGAACCCGCGAACGAGCCGCTCGAGCCGGAGGATGCCGAGCAGCGCGCCACCCGGCTCATGCACGAGATCGCCATCGCGCTGGCGCGTTCCGGCCCGCAAGACTGGCAGCAGCTGGACGCATTGTTCGTGCTGACCACCGAGGTGGAGATCGCGCAGGTGTTCTTCTCCGACGCCGAGCAGCGCACCGAACGCGTTCAGCCGAGCACACAGGTGCTGGAACTGCTTCGCGCGCAACGGAATGTGAGCGCAGAGCTGGGCGACGGCCCGTGGTGGCGCTTGCAGCTGTCGCTGGCGGTGAGCGGCGCGATCGAAGTCGACTACGACTACGGCGACGAACCGTTCCCGGACGAGCAGCTCTTCCCGCCGGAGGTCTATCGCGCCGATCTCGCGGTGTACCCGCGCAATTCGCTGCCGGTGTGGCTGGCCGCCTACATCGGCCACGGCGACCGTCAGACTCGTACGCCACGGACCGCCGCCGTGCAGGCGCGCGCCGACCGCGCGGGCGCCATCCGAGCCACCGTGTCCGACAACGACTTCCCCGAGTTCCCGCTCATGTGGTCACGCTGGTCGGTGCTGGCCGCCGCGTTCGTGGCGGCCGGATCCCAGTGGGGGCCACGCATTCTGCCCGCCCTCGGCTACTTCGAGGGCAGCAAGCGCAGCGGCTCGACCCTGTACGCGCTGCCCGGCGGCCGCGCCGTGCTGTCCGGCGGCGTCTGGAACGCCCCGGAGCTGGATGCCGCATACAACACCGGATCCGCTCTGCCCCAGCTGTATTCGGGCGCGCCCGCCTGGGTCGCCGGCCCGGTCCTGAATCCGCGTGCGGCCAACGGCCTGCTCTCGTTCTGCTACTGGTGGGAGAACGGCCGCTGGTACCGCGCCGAGTCCCCGCCCGCCGACGATCTCGCGGCCGCCGTCCCCGGCATGTGGACCCGCGGCACCGTCACCGACGTGGTGTGCGGCCTGATCACCGCCGACCCCACCGCCGAGCAGCGCGCCGCGGTGCAGGCCCTGGTGGAGGCGGCCGAGGTCGGCGTGGTCACCCATGACACGGTGGCCGCCGCCTTCGGCGACCCGGACGTCTTCGATATCGACAGCGCCTTCTACCAGCTGACCATGGCCGGTCTCACCCTGTCCCTGCCGGATCCGATTCCCAGCGCGGAAGCCCTCGATCAGGTGCGCCGGTTCATTTCCGCGCAGGGCGCCGACACCTCCGGCTACCCGCTGGATCAGTTGCGCGCCGATCGCCTCGGCGTGGGCTGGATGATCTATGTCCCGACTCGGCCGGGCGAGGTCTCGATCGGCCGCGCGATCTTCTACGTCGCCGATGACGGTGTGCTGGAACAGTCTTCGTCCTCGGTGCCGCCATCGCAGTACATCCCCGAGTTCGAGCAGCGTTTCCGGACCCGGCACCGCAATCCCTCGCAGCGATAGCAGGAGTCATGACCAGTCCATGGGGTGAGATCCGCCAGCAGTCGGCCCAGGGCAGCACCCTGGAGGTCGCGCCGTCGGCGGCGGAGCAATCCGCCAATGCCGCAATGGATCTGCTGTTGAGCGTCAACATGGTCAACGGCTGGGTCACCTATGTCGCGGGCACCAGCGACTACACCGCGGAGATCTTCGGCGGCCTGCCATCCGGAAATCGCTTGGCGCGCAAGTTCTTCGATGCCGGCGGTGACCTGGGCACCATCCTCGGCCAGCACAAGAGCATCCTCTCCGATATCGTCACGACCTTCCTCAATGCGGGCAAGCTGTACCGGCAGGGCGAGCAGACCACCGAGCAGGCCTTCGACCAGCTGAAGCGAGCCAATACCTCGGACCGCCGCGATATCGCTCATCACCCGCTGGTCGGCGAAACCCAGGCGCCGAGTTGGTCGACCACCGGGGGCTTGTACTCGCCGGTGACGAACAACAGCCCGTTCGCCCGCCGGACGAGCGGAATCCCGTACGCGCGGCCGACCAGCGGCCAGTACCCGGTCTCGACACCCGAACAGCCCTCCGACCTGGCCGCCGTGGCCAAGCGCAAGGAGGGTCTCGACACCCGTCCGGTCGACGCCGAGCCGCCCAGCTACCTCACCTACGAGGACTACTGGAAGCTGCGGAACCAGTTGAGCCGCACCGCGAGTCAGATCACCGACATGGGCGGCAGCTGGTCGTGGATGGCATCGAACCTGAAAACCGATTCGGGCACCTTCCACACCACCATCGAGAACAATCTGCGCGACGGCATGTGGAATTCTCCCGCCTCCGCCAAGGCCAAGGCCGCGATCCAGGCGTACGCCGACAATATCGTGAACCTCTCCGAGGAGATGTCGATCCTGGGCCGGAATCTGAACGAGACCTCGGGTTCGATGCGGAGCCTGGCCAACGCGCTCCCCAACGTGTCGCCGTACATCGCGAGCCCGGAGGCGATCAAGGAGCAGTACCTGCCCGCGGCCCAATCCGCTTACAGCAGCCTCTATGTGCCGGGTATCGAGAATTCGAGTTCGGCCATCCCGAAGCTGCCGGACGCCATCAACCCGACCACGGGTTCCGGCGACGGCACGGGCGGCACCACCGGCACCGGAGGGACCGGCGGCACGGGTGACACCGGAGGCGGCGGCGGCTCCGGCCGTCGCGGCGGCTCGGGCTACAACCCCGGCGACAACGGCGGTGGTGGCAATAACGATGGCGGTGGCAATAACGACGGTGGCGGGAACAACGACGGCGGTGGCGGCAACAACGACGGCGGTGGGAACAACGACGGCGGTGGAAACAACGACGGCGGCGGGAACAACGACGGCGGTGGCAACAACGACGGCGGTGGCAACAACGACGGTGGGGGGAACAACGACGGCGGCGGCAACGACAACGGTGGAAATGACAACGGCGGCAACGATGGTGGCGGCACCGACAACGGTGGCACCGACACCGGCGGCACCGACACCGGCGTGACCCCGCCCGTCACCACCACCCCGGCCGGCACCAACCCCGCGGGTACCAACCCCGCCGGCACCAATCCACTGAAGAACCTGCTCAAAGGCGGCGGCGGTGGCGGTGCGGGAGGCGGAGGCGGCGCACCCCGCGCCACGGCCCCCACCGACGCCAAGCTTTTCCCTCGAGCCTCCGCACCCACCCCGGTCGCGGCCTCGGCCGTCGGCCGCGCCGGTCTCGCGAATTCCGGTATGCCGTACGGCCCGGGTGGCGGCGGTGGCGGTGCGGGCGCCGGGCAGAAGCAGGGCGAAAAGGACCACAAACGCGCCGACTACCTGGACAGCACCGAGAACCTGGACGAGGCGCTCGGCACCCCGCCCGTCGTGGCCCGACCGGTGGTGGAGCAGTGACCCTGACCCCCATCCGATACAGCTGGCGTCTCACCGATCTCGAGTTCATGGTGCTGTGGGAGGACGCCCGGCGGGAGGAGTATCCGCCCGCCCCCTTCGTGTTCACCACGAAGATCCCCACCATCCGAGAGTTCGCGCGGGCCAAGGAGATAACCCGCCGGAACCTGCGCGACCGCTACGACGGCGAGCTGTATCCGCTGATGGAAACCATTGCGCACCCGGATATTCGGGTGGTGGTGGACGCCTGGGATCCGGCCGACCTGGACCGCCCCGCCGGTCTGGTCCGCCTGCTGGCCGTCCGCCGCGGCGACCTGGGCTGTCTGGTGACCGAACTGCCCGGCGAATCCCACTGGTACAGCGGCGGTTTCATCATCACCGAGTGCACCGCCCTCGAACTGGCCGACGTGGTCGCCGAGGCCATGCCGGAGCTCCCGGCGGGCCGGCTGCCCCAGCTGGTCCTGGCCACACCGGCCGACGAGGAGAACCTCGACTACAGCTACGAGCGCTCCGCGGTCCGGGATTCGTTCGCCGAATCCGCCGCCGAACGCGCGGCGGCCTTCCTGCGCATGCCCGCCGAGCGCACCGGCTCGATCACCATCCAGCAGGGCCATTCGCTGTTCGGCCCGCGCGGCATCACCAGCCACCGCCTCACCTGGCGGGATCTGATCGACGACGGCCGCTACGTGATCGACGACCAGACCCCGCCGGTCGCCATGCCGGTGGATCGAAAACGCCTGCGGCTCTTGCTGAACAACCGCATCGCCGCCGTGGTGGCGGCCATCCGCGACGAGCGCGCCTGACGGCGATCCGCATCGAAAGGACATCGATGACCGACCCGCACCCGGCCCCGGCCGAGTGGACGGCCGTATCCCGCACCGGATCGATCGCGGTGCGCACCACGGAGCAGGGCCTGCCCCTGGGCATCACGATCGAAGCCGCGGAGTTGCGCCGCGATCCGGCCCAGCTGGCCGCGGAACTGCTGCGCCTGTGCCGCACCGCCGCCAATCGCGCCGGTGTGGCGCGGCGAGCCGCGTTGCTGGAGGCCGGGATTCCGGAGTCCATGCTCGCCCTGACCGGCCTCCCGACCGCGGAAGCTGCTGCGGCACAGGAGATCAGCGACGAGGGCGAGTACGAGACGGAGCCGCAGTCCTGGCTCCGTCAGGTGTGAGAAGGGGAGCGCTCGTGTACGAGACCATGGACGAGCTGGAGGCGGCCGTACGCCGCCGCCTCTACCGCATGCGTGATCTGGCCGACGATCTGAAGGCGGTCCGCGCCACCGAAACCGATCCGGACGGCATCGTCACCGCCGAGGTGGACGGCACCGGCGCCCTCATCGATCTGACCCTGTCCCAAGAGGTTTCACGCCTCACCCCGCACGAGTTCGAGGACGTGGTGGTGCGCACCGCGGCCGCCGCGGCCTATGCCGCCTTCGCGCGCCGCGCCGAACTGGTGGTGGCATTCAACTCGGAAGTCGCCGATTGGTCACCAACCGTTCACGGCGCCGGTCCAAAGTTTCCGTAATCCACCTTACGAGCCATGCGATCCGGGTAATACCGTTCGGACGGTTCATATTTCGCGGCACCAGGCGAGGATTTCGATGAGTCACTTCGCAGCAGCACCCGAGGCGATCCGGGCGTACGGTCTCGCCGCGTCCGCGCAGGCGGCAGCCGTCGCCGCGGCGGGAGCCATCGACCAGACGGCCACCGTCGCCGCGGCCACCCCGGTGTTCGGCCTCATCGGCCAGGACTTCCTCGCCGCCTTCGCCATTGCCCAGGCCAACCACATGAGTTCAGTCCTGGAACTGGCGGGCGTCTACGAGGGCACCGCGCTCACCGCGCACGAGGCCGCCGCCGCCTACGTCGCCACCGAGGTGGAGTCCGGCGGCGAATTCCTCGCCACGGTGGCATCTTTGGCATGAGCGACGGCCTCGATCCCGCCATCGGGGAGCTATTGCGCGGCAGCGCGCTGGCCCCGCACATCGACCGTCCGGTCGACGAGATCCTCACGGATCTGGGGCTTCCCACGCTGCCGCAGCTCCCCGCCCTGCCGCCGCTGCCGGATATGCCCGCCCTGCCGGTGATCGACCTGACGGCGCTGACCCGCCCGCTCACCGATCTGGCGAGCAGTTTCGGCACCGGAACCTTCGACATCTCCGCGACGGGCATCGACCCGACGAAGGTGCTCTCCGATGTCACCTCCGCCCTGTCCACCGCACTGGAGACCGGTTCGTCCGCGCTGTCGGCGCTCATGTCGCTGTGGCAGGGCATGGGTGCGACCGGCGCGGCCACCAAATCGGGTCAGGCCGGCACCGACAGCGCCGAACTGTCCACCCAGGCCGTGCAGGAGAAGGCGGTGCTGACCGGCGGAGCCACCACGGTGGCCGTCGGCGGGGCCGAAATGACCGCTGTCATAGCGAAATACGTCGCCATGGTGACGGCCTCCGCGCCCTTCCTGGCGACGCCCGCCGGTCAGATCTTCCTGGCCACCGCGACCGCCGAATCGGTGACCGAGGGTCTGGCCGTCGTCGGCAAGACCCGTGCCGAGATGACCGTGCACACCGCGAATATGACCGCGGCCGGGCAGAAGGTCGACGTCACCGAAGCTCCTACTGGCGTGGACAGTTCCTCGCAGCTGCAATCGGTGCTGTCCGCCATCACGAGCCTGATGAGCAAGGCGTCCGACGGGTTGTCCGATATCAGCGACGATCTGAAGAACTCCACCACCGACACCACCACGACCACCTCCCTGACGGACGTGGCCGAGACCGTTCCCGCCGACACCACCACAATCGGTGGCGGCGGTGGCAGCGGTGTGCCGGTCACGGGTGGATCCCCGATCTCCAGCCCGCTGCGCGAATACTCCGCGCCCCGCACGGTCGGCGGCACCGTCACCGCTAGCGGAACCGGCGGCGGCGCAGTCGATTCCGGTTCGGCCCTGCGTGCCGCCTCCGCCGCACAGCCCGGCACCAGCGCCATGCCCATGGGCGGCGCGGCCGGAGCCTCGCGCACCGCGGGCGACGCCGGGCACAACCCCGCGCACCTGCTCTCCCTGCAACACGGCGAGGAGATGGTCGGCGAAGTGGAAGCAGCCTCCCTCCCGGTGGTCGGCGCGCTCGAACGCGGCGCGCAACCACTGCCCGACAAGGAACTCACCCTCTAGGAGATTGCCATGACCAGTGGTGACACGACTTTCGCCGGTGTGCAGTTCGATTCCAAGGCGGCCACCGACGCCGCCGTCGCACTGGACGTGCTGGCCGACCGGCTGCTCGCCGAACTGCGCAGCGGCGAGCCGGCGCTGACCGTCGCGCCCGCGGGCCTCGACGAGGTGTCGGTGCGCGCCGCGCAGACCATGACCGATGTCGCGCGGGACTTCCTCGCCGGGGCCGGTGACGCCGTCTTCGAGATGCGCAAACTCGCTGCCGCACTGCGCAATCACGTGGTGCGGGTGGCCGCTGACGAGGAGGAGTCGGCGGGCGCCTTCGACGCGGTCACCGCGAGCGTGGCCGTCTAGCGGGCGTTCGGACGGGAGTCGCCGATGATCGAACCACCGGAGCCGGGCTTCACCGGGGTGCTCTGGGACGGCCGCGAACCCGAGCGGCTGGCGCGCGAACTCACCACCGGGCCCGGGGCGCTGCCCATGGCCGAGGCCGGAATCGCTTGGGCGCGACTGGCGGCCGGGCTGGGTGCGGCGGTCCTCGAATACGAGGCGGTCATGAACGGGCTGCGGGCGGGCTGGCAGTCCACCGCCAGCCAGGACATGATCGAACGGGTCTCCACCCTGCGCACCTGGCTCGGGGAAGCCGCCGCGGCGGCGACGGCCAATGCGGTGCGCGCCGAAACCCAGGCCGCCACCTATGAATTGGCGCGCCTGGCCATGCCGAACACCGCCCAGCTGGAGGCCATCGAGCAGGTGCGGCAGCTGCTGGGCCAGATCGGTGCGGCCCTGGGCGCACCGGTCAAGGCGATCGCGGCGGGCAATGACGACGCCGCCGACGCGGCCAAGGCCGCCGCGTCGCGTGTCATGCGCGAGTACGAAACCGCCACGGAGCCTTTGTCGAAGGCGTGGGAGCAGGAGCGTCCCCCGGTGGTGGCCGCCGAGGCCGCGCTGGCGGCCGAGCAGGCCGGAACGCCCGGCGAACCGGCGAACCCGTTGTCGGGCAACCCGATGGGGGGCCTGCCGTACGGCGGTTTCCGTATGCCCACGGTGACTCAGGTCAAGGTTCCGTTGCGCGCGCCCACCCTCATAACGACCCCGGTGTCCGCCAATATAGTGGAAACCGTTGCATCCCATCCGGTAACGACGGCTCCGGCGAACAGCACCCTGCCTTATGCCCCGATGTCCTCCGGCGCGGCTGCCCAGGAAGAGGAGCACGAGGTGCGCAGCGGTCTCGCCGTCGGCGAGGGCTTCGAATCCGAGATCGGAATCGTCTCCGCCCCAGCTGTTCTCGGAGCCCCGGAACCCGCACCCGTCCGCCCCGAGGCGGTAGGCGGTGGGCAGTCGTGACCACGCTGACCAATGACGGCCTGCTCGCGGTGGCCGAATGCCTGCGGGTGCAGACCTTCCCGACCGTGCTCGCGGTCGCACCGCAACAGGATTCGTTCGAGGAATGGACTCTGGCGCAGCGGCGGGCGGTGCGCGACCTGCGCGCCGCCGGCCTGCTGGACGGCTACGGTGAGGTCGACCCCGAACTGGCGACCGCCCTGCTGGTGCTGGCGCAACCCGATCGCGAGGTCGTCGCCCGCGTGTACACCGGTGCGCCGCAACCGATCCGGCTCTGCCTGGCGCGCCGGGCCGGGGATCACGTGCTGGCGGTGCGCGACGGCGACAGCTTCGACATCCGGACGGTCTGGGAGGACGGCGCCGGTTCGGCCCTGCTCGCCCCGCTGCTGCGTGCGCTGGGCTCCTGCCCGCCCGCCGACGTCGCCGGATTCAGCGCTCCCGCAGCCGAACTCGCCGAGCGCCTGGACGCCGCGCACAGTTCCATCGACTTCGCCGACGCCGTGTACGCCCTCGGCGTCCCCGAAAGAGACGCCACCGCATACGGTTTGGCGTTCGCCACCACCCGCGCCTATGCCGAAATCGTGGCGCAAGCCCACGAGGACGGCAGCACCATCCGGCCCCCCGGCGCTGTCGCCGTGTACGACACCGAACGCGGTCGCCTGGTGGCCGCGCCCGGTTACGCGCCGGATCAGCAGGTCTGGTCCACCCTCACACCGGGCAGCGATCACCGTCTCGCGCAAGCGATCTCGGGCCTGATCGACATGCTGCCCGGGGAAAGGTGGCGGTAACCCAGAGCTGGAGGGCCGAGCGCCCGCTTCATCTCCCGATGATGCCGCCATGGCATCGCACTTCGGGGTTTCACCCACGAAACGAAAGGATTCGACGATGTCGAAGGTACAGCACGACGCAGCCGGCGGTTCCAAGGCCGAGGGCGACATGGCCAACGCGGTCGAGGGCATGCGCTGGACGATCAAGCAGATCACCGATGAGGTCGAGGCCGCCCGCGGCTGGGCCGGTGCGGCGCGCGGCAAGTTCAACGAGGCCGCCAACGCCTGGAAGGAAGAGGCCGACCGCCTCAACGGCATCCTCAACCGCATCACCCAGCAGGTCGGCGCCGGCAACGTGCAGTACAAGCGGATGGACCAGGAGGGCGAGGACGCCTTCTCCTACATCCGCATCTAACCCCCAGCACCACAAAGACATTCAGGACCCCCGAAAGGATCAGCAATGGGCGTCAACGACCCCGATTACATGGAGTACGACCAGGGCCAGATGCTGACCCTGTTCAGCGACCTGCAGGGCTTCCGCCAGGCCCTCACCGACCGCGGCCAGGAAATGAACGACGCGGCCACCACCCTGGCCGCAGCCTGGGCCGACAACGGCGCCCTCGGCGTCTTCCAATCCACCAAGGGCGAATGGGACGGCGAGTTCACCGACACCCTCGTCATCCTCGACAAGATCGCCGCCGAGGTCGAGAACGCCCTCCACCGCGCCCTCGGCACCGACGGCAAGATCGGCGACGGCTTCGCCGACATCTAACGAGACCTTCTCGCGAGCGGCCGGTCGGGGTTTCATCACCCCGACCGGCCCCCCTGCTCGCCCCCTATCACTGCCATCAGAATCAGTAGCAACAGCGTTGCGAATCGGCGTTGAGTACTCAGGGCATGAGCGATGTGAGGTTGGCGTTCACCGCTCGGGCGATCGCCTCGGATCCAGATCGCAGAGCTGTGGTCAGCTCGGGAGAATCGGACGTTCCCTCCGAATCTCCTGCGCGCACATAGTTTTCACCCCGGGTGATGACATCGACAGCTAGATTGCCCACTCGAAATTCGGTTACCGATTCCGCTACACGGCCGCTGACCCGAGTTCCGGCGTAGGCATCCGAACCTAGGGCGGTCAGCTTGGTCGTGCTGCCGTTGAAGCTCTTCTGCGAGCTGTCGAAGAAGCGTGTGATCGCAGCCTCTGCATCGGCAGAGGTATCAACGTTGAAACGGATCGAAACACTACGTAGACGCGGCTGCCCGGAATTGGCCGCGGGCGACATGAACGTCTCCAGCCCGTACCGAGCCGAACACATCAGTGTTTCCTGCCCCGGAGCAGCGGGAACATCGGAGATATCCACTTTCGAGAATGTCCCGGCAGAGTCGAACAGCTGCCCAGCGAACTGGGCAAGTGGTTGCGATACGGCCGCCATCAGCCCTGCGCAGTCCTTCGGTGTCGACGCGAACGACGCTGCGGGGGAAGCTGATTCGGAATCAGAACACCCTTCGATTGATACAGATACGCAGACCGCCCCAGCGAGCGCGATCACATCTCTTCCGTTGCACCAAATTCTCATGTCATCCGATCCATAGCTTGCTCAGTCGCCAAAGGCCTTGCCGGTAGGCTTTCGAGGCTGCCAGATTCCCTGAGCCACTTCCGACCCTGGAAGGGCGAGATCCGCTATTCGCCTGAACACGATGCTCGGCTCGAGCCCCATCCCTCGGAGTGCGTCGGACGGGATCAGAGAAGGATCACGCAGCAGCTGAAGCAACAGGTGTTCCACCCCCAAGCGGCTGACGCCGTCGGCCGCAGCGATTTCCAGCCCGCTGTGCAGCAGATCCCATACCCGGTGCCCACACTCGACCCGTGATGACAGCGCATAGGCGTTCTGCTGCGCGTCGACATCGACCGGGGCGCAGTCCTGGATCCATGGGTTCGGGTGCTCGTAGCGAGTCATCGCGTGAGCCACCCGGGCTTGTCGTCGACCCAATAGTCGGGCTCTGCGAGCTCACTGCGCGAAATGCGCAGCCACAAACCAGCATTCGCGACTCTGTGCACACGGCACATGTTCACCGAATCGGCGCACACGATCGTCGGTTCCGGCCAACGTGTGGCACTCCCGGACACCTCGGCGAAGCGCCGCAGCCCGAGGAAGCATCGCGCACCGGCATCGCGCGTCCGGGTGTGGGTCGGCGGCAGCAGCGCGGTGGTCATCGGGTCCTCAGCTCGTCGGGCAGCAGGCCGGTGGACCAACGCGCGTAGGTGTGCGCGGGCTCGACGGTGATCACGTCAACGATCTGGACGAGCTGCTCGGGCATGGTGTCGCCGAAATGGGCGAGGCTGGGCACGATCACTGCTTCGGCCCCGATACGGCGGGCGACGTTGATCAATCGTTGGATCGGGTCATCGGTGTGTGCGCCGAACACAACCGTGCGGGAGAGGTTGTAGCCGAGGCGTTTTGCGATGCTGCGGTTGCGGGCTTCGTCGAAGGGCTGGCGTGCTCCTGAGATGTCGGAACGCAGGTAGGCGAGGGCGGTGGCGTGGGCGAGCACGGTCACCACCGCCTGAGCAGGAAAGCAAGGATGAAGTCCATGTCCGGTACCTCTTCGCAGGCGTCGACAGTCCGATGAGCGCCCGGTGCCGGGGATCGCAGTACACCGACCGGCAGTTGCGGTTCGGTCGATGCCGTGGGTCGTTGCCCAACCCACCCGGCACCGGGCTAGCACTGACGGTAGGGTCGCCCGCTGTTGCGCGGCTACGAAGTTGCGCAAAGTTGCACGATTCGTTGACGTGCATTGCCCTGAGCAGGGAAGATGTGAGAACTCAAACGCAACCGATCGAGCGAGGTCGCATTATGCATGTTGAGTTACTCGGCGGTGACACTGGAGGTCAGGGTTCGCCGCGTTTGTATCTGACCGATCGAAACACCTTCGCCGTTCAAGGCTGGAGGACTTCAGAGGTAGACCTGATCGAGATCCCGCATCGTCTACTCAAATACGCCCGTCCGGGTACTTGCATGGCTGGGCTCAAGGACACCGGACACGGGACGTTCCTGCTGTCTGGAACTCCCATCACCGATCCGGAAGCCTTGGGAATCATGGAGATCCCGAGTCACGAAACTGCGGTCGAGATCCCCATCGGGCAGGAGGTGAGCCCCGATGCGCCAGATCCTCGGGGGTGAGGACTTCGACCTTCTGCTCGACGGGGCGAAGACTCGGGCGTTCCACCTGGAAACGCACGACGACTACCGCGCCGAGATCGAAACCGACTCGCTGAGAGCATTTCTCGCCGATGAGACCACCGACCCCGGTGGTGACTGGTTCGCCCCGTGGATCAATCGAGTCGGTCGGATGGCCGGCCGCGGCGTAGCCGTGCATCGGGTGCGAATCGTCACCGAACCACACACCGCATACACGCGTTATCTGCTCGCCCTCACTCGCTACAACGTGGCTGCTGGCGAGGACGTGCGCTATTTGGCACGACACAACTCGCCTCCCACAGATGCACATACCGAGGATTTCTGGCTGCTCGACGACCAGACGGTTGCATACAGTCTGTTCGATGCCGAGGGACTCTGGATCGGCGGAGCGGCAACCGAGGACACCGTCATGGTCGCAAATGCGATTGCGATCCGCGATCGCGTCTGGGGGGAGGCAACTCCATACCACGACTACCTCGGGCACGTCACGACGTGACTGAGGTACTGCGTGCACGCGCTGCGCTGGGCGCGCGTCTGCGCGAGCTCCGCAAGGATGCCCGCCTCGACGCCGTTCAGCTCAGCGTCGCTGCGGGATGGCACAAATCCAAAACAAGCCGCATCGAACTCGGCCGGCAGACACCCAGTGAAGCCGACCTCGAAACTTGGTGCGCGATTTGCGACGCGCGCCTCGCTCTCCCTGACCTGCTGGCCAGTTTGCGCAATGTCCAGGCGCAGTGGTCGGAGTGGAAGCGGATTGCTGCAGCAGGGCACACTCGTAGACAACGCAGGCAAGTTGATCTCGAAAGCCGTGCGACGCTACAACGTACCTATGCACCGGTCGTCCTACCCGGCTTGCTCCAGACCGAGAGCTACGCGCGTGCTGTTCTGTCCCAGTG
Organism: Nocardia huaxiensis; assembly: GCF_013744875.1. Taxonomy (NCBI): domain Bacteria; kingdom Bacillati; phylum Actinomycetota; class Actinomycetes; order Mycobacteriales; family Nocardiaceae; genus Nocardia; species Nocardia huaxiensis. The sequence continues at coordinate 1,347,758 of NZ_CP059399.1, forward strand.
CATTCGGTTCCTCGGCACGCCCGATGACCTCGGCGAGGCACTCGCCGCACGAATGGAACGCCACAAGGTATTGCAGCAGCCTCGGCACCGGTTCAACCTGCTCGCCGACGAATCGGCCTTGTACACGACAGTAGGGAACTCCGACGTGATGGTCGATCAGCTGCAGTACCTACTCGACTCGGCATTCGATATCCCGCGCATGCTGTTCGGAATCGTCCCCCGAGACGCCGAGTTCACCTACATGACAACGTCATTCGATCTCTTCGACGACCGCCTCGCGCTGATCGAAACCGTCAGTGCTGAGATCACTGTCGTCACGAGCGCCGAACTCGCCTTGTACGAGCGCATCTGGAAGGCGCTACAGGCGCAGGCGGTATACGGCAAAGCGGCTCGTGCGCTGATCAGCACAGCGTTGGAGAGCCGCCTCGGCGGCTAGGGCTTCTTCGACCTGCTGGCCGTCGTGGCAGCCGCGAGCCCGCCTGGTTGAGTGGCGATCCCGCGGCTCGCGCTACCCGGCTTCGCGGTTTCGGTCTCAGCGTGTTGCCGAGAGGGATTCGCCGATGTAGCCCATCTCGTCGGGGGTGGTGACCATGGTGACGGTGACCTCGGTGCTCGGCGTGCGGACCGTGATGCGGGTGGGGTGGGCGGGGTCTTGGGTGAGGACCACATCGGGGTCGGAGTCGGTGGGGGGTTCCTCGGGGGCGCGGACGTGGACGACGGTCGCGCCGCCTGCCAGCAGGGTGGGTTCGATGCCGTCGAAGACTACGACCGTGGTGGTCGGGAAGACGGCGCTCGGTTGGGGGGTGGGCGGCGGGGTGTGGGCGGTGGCGCCGGCGGTGCGCGGGGCGAGTGAGAGTGCTTGGGGCATATCGACTCTCAGGACCATGGCCTGCCACTGTTCGGGACGGTCGGTGTGCACTATCGCGCGGGCGCCCAGGGCCAGCGCGCGCAGGATGACCTGTTGGGCCAGGCCGAGGCGGCCCACCACCTCCACGTGGCGGGTGCCGTCACCGATGAGGGGCACTGCGATGCCCTGGCCGGCGTCGTCCGCGCCGATGAGTTGGCCGCAGCCGGCCGTGGGCACGGTGATGCCGAGCAGGGCGTCGCGTGGGCCCCGGTAGCCGTCGTCGCGGCGGTGGATCGGTTGCGCCGGAAGGCAATCCAGTAGTGCGGTGAGTTGCTGGCCGGTGAGTGGGCGCAATCCGCTCACCGGTGGTTCGGAGGGGGCGGTGGCGGTGTCGAAGCGCACCATGGCGTGGACCGTCACCGCGTCACCGGGCTGCCCGCCGAGCACGCGATCGCGGGCCGGGCGCAGACGCACCGTGATCGTGGTGCAGAGGCTGGGGGTCGCCCAGATGTCGGCGAAGCCGCCGGAATCGATGTGCGCGCTGTCCATGTCGTAGCTGGCCAGGTGAATGCCCTCGTGCACCAGCGCTTCCGGGGTCTCCACGAAGTCGGTGACCGGGACGCCGCGGGTGAGGCGGCGCAGCGCCGCGTTCATCTCCGACGCCGACAGCACCGAGGCCGAGATGTCTTGGGCGGCAAGCCGGTTGGCCACGCGCCGGGTGGCGATCATGGCCGTGCGCAGGGTGCCGACGGCACCGCCGCCACGATTGTCCACGGCGGTGGCATTGGCGAGCGGGTCCAGCCGCAGCACCAGCCACACCGTGCGGTGCGCGATGGCGGGCAGCGGGCCCACGATCTGGTCGTAGAGCCGCCCCAGCGGTCCCGCATCGGAGGTGCGCGCACCGAGGGCGATCACATCCACCGAATCCAGCGTGATGTCGAACTGCCCCAGGCAGCCCGCGATCTCGTCGAGCGGCAGCAGCTGATCGGTGCTGATCGATCCCGGCCGCAGCAGCGTGAGGGTGTCCGGCGGCGGATCGATGCGCAGCATGGTCACCAGAAGCCCACCGTTCCAATGCATTCCGTACACGCCGCCTTCAGGCAGCGGGACGTCGAACGGCTCGGTCTCGGACTCGGTGGCACATTGGGCGCGCCACCGCCGCACCGCGAGCGTGATCCGGTTGGCGAGCATGGTGGCCGGGCCGCGCGGCCTGCGGCGGCGCACCGGCGCCGCGCCCGCGGCGAACACCAGCGCGCCGATCACGGCACTCCAGATCGGCGAAAGATCCAGCGCCACAGCTGTCCATGCCGCCAGCGCGGCGAACAGTCCCAGCGGAATCAACACGTGCAACGGCAGATCGGTGAACAACCAGAATTCGGTATCGCGCAAACTCGAGTTCACCGAGTTTTCATTTTCCGGTGTATTCGGCGCACCGTTTTCGCCTGCGCCGGAATCATTCTCCGGATCGCGCGTGTCGTCGCTCACGGCATTTACCGTACCGCGCAACCGAAATCCGGTCGCGCGGAGTTAACCACGCCTCGAACTATTCGAAAGACGCGGCGAATACGGTAATTTCGTCGCCGATCCCCCGACCACCGTCCGATGGAGTTTTCGTGCCGGCTCAGCTGACCACCCGGGCCCAGGTCAACGGATACCGTTTCCTGCTGCGCCGCCTCGACCACGCCCTGGTCCGCCGCGATGTGCGCATGCTGCACGACCCCATGCGCTCGCAGCTGCGCTCGCTCATGGTGGGCGCGGTGCTGGGCGTGCTGGTGGTGGCGGGCGCGGCCATCATGGCCTTCCTGCGCCCGCAAGGCGCCATCGGCGACGCCAAGATCGTGATGGGCAAGGACAGCGGCGCGCTGTATGTCTTCTACACCGACAAACAAACCAAGGAGACCCGTCTGCATCCGGTGCTCAATCTGGCCTCGGCCCGTCTGATCAGCGGCAGCGCGGAAAACCCCACCTCGGTGAAGGACAGCAAGCTGACCTCGCAGCCGCGCGGCGCGCTGCTCGGCATCCCGGGTGCGCCCGCCGCCCTGCCCGGCACCGCGCAGAGCGACCGCTCCGATTGGACGCTGTGCGACACCGCCGAGCTGTCGATCACCGGCAGCGCCGCGGCCTCGACCGGCGTGCGCACCACCGTCCTGGCCACCGAACCCGAACTGAGCGACCGCATTCGCGCCTTCACCCGCGAGGAAGCCGTCCTGGCCAAGCGCGGCGACAAGACCTACCTGCTCTACGACGGCAAACGCGCCGAGGTGGACCCCAACGATTCGGTCATCGCGCGGGCGCTCGGCCTGATCGGCCTGCGTCCCCGACCGGTCAGCACCGGCCTGCTCGACGCGGCCGTCCCGGTCCAGCCGCTGACCCTGCCCACTGTCCCCGAGGCCGGAAGACCCGGTCCCGGCAAGCTTTCCGAGGTGCCGGTGGGTGGCATCGTCTCGGTCGCGGGCGTCGGGCGCGACGCGGCGTCCACGCTCTACGTGGTCCTGGCCGACGGCGTCCAGCGCATCGGCGATTTCACCGCGGAGGTGCTGCGCACCGCGAACTCCCAGGGCATGCGCGAGATCAAGGATGTCCCGCCGGACGTGCTCACCGGAATGCCGGTGCTGCACAGTCTTCCGCTGGATCACTTTCCCGCCGTGGCCCCCCGCATCCTGCGCGCCGACGACAGCCCCGTGACCTGCTTGAACTGGTCCAAGCAGCACACTTCCGATGCGGGCGAGGTGGACGGCGAAGCCGGCCGCGCCACCCTGACCTTCTTCGCCGGAACCCGCCTGCCCCTGCCGGATTCGGCCGCCCCGGTCCCGCTCGCCACCGCCGATGGTGTCGGCGACCGCATCGATGCCGCCTACCTGCGCCCCGGCTCCGGCGAATACCTCCAGACCACCGGCACGGCTCCCGGCAGCCCGCGCCTGGGCAGCCTGTTCTATGTGGCGGAGAACGGGATTCGCTACGGCGTCCCCGACGCCGCCACCGGTGAACTGCTCGGCCTGGGCAAGAAGCCCCGGCCCGCCCCCTGGGGCATCGTCGGCCAGCTCGTGCCCGGCCCCACACTGTCCAAGCAGGAGGCCCTGGTCGCTCACGACGCCCTGCCCACCGGCTTCTGACCGGTGGGCGTCAGTTGACGCCGAGGGACGACAGCACGGTGGCGAGCGCGGCCTCCATGTCGGGCGCTTCGATGCGCATGAGCACCGCCGCGTCCGCACTGGCCAGGTCGAGCGAAATGTCGTTGGCCAGGCGGAATTCCCGCTCCTCCTCGGCGGCCTCGATGACATTGCGAATGAAGCGGCCATTGCCGGCGAGGTCGATGCCGCGCCGTGGCTGTCCGCTCTGGTCGGTCCGTTCGGAGTTGTAGAGCTTGTCGCAGGCGGCCTCCAGCAGCGCCACCGCCTCGGGCGTCAGCTCGGAATCCCGGGACCCGGCAATGAGATTGCCGATCTGGCCGAGCTCTTCCGGTGTGTAGGACGGGAACTGGAGCCGCTTGGCGAAGCGGGACGCGAGGCCGTCATTGGCGGCCAGCAGCCGGTCGATCTCACCGTCGTAGCCGGCGATGATCACGACCAGCCGGTCGCGGTCGTTCTCCATGCGCGCCAGCAGCGTGTCGACCGCTTCGCGACCGAAGGCGTCGCCGCCCGAAAGCCCGGTCTGGATCAGCGTGTACGCCTCGTCGATGAACAGCACGCCGTCCATGGCGCTGTCGATCAGCTTGTCGGTCTTGATGGCGGTGCTGCCCAGATGCTGGCCGACGAAGTCCATGCGCTTGGCCTCGACCACCTTGTCGGTCTTCAACAGCCCGACGCCGCAATAGATCTTGGCCACCACGCGCGCGATGGTCGTCTTGCCCGTTCCGGGCGGTCCGGTGAAGGCGAGATGGTTGCCGCGCGGCACGCTGGCCATACCCTTTTCGGCCCGGATCTTGGCCAGCTGCGCGGTCGCCTGCAACTTGGCGACCTGGGTTTTGACGGCGGTGAGCCCGATCTGCCGGTCCAATTCCGCACGCGCGTCGGCCAGAATCTGCTGAGCCCGGTCTTCGTGTTCGGCGGCCCGCAACTGTTCGGCAGACGGCGCGGACGCCGGATCCCAGCGGTCGGTACGCGATTCGATGGCCTCGCGGGTGGTCACCGTGATCCCGTAGGTGCGGTCGCGCATGGCCGCGGTATTGGCGGCGAAGTCGGGCGCCTGCGAGTACACCTGCTCGAAGAGCCGCTGCGCCTCCTCCTGTTTCCCGGAGGCGCGCAGGCACAGCCCGCGGCAGAACATGGCGGTGGTGCGCGCCGCCGGAATCGGCCCGGCCTCGGCCTGCTCCAGCCGCCGCACCGCCTCCCCGTACAGTCCGAGCTGCGCACAGGCCGAACCGACCATGACATGCGCGCCCGCGGCCAGGTACGCGTCCGGCCACTCCGCCGATCCGGCGAGCACGGCCATCACATCCGGCCAGCGCTGCGTCGAATAGTGCAGGACGCCACGGACATACGCCGCGATCCGATTGTCGATCTCGAAGTCGGGATCCGAGCGGTTGCCCGCCCGCTGCGCGGCGAGCTGATCGAGCACCTGCTCGGCCTCGTCGTAATCCTTGTCGGCGATGAGCTGCGCGGCATAGGCCAGCGCGATCTCGGTGAGGCTGGCGAGCGGGTAGTCGATGTACAGCCCGGACAGGAAGCGCCCCACCAGCGTGCGTGGCGCGAGCCCGACCCGGCGCTGTTCCCGCCCCAGACTGGAACTGTTCTTGTACAGGTTGGACAGCACCTCCCGGGTGACCTCGCCGGCGGCGGCGCGGCCCAGCCAGGCGTCGGCCATCCCCGCATCCCATTCGGTGGCCCGCCCGAACGCAAGCTTCGCGTATTCGAGGTCCTTGGCCGATTCCTGACCGTCGATGGTGAGGCCGAGGGAAAGTACCCCGGCGTCGAAGGCGCGTTGTGCTTGGCGATTGCCGGACATATTGACGTCGGTCCTCAGAATTTGCTCGGTGTATGAATTGCGTTAATCTTCCGGCCCATTCAGCCATCGCATCGGCAAGGACCTTGGGATACATTATGTTTCGCAAGGTTGCTGAGACAAGTGTTGTGCATGCCGCGGACCGGCATTGTGTGAAGTGAACTGGGGTCGTTCGGCAATTGACCGAGTCATTGAGCGGCGGCGCACGAGTCGCCGAGGTTGAGCTGTGCCGGGTATCGGTCATCGGCGGGAACACCCAGGTCGATGTGGGGCTTCCGGCCACCGTGCCGATCGGGGCGTTCATCGGAGATCTGGTGGCGCTCATCGCATCCCGCAATCCGGATCCGGTGGATGCCGAAGAAGGTTCGGCCGCACTGAAATCCGAGCACTGGACGCTGGCCCGCCTGGGCCGTGACGCCCTCCCGCCCGGCCGCACGCTGGCCGAGGCCGAGGTCTACGACGGCGAGCTGCTGGTGCTGCGCGCGGTCGGCGCGAAGGAAGCGCCGGCGCTGTTCGACGATGTCATCGACGCCGTGGCCCGGTTGACCGCCAACGACTTTCGCGGCTGGTCGCCGGTCGCGGCCAAATGGTCCGGCCTGATCGTGGCCGTCACGGCGACGATTCTGGCGCTGCTGCTGTTCGCCGAACGACGCGGCAGCGACGGCGGGCTGGGCACCGGCTTCCTGTGCCTGGGCGTCGCCGTGGGTGCCGGGGTGGCCGCGGCCATCGCCGCCCGCAAGTACCTCGACACCGTGACCGGGGTCGGGCTGTCGGTGTGCGCGCTGCTGCTCTGTTTCGGCGGCGGCGCGCTGCTGGTCCCCGGACAACTCGGTAGTTCGGCTGCGCTGCTGGGCTTTTCGGCGACCCTGGTGGCCGCGGTGGCGCTCTATCGCGCCACCGGAGTCGGCGCGACGCTGACCGCCGCCGCCATCACCATCGCGGTCTTCGCCGGTGGTTCCGCCGCCGTGCGCCTGATCTGGGACACCGATCCCGCGCATCTGGCCTCCGGGGTCATGGTGGCCGGTATCGCCCTGCTCTCGGCCGTGCCCCGGCTGGCGGCGCTGGCCGCACGGCTCCCGGTCCCGCCGGTGCCGACCGCGGGCGCGGCCATCGACCCGGCCGACCACGAACCCCGCCCCACCCTGGAGGGCATCGGCGCGATCGGCGCGACCGCCCTGCCCTCGGCGGCCGGGCTGGGCCAGCGCGCGGATGCCGCCAACCGCTATCAGACCGGCATGATCGCGGCCGCCGCGCTGGCCGTGGTGACCGGTGCGCTCGGCGCGATCGACCCGTGGGACGCCCCGCGCTGGCAGCAGCTCGCACTGGCCGTCATCGCCGCGGTGATCCTGAGCCTGCGCGGGCGCGCCTTCGCCGACCTGGCGCAGGCCGCCGCGATGATCTCCGCCGCCGCCCTGCTCATCGCCGGGCTGCTCGTCGGATTGGCGCTCGCCGACCCCGCGCGGCTGGTGCTGTGCGGTGGTCTGCTGCTCGGATTCGCCTTGCTGGTGGTGGTTTTCGGGGTCGTGGGCCCGCACCTGGAGATCACCCCGGTGACCCGGCGCGCGGGCGAGATCTTCGAATACCTGCTGATCTGCGCGATCATCCCGCTGGTGCTGTGGATCACGGGCGTGTACTCGATGGCGCGGAACCTGTGATTCGTCGCTGTGGCGGATTCCTCAGCGCGGCCATGATTCTGGCCGCGTCGCTGACGTTCGGCGCACCTCCGGCGGCGGCGCTGACGCCACCCGGCATCATTCCCGACGCCTTCGGCATCGCCGCCGCCCTCGCCGACCTGCCGACCCCGCTGGAGAAGACCGAGCAGAAGGGCCTGTGCCTGGAGCGCAAGCTCGTCAACGGCCCGCCCTCGGAACCACCTGTGGCACAACGTGTCCTGGACCTTCCGTCCGCCTGGCAGTTCAGCCGGGGCGCGGGCCAGAAGGTCGCGGTCATCGACACCGGCGTGAATCCGCATCCGCGCCTGCGCGCCGTGGAAGCCGGCGGCGACTATGTCTCCGACACCGACGGACTGGTCGACTGTGATTCGCGCGGAACCCTCATCGCGGGCATCATCGCCGCTCAGCCGTCACCGGACGACGCCTTCGCCGGCGTCGCACCCGAGGCCGACATCCTCAGCATTCGCCAGTACAGCCTGGCCTGGTCGCCCGCCGACCGCGAGCGCGCCAACGACCGGGTGCACGGCGATATGACCGGCGCGGCCGGCTACGGCAATGTGAACACTCTCGCCGGGGCCGTGGTCCGGGCCGTCGAGATGGGCGCGACCGTCATCAATATCTCCGAAGTCGGCTGCACCGCAGCGAGTTCGGTGGGGCCGCTGCCCGTCGACGCGGCGCTGGGAGCGGCCGTGAAGTACGCCTTCGACCGCAATGTCGTGGTCGTCTCGGCGGCCGGTGATCTGACCGCCAATGGCACCTGCCGCAACCAGAACGCCGACAGCGGCTGGGAGCGCGCCACCACCGTCGTCATGCCCGCCTGGTACGCCCCCTACGTCCTGTCGGTCGCCTCGGTCGATCCGGACGGCAACCCCTCGGCGCTGTCCATGAACGGCCCGTGGGTGAGCGTCGCCGCGGTCGGCCGCCGCATCGTGTCCCTGGACAGCAAGCCCGGCGGCACCGGCCTCGTCGACGCCGAACCCAGTGATCAGGGCCTGCAACCCATCGAGAGCACCAGCTTCGCCGCCCCGTACGTCGCCGGGCTCGCCGCCCTGGTGCGCGCGCGTTTTCCGGAACTCACCGCCGCGCAGGTCATGGACCGCATCATCCGCACCGCGCACGCTCCCGGCCCCGGCCGCGACGACCGCATCGGCGCGGGTCTCGTGGACCCCGTCGCGGCGCTCACCGCGCAGCTGCCCGACCAGCCCATCGGCGCGGGCGCGGGCACGCCCCGGGTGATGCTGCTGCCCGCCGACCCGATCGGCCCGGACCCGCTGCCCCGGCGGGTGGCCGTGATCGGCTCCCTCACCTGCCTGCTGGCCCTGGCGGTCGGTGCGGCCCTGGCGATTCCGTGGCGGCGCTCGCGCGACGACGAACTCCCCGATCTCGATTGACCACCGCCCCAACGATTCACGAGGCTGGAGCACTGTAGAAGACCATGGTTACCGAAGGTTTCGTGCGCCGTCCCCGCATCGCCCCGCCGCGCGCTCCCGGCGGCGAGGTGGCGCTGACCCCGCCGCCGGAGATCCAACGGCCCACGCCTACACCATTGCTCATGAAGCTCATGCCGGTGGTCATGCTGATCGCCGTCATCGGCATGATCGCGATGATGGCCATGATGGGGCGCAGCCTGCTGTCCAACCCCATGATGATGATGTTCCCGCTCATGATGATCATGTCCATGGTCGGCATGATGATGGGCGTGCGCGGCGGCGGCCCCAAATCCGCGGGCGAGCTGAACGAGGAGCGCAAGGACTACTTCCGCTACCTGGCGCAGCTGCGAAAAGACGTGCGCGGCACCGGAACCAAGCAGCTGGAGACGCTGCGCTGGAGCCATCCCGAACCGGTGGAGCTGCCCTCGCTGGTCGGCACCCGCCGCATGTGGGAACGCCGCCCCGCCGATCCCGATTTCGGGCATGTGCGGGTGGGGCTCGGCTCGCACCGCCTGGCCACCAAGCTCGCGCGCCCCGAAACCGGCCCGCTGGAGGATCTGGAGCCGGTGTCGACCGTGGCGCTGCGCCGCTTCGTGCGCACGCACTCGGTGGTGCACGAACTGCCGACCGCGGTGTCGCTCAAAGCCTTTCCCGCCATCAACATCGGCGGCGAGCTCGACGAGGCGCGCACCCTGGTGCGCGCCATGCTGATGGAGCTGACCGCCTTCCACGGCCCCGATCATGTGGCTGTCGCGATTGTCTGCGCCGATCCCGACGCGCCGGCCTGGGCGTGGGCGAAATGGCTGCCGCACCTGCAACATCCGACCGCCCGCGACGGCATGGGCAGCGCCCGCATGGTGTACGGCTCGCTGGCCGAACTGGAGACCGCGCTGTCGGACGAGCTGCTCGAGCGCGGCCGGTTCATGCGCAACCCGCAACCCACCCAGGGCCGGCTGCACCTGGTGGTCGTGATCGACGACGGCTTCGTCAATGGCTCCGAACGCCTGGTCAGCGATTCCGGCCTGGATTCGGTGACCGTACTCGACCTCACCGCACCGGAATACGGGCTGGCGGCCCGGCGCGGCCTGCAACTGGTGGTCACCGCCGGTGAGATCGCCGCCCGCAGCGCCGCCGGGGTGGAGAAGTTCGCCACCGCCGATGTCATCGGCGTCACCGAGGCGGATGCCTTCGCGCGCAAGCTGTCCCGCTACCGCATCGCCACCGCCGCACAGATCGTGAGCCTGGGCGACGAGACGCGTGCCGATCCGGGGCTCATGGCGCTGCTGAAGATTCCGGACGCCGCGCAGATCGAGCCGTCCCGGGTGTGGCGGCCGCGCACCGCGCGGGAGCGGCTGCGGGTGCCCATCGGCGTCACCCCCGACGGCACGCCGGTCGAGATCGATATCAAGGAATCCGCCGAGAACGGCATGGGACCGCACGGATTGTGCATCGGCGCAACGGGTTCCGGTAAGTCGGAGTTCCTGCGGACGCTGGTGCTGTCCATGGTGACCACGCATTCCCCCGACGCCCTCAACCTGGTGCTGGTCGACTTCAAGGGCGGCGCGACCTTCCTCGGCCTGGAGGGTCTGCCGCACGTCTCGGCCGTCATCACCAACCTGGAAGAGGAACTCGCACTCGTCGACCGCATGAAGGACGCGCTCTCCGGCGAGATGAACCGCCGCCAGGAGCTGCTGCGCTCGGCGGGCAACTACGCCAATGTCACCGACTACGAAAAGGCCCGTGCCGCAGGCGTTCCCCTGGATCCGCTGCCCGCACTGTTCGTCGTGGTCGACGAGTTCTCCGAACTGCTCTCGCAGAAGCCGGATTTCGCGGACCTGTTCGTCATGATCGGCCGCCTGGGACGGTCGCTGCACGTACACCTGCTGCTGGCCTCGCAGCGTCTGGAGGAGAACAAGCTGCGCGGGCTGGACTCGCACCTGTCCTACCGGATCGGTCTGCGCACCTTCTCCGCCAACGAATCTCGCGCCGTGCTCGGTATCACCGACGCCTACCACCTGCCGAGCATCCCCGGCTCCGGCTACCTCAAGAGCGACGCCGACGACCCGCTGCGCTTCAACGCCTCCTACGTATCCGGCGCATACGTGGCCCCGGTCGGCTCCCTGCAATCCGACGGCACCGCCGCGCGCGGGCAATCGCCGACGCTGTTCACCGCCGCGCCCGTCGAGATGCCGCCGGAACCCGAGGGCGACGAGCTCGACGGCCTGCTCGGCGCGGGCCTGCCCGATCTGCCGCCCCCACCTTCGGCCGCCAATCAGGGTGGCGGCGAAGGCATTCCGGACACCCTGCTGGAGGTGGTGGTCCGCCGCCTCACCGGGCACGGCCGCCCCGCCCACGAGGTGTGGCTGCCGCCGCTGGAGGATTCGCCCACCGTGGACATGCTGCTGCCCGAACCGGATTGGCGCTCGTCGGTCAACCAGCACGGCCAGCTGTGGATGCCCATCGGCGTCATCGACAAGCCCTATGAGCAGCGCCGCGACGTGCTCACCATCAATGTGGCCGGTGCCGCCGGTCATATCGCCGTCGTCGGCGGTCCCCAGTCCGGCAAGTCCACCACGCTGCGCACCATCATCATGTCCGCCGCCGCCACGCACACGCCCGAACAGGTGCAGTTCTACTGCCTCGACTTCGGCGGCGGCAGCCTGGCCGGTCTGGCCGGAATCCCGCACGTCGGTTCCGTCGCCGGCCGTCTCGACAGTGACCGGGTGCGCCGCACCATCGCCGAACTCACCTCGCTCATGCGCCGCCGGGAGGAGCGCTTCGCCGAACTCGGCATCGAATCCATGCTGGACTTCCGCCGCCGCAAGGCCGCCGCCGTGGCGGGGGAGAGCAGCGGAGATCCGGTGGCGGAGGACAACTTCGGCGATGTGTTCCTCATCATCGACGGCTGGGCCGCCATGCGCGAGGAGTTCGATCCCCTGGAAGGCCAGATCCACGCCTTCGCCCAGCAGGGCCTGTCCTACGGCATCCACCTGGTGCTGTCCGCCTCCCGCTGGCCCGAGATCCGCCCGGTCATCAAGGACCAGATCGGCACCCGCTTGGAACTACGCCTGGGCGACCCCACCGACTCCGAAATGAACCGGCGCACAGCCGCACTCGTCCCCATGGGCCGCCCCGGCCGCGGTCTCACCCCCGATCAGCTGCACATGCTCATCGCCCTGCCGCGCCTGGATTCCGACTCCGATCCGGCCACCCTGCCCGAGGGCGTCAACGCCGCCAAGGAGGGCATGGACAAACTCTGGGGCAGCCGCCGCGCGCCCGAGGTGCGCATGCTGCCGATGCAGATCAGCCGCGAGGATGTGCTGGCCATCGCCGCCGAGCACGGTGTCGAGCAGAGCGCCACCCGGGCGGTCGTGGGCCTCGGCGAGAACGAATTGGAGCCCTGGGTCCTGGATTTCGGCGTCGAACCGCACTTCCTGGCGTTCGCCGACGTGGAGTGCGGCAAGACCACCCTGCTGCGCAATATCATCGCCGGCATCAGCGAGAGCTCCACGCCGCAGGAAGCCAAGTTCATCGTCATCGACTACCGGCGCGGTCTACTCGGTGTGGTGGACGACGAACGCCTGGGCGGCTATTCGACGTCCTCGCAGACCTCCGGCGGCATGATCGGCGAACTGGCCAAGTACATGTCGCGGCGCATCCCGCCCTCCGACATCACGCCGCAGCAGCTGCGTGAACGCAGCTGGTGGACCGGCCCGGAGATCTATGTGGTGGTCGACGACTACGACATGGTCGCCACCACCTCGAATCCCCTGCTGCCCTTGATCGAATACCTGCCGCAGGCGCGCGACATCGGCCTGCACGTGATCATCACCCGCCGCACCGGTGGCGCGTCCCGGGCGCTGTTCGATCACGTGGTCGGCGGCATGAAGAACCTGTCGGTCGACACGCTGATCATGAGCGGCCCCCGCGACGAGGGCAAGCTCATCGGCGACGTCCGCCCGATGAAGCTCCCGCCCGGCCGCGGCATCCTGGTCTCGCGCACCCGCGGCCAGGAAATGATGCACATCGCCCACCTGCCGCCGCTCTGAGCCGGACTCGCCAAGGGCGGCAGACTATTTGACGCCCTTGGCGAGAATCGGGAGGAGCTTGTCGAGCAGGACGCGCTCGCTGTCGTCGGTCCAGTTCCGCAGCGCCTCCACGGCGAGCGGATCATCGAGCACGAGCACGGTCGCGGTGGTCTTCGTCATCGAGAACGGCAGATCCCGCATGCCGCCGCCGCCCGCGCTCGCATCACTGCGCACGGCCAGGATGTACCCGGTCTTCACCGGCGCGAGCAATTCCGAGTAGTAGCTGCTGCCGTTCTCGGTCCGCGGTGACGGCTCCTCGCCGCTGCGCGCGAACGCCTGGTGGTAGGCGAAGCCCAGCCCCTCCAGGAATCGGCTCTGCGGACCGGGTTTCAGATACGCGCCGAAATTCATGGCCGCCGAATCGCCGGTGACATCCACGGCGACAATGTTCTTCCCCTCGAAGGCGGGGTAGAGCCGCCGCGCATCGGTCAGGGTCGTCGGCTGTGCCGCCGCGGACGTGCTCGGTGCGCCGGCGGCCGGGGGAGTCGCGGTGTCGTCGCCCTTCCCGCTCAGCGCCCACACCGTGCCCGCCACCGCCACGGCGACCACCAGCCCGGCGGCTCCGATCAGCATCCCCGTGCGTCCCGAGCCGCGGGATCCGCGGCTGGGCGGCGCGGGCGCCTCCGTGCGCGTGGTATACGAGTTGGTCGCTTGCGGCACAATCGGATTCGCGACGCTCGCCGGTGCGGAAAAGTGCCGCACGCTGTCCGGCGCGGTGGGGGCCGCCAGCGTGGACACCCCGTGCACCAGCGCTTGCCGCAGCGCGGTGGTGAACTCGTGGCAGGTGTCGAACCGTTCCGCCGGATTCTTCGCCATCGCCACCGCCAGCACCTGATCCACCGCGGGCGGCAGCGCGAAATTCACCTCGCTGATCCGCGGCGGCGGCTCGTGCAGATGACCGATCATGACCCGGGTCGGCTGGGTCGACGGATACGGATTCCGGCCGGTCACCAGCTTGAAGAACGAGCACGCCAGGCTGTAGATGTCGGCGCGATGATCCACCCGCTCACCGCTGAGCTGCTCCGGCGAGGCGTAGGCGATGGTGGCGACGAAGCTGCCGGCCTGGGTCAGCTCGAGCGTGTCGTCGGTCGACTTGGCCACGCCGAAATCGGTGAGCAGCACCCGTTCCTCCTCTCCGTCGGCCTGGGCCAGCAGGAAGTTGGCGGGCTTGATGTCGCGGTGCAGCAGGCCCCGCCGATGCGCGTGATCCAGGCCCCGGCCCACCTCGGTGACGATCCGCAGCGCCCGCTCCGGAGTCATGGCCTGCTGATCCAGCGTCATGGCCGCCGCGGCGTCGATGCCGTCCACGTACTGCATGGCGATCCAGAGCTGGCCGTTCTCCTCGCCCCGGTTGTAGACCGCCACCACATTCGGATGATCGAGCGCCGCAGCCAGATTCGCCTCCCGCTCGAAGCGGCCGCGGAACTCCTGATCGGCGCTGTACTGCGCGCTGAGCACCTTGATCGCGTCCCGGCGCGGCAGGATCGGATGCTTGGCCAGGAACACCGTGCCCATGCCGCCCGCGCCGAGCACCCGCTCGATGCGGTAGCCGCCGACCACACTGCCCGGTCCGATCGCCATCACGGTCTACCGCGCTTTCGCATTGGCGAGCAGGGCGTACTGCGCGGCGGCGCGTTGATGCGCGTCCTTGAGCTGGGTGCTGGTCACCCGCGCGACGTACCGGTCGTAGCGGACCATGCAGTAGAAGTTGTTGCGCGTCTTGCTCTCTTCCACATTGCACCATGAGTCGGGCACGCCCTCGGGCGCGTCGGCGGCCTTGGCCGTCTTCGCCTGGATCGCCGAAGACAGTGCGGTGGCGGAGGTTTCGTCGCGGGCGCGCAGCACCATGCCGCCGGACTTCACCGTGGAGGTGTAGTCGACCCCGCCGATGCCGAGCAGCTCCCGCCAGGACTCCATATCGCCCGCGCCGTGCAGGAATGCCCTTGCGGCCAGCCAGTTCTCGGTCTGGACCGAGGGCGTCATGTACTTCTCGGGATGCAGGGTGCGCCGCAGCATGCCCTCGGGGTCGTAGTCCAGGCGCAGCACCTCGCGCGCCGACAGCGGTTGCAATGCGTCCAGCAGCGGCAACTGCACCGCGAGGACCTGTTGTGCCCTGGCGCGCAACAGATTCGAATCCGCCTCCGGCAGCTGCACGAACACATTGATCACGTAGTTGCCGCGCGCCAGCGTCGCGGCCATATTCGTAATGCCCGGTCGCCAATGGGCTTTCGCGTCCGGATAGTCGGTCAGCGTCAAGCGCTCGTTGAGATCCGGGGCCACCGCGAAGTCGGCCGCCTCCATGTCGATCGCGGCGGTGCGGGCCGAATCCTGGTCCGGGAACTGCAATACGGTCAGATTCACCGCCGAGCCGTCCGGGGGTGGCTCCCCGTGACCGAAGGCGTTCATGACCTCCGTCGACCCGAACCCGTCCTGGGAGATCTTGTGGGTGCTCGAGGTGGTGGAGTAGCCGAACTGCATCCCGTGCCGTTCGGCCGCCTGCGCGGCGACCTCGGCCAGCACCATGTCCGCCCGGCTCGCGGAGGTGATGTCCACGACCCGCGTCGTGTACTTCAACGCCGGATCGATCTCGAGCCCGTTGGCGACCGCACCGGCCAGGCGCATGACCGCCAGTTCCGCGCCATTGTCCAGCCGATGGTTGTACTCGCGGCGGTAATCCAGCGGTTCGACCGGATAACTTCCGATATCGAGTGCGCGAACATCGATCTCACCCGCCGCGGGTGTGCCGGAGATCGTCGCGCAGCCGGTGAGCACGGTCGCCGCCAGCGCCCCGATCGCGATCGACCCGCGAATGCCTTTGTGCCAAGCCATGTCCGCCGCCTACCTACTGTTCACCAGGAGCGCGTACTGCGCCGAGATCCGCTGCTGCACATCGGACATCTGCTCCCCCCACGCCATGGCCACGTACCGGTCCCGGCTCACCCAGCAGTAGTTCGGGATCGCGCCGGTGCTCGGGCCGACATAGGTGGCGCAGCGCGCGCTCGGCAGTGCGGCCGGGCCCGCGGCGGTGCGGAAGTACTTGTCGTACGACAGCTGTTCGCGCAACCGCTGGGCCGCATCGATGTCCTTGGCCCGGATCACCCGGGTGGCGCCCCACGACACCGCGTCGACTCCGGCCTCGTCGTATTGCGCCCGCAGCTCGGCGGGTTCGCTCATCAGGTGCAGGTCACCGGCGAGGGAGTACACGCCCGGGGGACCGTGGTAGTAGTCCTCGGAGGTGCGCCACAGCGTCCGGCGGTACATGCCGGTGGGGTCGAGTTCCATGGTGGCCAGCTGATCGACCGGCGTCGGCTGGAAGGAACGCAGCCGGTCGGAGGTCGCGGTGATGCTCTTGTCCGCCAGGTTCAGCAGCAGGTCCTTGTCGGAGACCTTCAGCACCCGGTTCTCCTCGCTCTGCGCGATGGTCACGATGACGTACCGTCCGGTCGAGTACCACGCGGCCAGGGCCTGCTTGCTCGGCTGCCACCGCACCACCGCGTTCGCGTGCACCGCGGACTTCAGGGTCTCCACCACATTCGGGCTGCGGTCATAGGGCTCTTGGAACTCGCGGACCGACAGCGCCGCCGCGGCCGCGGTCGCCGCGCTGTCCGATTCGAAGAGCAGCACCGATGTGGACAGCGCATTGCCGATATTGGGGTCGTCGTCGGTCTGCCCCGTGCTCGCGAACCCGGCCACGAAACCCTTGGTGTCGGAATTGAATCCGTCGCTCTTCAGGAATGTGTGCATGGCCAGCGTGCTCTTGCCCTCCTCAGGTTCGAGGAACGCGTGCGTGGTCGTGGTCTGATTGACCCGCAGGCTCGGATCGATCTCGAACGGAGCCGGAATGAACCCCGCCATCCGCTGCGCCTCGAAGAACCGGGCCACCATCACCCGGTTCTTCGGCTGGAATTCCTTGGGCTGGGTGTTGTAGCCGCCGACATCCAGGGCGGCCAGATCGACTTCCGGATCCGTCACGGCCGCAGCCGGTTCGGACCCACAGGCGGCGGCCGCCCCCACTCCGGTGACCAGCAGCAGCGCCGCCAGTCGTCGTCCCAGCACACGCATGGGTCGCCTCATCACCATCCCTCTCCCTCGGCATGTGACCGCGCGAAAACCGCTGCAATGCCGTGGGTCCCACCCCGAGCTCGCGCGGAAGGTCCGCGCGGCAGCGGAAAACGATCATCCGCTGCGGGGGAGTCTAGCCTGGCGACCGGTTTGTCACGCTCTGGCCGTTTGTCCGGTTCAGCCCGCGGACAGTTCCGCCGGACGACTCAGCGGCACCGGGAGATGGGCGGGAATCCAGCTGTCGGCGCGACGCTCGAACAGGGCACGGGACGGTCCGGTGGCTTCCGGCCCGGCGATCCGCGCGAGCCGGAAGCCGGCTCTGCGGTAGTAGTCGTGCAATCCCGGATTGGTGGTCCAGGCGTCCAGCCGGACCCAGGTGCGATGCCGCGTCCGGGCCAGCATGGCGGCATGCGCGAGCAGGGCGTCGCCCACCCGCTGCCCCGCGAAGCGCAGGTCCACGATCATGTAGTGCACGATGACCGCGTCCGCCAGTTCACCCGGCGACCACAGGCCCTCATCGGCGCGATCGTTCACCGTGATGGTGCCCGCCGGTTCGCCGTCGATCTCGGCGATCCAGGTCTCGCCCCCGCGAATGGCCTGCGCCACCGACCGGACGAAGGTCTCCATGGGGAGCCCTCGCCCGGCCCGGGTCCATTGATCGCTGCCGCGGGCGGCCAGCCAATGGGTGCGTTGCCGTCGGAACCTGGTGATGGTTCCGACGTCGCCGATGTGGGCCGGGCGAAGGTGCGGAATCATGGCGAGCCGGGTAGTAGCGAACTCTCGAAGGAATGGGAATTGCCCGGCGGCAGAGCGGTTCCCAGCGTCCGCCGGATCACCTCGGTGCCCGCGGCATCGCCCAGCTCGTACGCCAGCCGATTGCGGGCCGCGGTGGAGCGATGCCGGGTGACGCGGGTGATGCGATCGTGCGTGGCCCCGATGCGCAGATGGTCGACCAGGAACGTGCTCGGCCCGACGCCCAGCACCGCCGCCTCCTCCGCCGTGGCCGGCCGCGCGACAATGGTGTCGCGATGCGCCGTCTCGGCGAAGCCGCGCGCCGCCAACCGGCGCGTGGTGCCCTCCGGAATGTCGTGCGGGCAGTCGATTCCGGTGGCCTCGGCCAGATCTCGCGGGTAGAAGCTGACCTCCCACGACCACGGCTCGTTGTCCAGATACTGCATGATCGTGCGCGACACCACCCACTCGTCCCGGTCCACGCCCAGCCAGTGTGCGACCTCCGGGGAGGCCGGTTCCATTCTCGCACTGAACTGTTTGGACGGCTCGCGGCCCGCCGCCCGCGCGATCTCGGAGAAGATATCGTGCGCGGCCTTGGGCCGGTCGGGCCGAATGTGGTTGGTGACAACCGATTCCAGCACTTCCTGACTCCGCACGATGGTGCCGCGGGAAGTTGCTGTGTAGACCAGGTTTTCGGCGACCAGCAGCTGAATAGCGTTGCGAGCGGTGGTGATCGAGACCTGCATCTGATCGGCCAGCTCGTTATGGCTCGGTAGTCGATCGCCCGGTTTCCATTTGCCGGCGCGGATCTCCTCGCGGAGGAGGTCTGCGATCCGTTGATATCTCGGACCGTCCGCCATCTCGCTCCTCGGTTGTTGCTTCAAGGCACCGAAGTCTACTCCGGTGGCCGAACTGCCGTGTAAGGCTTGACACCAGTGTTCTGAGGTTTATTGTAATGAAGGTCCTGAATGCGGTGTTGGTCAGCGATGAACGCGAGGCAACGTGGCTGGTTCGGAGACGTCAAATACGGTCGTAGTGGCACTGCCCGACGTATCCCCGCAGTATGCGGACGTCGACGCGCAGCCCCTCACTGCCGGGCTATTGCCGACCTCCGACCTACTCCTGCGCGCATGCCGAGGCCACCGTGTCATAGGCGGACCCCTTCTGTGGTTCGCTCACGACTTGGCGGTCCTGCACGAGCGGCGTCTGGTAGGCCGGGGTGGCACAGGCCCGGAAACCGACCCGACGTCAATCATCGAAAACAAGCGCCGCCGAATCGAATTGGTTATGGCCATTGACGATTGGATCGTGCGCTCGGTCCCCCAGCACCGCCTGGGCGCGACCCTGCACACCGAAACCGTCGGCTCCGTCATAGACCGGCTCGCCGAGGCGTCGGTCCGTGCTCATCACGCCCTGATGACCATGGACGCAAACAACGAAATGCTGCATGGTGCCTGGCACCATCTAGCCGAATTGTCCGATGCCTACGACGATCTCGTCCGAGACGTCCTGGCCGGACGCCGTCGCCTGCCCGCCTGGTAGGCAAACCCACCGGCCGGTCCGGGCCCAAGGGCGGCCCGGACCACCCCGGGGTCGGGCATCCCGTGACATGATCAATTCGGTTCGGGCAGAACACTTCTGACCGATTGCAGCAGGGACTCGGCTGCGGTGCAGTGGGTGTCGGCCTGGTTCGGACCGCCCTCCACCTTGGCGACGATCATTTCGTCGCGGTCCTCGACGGTGCGGTAGCTGTAGGTCAGGGAGCAGCTGGAGCCGGAACCGGCGCGGTCTTCCGAGACCTCGGTGCCGTCCGCGAGCTTGCGGATGTGGTCGCGGTCGACATGGTTCGGATCCCACAGACGGAACTGGACGGTCATGGTTCTGGAGCCGCTCCAGCTACAGGCGTGCGCGTCCACGGCCGCGGGATCGCTCGGGACCGGACCGGCCAGGGCCTCGAAGACGGCCCGGCCGAGGAGATCGCACGGTGCGATGCGGGACAGCGAGGCGGCGTCCGCCGACTTGGGAGCCGAGTCGCGGGTCGCCAGCAGCCGCTCCAGCAGCTGGGTGGTGAACGCGCAGCCGGCCCGGGTGCTCACCTCGAGGCCCCACAGCTGGTTCGCGCCGCTGAGATCGACGCCCCGCTCACAGGAGTTCTCCACGCCGCTCTTGTATTCCAAGACGGGGAACCCGGATGCCGTCGTGCCCGTCGGCGTCAGATACCGGACCGAATGGCCGGGCTGAATCTCCAGCGAAGCGCCGTTCGACTTGACGTAGCAACCCCAGGTCTCCGAGTATTTCCAGGCCCACGTCGCCGGATCCGGGGCCAGACCGGACTCCGCGGGGATCTGCTCGGGCAGCACCGCGCGCAGCCAGGCGCAGGCGTCGACCTCCGCCAGCGCGGCGGGACCGCGCGTCACGGTCGCGGAGTCGGCTGTGTTGTCTCGCAATTGGAACCAGGTGATACCGGCCGCCAGGATCGCCACCACGGCCACCGCCAGTGCGGCTCGCAGACCGGTGCGCCGGAAACGACTGCGGGGCACAGTGTTTCCGGCCATCGCGGGGCCGGTGGGGGAGGGCGTGGGGGCATTGCGCCTGCGCCCGGAAATAGCCTGGGTCGCATGGGGATCGGCGGTCAGCACGGCGAGCTGCGCCGCCTGCCGGTCGATTTCGGCATGCAGGGATTCCGACCACGGGCGCGCGCGATCCGGCAGGCTGCCCAGATAGGCGAGCAGCTGATCCGGCGTTGGGCGCCGGTGCGGATCCTTGTCCAGGCACGCGGCGATCATGTCGCGCAGTTCCGCCGGCACCGCCGTCAGATCCGGGGTGGTGTGCACGATATTGAACAGGGTGTAGGCCATCGACGCACCCGCGAACGGACTCGCGCCCGTGGCCGCCATGGCCAGCATGGCGCCCAGCGCGAACACATCACTGGCCGGCGTAATCGGCTCGGAGAGCGCCTGTTCCGGCGACATATAGGCGGGGGAACCCATGACCGAACCGGTCTGCGTCAGCCCGCCCTGCTGCTCCGACATGGCGGCGATCCCGAAATCGATCACGCGTGGGCCGTCAGCGCTCAGAATCACATTGGCGGGCTTGAGATCCCGGTGGATCAGACCGCAGCGGTGGATCTCCCGCACCGCCGAGGCCAGACCTATCGCCAGCGTCCGCAACTCCGCCACCGGCAGCGGACCGAACTCCGCCACCGTGTGATCCAGCGGCACGCCCACGATGAAAACCGAAGCCAGCCACGGTGGCTCGGCCTGCACGTCGAAATCGATCACCGGCGCGGTGAACGCGCCCGACACCCGCGTGCTGGCCTGCACCTCGCGCTGGAAACGCGCCCGGTACTCCCAATCCTCCAGCAGATGCGCGTGCACCTGCTTGATCGCGACGAAACGGCCGTCCGGGCCGACGCCCAGCAACACCCGGCCCATACCGCCGGAACCGAGCACACCGAGCAGCCGGTAGCGGCCGATCGCGGCCGGATCATCGGGCGAAAGATCTCGAATCGTCATGGCAGCCGCAGCTTTTCGAGGGTGTCCGCCAGCAGTTGACCGGCCTGCTCGCAGCGCGTCGCCGAGCCCGTGGGGTCCGCGTCCTTCGCATTGACGTACACCGACACCTGCTCGGCCAGATTGTCCTTGGTCGGGCGCACCAGATAGGTCAGGCCACAGGTCGAATCACCCTTCTCCTGATAGGCGGTGAAACGCCCGACCTGCACCTTGCCCTGCGCCCCCGCATCCTTGCGCGGGCCCTCGTACAGCGCGACATTGGCGACGACGGACACGCCGCCGAAAGCACACAGGTCCAGACCCGCGGTCATGCTCGCGGGCGCGCCGACAATGGCACGACCACGCTCCGGATCCACCACCGAACACGGGTCGGTCGACAGGATCGAGTCCCGGTCGTGTTGCCGCAGCGGTACCCGAACGGTCAACTGCCGCACCACCGCCACCAGTGCCTTCTGCACATCCGAGCAGGAGCCGTCCGCACGCTGCACGCCATCGATCGTGATGACCGCCTGGCTGTTGCGCGTCTGCCCGCGCGTGGGCGTGACCACCGCGCGCTGGCAGCGGGTCGCGAACTGATCGCCCAGGACGGCGGTCCAGCCCGCGGCGACCCCCACCGGCTCCATCGAACTCAGGGCCACCTCGGCGTAACCGTCCACCGACAGCGAGTAGCCCACCTTCGTCCCCGCCGAATCGGTGAAGGAGGTGCTGCACGAGTGCTTGCCCGATTTGATCTCGGTGGTGAGATTGCCGGAGCGGGGACCGATCGCCGGGGCCACCGCTTGCTCCAGCAGCGCGCAGGTGTCGAGCAGGCGCGCCTCGGTGGCGGTCAAGGCCAGCGCCGGATCCACCATGGCCGCCGGGCTCCCCGGCATCTCGGCCAGCTCCCCGGCTGCCACGGCGGTGCCACCGATCACCGCCAGCGCCGCGACACCCGCCGCCGTCCAGCGCAGCCGACGAGTTCGCCGGTGCCGCAAGGCTTCCAACCGTTCTCGCTGCCGGGCCTCGCGGGCCGCCATCTCGACCCACCAGTCGGTGTCGGCCCGATGCGCGGCAATGCGCGCCCGCACCGGCTCCGGCCAGCCCGGCTCGGCGGGAATCCGCCCGGCGGCATCCAGCAGTTGGATCGCCGTGGGACGCTCGGCCGGATTCTTCGCCAGACAGGCCGCGACCAGCTCACGCACGGCGGGCGGCAGGGCGCTCAGCTCCGGAGCCGAGTACATGACGTTGTAGAGCACCTGCGGGGTGGTCGTGCCCGGGAACGGCGCGACCCCACCCGCGGCCAGCGCCAGAATCGCGCCCACCGCGAAAACATCGGCGGCAGGGGTGATCTCCCCACCCGTCGCCTGCTCCGGCGACATATAGGCGGGGGAACCCAGCACCGAACCGGTCGCCGTCAGCGTGGCCGAGCCCTCGGCGGCGCGGGCGATGCCGAAGTCGATGACGCGCGGGCCCTCCGCGGTCAACAGCACATTGCCGGGCGTCAGATCGCGGTGCACCAGACCGGCGCGGTGGATCTCCATCAGCGCGGCGGCCAAACCCGTTGCCAGCAACCGCAATCCGCCCAGGGGCAGCGGGCCGCAGTCCGCCACCACCGCGGACAGGGGCGGGCCGTTCATGTACTCCGTTGCCAGCCAGGGGATCTCCGATTCGATGTCGGCCTCCACCACCGCCGCGGTGTACGCGCCGGTCACCTGCCGACCGGCCGCCACCTCACGCTGGAAGCGGCTCCGGAACTCGGTGTCCCCGGCCAGGTGCCGGTGGATCCGCTTGACCGCCACCAGGCGGCCCGCCGCGGTCCGGCCCAGCAGCACCCGGCCCATACCGCCCTGGCCGATCACCGCCAGCAGCCGAATATCGCCGAGCTGCGCGGGATCCTGTGTTCCGAGCGCCTTCACGAATTCCCCTCCCGGTCTTTCACTCATCCCCCATGACCGCGTACTGCGCGGCCGCCAACCACCGCACATCGGTGTCCTGATTACTGGCCACCCGGGCCACCGACGCGCCCCGGGTCACGAAGCATCGGAAGCGATACGGCTTCATCTCCGTCGGATTCGGTTGGGTCGCTTGGCCGCACCGAATGCCGTCGATGCCCGCGACACCGGAAATCGGCGTGTAGGAGATGGTCGAGGGCGTCTCCAGCAGATACGTCATGAGCGCCCGCGCCGCCTCGGCATTCTTCGCCCGATACAGAAACTTGTTGTCCGCCACCGCGATCGTGCTCACACCCTGTTTCGTGAAGGCGGCGAGCGAGCCGATCGGATCGGGCACCAGCACCGCGAAGGCATGCGTGCTGTACACCGCGAAGGTCATATTGTTCGGCGTCGGATCGGCGGTGCCGACCAGGCGGGTCAGCTCCCCGTTCGGATCCAAGGCCAGCTTCGGCAGCTGATCGCGTGTGGTCGGTGCGAAGCCGTCCAGCGCCGGCGCCTGCCGCTGATAGGCGTTCGCCACCGCGGCGGTGAGCAGATCCGGATTCGCCTCGGTCAACTGTGCGAACACCCGGATCACCACCGACTTCACCACCAGCCAGCTGCCGATGGTCGGCACGCCGGGCCGCCAATGTGCCAGCGCCGCAGGGTATCCGGGGATGCTCAGCGGCGCGTTCTCCGCGGCCGCCTGATCGAAATCGGCCCGCGCCATGGCCGCGGCGGCCGAGTTCGCCGTCTGCTCGTCAGGAAACGCCAGCAGCACCATCGAGAGCATGCGCTCGGCCTGATTCGCCCGGTACTCCCGATCCGCTGCGATGGCCCCGAAACCGCCGTTGATAGCGAAGCCCGACAGCGCCCGCTGCTGCGCCCCCGACAGCATGTCGTTCACCCCGTCGATATCCACGATCACGCCGCCGCCGCGCCCCACCCGCAACGTCGAATCGACCTCACCCGGATACGCGAGATGCTCGCCCAGCCGCAATGATTCCGCCAACACGCCGCGCGCCAAACTGGACGGCGCGTCATAGTCGCCGGCGATCCGTTGCGTCGAATACGGCCCGTACTCCACGCCCACAGCGCCATTCCCGCACCCGGCCGCCATCACCACCGCAACCACCGCCGCCGCGAACCGCACTCCCGCCCATCCGCGCACGGCCGTGGAACCTCTGCGCCAGCCCACTCACGCCCCCCGTAATCGCCAAACCGCCAATCGGCGACAACCTACCACCGACTGGACGGTCTCACCTTGCCTGTGTGGGGGGCTCGGCGCCGCGATCAGCCGCGATAGCGGCGGTGATCGCTGGCGAAGTCGTCCGCGACCGTGGCGGCCAGTTCCACCAGGGAGCGCTTCGTATTCTTGTGCAGCCGTTGCAGATCGATCTCCGCGCCCTCGCCCAGGTGGGCGTCGTAGGGAATGATGTGCACGGCGCGGCAGCGGGACAGGAAGTAGTCGCGGAGCTGGTTGATGCCGACGTTCGGGGCGCCCGGGCGCGGAAGGTTGATGACCACCACGGCATTTCGCACCAGATGGTCGTGGCCGTGCAGGGACAGCCAGTCCAGGGTGGCGGCGGCGCTGCGCGCGCCGTCGATGGCGGACGACGAAATCAGCACCAGCGAATGCGCCAGATCCAGCACGCCCGCCATGGCCGAATGCATGAGTCCCGTACCGCAGTCGGTGAGAATGATGTTGTAGAAGCGCTGCAGGATCCGTGCGACCGCGCGGTACTCCTCCTCGCTGAACGCCTCCGACGCAGCCGGGTCCCGCTCACTGGCGAGAACTTCCAGCCGGCTGCCGCCCTGCGAGGTATGCCGCCGCACATCCGAATACCGTTGGATATTCGGATCCAGCAACAGATCCCGCACCGTCGACCGAGTCTGCAACGGCACCCGCTGCGACAGCGTCCCGAAGTCCGGATTCGCATCCACGGCGATCACGCGGTCGCCGCGCACCGAGGCGAAGATCGACCCCAATCCCATTGTGGTGGTGGTCTTCCCGACCCCACCCTTCAACGACAGCACCGCGATCCGGTAATCCCCGCGCACCGGCTGCCGAATCCGAGCCACCAACTCCTGCAGCCGCAACTCCTCGGCCGACATCCCCGGATTGATCGCTCCACCCGAAATATGGTGCACAGCCTTCCGCCACCCCGACCCGGCGGCCTTCTTCGCCCGCCGCACCGGCACCTCATCCAGCGAAGGCCCCGGCTGACCCGGCTGCCCCCAACCTGGTTGCCCAGCAGCTCCATTGGCCCCTTGCCCGGCCCACTGCGGCTGCCCATACCCGGCATTCCCGCCCTGGGGATACCCACCCTGAACCGGCGCACCCTGGCCCTGCGCACCCCACGCGCCCTGCCCAGCCTGCTCGCCCCCGTGCGGCCACGAGTTTCCTTGCGGCGCGCCTTCTCCGGGTGCTCCCCACGAGGCTTGCGCGGCTCCTTGCTCGCCGCCCTGCGGCCACGAATTGCCCTGTGACGCACCCTCACCGGGCGCACCCCACGCACTCTGCCCGGCCTGCTCGCTACCGTGCTGCCATGGATTGCCCTGCGGCGTATTCTGCCCCGGCATCCCCTGATCCGGCGCGGGCGCATAAGCCCCCGGCCCGCCAGGCCCCTGCATCGCCCCGGTCCCATACTGCGGAGCGGAAGCGTCGCTCTGCGGCGCGCCGGCGCTCGGTGGCCACGGGCTGCCCTGCGGTGGATTCCCGTGCGATCCAGGCGCAGCGAAATTCGACGGCGGAGTGGACATGTCGCCCGGCGGCACCGCCCCGATGTCCGGTCCCTGCTGCCACGGATGTCCCTGCGGCGAGTTCTGTTGCGAAGTATCTGTTCCCGGTGCGCCGAAGCCGACCGGCGGTACGTCATCCGCCGCATCGTCAACCCCGGGCGCGCGATGCCGGGAGTCGGCTCCCGCAATGTCGAGCCCCGGCCTCGCCTGAGCGACCGGTGGCATAGCCGAGTCGACGCCGCCCATCGGTGTGGAGGGCACCGCCTGCTCTCCGCCGACCTGGGGCGCGGCCTCCGATTCCGGAGCACGATAAGACCGTGGCCCCCGCGGCGGCAGCACCTGCCCGCCCGCCCTGAGGTCCCGTCGCGCACTATCGGCGAACCAATCGGCCCCACCGGACTCAGGCCCCTGTGTTCGCGAATCGGCCTGCGCCCCCGGCAAGCCCGGCGCAGCACCCGCAGCGGCGGACGACGCCGATCCCGGGGACCCCGTGGATGCCGCCGCGCCAGAGTGCGCCGCCGCCCCACCGACCGGCGCGCCGGAATCAGCCCCCGCGGCCAGTGGTGACGGGGGTGCCTGATGCGTCGAATCCCCCTGCGGCGCGGCAGGACTGGATCCCTGCTTCGGTGCGTGCGACGTCGACGGATCGTGGCTCGGTCGCTCACCGGTCAGCGATGCGGGGGGATCCGACTCGGGCGCCCGGTAATCCGAACGTGCCGGGCGCGAAACCTGGCCGGAAGCCATGCCGGATTCCGCTGCGGAAGGCTGCGACGCGTTTCCGATCGGTGCATTTGCATCGACATCCACATCGAGCGGCGCCGGGTGCGCGGAATCGCTGTGTGGTGCGGAGGAATTCGGATCTTGCCCAGCTGGGTGCGCGGGGGCTGGATCGGTACTCGGTCGCGCACCGGCCAGCGGTGCGGAAGCCGATTCCGGGGCGCGGTAGGACCGGTGCGCGGGCTGCGGCTCGTCCGATATGGGGGGTGTTCGACGCGGCTGGTCTTCGGGTGCGCCCTGCTGCGGGTCCGAGCCGGGTGCATGGAACCGTGGGTCGACCTGCGGCGCAAGGGGGTCCGGTGTGGGTTGGAAGGGCCGCGACCCGGCCTCCGTGCTGGCCGGAACTGGGGCCGGCCGAGTGTCGGGCGCGGCCGTCGATGGATTGGACTGTGCCGCAGCCTGTTCCGGGGTTTGGTGAGCGCTCGGACCGCTAGTGGGCGTCTGTCCCGGCTGCGGTGCTTGCGGGACCGACGGCGGATTGCCGGTGAAGCGGGTGGTCGCGTCCGGCCTCGGCGGGCGCGGATTCGCTTCGTGCGCATCGGGAGTCGGTGCGTGCGGGGACGGCGGCAGGGGCGGATGCTGCGCGGGCCGGGCCTGTGCCGACGGCGGAGCGGTGGGTGCGTGTGATTGGGCGGCGCGGGGGGCGTGTGCGTCGGACCAGGTGTTCGGGTGGGTGGTGAACTGGCGCGGCGCATCGAGCGGAAGCGGGACGTCCACCGCGTGGTGGCGGCCGGTGGCCGGACCCGCCTGGTCGCTGCCGGAGCTCGGCGCTTGCGGCGCAGCGTTTTCGGCGGACTGCGCGGGGGCGGGATTCGCCGCGTCGCCGCGCAGGGCTTCGCCCAGGCTCGGCGGCCGTGGGGCGGGTGCGGGCTGGTTGGCCGGTTCGGCTGCGGGAGAGCCGCTTTCGGGGGCGGCAGGGATGCCCGGGGCCGGTTGGCGATTCTCGGGGCGAGCCGCGACGGGGACGCGCGTCGTCATATCTGCGGCATTCGCCGGGGGAGCGGTGAACCCGGGGCGGCTGTGCTGCGGGCGGGCCGGAGCGGGTCGTGCGGCTTCAGCCGGCTGATGCGGCTGGGCCGCGGGCGCCTGAGCGCCCGGCGTCTGCGGGGTCGCGGTCGGCATGCCGGGACCCTGCGGTCCGTGGCCGTACGCCGCCGGACCCTGTGGCACTCGACCCTGTGCGGCCGGACCCTGCACCGGACCCGGATGCGCCGGGGGCTGGTGGTGCGGGTCGACGGCCGGGGTCGGCGCGGTGTTGAAACGGGACGGGCCCTGCGGCGGGTGGCCGTTCGCCGGGGCCGGGCGGCGCGGGGCGTCGGGCAGAGGGCGGCGAGCGTCGGGGGCGGGCGGGGTTCCGTTGGAGGCCGGGGGGTGCGCTGGGCTCGGGTGGGAAGCCTGCGCCGGGGGCGGGTTCGAGGCGGGGGCCTGGGAGTCGCCGGGGGTGCGGGCCCAGTCCGGGGTTTCCGGGATGTGCGGGGGTGCCGGGGGTGGGGTGTCGGCGTCGGGGGTGGCCGGGTCGGGCTGGGTGGAGTCCTTACGGGATTTGCGGCGGCCGAACAGGCCGCCGCCGCGGGCCGACTTGCGGTCGGGGATGGGCTCGTCCTGGGGGAGGTTCTCGACCGGGGGCTCGTAGCCGGAGGAGGCTTCGCTCTCGGACAGCCACGGCGGCAGCATGGGGAGCCCGTCGTTGTTGCGGCTCACGACATGTACCCCCGGGTGCTCGACCGATCTTGCTGGACAGGCGTAGTTTAGCGATCTCGGGGCGGAGTGTCCGGGGAGAGCGTGTTCGCGCGCACATGAACCCACCCGTATTTGGCCCGTGCTGGGGAAACGGGTAAAGTGGTTCGGCGGTGCATCTATACGTGGTTGTGGCATGTTCGCATGCCGTGCCGAAAGTATGGCACCGGGTCGACTGAGGTGCGAGACGAACTGCAGAGAGCCGACCAGCCGTCATGAGCATGAACCAACCAGGTTCAGCCAGAACCGGGAATCGCGGAGGATATGGCGAAGAAGGAAGGGGCCATCGAGGTCGAGGGCCGGGTCATCGAGCCGTTGCCCAATGCGATGTTCCGGATCGAGCTGGAGAACGGCCATAAGGTTCTGGCCCACATCAGCGGCAAGATGCGGCAGCACTACATTCGCATCCTGCCCGAGGACCGCGTCGTCGTGGAGCTCTCGCCCTACGACTTGACCCGCGGTCGCATCGTCTACCGCTACAAGTGAGTTCGGGGCTTCCCTCGAACCCGAAGACTTCCGGAGCGAAAGCCCCGGGTTTTCCCCGGTCAATCCGGCCGGGGAAAAACTGTGTTCACGGCCAGTGAACACCAACCCAGATTGGATCTGACGTGAAGGTTCAGCCGTCCGTCAAGCCGATCTGCGAGAAGTGCAAGGTGATTCGCCGTCACGGGCGAGTCATGGTGATCTGCGAGAACCTGCGCCACAAGCAGCGTCAGGGCTGAGTTCGGCCCTGGGCCGGGCTCACCGGGGTAACACCCGGTCGCTCACCAGCCAAGCACCGAACGCGGTTTCGGATTTGGCAACAAAAGAAGAACTCCCAGCGCCAGTCGCCGTTGTCGAGCCCCGCAAGGGGCGGATGGCGGCCTACCCCCGGTACGGAGGCCGGGGCCCCAGCACGAGGGGACGGACAGGGAGCAGACCTCCGAAAACAGTTAAGGAATCGCCACTATGGCACGTCTGATGGGCGTCGACCTCCCGCGCGAAAAGCGCATGGAGATCGCGCTGACCTACATCTTCGGCATCGGCCGTACCCGCGCCAAGGAGATCCTCGCGGAGACGGGCGTCAGCCCGGACCTGCGGTCGAAGGACCTCAGCGATGACGACCTGACCAAGCTGCGCGACTACATCGAGCAGTCGGACATGAAGGTCGAAGGCGACCTGCGCCGCGAGGTGCAGGCCGACATTCGTCGCAAGATCGAGATCGGTTGCTACCAGGGCCTGCGGCACCGTCGCGGCCTCCCCGTGCGCGGTCAGCGGACCAAGACCAACGCCCGCACGCGCAAGGGTCCGAAGAAGACCGTCGCCGGCAAGAAGAAGTAGGGATAGCGCATGCCTCCGAAGAGCCGGGCCTCGGGCCCGAAGAAGACTCAGAAGTCGCGTCGCCGGGATAAGAAGAACATCCCGCACGGCCACGCGCACATCAAGAGCACGTTCAACAACACGATCGTGTCCATCACCGACCCGGAAGGCAACGTCATCTCGTGGGCGTCCTCGGGTCACGTCGGCTTCAAGGGTTCGCGTAAGTCGACCCCGTTCGCCGCGCAGCTCGCCGCCGAGAACGCTGCCCGCAAGGCGCAGGAGAACGGCGTCAAGAAGGTCGACGTCTTCGTCAAGGGTCCGGGTTCGGGCCGCGAGACCGCGATCCGCTCGCTGCAGGCCGCCGGCCTCGAGGTGGGCTCGATCTCTGATGTCACCCCGCAGCCGCACAACGGCTGCCGTCCGCCCAAGCGGCGTCGCGTCTAGCGGGAAAGGATTTAGCGAAAAATGGCTCGTTATACAGGCCCCATCACCCGCAAGTCGCGTCGTCTCCGTGTCGACCTGGTCGGAGGCGACCAGGCGTTCGAGCGTCGTCCTTACCCGCCCGGCCAGCACGGCCGCGCGCGGATCAAGGAATCCGAGTACCTCATGCAGCTGCAGGAGAAGCAGAAGGCTCGCTTCTCCTACGGCGTCATGGAGAAGCAGTTCCGCCGCTACTACGAAGAGGCGAACCGCCAGAAGGGCAAGACCGGCGACAACCTGCTGCGTCTGCTCGAGTCGCGGCTCGACAACGTCGTGTACCGCGCCGGTCTGGCTCGGACCCGTCGTCAGGCTCGTCAGCTGGTCTCGCACGGCCACTTCATCGTCAATGGCGTGAAGGTGGACGTTCCGTCGTTCCAGGTTTCGCAGTACGACATCATCGATGTCAAGGAGAAGTCGCTGCCCACGCTGCCTTTCCAGGTTGCGCGTGAGACCGTCGGCGACCGCCCGGTTCCGGGTTGGCTCCAGGTCGTTCCCGGCCGTCTGCGGATTCTGGTGCACCAGCTCCCCGAGCGTGCGCAGATCGATGTTCCGCTGCAGGAACAGCTGATCGTCGAGTTCTACTCGAAGTAACAAGGTGCGCTAACCGCGCATCGCGGTGGGAGACCACGTGGGGGCTTCGCCCCCACACCCCCGGAAAAGGGGAGACGGGGGCCTTGCCCCCGAACCCCCGAGCGGGAGAAGGGGCCTCGGCCCCCAACCCCTGGGAAGTGTTCTCGCACAATCCAAGTCGTGAGCGTCAAATGGTGGGCGCTCTGAAGGAGGAAACAGTCCATGCTGATTTCACAGCGACCGACGCTGACCGAAGAGGTCGTGTCCGAAAACCGCTCTCGGTTCACCATCGAACCGCTGGAGCCGGGCTTCGGTTACACCCTCGGCAACTCGCTGCGCCGCACCCTGCTCTCGAGCATCCCGGGTGCCGCGGTCACCAGCATCCGCATCGACGGCGTGCTGCACGAGTTCACCACGGTTCCGGGCGTGAAGGAAGATGTCACCGACATCATCCTGAACCTCAAGGGCCTCGTGGTGTCGTCCGAAGAGGACGAGCCGGTCACCATGTACGTGCGCAAGCAGGGTCCGGGCACCGTCACCGCCGGTGACATCGTCCCCCCGGCGGGCGTGACCGTGCACAACCCGGACATGCACATCGCCACCCTGAACGACAAGGGCAAGCTGGAGATCGAGCTCGTGGTCGAGCGCGGTCGCGGCTACGTCCCGGCCGTGCAGAACAAGGCGTCGGGTGCGGAAATCGGCCGGATCCCGGTGGACTCGATCTACTCGCCTGTTCTCAAGGTGACCTACAAGGTCGAGGCGACCCGTGTCGAGCAGCGCACCGACTTCGACCGGCTCATCCTGGATGTCGAGACCAAGAACTCGATCTCCGCGCGGGATGCGCTGGCGTCGGCGGGCAAGACCCTGGTCGAGCTGTTCGGTCTCGCGCGCGAGCTGAACGTCGAGGCCGAGGGCATCGAGATCGGCCCCAGCCCGGCCGAGGCGGATCACATCGCTTCGTTCGGTCTGCCGATCGAGGACCTGGACCTCACCGTGCGGTCGTACAACTGCCTCAAGCGTGAAGGCGTGCACACCGTCGGCGAGCTGGTCGCCCGCACCGAGTCGGATCTGCTGGACATCCGGAACTTCGGCCAGAAGTCCATCGACGAGGTCAAGGTCAAGCTGCACTCGCTCGGCCTGTCCCTCAAGGACTCCCCGGCTTCCTTCGACCCGTCCTCCGTCGTCGGCTACGACGCGGCGTCCGGTACTTGGAGCGACAGCGGTTCGTTCAGCGACACCGATGGCGGCGAGCAGGACTACGCCGAGACCGAACAGCTTTAGGCCGATCGGGGCCAGCGCCCCGAATCTGCCTTAGACACAGGAGATTCCAACAATGCCCAAGCCCAAGAAGGGTGCCCGCTTCGGTGGGTCGGCGTCGCACCAGAAGGCGATCTTCGCCAATCTGGCGACGGCGCTCTTCGAGCACGGTCGCATCACGACCACCGAGGCCAAGGCCAAGGCGCTGCGCCCCTACGCCGAGAAGCTCGTGACCAAGGCGAAGGCCGGCTCGCTGGCCGACCGTCGCGAGGTCATGAAGGTGATCCGCAACAAGGACGTCGTGCACGCCCTGTTCGCGGAGATCGGTCCCTCGTTCGAGGGCCGTGAGGGTGGCTACACCCGCATCATCAAGACCATCCCCCGCAAGGGTGACAACGCTCCGATGGCGATCATCGAGCTGGTCCGCGAGAAGACCGTGACCAACGAGGCCGATCGTGCCCGTCGTGTCGCCGCTTCGCAGAAGGCCGCCGAGACCGAGACCAAGGCCGAAGAGGCTGCCGTCGAGGCCGAGGCTCCCGCCGTCGAGGCCGAGGAGAAGAAGGAAGACTGAGGTCTTCCGGATTCTTCGGGGTTAGCCCATGAGTAAGCCCGCCGTCCCCTCCGGGTCGGCGGGCTTCACTCATATTTACCAGGAGATTGCTGTGACCGTGGAGGAACCGACCCAGCAACCGGTTGCGATTCGGGTACGACTGGATATCAGCTACGACGGAACCGACTTCATCGGGTGGGCCAAGCAGCCCGGTCTGCGCACCGTGCAGGGCGTGCTGGAGGAGTCGCTGAGCAAGGTGCAGCGCGAGCCGATCCAGTTGACCGTCGCCGGGCGCACCGACGCGGGCGTGCACGCCGAAGGCCAGGTGGCGCATTTCGAGACGCACACCGAGGTGGACGGCCCGAAGCTGGTGCACCGGCTGGCCCGGTTTCTCCCGAAAGACGTGCGGGTCAAGGACGTTCGGCTCGTTCCCGCCGAATTCGACGCGCGTTTCTCCGCGATCCGCCGGCACTACGCCTACCGGCTGACCACCGCACCCTACGGCGCCGAACCATTGCAGGCCCGGCATGTGGTGCCCTGTCGTTCGGGTGTGGACCTGGACGCCATGCGCGAGGCGTCTCGAAAGTTGCTGGGGCTGCACGATTTCGCCGCCTTCTGCCGCCGCCGCGAGGGCGCGACGACCATTCGCGAACTGCAGCGCTTCGACTGGGAGCGGGACGGCGATCTGCTCACCGCCTACGTGAGCGCCGACGCCTTCTGCTGGTCCATGGTCCGCAGCCTGGTCGGCGGCGTGCTCGCGGTCGGCGAGGGCCGCCGCACCCCCGACTGGATCGGCGGGCTGCTGAACGAGCGGGAACGCTCCAGCTCCGTCACCGTCGCCCCCGCGCACGGCCTGAGCCTCATCGCCGTCGACTATCCCGCCGACGCCGACCTGGCCGCCCGCAATGCGGCCACACGTGAGGTCCGCACCGTCCCCGCCGCCGAAGACTGCTGCGGCAGTTGACCTTCCGCTGAAGGAGCAGTAACCCGTGCACGCCTTCTTCTACGCCGTCCCGGTGATCATCTACTTCTTCGTCGGCGCGGCCGTGGTCTACGTGACCCTGCGCCGCACAGCCGAGGAGAGCCCGGCCACCCGTCGCGCCGAAATCTGGCGCGCCTACACGGTATTGCTCATGCCGGTCCTCGTCGGCCCGATCCTCATCGGCGGGATCTCCGGCGGCAATCTGCTGCGCTTCCTGGCCGCCGAAATCATTCTCGCCGCCGCGGTCCTGCTGGCCGCGGCGATCACCGTTCGCAAGGCTGTCCCGAGTCGAGACCGATAGCGGCACACGGTATTCGGGACGTCCAACGAGACGGAGAGTGCGGGCGGTGAGCGCGCGGGAGGAAACCTGCCCGCCGGGCGAGCGTTCGAACGCGGAAGCGGTGCGGCAGCGGGGTGGCGGAGCTGCGTTCCAGGGGGTGCGGCAGTTGGAGGTGCGGGCGGGGGAGGGGCTGCGGGAGGCGGAGACCTTCGGCGCTTGGGAGGCCGCCATGGTGGAAACCTATTTCCCGCTGGCTGTTTCGCCGCTCGCGGAGGCGCCGACGCCTTCCTCGGGGTTTCACGGCAGCCTCGCGCACGGGCGATACGGCGCGGTGGACGTGACGGTGGTCGGGGCGACGCCGCAGCGGGTGCGGTTGACCGACAGCCTGATCGCCGCCGCGCCGGATGAATTTCTGCTCGCCAGCATCTGTACGCGGGGCCGCGGCCGCTTGCGGCTGGGGGATCGAGTCGCCGAGATCGGTCCCGGGGAGATGGTTTTCTTCCCCAGCAATCGAAAGCTGCACTGGGACTTCGGCGAGAGGTGGGAGAAGACCGTCCTGCAGGTACCGGTCGACGTGCTGCGTGAGCGCAGCGGATGCACGCTCGATCAAGTGCGCACCGGTCTCACCCTGCCCCGGCAGGGTGCCATCGGTGTGGTGTCGCGCTTCTTCACCAATCTGGCCGATCTGCAGCGCCACAAGCCGGACGAGGCTGCGCTACTGGCGAATTCGGCGCTGGATCTGCTGACGACCGCCGTGCGCCTGAGCGCGGGTGAAATCCTCACGGAGCGTTCCGCGCTCGCCTTCGCCCGGGAGCGGGTGCACGAGTTCATTCGCGCGCATTGCGCCGATCCGGGTCTCACCGTGGATCGAATCGCCGAGGGCTGCATGATGTCCCGGCGTTCGCTCTACCGTGTCTTCGACGAAATGGCCGACGGTCCGGGCACGCTGTTGCGCCGCTTGCGCATCGAACGCGCCGCCGGGCTGCTCGCGGAGTCCGCCCTCCCCATCGCAGTTGTCGCGACCGCGTCGGGTTTCAGCTCCGAAAGTCACTTCTACCGCGCGTTCCGACATGAAATGGGAACCACCCCAGCAGCTTTCCGCGCTCGGCCGGCACAGCCGGAATAGGCCGGTCACGGGTGCGCGAATTCGGCGAACGCCGCGGGATCGTGGGAGGAGATGATGGTGACCTCGTCGGCGTGCTCGCGGTGCAGGGTGCGCAGGCGGCGCAGGTTGGCCAGCCAGTCGAGGGGGCCGACGCCGGTGATGCCGTGGCTGTAGCCGCCGATCTTCGAACCGGGTTGTGTCGCATCGTATTCGGCGCGGAAGACGATGGTGTCGCCCGCGTGCAGCAGCCAGCCTGAGCCGGTGTCGACGGCGACGCCGATGTGGCCGCGGCGGTGGCCGTAGAGCGGGATCGCGAGGATTTCCTCCGGCAGGCCGGACAGTTCGCGCACGGCGCGGAAGCCGAACCAGCGTTCACCGCCGGTCCACTCGTTGACCTCCCACTTCGGGCCGTGCGCGAGTTGCGGTTTGCGATAGGCGAAGCGCTCCACCAGGCCGGGTTTCAAGAGCGCCCGGTACTCGGGTCCGTGGATGTGCACTGTGGCCCAGGGGAAGTCGGCCAGCCCGCCGACATGGTCGTAGTCGAGGTGGGTGACGATGATGTGCCGCACGTCCTCGGGCGCGTATCCGAGCGCCGCCACCTGCCGGATCGCGGTTTCGTTCTCGTCCAGTGCGAGCCCGAGCAGCCGGTACGTGGGACCGAGGACTTCGCCGGGCCGCCGCACGCAGTTCAGCCCGAAACCGGTGTCCACGAGGATCAATCCGCTCTCGGTCTCCAGCAGCAGGCAGTGATTGACCAACCCGCGCACCATGGTGCCGCAGTTGAGGTGGTGGATCTTCATTGTTCCCCCAGGGCTTCTCCGATACCTGCCAGCCTAGTTGTCTGGGACGGGTGATTGTTCGGTTCTCGGCCAGAAGTGATTCGCGGATCCGCTGTGGACATCCGTCACGCAAGGCTCGGTACGTGGGTTCGGCGTGGGCCGCTCGAAGTCGATCTCTTCCTGGCGGACCTGCCGAAAGTTGGAAGATGTGAAGGGATTTCAGGGGTTCGCGGGTGCGCCGGGTGCGACAATCGGCCCATGAGCGGCGGCTCCGAGCCCGCGGTGGTGGAGGTACGGTCCACGCCGGATGTTTCCGAAGAGGAAGCCTTCGAGCGGTGGGAGGCGGCGGTGGCGCAGGCCTATGTGCCCCTGACCGTCACGCCGGTGCGGTCGGGGGAGTTCCGGGCGCGGATCGTGCAATCGCGCTACGCGGATCTGGACGTGTCCACGGTGTCCGCGACGGGGCAGCGACTCATCCGGGCGCCCAGAATGATTCACGAACCGGACGAACCGTATCTGTTCGCCAGTGTGACCACACACGGGCGCGGCTGGCTGTCGCAGGATGGGCGCGTAGGGGAAATGGCCGACGGCGGCATGATGCTGTACGTGAGCTCACGGCCGTTCACCGCGCATTTCGAGCAGTCCTGGGGTGTGGTGGCGGTGCAGGTGCCGCTCGCGCAGGTGGTGTGCGCGGCCGGGATTCCGCCCGATCGGCTGCCCACGGCGGTGCGGCTGCCGCCGGTCGGCGCGGCCGGTGTCGTCGGCCAATTCTTCTGCGGGCTGGCGCGTTTGCAGCACACCGATCCCGCGCAGGCGGCCGTGCTGGCCCGGCACGGCACCGGTCTGCTCGCCTCGGTGGTGCAGCTGGCGGCCGGGGAGATCCCCGACGACGAGGCCGGGCAGGCGCTGACCAAGCAGCGGGCGCTCAGCTTCATCGAGCGCAACTACACCGATCCCGGCCTCACCGTGGAACGGGTGGCGAGCGCGTGCGCGGTATCCCGGCGAACCCTCTACCGCCTGTTCGAGCAGGGCGAGGACGGGGTGGCTTCGATGTTGCGGCGCATGCGAATCGAGCATGCGGTGGCCTTGATCCGCACGGATCGGGTGCGGCCGCTGCTGTCCATCGCGCGCGCGTCCGGCTTCGTCTCCGAGCGTCAGTTCTATCGTGCGTTCAAACGGGAAACCGGCATGACACCGGGTGAATTCCGGGTCAGATACGCCTGACTCGAATAGTCAGGTATCTGGCACCGGTGGGCAGTCACAGCCGGGTTATGGGTGTGAATACTGGGGTACGCCCGGTCGTTGCCCTGAGCCGCCGACGACCGGGCATGCGCCCACCCGGTCCGGATCCCCCTTCGCTGCGGGCGAAGCCGCAACACGAGCGAAAACTGTTTGCTGCACGGCGTCGTGG
The DNA here is from genome assembly GCF_013744875.1 of Nocardia huaxiensis. Taxonomy (NCBI): domain Bacteria; kingdom Bacillati; phylum Actinomycetota; class Actinomycetes; order Mycobacteriales; family Nocardiaceae; genus Nocardia; species Nocardia huaxiensis. The sequence goes on from NZ_CP059399.1 coordinate 1,384,922, forward strand.
TGGGAAGATACCGGTGTGGATCATCCGGCTATGGCCGAGGTGGAGGTCTGCTCGTCATCGAACCTCTCGGCCCGGCAGGCCTTCGAACAGTGGGAGGCCGCGGTCGCCGACGCGGTGGTGCCCGCGCGGATAGAACCGCTGTGCAGCGGCCACTGGCACGGCAAGGTCAGCGTCACGCAGTTCGACCGCTTCAGCGTCTCGCGCATGCGGGCCAGTTCGCAGCGCGTGGTGCGCACCAAACGCATGGTCGAGCAATCCAGCGATGAGTTCCTGCTCGTGAACATGGTGCTGGACGGCACCAATTGGACCGAGCAGGGGCAGACGGCCACCACCCGCTGCGGTTCCATCGCCTTCTTCGACAGCGGATTGCCGCTGGAGAGCCGCACCACCGAGAATTCGGTCTCGGCCATCGTCCGCGCGCCGCTGCGGCTGGTGCTCGAGCATTCCGGGCTGAACCGCAACGAATTGCCCACCGCCACCGCCATTCCCATCGACGGCGCGCTGGGCGTGGTCGCCGGGTTCTTCAAGGGATTGTCCGAATTGTCGCCGGGCGAGGCCGATCGCGCCGCCACCGTGCTCGGGTCGGAGGGCGCGAGCATGCTGGCGTCGGCGCTGCTGCTGGCGACCGGGAAAAGCTCACCGGCGCCATCGGATTCGCTTTACACCCGGCAGCAGGTGTTCGCGTTCATGCGGGCGCACTGCACCGACCCCAATCTCACCATCGAGGACATCGCGCACGCCTGTCTGATCTCCCGGCGCACGCTCTATCGCGCCTGTGAGGGCCACGGCGGGCCGGGCGGGCTGCTGCGCCGCATGCGGGTCGAGGTGGCTCGCAAACTCTTGCGTGCCGACCCCGCCCGCCCGCTCGCGGCCATTGCCGCGGCGTCCGGATTCGCCACCGACCGGCACTTCTACCGGGCATTTCGTGAGGAGACGGGCTTCACGCCCGGGCAGTTCCGCGGGCACTGACCACCGGTCGTTCCAGGCGTCGGCTATCGGTCGTTTCGGACACCGATCGGCCCCCGGCGACCAGGCACTCCGGGTCCGTAGCTCGGCACGGTAGGTCGCTGTGAGCCGCTCCGCTTCGGCGAAGGGTGATTGCACCGAAGTGGTGCGATCGCGCGTGAAGGAGTCGAGGTGCCGACGAATATTCGAGTGGCAGCCGTCCAGGCCGAACCGCGGTGGCTGGATCTGCGCGCCGGTGTCCAGCAGACCATCGACCTGATCGAGACGGCCGCCGCGGGCGGGGCGCAACTGGTGGCCTTTCCGGAGACCTTCCTGCCCGGCTATCCGTGGTGGCTGTGGCTGGACGAGGTGAGCTGGGGTCCGGGTTTCTTCGCCCGCTACCGGACGAACTCGATGACGGTGGGGCGCACCGAATTCCGCCGCATCGCGGACGCGGCGCGGCGGCAGCGCATCCACGTGCTGCTGGGATTCAGTGAGCGGTGCGGCAGTTCGCTGTACCTGTCGCAATGCCTGATCGACGATCGCGGCGTGCTGCTGGGTGTGCGGCGCAAACCCGAACTGACGCAACTGGAACGGAAGATCTTCTGCCCGGGCGAGCCCGGTGAGCCGCACGTGTTCCGTACCGGCCTCGGCCGCATCGGCGTGCAGGGCGGCTCCGAGCAACTGCATCTGCCGCCACGCCGCGAACTGGAACGCAGTGGGGCACAGGTGCATATCGTCTCCTGGCCCGGTTTCATCGTCGCCCGCGATGTGGAATGGGGTGTGCGGGTGAACAATGCGGCCACGCTCTGGTACGCGGTGGTGGGGCAGCTGCACGTGGTGGCGGCCTGCTCGGTGATGGATGTGGCGGGCAGTGAGAGCCGGCGCGGGCCGGAACCGGTGAAACAGCTGGTGCGCGGACCGGGCGGGCACGCAAGGATTTTCGGCCCCGGCGGCCGGGAACTGGCCGCGCCGCTGGGCGGCCACGAGGAGGGGCTGATTTATGCGGATATCGAATTGGATTCCAGTGCCGAGTCGGCGGCGTGAGGGATCCTCCGCATTGGCCGTGCGGCCCGGTTTCTGACAAACTCGCCCATATTCGGCCGGGCAGTGGCCGTTCGTTGAGGGAAGCGGAGTGGAACGGTCAGAGTCCGTCGATCGGATCGAGGTGCGGTCCGGGCCGGAAACGCCCGAGTCGGAAGCTTTCGAGCGTTGGGAAGCGCAGGTGAGCGATTCGTATGTGCCGCTTGCCGTTTCGCCAAAACCAAGCGGTCTTTTTCGTGGTCATATCGAACAGGCCCGATACGGTGACCTCGATCTGACGGTGATCGGATCCACACCGCAGACGATCCAGCGCACCGATCGGCTCATCGCCCGCACCGAGGACGAGTACCTGCTCACCAGCATTCCCATTTCCGGCAGCGGCCGGCTGCATCAGGACGGCCGCGTCGCCGACGTCACGCCGGGATCGCTGGTGTTCTACGACACTTCCCGGCCCTACCACTGGGAAATCGAGAACGAGTGGGAACAGGTCGTCCTGCAGGTGCCGCTGAGCCGGTTGCGTGAACGCTACGGGGTGGCGCGCCCGGATATTCCTACAGCGACTGCTTTTTCGGGTGACACGGCCCCCGGAATCGTGGCGCAATTCTTCCGCGGCGTCGCCCGGCTGCAGAACACCGACCCGAGCGGGGCGGCGCTGCTCGCCGAACCGGGCATGGACCTGCTGGCCTCCGCGGTGATCGCGGCCTCCGGCGGCGTCCCGCGCGACCAGTCCGCCGACGCGCTGAACAGGCAACGGGTGCTGGCGTTCATGCGCAGCCACTGCGCCGACCCGGAACTCGGGGTGGATCGAATCGCCCAGGGCTGCCGAATGTCGCGGCGTACGCTTTACCGCGTATTCGGCGAACTCGAGGGCGGACCGGGAACGGTGCTGCGGCGCATGCGGATCGAACGCGCCTGCGACCTGTTGCGTAACGCGCCACAGTTGCCGCTCTCCGTCGTGGCGAAGGCCTCCGGGTTCCTGACGGAGCGTAGTTTCTACCGGGCATTCCGGCTCGAAATGGGCACCACGCCAGGCGCATTCCGCGCGTTGGCATGATAAGTCGGCAAATCGGCACGTATGGGCACTGACTCATCCGAAGAGATTCGCAAGCATCACGTTCCATGAGGAATGTCGGATGAGGAAAACCGTGCGCGTCGCCGCCGTCCAAGCGGAACCGAAATGGTTGCGGCTGGCCGACGGAGTGGAACAGGCTGTCGAACTGATCGGTACGGCGGCTGCGTCGGGTGCTCGTCTGGTCGCATTCCCCGAGACGTTTCTACCCGGGTATCCCTGGTGGCGCTGGGTAGAATCCAATCAATGGAACGTCGAATATTCGGCTCGGTGTCGCGAGAATTCGATGACACGGGACGGGGCGGAAATGCGTGCGATCACCGCCGCCGCGCACCGGTACGGAATCACCGTGGTACTCGGGTTCGGTGAGCTACAGGATCGCCGAATCTATATGGCGCAGGCCGTAATCGATGAATGGGGGCAGCTGGTCTCGGTGCGCCGCAAGGCCGGGCTGAACCCGGTGGAACGCAAGATATTCGCCTCCGGAACCCCGAATCTGCCCACCGTGCACCAGAGTTCGCTCGGCAAGCTGGGTGCGCTGTCCGGGCAGGAGAACCAGCGGCCGCTGCTCACCCGGGCGCTGCGCGCCGACGAGGAACAGATACACGTGGCGGCCTGGCCTGGAAACCCGGACGGCGACGCGCCGGCCGGGCCCGAATCCAGCGCCACCGCCAGCCGCATGTACGCCATGGAGACCGAGGCCTTCGTGCTCGCACCCTGCTCGGTGCTGAGTCCGGCGGCCTGGGGTGACAGACCTGGGGCGCGGCCCGTGCACAGCACCGGTCGCGCCCGCATCTTCGCCGCCGACGGCTCCGAGATCGTCACCCCGCTCGCGGAAGGCGCCGAGGGCATCCTCTACGCCGACCTCGACCTGGCCGCCGCCGCCTGCTACAGCTCCAACCCCGACGCCGGCCGGGGCCGGCGCGCCCGGCGCGGACCACTCAGCGCCGTCAGCTGAAACAGCAACCGCCGCAACCACTCACGACCCGCCGTGAGCGGCTGCCAACGGGAAACAACTCAGGAACGCACCAGGCGCGCGATGGCGTCGGTGGCCTCCTTGATCTTCGCCTCGGCCTCCGGGCCACCCGCCACGGCCGCGTCCACCACGCAGTGGCTGATGTGATCCTCCAGCAGCCCCATGGCGACCGCCTGCAGCGCCTTCGTCATCGCCGACACCTGCGTCAGGATGTCGATGCAGTACTTCTCCTCCTCGACCATGCGCTGTAGCCCCCGCGCCTGGCCTTCGATCCGCCGCAGCCGCTTGAGATAGTCGTCCTTGGCGGTGATGTAGCCGTGCGCGCTGTGATCGTGGCAGCTCTGCTCATCGGTGGTGGTCTGCTCGTCGCTCACGACCGTCCTCGCTCCCGGCCCTCCGGCCCTCAACCGTTGATACCCCCCGAGGGTACATGGAGCGCGGCTGCGATGCCACCAGCGTGACGGTGCCAACTCTCGGGACCCTCAGGGGCTTCGCCCCCGAACCCCCAGGCGCGAGAGAACTGGGCTGCTACCCGGTCTGCCTCCAGCGGGGAGCCTGGTGCGCCGCGAGCGGGCCGCGACCTACCCTTTCGCTCAGTGGGGTTTCAGGGGTGAAACCCCTGAGAGCTCCCGAGAGTTGGTTGGTCCCGGGGCTGGGTCACATGCACGGATGCGCAAGAATCGGGGCATGAGTTCGGATCCTCGGGCCACGCTGGCCATTATCGGCGGCAGTGGGTTCTACGACTTCTTCGGCGACGACGCGACCACCGTCGAGGTCGAGACACCCTATGGCGCGCCCAGTGCGCCCATCACCATCGGTGAGGTGGAGGGCCGCTCGGTGGCCTTCCTGCCCCGCCACGGCCGCAAGCACGAGTACTCGCCGCACACCGTGCCCTATCGCGCGAACATGTGGGCGCTGCGCTCGCTGGGGGTGCGCCGGATCTTCGGGCCGTGTGCCGTGGGCAGCCTGCGCGCCGACTGGGGGCCGGGCACCGTCGCCGTCCCCGATCAGCTGGTGGACCGCACCTCCG